>NZ_JAVYJI010000005.1:0-443797 GCF_032621725.1 Pseudomonas sp. zfem001 | reverse complement strand
CACAAAGCCGAAAATTTGCGAGAGCTACAAGCCTCTATCACGTATCCAAGGGATAGCGTCTAACCGCGAGATCCCAACCGAATTGCTTGACGACCATAGAGCGTTGGAACCACCTGATCCCATCCCGAACTCAGTAGTGAAACGACGCATCGCCGATGGTAGTGTGGTGCTTCACCATGTGAGAGTAGGTCATCGTCAAGCTCCTATACGAAACCCCAGATCGCACAGCGGTCTGGGGTTTCTTCTTTGCGCGGCGGAAAATTAGCCAGAGGTCGTTCCTGCAGGCGCGTAGGGTGCGCTGTGCGCACCGACCAACACGGGGGTTACCGTGGTGCGCACGGTATGTCGGTGTCAGGTGGCGCTCGGGTAGAATGCGGCGAATTCCGCTGGGGACTTTCATGTCTGACTCGCCCTCCGAATCTTCCTTATCTTCCTTGCCGATTGAGCAGTTAGTCGCCTGTCATGAGTGCGATCTATTGATGCGCAAGCCGATGCTGCAGGATGGTGAAAGTGCCGAGTGCCCGCGTTGTGGCTATGAACTGTTCAGCCACCGTCATCATGTGGTACGGCGCAGCCTGGCCTTGGTGCTCACAGCTCTGCTGCTCTATGTCCCGGCCAACTTTCTGCCGATCATGCAACTCAACCTGTTGGGGCAGACTTCGCAGGACACTGTATGGAGCGGTGTCATCGGGCTGTATGAAAGCGGTATGCATGGCATCGCCGTGGTGGTGTTTCTATGCAGCATGGCAGTGCCATTGCTCAAGCTGCTTTGTCAGTTGTTGGTGCTGCTCAGTATTCGCATCGACTTTGGCCGTAGCTACGGATTGTTGCTCTACCGGATCTACCATCACATGCGTGAGTGGGGAATGCTCGAGGTTTATCTGATGGGCATCCTGGTGGCGATGGTGAAACTCATGGATATGGCTGACCTGAGTCTTGGTCTTGGCCTGTTCTGTTTCATCGCGCTGTTGCTGGTGCAGGTCTGGCTGGAGGTCACCATGTCGCCGCATCAGATATGGGAAGCCTTGTCCGGGGAGGATATCCATGCGGGCGATTGAGGCTGGATTGCTGGTCTGTCACGAGTGTCATCAACTCAATCCAGCCGACGACTCGGCCAAGCACCAGTACTGCAGTCGCTGTGGTGGGCAGATTCATGCCCGTCGTCCCAACAGCCTGATCAGGACATGGGCCTTGCTGCTGACGTCGGCGATTCTCTACATCCCAGCCAACCTGCTGCCGATCATGACGGTCAACAGCCTCGGCAAAGGTGAGCCCTCAACCATTATGGGCGGCGTTCTTGAGTTGATTCACTTCGGCATGCTGCCGATTGCTGCCGTGGTGTTCATCGCCAGCATTCTGGTGCCAACCTTCAAGTTGGTGGGCATCGCGCTGTTGTTGTATTCGGTGCAGCGCCATCAGCCGATGTCTGCCAAGCAGCGGATCCTCATGTACCGCTTCATCGAGTGGATTGGCCGCTGGTCGATGCTCGATATATTCGTCATCGCCATTCTGGTGGCGATAGTGAATTTTGGCAGCCTGGCCAGTATCGAAGCTGGAGCTGGTGCCGCCGCCTTTGCCAGTGTGGTGATATTGACCATGCTGGCTGCACTGACTTTCGACCCCCGCCTTATCTGGGATAACACGGAAACCGATCATGACTGACCTTCCTCTGGCCAAGACACGCCCTGCTTCGAACTGGTCAGCCATCTGGGTTCTGCCACTTATTGCACTGCTGATTGGCGGCTGGTTGGCGTGGCGTGCATACAGCGACGCTGGCATTCAGGTCGAGCTGATATTCGCCAGCGGTGAGGGTATCCAGGCCGGCAAGACCGAACTGATGTACAAGGGCATGGCGGTGGGGAAGGTAACGGCCACCAGTCTTGATCAGAGCGGTGAGAATCGCGGCGTTGTCGCTCAGTTGGAGGTCAATAAGGAGCTTGAACAGTATCTGCGTGAGGGCACTCGCTTTTGGCTGGTCAAACCCAACGTCAGTCTGGCCGGTATCAGCGGTCTGGAGACACTGGTTTCCGGTAACTACATTACCTTCAGCCCCGCTACTGAGGGGGAACCGACCTATAGCTTTACCGCTTTGGCTCAGGAGCCACCCATGGGGGACGATGTCCCGGGGCTGCACATCACGCTCAAGGCTGAGCGGCTTGGTTCGCTTAATCGTGACAGTCCGGTTTTTTATCGGCAGATCCAGGTTGGTCGAGTGAAGAGCTACATCCTCAGTGACGATCAGAACACCGTTGAGGTGAAGGTCTTCATCGAGCCCGCTTATGCGCATCTGGTGCGCAAACATACGCGCTTCTGGAATGCCAGCGGGATCAGCGTCGATGCCGACCTCTCCGGGTTCAAACTGCGTAGCGAGTCATTGGCCAGCATCGTCGCTGGCGGTATCGCCTTTGCCACGCCCGAGCATCGCAAGGACAGCCCGCCCACCGATCCAGCGCTGCCGTTCCGTCTTTATGAGGACTACGACGAGGCTCAGGCAGGTATCAAGATCGTCGTGAAACTCAGCGATTTTGACGGGCTGCAGGAAGGCCGAACGCCTGTCATGTACAAGGGCATTCAGGTCGGTTCGCTGAAAGCTATGAAGGTTGACCGTGACCTCAATAGCGCCACGGCCGAGCTGACGATCAATCCACTGGCCGAAGAGTACTTGGTGGAGGGCTCGGATTTCTGGGTGGTCAAACCCTCCATTTCGCTGGCTGGTATCACCGGCCTGGAGGCGTTGGTCAAAGGTAACTACATCGCTGTGCGGCCGGGAGAAAAGGGCAATCCGCCGGCACGCAACTTTGTCGCGCGGAGCAAGGCGCCGCCTTTGGACCTGGGTGCGCCGGGACTGCATCTGGTGCTGTTCACCGATCAGCTCGGTTCTATCGACGTCGGTAGTCCGGTGCTCTACAAGCAGCTCAAGGTGGGCTCGGTGCAGAGTTATCAACTGGCGCGCGACAACAGCCAAGTTGTTCTGGGCGTGCATATCGAGCCGGACTACGTACACCTGGTCAATACTTCCACGCGTTTCTGGAACGCCAGCGGCATCACCCTCAAGGGTGGATTGTCCGGTGTCGAGGTCAAGAGCGAGTCGTTGCAGACCCTACTGGCAGGCGGTATCGCTTTCGAGACGCCTGACCTGCAGGCGGCGAGGTCGGATCGCCAAGTGCAGCGCTTCGCTTTACATGCTGATCGCGACAGTGCCTTGCAGTTGGGTCAGCAGATCACCATACGCGTGGCCGATGGCGATGGCCTGCAACCCGGCACACTGCTGCGCTACAAGGGGCTGGAGGTAGGCAAGGTCGAGAACCTTAGCCTGACCGATGACTTGCAGGCGGTGATTCTCAATGTGCGTATCACCCAGGCGGCGGAGCAGATCGCCCGTGAGGGGGCGCAGTTCTGGGTGGTGAAGCCGGAGCTGAGTCTGACTCGTACCGCTAACCTCGGTACGCTGGTCAGCGGTCAGTATCTGGAGGTGCAGTTGTCGGCGCAGAAAGGCGCCCGCCGTACCGAGTTCACCGCCCTGACCAGTCCGCCGAACCAGGCTGTGCGCGAGGAAGGCTTGCGCCTGGTGCTGAGCGCGCCACGGCGGGGGTCGATCAAGCCAGGGGTGATCGTCAGCTACCGCGAGGTGCCGGTCGGCAAGGTGGTGGATTTCGAGCTCGGACCGACCTCGGACCGTGTATTGATCCATGTGCTTATCGAACCACGCTATGCGCCGCTAGTGCGTTCGGGTAGCCGCTTCTGGAATGCCAGTGGTATCGGTGTCGATGCTGGCCTGTTCAAGGGGCTGAAGGTACGCACCGAGTCGCTGGAGGCCTTGATAGAGGG
Organism: Pseudomonas sp. zfem001; assembly: GCF_032621725.1. Lineage (NCBI taxonomy): Bacteria > Pseudomonadati > Pseudomonadota > Gammaproteobacteria > Pseudomonadales > Pseudomonadaceae > Pseudomonas > Pseudomonas sp. zfem001. Next base: position 439,969 of record NZ_JAVYJI010000005.1, on the reverse strand, counting down.
CGGTATTGCTTTCGCTACGCCGAACAATCCGGAGATGGGCGGTCCGGCATTGCCGGGGCAGACGTTTGCACTGTTCGACGAGCCTGTTGACGGGTGGCTGGATTGGGCGCCGAAGATCGTGTTGGAGCAGTGAGCAACATAGAAATGAAAGGGGCCGCATTAAGCGGCCCTTTTCATTTTTGCGGCCATGGAAGCTCGCGGCTGAAGCGGAATGCCGCCCAGCCGCTCCTACACGAGCGAGAGTCGTAGGAGCGGCTTCAGCCGCGATGCGGTCAGGCAGGCTCGGCAGTTTCCTCCTGCGCAGGCTCCTGGGCCTTGGCACTTTCGCGCGGCTTGATGAACTTCCAGTCCGCCTCATCGATATAGATGCCGTTGGGGCCGCTGCCGCCTTCCAGGTCGATGGCTACGTGCGCTGACACCTGCGGCTTCACCGATGCCAGGATCGGCACGAAGCCGAGCTGCAGGCTGGTTTCGATCAGGGCCTGCTGGTTGCGTTCGTCGATGTCCGCCGCCTCGTCGAGGTAGTAGGGCAGACGCACGCGTCCGGCCTGCTCGCGATCCATCAGGTGCAGCAGCAGGTACATGTTGGTCAGCGCCTTGATGGTCATGGTGGTGCCGTTGGAGGCGGCACCATCGATGTCCGTGTGGATGATCGGTTGGCCGTGCACCTTGGTGATTTCAAAGGCCAGCTCGAACAGATCCTTCAGGCCCAGCTGGTTGCCGTTGGCGGCGACCAGGCGCGACAGGTAGTCCTTGGCTTCCTCGTTCTTGGCGTCCTGATCGGCCGATTGCGACAGGTCGAATACCGACAGGGTTTCGCCTTCTTCGTACTGGCCGGCGCTGTGGATAATCTGATCGATATGGCGCAGGGCTTCCTTGTTCGGGGCCAGGACGATGCGGAAGCTTTGCAGGTTGGAGACCTGGCGCTTGTTGATCTCGCGGTTGAACAGCGCCAGTTGGTGTTCCAGGTTGTCGTAGTCGCTGCGGATATTGCGCAGGGTACGGGCGATATCGGTGACTGCCGCACGGCGCGCCTTGGCTAGGGTCAGGGCTTCGTCCTGGCGGTGGGCGTAGGCGTTGACCAGCAGTTGCAGGCGTCGCTCTACATCATCTTCGCTGTCGAACTTGGCCACGCCCTTGAGGCGTACCTGGGCATAGAGCGCTTCGATCTGACCGTCGATACGCTGCAGCGCCTGCCAGGTGTCCTGGTAGTCGTTGAGCAGCGGCAGCAGGTTGTCCAGCGAGTCGTCCACCGGCTCCATGAACGGAGTGCCGAAGGGCAGGTCGGCCGGCAGCAACTGGCGACGACGCAGGGCATCTTCCAGGGTGCGTTCCTTGGCTTCCAGATCGGCCAGTTGGCGGCCGACCAGTTGCAGCTTGGCGGAGAGTTGCTGCACGCGCTCGGCGAAGGCATCGCTGGCACGTTTGAGTTCGTCCTGGGCGCCTTCCAGCTCGGCCAGGCGTTCCAGCTTCTGCGGTTCCTCGGCGGCCAGGGTCTGGCTCTTGCGGAAGTCTTCCAGGGCTTTCTGCGCATCCAGCACGGCCTGGTACAGCGTCTCGGCCTGGGCCTTGCTGGCGGCGCGGTCGGCGGCGACCGACTGTTGGGTCTTGAGCTGCTTGAGCTCGCGTTCCAGGCGATCCTTCTGGTCGCGCAGGGCGGCGCGGTCGGCCAGGGCCTGCAGGGCGGGCGGCTCGATATGGCTGAGGTCGATGGACAGGCCCGGCACGGCGAAGGTGTCGCCCTTGAAGCGATCCAGCACCGCTTCGACCGCCTTGACCCAGTCGTCGCCGTCGGCCTGGATGCCTTTCTCGCCGAGCGGCAGGCTGAACAGCTGGCCGTTGAACAGGCGCATCAGGCGGTCGACGTCGGCCTGGCTGAACTCCTCACGCAGGCGCGAGTAGCTGTTGTTGTCGGCGTGGTCGAGCTGCTGCTTGACCGACTTGAGGCGTTTTTCCAGATCGCGCAGGCGCTCGTCGAGGTCTTCGCTGGAGAACTGCCGCGACTGCGCCAGGGCGCCGGCCAGTTCGTCGTGGGCGTCCTTGGCGGCGAGCAGTTGCTCTTCCAGCACCTTGGCATCGTCCACCAGGGCGAAGCGGTTCTTCAGCACCGACAGCTCGCCCAACCAGCGCTGGATTTCGCTGATTTCGCGCTCCAGGCGCATCAGCTCACTGGTGCCGCCGCGCTGTTCGTTCTGTAGGCCGTCCTGCTCGTTGCGGTAGTGCTCGGCCTGGATCACCAGCTCTTCCTTGCGCGCATCGGCGTAGTCGTGCCAGGTGCCGAGCAGGTTGTCGAGCAGCGGCGAAAGGCGATGCAGCTTGCCGCGCAGCAGTTCGCGCTGGGCCACGCCGGCCGCCAGTGCCTCGATCTGCGGGCCGGCAGTCACCAGGGCCTGGTAGTCCTGCTCCATGCGGCGTACGTCGCGGAAGGCTTCCTCGGTGGCGGCGATGTAGTCGACGCTGCCGGAGCGCAGGCTGTGCTCGAAGGCATCGAGGAACAGTTGCTTGAGTTTGGCCGCGGTGATCTCGCGCATGTGCAGCAGGTTGATGAACAGTGCGCGGAAGGTCTTCAGGCTCTGCTCGCTGGTTGAGCGCAGCGGGATCAGGGTCAAATCCAGAGGGATGCTGGTGTGACCGCCGACCAGCAGGCGACGCAGTTCGTCGGGCTTCAGTTCGTAGGCGGTGATGCCGGCCTGGCCAAGGTTCTTGAACAGTTCGCGCTGACGCAGGCAGGTGCCGTTGCTCTGGTAGTGCTCCAGATCCAGCTCGCCGGCGTAAGCGAAGAACTGGTGGCCGAAGCCGCCGCCCGGGCCGCGACCGGCTACGCCGATCACGTGCGAGCCGTGGGGCAGGGCGACTTCGACGAGGATGTAGCTGGTGTCTGATGCGAAGTAGAACTTGCGCGAGGCTTCCAGGCTGTACTTGCCGAAGCTCATGTCCGACATGCGCGCCAGGATGGGGAACTGCAGGGCATTGATCGAGGCGGATTTACCCAGGTTGTTGGCGCCGTACACCGACAGCGGGTTTTCCAGCGGGAACAGGCCGAGGCTGTAACCGGCGGTGTTCAGCAGGGCGAAGCGGCGGATGCCGTAGCGTTCCTGGCTCATGCGTCCATCTCCTGTGCGGCGCGTTCTTCGGCCATGGCGCGAGCCAGGGCGTCTTCCTCGGATTCTTCGACGTCCACGGCTTCGAGCGGATCGGCGTCGCCTTCATCGTCCAGCAGTACCGGCGCCGGCAGTGGCAGGTCGCTGCTGTGCAGGCTGGCGGCCAGGTCGCGGTCGTGTTGCACCGACAGGCAGACGTCGAGGAAGCGGTGCATCGGTGGCAGGAAACGGTACACGCCGTTGCTGTCCTCGGCGAAACCGAGCTGGATGAGGCGGCGGATGATCTTGTCTTCCAGCTCTTCGAAGGTGGTCACCTCGGCCTGCAGGAACAGGTCGCGGTACTTTTCCAGCAGCGCTGGCAGCTCGTCGCGGCCGATGCTGCCGCCGTCGAGCACGGAGAGCGGGTCGCGGCCCTGGTCGGCCAGGTGCTCCACGAGGATGAAGGTGAACAGCGCCAGGCGTTGAGCGGTCTTGTTCACCTGCGGTGCGACCTGCTCGGGCACGAAATAGTAGAAACCGCGCGGGTCGCACACCAGCTCGAAGCCGAGGGCGCGGAACAGTGCACGATACTGATCCTGCATGCTGGACAACTGGGCGTAGCACTCCGGCTCGCTGCGCGAGATGTGGTAGCCCTTGAACAGGTCGCGGAAGGCGGCCGCGAGCTGGGTCATTTCTTTCAAATCAATGTTCATGCGTCATGCTCACGGGCAGTCGTAGGGTGGACGACGCTTTATCCGTCCACCGCATGGCAATCAACAAGGTGGACAAGAAAAGCGCTGTCCACCCTACGTAAAAATCAGGCACTGGGGCGGCCCACCAACGCATAGGAGCTGATGCTGATTTCATGCTCGCGGGTCAGGTAGGTCTGGCGCTCCAGACGGTCGCGCTGGAAGCGGCCCTCGCGCGACAGACGCGAGAACCAGTAGAGCAGCTCGTCGGTGGCGCCTTCCGGTTCCTGCTCCAGCAGCCAGGTCATCAGATCCGGCAGCGGCAGGGCCTGTTCGCAGCGCTCGATCATTTCCCGCGCGGTCTTCGGTGCCTTGGGCGCGCCGCCCTTGCGGTTGCCACTGGCCTTGGGGAAATGCGCCGGCTTGGCTTCGAAGCGCGCCAGGGCGTAGACGTAGGCCTCGACCTGACTGGCCGAACCGAGGAAGTTGCTCTGCGGCCGGGTGAACAGCGGCATGGCCGCCTGTGGCACGGCGTCGATGCCCTTCTTGCGGATCACCGACAGTGCCAGGGCGGCACCGCGGGTCACTGCGTTGTGCCGGCGCGCTTCTTCGCGCAGTGGCAGGAGCAGTTCGCGGGCCTTGCGCAGGGTTAACTGGGCAGTGGTCTGCATTTCCAGGATGCGCGCGTGGGTACGCAGCAGCAGGTCGTCGTCGACCAGCTGGCCGAGGCGCTGTTGATCGCCGAGCAGGCGCAGCAGCACCTGTTCGACGCGGCGCACGCCCTGCTCGAAAGCGCCGTCGGCGGCGACCAGTTGAATCATCGGCTCGACGTATTCGTCCCAGGTGGCCAGCACCTCGGCGTAGCGTTGGCGCAGGGGAATCTGCCGGTCGCTGGTCTTGGCCCGGTCGGCCACGCTGACCAGCGCCTGTTCGTCGTTGGCCAACTTCTTCAGTACGTCGCGCACGCGCATATCGAGCAAGCGCAACTGACGCGCCAGGTCGTGGGCATCGCGCACCTCGAAGGCGTCCTGGATATAGCCGGCCAGGCGCTCCAGGTGGCGCAGGTAGGCTTCGATCTCCAGGCACAGGCCGAGGCGGTGCTCGCGGCGCAGGTAGGCGAGAAAATCATGGATCTGCGCGTTGAGCTCGAAACGGTTGGGGCTCTTCGCCACTGGCACGAGGATGTCCAGGCGAATCCAGGTGTCGAGCAAGGCAGTGGTGTCGCTGGGCGTGGCGTCGGGCAACTGTGTGGCGAGCTGGCCGCGCAGTTCGACCAGGCTCAGGGTGCCCGCGTCGAAACGTTCGCAGAGCGGTTCGAGCAACGTCCAGTGTTCGGCGAGGGCGCGCAAAACGCGCTTGGGATCGATCATCGAGGCGCCGGTTCCAGGCAAGTGAAAAAGGAGCGATTGTACTGCAAGGTGGATGCCGGGTTTGAGTCCGAATCGATCAGAGGCAGGTGTTGCGATGCAGGGCAAGGTGATCGCGCAGCGTCATCGGCCTGTAACCCCAGGTTCTTAGCCTGTCAGCTCGAACAGGCCCAATAATGGTCATGGCCTGTTGTACAAAAAATCCCCAATGCCCTTTCGATATTTGCCGGTTATCGGCACAATTCGCGTCCACTTTTTTCCGGGGGGCGCAACCCCCCTCCATTGGCCGACCTTGCTGGGGCGAAGAGATGATCCAGACGCCGTACTACCTCATCGACAAACAGAAGCTTCTGGTCAACCTGGAGAAGATCGCCTACGTGCGCGAGAACTCCGGTGCCAAGGCGCTGCTGGCGCTGAAATGCTTCGCCACCTGGTCGGTGTTCGACCTGATGCAGCAGTACATGGACGGCACCACGTCGTCGTCGCTGTATGAGCTGAAGCTGGGCCGGCAGAAATTCGCTGGCGAAACCCACGCCTACAGCGTGGCCTGGGCCGACGACGAGATCGAAGAGATGGTCGCCAACTGCGACAAGATCATCTTCAACTCCATCGGCCAGCTCGAACGCTTCGCCGAGCGTACCGAAGGCACCATCCGCGGCTTGCGCGTCAACCCGCAGGTGAGCAGCTCCGACTACCTGCTGGCCGACCCGGCCCGTCCATTCAGCCGCCTCGGCGAGTGGGACCCTGCGAAGATCGAGCAGGTCATGGGGCAGATTTCCGGCTTCATGTTCCACAACAACTGCGAGAACGGCAGCTTCGAGCTGTTCGACAAGATGCTCACCACCATCGAAGAGCGTTTCGGCCACCTGATCGCTCAGGTCGAGTGGGTCAGTCTCGGTGGCGGCATCCACTTCACCGGCGAGGGCTATCCGATCGATGCCTTCTGCGCGCGCCTTAAAGCCTTCTCCGAGAAGTACGGCGTGCAGGTGTATCTGGAGCCGGGCGAAGCGGCGATCACCCTCAGCGCCTCGCTGGAAGTCACCGTGCTCGACACCCTGTACAACGGCAAGCATCTGGCGGTGGTCGACAGCTCCATCGAAGCGCACATGCTCGATCTGCTGATCTATCGCCTCAACGCCAAGATGGCGCCGAACGATGGCGAACATACCTACATGGTCTGCGGCAAATCCTGTCTGGCCGGCGATATCTTCGGCGAGTACCAGTTCGACAAGCCGCTGCAGATTGGTGACCGCCTGTCGTTCATCGACGCGGCCGGCTACACGATGGTCAAGAAGAACTGGTTCAACGGTCTGAAGATGCCGTCCATCGTGGTGAAACAACTCGACGGTAGTGTCGAGGTGGCGCGTAAGTTCGAGTTCGACGACTACCTGTCCAGCCTGTCTTAACGCCGTGGTGGTGGGCTGAAGCGGAACGCCGCCTGGCCCACCCTACGGCTTACGCCTTGCATTACTGGTAGGGTGGGCTTCAGCCCACCTTCGTGACACACATCAAACGCTTTCAACAACGCAGTTCTCTGGAGGTGAAACAATTGAAGAAGAATGTCCTGATCATTGGTGCAGGAGGTGTTGCCAAGGTGGTGGCCCATAAGTGCGCGCAGCACAACGACGAACTCGGTCGTATTGCGATTGCGTCGCGCAACATCTCCAAATGCCAGGCCATCATCGACAGCGTACAGGCCAAGGGCGGCCTCAAGCAGCCCGGCGAGATCAAGGCCTATGCACTGAACGCCCTGGACGTGGAAGCGACCAAGGCACTGATCCGCGAAACCGAATCGCAGATCGTCATCAACGTCGGTTCGGCGTTTCTCAACATGTCCGTGCTGCGCGCCTGCATCGATACCGGCGTCGCCTATCTGGACACCGCCATCCACGAAGATCCGAGCAAGATCTGTGAAACCCCGCCGTGGTACGGCAACTACGAGTGGAAACACCTGGCCGAATGCCAGGACAAGGGCGTGACCGCCATCCTCGGTGTCGGCTTCGACCCGGGCGTAGTCAACTCCTACGCCGCTCTGGCGCAACAACAGTACTTCGACAAGATCGAGTCGATCGATATCCTCGACGTCAACGCCGGTTCGCACGGCAAGTACTTCGCCACCAATTTCGACCCGGAAATCAATTTCCGCGAATTCACCGGCACGGTCTACAGCTGGCAGAACAGCCAGTGGACACCCAACAGCATGTTCGAGGTCAAGCGCACCGACGACCTGCCCGTGGTGGGCGTACAGAACCTGTACCTGACCGGCCATGACGAGGTGCACTCGCTGTCCAAGCACCTCGACGTACCGAACGTGCGCTTCTGGATGAGCTTCGGCGATCACTACATCAACGTGTTCACCGTGCTGAAGAACCTCGGCCTGCTCTCTGAGCAACCGGTCAAGACCGCCGAGGGCCTCGAAGTGGTGCCGCTCAAGGTGGTCAAGGCCGTGCTGCCGGACCCCGCCTCGCTGGCGCCGGGCTACACCGGCAAGACCTGCATCGGCGACCTGGTCAAGGGCACCAAGGATGGCCAGCCGCGCGAGCTGTTCATCTACAACGTGGCTGATCACGAAGACGCCTTCGCCGAGACTGACAGCCAGGGCATTTCCTACACAGCTGGCGTACCGCCAGTCGCCGCAGCGCTGCTGGTCGCGCGTGGCGAATGGGATGCCAAGCGCATGGTCAATGTCGAAGAGTTGCCGGCCGAGCCGTTCCTCACGCTGCTGGACGTAATGGGCCTGCCGACGCGCATCAAGGATGAGCACGGCGACCGTCCGTGGAATCAGCCCGCCTGATTCGCCCTGCAGAATGAAAAAAGGATCGCCTCGGCGATCCTTTTTTCGTTTCGGAGCAGTCTCAGATTGTCACCACACCAAACAGCACGGCCGCTGCCAGCATCACCAGGCTGATACCCCAAGCCCACAGCACGGTATAGCGGATGTGCTTGTACAACTCGACGCCGGCCAGGCCGATGGCCAGGTAAACGCTCGGCACTACCGGGCTGATGCCGAAGCCGGTGTTCTCACCGATCAGCATGGCGCTGGCTACGGCTTGGGCGTCGACACCCGCAGCCACGGCGACATCGCGAATCACCGGCAGCAGGGCGAAGTAGTAGGCGTCCGGCGAGAACAGCATGCCCAGCGGCACGCCGAAGGCGCCGATGATCACGTGCAGCCAGTTGGCCGAGCCTTCGGGCAGCACGTTGATCATCCAGTGCGCCATGCCATCGGACATGCCTGCGCCGGATAGCACGCCGAGCAGGATGCCGGCCGCGAGCATTACCAAGGCCATCTGCATGGCATCGCTAGCGTGGCGCAATACAGCCTGGTTCTGCTCCGCCAGGCTCGGGTAGTTGAGCACCAGGGAGACGCCGAGGCCGACCATGAAGCAGGCGAACAGTGGGAAAGCGCCGGTGAACAGGCAGGCGAGGATGATCAGGGTCAGCGCCAGGTTGGCCCAGTAGCGCCAGCTAATTGGACTCAGCTGACGGCTGTCGTCGCCAGATTCATCCGCATGCGCGGTTTCGTGACCGGCAATCACGCCATGGCCCTGGAAGCTGCGCTGGGCACGCAGGCCGAGGAACACCGCCAGCGCCATGACCAGTGCCAGGCCTACCGCCTGCACGGGAATCAGCGATATCCACAACTGCGAGGCGTCGATGCCGGTCACCGCCGAGGCGCGCGCCGTGGTGCCGCCCCAGGGCACCATGTTCATCACCCCGGCGCTGAGCACCACCAGGCACAGGAGCATTTCGCGCTTCATGCCCAGGCGCAGGTAGAGCGGCAGCAGAGCCGGAATCACCAGCAGAAAGGTCGCGGCACCGATGCCGTCCAGGTGGGTCACCGCCGTTACCGCGACAGTGACTACCGCTACCGCCAGCGGCTTGCCGCCGGTACTGCGCAGCAGGAAATTGACCAGCGGCGCGAACAGGCCACGCTCGCGCATGACGCCGAAGTAGAGGATGGCGAAGATGAACAGCGTGGCTGTTGGAGCCACGGCTTTCAGCCCCTCGGTGATGAACTTGCCGATTTCGCTCAGGCCGAAACCGGCGAGGGCGCTGGCGATCACCGGCAGGGTGACGAAGGCGACCAGTGGGCTGATTCTGCGCAGCAGGATCAGGGTGACGATGAGAAACATCAGGCCGAAGCCCAGGGCGGTGATCATATCGATCTCTCCGGTGTTGTTATTGTTGGAGACAGAGTGAAATGGCGGCTCAGTCTGGAGGCGGCAGCCTCAGGCCGAGCAGGGCGTAGCTGAGGCTCTTGCCGTGCCGGTCCAGTCCGGGGCTGGCGTTGACGCCGCCTTCCAAGGCGTTTTCCACCACGAAGTTGAGGCCGCCCAGGTTCGGCAGCTCGTAGCGTTTCACCGTGCCAATGGCGCGGTGGTTCAGGCATTCGGTCACCCGTTCGCAGGTCAACTCACGAGCCAGCCAGGCATAGTGCTCGGCGGCGAAGGCGAACACCGCCACGCTCAGGGTGTTGCCCTTGTCGCCAGCGCGAGCGTGGGCGTAGTCGCACAGCAGTACATCGGTCATCAGAACCACTCCAGCTGTTGCCGCACCGCGGTGCGTTCGATGAGGAAACTGGCGGTGCCGAGGGATTCGCCGATATGCCGGCGTACACCGCCACCGCCGGCGGGGCCGTTGGTGTAGAGCGATTCGGCATCGAGCAGCAGGCGCTCCAGCAGGGCCTTGTCACGATTCAGAAAGCTGATGCGCAGGCGCACATCCTGGCAATCGGCCGCCTGTGCCAGGTGCCGCTGCAGCCACTGACCGCCAGCGTCGTTGAACAGGCTGGCAACGCCGATCACATCGATCCAAGGCGTGAGCTGCGGCGCCAGCTTGGCGCAGCGTTGCAGCAGGATGTCGCGCGCCAGCGCTGCCCGAGCCACGGCGCCGGGGCCTGCGTAGGAAATCTCCGCTTCGGCGAACCACTTGCCGCGCAGGCCGACCAGGGCCTTGAGGTGTGTCGGCTGCGGCTTGCCGCGTACGCCCTCGACCGCCACCTGATTGGTTGCGACCTGCCGAACATGAGCCTGGCTCAGGTCCATGACCACGTCCGGTGTCAGGTAGCTGGCTGGGTCGTGGACCTCGTAGAGCAGTTGTTCCTTGACCGTGCGTTCGGTGACGCAACCTCCGGTGCCGGCCGCTTTGCTGATGACGATCTGTCCCTCGGCCGATACGCTGGCGATGGGGCAGCCGACATTGGCCAGGTCCGGTACGTCCTTCAGGCCGGGGTGAGCGAAGTAGCCGCCGCTGACCTGGGTGCAGCATTCGAGCAGGTGGCCGACTGCCGTGGCCTGGGCGATGCGGTCCCAGTCATCGGCCTGCCAGCCGAATGCATGGCGCAGCGGTCCGACCGCCAAGCTGGGGTCGGCGACACGGCCGCAGAGAACGATGTCGGCGCCCTGATCCAGCGCCTGGACGATGCCATCGGCACCGCTGTAGACATTGACCGAGACCACCTCACCATCGAGTTGCGCGGGCAGCCACTGCTGCAGATCGATGTCGCTGTCGAGCAGGTCGTCACCCAGTACACAGGCGATGCGTGCCGAAGCGTGTCGCGTGCCCTGCAACTGCTGACGCAGACGTGTGGCGGCGGCGGTGGGGTTGGCAGCGCCACCGTTGGTGACGATGGCGATGCCAGTGTCCAGGCAGGTCTCCATCACCGGTTCGAGAAAGTCGAACAGACGCAGGGCGTAGCCGCTCTGGGCATCATTGAGGCGGCGTAGCTGGGCTTCGGCCAGGGTGCGCTCGGCCAGCAGTTCGAAGAACAGGAAGCGTCGGCCGTCGCGACCAGCGAGGTCGTTGGCCAGCGCCAGCGCGGCATCGGGGCGATCATTGGCGAAGCCCGCGCCGCACCCGATATGGACTGTTGTGGTCATTGTCGATCCATTTCACGGTCAGGTATGCAGCAAGGGTGATGCCTATGGATTTAGTTGTGAATTCGAAATGTGATATGAATTGATAAGATAATTTTATAAGTTGCCGAACCATGGACATCAGCTTTCGCCAGCTTCAGGCCTTCGTCCTGATTGCCGAACATCGCAGTTTCAGTCGCGCCGCCGAGCGGGTTCACCTGTCGCAACCGGCGCTCAGCTACAGCCTGCGCAAGCTTGAGGATGCCCTCGGCTTGTCGCTGCTGGCGCGTAACACGCGCAGCGTGGAACTGACCGCCGCCGGCCTGCGTTTTCTCGAACAGGCTCGCCGCCTGCTGCGTGATATGGACAACGCCGTGCACGACGCGCATGAGCAGTTGCATCTGGAGAGTGGCTCGCTGCGCATCGCCGTGTTGCCGTCGGTGGCCATCGAGCCCCTGCCACGGGTGTTGCAGGAATACCGGCGACGCTATCCCGGCATCGATATCAGCCTGCACGACGGCCGCGCCGGGGAAATCCGCCAGTGGGTGAGTGCGGCCGAGGTGGATTTCGCCATCACCTCGACGGCCGACGACCTCGGCGCGCTGGATTTCCAGCCGCTCTACGACGACAGCCTGGTGCTGCTGGTGCGCGGTCAAGAGCGCCTGCGCGGCAAGGCGTTACTCGCAGCGCTACGTGAGCAGGACTACATCGCCACCACCCGCGACACCAGCCTGCGTGGTATGGCCGATGAAACCCTGCTGCGTATGGGATTACTGCGTGATCCTGCCTGGGAAGTGGCTTACATGAGCAGCGCCGCCGCGTTGGCGCGTGCAGGATTGGGCTTCGCCCTGCTGCCGGCCAGCGTCGCCGATACCTTCAACAGCGACGGTAGCCTCGCTGTGCACGTGCTCAGTCAAGCGCCAGCGCGCAGCATCGGCCTGCTGCAGCGCAAACCTTGCTACCTGAGCCCGCCGGCGCAGGTCTTCATTGCCTTATTGCGGCAACAGGTGGGCGACGCTCAGGGACTATCCGCGTCCCTCGATTCACGCGACAATCGCTCCCCTATCGAATGACTGCACTGGATACTTCTGGTTTGAATGCCGAGCTGCGCCGTCGCGCCTACCTCGATGCCATGCAGGTAGCCACCTGGCTGCCGCGTACCGAGCTGCCCTTTGCCGCGCCATCGCGTGCCGAGTTGCTGGCGCCGCCGCCTGCCGAAGCGCCGCTGGCTGCGGTGGCCGAGCCGGTACGCGAGATGCCGGTCGAGCGGCCGAAGATCGAAATCCCGCGACCGGGCGCACAGCCCCGTCAGGCGGCTGTCGAGCCGGTGGCGGAGCCGGAGCCTGTCGAGGAAAAGCCGGCTCGTGTCAGTGCTCCGCCGCCGCGTTTTTCCCTGCAGTTGCTGCGAGCCGGCGATTGCGCCCTGTTGGTAGAACTGCCCACCGGCCAGCCATTCCAGAGCCGCGACCCGGCCTACATCCTGCTCAAGGATTTGCTACGGGCCGCCGGCCTGCCGGATAGTCCGCAACTGCTCGGCGAGCCGGTGCGCTGGCCACTGCTGGTGCGCGGCAATATGGATCAAGGCCCGCAAGCGGCGTTGGAATTTGTGCAGAGCTTCGTGGCTGCGCGTCTGGAAGAGCAGCCCAGTGCCTGCCTGTGGCTGGTCGGTCTGCCGGCCATTCGCTTTGCTGGTGAGGGTGACGAGCACAGCTACAACCGCGAGTTGCAGGTCGAGGGGTTGGGTACCTGCTGGGCCTTGCCGGGCCTGGAGATGTTGATGGAAGAGCCAACGCGCAAGCGTGAGCTGTGGCAGGCCATGCGGCGTGTTCGTCAGCGCTGGCTGACGCCAACCCATTCCTGATAACCCCTGCCTTTGCGCCCGAGTTTCTATTGATGAACGATGCGATTTCCTTCCGCCCGATGACCGAGGCGGATCTCGATGCCGTGCTGAAGATCGAATACGCCGCCTTCAGTCATCCGTGGACGCGCGGCATCTTCACCGACAGCCTCAAATCCTATAACTGCTGGCTGATGTTCGAGGGCAATCAGCAGGTAGGTCACGGCGTGATCAACCTGATCCTCGACGAAGCGCACCTGCTCAATATCACCGTCAAGCCGGAAAGCCAGGGCCGTGGGCTTGGCTTGCGTCTGCTTGAGCACCTGATGAAAGAAGCCTACGAGCTGGGCGGGCGCGAGTGCTTCCTCGAAGTGCGCGCCAGCAACCAGAGTGCCTATCGCCTGTACGAGCGCTTTGGCTTCAATGAAGTGGGACGCCGCCGCGATTACTACCCGGCTGTTGGCGGGCGTGAAGATGCACTAGTGATGGCCTGCACACTGGTTGATTGATCCTAGGGTGCGCCGTGCGCACCAGGAATCACCCCGGATGCCCATCCGCCCGCGCCCGACACAGTATCGGCGCGTAATGCCAGGCGAACAGGGCGAAGGCTGCGCCCCAGAAGAGCGCCGCGAGCCATAATCCACTGCTACCCGCTGAGACCCGAATCAGCGCGCCCAGGTTGAGCAGTCCGAAGGCCCAGGCCATCGCCTTGGGCGGCTGCAACGCGCGGCCGGTATGGCCGAGGCTGACACGCGCCATCATCGCCAGGATCAGCCCGCCCATCGCGCCCACCGCCAGCGCATGGCTGGCCAGGCTGGGTTGCGCCAGCCAGCCCAGGTGCCAGGCGGCCATGCCGAGGCTGGCGACCAGCAGCCAGGCGTAGCCCAGGTGCAGCGACCACAGCAGCGGCACGCCCCAGATGCCGCGCAGATGCCAGCGCCACAGGCGCAGGCCATGCAGCCCGCTCAGCAGGATGAAGGGCGCAGCCAGCCAAGGGGTTGCCTGCAGGTTATGCCCGCTGGCGAACAGTGCGGCGACCAGCACGCCGCAGGCCAGCAGTAGACGATCCTGCCAGGGATAGGCGGCAAAGGCCTCGACCCGACCCAGGCCGCGTTGGGTGAAGAAGGGAATCACGCGACCACCGATCAGGCTCAGCATGACTGCAATCAGCCACAGTGCGGCCAGTGCGCCACGGCGTTGCAGGCCATCGTCGCCCAGCACCAGGCCGGCGAGAGTGAAGGACTGGCACAGCGCGAGCAGGCTCAGCACCAGCAGGATTGGGTAGTTGTTGCGTTGCCGGGCGGCGATCAATTGGCGCGCCATCTGCGCAATAAACAGCCCGATAAAGGCCAACTGCAGCACGACCAGCAGAGCCAGCGGAACGGGGAAGAACCACACCAGACGCGCGGCCAACCACAGCCCGAACAGCGCGATCAGTGGGCGGCCGCTGAGACCCGGACTGCCTGTCCAGGTCTGCACGGCAGTGAGCAGGAAGCCGGCGATGATCGCCAGGCCGAAACCAAAGGGCATTTCGTGGCGATGCCAGGCCAGCATGCCACCGGGCACCGCAGGGTTCGTCAGCCCGTGCAGCGCCGCCGCCCAGAGGGCGACGGCGAGCAGGGCGAACAGGGCGCCGGCGGCAAAGAACGGGCGAAAGCCTAGGCGCCATACCGGCGGGATGCTCAGTGCCTGTTTGCGATCAAGCAATTGCATGAACACCGCCCCTTTCTTTCAGACGCTCCTGCGCGATCAGGCGCAGCACATAGCCGATCTTCAGCAGGCTCGGGCCGATCAGCGTCAGGCTGTGCGCCAGCACCAGTGTCGGCACGTTCAGGTAGCGTTCCAGGCCATAGGCCGCCAGCAGTCCCAGAAGCAGCAGAAAAAGACCACTCCAGAGCAGTTGGCTGGACAGGTGCAGAATGTGCGCGGGTGGAAGGTTCAGCGGGTACATGTGTCACCTCCTCATCGATCAACTATCCAGGGCGGAAGCCGGGCCGAAGAATTCGTAACGGCTCTGCTCGTCCGGTACGCCCAACGCCTGCAGGTGGCGTTTGACCTGAGCCATGAACGGTTTCGGGCCGAGGAAGTAGGCGTCCAGATCGCGATCCGCCGGCAGCCATTGCGCCAGCAGATCGCGGCTCAGCAAACCGGTAGCGTCGGCTGCATCGCCCTCGCGTGGTTCGCTGTAACAGACGTAATGGCGAATCTGCGGATGCTCGGCGGCATGGGCGTCGACCCAGTCGCGGAAGGCATGCACTTCGGCATTGCGCGCGCAGTGGATGAAATGGATCGGCCGGCCACTGTGTCGCGCGGCGTCGAGCATGGCCAGGGCCGGGGTGATGCCGACGCCGGCGCTGATCAGGGCCAGCGGCTTGTCCGACTCGCTCAGGGTGAACTCGCCTGCGGGCGGGAACAGGTCCAGCACATCGCCAACCTGAACCTCGTCATGCAGATGGTTGGACACACGGCCGCCAGGCTCGCGCTTGACGCTGATGCGGTACTCACGGCCGTTGGCCAGGGCCGACAGCGAGTAGTTGCGGCGTACCTCTTCGCCGTCCAGCAGCAGGCGCATGCCAATGTACTGGCCGGGCTGGTAATCGAGCAGCGCGCCGCCATTAACCGGTGCCAGGTGGAAGGAGGTGATCTCGGCGCTCTCGACGACCTTGCGCACCACGCGGAAGGCTCGCGCGCCACGCCAGCCGCCAGGCGCGCTGGCGTTGTCCTGATAGAGTTGTTCCTCGGCACCGATAAAGATATCGGCCAGTTGCTGGTAGGCCACGGCCCAGGCATCGATCACTGCATCGGTGGCGATCTCGGCGCCCAGCACTTCGCGGATTGCGCGCAGCAAGCAACTGCCGACGATTGGGTAGTGCTCGGGGAGAATCTGCAGGGCGACGTGCTTGTTTACCACCTGGCGTACCAGCGGGCCGAGGGCTTCGAGTTTGTCGATATGGCGCGCGTACATCAGCACGCCGTTAGCCAGGGCACGTGGCTGGTCGCCGCTGGCCTGGTGCGCCTGGTTGAATAGCGGGCGCACCTCGGGGTACTCACTGAGCATCATCCGGTAGAAATGGGTGGTGAGCGCTTCGCCGCCGCTTTCCAGCAGAGGCACGGTGGCTTTGATCAGGTCACGTTGAGCGTTGGTCAGCATTAGGCTATCTCCGCAGGGCAAATAAAGACGCCGGTGTGGCTCGTATGGCCAGTTGTGGCGTGCTAGCGTTAGCGGTAGATACCTATCAGTAAGCGTGCCAGATAAATAATCCTTAAATATCAGTTGCTTGCTTTTATTGTTGTTTTAATGACTCGCTCTGTTCGTGGGTCATAAAGACTTTGAGTAGTCGAAATGACCGCTAATCCTCTGCTGGAAACTCTTATTCCCCTGGTCGCCGATCTGTCTCGCGAGCTGGACGATGGCGAGCGTTATCGCCGACTGCTCGCAGCCTTGCGCCAGTTGTTCCCTTGCGATGCCGTGGCGCTGCTGCGGCTAGACGGCGAAATTCTGGTGCCCCTGGCGGTCGAGGGGCTGAGCCCCGATACCCTGGGACGACGTTTCAAGGTCAGCGAGCATCCGCGCCTGGCTGCGTTGCTGGAGCACGCCGGGCCGACCCGTTTCGCTGCTGATTGCGGCCTGCCTGACCCCTACGACGGACTGGTAGAGGGGTTGCATGGCCACCTGGAAGTGCACGATTGCCTCGGTTGCCCGCTGTACTTGGACGAACAGCTCTGGGGGCTGCTGACCCTGGATTCGCTTGATCCAGCCAGCTTCGGCCGGCTCGATCTGGACAGCCTCGACGCCTTTGCCAGCTTGGCTGCGGCCACGGTCAAGGTCAGCCAGCGTATCAGCGGCCTGGCGCAGCGGGTCGAGGCCGAGCGCCAGCTCACCGAGCTTTACAAGCAGGCGCGTCAGCAACCGCGCGAGCTGGTGGGGCAGAGTGCGGCGCTGCGCAAGCTGCAGGACGAAATCCGCCTGGTTGGCGACAGTCCGCTGACCGTGCTGATCACCGGCGAAACCGGCGTCGGCAAGGAACTGGTGGCCGAAGCCATCCACGCCGCTTCGCCGCGTGCGCAGCGGCCGCTGGTCAGCATCAACTGCGCGGCATTGCCCGATGCATTGGTGGAGAGCGAGCTGTTCGGCCACGTGCGTGGCGCCTTTTCCGGGGCGATGAGCGAGCGCAGCGGCAAGTTCGAGCTGGCCGATGGCGGCAGCCTGTTCCTCGACGAGGTGGGCGAGCTGCCGCTGGCTATCCAGGCCAAGTTGCTGCGCGTGCTGCAAAGCGGCCAGTTGCAACGGGTTGGCTCGGATCGCGAGCATCGCGTCGATGTGCGAGTGATCGCCGCCACTAACCGCGATCTGGCGGCCGAAGTGCGTGCCGGACGGTTTCGCGCCGATCTCTATCACCGCCTGAGCGTCTACCCGTTGCCGGTGCCGCCGCTGCGTGAGCGCGGCCGCGATGTGCTGTTGCTGGCCGGCTACTTCCTCGAAGAGAACCGCGCCCGGCTCGGGCTGCGCAGCCTACGTCTGAGTGCCGAGGCGCAGAAGGCGCTGCTGGGCCACGACTGGCCAGGCAACGTGCGCGAGCTGGAGCACCTGATCGGCCGCGCGGCGATCAAGGCGCTGGCGCGCCATGGCGAGCGACCGCGCATTCTCAGCCTGGATATGCAGGATCTGGACTTGCCGAGTAGTGAGGCGAGTGCAGCCGTCGAGGCCGTGTTGGCGTCCGGCGAGCCGGTGCCGGAAGGTGTGGAGCTGCGCACGGCAGTGGACGCTTTTCAGCGCCAGTTGATCGAACAGTGCCTGGCGCGCCATCAGGGCAAGTGGGCCGATGCGGCGCGGGAGTTGGGGGTGGATCGCGCCAACCTCAGCCGCTTGGCCAGGCGGCTGGGCATTCGCTAACCGGATTGTAGGAGGGGCTTTAGCCGCGATCTGTTCACGTCGCGGCTAAAGCCCCTCCCACAGGTTTATCCCTGCTGGAACACCAGCGCTTTCAAACCCCTCTCGGGCGAGATATCGGGGAACTCCGGCGGATTATCCAGGCGCTCGACGAAGCGCAATTGCGGCGCTTCGGCGGCCATGCCGTCGATGATGAAATCCGGGCCGATATCCGGATCGTTGACGCAGGCCAGCACGGTGCCGTGCTCGGTCAGCAGCTCAGGCAGGCGCCGGAGAATCTTGGCGTAATCCTGGGTGAGGGCGAAGCTGCCTTTCTGGAAGCTCGGCGGGTCGATGATGATCAGGTCATACGGGCCGCTCTTGCGCACCTTGCCCCAGGACTTGAACAGCTCGTGACCGAGAAACTCCACCTGGCTCAGGTCGTGCTGATTGAGGCGATGGTTGTCGCGGCCACGGGTCAGTGCGGCGCGCGCCATATCCAGATTGACCACATGCGCGGCACCGCCAGCGATGGCCGCGATGGAGAAGCCGCAGGTGTAGGCGAACAGGTTGAGCACGCGCTTGCCGGCGGCCTGCTCGCGCACCCACTGGCGGCCCAGGCGCATATCGAGGAACAGCCCGCTGTTCTGCTTGCTGCCCAGGTCGAGCAGGTAGTGGAGGCTATCCTCGATGATGGGCCATTGCGCCTGCGGCTCGCCGGCCAACCATTCGCTCTCGCTGCCGTGTACATAGCGGTGCTGCAGCAGCAGGCCGCGCGCACCGCTGGCCTGCCATTGCGGCGTCTCCAGCAGTTCCATGAACAGCGGTCGAAGCGCCGGCGACGGCTCGCGGAACAGCATCACCAGCACCATGCTGGACAACCAGTCGACGGTGATCTGCTCCAGTCCTGGCCAGCAGCGGCCACGGCCATGGAACAGGCGGCGTGTTTCGGTGCCAGGGTGGTTTTCCAGTGCCTGCAGCAGGTGCTCGCGCAGGACGGCGAGTGGCGTGTCAGTCATCGCGGGTCAGCACTTCCAGCAGCTCGATTTCGAAGGTCAGGTCGGAGTTGGGCGGAATCGCGCCCATGCTGCGCTCGCCATAACCCAGATGCGCCGGCACCTGCAGCTTGCGCTTGCCGCCGACCTGCATGCCCATCAGGCCCTGATCCCAGCCCTTGATCACCCGGCCAGTGCCTATCACGCACTGGAACGGCTTGCCGCGCGACCAGGACGAGTCGAACTCGCTGCCATCAGCCAGCCAGCCGCGATATTGGGTGGTGATCAGGGCGCCCTTGACCACGGCCTTGCCGTTGCCGGGTTGCAGGTCTTCGATGATCAGTTGGTCAGTCATGTCAGGTTTCCTTGCGGTGACGGTTTTGGCTGGCCTGTACCGAGCGTTCGGCGGGGACGCGCAACTGGGTCAGCAGGTAATCGGCGAAGGCCGGTGCATAGTTCTGCAGGGCGATGGCGCCGGCCATGCAGCTCAGCCAGCTTTCCGCCAGCGCCTGGTCGATTGGCCACTGCGCATGGAAGGCGGGGATGCTGATGCTGCCGTATTTTTCGGCGAACAGGCGCGGCCCGCCTAGCCAGCCACTGAGAAAGCACGCCAGCTTGTCGCGTGAGGCGCTCAGGTCGGCTGGGTGCAGGGCGCGCAGGGCGGTGGCCTCGGGGCGTTCGTCCATCAGCCGGTAGAAGTCGTCGACCAGGCGGCGCAGGCCGTCGATACCGCCAGCGGCCTGGTAGGAGGCATCGCCGGTGCCGTAGGGAGGTGTTTCGCTCATCGCGTTGTTCCGCGGAAAAGGCGCCATTGTAACCGCTGGCGTAGAATGCTCGGCCAGTTTGGTTCGAGGTAATGGGCAACTGCAGAGGTTGTTTTCTCCCCTCTCCCATTTATGGGAGAGGGAGCTGATCGTGCTTGCCTGAAACGATGATGACGCAACCCCAGCAAGGCTTCGTGCTCAGCCGCCATTGGCGCGACACGCCGGAGGGCACCGAAGTGGCCTTCTGGCTGGCGACCGATGCTGGCCCGCGCCAGGTGCGCCTGCCGTGCCAGGACGTGGTCGCCTTCATCCCGGCCGAGCAGCGTGCCTGGGCCGAGCCGTTGCTGGGTAATGAGAAGGGCGTCGAGTTGCGCGAGCTGGCCTTGCGTGATTTCAAGCGTCGCCCGGTGCTGGGTCTGTACTGCCGCCAGTACCGCCAGTTGCTGCAGTTGGAGAAGAAGCTGCGTCAGGTCGGCGTGGATGTGTACGAGGCCGATATTCGCCCGCCGGATCGTTACCTGATGGAGCGCTTCATCACCGCCAGCGTGCTGTTCGATGGCATCGAGCAGCCGGACGGCAGCCTGTTGTGCAAGTCGCTCAAACCCGCCGTCGATTACCGCCCGACGCTGCGCCTGGTATCGCTGGATATCGAGACCAGTGCCCGTGGCGAGCTGTATTCCATTGCCCTGGAAGGCTGCGGTCAGCGCCAGGTGTACATGCTCGGTCCGGTCAATGGCGACGCCAGCATCGTCGACTTCGACCTGGAGTACTGCGACAGCCGCAAGGTGCTGCTCGAACGCCTGAATGAATGGCTGCAGCGGCACGATCCGGACGCCATCATCGGCTGGAACCTGGTGCAGTTCGACCTGCGCGTGCTGCGCGATCACGCCGAGCAACTCAAGGTGCCGCTGCTGCTGGGGCGTGGCGGCGACGTGATGGGCTGGCGCCAGCACAACAGCAGCCAGCACTATTTCGCCGAGGCGGCCGGGCGGCTGATCATCGACGGCATCGAGGCGCTGCGTTCGGCGACCTGGAGTTTCTCCTCGTTCAGCCTGGAATCGGTGGCGCAGACGTTGCTCGGCGAGGGCAAGGCCATCGACACGCCCTATGCGCGGATGGATGAGATCCAGCGTATGTACGACGAGGACAAGCCGGCGCTGGCCCTATACAACCTCAAGGATTGCGAGCTGGTCACGCGCATCTTTGCCCACACCGATCTGCTCGCCTTCCTGCTGGAGCGCTCCAGCGTCACCGGCCTGGCGGCCGACCGCAGCGGCGGCTCGGTGGCGGCCTTCACCCACTTGTACCTGCCGCCCATGCACCGCCTGGGCTACGTCGCGCCGAACCTCGGCGATATTCGTGGCGAGAACAGCCCTGGCGGCTTCGTCATGGACTCGCGCCCCGGCCTCTACGATTCGGTGCTGGTGCTGGACTACAAGAGCCTGTATCCGTCGATCATCCGCAGCTTTCTGATCGACCCGCTGGGTCTGGTCGAAGGCTTGCACCAGCCGGATGACGAACACTCGGTTGAGGGCTTTCGCGGCGCGCGCTTCTCGCGCACCCGGCATTGCCTACCGGCCATCGTCGAGCGCGTCTGGCAGGGCCGTGAGGCGGCCAAGCGCGAGGGCAATGCGGCGCTGTCGCAGGCGCTGAAGATCATCATGAACGCCTTCTACGGCGTGCTTGGCTCCAATGGCTGCCGCTTCTTCGACCCGCGTCTGGCTTCGTCCATCACCCTGCGCGGGCACCAGATCATGAAGCGTACCCGCGAGCTGATCGAAGCCGAAGGCCATGCGGTGATCTACGGCGACACCGACTCCACCTTCGTCTGGCTCGGCCGTGCTCATGACGAGGAGGAGGCAACGCGCATCGGCCGTGCGCTGGTGGCCCGTGTGAATACCTGGTGGCGTGAGCATCTGCAGAAGGAATACGGCCTGACCAGCGCCCTGGAACTGCAATTCGAGACCCATTACCGGCGCTTTCTCATGCCCACCATTCGCGGCACCGAGGAGGGCAGCAAGAAGCGCTACGCCGGCCTGGTGCTCGGCGCCGACGGCAGCGAACGCATGGTGTTCAAGGGCCTGGAAACGGTACGCACCGATTGGTCGCCGCTGGCCCAGCGCTTTCAGCAGGAGCTGTACCGCCTGGTATTCGCTGGCCAGCCTTATGAGGACTATGTGCGCGACTACGTCAAACGCACCCTGGCCGGTGAGCTGGACGAGTTGCTGGTGTATCGCAAGCGCCTGCGCCGACGCCTCGACGACTACCAGCGCAACGTGCCGCCGCATGTGCGCGCCGCGCGCCTGGCCGACGAGCACAACCAGCGCCTGGGCCGGCCCCTGCAATACCAGCGCGGCGGCTGGATCAGCTACCTGATCACCACTGGCGGGCCACAGCCCTTGGAGCGCCTGCTGTCACCGGTGGACTACGAGCACTACATCAGCCGCCAGCTGAAACCAGTGGCCGATGCCATCCTGCCGTTCGTCGGCGGAGAGTTCGAACGCCTGGTGGACGGGCAGCTCGGGCTGTTCTGAAATCCGCTGGCGGCCGCTCTGGGCAGGCCATCCGCGCCGAGAGACGGGCTAATCGCCTTGAAATACCTTGTAAAATTCGCCCCGTTGAGCGGCGCTCGCGGCCTGAATATATTGGCGCCCGTGATGCCGGGCCCCTCTGGCGGTTAATACCGCGATGTCGGAATCACAGTCTGTTCAATCTGACTGTAGGAGGGGCTCATGACTGCCCTAGAACCGTTCCTCTTCGCCGACTTCCTCGGCACGGCCACCTGGTTGTGGCTGGTCTTCATTGCTGTCGTCATCTCCCTGCTTGCCTTCGACCTTGGCGTGCTGCATCGCGATAATCGCGAGATCGGCGTGCGCGAGAGCCTGTTGCTGTCCGCCGGCTACATCACTGCGGGTCTGCTGTTCGGTGTCTGGGTGTTCTTCCAGAAGGGCGGCGACGCCAGCATGGATTACCTCACCGGCTTTCTGATCGAGAAATCGCTGTCGATGGACAACGTGTTTCTCATGGCCATGATCTTCAGCTTCCTCGCCATCCCAAGGCAGTACCAGCATAAGGTGCTGTTCTGGGGAATCATGGGTGTGCTGGTGCTTCGCGCGATCATGATCGGACTGGGTGCGGCGCTGATTCATGAGTTCAGCTGGATCCTCTATGTGTTCGGTGCCTTCCTGTTCTTCACCGGCATCAAGATGCTGTTTTCCAAGCTCGACGATGCGCCGGACTTGCAGAACAACGTGCTGGTGAAGTTCCTGCGCAAGCATCTGCGCGTGACCGATGAGCTGCATGGCCAACGCTTCTTCGTGCGCCAGGACGATGGCAAGGGACGCAGCGTGCTGTGGGTGACGCCGCTGTTCCTGGCGCTGATCATGATCGAGTGTGCCGACCTGGTGTTTGCCATTGACAGCGTGCCGGCGATCTTCGCCATCACCCAGGACCCGTTCATCGTCTACACCTCGAACATCTTCGCCATCCTCGGCCTGCGTGCCCTGTACTTTGCCCTGGCTGCGCTGATCCACCGCTTCGCCTACCTGAAGTACGCACTGGCTCTGGTGCTGGTGTTCATCGGCGCGAAGATCTTCCTGGTTGGCATCATCGGCAAGATCCCGGCGGTGGTGTCCCTCAGTGTGACCCTGGGCTTGTTGATCGGCGGTGTGCTGTTGTCGCTGTACAAGACCCGCGGCCAGCCGCCCGCCAAGATCTGACGGATAAGCTTTTGCCCGTCTACGCCCCGTGTGTGGCCGGGCCTTCGACACTGGAGAAACCTGATGCAAAACCCTTGGAAACACCGCTTGGCGCCTGCCGCACTTGGCCTGGCACTGATCGCCCTGGCGGGCTGCGACGCCGCCGAGCAGTCCGCGCAGAAGCTCGCCGAAGAGGCGAAGAAGGAAGCGCAGGCGCTGATCAGTGACTCGGTCGGCGAGGTGGTCGATGAGGTCAACCGCCAGGTGGACTCCCTGCAGGAGTCCACTAACCGAGCACTTGGCAAGGACGACAAGGAGAAAGAGCAGGGCGCCGAGACGCCGCAGGTGGAGCCCGAGAAACCGCTCGAGCAGGGCGTCGAAACCTGATGCCTGGTCGGTGGCGCAGGCTACCGCTGAGCGGTTGCTGGGCGCCGCCACTTCCGCCCCGGCGTGCTTGGGTTTATCCTGCGCGCCTCTTTGGGGAGTAGCCTGCCGTCGCGCTAGCGTCGGCGTGTTGGTCAACATTCTCGGCAACCTGCCGTGGCCAACGCATCCGCTGGGATTGGTGAGACCAACGACAGTCCTGTGCCAGGTCGGGCGCGCAGTGGCTTGTCGTTGACTCAGGCCCGGCTGGAGTTTCCCTTGAATCCTCTCTCGCTGCTTCTTCTATCGTTCGCCATGTCGACGGATGCCTTCGCCGCAGCCATCGGCAAGGGCTCTGGCCTGCACAAGCCACGCTTTGCCGAAGCCCTGCGCGCTGGGTTGATCTTCGGCACCATCGAAGCCATCACGCCGATCATCGGCTGGCTGATCGGCCAGGCGGCCAGCCGTTTCGTCCTCGAATGGGATCACTGGATCGCCTTCGTGCTGCTGGTCGGGCTCGGTGTGCACATGATCCATGCCGGGCTCAGCGCCGATGACGATGCGCCTGAAGATAAACCCTCGCGCCATTCCTTCTGGGTGCTGGCCGTCACTGCCGTGGCCACCAGCATCGACGCCCTGGCCGTTGGCGTGAGCCTGGCCTTCGTCGAGGTGAACATTCTGGTCGCAGCACTTTGTATCGGTCTGGCCACCACCCTGATGGTGACATTGGGCATGTTGCTTGGTCGTATGCTGGGCCAACTGGTCGGCAAGCGTGCCGAGATCGTCGGCGGTGTAGTGCTGATGCTGGTTGGCGCGACGATTCTCTACGAACACTTTGCGAGTCTGTGAAACATGAACATGTCCCTGTGTTTGCTGAAAAGCGCACTTCTGGCGGCTGCCGCGCTGGTCGCCGCCGCCCTGATGTTTTTCGCCTGGCAGTACTTCTTTCCGGTGCAGGCCGCCAGCGGCTGGTCGTACCGCGTTGCCTACGACGACGTGCAGAAGGCGGCCGGGCTGGCGCGAGCAGCGGATGGCGGGATTCTGGTCAGCCAGGAACTGCAGGATGGCCGCGGCAGCATCCTGTTGATGCAGCCCGACGGTGACCGCGAAGTGGTGGTCGAAGGCCTGTCCAAGCCCGATGGCCTACTCAGCGCCCGTGGCGGCCTGGTGTTCAGTCAGGAGTCGGGCGACAAGCCGGTCAGCTTCCTGCAGGGCAAGCGTGTTTCCGAGCTGTTCGCGGGCGATCAGGTGCAGGGGCTGTGGGATGACGGTCACTACCTCTATGCCATCGAGGACCGCAAGGGTAACGGTCGGCTATGGCGCTATCGCTGGGACGACCAGCAGCTCAGCGTGGTGCGTGACAACCTCTCGGAGACCGAGTCGATCACTCGCTGCACCGACGGCCGCATGCTCTATAGCGAAAAGGAAACCGGTGTGATTCGCGAGCTGCGCGAGGACGGCCGCGACCCGGTAGTGATCGATGGCCTGCGCAACCCGACCTTCCTGCTGTGCGACGAGCAGGGCCTGTGGATCAGCGAGGACTCGACCCATCGCGCCCGCCTGCTGCTGGTCGACGCCCAGGGCGAGCAGACCACCGTGTTGTCGTTCCTCAAGGCGCCGCAAGCGATCCTGCCCTTGGACGATGGTCGTTACCTGATCGCCGAAGGTGGGCGTGATCGAGTGCTGGAATTGAGCGTGGTGAGATCGGCAGGCGGCCTCAAAAAAACCGAGATTGCCAGCGACCGGCAGGGCGGTTGAGGCCCGGCTGACGGCTTAACCGAGCAGACGTCTAGGACTGAGCAGAGCCGCATTCAGGCCTGCTTCTGCAAGGCGCGGCGGCAGCGGCTGCCGGCGAATCAAGGCAGCGCAGGCTTGGCCCATGGCGGCGCTGGTCTGGATGCCATAGCCGCCTTGCGCTGCCACCCAGAAGAAGTCGTCGGCCTGGGTGTCGAAACCGCCGACCAGATCGCCATCGACGACGAAGCTGCGCAGGCCGGCCCAGGTGTGCGCCGGACGATGAATCTGCAGCGTGGTATGGGTTTCGATCTGGTGGATGCCCAGGGCGATATCCAGCTCTTCAGGCTGTACGTCATGCGGCGCCACCGGGTCGGCATTGGCTGGTGAACCGAGCAGCAGGCCGGCATCAGGCTTGAAGTAGAACGATTCGTCCAGGCTCACCATTGCCGGCCAGTGCTGGCAGTCGATGCCTGTCGGGCCGTTGAAGGTGAAGGCGGCGCGGCGCTTGGGCTTTAACCCGATGCCGGGCAGGCCGGCCAAGCCTGCGATCTCGTCACACCAGGCACCGGCGGCATTGATCAATACGCTCGCGCGATAGCTCTGCCCGGCGCAATCCACCTGCCAGCCGTCGGCGAGGCGGCTGATGCTGATGACCTCGCGCTGGCAATGAATCTCCCCGCCCTGTTGGCGGATGCCGCGCAGATATCCTTGGTGTAGCGCTGCGGTGTCGATATCAGCGGCGCTGGGGTCAAACAGTGCGCCACGCACCAGCTCCCGGCGCAACACCGGAACCAGCGCGCAGGCCTCGTCAGCACTGAGCAGGCGAGCCTCTGCAACATGCTCACGGGCCTGCTCGTACTGGCGCTGCAACTCGGCCGCGTCACCGCTGAAATCCACCACTAACTCGCCACGTGGCGTGAGTAGCGGGTGCTCGGCGAAGCCGGCTGGCGGGGCATCGTAAAAGGCACGGCTGGCGGCGGTCAGTGCGCGGACCTGTGGCGTGCCGTAGGCCACGGTGTAGAGCGCGGCTGAACGGCCAGTGGAGTGGTAGCCGGGCTGCGCCTCGCGTTCGAGCAGCACCGTCTTGCCATTGCTGGCGAGAAAGTAGCCGGTAGAGGCGCCAGCAATACCGGCGCCGATGATGAGGTAGTCGTAGTGTTGCATGGCGTATCGATCAACGGAGTCAAATGAAAAAGGCGAAGCTGGAGGGCTTCGCCTTTGTTCTGCTTCGGCCTTATCAGTGCTTGCGCGGCACCGGCTTGAGCAACTCGTCCGGCGGCATCTCGCACTGGATCTTGCGGCCGATCAGCTCTTCGATTGGCGGCAGGGCGAAGGCGTCGTCCTCACCGGCGAAGCTGATCGAGGTGCCGCTGGTGCCGGCGCGGCCGGTGCGGCCGATGCGGTGCACGTAGTCGTCCGGGTCTTCCGGCAGGGTGAAGTTGATCACGTGGCTGATGGCATCGACGTGGATGCCACGGCCGGCGACGTCGGTGGCGACCATGACGCGGATCTTGCCTTCGCGGAAGCCTTCCAGTGCGCGGATACGCTTGTGCTGCGGAATGTCGCCGGACATCTGCACGGCGCTGATGCCGTCGCGGGTCAGGCGCTCTTCGATGCGCCGGACTTCGTCCTTGCGGTTGGCGAAGACCATGACCCGCGTCCAGTCGTTCTGGCTGATCAGGTTGTACAGCAGTTTGTACTTGTCAGCCGAGGCTACGGCGTAGACGTGCTGCTCGACGGTGTCGCTGGCGACGTTCTCTGGCTCGATCTCGACGATGGCCGGGTTGACAGTCCACTGCTTGGCCAGGTTCATCACGTCGTCGGTGAAGGTGGCGGAGAACAGCAGGGTCTGGCGGTCACCTTTCATCGGCGTTTGGCGGATGATCTGGCGCACCTGCGGGATGAAGCCCATATCGAGCATGCGGTCGGCTTCGTCCAGCACCATCACCTCGACCATGTCCAGGTGCACTTCGCCGCGCTGGTTGAAGTCCAGCAGGCGGCCTGGCGTGGCCACGAGGATGTCGCAGAAGCGCGATTCCAGCTGCTTGAGCTGCTTGTCGAAGTCCATGCCACCGACGAATTGCATGACGTTGAGGCCGGTGTATTTGGTCAGCTCGGCGGCGTCCTTGGCGATCTGCACCACCAGTTCGCGGGTCGGCGCGATGATCAGCGCGCGAGGCTCGCCCATGTAGCGCTCTTTCGGCGCCGGGGTCTGCAGCAGCTGGGTGATGATCGAGATGAGGAACGCCGCGGTTTTGCCGGTGCCGGTCTGGGCACGGCCGATGGCGTCCTGACCCTTGAGGGTGTAGCCCAGTACGCCAGCCTGGATCGGCGTGCAGTAGGGGAAACCGAGGTCGTGAATGGCGTGCATCAGCTCGGGGGCGAGCTTGAAGTCATGGAAACGGGTCTTGCCTTCGGCCGGCTCGACCACGAAATCTTCCAGCTTCCAGGTGTCGACTGGCTTGGTTGGGCGCTCGCGGCGCGGTTTGTCGGCCTTCGGCGGGCGGGATTGTTGCGGCGCCGGGCTATCGCCTGCGCTCTCGCTGGCAGGGCGGGCGGGCTTGTTCTTGCGTGGGCGCTTCTGCTCTGCGTCACCGCTCTGGGCAGGCGCTGCTACGGATGACGGCGCTGGTTGTGGCTGCTCGTCTTCGGCTTTACCGAACATTTTCTTGAGTGCTTTGAGCACGGGCTTCTCATCGACTGGTTAAGGAGTGAACGCCCGCCAGTGTAATGCAAGACGCGGGCGTGGCGAAGTGCTTCGCTCGCGTCTGTCAAGAGGACCGTGTGCCCAGCACCTCATTTCTCCGGCAGGCTGGCCAGCAGCAGGCGCTGTACATTGCCGCCCATGATCGCGGCAATGGCGTCATTGTCGAAGCCGGCGGCTTGCAGTCCCTCGGTAATCTGCGCCAGGCCGGTGACGTCGAACGGGGTGTGTACGGTGCCATTGAAGTCCGAGCCCAGGGCGACGTGCTCGACACCGACCTTGTCCGCCGCGTAGCGGATGGCTTTGACGATGGCGGCGACCGAGGTGTCGCAAACGGCGGTGCTCCAGTAGCCGATGCCGATCACCCCGCCGGTGGCGGCGATGGCCTGCAGGTGCTTGTCGCTGAGGTTGCGGGTGCCGGCGCAGGTGCCCTCGACGCCGGTGTGCGAGACCAGCACCGGGCGCTTGGCCATGGCCAGTACATCGTCGATCAGTGGGCGCGAGGCGTGGGCCAGGTCCACCAGCATGGATTTTTCTTCCAGGCGCGTGATGACCTGGCGCCCCAGTGGGGTCAGCCCGCCTTTTGCCAGGCCATGGGCCGAGCCGCCGACTTCGTTGTCGAAGAAGTGAGTCAGGCCGGCGATGCGGAAACCCGCGTCATACAGCACGTCGATGTTATCCAGCTTGCCCTCGATAGGTTGCAGGCCTTCGGTGGCGAGCAGGCCGGCGACGCGGCGCGGGTCCTTTTCCCAGGCATCGACGAAGTTCGCCAGGTCCGCGCGGGTGCGGATCAGCACCAGGCGCCCATCGCTGCCGGCGCTGGCGTCCTTGAGTTTCTGCGCCTGGTACAGGGCGCGCTGCAGCAGGCTGCTCCAGGTTTCACGTGGCCAGCGCTGGGCCATGGCCAGCAGGGTGATGTTGTCGCTGTCGGCGGCGTTGCTCTCCATGTTCAGGCCGCGCGGGGTCTTGGTCACGGTGGAGAACACCTGCAGGCCGAGACGCCCTTCGAGCATGCGTGGCAGGTCGGAGTGGCCGTAGTCGTAGCGCTTGAGCAGGTCGCGCTCCCAGAGCAGGGCGTCGTCGTGCAGGTCGGCGACGAACAGCCCTTGGTGCAGCTTCTGCGCGCTGGCGCTGGCCGGATAGGGTGGCGGGCTGGCCACGCTGTTCATCTGTGCGTCGAGTACCTGGGGCAGGCCCAGAACGGCGAGGGCGGAAAGGGGGGCGAGCAGAAGCACAGCGATCAGCAGTTTGCGCATGAGAAGCCATCCAGGCGTGTTGTTATGTGCGCCACTCTAGCAGGGAAGCGCGACGCGCGGTGTCAGCCGCTGAGGCAGTTGCGCCCCTGTTGCTTGGCCTGGTACAGCGCGGCGTCTGCACGCGCGATCAGGCCCTGCAGGCTGTCCTGATGCTGCATCTGCGCCAGGCCAATGGAGATGGTAACGCCCGGCAGAACGCCGACTGGCGAGTAGAAAGAGGCGATATGCTCCAGGCTGAGGCGCAGGCGTTCGCCGATACTACGTGCAGCCTCGGCACAGATCTCCGGCAGGAGAATGACGAACTCCTCGCCTCCGAACCGTATCAGGCTGTCCTTGGGCCGCAACTGGCTGCGCAAGGTGTGCGCCACCATGCACAGGGCGTAGTCCCCTGCAAGGTGACCGTGCTGGTCGTTGTAGGCCTTGAAGTGGTCGACATCGAGCATCAGCAGCGAGATGGGGTCGTCGTTGAAGGCGCAGCGGGTGCTTTCGCGTTCGAAGACGTGCTCCAGCCAGCGTCGGTTGAAGCAACCGGTGAGGGTATCGACATTGGCATTCTGCTCGCTGTCGAGAATCTGCCGGTTGCCCTGGCGCACACGCTCACAGAGCAGCTCCAGCAGGTTCTGCATCATCTGCGGTGATTGCTGAAACAGTGCGACCAGCGATTCGCGATGCAGGCGCAGCACCGTGGAGGGGCGCTCGGCTACGACGTAGGCGGAGGGGTGTTCGTTGTCGATGAAACTGATTTCACCAGCGCAGTCGCCGACTTCGAGGGCGCTCACGGCCTGGTTGTCCAGTGAGCCGAGATAGACACGCAACTGGCCCTCGATCAGCAGATAGAGGTACTGGTTGCGATTGAAGGGGGAGAGCAACACTTCGCCGGCTTCCAACTCGCACGCGCGAAACTCCTGCAGCAACTGATCCAGGCTGCTGGTCGCGACATTCTGAAATAGTCGCAGATGCTGAACTTGTTGCAGGTCTGCCTGCCAGTGCGCCGGTTTCATTGCGATCTCGTCGGGCCTGGCCGGGCGAATAGGCCTGAGGGCACCACCAACGCTCCCTGTCGTGTCTACGAATAGCGTCCGACATTATTCCCGGGCTCCAGGCGTGGCAACGTCTGCCAGTGGCTCGGCCGACCAGTGGTTGCACGAAAGTGCAAAGCTGTTAACTGGCGCGCGTCCTTGCGCGCTCTGGATCACGCTGCGAAGTGGATACGATGGCCCACCGCGTAGCCAGACAGGCGTTCGCCGATGGCCTCAGCCAGTGCCTGATCCTGATTCGGCAGGTGAATGTGGGCCAGTTGACCTGCCTTGTCATCGCTCAGGACTTCGACCCGAGCAGCCGGGTGCAACTCATCGACAGCCGCCTGGTAAACCCGGGCGATGGCATCGAAGCGCAGCGCTGGTTTGAAGGTCTTGCCCACCGCGGTGAGCGGAATGGCATCGATGATCCAGGCGTCCTTGGGTACAGCGGCGCGCTCGGGAATATGGGCGGCGGCATGCTCCAGCAATTCGACTTCGCTGGCCTGTGCACCGGGTTTGAGCTGGACGTAGACCACCGGCAGTTCGCCGGCCTTCTCGTCTGGCTTGCCCACTGCAGCGGCCATGGCCACTGCCGGGTGTTTGTGCAGCGCTTCCTCGATCATCTGCGGGTCGATGTTGTGGCCGCCGCGGATGATCAGGTCCTTGCTGCGGCCGGTCAGCCAGATGTAGCCGTCGGCATCGACGCGGCCGAGGTCACCGGTATTGAACCAGTCGCCATCGACCCAGATACCGGCGTTCTTGCTCGCCTGCAGATAGCCCTTGAATACCGTGGCGCCGCGGATGCACAGGTTGCCGATTTCGTTGGGCGCGGCTTCGCGCAGATACTGCCCTTGCTCGTCGAGTACCTTGATGCGCACTTCGCAGTAGGGCATGGGCAGGCCGATCGAGCCGGGGCGGCGCTCGCCGGCTGGAGGGTTGGCGCTGCTGCCGCAGGTGCCCTCGGTCAGGCCATAGCCTTCGAGCAGGGTCAGGCCTGTCTTGGCTTCGAACTGGCGAATCAGCTCCACCGGCATGGGCGCAGCGCCGCACAGGGCGTACTTCAGCGAGGACAGGTCATGGCCGTCGCTAGGAATCTGCAGGAGGCCGGCATAAATGGTGGGCACACCGCTGAAGAAACTGACCTTGTGGCGCTCGATGACCTTCCAGAAATTGCCGATCAAGGTGGTGTTGCGATAGCCCTGAGGCGTGGCCAGCAGCACTTCGGCACCGCCGATGAAGGCCGCCAGACCGGTGACGATGACGCCGTTGACGTGAAACAGCGGCAGGCCGCAGAGGGTTACGTCGCCGACGCCGAAGCGAGTCACCAGGTTCATGCTGTAGGCCATCGCCACTTCGTTGCCGTGGCTGTGCGGCGCCAGTTTTGGCGTGCCGGTGGTGCCACCGGTGTGGAAGTAGCTGGCGATGTCGTCGGCGGCGATCACGCGGCCACTTTCCAGATGATCGGCTGGGCAGGCGGCGATGGTCTCGTCGAAGTCCAGCACGCCCTCTGGTAGCGGGCCGCGCTGGGCCTTGAGCGCGCTGCGCTGTGGCTCCGGCAGCAGGTTGGCCATGTCCACGCAGAGAATCGCTTTCAACTCCGGCAGTTGATCGCGCAGAGCGTTGACCTTGTCCCACAGGTCGGTACCGGGGAAGGGCGCTAGGGTCACCAGCAGTTCGGAGTCCGACGCGTGGATCAGCTCGGCGATATGCTCGGCGTCGAGCAGCGGGTTGATCGCGTTGACGATGCCGGCTGCCTCACCACCCCAGATGGTGTAGTGAGTCTGCGGCAGGTTGGGCAGCAGGAATGACACCGCCTTGCCCGGGCGCAGGCCCAGACGATGGAAGGCGTTGGCCGTCTGGGTGATTTTGCCGAGCAACTCGGTGTAGTTCAGGCGCAGCGGGGCTTCTTCGGCCGTGCCCTGGAGGATGAACGACAGCGCTGGTGCATGCGGACTGGCCTGGGCCGTGCGGCGGATCAGATCAAAGGTGTTCTCGGGCAGGCCGCGATCGCTCAGCGGCGTGCTCTCGATCTGTTGAATATCCTGCAGGGTACGAATGAGGGGCGCTGTGCTCATTTATTGTGCATCTCTTCGGTTCGGTCAGTCTGCCAGCAATTGGCTCAACCATTCGGCGATATCGCGAATCTCTTCCGGTAGCACTTCGTGGGCCATCGGATAGTCGCGCCATTGCACCGGCACCCCGCAGGCGTGCAGGCGGTCATACGCGGCGCGTCCCATGTCTGGGGTCACCACGTCGTCGAATCTGCCATGCAAACAAAGCACCGGCAGTTGTCTTTTTGTATCCGCCAGGGGCACCTCATCGCTGAAAGTCGGCGCGTAGGTCGACAGCGCCAGTACCCCGCCGAGGGGTTGCAGATAGCGCACGAAGGCGGTGTGCAGCACCACCGCGCCACCCTGGGAGAAGCCCGCCAGGACGATGCGTTCAGGGGCGATGGCGCTTTCGCGCTCGGCCTCGATCAGGGCGATCACCTGGTCGGCGGATTCCTCCAGCTGCGCCTGGTCGATGGCCCGTGCCGGGGTCATGGCGAGAATGTCGTACCAGCTCGGCATGCTCCAGCCGCCGTTGATGGTCACCGGGCGGGTGGGCGCCTGCGGCAGGATGAAACGTGTGCTGGGCAGGCGCTCTTGCAGCATCTCGGCGACCGGCAGGAAATCATAGCGGTCAGCCCCCAGCCCGTGCAGCCAGATCACGGTTGCATTGGCGGCCTGTGGGGGCTGCAAAATCATGGGTGCGGTCATTGGTAGCTCCAGTGTGGTGCGGGCGCCTTAATTTGGGGCGGCGCCCTGTGCAAGGCTTGGCTAATCTGTGAATAAGTTGTCGCACGGGTGAATCTTTTGCCCTTGACCCTCCCATATCCGGCCATTTGCCATGTGCTGGTACGGGGCTTGCTAAGGCTCATCTGAACTGACGACGCGGTGCGGTAACGGTAACACTGTGCCACTGCGCACCGCTCAACAGGCAGGAATCTGCTGTGTGGGGTTCCTAATAGACCGTCAGGGCGATCAATCGCTCAGACGGATGACGATCCGTCTCTGGCCCGTTCAACCAATGGGCAGGGTAGGGGCTGTTGGCCAGCAGAGGGTAAAGCCGACTAGACTCCCGCCTGACGTTCGAACTTCTCGTCGATACCGTTGCTGCCAGCGGATCGCGTGCCTCAAAAGGGTGGGGAAGGCGGACGGAGACTCCAACACAACAAGAGCAACTGGAGGTTTTTGATGAAGATGGTGAAATCCACCCTGGCTGTGCTGACCACCGCAGCTGTGCTCGGTGTCAGTGGCTTTGCTCAGGCAGGCGCCACCCTGGATGCAGTGCAGAAGAAAGGCTTCGTGCAGTGCGGTATCAGCGACGGTCTGCCTGGCTTCTCCTACGCCGATGAAAAAGGCAACTACCTGGGTATGGACGTTGACGTCTGCCGCGCTGTTGCCGCCGCTGTATTCGGCGACGCTACCAAAGTGCGTTACAGCCCGCTGACCGCCAAGGAGCGCTTCACTGCGCTGCAGTCCGGCGAAGTCGATATCCTGTCGCGTAACACCACCTGGACCAGCTCGCGCGACGCCGCACTGGGCCTGAACTTCACTGGTACCAACTACTACGACGGCCAGGGCTTTTTGGTTAACAAGAAGCTGGGCGTTTCCAGCGCCAAGGAACTGGACGGGGCTACCGTCTGCATCCAGGCCGGTACCACCACCGAGCTGAACCTCTCCGACTACTTCCGTGCCAATGGCATGAAGTACACCCCCATCACCTACGATACCTCTGACGAGAGCGCCAAGTCGGTCGAAGCTGGCCGTTGCGACGTGCTGACCTCCGACCAGTCGCAGCTGTACGCACAGCGCATCAAACTGGCCAACCCGGACGACTATGTCGTGCTGCCGGAAGTCATCTCCAAGGAACCTCTGGGCCCGGTCGTGCGCCAGGGCGACGAAGAGTGGTTCGACATCGTGCGCTGGACCCTGTTCGCCATGGTCAACGCCGAAGAGCTGGGTTTGACCTCGGCCAACGTCGAAGCCACTGCCAAAGACACCAAGAATCCGGACGTAGCACGTCTGCTGGGTACTGAAGGTGAATTCGGTAAAGACCTCAAGCTGCCGAAAGACTGGGCAGTACAGATCGTCAAGCAAGTCGGTAACTACGGCGAGTCCTTCGACCGTAACGTTGGTGCCGGTAGCGAGCTGAAGATCGAGCGTGGTCTCAACGCCCTGTGGAACAAGGGTGGTCTGCAGTACGCACCGCCGGTGCGTTGACCGTCCACAGCGGCAGGCGAGAATCTGTTCATAGGCTTGCGAGCTAGAGGCATGCAAGGAAAAAACAGGCGAAGAAGCGCAGTTTACGAGTTGTAAATGAGCATTCTGAGCCTGTTTTTGACGAAGCAGGCCCGACGCGCAGCAGGCTATGGACCGGTTCTCGGAGCCTGCCGCTGTCGTTTCCGATTACGTGAACTCCGGCCGGCTTGCGTGCGGCCGGGGCTTCCATGAGGGTTGTTATGCAAACGACTGCTAATGCCCCGCGCCCGCGAGGATCGCTTCTGAACGATCCGCAGGTGCGCGCTTGGGCTTTCCAGATCATTGCCGTTGTCGCTGTTGTGGCGCTCGGCTGGTTTCTCTTCCAGAACACCCAGGCCAACCTGGAGAAGCGCGGGATCATTTCCGGCTTCGCTTTTCTCAATAACAGCGCCGGTTTCGGTATTGCCCAGCACCTGATCGACTACACGGAAAGCGACAGCTACGCCCGTGTGTTTCTGGTGGGCTTGCTCAATACCCTGCTGGTGTCTTTCATCGGTATCGTGCTGGCCTCCATCCTTGGCTTCCTGCTGGGTGTGGCGCGGCTGTCGCCTAACTGGCTGATCAGCAAGCTGGCCACCGTTTACATCGAGATCTTCCGCAACATTCCGCCGTTGCTGCAGATCCTCTTCTGGTATTTCGCGGTCTTCCTTGCCCTGCCTGGTCCTCGGCAAAGCCTGGACGTGGGTGAAGTCTTCTTCCTCAACAGCCGTGGTCTGTACATGCCGGCGCCGAGCCCTTCGGAGAGCTTCGGTCTGTTCGCCGTGGTGCTGCTAGCGACCATCGTCGGCATCATCGCCCTCGGGCGCTGGGCCAAGAAACGCCGTGAAGCCACCGGCCAGATCTTCCCGCTGCTGTGGACATCGCTGGCGCTGATCGTGGTGATTCCCGGCCTGACCGCGCTGGTCGCGGGCAATCCGCTGGTGTGGAGTGTGCCGGAGCTGACCGGTTTCAACTTCCGTGGCGGCTGGGTGATGATCCCCGAGCTGATGGCGCTGACTCTGGCATTGACCATCTATACCGCGGCATTCATCGCCGAGAACGTGCGCTCCGGGATCATGGCGGTCAGCCATGGTCAGACCGAAGCCGCGCGCTCGCTGGGTTTGCGTCCGGGCGTCACTCTGCGTCTGGTGATCATCCCGCAGGCGCTGCGCGTGATCATTCCGCCGCTGACCAGTCAGTACCTCAACCTGGCGAAGAACTCGTCCCTGGCTGCCGGTATCGGCTATCCGGACATGGTGTCGCTGTTCGCCGGCACTGTGCTCAACCAGACCGGCCAGGCCATCGAGGTGATTGCCATCACCATGAGCGTGTACCTGGCGATCAGCATCAGCATTTCCCTGCTGATGAACTGGTACAACAAGCGCATCGCGCTGACTGAGCGGTAAGGAGCAGCCATGCAGACTCATACATTCAAACCGGACCTGCCGCCACCGCGCATGAGCGTCGGTGTGGTGGGCTGGCTCAAGGCCAACCTGTTTTCCAACTGGTTCAACAGCCTGTTGACCGTTTTTGCGCTGTACCTGATCTGGCTGATCGTGCCGCCGCTGTTGCAGTGGGCGATCATCGATGCCAACTGGGTCGGCAGCACCCGCGCCGACTGCACCAAGGAAGGCGCGTGCTGGGTGTTCATCCAACAGCGTTTCGGTCAGTTCATGTACGGCTTCTACCCGACCGAGTTGCGTTGGCGTGTGGATGCCACTCTCTGGCTGGCGATCATCGGCATGGCGCCGCTGTTCGTGCCGCAGATGCCGCGCAAGGCGCTGTACGGTCTGGCTTTCCTGGCGATCTATCCGTTCATCGCCTGGACCCTGCTGCACGGTGGTGTATTCGGCCTGGACGTGGTTTCCACCAGCCGTTGGGGCGGCCTGATGCTGACCCTGGTGATCGCTGCTGTCGGCATCACCGGTGCGTTGCCGCTGGGCATCCTGCTGGCGCTGGGGCGACGCTCCAACCTGCCGGCGATCAAGGTCATCTGTGTCACCTTCATCGAGTTCTGGCGCGGTGTGCCGTTGATCACCGTACTGTTCATGTCCTCGGTGATGTTGCCGCTGTTCCTGCCCGAAGGCATGCATTTCGACAAGCTGATGCGTGCGCTGATCGGTGTGATCCTGTTCCAGTCCGCCTACATCGCCGAAGTGGTGCGTGGTGGCTTGCAGGCCATTCCCAAGGGCCAGTACGAAGCCGCTGCGGCCATGGGCCTGGGCTACTGGCGGATGATGGGCCTGGTGATCCTGCCGCAGGCGCTGAAACTGGTGATTCCGGGCATCGTCAACGTCTTCATCGCCCTGTTCAAGGACACCAGCCTGGTGATCATCATCGGCCTGTTCGATCTGCTCAACAGCATCAAGCAGGCGACCACCGACCCGGCGTGGCTGGGCATGGCCACCGAGGGCTACGTGTTCGCCGCGCTGATCTTCTGGATTTTCTGTTTCGGCATGTCCCGCTATTCGCTGCACCTCGAGCGGAAGCTGGATACCGGCCACAAGCGTTAGGAGTGAGTCATGAGTGAAGCAATCAAACAACCCAGCGCCGAGCCGATGATCCTGCTGCAGGGCGTGAACAAGTGGTACGGCCAGTTCCACGTGCTCAAGGACATCAACCTGAGCGTGCAGCAGGGCGAGCGTATCGTCCTGTGCGGGCCGTCCGGTTCGGGCAAGTCCACCACCATTCGTTGCATCAACCGTCTGGAAGAGCATCAGCAGGGGCGCATCGTGGTCGATGGCACCGAATTGACCAGCGACCTCAAGCACATCGAGGCGATTCGCCGCGAAGTGGGTATGGTGTTCCAGCACTTCAACCTGTTCCCGCACCTCACCGTGCTGCAGAACTGCACCCTGGCGCCGATGTGGGTACGCAAGATGCCCAAGCGCCAGGCCGAGGAAATTGCCATGCACTTTCTCGAGCGCGTGCGCATCCCTGAGCAGGCCAACAAGTTTCCGGGCCAGCTCTCCGGTGGTCAGCAGCAGCGTGTGGCGATTGCCCGCGCGCTGTGCATGAAGCCGAAGATCATGTTGTTCGACGAGCCGACCTCGGCCCTCGACCCGGAAATGGTGAAAGAGGTGCTCGACACCATGATCGGTCTGGCCGAAGACGGCATGACCATGCTCTGCGTGACCCACGAGATGGGCTTTGCCCGCACCGTGGCCAACCGCGTGATCTTCATGGACAAGGGCGAGATCGTGGAGGAGGCCGAACCGAACGCCTTCTTCACCAACCCGCAGAACGAGCGCACCAAGCTGTTTCTCAGCCAGATCCTGCACTGAGTCGGCTTTGCGCCATCGATCAGGGAGCCTTCGGGCTCCCTTTTTCGTTGCCAGGGTTTAACTGCGCCGCATGCGCTTGCGGAAGGCGCCCGGCGTTTCCCCACACAACTGCTTGAAGCGCTTGGCGAAGGTCGCGCGGTCAGTGAACCCGACCTGGTTGGCGACCTGCTCCAGCGACTGCGCCGAGCTGGCCAGCGCCTGCTGTGCCAGGCTGATGCGCAGGCGTTGCAGATAATCGCCTGGGGTCAGCCCGGTGGCCTGCTTGAAACGGCGCAGCAGGGTGCGTGGCGAACAGTGCGCCTGCTGCGCAAGGCGGTTTAGATCGATCGCCTCGGCGTGGTGCTCGCGCAGCCAGGTCAGCAGCGGGGCAAGGGCTTTATCGTCGTTGCTGGGCAGCAGCGGCGCGAAACGGGTCTGCGTGCCGCGCTGGCGTTCGATGACCATGGCGCTGGCAACCTGCTGCGCCAGCCATTCACCGGCATGCAGGGCAATCAGGTGCAGGCACAGGTCGAGCCCGGCCTGGGCTCCGCCGGAGCAGAACAGCGGGCCATCCTCGGTCAACAGCAGGTCGCTGCGCAGCTTCACCTGGGGAAAGTGACGGGCGAAGGCCTCGGCCAATGCCCAGTGGGTGGTCGCCTGGCGACCATCGAGCAGGCCGGCAGCCGCCAGAAGGAAGGCGCTGCTGCACAGGCTCGCCAGTTGCTGCTGGCCGCGCCGGGCCAGCCAGGGCAGCAGCTTGGCGTTGCTCTCCAGGGTACGGCTGATGGCGCTGCCGGTGGCTGGCACGATCAGCAGATCGGCCTGCTCGGCCAACGGTAGGCCGCCATCGACCTGAATCTGCGCGAAATCCAACTGCACGGGCTGGCCATCGAGGCTGAACCGCTGTAGCTGAAAACGCTCTGCGCCGGCCAGGCGATTGGCCAGACTGAAGGCATCCTGCGCCATGCTCAGGCTGGAACAGACGGTTTGTGGGCAGACGTACAAGGCGATGCGCAGCATGACGATGGCCTGGAGTGAAGTTGGCGATTATTGACACAAAGTTGTCTTTATAGCCAATCGCCACGTCCCCGCCGGACGAACAGACTGGAGTGAACCATCCTTGCGAACGTGTAGGGTGCGCCGTGCGCACCAGTGAGCGACGCCGTGACAGCGGTGCTCGCGGCGCACCCTACGTAATTAAAAGCCTGTAGGAGCGACTCATGAGCCACCCCAATGCCGATCTGATCCAGCGTTTCTACAGCGCCTTCCAGAAACTCGATGCCGAGACCATGGCAGGCTGCTACGCCGAAGATGTGCGTTTCTCCGACCCGGTCTTCGTCGACCTGCACGGTGCTGAGGCCGGCGATATGTGGCGCATGCTGTGCAGCCGTGCCGAGGGATTCTCGTTGACCTTCGATTCGGTGCATGCCGACGATCATGCCGGCAGTGCGCGCTGGGTCGCCAGCTACCGTTTCAGTGCCACCGGTCGTCAGGTGGTCAACCACATCCAGGCGCGCTTCGTGTTTCGTGACGGGTTAATCGTCGAGCATCGCGATCACTTCGATCTATGGCGCTGGGCACGTCAGGCGCTAGGTGGCAAAGGGCTTCTACTGGGTTGGGCACCACCGGTGCAGGCTGCCATTCGTCGACAGGCGGCACGTGGTCTGGCCCAGTTTCGCGGTACGCGCTGAGGCGGGCGAATGAACGCAGTGGTAGGCTATCCGGTCTTAGCCTTCAATAAAGAGTGCGCACACCGGGTGCCGCACCTCCACTGCCAATCGAGACCTGCCGTGACCGAATTGATCGTTGCCGTAAAACAGGCCAAAGCCTGGGGGGTCCACGCTGTTACCGCCAGCGGCGTGATCCTTGCCCTCCTGGCATTGTTGGCCGTACTCGACGGCCAACCCAAGCAATGCCTGTTGTGGCTCGGCCTGGCGCTGTTGGTCGATGGGCTGGATGGTTCGCTGGCGCGGCGTTACGACGTCAAGGGTGTGCTGCCGCATTTCGACGGCTCGACCCTCGACCTGGTGATCGACTACCTCACCTACGTATTCATCCCCGCGATCTTCCTCTATCGCTTCATTCCGCTGCCGGATTACACGCCGCTGTTCGCCGTGGGCCTGATTCTGCTGTCCTCGCTGTTCTGCTTCTGCAACCTGAACATGAAGAGCAAGGACAACTACTTCGTCGGCTTCCCGGCGGCGTGGAACGTGGTCGTGCTGTATTTCTACATCCTTGATGTGCATCCCTGGATCACCCTGGCCATGATCGTCCTGCTGGCCGGCCTGACCCTGACCAAAATGAAGTTCCTGCACCCGTTCCGCGTGCGTCAGTTCATGCCGCTGAACATTCTGGTGACCTTCGTCTGGATGCTCTCCAGCGCGTTGCTGATTCTGCAGTACCCGGTCAGTCAGTTCTGGCTGCTGGCGCTCTGGTGGTTGGCTTCAGCCTACTTCGTCGGCATGTGCCTGTGGCGCTCGGCGCGTGAGTGGTTTCCTGCTCGCGGATGAATGCAGCAGTCGAAAAAGCCTGGTTCGTCTATCTGGTGCGCGCCGCCAATGGCGCTCTGTATTGCGGCATCAGCGATGATCCGCAGCGGCGTTTCGCCCAGCACCAGAGTGGCAAGGGCGCTCGCTTCTTCCATACCAGCCCGGCGCTGGCGCTGGCCTATATCGAAGCCTGTGCCGGCAAGGGCGATGCATTGCGCCGTGAACGGGCGATCAAGCGCCTGAGCAAAAGCGCCAAAGAAGCGCTCATTCTGGCCGTTGATGGTGGCTCATCAGCCTGAGGCGGTTGCGTGCACGTGCCGCGCGGGTAAGCTGAGGGCTTTGATCCGACGCGGAGCGCGCCATGCATGAGTTGATCCTTCATCACTATCCGACCTCGCCGTTCGCCGAGAAGGCCCGCCTGATGTTGGGCTTCAAGCAACTGTCCTGGCGTTCGGTGATGATCCCGCCGCTGATGCCCAAGCCCGATCTCACTGCGCTGACTGGTGGCTACCGCAAGACCCCGGTGCTGCAGGTCGGCGCCGACATCTATTGCGATACCGCGCTGATCGCCCGTCGCCTGGACGCCGAGAAGGCCACCCCGGCGCTGCTGCCCGAAGCTCAGGCGTTCAATGTCAGCCTGCTGGCGCAGTGGGCCGACTCGGTGCTGTTCCAGCATGCCGTTGCGCTGGTGTTCCAACCCGAGTCGATGGCGC
Source organism: Pseudomonas sp. zfem001 (assembly GCF_032621725.1). Classification (NCBI taxonomy): domain Bacteria; kingdom Pseudomonadati; phylum Pseudomonadota; class Gammaproteobacteria; order Pseudomonadales; family Pseudomonadaceae; genus Pseudomonas; species Pseudomonas sp. zfem001. The sequence continues at coordinate 398,984 of NZ_JAVYJI010000005.1, read as the reverse complement.
TGCGCTTCGCCAAGGTCCCGCCGGAGTTTGCCAAGGCCTTTGCTGCCGACCGTGGTGCGCTGTTTTCCGGCGGTACGGCGAGTCGTCTGCCGCTGGAGCAGGCCAAGCATCAATGGCCGGCACTGATGGGGGCCTTGCAGCGACAGCTGCAAGGCGGGCAAGGCGATTTCCTTTTCGGTGAAGCGTCGCTCGCCGATTTTTCCGTAGCTCACTGTTTGTGGTTCCTGCGCGGTACGCCGGTCACCGCGCCACTGGTCGACGATTACCCTGAGGTCGCGGCATGGCTTGCCCGTGTGCTCGGCTTCGGCCATGGCTCGCTGAGCGAGATGAGCAGCGAACAGGCGATCGCAGTGGCGCGTGAAGCGACTCCGGCAGCGCTGCCGAACGAAGATTTCGTCGACCCCAATGGCTTCAAGGCGGGCCAGGCGGTGAGCATCGCGGCAGTGGACTATGGTGTCGACCCGGTGCAGGGTGAGTTGCTGCATGCCGGGCGTGACGAGCTGATTCTGCGTCGCGAGGACGAGCGTGCCGGCATCGTACACGTGCACTTCCCGCGTCTGGGCTTCCGTATCGAAGCGCGTTGAGGGCTATTGCGCCGCCTGTCAGTAGGCGGCGCGGATGGCGCGCACGTCATAACCGTGAATGACCTGCCCGCGCAGGTCGATCACCGGCACACCGCGGCCGCCAAGCGCTTGGTATTGGGCGCGGCCGGCGGCATCGGTCTCGATGTTCACTTCGCGGTAGGCGATGCCGTCCTCGGCGAACAGCTCGCGGGTCTTGGCGCAGTAGCCACACCATTGCGTGGCGTAGAGCACCACTTCACCGCTGGCGTTACGCGCCTGGGGCGGGTCGATCCAGCGCTCGATCTTGTCCCAGTTCTGCCACAGGGCCAGGGCGGCGAGCAGCAGCACAATCGTCTTCATGGTTTCGCATCCTTGTGTGATGGCACGGTCATGTCAGGGTAAACCGCGCCGGGCCATCCAGCCACTCGTTAAATCTCAGTCTTGACGGCGCTTGAGCTGGTCCTTCAATTGGGTCGGCAACTGGCGAATGATCAGCATGTCGCGGCCTTCGTCGTACTCGACCTTGGAGCCCAGCAGGTGCGCCTCGAAGCTGATCGACAGACCCTCGGCACGGCCGGTGAAACGCTGGAATTGGCTCAGGGTACGTTTGTCCGCCGGAAACTCCGGAGCCATGCCGTAATCCTTGTTGCGGATGTGCTCGTAGAAGGCCTTGGGGCGCTCCTCATCGATCAGTCCGGAGAGTTCTTCCAGGGTGATCGGTTCGCCCATCTTGGCCTGGCCGCTGGCATAGCCGACCAGGGTCTTGGTCTTCTCGCGCGCCTGCTCTTCGGGCAAATCCTCGCTCTCGACGAAGTCGCTGAAGGCCTTGAGCAGGGTACGGGTCTCGCCCGGGCCGTCGACGCCTTCCTGGCAGCCGATGAAGTCGCGGAAGTAGTCCGAGACCTTCTTGCCGTTCTTGCCCTTGATGAAGGAGATGTACTGCTTGGACTGCTTGTTGTTCTGCCACTCGCTGATGTTGATGCGCGCGGCCAGGTGCAACTGGCCCAGATCCAGGTGCTTGGCCGGGGTCACGTCCAGCGCGTCGGTCACCGCCACACCTTCGCTGTGGTGCAGCAGGGCGATGGCCAGGTAGTCGGTCATGCCTTGTTGGTAGTGAGCCAGCAGCACGTGACCGCCGGTGGAGAGGTTGGATTCCTCCATCAGCTTTTGCAGGTGTTCGACGGCCTGACGGCTGAAGGCGGTGAAATCCTGCTCGCCATCGAGATAGGCCTTGAGCCAGCCACTGAACGGGTAGGCCCCGGATTCTTCGTGGAACAGACCCCAGGCCTTGCCCTGCTTGGCGTTGTAGCTCTCGTTGAGGTCGGCCAGCAGGTTCTCCATGGCTTGCGACGTGGCCAGCTCGCTGTCGCGAGCGTGCAGCACGGCAGGGCTGCCGTCGGGCTTCTTGTCGATCAGGTGGACGATGCAGTGGCGGATCGGCATGGCGGTCTCGTGGGCAAATGAAACAGGGGCGCAGTTTACCCGAAGCAGAAAATGGATTGCGGGGCCGGGTGTAGATCTATCCGTGAAAAGCGTTGAAGACCACACGGCAGATCGCGGCTAAAGCCGCTCCCGCGGGTATCACGAACGCCCGTGGGAGGGGCTTTAGCCGCGATGCTTCTCTACTGGCGGCGTTGCTGTTGCTGCGTAGGGCGGATGTCGCTCTTTACATCCACTGCTTTGGTGCGTCGATGAAGCGTGATCCACCCTACGCCTGTCGGCGCCGCTGCAGCTCGCGCAGTCGTTCGATCACGTAGCGCACATGCATGTGCAGTTCGTACAACTCGTTGGAGTACGACAGCGGCACTTCCACAGCCGCGAGTTCGTCCTCCATCTCCTCCAGGCGTTCGATCTCGCTGTCCAGCTCGTTGGGCAAGGAGCCTGCGTGCAGTTTGCGGTCGATCTCGCGCAGGTACTTGTACCAGCGGTAGATACGCGCGCGAATGCGCCACTGGTAGATCGGGCCGACAGCCTTGAGCAGTGGGATCATCACCACGATCAAGGGGATCAGCAGGATGATGTAGCGGTCGGCCAGCGAGGCGATGCGAAACGGCAGGTAGCGCTGCAGGATCGGCAGGCCCTTGTCGTAGTAATGCCCGGCATCCTTGTGCAGCTCGAAGGTGCGAGGCTCGGCACTGGGAAAGGTGCCGGCGGCGTCGAGCAGGGTGCCGCTGCGCATCACTTCACGGCTGGCCTCGAGAAACAGCGGCACCAGGCCAGGGTTGAAGTCGTCGTTGACCACCAGGGTAGCGACCGGAGACAGGGTAACGATATCGCGGTCTGGTGCGTTGCTGGCCAGGTCGAGCAGGCCTTCCCCGACCTTCACCTGATTGAAGAACGGCAGTCGCGCCTCGTAAGCGGCGGCGCGCCGAAAGTGTGCCAGGGCGATGTCCGGGTTGGCCGCCAGTTGCTGCACCAGTGAGTTCTCTGCCGGACCTACGAAAAACGCTGCATCCAGTTCGCCGGCCATCAGCGCCCGAGCGGCTTTGCCACCGCCGATGCTCTGCCAGCTTTCGGGATGTTGTTCCGGCTCGATGGCATTGGCGCCGAGAATGGCATCGCTGGCGGCACGGGTGCCGCTGCCCTCACCGCCCAGGCCGACGCGCAATGGGAGCAGGTCGGCAATGCGATCCAGCTTCACGTCTCGTCGATAGAACAGCCACAAGGGCTCCTGATAAATCGCCCCCAGACTTTCCAGCTGACGCTGCTCGTCGGGAGCCAGCTGGCGCTCCAGGCCGCTCTGGACCAGGGCGATCTCCACTTGCGGGTCCTTGGCCAGCAGGCGTTGCAGGTTGTCACGCGAGCCTGAGGTCGGTACGAGGTTCAGTTCAAAACCTTCCTTGGCCAACTCTTCCTTCAGGCGTTCGGCAAACTGCTGATAAGCGCCCCCTTGAGTGCCGGTGGCCATGCTGGCGCTCATCGGTGGTGGCGGCGCGACGAACTGGAACAGTGCCCAGACCAGGCCTGCCACCACCGGGACGATCCACAGGTTGGCCAGGATCATGATTTTCAGGTCATTGAGTACGCGGAGCATGGGGCTTCCTTTCAGCGTTTGTCGCTTCAAGGATAGAACCCTCGAGCAACGATGGTCACGCATCGGCGGCGATACCGCTCGGGTTACGCCGTTTTCGACCGTCACCTGCCGGGAAGGTGCAAGCTGCGTTGCCGTGCTTATTGTCTGCTGCGCTAGGCCAGCGCCTTACCCAGCGTGCGCAGGCGATCAAGCAGCAGCAACACCCCAAGCAATGCCACTGCATACAGCGCATCACCGCCAAGCATCAACAGCACCCCGGCGCAGAGCAGCGCACTGAGACCGGCAAGCAGGCGCCAGACGCCACTGAGCAGCACCCAGCCAGCGGCCATGCTCAGCAGGTAGATCAGCACGAAGTTGCCGTTGGCATAGCGGATCAGATCGTCCACCGACAGGTTCAAGGTGGCCGAGAGCATGGCGCACAGCGCGCAGCTGATCACGACCAGCAGCAAGGCTTTGCCGGGTACACCATGGCGGTTGCGCACGGCCAGCCTGGCCGGCAGACGGCCTTCATCGGCCAGGCTCCAGATCAGCCGGGCGAAGCCCTGGATGTACACGTTCATCGAGGCGAAGCAGGCCAGGTAACCGAGCACCGCCACCAGCACGCGTGCGTGCTCACCCAGCAGCTGTTCGAACAGACGGGGCAGGGCGGTGATGTCGCTGTGCACGTCGCCGTAAGTGGCAAAGCTCAGCACCGCGACCGAGCAGGCCCAGTACACCAGGCCGGCCAGCACCACGCCGAGCAACAGTGCTAGCGGGAAGTCGCGCTCGGGGTGTTTGAACTCCTCGCCCAGGTGGGTGAAGGCCTCGATGCCGACGAAGCACCAGAACATCACCCCCAGCGCTGTCGGCAGCAAGTGCCACTGGCCGTCCATCGCCGGCAGCAACGGCTGGCTGGCGCGCGGCAGGTCGCCGACCCACCAGATCAGCGCCACGCTGGCGACGATGGCCACGGCGATCAGCCCCTGGAGCATGCCTGATACTTTCGGTGGACGCTGGCCAAGCAGGAGAATGGCGCCCAGCGTCGCCAGTTCGATGAGCAGCAGGCCGCTGCGATCGAGGTCGAACAACGCCAGCCAGAAGCCGCTGGCGATATGCAGAGCCGCCGGCAAGCCGACCGGCAACACGGCGAGAAACAGCAGGGCGCTGACGCCCTCCATGCGCAGACCGAAGGCGCGGCCGATCAGGTGCGGCGCGCCGCCGGCATGAGGGAAGCGCTTGCCCAACTGGGCGAAGGTGAACGCCACCGGCAGCACCAGGGCAATCAAGATCATCCATGCCCACAGCGACGCTTCGCCGGCTGCCGTGGCTGCCAGTGCCGGCACCACGAAGATGCCGGTGCCGAGCAGCGAGGTGCTGAGCAGGGCGATGCCCTGCAGCAGGCCCAATTCCTTGTTCAATCGACTCATGGGGTATGCTCATCATTTTCCAGATACCGCCATGGTAGGACGCCGGCCAGTTGCAGGCTGTCGCCTTTTGCCGACGAAATGGCGGTTTTCACCGTCAATCCGATTGCCGCCCGAGAAGCTCCCGTGGACAAGTTCGATCGCCAGATCCTCACTCTGCTGCGCAGCGATGCGCGCACCTCCGTCAGCCAGATCGCCCGTGAGATCAATCTGTCACGTTCGGCGGTCAGCGAGCGGATTCGCTATCTGGAGGAGAGCGGGGTGATTCGTGGTTATCACGCCCAGGTCGCGGTGCCGGGCGAAGGTGGAGTCAGGGCTTATCTCGAGCTTTTCTACCAAAACGCCCGTTGTCAGGATTACGTCGAGCGTATGCGCGAATACCCGGAAATCCGCCATTGCAGTGGCATCAGCGGCGAGACCGACATGCTGGTACTGGTCGAGGCGCCGAGCATGGCGCGCCTGAGCGAAGTGCGCGCGGCCATCGAGGCCTTCCCGCAAATGCAGCGGGTCAAGACTCATGTCGTCGTACAGGACTGGCCGCTATGAGCTTGCGCATCCTGCACACCTCCGACTGGCACCTGGGCCAGCACTTCATGGGCAAGACTCGGCAGGCCGAGCACCAGGCCTTCTGCGCCTGGCTGCTGGAGCAAGTGCGCGTGCACAACGTGGACGTGCTGTTGATCGCCGGTGATGTGTTCGACACCGGCGCACCGCCCAGTTATGCCCGCGAGCAGTACTACCGATTGGTGGTTGAGTTGCGCGACGCCGGCTGCGCCCTGGTGGTACTCGGCGGCAACCACGACTCGCCGGCTATGCTTGGTGAAAGCCGTAGCCTGCTGGGGCAACTGGGCACCCAGGTGGTGCCGAGCGTAGGCGTCGACCTGGCTGAACAGGTACTGGTACTCAATGATCGTACTGGCCAGCCGGGCGCCATTCTCTGCGCCATTCCCTTCATCCGCCCGCGCGACGCACTGGCCAGCCAGGCGGGGCAGAGCGCGCAGGACAAACAACAGTCGCTACAGCAAGCCATCGCCGAGCATTACCGGGCACTGTACGAGCTGGCGGCTAGCAAGCGTGACGAGCTGGGCCTGACGCTACCGATCATCGCTACCGGTCACCTCACCACGGTTGGCGCCAGCGCCAGCGAATCGGTGCGCGAGATCTACGTCGGCAGCCTGGAAGCCTTCCCCACCAGCGCCTTCCCGCCGGTGGACTACATCGCCCTTGGCCATATCCACCGTCCGCAGAAGGTCGGTGGCCTGGAGCATATCCGCTACAGCGGCTCGCCGATTGCCCTGTCCTTCGACGAGGCGCGCCAGCAGAAGGAAGTCCTGCTGCTGACGTTCGAAGGCGCCAACCTGCAGTCGATCACGCCACTGCCCGTGCCGGTATTCCAGCCCATGGCCAGCCTGCGCGGCTCGCTCAATGAGTTGGCAGGCTCCATCACCGAGGCAGCTGCACAGGGCACACCCGAGCGGCCCGTATGGCTGGAAGTGCAAGTGAGCACCGACGACTACCTGAACGACCTGCAAAGCCACATCAACGCTCTGTGCGAAGGGCATCCCGTGGAAGTGCTGCGTATCCGCCGCGAGCGCGGCAACGCCATGGCCAACCTGGCCAGCGAAGCGCGGGAAACGTTGGACGAGCTGAGCGTAGAAGACGTCTTCGCCCGCCGCCTGCAGCAAGAGACATTGGAAGAAGAGGATGCCCAGCGCCTGCAGGGTTTGTATCGGCAGGTGCTGGAGGCGCTGCCCAAGGTTTAGCAGCACAGGCCTCCGTAGCCCGGATGCAATCCGGGGGGCCGTCGCGACAATCCGGTTAAGTGCTTGCCGCGCTCACCCCAGCGGGCTGACTACACCGGCAAAGCCCTGTCCCAGCACATGCGTATAAATCTGCGTCGTACGTATATCCGCATGCCCCAGTAGCGTCTGCACTGTGCGAATGTCGCTCCCCCGGCGCAGTAGCTCGGTGGCGAAACTGTGGCGAAAGGTATGGCAACTGGCAGGCTTGCACAGGTTGGATTGCCGCACGGCATGTCTGACAGCTTTCTGAATGGCACTGACATGAAGGTGATGACGAACGATCTGCCCGTCCTCATCCGTGCAAAGTCCGGTCGACGGGAACAGCCACTGCCACTCGAATGAACATCCCGCCTTGGGGTATTTGCGACGTAGCGCAAATGGCAGGCTGACGGGAGCGTGATAAAAACTGTCCCGCTGCTTCCAGGCGCGAAACATACGCTCTCTGCGCTCCAGCAGCTGTGTGATCAAGGGCGCCGGCAGAAGTGTCGTTCGGTCTTTGGCGCCTTTGCCGTCATGAATGGTGATGATCTGCTTATCGAAATCCATATCCTTGATACGCAAACGTGCAGCTTCCACCACTCGCAAGCCGGCGCCATACATCAGCGAAGCCAGTAGCTGATGCGGTTGGCCGAGCCTGGCAATGAGCGCCGTGGCTTCCTCATGCGTAAGTACGCAGGGAATACGCGCTGAGCGTTTTGCGCGCACCACCTCACCCACTTGCCCGAGCGGTTGTTGCAAGACCTTGTCGTATAGGAAAACCAGCGAATTGAGTGCCAGATTCTGGGTGGCGGCAGCCACCTGACGCTCAACTGCCAACCAAGTGAGAAAAGCATTGACCTCGGTAGCACCAAGCTCCAGTGGATGGCGCAGTTTATGGAAACGGATGAAATAGCGAATCCAGTACCAGTAGGATTTTTCTGTCCGGATGCTGTAATGATGCAAGCGCATCACCGCCCTGAACTGCTCCTGCAGGCGAGGTTTGCTGGAGGTTTCCATGGCCGACTCCTTGGCTGTTTTTTTGTACAGTAGTAATGGTAGAGCAAAAAGAGGAAGTCAAGCGAATACATCCAGACATCAGGGGGTGGCTGGTAATGCCATGATTTGAAAAGAATTTTTCCAGGGCGGCGATGACGATGCTGCGGAGTTAGATGGAAGGCTCTACTATCGGATTAGTACCGCCTTCCATCTAATCACTGTTATACGGACTTCTCATGAACGATTACCTTCTCCTTCTAGGCGGCGTAGGTTTAGTCAAAGGAAAAGTAAAAGGCTTTGGACCTGCATTGTTGCAGGCCTCTAAGGAGCTTTCTGAGTGCATGAGGTCATCCAGCTGGTCCACAAGTGCCCCATTTGAGAAAGTCAGCCTCATTATCAAATATGGAGCAGATGCTTCACAAAAAGTAGAAATAGGTCGTATCAACAAACATAAAGAACTGGAAGCTTCTATTCAGATCCCATTAGAACAACTCAAAAACTCATCAAATCTAGAAACTGAAATTAAAGAAATCTCAATTCATGTACTGAATTTAGTATCAACGAAGTATGGTCTCCCGAAAGTCACCGTATAACAATTGGTTCAAACCGTTCGCTTCGCTCACTGGGACGGACTAAAGCCCGCCCCTTAACCAAACGTTATACGAAACCAACATGAAAGACTGGCTTGAAGTCAACGAAGAGTTTGCAGTGGATGGATCGCTGCGAGACATCTATGTGCTGGATGTTTGTGTTGATGTTTGGAATGAATTCATCAAAAAAGTCAAGAATGAGAGCTTTGAGTTTAAATTTGTGCACGGCAGTTCCGAGCGAGCGCTGCCCGACAATTTTTATAAGATAAAAGAACTGCAGCAAACCAATCCGACGACTCTATGCATTTGGCTCGATAACAATATCAAGGTTAACTGCCATTTTTTCATGGAAACAGAAATTGAACTCGATATCTCACCAAGGGAGATCAGAAGCTTGGCAGAATATAAAATCCTAACAAGCTTCATGAAGTGGCTATCAAACATATTGCGTAAGCCCGCTATCCTGACGCATGAGGGCTCTCAAGATCAGGTCATTTTAAGTGTCAACGAGAGCGTCGTATAACAACTGGTTCAAACCGTTCGCGTCGCTCACTGGGACGGGCTGAAGCCCGCCCCTTAACCAAACGTTAGGCTAAAAAATGAGTCTCGACATTCACCTTGAAGCCGATGAGCGACTCTCAATAACCACTGTCCATACGACATTGATCGAACTCGGCGTACTGGATACAGACAATGACGACCATACGGTGGAAGGAGTTTTCGAGTCCGGATTATCAGTGAGCGCCGCGTGCGAACTAAATGACCATACGCTATACGCGGAAGACACTAAAGGCATGAACTTCCCTGTAGCTATTCGCTGCTACATACGAATAAAAGGGCCGGAGCCAGAAGGTTTTTCTGCACTTGGTGATCTAGAGCGTTTTGTAAAAATCCTTACAGCCAAGACCGATGCTAATTTTGTGGTTTCATTCCAGTACGAAACAACATTGTATTGGAGAAATAGCGATGGTTTGCAGGCCGCCTAACTAGTGGTTCAAAACGTTCGCTTCGCTCACTGGGACGGGCTAAAGCCCGCCCCTTAACCAAACGTTATACGCACAAGGAAGAACGCAAATGAGCATACTCTCCGGCCCGCTTGGATCTCACAAGGGATACATCGCATATATTGCCTTGCCGAACTGCTCAGACTATTTCGATCTCTGCGATCTACAGCGAGAAAAGGAAACATATCAAGCCACTCGCAGCAAGTACGAGCGGCTGCGGCTATTCCTGAATGCAGCTGAGTCACTCAATAATATTCCAGAATATATATTTCACGAATACAAGCCAGCTTACGGCTGGAGCAGGGAATCCGAAGTCAGGAGCCTGCTAGCTAAAGAATCAAAAATACACGAAACAATTAACACCTTGGCCAATGGCTACAAACACTGCGTACGCAATCCGCCTCACAAAGCGGGTCAAATCAAAGAAATCGACGCAGGTGATTTTCAGGAAATAAAGATCATAGTTACCTCACAGCTGAGCACGCCTGTAAGCCTGGATGTTTCATACTCATTCGAAAGCATAGAAGATGAAGGAATGCTTGCCGAAGCATTTCGTTTTTGGGTTGATTACCATAACCATCAAGACCTATCCCGGCTTCTCGGTGTGCGCGTATAACAATGGTCTCAAATCGCTCACTTCGTTCGCTGGGACGGGCTAAAGCCCGCCCCTTAGCTTAATCGTTATGTGTCTCTATGAATAATCGAAAAATCTTCTCGGAAGAACGGATGTTTCACGATCTGGCTCAAGCTCAAAGCCTAATTGGGAAAACCCTAGCAGGCGTAAGGAATGTTCAGTATTACTTCGAGTCCGAAAAGGTAACCGATGATATAGGCGACATTGAGTGGCGCTGCACTGATGGAACCGTTGTTTCAATGTTCTTGCTCACAAATGGTGAGAGTGTGGGTGCAGACACCTTGCCCGCTGAAGTACCTCTGGCTTTCGATCTTCAAGTAGGTGAGCGATGCTCATGGCAAGCCGAAGACCTTCTTTCAGCGCTAACCGCAAATCACTTGGTAGGTGAAAATATTACGAGCGTACAGGCTCACGTGGACTACCATATCAATTATGGCTACAAAGTTTTATCTGGATTCAAAGTGGCATTCGAGTCTGGAGAATTTATTTTGTACTATAACTGTGGCGATGATGGTGCTGCTCTACTTAACCAATTACCCAGCACCTCGGAAAGCATCAAGAGCGAATTTCTAGAATCTCTGTTGTGACACATAACAAACAACTGGTTCAAATCGCTCGCTACGCTCGCTGGGACGGGCTCAAGCCCGCCCCTTAACCAAACGTTAGGTATCATATGAAAAATCCTGAGTGGACTTCTAGAGGCAAGACAATAGCCGTCTTGATTAAGGAGCTACTCTCGTTTGAAGATCAAGAAATGGAGGTAAGGATATCGCTTGATGGTGGTGACTCGTCATTACCAATTTCCTTAGTTGGCAAGTCCAATGGCAAATACGCCGTACTCCAGAACTGCCAAGATATTCCAACCCCGATCAGGCATCGTGATGAAACCTAACAAGTCGCTGAAATCGCTCACTTCGTTCACTGGGACGGCGTGCCGCCGCCCCTTAGCTTAATCGTTAGCCAGCTAGGGAAAGCTCAATGCAACTACACATCGTTTACACCGAAACCAATATGCTGCTATCAAAGCATCCATACACGTCTTGGCGTGAAATTCAGGACGAGTACGAGAGCTATAAAACTTCGCTAGGCCCTTGGGAACATGACGAGGTGATCGAGTATTTGGCGGATGAGCACCCGAATCTTTCCCCTTCGGCTCAAGAGCAGGTCGGGGCCTTTCTAGTGGAGGCCAGCATTGTCAAAACACTTACGTTTTGCGAATAGCGGCAAGCTGCCTAACAAATGGTTCAAACCGTTCGCTTCGCTCACTGGGACGGGCTAAAGCCCGCCCCTTAACCAAACGTTAGGCACACAAGAAAAATGAACGCAGCATACAAAATATTTACTGACTGTTCGTCAAAAGAAGCTGCGGCAAAAGTGGCTAAGCGATATTTTTTAACCATTGGGTCAGAACCAAGCACACTTACTATCGCCCCCTATCACAAGGGCGGTTTTTTGATTGCTGGGGCTATACCTATATCTGCCCATAATTGGCCAGAAGTAATATTTGAAGCACTATCTATAGCCCAAAATGTAGGTAGAGCATGGGTAATAACAGGGAATATCGATGAAGAACTAGATGCTTGGTCAAACGACTCGGCCATTTCGGGTGTCTCATCAATACAACTACAGGTCGTCCGTGCATGCGCCTAACAAGTCGCTTAAATCGCTCACTTCGTTCGCTGGGACGGGCTAAAGCCCGCCCCTTAGCTTAATCGTTAGGCATCAAGGAGGAATCATGCAGTGCTTTAACCATCCAACAGAAGCCATTGGTATCTGCAAACACTGCCAGCGCGCATTATGCCTGGACTGCTGCACAGATTTAAACGATGGACTTGCATGCAAAGGCGTGCATGAAGCAGAAGTAACCCATTTGAATACGCTGATTCAAAACACTAAAAAATCTTACTCATCATCACCTAGGGCATCATTGTTTGGCCCTATATTCAATATATTCATAGGAATCTCCTTCCTCGGGTTTGGCATAAAAAATGGAAGCGAGCCATTTCTAATGACGCTCGGCGCAGGCTTTATAATTTTTGGCTTAGCCATAATCGCATACAACACCAAGTACTTCAGAAAAATAACCACGAACTATGACGCCTAACAACTGGCTCAAATCGTTCGCTTCGCTCACTGGGACGGGCTAAAGCCCGCCCCTTAACCAAACGTTATAGTACTACCGTGCGCATTGCCTTAATAATTCTCATAGCCATCACATTAAGTGGCTGCATATCTGCAGATTACAAATTCGGCAAATACTGGGTGCTTGACGAAAAAATCCCAACAACAAATAACACCGCCGCTTCACAGTGTGCGAAAAACAAAATAGGAACCAATGGCGCAACGTCGTCATCAAGTCAAATAATCGCACCTTACTTTATTCCCCTGTTCTATCTTTCGCAAAATCCAGACAAAGAAATAGTCGTCACAATAGAGAATAAAACCTGTCCAGAGTTATCTATCAAGGCTGACAACAAAGAAAATTTACCCTACACCGCGCACAATCTAAATAGCGGACATTGCAGAATAGACATTCCACAGCCAAGGCGCACTGAGAAAATCATAATCCAGACGTTAAACTCTAAGAGTAAATGTGAAAACTATGCGGTAATGTTGGTTAAAAAAAGTTTTTTCTGCGTTCGACAAACACAGTTCGGAGGTTCTCCAAGCTGTAAGAAAGCTCTATAACAATAGATTCAAACCGTTCGCTTCGCTCACTGGGGCGTGCTAAAGCCCGCCCCTTAACCAATCACTATAAGTATTTAGTGTGTTTACTCAGCTACAAGTGGGTCATGAAATGAAAAAGAAAGTAAAACGATCAAGATTGCGGAGGGCCTTTAATTCGCTTTGCGCGGCCCTGCTTGTGGTCTCTGCAATTTACATAATGGCTATCGGTTTCAGCACCGTTGCCATGGCAGCCATGGCTATCTCCGTTGCTGGAGCAGCTGTACTTCCTGTTCAGAGCAGCGAGGGAGTTCTGGAGGTGATAACCGGCACCCTTGAAGCCATGATCGATGGTGTCCTCGCAGTTATCGAAGCTATAACGAGTGCGATCGCTAGCTTGTTCAGTTAGAAATGGAGCCGCTAGTTCAAACCAGCTCGCTGGTTCCGGCTAAAGCCCAGCCCTTAACTAATACGCTATCGAGCCTCTAAAATGACACCTCTGCCATCATCCTGGGCCAGTGCCTGGTCAGACCTTGGCCTACAGCCTCCGTCAGGTCTGTTCGAGCAGCTCGTTCGTGCCTATGAGGAGCCGCAGCGGCACTATCATTCGCTGCAACACCTGCGCGAATGCCTGATGCATTTCGAGCAGGCGCGGCATCTGGCGCAGCAGCCGGGGGAGGTGGCCATCGCGCTCTGGTTCCATGACGCCATCTACGACGTGCGCGGCAAGGATAACGAGCGCCTTAGCGCAGATTGGGCCATCCGGGTGCTTGCGAGCTGTCACGCCAGCCAGGCGACGTTGGCGCGGGTCGAGCAACTGATCATGGTCACCCGGCATGATGCGACGCCGAGCGAGCCGGATGAGCAGTTGTTGGTGGATATCGACCTGGCCATTCTCGGCGCCACGCCGGAGCGTTTCGCCGAATACGATGCTCAGGTGCGCGCCGAGTACGCCTGGGTGCCGGCCTTTGTCTATCGCATGAAGCGGCGCAGCGTTCTTCAGTCATTTCTGGCGCGCCCAACCATCTACAGCACGGATCATTTCAGGGCGCGCCACGAGGCGCAGGCGCGGAACAATCTGGCCGGCGTCGTTTGAAGGCGACTCAATAGCGGAGCCCACATCGCATGCTGCGTAACAAGCGTTCTATGCTGTGAATGGTGGCGTTTCGACAGGGGAGCGAAAGTGCCGTTGTTCAATGCCTTGCTGCGTGCGCTTGACCCTTTGCATGGAGTGCCAGAGGCGACTCGGCAGGCGTTCGCCTGCTGGTACCTGCAAGCGAAGATTCCGCAGATCCGCTACGTGGCGTTTCTTACCACCGGGTTGTATCTGATCTATGCCGCCATCGAGCAGAACGTCGAGACCGATCAGTCTGTCGCGCGGCTGATCTGTCATGCGTTGTTGGTGCCAGCAGCGTTGCTGAGCATCGGCTTGCTGAGTTTCCAACCCAAGCGACAGCCCTTGATGCTGGGGTTACTGACAGCCGCTCCAATTTTCTCGGTACTGGCCAACCTCTACTTCAACTTTGGTTCGCCGCGCTTTGCTTTCTACGCGCCGGAGATTTACCTCAACCTGATGTGGACCTTCGCCATCTCCGGTCTAACGCTGAAGCGCGCGATGCTCACGTCGTTGGTTTCGCTGGCGGCGATCCTGCTGGTCACGCTGGAGCACTCGCTGACGCCCGGCATGCAGCGCCTGCACCTGATCTGGATTCTGGCGTCGTTCTCCTTTGGTCTGCTCAGTGCTTTTCTGCTGGAGAAGGCGCACAAACGTATGTTCCTGCACCAGGACAGCCTGGCCTTGAGCGCCAGCATCGATAGTCTGACCGGCCTGTGGAATCGCGCGCGCACTCTGCATTTTCTGATCGAGGAGGTGGCAAGGGCCAATCGCTACGGCACGCCGTTCTCGGTGGTGCTGATTGACATCGACCACTTCAAGAGCGTCAACGACACCCATGGCCATGCCGTGGGCGACAGCGTGCTGCGGCAGTTTGCCGGGTTGTTGCGCGACGGCGTGCGAGTCATGGACAAGGTCGGCCGGCTCGGCGGCGAGGAGTTTCTGATCATCCTGCCGGAGATCGATGCGGCGCACGCCGAGCGCGCCATGCAGGCTCTGCAGAAGCGCATCAACGGTTTCGCCTTCGACCGTGTGCAACGCAAGAGCGCCAGTTTCGGCATTGCCGAGTATCGCCCTGGCGAGAGCCTGGACAGCCTGATGGAGCGTGCGGACCAGGCGATGTACCTCGCCAAGGCCAATGGCCGCGACCGTATCGAGATACTGTGAACTCGGGCCTGAACCGCGCATGAGCGGTCGGGGTCGAAATCGCTACACCCCTTCCAGTGGAGAGCGTCATGCAAAGAGCGGCACATTTTCTTCTCGCGGCTGCGGCCATTCCCCTGCTGTTGGCCGGCTGCGCGACATCTTCCAGCGAGCAGGATGCCAAGGTGACCGAGCAATGGTTGGGGCGTTGGAACGGGCCAGAGGGCACTTACCTGGATATCAGCGGCACGCCGGCTGACTACCGCCTGACCATCGCCAACCTCGACGGCCCGCGACGGTTTGTCGGCCGTGCGCAGGGCGCGAAGATCGTCTTCGTGCGCGATGGCGTGGTGGAGAGCGTCAGCGCCACCGACGGCGAAGCCACCGGCATGAAATGGCTGCTGGACAAGCAGAACTGCCTGACTGTGCGCAGCGGTGAAGGTTATTGCCGCGACTGAATCGTTACCGGTATATGCCAGAATGACGGCCTTCAACGGCTTACGAACTGTGCATGAAAATCCTCAGCCTGCGCCTCAAGAACCTCAATTCCCTCAAGGGCGAATGGAAGATCGACTTCGCTGCCGAGCCTTTCGCCGGTAGCGGTCTGTTCGCGATCACCGGGCCGACCGGGGCGGGCAAGACCACCTTGCTCGACGCCATCTGCCTGGCGCTGTACCACCGCACGCCGCGCATGAGCACGCTGTCGGCCAGCGGTAACGAGCTGATGACCCGGCACACCGCCGATTGCCTGGCCGAAGTCGAGTTCGAGGTAAAAGGGCAGGGCTACCGCGCCTTCTGGAGCCAGCGCCGCGCGCGGGACAAGGTCGACGGTGCGCTACAGGCGCCCAAGGTGGAGCTGGCGCGTATCGCCGATGGTGAAATTCTCACCGACAAGATTCGCGAGAAGGAAAGCCTGACCGCCGAGCTGACCGGCCTGGATTTCGAGCGTTTCACCAAGTCGATGCTGCTCGCTCAGGGCGGCTTTGCGGCGTTTCTCGAGGCCAATGCGAACCAGCGCGCCGAGTTGCTGGAGGAGCTGACCGGCACCGAGGTCTATGGGCAGATATCCCAGCAGGTTTACGAACGCACCAAGGCCGCCGAACAGGCGCTGGGCCTGCTGAAGAGTCGTGCCCAGGGCATGGAGCTGCTGGACGAGGCGCAGCGTGCCGAATTGCAGGCCGAAGCCGAGCGCCTGGCGCAGGAACAGGCCCCGTTGCAGGCTGAGCAACAAGCGCTGCTGGCTGGGCAGCGCTGGCGTGAGGCGTTGCAGCGAGCCGAGCAACAAACCGGCGAGGCGGCGCGAGGGTTGGAGCAGGCCCAGCAACGTCAGGCTGCTGCGGCCGATGACGTACAGCGTCTGGCTGCCAGCGAGCCGGCAGCGCGGTTACAACCGCTGCACCAGGCCTGGCAGCAGGCGCAGCACGACAGTCAGCAGGCTGAGCGCGGTCTGTTCGCACTGCGTGAGCAGATGCAAATGTGTGCCGAGCGTGAACAGCAGGCGCTGTGGCAGGCCAGCCATCATGCGGGACACTGGCGTGAGCAGCGGCACATCGCGTTGACGCAGGCGCAGTACCAGCACGCCGAGGTTCAGGCCTGGCTGAGCGAGCGCAGTTCGCATGCGCGCCTGGGCGAGTTGCTCAGTGGCTGGGACGAGCGTTTCACGCAACGGGCCAAGGCTGAGCAGGCGCTGCAGACAGCGCAAACGCGTCTGAACGACTCCGCTGCACAACTGACGGCCTTGCAGCACCAGCGTGACGAGCAGGGTGTGCGTCTGACCACGCTGCAACAGCAGGTGCAGCAAGCGCGCGACGCCGAGGGGCAGCGGCAGGGCGCCTTGCAGGCTCTGCTGGGCGAGGCAGGAGAGACGGGCTTGCGCCAGGACTGGCAGCGCCTGCAAGCGCGCAGCCGGGTGTTTGATCGTTTGCAGCAATTGGCGCAGAGCCGCGAGGCTTTGACCGTAGAACTGGCCGAGCTGCCCCCGCGTCTGGCTGAGCTGCAGCGCCGGCAGGCGGACAAGAATACCGAGATCAACGCCCTGCGCGAGCGTTACAAGGCACTCAAGCAGCAGGTCGTCGACAAGGAAAAGTTGCTGGAGCAGGAAAAACGCATTCAGGATCTGGAGGCCTATCGCGCCCGCCTGCAACCGGGCGATGCCTGCCCGCTGTGCGGCTCGCACGAGCATCCGGCGATCAGCGAGTACCAGGCGCTGAACGTCTCCGCCACCGAGCAGGCGCTGGTGCAGTGCCGCAGTGAGTTGGCCGAGCTGGAGAGCCAGGGCGCCAATCTACGTGACGAGCTGACCCGTCTCGCCGCGCAGATCGAGCAGGTGCAGCAGCAACAGGCTCAGGCCGAGGCGCAATTGCTGCCGCTGGATCAGCAGTGGCAGCAGCAGCTGAGCGAACATGACATTCGCCTGCAGGACGTCGCCGAGCTGGTGGGTGTGCAACAGCAGCACGAGCAGGAATTGGCTGCGCTCCAGGCGCGCCTGGAAGCAGCGCAGGCACAGCAAACCGAGTTGCAGCGTCTACGCGAGTTGCGCGAAAGCGCTGAGCGCGAGCAGGCTGAGGCCGAGCGACAGCAGGCAATACTCAGTCGTGATCTGGACAACACCCAGGCGCGCCTGGCCGAGCAACAGGCTCATCTGAGCGCGCTGCAGACTGAATTAGCGCAACAGGCCCAGGCACTGTTGGCCAGCCTGCAAGGCTTCGCCAGCGAGCTGCCGGCCGACGGCGCAGGCTGGCTCTCCCAGCAGAAAGCCGCCTGGCACGCCTGGCAACAGACGCAGGCGCGTGAGCAGCAGTTGCTCGAACTCACGCGCGAGGCGCAACGACAACTGGACGAAGCTCAGACGCAGGCCGAGCACTGGCAGCAGCGTTGGCAGGACGCAGGTGCGCCGAGCCTGGCGACCCCGGAACCGCCAGCCGATCCGCAGCAGGCCCTGCGTGAATCCGCCGAGCGGTTGGCCGCGACCCTGCGTGAACGCGATGGCCTCGCCGGCAGCGAGCAAGCCCAGGAGGCCTTGCTGGCGCGTGAGCAACAACGTCTGCAGAGTTGTCAGCAGGCTTGGCAACAGGCGCTGCTGAGCAGTCCTTTCGCCGACCAGACGGCGTTCGAAACGGCACTGTTGAGTGAGGATGAACGCCTGCGCTTGGTGCAACTCAAGGCGGATCTCGATCGTGCGCACACCCAGGCCTCGACCCTGCTGGCGGCGGCTCAGGCCGAGGTGCAGCGCCTCACGGCCGAAGCGCAAACCGCCTTGAGCCTGGAGCAGTTGGCCGAGCAGCTCCAGGTATTGCAGGAACGCTTGCGCGCCCTGAGCGAGCGTCAAGGCGAGCTGCGCGCGCAGTTGCAGGCCGACGAGGCGCGGCGCAGCAGCCAGCAGGCCCTGTTCGCCGAAATCAGTGCGCAGGAGAGTGAGCAGCGCCTGTGGCAACAGCTCAACGGCCTGATCGGCTCGGCCGACGGTGCCAAGTTCCGCAAGTTCGCCCAGGGCCTGACCCTCGATCACCTGATCCACCTGGCCAACCGCCAATTGACGCGCCTGCACGGCCGGTACCAACTGGCGCGCAAGGGCAGCGGTGAACTCGAGCTGGAAGTGCGCGACACCTGGCAGGCCGACGTGGCGCGCGATTGCCGCACGCTGTCCGGTGGCGAGAGTTTCCTGGTCAGCCTGGCGCTGGCGTTGGCGCTGTCCGATCTGGTCAGCCACAAGACCAGTATCGACTCGTTGTTCCTCGATGAAGGCTTCGGCACCTTGGACGGCGAGACGCTGGAGGTGGCGCTCGATGCGCTGGACAACCTCAACGCCAGCGGCAAGACCATCGGTGTGATCAGCCACGTCGAGGCGATGAAGGAGCGTATTCCCGTGCAGTTGCGGGTGCACAAGGGCGTTGGCCTCGGTTACAGCCGGCTCGACGCACGTTTTGCGGTGAAGGAAGGAGCGTAGTGATGCTGATGCGAGCGAAGGATTCCACCCTGCTGGTGATCGATCTGCAGGAGCGGCTGCTGCCAGCCATCGACGGTGGCGCGGCAGTGGTCGAGCAAGCCACCTGGCTGGTGCAAGTGGCGCAGCGCCTGCGCGTCCCGGTGATCGCCACCGAGCAGTATCCGAAGGGGCTGGGTTATACCGAGCCGGGCCTGCATGAGCTGCTGCCGGGCGATGGGTTGCGGGAGAAGATTCATTTCTCGGCAACCGCCGGGGCTGGAGTGTTCGACTTGCCCGGTGGCGAGCGCAGGCAGTTCGTCGTCTGCGGCACGGAAACTCATGTTTGCGTACTGCAGACGGTAATGGGCCTGCTGGCGGCCGGGCGTGAGGTATTCGTGGTCGACGAGGCGGTGGGATCGCGCCGGCCACGCGACAAGGCCTTGGGGCTGGCGCGCATGGAACGTGCCGGCGCGGTGATCGTTTCGCGCGAGATGGTCGCCTTCGAGTGGCTGGAGCAGGCCGGCACCGAGCTGTTTCGCGAGGTCAGCAAGGGCTTTATTCGCTGATCATTGACTGCTCATTTCTGGTTCCCCGCCTTCGCGGGGATGACGACTGTCTGGAGTCCTCGTCATTTCCGCGCAGGCGGGAATCCAGGCGCCACGTTTTTTCGGTTATGGCGCGGCATCTTCCGGCACGGGTTGGTAGTGGCCAGCCTGCAGGTCGTCGAAGTACTTCTGGTAACGGCCGTCGTCGCGGAATTGTTGCAGGCGAGCGTTGAAACGTTCGCGTAGCGCTTCGCTCTGCGCCAGGCGCTTGGGCAGCATCAGGTAACTGAGGTTGACCAGCAGCGGTTTGGGGTGGTGGGTGATGCGCTCGGCATCGGCGCTGGAGAACTCGTTACGCAGCGCGGCGTAGCCGACGTTGAGCTCCTGCGGGTAGAGCACCACGCGCTCCTTGAGCAGCTTCTCGAAGTTCTGCCGGTCGCTGGACACTCGTTCGATGCGCACCTTGCCTTCGGCGAGAAAGGCATCGAACGCCGGCCCATAGCTGTATTCCAGGCCGCCGCCGAGGGTCATGCCGCTGAGGTCGTCGAAGCGCTGCCAGTCGAACGGCTGGGTTTTCAGGTGGAAGAACACGAACTGTTCGTTGAGCAGTGGGGCGCTGAAGAGAAAGTCGGCCTCACGCTCGGTCTTGTGCATCCATACCGCGGTGGCGTCGAACCGGCCTGCGGCGGCTTCGGCGTAGGCGCGGGGCCAGGGCAGGAAGGTGAATTCGACACGGTAGCCTTCCTCGGCCAGCAGGTCGCGCAGCAGGTGGGCCACTGGCCCCTGGTGTTCGAGTCTGGCTGACAGATAGGGCGGCCATTCGCCGGCGCTGATCCGTAGCAAAGGTGCCTCTGCAGCCCCAAGCGGGCTGCAGCAGAACAGGCTAAACAGCACAATCAACAGGCCGTGACGCATCTGTAGTCCTCGACGGCTCGGGCAACAGGATGATGGCACTTTAAGGGTTTTGTCCTGTTGATCCCAGTCATGCCGCTGGCTGCCAGGCAGTGCAATGATCGAAGTCTGGCGTCTGACCTGGTGAGCGCAAACGTGCACCAAATTGCTGCAGACGACTCAGGGCGAATATGCCTATGCTTGGAGCAGGACAATAAGTCGGTGACAAACCGCGGATCGAACGCCTGCTCTCAGGCGTTCCGGTGATGGAGTCTGGTTTTTGCACAAAGCGCTGCATTACTGCCTGCTCTGGCTGTTGGTCGGCACCTGCTACGGTGCCCAGCCAACCTTGACGTTCTGTCATGAAGATCAGAACTCCTACCCCTGGGTCATGACCGACGGCACTGGCCTCAATCTGGAATTGCTCGGCTTGGTACAGCAAGCGCTGGCGCTGCAGGTGGTGTACGTGGCGGTACCCTGGAAGCGCTGTCTGTCAGGCATGCAGCAGGGCCTCTATGACGGTGCTTTCGCTGCCAGCCTCAAATCCGAGCGGCTGCAGATGGGCCATTACCCCACCGATACCGATGGCCGCGCGGATGCCGCCAGGCGTTTGCACACCTCGCGTTATACCCTGTACCGCCGCGTCGGCAGTGCAGTGTCCTGGGATGGCCAAGGTTTCAGCCAGGTGAATGGCCGCGTCGGCTCGCTCAGTGGCTTCTCCATTCGCGATCTGCTGCTGGCGCACGGGCTGGAGGTGGATGAATCGAGTCGCGATCCACTGGCGCTGTTACAGATGCTGGTGCACGGTCGGGTCGAAGCAGTCGCCTTGCAGACCATGCGCGGCGATTTCGTCTTGCAGGCCAATCCGCAGTTGGCCCTGCGGGTGGAGAAACTGCCGCAACTGCTCGAGGAAAAGCCCTATTACCTGATGTTGTCCAACGCGCTGCTGGCACGTGACCCCGAGTTGGCCGAACGAATCTGGGCCGAGGTGCAGCGTCAGCGTGAGTCGCCGGCCTATCTGGGGCGGGTGGCGACTTACATGTCGCGGCCCTGAAACGCGCAAAAAAGCATGCCGTGGCTATTCCCGCGGGGCACTGGCCTGGCTAGAGTCCGCTGCTTCCAACCTGCATCCGTTTGGGTGAATCGCGCATGACCTTCGCAGCCTGGCTGACCCTTGGCCTTTTCGTTCTCACCTACCTGGGCATGGCCGCTGGCGGCGTTCGCGGCCTGCGTATCGACCGCAGCTGGATCGCCTGCTGCGCGGCAGTGCTGTTGCTGGTCAGCGGTGCGTTGAGCATGGAGGATGCGGCCCATCATCTCGACCCTGGCGCGTTGTTGCTGCTGTTGGCGTTGATGCTTATCTCGGCGCAGTTCGATTTTTCCGGGGTGTATGCCTGGCTCAACCGCTACCTGACCGAGCATGCCGAGCGCCCGGCTGTGCTGCTGATGGGCGTGGTGCTGCTGGGTGGCGTGCTATCGGCGGTGCTGGTCAACGACATCGTCGCTTTTGCCCTGACTCCGCTGTTGTGTCGCAGCCTGCATCTGCGCGGGCTGGAGCCGCGGCCGTTTTTGTTGGCGCTGGCGTTATCGTGCAACGCCGGCTCGGTGGCGAGCCTGATCGGCAACCCGCAGAACATCCTCATTGGCCAGGCCGGTGGTCTGGATTTCTGGGGTTATGTGGCCGTGGCCGGGCCACCGGCAGTGATCGCGATGGCCATCGTTTATGCGGTGATCTGGTTGCAGTGGCGTCATCGCTGGGGCGAGGCCAGGCCGCTGACCGCGGACGATACGCCGGTCGAGCATATCTACGGCGCACACAGCTATCTCAAACCGCTGCTGGCCAGCCTCGCGCTGCTGGCGCTGTTCGCCACGGCGCTGCCACGTGAGCTATCGGCGCTGTTGATCGCGGTGCTGGTGATGGTGTCGCGGCGGGTGGACAGTCGCGACTACGTGAACAAGGTGGACTGGAACCTGCTGTTGCTGTTCGTCGGTTTGTTCCTGGTCAGCGGCGCCGCGCTGCAGTTGCCGCAAATGACGCAGGGAGCCACCTGGCTGGCCGAGCATGGCCTGTTGCCGCAGGGCGTGGTGTCACTGGCTACCGCATCGCTGGTGGCGGGCAATCTGATTGGCAACGTGCCCTTCGTGGTGTTGCTGTTGGGTCTGATGCCGGAGTTGTCGCATTCGGTGCTGATCGGTCTGGCGATCATGTCGACCCTGGCCGGCAACCTGCTGCTGATTGGTAGCGTGGTCAACCTGATCGTTGCCGAAGGGGCGAAGCGTCAGGGCGTCAGGCTTGGTTTCGTCGATTATGCGCGCAGCGGCGTACCGGTGACGCTGCTGAGCATGACGGTGGCCGGGCTGTGGCTGGTGTTGGGTGGCTGGTTGCCCTGGTAGGGAGATCGGTGCGCACGGCGCACCCTACAGCTAGGGGGCGCTGTGCGCACCGGCAGGTCTCAGCGCCAGCGACTCTTGCTCCAAGCGCTACGTTCTTCGGCATTCTTGAACGTCCAGGCTACCAGGCGGCTCTGCTTCTGCCCCTGCGACATTCCGAGGATACGCACCTCAAGCGCGCCTGCCTTGGCCAGCCAGCCCTGTAGCAATTCCACATGGCTGCCTTTGGAGACCAGGCTGCTGAACCACAGCACCTGTTCCGCCACTTGCGCGCTTTCGTTGGCCATGCGCTTGAGAAACGCGGCTTCGCCACCGGGGCACCATAGCTCGGCGGCCTGGCCGCCGAAGTTGAGCACCGGTAGCTTGCGCTTGGGGTCGAGCTTGCCCAGGTTGCGCCACTTGCGCGTGCTGCCACGGGTGGCTTCATCGGCGCTGGAGTGGAACGGCGGGTTACACAAGGTCAGGTCGACTGCCTCGTTCGTCTGTAGCAGACCGAGAAATACGTGCTCGGTATTGGTCTGCTGGCGCAATTCGATGCCACCC
The DNA here is from genome assembly GCF_032621725.1 of Pseudomonas sp. zfem001. Lineage (NCBI taxonomy): Bacteria > Pseudomonadati > Pseudomonadota > Gammaproteobacteria > Pseudomonadales > Pseudomonadaceae > Pseudomonas > Pseudomonas sp. zfem001. The sequence goes on along the minus strand of NZ_JAVYJI010000005.1, from coordinate 375,763 downwards.
GCCAACTGCGGATTGGCCCTGATGATGGCGCGCGCAGAGGCCAGCGCCGCGTTTGCGATATCGGCCCCGAGAAACTGCCAGCCGTACTCGCAATGACCGATCAGTGGGTAGATGCAGTTGGCGCCTACGCCGATATCCAGGGCTCGCACCTTGGCTCCATGGGGAATCTGCCCGTCGTTGTCAGTCGCCAGCAGGTCGGCCAGGTTGTGCAGGTAGTCGGCGCGACCGGGAATCGGCGGGCACAGGTAGCCATCGGGAATATCCCAGTGGCGGATGCCGTAGTACTGCGTCAGCAGCGCACGGTTGAACACCTTGACCGCTGCCGGGTTGGCGAAGTCGATGCTTGCATTGCCATAAGGGTTGGTGATGACGAAGTCGCCCAGCTCGGGGCTTGCCTTGATCAGCGCGGGGAAGTCGTAGCGCCCCTGGTGGCGGTTGCGCGGGTGCAGCTCACCCTTGGCCGGCGCGGTTTTCACAGCGGCGGGAGCGGGCTTGCGGGGGCGTTTCGGCGGCTGGGGCATGCGGGATATCTGTTCAGGCGGGGGCGGGATTTTCCCATAGTCGGGCTGGGTGCGCACTGCATTCGGGACAAAGGAAGCTGGTGTGCGCGGCGCACCCTACGTCCCTGGCCGTTGCGATTCGTAGGGTGCGCCGTGCACACCGCAGACACCTCAGAGCGGGAAAATTAGCGGCACCAGCGCCACGCTGACGATCATCACCAGCAGGGTGAAAGGCACGCCGATGCGCACGAAGTCGCCAAAACGGTACTGGCCAGGGCCGAGCACCAGCGTGTTTACCGGCGAGGAGATCGGCGTCATGAACGCCGCCGAGGCAGCCAGAGCCACGGTCATGGCGAAGGGCAGGGGCGAAACACCCAGTGCCTGGGCGGTGGCGATGGCCATCGGCGCCATCAGCACCGCCGTGGCGGTGTTGGAGATGAACAGACCGATCACCGCGGTGAGGGCGAACAGGCAGGCGAGTATCAGTCGTGGCCCGGCATCACCCAGACCGCCGACCAGCCCTTGCACGGCCAGTTCGACTCCGCCGGTCTGCTGCAACGCCTGGGCGAAGGGCAGCATGCCGACGATGAGGATCAGCGTTGGCCAGTGGATGGCGCGGTAGGCGCTGTCCAGGTCGATGCAGCGAAACGCGCCCATCAGCAGGCAGGCGATCAGCGCGGCCTGCACGTTGGGCACCAGGCCGCTGACCATCAGCAGCACCATCACCGCCAGGCTGAGCAATGCGTAGGGCGCCTTGCGCGCAGCCGGCGCCACCTCGGCCACTTCCGCCGGCAGGCTGAGCACCAGGAAATCGCGGCTCAGCCCCTGAAGGCGGTGGATGTCACGCCAGGCGCCGGCCACCAGCAGGGTGTCGGAGGCCTTTAGTTTCTCGTCCACCAGCACGCCCTCCAGGGCCTGGCCCTGGCGGCGCAGGCCAACCACGTTGAGCTTGTGCCGCGAACGAAAGCCCAGCTCCTGAATGGTCTTGCCCGGTAGTTGCGACTCCGGCGGCAGTGCCACTTCGGCCAGGCCCAGTTCATGGGCGTGCAGGCTGAAATACGAATGCGGCAGCGGCATGGGTTCCAGCCCCAGTGTCTGGTAGCTGCCGAGCAGGCCGATGGTGGGGCTGGCGATATCCACCAGCAGCACGTCGCCCGGCTCCAGTAGGGTATTGCCGCTGGCCATCAGCAACAGGGTGCGCAGGCGCTGGCGGCGCTCGATGGCGATGACGTTGATGCCATGATCACGGCGCAACTGCAGCTCGTTGAGCACCTGATTGGCCAGGGGCGAGTCGGCGCGTACCTGCAGGCGCCGCTCGCGCTCGCTGAGGCGATAACGCTCGGCAAGGTCGGCCAAGGTCAGGCGTGGTGGCTCGGCATTGCCACCTGCTTCGCTGCGTACCAGCCAGCGTCGGGCGATCAGCATGTAGCCGATGCCGAGCACCAGCACTGCCAGGCCGATGGGCGTGAGATCGAAAAAGCCAAAACCATCCAGCCCGGCGCGGCGCAGTTCGGCATGCACCACCAGGTTCGGCGGTGTAGCGACCAGCGTCAGCATGCCGCTGATCAGCCCGGCAAACGCCAGTGGCATCATCAGTCGCGCCGGGGCGATGCGCAGGCGTGCAGCCACCCCGAGCACCACGGGGATGAAGATCGCCACCACGCCGGTGGAGCTCATCACCGAACCCAGGCCGGCCACGGCCAGCATCAGCAGAATCAGCAGACGCGTTTCGCTGCTGCCGGCCTTGGTCACCAGCCAGTCACCCAGGCGGTAGACGATACCCGTGCGCACCAGGCCGTCGCCGATGACGAACAGCGCGGCGATGAGGATGACGTTGGCATCGCTGAAACCGGCCAGGGTCTGTTGCAGGTCGAGTACGCCAGTCAGCGGCAGGGCGACCAGCACCAGCAGGGCGACCACGTCCATGCGTGGCTTGCCGATGACGAAAAGCGTGACAGCGCCGGCCAGCAGGCCGAGCACCCAGAACAGATCCGGATTCATCGTAATTCCCAGGAGATATGGGACGAATTATCTCAGGGATAACCGAGCGTGGTTTTGATCTGCTGCAGGTTAGCGGCGATCCAACGCTTGTCGATCGGCCCCCAGTCGCGAATCTGGTAGTGACCGGCGTTGTTGCGTTCGCCCTCGCTCTGCTCGAACTGGCAGTCGATATCCAGCTCGGCGAGGGCGGTGAGGGTGTCCTGTGCAGTGCGCCGGGGCATGCCGGTTGCGTCCATCAGTGCCGGCACGCTGACGGCCTGGCCGCTGTCGATCAGCCAGGCCACGTAGAGGCGGCGATAGAAGCTGGTGCGGGTCTTGCTCGTCTGCATGGTGACTTCCTGTTCGTATCCGAGCGCCTTCGCAGGCTGTTGAAAAACTACCTACGTTGCCATTGCTGCGTTAAAAACAGGCTCAAAATGCTCATTTACAGCTCGTAAACTGCGCTTTCTCGCCTGTTTTTGCCTTGCACTGGCTGCCTCGGCTACGTTTTTCAACGGCCTGCTAGCCAATCAGGCGGCAAACATCAGCATATAGGTGACGGCACCTGCCAGGTAGCCGATGAACGCCAGGCCGCTGATCTTCTTCAGGTACCAGATGAAGTTGATCTTCTCCATGCCCATGGCGGCCACGCCAGCAGCCGAGCCGATGATCAGGCAGCTGCCGCCGGTCCCCGCGCAGTAGGCGAGCATTTCCCAGAAGTTGCCGTTGACCACGAAGTTGCGCAGCCATGGCAGCTCGCTTGCTGCGGCGGCCGCCAGGTTTTCAGGACTGACCAGTGGGTACATCTTCATGGCGCCGGCAACCATCGGCACGTTGTCCACCACGGCCGAGAGCATGCCGATGGAAATGGCGATGCTGTAGACGTTACCCAGACTGTCCTTGAGCAGCGTCGCCACCTGGATCAGGTGGCCGGCGCTGGACAGCGCGGAAACCGCCAGCAGGATACCGAGGAAGAACAGCACGCTGGTGATGTCGATACGGCGCAATACGCCCACTACCGACAGCGGGTCCTTCTCTTCGCTGTTCTTGCTGCGGTGGATGATCTCGGTGGTTATCCACAGCAGGCTGAGGCCGAAGAGGATACCCATGTAGGGCGGCAGATGGGTGATGGTCTTGAATACCGGCACGAAGATCAACGCACCGAGGCCCAGGCAGAACACCAGGTTACGCTCGAAGGGCGTGGTCGGGTCGCGACGGCTCTCGGCGCTTTCCTGGATGCGCGGTTCAGCCACTTCACCCTTGAGACGGAAGCTCATGATCAGCAGCGGCACCAGCAGGCAGATCAGGCTGGGCAGGAACAGCTTGGTGATGATGCCGGTGGCGGTGACCTGATTGCCAATCCACAGCATGGTGGTGGTCACGTCACCAATTGGCGACCAGGCGCCGCCGGCGTTGGCGGCGATGACCACGATGCCGGCGTAGAACCAGCGTTCGTGGCGGTCGGCGATCAGCTTGCGCAGCAGCGAGATCATCACGATGGTGGTGGCCAGGTTGTCCAGCGCGGCGGACAGGAAGAAGGTTATCAACCCCACCAGCCACAGCAGGTGCACGCGCTTGTGGGTGCGGATGCGGTCGGTGATGACCTTGAAGCCCTCGTGGGCATCGATCAGCTCGACGATGGTCATGGCGCCCATGAGGAAGAACAGGATCTCGGAGATCTCGCCGAGGTGGTGGCGCAGTTCTTCGACCACATGATGGGTGTTGGTGCTGGAGCCGGCGGTGCCGGTGCCGAGCAGTGGCAGGATGCTGTCGGCGCCAAGAACCAGCAGGGTCCAGGCGATCACGGCGGTGAGCAGGGCGGAGGCTGCCTTGTCGATCTTTAACGGGTGCTCGAGTGCAATGCACAGGTAGCCGAGGACGAAGACGAGTGCCATCAACGCATACATGTTCGGAGTTCCGCTCTGATTTTTATTAGTGGGGACGTGCCGGAGGGCTGCTGCCAGGCGGGTGAAGATGCCTGAAACAATTGGAAAAAGGGAAGGCTTTTATAGCGAAAGGAGCAAAGAGATGAGTGTTTTGCTACTTAATGAGGCGTTCGGGCCGCAGCGCTGTCCGGCCCGAACGAATGCGAAATCAAACGGCAGTCTGCGCCTTAGGCGGCAGCAGGTAGGCGAGCGCGATGGCCAGCACTGGCATGATCAGGTTGAAGAAGCAGTACGGCAGGTAGCTTAACGTCGCCACGCCCAGCGTCGCGGCCATGTAGGCGCCGCAGGTATTCCAGGGCACCAGCACCGAGGTCAGGGTGCCGCCGTCTTCCAGGGCGCGTGACAGGTTGGTTGGCGCCAGGCCGCGTTTTTCGTATTCAGCGCGATACATGCGCCCTGGCAGCACCAGGGCGATGTACTGGTCGGCGGTGATAACGTTGGTGCCGATGGTGGTGGTGATGGTGCTGGCGACCAGGCCGCTGTCGCTGCGCACCAGGCGCAGGGCACTCTGCAACAGGCGCTGCAGCAGACCGAGGCGCTCCAGTACGCCGCCGAAGCACATGGCGCAAATGATCAGCCACACTGTGGTGAGCATGCTGGCCATGCCGCCCTTGGACAGCAGGCCATCAAGCTCGGCGTTGCCGCTGGCCGATTCATAACCGGCAAACAGCGCAGTCCATACCGTTTTCAGCGGCGCCAGGGAGCCCGCTTGTGGGTCAGCCAGGCGCGCCATCACCTCCGGCTGGAACACCACGGCGAATACCGCACCGAGCAGAGCGGCGAGAAACACCGCCGGGAAGGCGGCCCACTGGCGTACTGCGAGCAGCAGCAGGAAGGCCACCGGCAGCAGCAGGTGACAGCCCAGGTTGAACTGTGCCTCCAGCGCGCTCAGCACCTCGGCGATACGGCTGGTGTCATGTTCGGCGCTGGCCTGCTGGCCGAGGGTGAAGAAGATCGCCAGGGCGATCAGCAGCGCCGGCACCGTGGTGCGCAACATGTTGCGGATATGTGCGAACAGGTCGGCGCCGGCTGCCGCTGGCGCCAGGTTGGTGGTGTCCGATAGTGGCGACAGCTTGTCGCCGAAGTAGGCGCCGGAAATGATCGCACCGGCGGTGATCGCCGGGTCCAGCCCCAGGCCTGCTGCCACGCCCATCAGACCGATGCCGAGGGTGCCGGCTACCGTCCACGAGCTGCCGATGGACAGCGCGGTGAGTGCGCAGATCAGGCAACTGGTGAGGTAGAAGTACTCGGCGCTGATCAGCTTAAGGCCCAGCCAGATCATGGTCGGCACCGTGCCGGCGAGAATCCAGGTGCCGATCAGCGCACCGACCGCCAGCAGGATCAGGTTGGCTTTCATGGCCATGTGGATGCCAGCGAGTATGCCTTCTTCGATCTCGGCCCAGCGCAGACCATTTTTCAGGCCGACCAGGCCGGCGACGAAGGCTGCGCTCATCAGCGCGATCTGGTTCGGGCCGCTGGAGGAGGCGTCACCGAACAGGTAAACGGAGAGGCTGAGCAGCACGACGAGCACGCCAATCGGCAGCAAGGCGTCGAGCAGGGAAGGGGAGCGGGCAGTCATGGGTGTTCCGGGAAATCAAACTAACCGTGGGAGGGGCTTCAGCCGCGACTTTGCGGTTAAAGCTCGCGGCTGAAGCCTCTCCCACAAAAAACAAACCCGCGCCGGTTGGGGCGCGGGTCTGTGGGTGTCGCGCGGTGATCAGAGTGCGGCGATCTTGCCGCGCTGCTCGACCATCTTGGCCAGGGCCTGTTCAGCCTCGGCCAGCTTGGCGCGCTCTTTATCGAGCACTTCGGCCGGCGCCTTGGCGACGAAGCCTTGGTTGCTCAGCTTGCCGCCGACGCGCTGCACTTCGCCTTCCAGACGACCGATTTCCTTGTCCAGGCGCGCCAGTTCGGCGTCCTTGTCGATCAGCCCGGCCATCGGTACCAGCACTTCCATCTCGCCGACCAGAGTGGTCGCGGACATCGGCGCTTCTTCACCGGCAGCCAGCAGGCGCACTGACTCCAGCTTGGCCAGCTTGCTCAGCAGTGGCTCGAAGTCGGCCAGGCGGCGCAGGTCTTCGGCACTGGCGTTGGCAACGATGATGTCGATGCGCTTGGCCATGGAGATTTTCATCTCGCCACGGATCTGGCGCACGCCCAGCATCAGTTGCTTGACCCACTCGATGTCGCCTTCGGCGGCGGCGTCGATGCGGCTCTCGTTGGCCACCGGCCAGGGTTGCAGCATCAGGGTATCGCCCTGCACGCCGGCCTGGGCCTTGATGCGCTGCCAGATTTCTTCGGTGATGAAGGGCATGAACGGGTGCGCCAGGCGCAGGATCACTTCCAGCACGCGTACCAGGGTGCGGCGGGTGCCGCGCTGGCGCTCGATGGGCGCGTTCTCGTCCCACAGTACCGGCTTGACCAGCTCCAGGTACCAGGCGCAGTACTCGTCCCAGATGAACTCGTACAGGGTTTGCGCCGCCAGGTCGAAGCGGAAGGCGTCGAGGTGGCGGGTCACGTCAGCCTCGGTGCGCTGCAGGGCGGAGATGATCCAGCGATCCACCGGCGACAGTTCGACTGCCTCGCCATTGATGCCGGTGTCCTTGTCATCGGTGTTCTCGATGACGAAGTTGGCGGCGTTCCACAGCTTGTTGCAGAAGTTGCGGTAGCCCTCGACGCGGCCCATGTCGAACTTGATGTCGCGACCGGTGGAGGCCAGCGCCAGGTTGGTGAAGCGCAGCGCGTCGGTGCCGTAGGCGGCGATGCCGTCGGGGAATTCGGCGCGGGTCTGCCTGGCGATCTTCTCGGCCAGCTTGGGCTGCATCATGCCGCTGGTGCGCTTGGCCACCAGCGATTCGAGGTCGATGCCGTCGACGATGTCCAGCGGGTCGAGCACGTTGCCCTTGGACTTGGACATCTTCTGACCCTGACCATCGCGCACCAGACCGTGCACATAGACGGTCTTGAACGGAATCTGCCCGGTCAGGTGGGTGGACAGCATGATCATCCGGGCAACCCAGAAGAAGATGATGTCGAAGCCGGTGACCAGCACGTCGGTGGGGTGGAAGGTCTTGAGGAAGTCGGTCTGCTGCGGCCAGCCGAGGGTGGAGAAAGTCCACAGGCCGGAGCTGAACCAGGTGTCGAGCACGTCTTCGTCCTGGCGCAGGTTGGCATCGCCGAGGTTGTGCTTGGCGCGCACTTCCGCCTCGTCGCGACCGACGTAGACGTTGCCGGCATCGTCGTACCAGGCCGGAATGCGGTGGCCCCACCACAGCTGACGGCTGATGCACCAGTCCTGGATGTCACGCATCCAGCTGAAGTACATGTTCTCGTACTGCTTGGGCACGAACTGGATCTCGCCACTCTCGACCACGGCGATGGCTTTTTCGGCCAGCGGCTTGGTGGAGACGTACCATTGGTCGGTCAGCCACGGCTCGATGACGGTGCCGGAACGGTCGCCTTTCGGCACTTTCAGGGCGTGGTCTTCGATCTTCTCCAACAGGCCGGCGGCGTCGAAGGCGGCGACGATCTGCTTGCGTGCGACGAAGCGGTCGAGGCCGGCGTACTCGGCTGGCAGGCTGCCATCGATCTCGGCGTTGACGCTACCGTCGATATTGAACACCTGGGCTTGAGCCAGCACGGCGGCGTTCTTGTCGAAGATGTTGATCAGCGGCAGGTTGTGGCGCTTGCCCACTTCGTAGTCGTTGAAGTCGTGCGCCGGGGTGATTTTCACGCAGCCAGTGCCGAACTCGGGGTCGCAGTAGTCATCGGCGATGATCGGGATGCGGCGGCCCAGCAGCGGCAGTTCGACGAAGCTGCCGATCAGCGCCTTGTAGCGCTCGTCTTCCGGGTGCACGGCCACGGCGCTGTCGCCGAGCATGGTTTCCGGGCGGGTGGTGGCGACGATCAGGTAATCATTGCCTTCAGCGGTTTTCTTGCCATCGGCCAGCGGGTAGCGCAGGTTCCACAGCGAGCCTTTCTCGTCGTGGTTTTCCACTTCGAGGTCGGAGATGGCGGTGTGGAACTTGGTGTCCCAGTTGACTAGGCGCTTGCCGCGATAGATCAGGCCGTCTTCATGCAGGCGTACGAAGGCTTCTTTCACGGCCTCGGACAGGCCGTCGTCCATGGTGAAGCGCTCGCGCGACCAGTCCACCGAGCTGCCCAGGCGGCGAATCTGACGGGTGATGGTGCCGCCGGACTGCTCCTTCCATTCCCAGACCTTCTCCAGGAATTTCTCGCGGCCCAGATCGTGGCGGCCAATACCGTCGGCGGCCAGCTGACGCTCGACCACCATCTGCGTGGCGATGCCCGCGTGGTCGGTGCCCGGCTGCCACAGGGTGTTGCGGCCCTGCATGCGGCGGAAGCGGATCAGCGCATCCATGATCGAATTGTTGAAGCCGTGGCCCATGTGCAGGCTGCCGGTGACGTTCGGCGGCGGGATCATGATGGTGTACGGCTCGCCCGAGCCTTGCGGGGCGAAGTAGCCCTTGGCTTCCCAGTTCTGGTACAGGGCGGTTTCAATGGCGTGCGGCTGGTAGGTCTTGTCCATGCGCGGCGGGACCCTTTGACGGCTGATCGGAAAAGCCGACAAGTATACCGCTTCTGAGCACCAAGCCATAAGCCCTGCGCTGTAGGGCAGACCAGCGTTCAGTTTTGTAGGAGGCCCGCCTCGGGGCGAAGCTTTTGCTGTCGGGTGGCAAGCTCTTGCCCCGGGGCGGGGCAGGGATTACTTGCGTGGCGGCAGCAGGCGCGGCAGGCGGGCTTCGAGGCGGCGCTTGAGTTCGGCCTCGATCTGCGGCACGAAATCGTCGATCACGTCCTGCAGGATCAACTGGGCGGCGGCGCGCAACTCGCCATTCAAATGCTGCAGATCGCGGGCGCTGTCATGCAGGCGCGGTTCGATGCGCTCACGCTGGGGGCTTGGCGCCGGCGCTGGCTGCGAGGCTGGTGTCGGTTTGGGCGTCGGCGTTGCATGAAAGGGTGGCGGCGGGCCGGGCGGCGCGCTGACGATGTCGGACAGTACCGGAATGCTGTCCGGGTCCAGCGAGTCGATCAGCAGTGGCGGTTCGCTGCCGTTATCGCCCAGCAGCTCGCGAATCGACTCCAGGTCGTGCAGCAGTTGAGCAGGTTTTTGCGGAGGCTTGGGGGTGTCCATGGTTATCGGTGCAGCGAGAAAAAGGGCTGGAGTGACTTGTGTTGTGAGCGTGCACGGACACTAAAGTTCGACGCGTTGCGGATCATACCCGCGCTGGCGATAGGTACGGAAATTCTCGCGACAGGCGTTGAGCAGTTCAGGCTGCTGATTGACGATCTCGATGATGCGGGAAAAGCGCTCGACATGCGGCGACAGGCTGCTGCCGAGGTTGATCAGCACGCCTTGCTCGGCACTGGGCACTTCGTCGATGCCCAGCACCACGGGCGACAGCGGCGCATCGCGATGCAGATCATGAGGCACGAAACGTTCGGCTTTGAACGTCCACAGCAGTTCGTCGAGTTCACCGCACTGCGCCTCGTCGCTGCCGCGAACGAACACCGGCAGGCCGGCGCTCCAGGCCTTGAGCGCCAGTTGGCAGGCGGCGCGCAGGCGGCCAGCGGCGTCGTTGGAGGAGAGAACGTAGAACTCGATTCTGGGCATCTGAAGATTTTCGATGTTGAAGGGCGGCTGTAGGAGCGAGCTCTGCTCGCGAATCTTGGCAATACAAAAGCTTCGCGAGCAGAGCTCGCTCCTACGATATCCATCGTAGCCCGGACTGTGTCCGGGCTACAGGCGCATCAGACCTTGGCGCGATCCAGCAGGTACTGGGTCAGCATCGGCACCGGGCGGCCAGTGCCGCCCTTGTCCTTGCCGCCGCTGATCCAGGCGGTGCCGGCGATATCCAGGTGCGCCCAATGGAAGTTCTTGGCAAAGCGCGACAGGAAGCAGCCTGCGGTGATGGTGCCGGCCTTCGGCCCGCCGATATTGGCGATGTCGGCGAAGGGGCTGTCCAGCTGCTCCTGATACTCGTCGTACAGCGGCAGTTGCCAGGCGCGGTCGTCGGCGCTTTCGCCAGCCTTGAGGATCTGCTTGACCAGCGCGTCGTTGTTGCCCATGAGGCCGGAAACGTTGCTGCCCAGGGCGACGATGCAGGCGCCGGTGAGGGTGGCGATATCGATTACCGCCTGTGGTTTGAAGCGCTCGGCGTAGGTCAGGGTGTCACACAGCACCAGACGGCCTTCGGCGTCGGTGTTGAGGATTTCCACGGTCTGCCCGCTCATGGTGGTGACGATGTCTCCGGGGCGGGTGGCGCGGCCGCTGGGCATGTTCTCGGCGCAGGCCAGCAGGCACACCAGGTTGATTGGCAGTTGCAGCTCGAGCACGGCCTTGAGGGTGCCGAACACGCTGGCGGCGCCGCACATGTCGTACTTCATCTCGTCCATGCCGGCCGCCGGCTTGATGCTGATGCCGCCGGTGTCGAAGGTGATGCCCTTGCCGACCAGAGCGAAGGGTTTGTCATCCTTCTTGCCGCCCTGGTAGTGCATGACGATCATCCGCGGCGGCTGCTCGCTGCCCTGGGCTACGGCGAGGAAGGCCCCGGCGCCGAGTTCCTTGAGCTTCTTCTCGTCGAGAATTTCGATCTTGAGGTTCTTGTGCGCCTTGCCCAGAACCTTGGCTTCTTCAGCCAGGTAGCTGGGGTGACAGAGGTTCGGCGGTAGGTTGCCCAGATCCTTGGTGAAGGCGACGCCGCTGGCGATGGCGCGGGCATGCTGCAGGCCGCGTTCGGCATCGCTCAGCTCGGCCTTGTCGACAACCAGGGTGATTTTCTTCAGGGCACGTGGGTCGGCCTTCTGGCTCTTGAACTGCTCGAACAGGTAGGTGCCATCGGCCAGCGTCTCGACGATCAGGCGGGTCTTGCCATAGGTGTCGCGGCCCTTGACCTTGAGTTCACCCAGGGCGAGCAGGGCATCGCTGCCGCCCAGGCCTTTGAGTACGCCATGCACGCTTGCAACCAACTTGCGCAGTTGACGGTCGGATAGATCACCCTTGCCGCAGCCCACCAATAGCACGCGCTCGGCCTTGAGCCCCGGCAGGCTGTGCAGCAGCAGGGTCTGGCCCGGCTTGCCGGCGATGTCGCCGCGCTTGAGTACGGCGCTGAGCGCACCGTTGCTGGCCAGGTCGACGGCCTTGGCGGTCTCGCCGAGCTTGCGGCCTTCACCAATGGCGACGACCAGGGTGGCGGTTTTCAGGGTTTCTGCACGGGTGCTTTTGACGAGGAATTCCATAGTGAGCTGTCCCCAAGACAAAGAGTCGGGTTTGACGGATAATGGCCGCCATTTTTCGAGGGTCCACCCTGCGGTGGGCCGGCAAGTAGGTGCAGCTAGTGTGAGCGCTCGCGCCTGAGCCTGACAACCCTGGAGCGTCCGGTTTGATCGTCTTCCGTTATCTGTCCCGTGAAGTGCTGGTGACCCTCAGTGCGGTGAGTGCCGTGCTGCTGGTGATCATCATGAGCGGTCGTTTCATCAAATACCTGGCCCAGGCCGCACAGGGTGTACTCGATCCTGGTGTGCTGTTTCTGATCATGGGTTACCGGATTCCCGGCTTCCTGCAACTGATCCTGCCGCTCGGCCTGTTCCTCGGTTTCCTGTTGGCCTACGGGCGCCTGTACCTGGACAGCGAGATGACCGTGCTGTCGGCCACCGGTGTCAGCCAGCAGCGTCTTACTGTGTACAGCATGGCTCCGGCACTGATCGTCGCGCTGCTAGTGGGCTGGCTAAGCATGGGCCTGGCACCGCAAGGTGTGGCCAGCGTGGCGCGCATCCTCAACGAGCAGGACGCCCTGACCGAGCTCGATACTCTGGTGCCGGGGCGCTTCCAGTCGTTGCGCGATGGATCGCGGGTGACCTACTCGCAGGAGCTGTCGCCTGATCGCAGCGAGCTGCGCGGCGTGTTCATGTCGGAGAAGCGCTTCTCCACCGATGGCACCTCGGAGCGTGGCATTACCGTGCTGGTAGCCGAGAGTGGTCGTCAGGAAATTCAGGAAGATGGCAGCCGCTATCTGATTCTGGAAAACGGCTATCGCTATGACGGCGAGCCGGGCGAGGCCGACTATCGGGCCATCCAGTACGACACCTATGGTGTGTTACTGCCCAAGCCGGAGGTCGCCATCGAGGCCAGTGAGCGCGAGGCGACGCCGACACGTGAGCTGTTCGGCAGCGACGACCCGCGCATGCAGGCCGAGTTGCAATGGCGCCTGTCACTGCCGTTGCTGGTGTTCATCGTCACCCTGCTGGCCGTGCCGCTGTCGAAGGTCAATCCGCGTCAGGGCCGCTTCCTCAAACTGCTGCCGGCTATCTTCCTCTATATGGCTTACCTCGGCCTGCTGATCACCGCTCGTGGCGCGCTGGACAAGGGCCGTTTGCCGGCGGCGCTGGGGTTGTGGTGGGTGCATGGCATCTTCTTCGCCATCGGCATGCTGTTGTTGTATTGGGAGCGTCTGAGTCTGTGGTGGGCCAGTCGTCGTGCGCCGGTGTCGGAGGTGGCTCATGGCTAAGTTGGATCGCTACATTGGCACCCAGGTGTTCTTCGCCATTCTGGCGGTGCTGGGCATCATTCTCGGCCTGGCACTGCTGTTCGCTTTCATCGACGAGTTGGGCGACCTGAACAAGGGCGATTACGGTCTTGGTCAGGCGCTCTGGTACGTCTTGCTGACCGCGCCGCGCCGTGCCTACGAAATGCTGCCGATGGCGGCGCTGATCGGCTGCCTGATCGGTCTCGGTACCTTGGCCAGCAACAGCGAGCTGACCATCATGCGTGCGGCCGGTGTTTCCATCGGGCGCATCGTCTGGGCGGTAATGAAGCCCATGCTGGTGCTGATGCTGGCCGGCATTCTGATCGGCGAGTACGTCGCGCCGCTGACCGAAAACCAGGCGCAGGCGGATCGCGCACTGGCTCAGGGCGGAGGTGCGGCGCAGAGCTCCAAACGCGGTATGTGGCACCGTCAGGGGCAGGAATACGTGCACATCAACGCCGTGCAGCCCAATGGCGTCCTGCTTGGGGTGACGCGTTACCGCTTCGATGATGAGCGTCGCCTGCTTTCCTCCAGTTTCGCCCGCCGCGCCGAATACCGTGACAACCACTGGATGCTGCGCAACGTGCAGACCACGCTGCTGCATGAAGATCACTCCGAAGTGGTCAACCAGCGTGAAGAGCGGTGGGAGATCGAGCTCAATCCGGAGCTGCTCGGCACGGTGGTGATGGAGCCTGAGGCGCTGTCGGTCACCGGTCTTTGGCAGTACATCCATTACCTCGGTGAGCAGGGCCTGAACAACGCACGCTACTGGCTGGCGTTCTGGACCAAGGTGCTGCAGCCGCTGGTAACCGGCGCGCTGGTCTTGATGGCGATTTCCTTCATCTTCGGTCCGCTGCGCTCGGTGACACTGGGGCAGCGCGTATTTACCGGTGTGCTGGTGGGCTTCATCTTCCGTATCGCTCAGGACCTGCTCGGCCCATCGAGCCTGGTATTCGGCTTCTCGCCGCTGCTGGCGGTGCTGGTGCCGGCGGGTATCTGTGCGTTGGCCGGGGTTTGGCTGCTGCGCCGAGCTGGATAAGTCATTCGCACGCATGAAAAAGCCGGTTCAATGAACCGGCTTTTTTGCATCTGCGCTGAGCTACTTCTTGTGAATATTCTTCGGCAGTTGCACCACACGACTGTCGGAATAGATGTCGTGCCAGGTGCGCCCCTGCTTGTCCCAAAGTAGCCAGAGGAAGCCCAGGCCAGCGAACAGCCACGAGCCGATGGCGACCACGAAACGCAGCAGTGCCTGCCACAGGTCGATGGCGCTGCCATCGGCATTCTGGATGCGTAGCCCCCAGGCCTGCATGCCCAGTGTCTGGCCATTGTGCGTCCAGAACTTGGCGAAGAAGGCGAACAGCGACAGCAGCACCAGGCTGGCGAGAAGCGGGTCATGATCCAGGGCGCCGGCCTCGGCCATGGCCATCAGTGCATCGCCGCCGTGAATCAGGCGCAGAATGCCCTGTTGATAGATCAGGGTGACCACCATGATCAGTGCCACGCAGAGCAGGAAGTCGTAGAAGAGGGCCGCCAGGCGACGAATCAGCCCGGCAGTGGGGAAGTCTCCCTGCGGACGTAATTGGTGTTTCGGCATGATGGGCTCGCTGAGACGAAAGTGCGCGCCATTCTAACAGCCTGCTAACCGCGACTTTGCGATCGATATAAAGATGGCGTGGGCTATCTGTAACCTGGCGCTGCGAAAGGTGGGTTACAGAAATGACAGGCAAAAAAAACCCCTGACTGATATCAGGGGTTCTTCAAAGCATCGGCGATTAGCCCAGGACTTGAACCTGGTCAGCCTGCATGCCTTTTTGACCTTGCACAGCTACGAAGCTGACTTTCTGGCCTTCTTTCAGGCTCTTGAAGCCGTTACCTTCGATCGCGCGGAAGTGCACGAACAGATCCGGACCGCTTTCGGGAGTGATAAAACCAAAACCTTTCTCGTCGTTAAACCACTTGACGGTACCGTTCTGACGATTCGACATGTCTTTTTCCTTGAAACTAGAGTTGATGACAGCCTCCAAGTATAGAGGGCTGAGACTGGTTGCAAGGAGTAATAGAAGTCGAGCGGGATGTAGCGGATCTAGATGATCTGCTGCACCAGAGTCACGATTCACAGCGACCCATGCAAACAGTTGACTCACTCTACGCTAACTTTTGCGCAATTGCCAACCCCCGCCAGCAAGGTCGCCGGCCAGGTTTTGCGGGGCTTGTCGGGGTGTCGGAAAAGTTTTTCGGCAACATGCTTGCAACAATTGCCCAAGTTGTTCGCGCAGATACGAAAAAGCCCGCAAGACAATGTCTTGCGGGCTTCGAATCGTGGTGCCCCGGGGGAGACTCGAACTCCCACTCCTTTCGAAAACGGATTTTGAATCCGCCGCGTCTACCGATTCCGCCACCGGGGCACAATGGCGGCGCAGTATAGGGATGCGCCTGGCGTCGGTCAATCGGCGTTAGTGCAGTGATTGGTTGATCTACTAACGGCCAATGGCGCAGCTAGTGGCATCCGGCTTTGATTGCGTCGTTGCGGCTAGAATCGCCAGCTGTCATCAAGGGCGCTGGGTGTGGCGTATATAAAGGTGTCGGGGCAGTCCAATGTTGGGAGGGGGAGTGATCAACGTCTTGCGCGGTGTACTTGTTGCCGGTCTGCTGCTTGCGCCTGTTGCGCAGGCCGGGACGTTGACCTATGCCGTGACCGATGAAAGCTGGATGCCGTACTGGATTGTCGAGGATCAGCGGGTCAGCGGCATCTTCCATGAGTTAATGCTCGCGCTGGATGAGCGTTTGCCTGAACAACTGCAAGCCAGTCATCCGCAGCCGCCTTTGCGTACGCAGAAGCTGTTCCGTGAGGGGTATCTGCAGATCGAGTGCTGTGTGAGCAAGAATTGGCGCAGCGACGCCGATCAGGCCGAAGTCTCACTGTGGACAGTGCCGGTTCTGCAGGCCGAGGAAATGCTGATCTTCGCGCCTGGCAGGCGCTTTGCCTATCAGCGTCTGCAGGACCTGCAGGGGCGTTCGATTGCCACGGTGCGTGGTTATGGTTACGCCGGTAGCGAGTATTTCCAGCGCAACGATGGGGCCGATGTGCGGGCGCTGATCTATCTGGTGGCGCAGGGGCGTAGTGAGGCCGGGATTCTGGATCGCTTGGAGTGGCGTTATCTTCAGCATGAAGACGCGCAACTGCAGGCGTCACGCTGGCAGGTCGAGGAGGGGCCGACGGTCAATCGCTCTCAGCTGCGCTTGCGTTTGCATCGAGACTTTGCGGGCCGGCTCGATGCATTCAATGCTGCCATCCTGTCCTTGCAGGCCGATGGCACGCTGGCTCGTATCGTCGCCAGGTATGCGCCGCAGGCTCACGTGGCCGGCCAAGTGGAAATCCGGTAAGCTCTGCCACCCTGCAAAATTACCCTCCGAACCATGCGTGTTGCCGATTTCCACTTCGACCTTCCCGAGTCGCTGATCGCTCGTCATCCCCTGGCCGAGCGTCGTGCCAGCCGTCTGCTGCAGCTCGATGGCCCTAGCGGCACGCTGCGCCACGGCCAATTCACCGATGTGCTGGAGCAGCTTCGTCCGGGTGATCTCATGGTGTTCAACAACACCCGAGTGATTCCGGCTCGCCTGTTTGGTCAGAAGGCCTCTGGCGGCAAGCTCGAAGTGCTAGTGGAGCGCGTGCTGGATCAGTACCGCGTGCTGGCCCACGTGCGTTCGAGCAAATCGCCCAAGCCCGGTTCGCAGATTCTCATCGACGGCGGTGGTGAGGCCGAGATGGTCGCGCGTCACGACGCGCTTTTCGAGCTGCGTTTTGCCGAGCCGGTGCTGCCGCTGCTGGAGCGCGTCGGCCATATGCCGCTGCCTCCTTATATAGATCGGCCGGATGACGAGGCGGATCGCGAGCGTTATCAGACCGTCTATGCGCAGAAGGCGGGGGCCGTGGCTGCTCCGACTGCGGGCCTGCACTTCGATGACGAACTGCTGGCGGCGATCCGCGCCAAGGGCGTGGAAACCGCGTTCGTGACGCTTCACGTTGGCGCCGGTACCTTCCAGCCGGTTCGGGTTGAGCGGATTGAAGATCACCACATGCACAGTGAGTGGTTGGAGGTCGGCCAGGATGTGGTCGACGCCGTGGCAGCCTGTCGCGCCCGCGGCGGTCGCGTGGTCGCGGTGGGCACCACCAGCGTGCGCTCGCTGGAAACTGCCGCGCGAGACGGTGAGTTGAAGCCCTTCAGTGGCGATACCGACATCTTTATCTACCCAGGCCGCCCATTTCATGTGGTCGATGCCCTGGTGACCAATTTCCACCTGCCCGAGTCGACCCTGTTGATGCTGGTGTCGGCCTTTGCCGGTTACCCCGAGACCATGGCCGCTTACCGCGAGGCCGTGGCGCAGGGCTATCGCTTCTTCAGTTACGGTGATGCCATGTTCATCACCCGCAATCCCGCCGCGCGCGGGCCCGAGGTTTGAGTATGTCGCGCACCTGTCGCATGTCCTTCGAGTTGCTGGCTACCGACGGCAAGGCCCGTCGTGGTCGCCTGACCTTCCCGCGTGGCGTGGTGGAAACTCCGGCCTTCATGCCGGTGGGTACCTACGGCACGGTCAAGGGCATGCTGCCGCGCGACGTCGAGGATATCGGCGCGCAGATCATCCTCGGCAATACCTTCCACCTGTGGCTGCGCCCGGGGATGGAGGTGATCAAGAAACATGGCGACCTGCACGACTTCATGCAGTGGCAGGGGCCGATCCTGACCGACTCCGGTGGCTTCCAGGTGTTCAGCTTGGGTGCGATGCGCAAGATCAAGGAAGAGGGCGTGTACTTCGCCTCGCCGGTCGATGGCGCCAAGGTGTTCATGGGGCCGGAAGAGTCGATGCAGGTGCAGCGCGACCTGGGCTCGGACATCGTGATGATCTTCGATGAATGCACGCCGTACCCGGCCGAGTTCGACGTGGCCAAGCGTTCCATGGAGCTGTCGCTACGCTGGGCCAAGCGCTCCAAGACCGCACATGGCGAAAGTACCGCTGCGTTGTTCGGCATCGTCCAGGGTGGCATGCACGAAGAGCTGCGCATGCGCTCGCTCGAAGGGCTCTGCGAGATCGGCTTCGACGGCCTGGCCATCGGCGGGCTGTCGGTCGGTGAGCCGAAGGAAGAGATGATCCGCGTGCTGGACTTCCTGCCGCCGCACATGCCAGCCGACAAGCCGCGCTACCTGATGGGCGTGGGCAAGCCGGAAGACCTGGTCGAGGGCGTGCGTCGTGGCGTGGACATGTTCGACTGCGTGATGCCCACCCGTAATGCGCGTAACGGCCACCTGTTCGTCGATACCGGCGTGGTGAAAATCCGTAATGCCGTCCACAAGCACGATGATTCGCCGCTGGACCCGACCTGCGACTGTTACACCTGCAAACATTTCTCGCGTGCTTATCTGCACCATCTGGACAAGTGCGGCGAAATGCTCGGTAGCATGCTCAATACCATCCATAACTTGCGGCATTATCAGCGGGTTATGGCTGGTTTGCGCGAGGCTATCCAACAGGGTACATTGGCCGCCTTCGTCGAAACCTTCTATGCCAAGCGTGGCCTGCCTGTGCCGCCGCTTGACTGATTCCTGAACGATTCAAGATCCTTTCCATTAGGAGTGTTACATGAGCTTTTTCATCCCCGCCGCTTACGCTGACACCGCCGCTGCTGGCCCTGCCGGCAGCGGTTTCGAGTGGGTTTTCCTGATTGGCTTTCTGGTCATCTTCTACCTGATGATCTGGCGTCCGCAGGCCAAGCGCGCCAAGGAACACAAGAACCTGCTCGGCGGCCTGCAGAAGGGCGACGAAGTGGTCACCAGCGGTGGTATCGCTGGCAAGGTATCCAAGGTTGCCGACGATTTCGTGGTTATCGAAGTGTCTGACACTGTCGAGCTGAAATTCCAGAAGCAGGCCATCGCTGCCACTCTGCCCAAGGGCACGCTGAAAGCCATCTGATTCGGTTCTTAGTTTCCATATCGACGGGGCGCTTTTAGCGCCCCGCGTCATAAGCGGGCGGCTCGTTCATGCTCAATAAATACCCTCTGTGGAAATACCTGCTGATTGTGTCCGTTCTGGCAATCGGTCTGGTGTACTCCATTCCCAACCTTTATCCAGACGATCCTGCCGTGCAGATCAGTGGCGCCAGTTCGGCGCTGAGCATCGAGCAGACCGATGTCGACCGTGCCAGCAAAGCGCTGCAGGACGCCGGTATTGCCGTCAAAACTGCCAGCATCGACGAGCGTGGCCGCGGTGGCCTGATTCGTCTGACCAAGCAGGATGACCAGTTGCCGGCCAAGGACATCGTCCGTCGCGCACTGGGCGATGATTACGTCGTGGCGCTGAACCTGGCGCAAACCACCCCCGACTGGCTGCGTAACCTGGGTGCGAGCCCGATGAAGCTCGGCCTGGACCTGTCCGGCGGTGTGCACTTCCTGTTGGAAGTCGACATGGACAAGGCGCTGGATGTGCGCCGCAAGGTCTATGAAGGTGAGATCAAGAGCCTGTTGCGCAAGGAGCGTATTCGCTACCGCAGCATGCCGGAGAGCAATAGCCGGATTCAGCTCGGCTTCGCCGACAGCGATACGCTGGACAAGGCGCAGCGCCTGATTCGCAAGGATTACAGCGATTTCGAACTGACCACTGTCGAGCGTGGCGGCCAGCAGATTCTGCAGTTGGGTCTGACTCAAGCGAAAATCGCCGAGATTCGTGAATATTCCATTCGCCAGAACCTCACCACTGTACGTAACCGCGTCAATGAGCTGGGCGTAGCCGAGCCGCTGGTGCAGCGTCAGGGTGCCAACCGCATCGTGGTCGAGCTGCCGGGTGTGCAGGACACCGCAGAAGCCAAGCGTATTCTCGGCAAGACCGCCAACCTTGAGTTCCGCCTGCAGGCAGATCTCGATGCGCCGCGCGGCGCGACCGAGTCCTTCGGCTTCCGCGAGGAAGGTCGTCCGCCGGTGCAGCTCGAGCGTGAACTGATCATCACCGGTGATCAGGTGACCGACGCCCAGGCCAGTTTCGACGAGAATGGTCGCCCACAGGTGAACATTCGCCTCGACGGTCATGGCGGTGATCTGATGAACCGCGCCACGCGTAACAACGTCGGTCGCAGCATGGCGGTGATCTTCATCGAGCAGAGGCCGGTCACTCGCTACGTGCGTCAGAGCGTCGACGGCGTCGAGCAGGAAGTGGCTATCTCCTCGTTCGTCGAAGAGAAGAAGATCATCAGCCTGGCGACTATCCAGTCGGCGCTGGGCAGCCAGTTCCGCATCACCGGCCTGAACGGTCAGGGCGAGTCTTCCGAGCTTGCGCTGCTGCTGCGTGCTGGTGGTCTGGCAGCGCCGATGTACTTCGCTGAAGAGCGCACCATTGGCCCGAGCCTGGGTGCCGAAAACATTGCCAAGGGTATCGCCTCCACCGAGTGGGCGATGATCTTCGTGGCTATCTTCATCATCGCCATCTATCGCTTCTTCGGTGTGCTGGCGACCGTTGCCCTGGCGTTCAACCTGGTGCTGCTGGTCGGTCTGATGTCGGCCATTGGTGCGACCCTGACCCTGCCCGGTATCGCCGGTATCGTCTTGACTCTGGGTATGGCGGTTGACGCCAACGTGCTGATTTTCTCGCGGATACGCGAGGAGTTGGCCAATGGATTGCCAGTGCAGCGTGCTCTGCACGAGGGCTTCGATCGCGCCTATTCGGCGATTCTCGACAGTAACCTGACCACCTTGTTGGTGGGCGGCATCCTGTTCGCGATGGGGACCGGTCCGGTGAAAGGCTTCGCGGTGACACTGTCGCTGGGCATCATTACGTCGATGTTCACCGCCATCATGTTCACTCGTGGCCTGGTCAACCTGATCTTCGGTGGCCGTAACTTCAAGAAGCTGTGGATCTGAGGTGCAGCCATGATCAAGTCAACCATTCGTTTCATGGCGATCCGCAATATCGCCTTCTCCATTACGGTCGTGCTGACGCTGATCGGTCTCGGCGCGCTGTTTGCCAAGGGGCTGAATTTCGGCCTGGATTTCACCGGCGGTACGTTGATCGAACTGCAGTATGAGCAGCCGGCCAATCTCGATCTGATCAAGACCGAGCTGGGCCAGGCTGGCTATGCCGATGCTGTGGTGCAGAGCTTCGGTGCCAGTACCGATGTGCTGGTGCGTCTGGCTGGCGATTCTCCTGACCTGGGTAATGAGGTCGCGGCTGCGCTGCGCAAGGTCGATGAGGCGGCACGCTTCGAGGTCAAGCGCGTCGAGTTCGTCGGCCCGCAGGTGGGCGAGGAGCTGCGCGACCAGGGCGGCATTGCCATGCTCCTGGCACTGGGCGGGATCATGCTCTACCTGGCTTTCCGCTTTCAGTGGAAGTTTGGTGTCGGTGCGATCGCGTCGCTGGTGCACGACGTGGTGATCACCCTGGGTGTGCTGGCGTTCTTCCAGGTGCCGTTCGACCTGACGGTGCTGGCGGCGGTGCTGGCGATGATCGGTTACTCGCTCAACGACACCATCATCATCTACGACCGAATTCGTGAGAACTTCCGTGTACTGCGCAAGACCTCGTTGATCGAGAACATCGACGTTTCGATCACCCAGACCCTTTTGCGGACGATCGCTACTTCGTTGTCCACTGCGCTGGCCTTGTTGGCGCTGCTGTTCTTCGGCGGTGACGTATTGGCGGCCTTCGCTCTGACCCTGTTGGTCGGTGTAGTGGTAGGCACCTACTCGTCGGTCTACATCGGCGCCACGGTGCTGGTGTGGCTGAAGCTCAGCGTGGAGGATTTGATTCCTCCTGTGGCCGAGGCTGAGGCTGACGACGGCCGTCCGTGATGTTGTGATGGGCTTCATGAAAGTCAGCGAAAGCCGCGACAAGTCGAACTTGTCGCGGCTTTTTGCTGTCCTAGGCAGGGAGAAGGGCGCGAGTCGCCGAGCCTAGGAGACACAAAAAATGAATAAATCACTGTTGGTAGGTGCCGTACTGGGTGCTGTGGGTGTGACCGCTGGTGGTGCTGTTGCCACGTACAGTCTGGTTGATCGTGGTCCGGACTACGCCGAGGTGCTGGCCGTAACCCCGATCAATGAAACCGTGAAAACGCCGCGCGAAGTGTGTAAGGACGTGGCGGTTACCCGTCAGCGTCCGGTGCAGGATCAGCACCAGATTGCCGGTACTGCCATCGGCGCCATCGCGGGTGGTCTGCTGGGTAACCAGATCGGCGGCGGCACTGGCAAGAAGATCGCTACAGTAGCCGGTGCAGTTGGCGGCGGTTATGCCGGCAACAAGGTGCAGGAGGGCATGCAGCAGCGTGACACCTACACCACCACTGAAACCCGCTGCAACACCGTGACCGATACCAGCGAGAAACTGGTGGGCTACGACGTGAAGTACCAGCTGGGTGAAAAGGTCGGCAACGTGCGCATGGATCGTGATCCAGGCAGTCGTATCCCGGTCAACAAGCAGGGTGAACTGGTACTGGTGCAGCAGGCCCAGTAAGAATCTGGAGCAATAAAAAAACGCCCCTCGGGGCGTTTTTTTATTGCTCGATGGAAGCTCAGCGCTTCATCGAGGGTGCCAGGTGTGGCTGGATCGCGGTCAGTACGGCCTTGAAGCATTTGGTGTTACCGGCAACGATCTGGCCTTTCTCGAGGAATTCGTGGCCACCGGTGAAATCACTGACCAGGCCGCCTGCTTCTTGAATCAGCAGGGCGCCAGCTGCCATGTCCCACTCGGATAGGCCGAACTCCCAGAAGGCGTCGTAGCGGCCAGCTGCGACATAAGCCAGATCCAGGCTGGCGGCACCGGCACGGCGTACGCCGGCGGTCTGGCCGACCAGGCTGCGGAACATGCCCAGGTAGTTCTCGAGGTTATCCAGTTGCTCGTTGCGGAACGGGAAGCCGGTGCCCAGCAGTGCGCCGTCCAGGCTCTTACGGTTGCTCACGCGCAGGCGGCGGCCATTGAGGGCGGCGCCACGGCCACGGCTAGCGGTGAATTCTTCCTGGCGCACCGGGTCGAGGACGATGGCGTGCTCGAGGCGACCGCGGTATTTGCAGGCGATGCTGATGGCGAAGTGCGGAACGCCGCGGATGAAGTTGGTGGTGCCGTCCAGGGGATCAATGATCCACTGATAATCGGCGCCATCGCCACTGCCCTCAAGCACGCCGCCTTCTTCGCCCAGGAAGCTGTGGGTCGGGTAGGCCTTGCGAATGGCTTGGACGATCATCAGCTCGGCGGCCTTGTCGACCTCGGTGACGTAATCCTTGGCATCCTTCTCGTCTACCGAGATGACATCCAGGCGCTCGATGGAGCGAAAGATCATTTCACCGGCGCTGCGAGCGGCGCGCAGGGCGATATTCAGCATGGGCTGCATGGGAGGTTCACCTGGGGCGTTAAAGAAAGCCGGCCATGTTAGCAGAAAACCGTTGCCGATGAAGCGCCGTCTGTACCTCGCATGGCAATCACACAAGGGCTTGGGTAAGATCGTTGCCCCTAATCGTTTCTGAGAGTGTCTGCGTTGCTGGACAATATTCGCGTCGTTTTGGTGGGCACCAGTCATCCGGGCAATATCGGCGGTGCTGCGCGGGCGATGAAAAACATGGGCTTGTCGCGCCTGGTGCTGGTCGAGCCGGAGGATTTTCCCAGTGCCGACGCGGTGGCGCGCGCGTCCGGTGCGACCGGCGTGCTGGATGCTGCGCAGGTCGTTAGTAGTCTTGAAGAGGCGCTGGTCGGTTGCACTCTGGTGATTGGTACCAGTGCGCGTGATCGGCGTATTCCCTGGCCGCTACTGGATCCGCGCGAGTGCGGCGTGACCAGTTGTGAGCAGGCTGCTGCTGGTAACCAAGTGGCGTTGGTATTCGGTCGTGAATACGCCGGTTTGACCAACGAGGAGCTGCAGCGATGTCAATACCACGTGCATATCCCGTCCAACCCTGAGTTCAGTTCGCTGAACCTGGCGGCGGCGGTGCAGGTGCTGGCCTATGAAGTGCGTATGGCCTGGTTGGCGGCTTCGAGTCTGCCGACCAAAGCGGAGAAGCTGGAGGCGACGACGATGCGCAATTCGCAGGCGGCGACGGCAGATGAGCTGGAGTCCTTCTACGGACATTTGCGTCGCGTTCTGGTGATGATCGGTTTTCTCGATCCGCAGAGGCCGCGGCACCTGATGACTCGCTTGCGTCGGCTTTATGGGCGCAGTGCGGTGAGCAAGTTGGAGATGAATATCCTGCGCGGCATCCTTACCGAGACAGAGAAGGCCGTGCGTGGAGAGCCTCACAAGCAGGGGAAGTCTGATGTTTGAACGTATTCGAGAGGATATACAGAGCGTTTTTCACCGTGACCCGGCGGCGCGCAATGCCTTCGAGGTGGTGACCTGCTATCCGGGATTGCATGCGGTGTGGCTGCATCGTGTGGCGCATGCATTGTGGCGTTCGGGCTGGAAGTGGTTGGCGCGCGTGGTGTCCAACTTCGGGCGCTGGATGACCGGTATCGAAATTCACCCGGGGGCGAAGATCGGGCGACGCTTCTTCATCGATCATGGCATGGGCATCGTCATCGGCGAGACTGCCGAGATCGGTAATGACGTCACGCTCTATCAGGGCGTGACTCTGGGTGGCACCAGTTGGAACAAGGGCAAGCGCCATCCCACTCTGGAGGATGGTGTTGTGGTTGGCGCTGGCGCCAAGGTGCTGGGGCCGTTCACGGTCGGTGCCGGGGCCAAGATCGGTTCCAATGCGGTGGTGACCAAGGCTGTGCCGGCGGGGGCGACTGCGGTCGGCATTCCCGGCAAGATCATCGTCAAGTCCGATGACGAGCAGGAAGCCAAACGTCAGGCCATGGCCGAGAAGATCGGTTTCGATGCTTATGGTGTCGGTCAGGACATGCCTGACCCGGTAGCGCGCGCCATCGGCCAGTTGCTCGATCATCTGCATGCTGTCGACGGGCGGCTCGAGGATGTCAACAAGGCGCTGGATTCGATGGATTGCGACTACCGCGCCAAGGCGTTACCTGCACTGCGTGACGAAGACTTCGCCGAGGTGTGCAAGGGGCAGGGCGACAAGCCTGCTGCCTGATGCGCGCAGGGGCGGCATTTGCTATGATGCCGCCTCTTTTTGCGGTCAATCCTGAGTAAATCAATTGGTCTTATAGTTGACTTAAATACTCGGGAATCGCATACTTCGTCGCAATTCAGTGATTCCGTGGTAGAGCCATGCGACTGACCACCAAAGGCCGTTACGCCGTTACCGCCATGCTAGATCTGGCGTTGCACGCACAGCACGGTCCCGTTTCCCTGGCCGATATATCCGAGCGGCAGGGCATCTCCCTGTCTTATCTGGAGCAACTGTTCGCCAAGCTGCGCCGTGGCAGTCTGGTTTCCAGTGTTCGCGGGCCGGGTGGCGGCTATCAGCTTTCGCGTGACATGCGCGGCATTCAGGTGGCTCAGGTGATCGATGCGGTCAACGAGTCGGTAGATGCTACGCGTTGCCAGGGGCAAGGTGATTGCCACTCTGGCGACACCTGTCTGACCCATCACCTGTGGTGCGATCTCAGTCAGCAGATTCATGAGTTCCTCAGTGGCATCAGCCTGGCTGATTTGGTTGCGCGTCGTGAGGTTCAAGAGGTCGCGTTGCGCCAGGATCAGCGCCGCTGCAATGGCAGGACGCCGCGCCTGGATAAGATTGAAGCGTCTGCCATCGACTGAGCAGGGCGTTTGCCTGATAGGAGAAACCCAATGAAATTGCCCATTTACCTCGATTATTCCGCCACCACGCCGGTAGATCCGCGTGTTGCGCAGAAGATGAGTGAATGCCTGCTGGTCGACGGTAACTTTGGCAACCCGGCTTCGCGCTCCCATGTGTTCGGCTGGAAGGCCGAAGAAGCGGTGGAAAATTCCCGTCGCCAGGTCGCCGAGCTGGTCAATGCTGATCCGCGTGAGATCGTCTGGACCAGCGGTGCTACCGAGTCCGACAACCTGGCGATCAAGGGCGTAGCGCACTTCTATGCCAGCAAGGGCAAGCACATCATCACCTCGAAGATCGAGCACAAGGCGGTACTGGATACCACTCGCCAACTCGAGCGTGAAGGTTTCGAAGTGACCTATCTGGAACCGGGCGAAGACGGCCTGATTACGCCAGCCATGGTCGAGGCGGTGCTGCGCGATGACACTACCCTGGTGTCCCTCATGCACGTCAACAACGAAATCGGCACCATCAACGACATCGCTGCCATCGGCGAGCTGACCCGCTCGCGCGGTGTGCTGCTGCATGTCGATGCTGCGCAGTCCACCGGCAAGGTCGAAATCGATCTGGAAAAGATGAAGGTCGATCTGATGTCCTTCTCCGCGCACAAGACCTACGGCCCCAAGGGCGTCGGTGCCCTTTACGTGCGCCGCAAACCGCGTGTGCGTCTGGAAGCGCAGACTCACGGCGGCGGTCACGAGCGCGGTATGCGCTCGGGCACTCTGGCCACTCACCAGTGCGTCGGTATGGGTGAAGCATTCCGTATCGCCAAGGAAGAGATGGCGGCAGAGAACCAGCGTATCGCGGCTCTGCGTGATCGTTTCTACCGCCAGTTGGAAGATATGGAAGAGCTGTACGTGAATGGCAGTCTGACCGCTCGCGTGCCGCACAACCTCAATCTGAGTTTCAACTACGTCGAGGGTGAGTCGCTGATCATGGCGCTCAAGGATCTCGCTGTATCGTCCGGTTCTGCTTGCACCTCGGCTTCCTTGGAGCCGTCTTACGTGCTGCGCGCCCTGGGCCGCAATGATGAACTGGCGCACAGCTCGATCCGCTTCACCTTCGGTCGTTTCACTACCGAAGACGAGGTCGACTACGCCGCTGCCAAGGTCCGTGAGGCCGTGGACAAGCTGCGCGAACTGTCGCCTCTGTGGGATATGTTCAAAGAAGGTGTCGACATTTCTTCCGTGGAATGGGCAGCACACTAAAAGCTGCCGAGGCGAATCGCTTGGTTTCCAGCGGTTCGCCGGAGAGCGGCACCTGATGAGAGAGGAAGTACAACATGGCTTACAGTGACAAGGTCATCGACCACTACGAAAACCCGCGTAACGTCGGCAAGCTGAACGCCGAAGATCCCGACGTCGGTACCGGCATGGTCGGCGCACCGGCCTGCGGCGACGTGATGCGCCTGCAGATCAAGGTCAGCGAAAGTGGCGTGATCGAAGACGCCAAGTTCAAGACCTACGGCTGCGGCTCGGCTATCGCCTCCAGCTCCCTCGCTACCGAGTGGATGAAGGGCAAGACCCTCGATGAAGCCGAGAGCATCAAGAACACCCAGCTCGCCGAAGAACTGGCCCTGCCGCCAGTGAAAATTCACTGCTCTGTACTCGCTGAAGATGCCATTAAGGCTGCTGTGCGCGACTACAAGCAGAAGAAAGGCTTGCTCTGATACGAGGTTTGTAATGGCCATCACCATGTCTGAAGCAGCTGCCCGCCACGTGCAACGCTCTCTTGATGGGCGCGGCAAGGGCGAGGGCATTCGCCTCGGGGTGCGCACTACCGGTTGCTCCGGCCTGGCCTACGTGCTCGAGTTCGTCGATGAGCTGGCGGCAGAGGATCAGGTATTCGAGAGCCATGGCGTCAAGGTGATCATCGATCCCAAGAGCCTGGTCTATCTCGATGGCACCGAGTTGGACTTCGTCAAGGAAGGCCTCAACGAGGGCTTCAAGTTCATCAACCCTAACGTGCGCGGCGAATGCGGTTGCGGCGAAAGCTTCAACGTTTGAGGCGCTCGCGTGGGTAATCCTTGCCATTTCGCCCTGTTCGACCTGCAGCCGAGCTTTCGTCTCGATATGGATCAACTGGCCGCTCGCTACCGTGAGCTGGCGCGCCAGGTGCATCCGGATCGCTTTGCCGATGCCGGTGAGCGTGAGCAGCGCTTGGCGCTGGAGCGCTCGGCCTGCCTCAACGAGGCTTATCAGGTTCTGAAAACGCCGTCTCAGCGTGCGCGCTACCTGCTGGCCATGCGTGGCCCCGAGTTGCCGCTGGAAGTGACGGTACAGGATCCTGATTTCCTCCTGCAGCAAATGCAGCTGCGCGAAGAGCTGGAGGAACTGCAGGATGATGCTGATCTGGCCGGTGTCGCGGCCTTCAAGCGTCGCCTGAAAGCAGCGCAGGAGCAGCTCAACGAGCACTTCGCTGCATGCTGGGATGACGAGGCCCGCCGTGAAGAGGCCGAGCGTCTGATGCGCCGCATGCAGTTCCTCGACAAGCTCTCCCATGAAGTGCGCCAGTTAGAAGAGCGCCTCGACGATTAACCTGTAGGCTGCCACGGCAGCCTGCCTGATGATTTCAAGAAGACCATGGCCTTATTGCAGATCGCCGAGCCCGGGCAGAGCCCGCAACCGCACCAGCGTCGTCTGGCAGTGGGTATTGACCTGGGTACCACCAACTCTTTGGTCGCTGCTGTGCGCAGTGGTCTGGCCGAGCCCCTGGCTGACGATGATGGCAAGGTCATCCTGCCGTCTGCCGTGCGTTACCACGCTGGAAGCATCGAGGTTGGCGAGTCAGCCAAACTGGCGGCCGCCAGCGATCCGCTCAATACCGTGCTGTCGGTCAAGCGTCTGATGGGGCGGGGTATCGCCGACGTGCATCAGCTCGGCGAGCAAATGCCTTACCGCTTCGCTGCAGGCGAGTCGCACATGCCCTTCATCGAGACGGTGCAGGGGGCGAAGAGTCCTGTCGAAGTCTCTGCAGAAATTCTCAAGACCCTGCGCTTGCGCGCTGAGCAGACCTTGGGTGGTGAGTTGGTCGGTGCGGTGATTACCGTTCCGGCTTATTTCGATGACGCTCAGCGTCAGGCCACCAAGGATGCTGCGCGTCTAGCTGGCCTGACCGTTCTGCGTCTGCTCAATGAGCCTACTGCCGCTGCAGTCGCCTATGGTCTGGATCAGAAAGCCGAGGGTGTGGTTGCTATTTATGACCTCGGCGGTGGCACTTTCGATATTTCCATCCTGCGCCTGACTGGCGGTGTGTTCGAGGTCTTGGCTACCGGCGGCGACAGTGCGCTGGGCGGTGACGACTTCGATCATGCCGTAGCCGACTGGATCATCCAGCAGGCCAGTATTTCCAGTGATCTCGATCCGTCTACCCAGCGTAGCCTGCTGCAGACCGCCTGTGCGGCCAAAGAGGGACTGACGGATGCCGATAGCGTCGAGCTGAGCCATGGTGAGTGGCGAGGTTCGTTGTCGCGCACGCAGTTCGAGGCGCTGATCGAGCCGATGGTGGCGCGCAGTCTCAAGGCTTGTCGTCGTGCTGTGCGTGATTCCGGCGTCGAGCAGGAAGAGGTTGGTGCGGTCGTCATGGTCGGTGGCTCTACCCGCGTGCCGCGTGTACGTGAGGCCGTCGGCGAACTGTTCGGTCGGGCGCCGCTGACCAATATCGATCCGGATCAGGTGGTGGCCATTGGTGCTGCGATCCAGGCCGACGCCCTGGCGGGCAATCAGCGTGATGACGGCGAGGAGTTGCTCCTGCTGGACGTGATACCTCTGTCGCTCGGCCTGGAAACCATGGGCGGGCTGATGGAGAAGGTGATCCCGCGCAACACCACTATCCCGGTAGCGCGTGCGCAGGAGTTCACCACTTACAAGGATGGCCAGACGGCCATGATGATTCACGTGCTGCAGGGTGAGCGCGAACTGATCGCTGATTGCCGCTCCCTGGCACGTTTCGAGTTGCGTGGTATTCCGCCGATGGTGGCTGGGGCTGCGAAGATCCGTGTGACCTTCCAGGTCGATGCCGATGGCCTGCTTAGTGTCGCAGCGCGTGAGCTGAGTTCTGGGATTGAGGCGAGCATTCAGGTCAAGCCGTCTTATGGCCTGACCGATGGCGAAATTGCACGCATGCTGCAGGACTCTTTCCAGAATGCTGGAGGCGACAAGGCTGCCCGCGTGCTGCGTGAGCAACAGGTCGATGGTCAGCGCCTGATCGAGGCCGTCGAGGCGGCGCTGCAGGCCGATGGCGAGCGTTTGCTGGATGCCGAGGAGCGCGAGGTCATCGAGCTGCAGGTGCAGGAGTTACGCGATTTGCTGGCGGGCAATGATGGCCTGGCGATCGAGCGGCAGACCAAGCGGCTGTCGCAGGTCACTGATGCTTTCGCGGCTCGCCGCCTGGATTCGACGGTAAAAGCCGCGCTGGCAGGGCGCAATCTGAATGAGATCGAGGAATAATTGATGCCGCAGGTAATTTTTCTGCCTCACGAGCGATTCTGCCCGGATGGTCTGGTGGTAGAGGCTGAGCCTGGAGTTTCCATCCTCGAGCTGGCGCACGAGCACCATATCGAGATGGAAAGCGCTTGTGGCGGTGTGTGTGCCTGCACCACCTGTCACTGCATCGTGCGCGAAGGTTTCGATTCGCTGAATGAGGCGGATGAGTTGGAAGAGGATTATCTGGACAAGGCCTGGGGGCTCGAGGCTCAGTCGCGCCTGGCCTGCCAGGCTATCGTTGGTGAGGAAGATATCACCGTCGAGATTCCCAAATATTCGCTTAACCACGCAGCCGAAGCGCCGCACTGATCCAGGAAGCTTGATCATGAGTCTGAAATGGGCCGATGTACTGGATATTGCCATCGAGTTGAGCGAGCAGAAGCCGGATGTCGATCCGCGCTACGTGAACTTCGTCGATCTGCACCGTTGGGTCGTGTCCTTGCCGCAGTTCTCCGATGACCCGCGGCGCGGGGGGGAGAAGGTGCTGGAGGCGATACAGGCCGCCTGGATCGAAGAACTCGATTGAAACAGGCGCTTACGGCGCCCGCCCTACGCTTTTAACCGGAACCCGCGTATAATTCGCGGGTTTAATTTTTCGCTTTAACCCTAAAGTTTCTGGAGCTTCACATGGCTGTTCAACGTACTTTCTCCATCATCAAGCCTGACGCCGTTGCCAAGAACGTCATCGGTGAGATCACCACCCGTTTCGAAAAAGCCGGCCTGCGCGTTGTTGCTTCGAAGATGGTGCAACTGTCCGAGCGCGAAGCCGCTGGTTTCTACGCTGAGCACAGCGAGCGTGGCTTCTTCAAGGACCTGGTTGCTTTCATGACCTCCGGTCCGGTCATCGTTCAGGTTCTGGAAGGCGAAAACGCCGTTGCCAAGAACCGTGAGCTGATGGGTGCCACCAACCCGAAAGAAGCCGCTGCCGGCACCATCCGTGCTGACTTCGCCGTTTCCATCGACGAAAACGCTGTTCACGGTTCGGATTCCGAAGCCTCCGCTGCTCGCGAGATCGCTTACTTCTTCTCCGCTACCGAGCAGTGCGCGCGCATTCGCTGATTGGCGAATGATGCGAGGGTGAAGCCATGACCAATACCACCGGCAAGATCAACCTGCTGGGCCTGACCCAGCCGGAAATGGAACAGTTCTTCGAGTCCATCGGCGAGAAGCGCTTCCGTGCCGGCCAGGTAATGAAGTGGATTCACCACTTTGGCGTCGATGATTTCGCCGCCATGACCAATGTCGGCAAGGCCTTGCGCGAGAAGCTCGAGGCCTCTGCCGAGATTCGCGGCCCGGAAGTGGTCAGCGAAAATATTTCTGCCGATGGCACGCGCAAGTGGGTGGTGCGTGTGGCGTCGGGTAGCTGTGTGGAAACCGTTTATATCCCGCAGAACGGTCGCGGCACGCTTTGTGTTTCGTCCCAGGCCGGTTGTGCCCTGGATTGCAGCTTCTGCTCCACCGGCAAACAAGGCTTCAATAGTGATCTGACCAGCGCCGAGATCATCGGCCAGGTATGGATCGCCAACAAATCCTTCGGCAGCGTGCCGGCGAAGATCGACCGCGCTATCACCAACGTGGTGATGATGGGCATGGGCGAGCCGCTGCTGAACTTCGATAACGTCGTCTCTGCCATGCAGATCATGATGGACGACCTTGGTTATGGCATCTCCAAGCGCAAAGTGACGCTGTCCACCTCTGGCGTGGTGCCGATGATCGATAAGCTGGCCGAAGTCATCGACGTGTCTCTGGCGCTGTCGTTGCACGCGCCCAACGACGAACTGCGTAATCAGCTGGTACCGATCAACAAGAAGTACCCGCTGGAGATGCTTCTGGCAGCGTGCAAGCGCTACGTCTCCAAACTGGGCGAAAAGCGTGTGCTGACCATCGAGTACACCCTGCTCAAGGGCGTCAACGATCAGCCTGAGCACGCTGAGCAGATGATCGCACTTCTGGCCGATGTACCTTGCAAGATCAACCTGATTCCGTTTAATCCCTTCCCCTTCTCGGGGTACGAGCGGCCGAGCAATAACGCCATTCGCCGCTTCCAGGACCTGTTGCACAAGGCTGGTCATAACGTCACGGTACGCACGACGCGTGGTGACGATATCGATGCGGCCTGCGGCCAGTTGGTTGGCCAGGTCATGGATCGTACTCGGCGCAGCGAGCGTTACATCGCCGTGCGCCAGCTGGGCAACGAGGCGCAAGAGCCTCGTACTGCCGCCAATCGAAATTGAAGAGAGGATGCCTATGACCCTGCGCCCTGCGTTGTTATTGCTCGTTGTCAGCCTGCTTGCTGGTTGTGTGACCACAGGCGATGTCGACCCCATGCGAACGGCGGAAGGGCGTGAGAAGGCGCGTGACTCCTTCATTCAACTTGGTATTGCCTATATCCAGCAAGGCGATACCCAGCGTGCCAAGGTCCCCTTGAAGAGCGCTCTCGATCTTGACTCGTCGAATGCCGATGCGCATGCGGCGCTGGCTTTAGCCTTTCAGTTAGAGATGGAGCCCCAGCTGGCTGACGAGCATTTTCGCAAAGCGCTGTCCCAGCGCCCTAAAGATGCCCGTTTGCTAAATAACTATGGTGGTTTCCTGTTCGAGCAGAAGCGTTATCAAGAAGCCATGAACACCTACCTCAAGGCCGCCGAGGACAATCTCTATCCGGAGCGCTCTCGGGTGTTCGAGAACTTGGGTATGACTGCTCTGCAGCTTGGTCAGCGCGAGCAGGCCAAAGAGTACTTCCAGCGTTCGCTGCGTTTGAGCAATCGTCAGCGACGTTCTCTGCTGGAGATGGCCGTGCTGTCCTACGAGGACAAGGAGTACGTGCCAGCGCGCCGTTACTACGACAGCTACAGCGAAATAGCGCCACAGAACGCGCGTAGCCTGTTGCTTGGCGCGCGTCTAGCCGAAGTGTTTGAGGACCGTGACCGTGCTGCCAGCCTTGGTTTGCAGTTGCGTCGCCTGTATCCGGCCTCTCAGGAATATCAGCAATTTGTTTCGGGGCAACAATGAACGCGGCACATAGCGAAGTGGCTCAGCCGATGTCGACAAATCCAGGTGAAACCCTGCGCCAGGCCAGGGAAATCAAGGGCTGGAGCGTTGCCGAAGTGGCAAGCCAGCTGAACCTGACGCCACAACGTCTGGCCCAGATCGAAGCCGGTGCTTTCGACAAGCTGCCGGGCACCACCTTTGCGCGTGGCTATATCCGTGCCTACGCCAAGCTGCTCGAAATGGACCAGAACCGGCTGGTGATGGAGTTCGATCAGTTCACCGGTACCGATGCCACCGGCA
Source organism: Pseudomonas sp. zfem001 (assembly GCF_032621725.1). Lineage (NCBI taxonomy): Bacteria > Pseudomonadati > Pseudomonadota > Gammaproteobacteria > Pseudomonadales > Pseudomonadaceae > Pseudomonas > Pseudomonas sp. zfem001. The sequence continues at coordinate 342,288 of NZ_JAVYJI010000005.1, read as the reverse complement.
GCAGTGTGCATGCCCTTGGTCGTATCGAAGAGCCTGTGCGTTATTCGCAGAGCATCCTGCGCCTGGTGAGTTTCCTGTTGTTGCTGGCGTTGATCGGCGGCGGTTTTGTCTGGTGGCAGGATCAGGGGCGCCCAGGTGCCAGCCTGGCTGACCTGGGCCTGGAACATGTAGAAGTCGAAGGGGCCGACGGTACCACCCAGGTGCATTCGCTTGCCGAGCCGGAAGACCAGGCGGTAGTCGATGCTCAGGGCAACGAGCAGGGCAGCCCTTTGCTGTTGCCGATCGAGCCGGGCGAGGCACCGGAAGAGTCCTCGGTCGCAGAACAGCCAGCAGCTTCAGATGCAGCGCCGGAAAGCGCGCCAGAAACTCCGGCAACCGCCGTGGCGAATGAGCCAGCAGCTGCTGCCAATATAACAGCGCCTGCCACGGAGTCTGCCGCCCCCGTTGCCGTTCCAGCCGGGCAGGGTGCGCTCAACGTGCAGTTCACTGCTGATTGCTGGACACAAGTGACCGATGCTGATGGCAAGGTCCTGCTCAGCGCGCTCAAACGCAGTGGGGAAAGCATCGAACTGACTGGCAAAGCACCGATGGAGCTACGCCTGGGCTTTGCCCGTGGCGCCCAGGTGACCTACAACGGCCAAAGCGTGGACGTTGCGCCGCATATGACCGGCGAAACCGCGCGCCTGAAACTGGGGTTGTAAAGCATGCATTGCGAATCGCCGATCAAGCGCCGACTATCGCGCAAGATCTGGGTTGGCTCGGTACCGGTGGGCGGCGATTCGCCGATCGCCGTGCAGAGCATGACCAATACCGACACCAACGATGTGGCCGCTACCGTGGCGCAAATCCGTCGCCTGGAAGATGCCGGCGCTGATATCGTGCGCGTTTCCGTGCCGGACATGGATGCTGCCGAGGCCTTCGGTCGCATCAAGCAGCAGGTGCGCGTTCCGCTGGTGGCCGACATCCACTTCGATTACCAGATCGCCCTGCGCGTGGCCGAGTTGGGCGTCGATTGCCTGCGGATCAACCCGGGTAACATCGGTCGCGAGGATCGCGTCAGGGCGGTGGTTGAGGCTGCCCGTGACAAGGGCATTCCGATTCGCATCGGCGTCAATGCCGGTTCGCTGGAAAAAGATCTGCAGAAGAAATATGGCGAGCCGACCCCGGAAGCTCTGGTGGAGTCGGCGCTGCGTCATGTCGAACACCTCGATCGCCTGAACTTCCCCGACTTCAAGGTCAGTGTGAAGGCCTCCGACGTCTTCATGGCTGTAGAAGCCTATCGTCTGCTGGCCAAGCAGATCGAGCAGCCGCTGCACCTGGGTATCACCGAAGCGGGCGGCCTGCGCTCCGGCACGGTCAAGTCGGCAGTCGGCTTGGGCATGCTGCTGGCCGACGGCATTGGCGATACCATCCGTATCTCTCTGGCCGCCGATCCGGTGGAAGAGATCAAGGTCGGTTTCGACATCCTCAAATCCCTGCGTTTGCGTTCCCGCGGTATCAACTTCATCGCCTGTCCGAGCTGTTCGCGGCAGAACTTCGATGTGGTCAAGACCATGAACGAGCTGGAAACGCGTGTCGAGGACCTGCTGGTACCGCTGGATGTAGCCGTGATCGGCTGCGTGGTCAACGGGCCCGGCGAAGCCAAGGAGGCGCATATCGGCCTCACCGGCGGTAGCCCGAACAACCTGGTCTATATCGACGGCAAGCCCGCCTCGAAGCTGACCAACGAAAACCTGGTGGACGAGCTGGAAAAGCTCATCCGCGACAAGGCGGCCGAAAAGGTCGCCGCCGATGCGGCCGTGATCGTGCGCGGCTGATCCGTGCGTAAGGAATACACTTGAGCAAGTCCCTGCAAGCCATTCGTGGCATGAACGATATCCTGCCGGAGCAGACGCCTGCCTGGCGCTACCTGGAAAGTACCCTGGTTAGCCTGCTCGATGGCTATGGCTACAAGGAAATCCGCCTGCCTATCGTCGAGTACACCGAGCTGTTCGCTCGCGGTATCGGTGAAGGCACCGACGTGGTCGACAAGGAGATGTACACCTTCCTTGATCGCAACGAAGAATCCCTGACCCTGCGTCCCGAAGGCACTGCCGGTTGCGTGCGCGCTGTGCTCGAGCATGGGCTGTCTGGCGGCGGTCAGGTGCAGAAACTGTGGTACGCCGGCCCCATGTTCCGCTACGAGAAGCCGCAGAAAGGTCGCTATCGCCAGTTCCATCAGGTGGGCGTGGAAGCCTTCAACCTGCCGGGGCCGGACGTCGATGCCGAGCTGATCGTGCTCACTTGGCGTCTGTGGAAGAAGCTCGGCCTGGCCGACGCGGTGACCCTGCAGCTAAACAGCCTGGGTTCCAGCGAGGCGCGTGCCGCCTATCGCGATGCCCTGGTGGCCTACCTGCAGGAGCGCTTCGATCAGCTCGATGAAGACAGCCAGCGCCGCATGACCACCAACCCGTTGCGTATCCTCGACAGCAAGAACGAGGCGACTCAGGCGGTGCTGGTTGGTGCGCCGACCCTGGGCGATTACCTCGATGAGGAATCGCGCCTGCACTTCGAGGGCGTCAAGGCGCGCCTGGATGCGGCCGGTATTCGCTACCAGATCAATCACAAGCTAGTGCGCGGTCTGGATTACTACAACCGCACCGTGTTCGAGTGGGTGACCGACAAGCTCGGTGCCCAGGGCACTGTGTGCGCCGGTGGTCGTTATGACGGCCTGGTTTCCATGTTGGGTGGCAAGGCCACGCCAGGCGTTGGCTTCGCCATGGGTGTCGAGCGTCTGGTGCTGCTGCTGGAAACCCTGCAGTTGCTACCGGCTGACCTCAACCGCGCCGCCGATGTTTACATCTGTGCCTTCGGCGAGGCTGCCGAGCTGGCGGCGCTGACACTGGTCGAGCGTCTGCGTGACGAATTGCCGGGACTGCGCCTATTGCTCAACTCTGGTGGTGGCAGTTTCAAGAGCCAGTTCAAGAAGGCCGACAAGAGCGGCGCACGCTATGCGCTGATTCTGGGGGACGACGAATTGGCAGGGCGCGTGGTAGGTTGCAAACCGCTGCGCGACGACAGTGAACAACAAAGTGTTGCCTGGGATGCTCTGGCTGAGCATCTGGCTGCCTGCCAGCAGGCTTGAGCAGGTTCTCGATTAGGAGTACGGGGTTAGACATGCAGACCGAAGACGAACAGATCGCACAAATGAAGGACTGGTGGGATCGTAACGGCAAGCCTTTGCTGGCCGGCGGCGTATTGGCGCTGGTAGCTGTATTCGGCTGGCAGGGCTGGCAGAAGTATCAGGACAATCAGGCGCAAGGCGCCTCCGTGCTCTATCAGCAATTGCTGGAGACCGCGTTGGACCCAGCCGGCAAACCCGATGCCGCGAAAGTTGCCGACCTGGCCGGTAAGCTCGACAGCGAATTTGGCGGTAGCCACTACGCCCAGTACGGCAACCTGTTCGTAGCCAAGGTCGCCGTCGAAGCCGACCGTCTCGACGATGCCGCTGCCGCGCTGCAGCGCGTGCTCGACAAGCCGGCCGACGCCACGCTCGGTGAGCTGGCGCGTCAGCGTCTGGCTCGTGTTCTGGCAGCCCAAGACAAGACTGACGATGCGCTGGAACTGCTCGATGCCAAGGTCGAGGACGCTTTCCTCGCCAGCCGCGAAGAACTCAAGGGCGATCTGCTGGTACAGCTGGGTCGCAGCGATGACGCGCACGCCGCCTATCAGAAGGCCAAGGATGCGCTGGCCGAAGACGCCGCTGTTGGCGGTCTGCAGATGAAGCTGGACGACCTGGCAAAAGGGGATGCGTGACGTGATGCGTTGGAAGAATGCCGCACTGCTGGCTCTGGCCGTTCTGGCTGTGGGTTGCAGCAGCAATAGCAAGAAGGAACTGCCGCCTGCCGATCTGACCAAGTTCGACGAAGAAGTCGAGCTGCGCACCGAGTGGAGCCGTTCGGTCGGTGACGGTCAGGGCGAAACCTTCAACATGCTGGTCCCGGCCATCGATGGCGACGTGATCTACGCCGCCGACGTCGAAGGTCTGGTGATGGCCATGGACCGCACTAGCGGCAAGGTCATCTGGCGCAAGAAGCTTGAAATCCCGGTGTCCGGTGCTATCGGCGTTGGTTACGGCCAGGTACTGCTGGGTACGCTCAAGGGCGAGGTGATCGCGCTGGATTCCAGCGACGGTGAAGAGCAGTGGCGCTCGCGCGTGACCAGTGAAGTGCTGGCAGCGCCGGCAACCAACGGCGATATCGTCGTGGTACAGACTCAGGACGACCGCCTTATCGCTTTCGATGCCAGCACCGGTAGCCAGCGCTGGATCGTCGAGAATACCCCGGCTGTACTGACTCTGCGCGGTACCGGCGCTCCGTTGGTGACCAATCGCCTGGTGGTCGCTGGCTTGTCCAGCGGCAAGGTGGTTGCGGTCGACGCTCAGCGCGGCCTGCCTGTCTGGGAGCAGCGCGTCGCTATTCCTCAAGGGCGTTCCGAGTTGGAGCGCGTGGTGGATATCGACGGTGGTCTGCTGCTGTCCGGCGGCACTGTCTACGCGGTGAGCTACCAGGGCCGTGTTGCGGCCATGGACCTGGAGTCCGGTCGCGTGCTTTGGCAGCGCGAGGCATCCAGCTCGGTCGGCGTCGCTCAAGGTTTTGGCAACGTGTACGTCAGCATGGCCAGCGGCACCGTCGAAGGTATCGATGAACGCAGCGCGTCGGCACTGTGGAGCAACGATTCGATGGCACGTCGCCAGCTGTCGGGCCCGACTGTGTTCTCCAGTTATGTCGCCGTAGGGGACTTCGAGGGCTATCTGCATCTGCTGAGCCAGGTCGATGGTCGCTTCGTCGGCCGTACCCGCATCGACAGTGACGGCCTGCGCGCCCAGCCGCTGGTGGTGGGTGATTGGCTGTACGTCTACGGCAACAGCGGCAAGTTGGTGGCACTGACCATCAAATGAACCGACTATGCTGCATCCAGAGCTGAGCCCTGGGTGTAGCAGCGCAACAGATTCCGGCCGCTGCCCCTGCAGCGGCCTTTGCATTTTCTGAATTAACCGAGTGGAGAGCCTGATGGTTCCCGTAATTGCCCTGGTGGGCCGGCCGAATGTCGGCAAGTCCACACTCTTCAACCGCCTGACCCGCAGCCGCGACGCCATCGTCGGCGACCTGTCCGGTCTGACCCGCGACCGCCAGTATGGCGAGGCGAAGTGGCAGGGGCGCACCTATATCGTGATCGACACCGGTGGTATTTCCGGTGACGAAGAAGGCATCGACGCGAAGATGGCCGAGCAGTCGCTGCAGGCCATCGAAGAGGCCGATGCCGTGCTGTTCCTGGTGGACGCGCGCGCAGGTATGACCGCCTCCGACCAGATGATCGGCGAGCACCTGCGCCGTCGTAACAAGCAGAGCTTCCTGGTGGTGAACAAGGTCGACAACCTCGATGTAGACCTGGCTCGCGCCGAGTTCAGCCCCATGGGCCTGGGCGAGCCACTGGCTATTGCCGGTGCTCACGGCCGCGGCATCACCCAGATGCTGGAAGTGGTGCTCGGCGCGTTCCCCAAGGACGCCGGCGAGCTGGAGGAGGGTGCCGAAGAGGAAGAGGTGCTGGAAGGCCAGGAGGCCAAGCGCATTCCTGGCCCGAGCGAGAAGGACGGCATCAAGCTGGCCATCATCGGTCGCCCCAACGTCGGCAAGTCCACCCTGGTCAACCGCATGCTCGGCGAAGAGCGGGTCATCGTCTATGACCAGGCGGGGACCACGCGTGACAGCATCTACATTCCGTTCGAGCGTGACGACGAGAAGTACACCCTGATCGATACCGCCGGTGTGCGTCGGCGCGGCAAGATCTTCGAGGCTGTGGAGAAATTCTCCGTGGTCAAGACGCTGCAGGCCATTCAGGACTCCAACGTCGTGGTGTTCGTCATGGACGCCCGCGAAGGTGTGGTCGACCACGACCTCAACCTGCTCGGCTTCGTGCTGGAAAGCGGCCGCGCCCTGGTCATCGCCCTGAACAAGTGGGACGGCATGGATCAGGGGCAGAAGGATTATGTGAAGACCGAGCTGGAGCGCCGGCTGTTCTTCGTCGACTTCGCCGATATCCACTTCATTTCCGCCCTGCACGGCACTGGCGTGGGCCATCTGTACAAGTCGGTGCAGGCCTCGTTCAAGTCGGCGATCACCCGTTGGCCGACCAGCCGCCTGACGCAGATTCTCGAAGATGCCGTCAGCGACCACGCGCCGCCTCTGGTCAATGGTCGCCGCATCAAGCTGCGCTATGCCCACCTGGGCGGTGCCAACCCGCCGCTGATCGTGATCCACGGTAACCAGGTCGACGCCGTACCGCGTGCCTACTCCCGTTATCTGGAAAACACCTTCCGCCGTGTGCTGAAACTGGTCGGTACGCCGATTCGTATCGAGTACAAGGGCGGCGAGAACCCCTACGAGGGCAACAAGAACAAGCTCACGGATCGCCAGGTGAACAAGAAGCGCCGGTTGATGAGCCACCACAAGAAGGCCGAGAAGAAGCGCAAAGACAAGCGCTAGTAAGCTTTACGCCAGGGTGTGCGCCGGTGATCGTCCGGCGCGCACGGCATAAGCTTCCAACTCTTTTTCATAAGCACAGCAGGTGCCGTCTGCTGCGCCCTTCGGCTATCCTCGCGGCTTGCCTTGTTCTTCCAGGAAGTCGCGATGCTCGCCAGCAAACTGCCCAACGTCGGCACCACCATCTTCACGCGCATGTCCCAGCTCGCTGCCGATGTTGGCGCGATCAACCTGTCTCAGGGCTTTCCCGACTTCGATGGGCCGCAGGCACTGCGTGAGGCCGTGGCGCGCCACGTTATGGAAGGGCGCAACCAGTATTCGCCAATGACCGGCTTGCCCGCGCTACGCCAGCAGGTGGCGGCCAAGTTCGCCCGCAGCTACGGCGTGCAGCGCGATGCCGATAGCGAAATCACCATCACGCCGGGGGCCACCGAGGCGATCTTCTGCGCGGTGCAGGCGCTGATTCATCCGGGGGATGAAGCCATCGTGCTCGACCCTTGCTACGACAGTTACGAGCCGTCGGTGGAGCTGGCCGGTGGGCGTTGCGTACATGTGCCGCTGGCATTGCCGGACTTCGCTGTCGATTGGCAGCGTCTGGCCGATGCGATCACGCCGCGCACGCGGCTGATCTTCCTCAACTCCCCGCATAATCCCAGCGGGGCGCTGCTGACCCGCACTGACCTGGACAAGCTGGCGGAGCTGATTCGTGGGCGCAATATTCATGTGATCAGCGACGAGGTCTACGAGCACCTGATCTATGACGGCCAGCGGCATGCCAGCGTGCTGGTCCACGACGAACTGTATCAGCGCGCCTTCGTGGTCAGCTCCTTCGGCAAGACCTATCACGTCACCGGCTGGAAGACCGGCTACGTGGTGGCGCCACCGGCCTTGACCGCCGAGCTGCGCAAGATCCACCAATACGTCAACTTTTGTGGCGTGACGCCGCTGCAGTTCGCTCTGGCTGACTTCATGGCAGCCTGCCCCGAGCATGTCGAAGAACTGCCGGCCTTCTACCAGGCCAAGCGCGACCTGTTCTGCGACCTGCTGGCCGGCTCACGTTTCACTTTCACCCGCGCCCCTGGTACCTATTTCCAGCTGGCCGACTATTCGGCCATTCGCCCTGATCTGGACGATGTGGCCATGGCCGAGTGGTTGACCCGCGAACATGGTGTGGCGGCGATTCCGGTGTCGGTGTTTTATCAGTCAGCGCCCAAGGATATGCGCCTGGTGCGTTTCTGCTTCGCCAAGCGCGAGGAAACCCTGCGCCAGGCGGCAGAGAAGCTCTGCGCGGTATGAGGGGTAGGGCGGGTGTAACCCGCCTCTGAGGTGTTGGCGGGTTTCACCCGCCCTACGGTGAGCGAGGCCTACAAATGAGCAACAAACCCGATCTCGAACTGGCGCTGATCCAGACCACGTTGGCCTGGCACGATCCGGCCGCCAATCGTGAACATTTCCAGGCCTTGCTGGAGCAGGCGCGCGGCGCTGATCTGGTAATCCTGCCGGAGATGTTCACCACCGGTTTTTCCATGGAGTCGGCCGAATTGGCTGAGCCTGAGGGGGGACCCAGCAGCACCTGGCTACGCGAGCAGGCGCAGGGTATCGGCGCGGTGATCTGCGGCAGTCTGATCATTCAGGCTGCTGACGGCAGCTACCGCAATCGTCTGCTTTGGGCACATCCGGATGGCTCTTTCGCGTATTACGACAAACGCCACCTGTTCCGCATGGCCGGTGAGCACAAGCATTACAGCGCTGGCGATCAGCAGGTGGTGTTCGACCTCAAGGGCTGGCGCGTGCGCCCGTTGATCTGCTACGACCTGCGCTTCCCCGTCTGGAGCCGTGACGCCGGCGGTACCGACCTGCTGCTGTATACCGCCAACTGGCCGGGCGCGCGTCGTCAACACTGGAACCGCCTGCTGCCGGCGCGAGCCATCGAGAATCTGTGCTATGTCGCGGCTGTGAACCGCGTCGGCGAGGACGGCAAGGGCCACGGTTATACTGGCGATTCTCAGGTGCTGGACTTCCAGGGCGAGGCGCTGCTGACGGCTGGCGAGGGCGATGGAGTGTTCCGCACTCGGCTATCGCATGACGCTCTGAGTACCTATCGCGAGCGCTTCCCGGCGCACCTGGACGCGGACGCTTTCACATTCAACTGAACCAGGAGCTACATGACATGGACGTGCAACAGAGCAATCCCTTCCAGACGCCGCAGGCTGACCTGCAACCGGCCACCACCACTCGGTCGCCGCTCTACAGCATTGCTGGCATCGGTGTGGCGACGTTCATCGGCACGCCGTTGGCAGGCGCGTGGCTGCTGGCGCATAACCTGCAACTGCTTGGGAAGGCGGATCGAGTGGCGATGGTCTGGGGTATTTCCGTCGTGCTTCTGATCGTCACTTTGGTCTTGGCTTTCGTGTTGCCGGAGGAGGTGCCTGCACTGCCTTTCGCCATCGCGCAGCTGATGGCGATGATCATGCTGGCCAAGAACCTGCTCGAGGCCGATCTCAAGCAGCATACCGAGGCGGGTGGCGCGTACCTCTCCAACTGGCGGGCGGCAGGTATCGGTCTGATGTACACCATTGGCCTGGCCGCACTGATGTTCGCGGTGCTGATGATTTTCGATATTTGAGTGTCAAGTTCCCGGATTTCATCCGGGTTACGCATACAAAAACGCCGGGCTTTGCCCGGCGTTTTTGTGAGTGGCGCTTAAGGCTCAGGCCGCTTGCGACTCGGCCTGGCTAAGGGCGCGGTTCAGCGCACTGAACAGGGCGCGGAAGCTCGCCGTAGTCAGGTTCTCGTCGATCCCGATGCCGTGCAGGGCACGACCGCCATTGACGCGCAGTTCGATGTAGGCAGCCGCCTTGGCGTTGGTGCCGGCACCAATGGCGTGCTCGCTGTAGTCCATGACTTCAACGGCGACCGGCAGCGCGGCAGCCAGCGCTTCCAGCGGGCCTTTACCGATGCCACGCCAATGGTGGTTCTCACTTCCTTCGATGACTTCCACATCCACCGCGCTGGTGCCGTTTTCCTCCTGCAGGCGATGGCCTTTCAGAGCGTAGGGGCTGCGCGCTTGCAGGTACTCGGTTTCGAGCAACTGGTGGATCTGTGCGGCGGTCATTTCCAGGCCGAGGCGGTCGGTTTCACGCTGCACCACCTGGCTGAACTCGATCTGCATGCGACGTGGCAGGCTGATGCCGTATTCCTGCTCGAGCAGGAAGGTGATGCCGCCTTTGCCGGACTGGCTGTTCACACGAATCACCGCCTCGTAGTCACGGCCGATGTCGGCCGGATCGATAGGCAGGTACGGCACTTCCCACAGGGCATCGTCCTTCTGCTGGGCGAAGCCCTTGCGGATGGCGTCCTGGTGCGAGCCGGAGAAGGCGGTGTGCACCAGGTCGCCGACGTACGGGTGGCGCGGGTGCACCGGAATCTGGTTGCAGTCCTCGACCACCTTGCGCACGGCGTCGATGTCGGAGAAGTCCAGTTCGGGGTTCACGCCCTGGGTGTAGAGGTTCAGCGCCAGGGTCACCAGGCAGACGTTGCCGGTGCGTTCGCCGTTGCCGAACAGGCAACCTTCGACGCGGTCAGCGCCGGCCATGACGGCCAGCTCGGAGGCCGCAACGCCGGTGCCACGGTCATTGTGGGTATGTACGCTGATCAGCACGCTGTCACGGCGGTCGACGTGACGACCGAACCACTCGATCTGGTCGGCGTAGTTGTTCGGCGTGGCGCACTCGATGGTGGCGGGCAGGTTGAGAATCAGCTTGTTGGCTTGGGTTGGCTGGAACACGCCGATCACCGCATTGCACACCTCGACGGCGAAGTCGATTTCGGTGCTGCTGAACACTTCCGGCGAATACTCGAAGCCCCACTGGGTTTCCGGCGCGGCATCGGCCAGGCGCTTGATGGTGGTGCCAGCAGCCACGGCAATGGCTTTGACGCCGGCCTTGTCCTGGTTGAAGACGATCTTGCGGAAGCTCGGTGCGCAGGCGTTGTAGTAGTGGACGATGGCCTTCTTGGCGCCTTTCAGCGACTCGAAGGTGCGCTCGATGAGGTCGTCACGGGCCTGGGTCAGCACCTGAATAGTAACGTCGTCCGGAATGTGGCCGCCTTCGATCAGCTCGCGGACGAAGTCGAAGTCAGTCTGCGAGGCGGACGGGAAGCCCACTTCGATTTCCTTCAAACCTACTGCCAGCAGACACTTGAAGAAGCGCATCTTCTTCTCGGCATCCATCGGCTCGATCAGCGACTGGTTACCGTCGCGCAGGTCGGTGGACAGCCAGATCGGCGCCTTGTCGATGATCTTGTCCGGCCAGGTGCGGTCCGGAATCTGGATCTGAGTAAACGGGCGGTACTTCTTCGACGGGTCGTTGAGCATGGTCATGAGAGGGTCCTGCGAAATGGGAGTCGAACACGAGGCCGGGCGGCCATGAAACGGGGCTTCAGGCGGGGCGTCGCAGTCGAGGACTGACCAGTCGCAGGCATGCGAGCTGGCGGACGAGAAAGATGTTTTTCATGTGGGCACCCTATCCATAGCAGGTGGATATGGCAATGCTTGCTTAAAAAACGCCGATTTATTGCTGGATAGCTTTTGTTGGCGGATTTTATTGCTTTGAAAGTGATTTTTTCGACGAATCGTGTTTCCAGAGGGCGTGCACGGGCTCGCCCCCGTCCCTCGATGATCCGTCCTCAGTCGGCGTAGTCGTAGGCGCCACCTTTTTCCAGGGCACGGCGATAGGCCGGCCTGGCATGGATGCGTTGCAGGAAATCGCTCAGGCGCGGGTGGTTGTTGAGTACGCCACGGGCGGCAGCTGCTTCAAGTGGGAAACTGAGCTGAATATCGGCAGCGCTGAACGCATCGCCTGCGAACCAGTCGTGCTCGCTCAGTTGGCCCTCCAGGTAGTCGAAATGCAGTTTCAACTGCGGCGAGATGAACGCCTGACTGACCTTGTTCGCGATGCCACGGGCGACTGGCTTGATGAAGAACGGCATCGGCGCGCTGCGCAGCTTGTCGAACACCAGCTTGAGCAGCAGTGGCGGCATCGCCGAGCCTTCGGCGTAATGCAGCCAGTAGCGGCAGCGCAGGCGTTCCGCGCTACCGGCGGCAGGCAGCAACCAATCGCCATAGCGCTCGGCCAGGTATTCGATGATGGCGCCCGATTCGGCAAGGGTCAGTTCGCCATCGGTGATCAGCGGCGACTTGCCCAGAGGATGCACCTGGCGCAACTCGGCAGGGGCGAGCATGGTCTGCGGGTCGCGCTGGTAATGCTTGACCTGATAGTCGATACCAATCTCTTCGAGCATCCAGAGAATACGTTGCGAACGCGAGTTGTTCAGGTGATGCAGGGTGATCATGGCAAGCTCCGGCCGATTCTGGGGCAGGGTTCTGTAATACGTCGTTTCGGGACGCACCACTAGTGTTTTATTGCACCGCCCTTGGCTGCTCGGCGATGGTGGGCCGCAATTCGCGCATGTCCGCACCGCTCGGGTGCTGGAACACGCGCAGGCCGAACTCGGGGAGGATGGCCAGCAAGTGGTCGAAGATGTCCGACTGGATGCCTTCGTAGGCATTCCAGGCGATGGTATTGGTGAAACAGTAGATTTCCAGCGGCAGACCATCGGCAGTCGGGCTGAGCTGACGCACCAGCAGGGTCATGTTCTGGTGGATATTCGGGTTATGCCGCAGGTAGTGCTCGACGTAGGCGCGGAAGCTGCCGATGTTGGTGATACGGCGGGTGTTCACAGCCTCCTTGCCGTGTTCGGCCAGCCTGGTGTTCCAGTCCTGCAGCTCCTGATCCTTGCGGTCGAGGTATTCGTCGAGGAGCATGAAGCGGCGTAGCCGTGCGATTTCTTCGTCGCTGAGGAAGTGAACGCTGGTCTGGTCCAAGAACAGCGCGCGCTTGATCCGACGTCCACCGGATTCCTGCATGCCACGCCAGTTCTTGAACGGGTCTGTGATGAAGCGCTTGGTCGGGATGGTGGTGATGGTCTTGTCCCAGTTCTGCACCTTGACCGTGTGCAGGGCGATGTCGATCACATCGCCGTCGGCGTTGAGCTGCGGCATTTCCACCCAGTCGCCGACGCGTACGATGTCGCTGGAGGAGATCTGCACGCTGGCCACCAGCGATAGCAGAGTGTCCTGGAAGATCAACATCAGCACCGCAGCCATGGCCCCGAGACCGGACAGCAGAATCAGCGGAGAGCGGTCGATCAGTGCAGCCACCATCAGGATCGCGGCGATGGCGAAGATGGCAATCTTGATCACCTGCAGATAGCCCTTGATCGGCTTCAGGTGCGCATTCGGGCGGCGCTGGTAGAGGGTGTTGAGAATATCCAGCAGGGCGCCGATGGCCATGGCGATGGTCAGCACCACGAAGGCGCCACAGACGTTGCGTGTCACTTCCACCACAGCAGCGGGCATGCCGGGTACCAAGACCACGCCGCTGGACAGCACCAGTGCCGGTACGATGTTGGACAGGCGCTTGATGATACCGCTTTCCTTGATCTGGCCATGGCGGCCCAGGGCGGTCGCCCCGACCAGGCGGTAGATGGCGCGGACCAAAATGCGTTTGACCACCCAGTTCGACAGCCAGGCGGCGACGATCAGGACGAGGGTAGCGGTGAGGGTGAGCAGTTCCGGCTGAGTGTTCAGCCAGTTCATCCAGGTAGTGAGCTCATTCGGCATTTCCGGCTCCGAAGCAGGCAGGAGGAAAGGCCGACGCTACACGGCCGGCCATCTGAGCCGCCGTACCCTAGCAAAAATGTGTCGTTAACCCAAACGGCAGGTGTTGCACGCTGCGTCGGTTCAGGGCTTGAACGCACCAATGAAGATCGCCGGATCAACCCGCGCATCGTTGAGGCTGACGTTCCAATGCAGGTGCGGGCCGGTGGCGCGCCCGGTGGCGCCGACCTTGCCGAGATGGCCGCCTCGGGAGATTTCGTCGCCGAGCTTCACGTCGATCTCGGACAGGTGGCAGAACATGCTGATCAACCCCTGGCCGTGGTCGAGAAATACCGTCTTGCCATTGAAGAAATAATCGCCGATGAGGATCACCTTACCGGCAGCCGGAGCCTTGATCGGCGTGCCGCGGTTGGCGGCGAAGTCCAGGCCCGAATGCGGGTTGCGCTCCTCGCCGTTGAAGAAGCGGCGCAGGCCGAACGGGCTGGACAGCGGGCCGTTGACCGGTTTGTCGAACATCAGGTTGCTCGGCTGGCGCGCGCTGAACTGCTGGTAGGCACGGGTCTGCTCGGCCAGCTCGCGCTCGATGCGTTTCAGGTTGGCGGCGTTGGGGGTGACCTGCTGCTGGTTCTTGATGGTGATGCGCTGCTCGGTGTAGTGCTTGGCGCCGGCCTGGAAAGTCAAGCGGCCACCGCCCTCGACCTCGACCTGTTGAGTCCCTGGCTTGACGCTGAGCGGGATGCCGACAACGGCGATCCAGCGTTGGCCATCTTCGTGAACGGTCAGTACCGGCTTACCCTGATAGCGCACTTTGGGTGCCTGCGCCGGGTTGCCCAGATCGACCACCGCCACACCGCCCGGCACCGGCTTGTTCAGCAGGCGAGTGATAAAACCCTCGGCGTGGGCGGGCAGGGTAAGGCACAGAGCCAGCAGGCCGGCGAACAATTGCGTGCGGGTAAGGCTGTACATCGGTTCTCAATCCAAGAGCGACAAGGTCGCCGGTTGTATGTGGTTGTCTTCGACGCGCACGTCCAGTTCGCCTTCGCTCAGGCGTGCCTTGAGGCGTTGGCCCGGGTGGGTCTGTGCGGCGCTGCGCACGGCATGACCGCGTTCGTCGAGGAGGATGCTGTAGCCACGACCGAGGGTGGCCAAGGGGCTGACGATCTGCAGTTGCGCGGCCAGTGCGCCCAGTTGCTGACGCTGGCTGCGTAGCTGGCCTTGCATCGCGCGTGGCAGGCGCGTGGCCAGGCCATCCAGGCGCTGGCGCAGCAGTGCCAGGTTGCGGCCCGGATGCTGGGCGGCGAGGCGCGCGTCGAGGCGGGCCAAGCGTTCGCGCTGATTGGCCAGTTGCTGGTTGAAGGCGCGGCGCAGGCGCATGTCCAGGTCATCCAGGCGCTGGGCTTGCTGGCGCAGGCGCTCGCCGGGGTGACGCAGGCGTTTGCTCACGCCTTCCAGACGCAGGCGTTCGCGGGCCAGACGGCCCTGCATCTGCAGCACCAAGCGCCGCTGCAGGTTGTGCAGGCGCTGCACCAGCTCACTGCTGTCCGGGGCCAGCAGTTCGGCGGCGGCCGAAGGGGTTGGCGCGCGCACGTCAGCGACGAAGTCGGCGATGGAAACGTCTGTTTCGTGGCCCACGGCGCTGACGATGGGCGTGACGCACGAAGCCACGGCGCGGGCCACGGCTTCTTCGTTGAAGCACCAGAGGTCTTCCAGCGAGCCACCGCCGCGGGCCAGGATCAGCGCATCGAAACCCTGCGCATCGGCGCGTTGCAGGGCGCGCACGATCTGCGCGGTGGCTTCGCGGCCCTGTACGGCAGTGGGGATCAGGTTCAACTCCACCTGCGGCGCGCGGCGGCGAAATACGCTGATGATGTCGCGGATCACCGCGCCGGTCGGTGAGCTGACGATGCCGATGCGCTTGGGGTGCGCGGGCAGGGCGATCTTGCGTTCGGTAGAGAACAGCCCTTCGGCGCCGAGCTTTTCCTTCAGCGCCTCGAAGGCCAGGCGCAGCGCGCCATCACCGGCAGGCTCGACGGCGTCGAGAATCAACTGATAGTCGCCGCGCCCCTCGAACAGCGAGACCTTGCCGCGTACCTTCACCGCCAATCCGTCGCGCAGCGCCTGGCGTACGCGCGCAGCGTTCTGCCGGAACAGTGCGCAGCGCACCTGCGCCTGGCTGTCTTTCAGGGTGAAGTAGATGTGGCCGGAGGCTGGACGGGCGAGGTTGGAAATTTCTCCCTCGACCCAGATGCCGGCGAACACGTCCTCCAGCAGCAAGCGGGCGCGATTGTTGAGCTGGCTGACGCTGAGCACCTCGCGGTCGAGGTTCAGGCGAGCAAAGGGATCATTGATCATGGGGCGGCATGATAAGCCGAGAGGCCCGTAGGTGCGACCTTCATCAGGCGTCCTGCAGCAGACGCTCGAGCAACCAGGCCGCGACCGGACCGAGTTCGCGCTGGCGTGACCAGATGGCGTCCACCGTGACCCGCCGTGGCCAACCATTGCAGGGCAGTTCATGCAGGCCACCGAAGCCGTAGGCATCGACCAGTTGCCGTGGCAGTTCGGCCCAGCCGAAGCCCAGGCGTGCCATTTCCAGCAGCATCAGGTAGTCCGGCGCGGCCCAGCAGCGGCCGCCGCTGCCGGGCAGGTCGTCGGTGTTGGCATCGTCATGGGCGACGCTACTCAGGCGCAGCAAGCGCCAGCGCGATAAGTCGTCCTGGCGTACCTGGGCCAGCCTGCTCAGCGGATGATCCTTGGCCACGAACAGACCGAACTCGCTGCTCATTTCCAGGCGGGCGTGGGCGATATGCGGCGGGTAGGTCGGTTGCGCGCCTAGCAGCCCCAACTGCGCACGGCCCTGGGTGACCAAGTCGAGCACATCGGCCTGTTCGGCGATCAGGCTCTCGAATTGCAGGTCGGGAAAGCGCTGATCCAGCTCCTGCAGGCGAACTTCGTACTGCTTCGGCTGGTACGCATCGGACAGAGCCAGGGTCAGGCGCGCTTCCTGGCCTCTGGCCAAACCGGCCGCGTGTCGCGCCAGGCGGTCGCTGGCACAGAGCACTTCTTCGGCGTGGGCCAGCAGGCTGGCCCCGGCTTCGGTCAGTTGCAATGTGCGTGGGCCGCGCTCGAACAGTGCCACGCCCAGGTCGATTTCCAGGCGCGCGACGGCTTCGCTGATGGTCGACTGACTCTTGCCCAGGCGCCGCGCCGCAGCGCTGAGCGAGCCGCAGTTGGCGGCCTGAGCGAAGGCTTGCAGCGATTCAGGTGAAATATTCATATCGGTTTTGCCGATGGCAGCTGCCTTTGGGTTGGCTGATATTCCGATGATCATAGCGCTCGTCGTCACTTATCACGAGGTTCGCTTCATGACTCAGCCCCTGCCGCGCTCTCTGCGTGAGCGCATCGGTCACGCTCTGGCCTTCGAAGGTATTGCCGTACTTATCTGTGCGCCGGCCATGGCCTGGTTCATGGACAAGCCGCTGCTGCACCTGGGCGTGCTGACGCTGATGTTCTCCACCGTGGCGATGCTGTGGAACATGCTGTTCAACTACCTCTTCGACCGCGCACAGAGTCGTCTGGGCTTCGAGCGCGGTTTTCGAGCGCGGGTAAGCCATGCGCTGCTGTTCGAGGTGGGCTTGATCGTCGTGCTGGTACCGCTGGCGGCCTGGTGGTTGTCGATCGGTCTGCTCGAGGCGCTGCTCTTGGACATCGTGCTTATCCTGTTCTTCCTGCCGTACACCATGGCGTTCAACTGGATCTACGACGTGCTGCGTGCTCGCTGGGTGGCACGTCGTGAAGCGCAGCAGGCTGCTGTGATCTGTCGCGGGGCTTGATTTGCCGGCGGTAGCGCCTAAGCTGCCGCCCTTTCCTTGCCAGCCGTTCGAACACCATGACCGCGCAACTGATCCTCGTCCCACAGATATCCACGCTTCCCGGCCACGAGCAAAAGGCCCAGGCCATGCTGCGCTGGCTGGTCAAACGGGAAATCGTCGAGGCATTGCCAACTACCTGCGGCCAGGGTGGCAACGGTATGGCCTATGCGATCGGACCAGGCGCGCGGCGTATCGCCCAGCGTCCCGATTTGCTGCCTTATGGCCAGGCGCACAATGGTCTGGAGATCATTACCCACCGCTGCATCTATGTACCGACGCGCAGTTTTCTCGAAGAGGCGGGCTGCGCCGAATGCCGCAGGGAAGTGGGCGTGCCGCTGTTCGACAGCCTGGAGGTGTGGTGGCCAGGGGAGACCGACAACTTCACCTGCCCGGAATGCGGGCATGAAGATGACATCAACGGTTTCCTGTTCCTGCAGCCGTGCGGCTTTTCCAACCTGGGTTTCATCTTCAACGGCTGGGCTGAAGCCGGCCTGCGCCCGGCGTTCGTCGAAGAGTTCGGCGAACGCCTGGGCTTTGCGGTGAGGCAGGTGTGGGTGGACGATCCGGCTTGAGCGTGGCTTGCTCTCGCGCTTGTGGGAGGGGCTTTAGCCGCTCTCGAATTCCTTCGCGGCTGAAGCCGCTCCTACAAAGGCTTTTTAGAACTCGACACTGGCCGACAGGCGCAGCTCGCGCGGCTCGCCTACGGCAACGCGTAGATTGCCGCCGCTGGAGGAGTAGTAGCGCTCGTTGAACAGGTTACGTACGTTCAGTTGCAGGCGTGTCTTTTCTCCAAGCAATTGGCTGTCCCAAGTGACGAAGGCATCGGCCACGGTGTAGCTATCCAGCCAGAATGTGTTGGCGTTGTCGCCAGCACGCTCGCCGACGTAGCGGGCGCCACCACCCAGTTTCCACTGACCCAGCTCCTGGGGTAAATGCAGGTGATGGACGAGGTAGAGACTGCCGACATTGCGTGCGGCGTTGACCAGCTCGTTGCCTTCGTTGCTCGGGTCATCGAGGATTTCCGTATCGGTGTAGGCATAGCTGCCAAGCAGCTCCCAGTGCTCGCTCAGGCGGCCGCTGATATCCAATTCCACGCCGCGCGAGCTGACTTTGCCTGCTGCTTCCGATACGGAATTCTTGGTGACCACGACGTTTTTCTTCTCGATATCGAACAGCGCCAGGCTGGCGCCGATGCCTTGAGGCAGATCGAGTTTCACCCCCAGCTCGTAGCTGCGGCCTTCTTCGGGGTCGAATGCCTGGCCAGTATTGGTATCCGAGGCATTGGGCACGAAAGAGCGGCTGTAGTTGCCATAGAACGCCACCTGGTCGCTCAGCTGGAATACCAGGCCGCCGAAGGGCAGGAAGGTGGTATCGGTACGGTCGGTGGTGCGGGTATAGGTTGCGCCGCGGCCTTGTTCCACGAGTTGCTCGAAACGCTGGTAGCGACCGCCAAGCACCACGATCCACTGGTCGTTCAGGTGCCAGTTGTCCTTCGCGTAGATCGAACGTGAGTGCAGCTCGTCGCTGCGATCACTTTGCGCCGGATTGAGTAACGAAGGCGCCGCGAGATTGCCATATATCGGGTTGTAGATGTTGAAGCCACCCACTGCTGGGCCGCGCCAGGTATCGCCACGGAAATTGTCGACGCGCTCTGTATCGGTGCCGATCAGCAGATCATGTCGCTGACTGAACAGGTTGGCGTTGCCGATCCAGTCCCAGGCCAGATATTGGGTCTGGTTGTCATGCTCACTACCGTCAGAACGGCGGCTGAGCGCGCCTGTAGTGGCATTCAGCGCGTTGGGGCGAGCTTCGGCATAGTCGTAGCGCTCGTTGTTCCAGCCATAGGTGAGGCGAGTCGACCAGTCGTCGCTGAGCTGATATTCGGCGGTGGCGGTGAGCAGTTCATCGATGCCTTCGGCCTTCGACCAGCTTTCACCGAAGCGGTCGTTATAGGACACCTTGGCCGGTTTGCCGTTGATGATCACCGTGCCACGGTCCACCGGAGAGCTGTATTCCTTGTATTCGTAGGCGATGTTCAGGCGCAGGCGTTCGCCTTCCCAGCTAAGCGAGGGGGCGATCAAACTGTGTTCTTCTTCGCCGAAGTTGCGCCAGTAGTCTTCGTGCTGGCGCTCGGCAACCAGTCGAAAGGCCAGGCCGCTGTCGGCAATGGGGCCGGTGACGTCGACTGCCAGGCTGCCTCCGCCGAAGCTGGAGCTGTCCGCGCTCAGTTGCGTGCCCCATTGGTACTGCGGCTTCTTGCTGATGACGTTGATCAGGCCGCCCGGCTCCAGCGCGCCATATAACAGCGAGGCCGGCCCTTTGAGCACTTCCACGCGTTCAGTGGTGGCGCTGAAGTTGCGCGACAGGCTGGATCGAATGCCGTCGCGCAGGATGGAACCATCGGCGTTGCTACCAAAACCGCGTTTGACGAAGCCATCCTGCGTGCCAGCCAGGGTGTTGCTCTGCGTCATGCCACTGACGAACTTCATCGCATCGTCCAGCGATCTGACCTGAAAGTCCTCGATGGTCTGTGGCGTTACCACCTGTACCGACTGGGCTTCATCCTTGAGTGCCACTGAAGATTTGCTCGCCGTACTGGCGCGCTTGGCCTGGTAGCCATTCTCGTCAGCCACGGGCGCCGCGATGACTTCCTGGCTGGGCAGCTCCAGCTCCTGGGCCAGCAGGTGGCCCGCTGGAAGCAGGCAAAAAGTGAGAAGGGCGGCGCCTTGACCACTCAAGGAAAAGCGGTTGAATTTCATTTGGCACTCAAGTGCAAGGGTTTTTGAGAATCATTATTTTATGTGTTTCGAGGTATGGCTGCCTAGAGACACACTTTGCATTGAGTGAAATGAGCTCGCTGGGTATAATGCCGCGCTTCTTATTTTCCCGCTCGGGAGCCCTCCATGCTGCGCATCAGCCAAGAAGCACTCACTTTCGACGACGTCCTGCTCATCCCCGGTTATTCCGAGGTGCTGCCCAAGGACGTCAGCCTGAAGACCCGCCTGACCCGCGGCATCGAACTGAACATCCCGCTGCTGTCCGCTGCCATGGACACCGTCACCGAAGCGCGCCTGGCCATCGCCATGGCCCAGGAAGGCGGCATCGGCATCATCCACAAGAACATGACCATCGAGCAGCAGGCTGCCGAAGTGCGCAAGGTGAAGAAGTTCGAGGCTGGCGTGGTCAAGGACCCGATCACCATCGAGGCCGATGCCACCGTGCGTGACCTCTTCGAGCTGACCCGCCTGCACAACATCTCCGGTGTTCCGGTGCTGTCCAACGGCGACCTGGTGGGCATCGTGACCTCCCGTGACGTGCGTTTCGAGAATCGTCTGGACGCTAAAGTGCGTGAAGTGATGACGCCGAAAGAGCGTCTGGTCACCGTCAAGGAAGGCGCCGCCAAGGAAACCGTGCGTGAGCTGTTGCACAAGCACCGCATCGAGAAGGTGCTGATCGTCGACGACGCCTTCACCCTCAAGGGCATGATGACCGTCAAGGACATCGAGAAGGCCAAGGCCTACCCGCTGGCCAGCAAGGACGATCAAGGTCGTCTGCGCGTTGGCGCTGCCGTCGGCACCGGTGCCGACACCGGTGACCGTGTGGCTGCTCTGGTCAATGCAGGCGTCGACGTGATCATCGTCGACACCGCACACGGCCACTCCAAAGGCGTGATCGACCGCGTACGCTGGGTCAAGGAGAACTTCCCGGAAGTCCAGGTGATCGGTGGCAACATCGCCACTGGCGCCGCCGCCAAGGCGCTGGTCGAAGCTGGTGCTGATGGTGTCAAGGTCGGTATCGGCCCGGGCTCGATCTGCACCACCCGTATCGTTGCCGGCGTCGGTGTGCCGCAGATCAGCGCCGTGGCCAACGTTGCTGCCGCGCTGGCTGGTACCGGTGTGCCGCTGATCGCTGATGGCGGTATCCGCTTCTCCGGCGACCTGTCCAAGGCCATCGTCGCTGGCGCTTCCGCAGTGATGATCGGCTCCATGCTGGCCGGTACCGAAGAAGCCCCGGGCGAAGTCGAACTGTTCCAGGGCCGTTCCTACAAGGCTTACCGTGGTATGGGTTCGCTGGGCGCCATGGCGCAGGCGCAAGGATCGAGCGACCGTTACTTCCAGGACTCCTCGGCCGGTGCCGAGAAGCTGGTGCCGGAAGGTATCGAAGGCCGCGTTCCCTACAAGGGCGCGATGAGTGCCATCGTTCACCAACTGATGGGCGGCCTGCGTGCCTCCATGGGCTACACCGGTTGCGCGACCGTCGAGGAAATGCGCACCAAGCCCGAGTTCGTGCGCATCACTGGCGCTGGCATGGCTGAGTCGCACGTCCACGATGTGCAGATCACCAAAGAGGCGCCCAACTACCGGGTTGGCTAAAAAATCGATTTGACGCTGCTGCGCTTGCGCATGCTGCGTTGGAGAAGAACTCGAGATGCTCATTTGCTTCAGCAAACTCCGCTCTCTCATTTCTCTCCGCCTTGCCTGCTCGTCGCTCACGACGCGGCAAATCGATTTTACAATGTATGAATAACGGGGCTGTTCGATCAGCCCCGTGTCATTTGTGAACACCTACGAGAGACGGCCATGGCCCACGACATTCACGCCCACCGCATCCTCATTCTGGACTTCGGTTCCCAGTACACCCAGTTGATCGCGCGCCGTGTTCGCGAGATCGGCGTCTATTGCGAACTGCACCCTTGGGACATGAGCGACGAGGACATTCGTGCCTTCGCTCCGCGCGGCATCATCCTCGCCGGTGGCCCGGAGTCGGTGCACGAAGCCAATAGCCCGCGCGCGCCGCAAGCGGTGTTCGACCTGAATGTCCCGGTACTGGGCATCTGCTACGGCATGCAGACCATGGCCGAGCAGCTCGGTGGCAAGGTGGAAGGTTCCGACCTGCGTGAGTTCGGGTACGCCCGTGTCGACGTAGTCGGCAAGAGCCAGCTGCTGGCCGGCATCGAAGACCATGTCGACGCTGATGGCGTGCTGGGCCTCGACGTGTGGATGAGCCACGGCGACAAGGTCACACGCCTGCCAGAAGGCTTCCATATCCTCGCCAGCACCCCGAGCTGCCCGATCGCCGCCATGTGCGACGACACTCGCCACTACTACGGCGTGCAGTTCCACCCGGAAGTGACCCATACCAAGCAGGGCGGTCGCATCCTCTCGCGCTTCGTGCTGGAAATCAGCGGCTGTGAAGCCCTTTGGACCCCGGCCAACATCGTCGAAGACGCCATCGCCGCCGTGCGTGCTCAGGTTGGCGATGCCAACGTGCTGCTTGGCCTGTCTGGCGGTGTGGATTCCTCGGTGGTCGCGGCACTGCTGCACAAGGCCATCGGCGATCAGCTGACCTGTGTGTTCGTCGACAACGGTCTGCTGCGCCTGCACGAAGGTGATCAGGTCATGGCCATGTTCGCCGAGAACATGGGCGTCAAGGTGATCCGCGCCAACGCCGAAGAGCAGTTCCTCGGCAACCTGGCCGGCGAGTCCGACCCGGAGAAGAAGCGCAAGATCATCGGTCGTACCTTTATCGACGTGTTCGATGCCCAGGCCAGCAAGCTGGACAACATCCAGTTCCTTGCCCAGGGCACCATCTACCCGGACGTGATCGAGTCGGCTGGCGCCAAGAGCGGCAAGGCCCACGTGATCAAGAGCCACCACAACGTTGGCGGCCTGCCGGAGGAAATGAACCTCAAGCTGGTCGAGCCGCTGCGTGAACTGTTCAAGGACGAAGTACGCAAGATCGGCCTGGAGCTGGGCCTGCCCTACGACATGGTCTACCGCCACCCGTTCCCGGGCCCGGGCCTGGGCGTGCGCATCCTCGGCGAAGTGAAGAAGGAATACGCCGACCTGCTGCGCCGCGCCGACCACATCTTCATCGAAGAACTGCGCAAGGCCGACTGGTACCACAAGACCAGCCAGGCATTCGTTGTATTCCAGCCGGTGAAATCGGTTGGCGTCGTTGGTGACGGCCGTCGCTACGCCTGGGTCGTCGCCCTGCGCGCCGTGGAAACCGTCGACTTCATGACCGCTCGCTGGGCGCACCTGCCTTACGAGCTGCTGGAGACTGTCAGCGGCCGCATCATCAACGAAATCGAAGGCATTTCCCGCGTTACTTACGACGTATCGAGCAAGCCGCCAGCGACGATTGAGTGGGAGTGATCCCGAAGCGCTGTATGAAGAAACCGGCTTAGGCCGGTTTTTTCATGCCTGCAGGTTGGAGCTGCGGCAACCCGACTCTGCTAGTGGGGTCGTTTTCCATTCGTTGAAAATGAGAAGATACCGCAATTGAGTATGCCTACAGATTGCCGAGGATGAAGATGTCGTTTACCCGCAGACAAGTGCTCGTCGGTTTGGCTGGCCTGGGTGTGGCCGGCCTAGGCGCAGGTGGTGTGCGTTATTGGCTGGGGCGCCCGGAGAACGTGGCGAGCCATGACTACGAGCTGATCGCCGCGCCGCTTGATCTTGAGCTGGTGCCGGGGCACAAGACGC
Organism: Pseudomonas sp. zfem001; assembly: GCF_032621725.1. NCBI lineage: Bacteria > Pseudomonadati > Pseudomonadota > Gammaproteobacteria > Pseudomonadales > Pseudomonadaceae > Pseudomonas > Pseudomonas sp. zfem001. The sequence goes on along the minus strand of NZ_JAVYJI010000005.1, from coordinate 318,731 downwards.
CGGCCTGGGGCTATGGCGGCCAGGCGCCGGGGTTGGAGTTGCGTTGCCGCCAGGGCGAGCGTTTGCGGGTGCGCTTCATCAACAAGCTCGATGTGCAGAGCACCATCCACTGGCATGGCATTCGTCTGCCGCTGGAGATGGACGGCGTGCCCTACGTTTCCCAAGCACCGGTTCTGCCGGGTGAATACTTCGACTATGACTTCATCTGCCACGACGCTGGCAGCTTCTGGTACCACCCGCATACCGCCAGTGCCGAGCAGCTCGGACGCGGCCTTGTCGGCCCGCTGATTGTCGAGGAGCGCGAGCCGACGGGGTTCCGTCATGAACGTACGCTGAGCCTGAAAACCTGGCACATCGACGAGCAGGGCGCGTTCACCGAGTTTCTGGTGCCGCGCCAGGCCGCGCGCGAGGGCACGCGTGGGCGCCTGACCACCATCAACGGCGAGCCTAACCCAACACTGGAGTTGCCGGCCGGGCAGGTGGTGCGCCTGCGTCTGATCAACGTCGACAGCACCATCACCTATCGCCTCAATCTGCCGGGCGGCGAGGCGCGCATTTATGCGCTGGACGGCAACCCGGTGCAGCCGCGCCCTTTGGGCAAGGAATACTGGCTCGGCCCCGGCATGCGCCTTGACCTGGCGCTCAAGGTTCCGGCTGCTGGAGAGGCGTTATCTCTACGTAACGGGCCGCTGCGCCTGGCGACCTTGAAGGGCATCGCCAGCACCGACGCTGCCGGAGATTGGCCGTCGCCACTGCCGGCCAACCCGATTGCCGAGCCGGATCTGGCGCGCGCCGAGACGCTGCGTTTCAACTTCGAGTGGGCAGCCATGCTGTCGGGGAATGTCGAACGTGGCGGCAGCTACAAGTACTGGCAGATCAACGGCCAGGCCTGGGACATCAACGACAAGACCTGTGCGGACCGTCCGATCGCCACGCTGAAGAAGAACGGCCACTACGTTTTCGTGCTGCGCAACATGGCGCAGTACCAGCACCCGATCCACCTGCACGGCATGACTTTCAAGGTGCTGGGCTCGGATCGACGCCAGATCATTCCGTATTTCACCGACACCTACCTGCTGGGCAAGAACGAGACGGCGCGCATCGCCTTTGTCGCCGATAATCCCGGTGTGTGGATGTTCCACTGCCACGTCATCGACCATATGGAAACGGGGCTGATGGCGGCTATCGAAGTGGTGTAGGGTAGGCGCCGTTTTTTGCCGGCGTCCTACGGATTGTTGCAATGAAAAGACCGCAGATCATCGACCGCTCGCGTGACGAGCACTTCATGCGCCTGGCGCTGGCGCAGGCGTGCCTGGGCGCGGAGCAAGGCGAGGTGCCGGTGGGTGCTGTGCTGGTGCAGGGCGGCGAAGTGGTGGGGCAGGGCTTCAATTGCCCGATCCTGCGTCACGACCCCAGTGCCCACGCCGAGATGGTGGCGATTCGCGCGGCAGCGGAAAGCGTGCAGAACTACCGACTCCCAGGTAGCACCCTGTATGTCACGCTGGAGCCCTGCAGCATGTGCGCCGGTCTGATCGTGCATGCGCGCATCGCTCGGGTGGTGTTCGCCGCCAGTGAGCCGCGTGCCGGGGTAGCGATCAGCCAGGGGCAGTTCTTCGATCAGGGCTTTCTCAATCACCGCGTGTTGGTGGAGGGCGGGCTGTTGGCCGAGGAGAGCGGGGCGCTGCTGAAAGATTTCTTCAAGGCTCGGCGAGGCTGAGCGTTCTTACAGGGAATAGGCATGAACAAACGGATGTTGAGTGTACTGGCGCTTCTGGCTGCGCCAGCGTTCGCGGAGCAGCCCGAGGTGTACCTGGTCGCTAGCGTGCAGTTGGGTGGCTCCAACCTGGCGCAAAGTATTTTCCTGCACGAGCCGCAGATCACCACGCTTGAAGAGTGTCAGGAGGCCGTACGCGTCGGCCAGCGCGATCGTGACTGGCAGCGCTATCACCACATCTTCATGCGTGATCGCTTTCAGGGCTTTACCGGCCACCAGGACTACCGCTGCGTGTTCAGCGCTCAGCATTTCAGCGCCTGGAACGATCGCGCACGTTACAACCATCCCTACCTGATCAGCATCGATGCGCAGGCCAATCTGCAGGTTGAGCGGATATCGAGTCAGGCGCAGTGCGCCACGCGTTTGAAAGGGCTGCCGCCAGCGCGCCAGGCCATCAGTCGCTGCGCAGTAGGTAATCAGAGCTTGCTGTAGGCAATTACAGCGGCGGGGTTTCTTCTTCGGGTTTGCGCTTGTCGATGCCGGGCAGGTGGGTACCGCTCTCGGCCACCTGCGAGCCTTCCAACTGCGGCTGGGTGACCCAGGTAAGAATGTCGTAGTAGCGGCGAATGTTACGCACGAAATGCACCGGCTCACCGCCACGGGCATAGCCGTAGCGAGTCTTGCTGTACCACTGCTTCTGCGCCAGGCGTGGCAGGATCTTCTGCACATCGGCCCACTTGTTAGGGTCCAACCCTTCGGCTTCGGTCAGCTTGCGTGCATCTTCCAGGTGACCACCACCAACGTTGTAGGCGGCCAGGGCGAACCAGGTGCGATCCGGCTCGACGATGCCTTCCGGCAGTTGCTGGTGCACCTGAATGAAATAACGGGCGCCGCCGTCGATACTCTGTTTGGGGTCGAGACGGTTGGAGACGCCGACCGACTGGGCAGTGCGCTGAGTGAGCATCATCAGGCCGCGTACGCCGGTTTTGGACGTGGCGTTGGGCTGCCACAGCGACTCCTGGTAGCCCATGGCCGCCAGCAGGCGCCAGTCGATCTGATGGCTGTGGGCGGCCTGGCGGAACATTTTCTCGTAGCGTGGCAGGCGTTTCTGCAGGTGCTGGGCGAAGGTGTAGGCCCCGACATAGCCGAGCACGTCGACATGGCCGTAGTAACGTTCCTTCAGGCGCTGCAGGGTACCGTTGGCTTCGGCGCGCTTGAGGAAGGCGTCGATCTCCAGCAGCAGGCTGTCATCGTCGCCGGCCGCCACTGCCCAGCGCATGGTGTTGGTGTCGCCGAGGTCGAAGGCGACGCGCACGTTGGGGAAGTACACCTGGTTCATCGCCAGTTCGTTGGAGTCCACCAGGGTCAGGTCGATCTGGCCCTCATCGACCATGCGTAGCAGGTCGACCACCTCCACTGCGTCGGATACCTCGAACTCCAGCTCCGGCTGTTCCAGCTTGAGGGCGGCCAGCTGTTCGGCATGGCTGCTGCCGGCCAGCACCAGAATGCGTTTGCCGACCAGATCTTCAGGTTTGGTCGGACGGCTCTCGCCCTGGCGATAGATGACCTGCGGTGTGACTTCCAGATAAGGGATGGAGAAGCGTGCCTGACGCTGGCGCTGCGGTGTGTCCACCAGGCCGGCGGCAGCCATGACCGGGCCGCTGGCGCGGTCCAGGCTGGCGAACAGGCTGTCGAGGTTGTCGGCGGTTTCGATCTTCAGTTCGAGGCCGAGGTCGGTGGCGAAGCGCTTGGCCAGTTCATATTCGAAACCGGTGGCGCCGTTGCGATCCTGGAAGTAGGTGGCGGGGCTGTTACGAGTGACCACGCGCAGCTCACCCTCCGCCTTTGCCTGCTCAAGTACGCTGGGCTTGGGTTCTTCGCCGCAGCCAGCAAGCATCAGGAGGGTTCCAATCGCCAACAGCCCTTTGGCGCAACGCATGCGTATCGCAGGTCGTGCAAACATCGGCGCAGTATACGCAAAGCGCAGGCGGCGCCATATATCGACAGCGCTTCGCTTCTCTGCTAGTGCGCGTTCGTCCTTTAAGCGCCTGGCTACAGGTGCCGCAGGCCAACGCTTTAGGGTAGAATGCCCGGCCTCCAGCACACCCCTTCCCAGAGGCTGTTCCGACGATGTTGATTCTGCGCGGCGCTCCCGCCCTTTCCGCTTTCCGCCATGGCAAATTGCTTGAGCAACTGACCAGCAAGGTGCCGGCCGTGACCGGGCTGTACGCCGAGTTCGCGCATTTCGCCGACGTCACCGGCGTGCTCAACGCCGATGAGGAACAAGTGCTGGCCCGGCTGCTCAAGTACGGCCCGAGCGTGCCGGTGCAGGAGCCCAGCGGCAAACTGTTCCTGACCATTCCGCGTTTCGGCACCATTTCGCCCTGGTCGAGCAAGGCCAGCGATATCGCCCGTAACTGCGGGCTGGCCAAGGTCCAGCGTCTGGAGCGTGGTATCGCCTATTACGTCAGCGGCGAGCTGAGCGAAGCCGACAGTGCTGCTGTCGCCGCGCTGTTGCACGACCGCATGACCCAGCTGGTGCTGGGTGCGCTGGAAGATGCCAGTGCGCTGTTCAGTCATGCCCAGCCCAAGCCGCTGACCGCCGTCGATGTGCTAGGTGGTGGCCGTGCCGCGCTGGAGCAGGCCAACCAGTATCTGGGCCTGGCCCTGGCCGAGGACGAAATCGACTACCTGGTCAAGAGCTTCAATGACCTGGGGCGCAACCCGCACGATATCGAACTGATGATGTTCGCCCAGGCCAACTCCGAGCATTGCCGCCACAAGATCTTCAATGCCAGCTGGGACATCGACGGCGAGAGCCAGGACAAGTCGCTGTTCGGCATGATCAAGAACACCTACCAGATGCACAACGAAGGCGTACTGTCCGCCTACAAGGACAACGCCTCCGTCATCGTCGGCCACACCGCCGGGCGTTTCTTCCCCAATCCTGAGACCCGCCAATACGGTGCGGTGCAGGAGCCGGTGCACATTCTGATGAAGGTGGAGACGCACAACCACCCGACCGCTATCGCCCCGTTCCCCGGCGCCTCTACCGGCTCCGGTGGCGAGATTCGTGACGAAGGCGCGACCGGCCGTGGCGCCAAGCCCAAGGCCGGACTGACCGGTTTCTCGGTCTCCAACCTGAACATCCCCGATTTCCTCCAGCCCTGGGAAAAGCCCTACGGCAAGCCCGAGCGCATCGTTAGCGCGCTGGACATCATGATCGAAGGCCCGCTGGGCGGCGCCGCGTTCAACAACGAGTTCGGTCGTCCGGCACTCAATGGCTACTTCCGTACCTTCGAACAGGCGGTCAGCAGCCCGCGCGGTGAGGAAGTACGTGGCTACCACAAGCCGATCATGCTCGCTGGCGGCCTGGGCAACATCCGCGAGAACCACGTGCAGAAGGGCGAGATTTCCGTCGGCGCCAAGCTGATCGTGCTCGGCGGCCCGGCTATGCTCATCGGCCTCGGCGGCGGCGCCGCATCGTCGATGGCCACTGGCGCCAGCTCGGCCGATCTGGATTTTGCCTCGGTACAGCGCGAGAACCCGGAAATGGAACGCCGCTGCCAGGAGGTCATCGACCGCTGCTGGCAGCTGGGCGAGGCCAACCCGATCAAGTTCATCCACGACGTCGGCGCTGGCGGTATCTCCAACGCCCTGCCGGAGCTGATCAACGACGGTGGTCGTGGTGGCCGCTTCGAGCTGCGCAACGTGCCTAACGACGAGCCGGGCATGGCCCCGCACGAAATCTGGTGCAACGAGTCGCAGGAGCGTTACGTGCTGAGCGTGGACGCTGCCGACTTCGAGCGTTTCCAGGCCATCTGCGAGCGCGAGCGCTGCCCGTTCGCCGTGGTTGGCGAGGCCACCGCGGAGCCGCACCTGACCGTGACCGACAGCCACTTCAGCAACACCCCGGTGGACATGCCGCTGGAAGTGCTGCTGGGCAAGCCGCCGCGCATGCACCGCAGCGTCAGCCGCGAAGCCGAGCAGGGCGATGACTTCAGCGCTGCCAGCGTGAATATCGAAGAAGCGCTGGGTCGCGTGCTGCATCACCCGGCCGTGGCCAGCAAGAGCTTTTTGATCACCATCGGCGACCGCACCATTACCGGTCTGGTGGCGCGTGATCAGATGGTCGGCCCGTGGCAGGTACCGGTGGCCGATTGCGCCGTGACCGCCACCAGCTTCGACGTCTACACCGGTGAAGCCATGGCCATGGGCGAGCGCACGCCGCTGGCGCTGCTCGACGCGCCGGCCTCCGGGCGTATGGCGGTGGGTGAGACCGTTACCAACCTGGCGGCGGCACGCATCGAGAAAATGTCCGACATCAAACTGTCGGCCAACTGGATGGCCGCTGCCGGCCACCCCGGCGAAGATGCCCGTCTGTACGACACCGTCAAGGCAGTCGGCATGGAGCTGTGCCCGGCACTGGGCATCACCATTCCGGTGGGCAAAGACTCCATGTCCATGAAAACCCGCTGGCAGGACGAGGGCATCGACAAGAGCGTGACCTCGCCGCTATCGCTGGTGATCACCGGTTTCGCTCCGGTACAAGACATCCGCCAGACCCTGACTCCGCAACTGCGTATGGACAAGGGTGAGACCGATCTGATTCTGATCGACCTCGGTCGTGGCCAGAACCGCATGGGCGCCTCGATCCTGGCACAGGTCTATTCGCAGATTGGCCAGCAAGTGCCGGACCTCGACGACGCCGAAGACCTCAAGGCCTTCTTCGCCGTGATCCAGGGCCTGAATGCCGACGGTCACCTGTTGGCTTACCACGACCGCTCCGACGGTGGTCTGCTGACCACCGTGCTGGAAATGGCCTTCGCCGGCCATTGCGGTCTGTCGCTGAATCTCGACGCGCTGGCTGACGACAGCTCCGAGCTGCCGGCCGTGCTGTTCAACGAAGAGTTGGGTGCAGTGATCCAGGTGCGCCAGGACGCCACGCCAGAGGTGCTGGCGCAGTTCAGCGCTGCCGGTCTGGACGACTGCGTGGCCGTGATCGGTCAGGCCGTGAACAACAGCGACGTCAGCATCAGCTTCAATGGCGAGCCGGTTTTCGCTGGTGATCGTCGTCTGCTGCAGCGTCAGTGGGCCGAGACCAGCTATCGCATCCAGCGTCTGCGCGACAACGCCCAGGGCGCCGATCAGGAATTCGACCTGCTACTGGAAGAGGACAACCCCGGTCTGTCGGTCAAGCTCGGCTTCGACGTCAACCAGGACGTTGCTGCGCCCTACATCAAGAAGGGTGTGCGTCCGCAAGTGGCGATCCTGCGCGAGCAGGGCGTCAACGGCCAGGTAGAAATGGCCGCCGCGTTCGACCGAGCCGGCTTCTCCGCCATCGACGTGCACATGAGCGATATCCTCGCCGGCCGCGTCAGCCTTGAAGAGTTCAAAGGTCTGGTGGCCTGCGGCGGTTTCTCCTACGGCGACGTACTCGGCGCTGGTGAGGGCTGGGCCAAGTCGGTGCTGTTCAATGCGCGTGCTCGCGATGCTTTCCAGGGCTTCTTCGAGCGTCGCGACAGCTTCACCCTTGGTGTGTGCAACGGCTGCCAGATGATGAGCAATCTGCACGAGCTGATCCCGGGTACCGAGTTCTGGCCGCACTTCGTGCGCAACCGCTCCGAGCAGTTCGAAGCGCGCGTGGCCATGGTGCAGATTCAGGAGTCGGCGTCGATCTTCCTGCAGGGCATGGCTGGTTCGCGCATGCCGATCGCCATCGCCCACGGCGAGGGTCATGCCGAGTTCGAAAGCGAAGAGGCACTGTTGGAGGCCGATCTGTCCGGCACCGTGGCCCTGCGCTTCGTCGACAACCACGGCAAGGTCACCGAGACCTACCCGGCCAACCCCAACGGTTCGCCGCGTGGCATCACCGGCCTGACCAGTCGCGACGGCCGTGTGACCATCATGATGCCGCACCCGGAGCGGGTGTTCCGTGCCGTGCAGAACTCCTGGCGCCCTGACGAGTGGCAGGAAGACGGCGGCTGGATGCGCATGTTCCGCAACGCCCGCGTCTGGGTGGACTAAAAGCGGCTGCGCAGCGGCCTTCTGCTGACCCTCTCCCGCTCGCGGGAGAGGGGAGCAGGGCCCGGTAGCCCGGATGCAATCCGGGAAGCCGTTGCTAAACCCTCTGCTCGGATTCCATCCGAACTACACAGGCCCAGCCATGGCCGATGATTCTCTGCCCATCCTTCCCGAAGTCCGCCTGGTCAAAGCCGGCGAAACTCATCATCTATGCCGCTGTGGGCACTCGCCCGAGATGCCTGACTGCCCACCCGACTGCGCCCAATCCCTGATCCTGCAACCCGAGCGCGAGCAGCGCCTGTTGTTGTGTCGCTGTAGCCGATCCGCAAGCCTGCCCTACTGCGATGGTAGCCACAGCCCTCCGGCCAGCGGTCTGGCCGACAGATGGCGGCGCTTTTTCGGCGCTCGTTGAGAACGCCATACCCGCCGCCTGAGTCGAAAGCAGCGAATCGTTTTAATGCTGCGTGTGGATTTGTGCGGGCGATCTCAAGACAACTCCATGGCGAAATGACATCATATTGGCGTCATGGCTTGTCTGTTGTTCGGTTGCCCATCTGCGGAGAACTTGATGTACAAACTGTGTTTCTACGTGCCGGAAACCCATCTGGAACCGGTAAAAAAGGCGGTGTTCGCAGCCGGCGGCGGGCGCATTGGTCTTTACGACAGCTGCTGCTGGCAGGTGCTGGGCCAAGGTCAGTTCCGCGCCCTGGACGGCAGCCAGCCGTTCATCGGTCAGGTCGGCAGCGTCGAGCAGGTTGCCGAGTGGAAAGTGGAAATGGTCGTTGCCGACGAGCTGATCCACGACGCCGTCAAGGCGTTGAAGAAAACCCATCCCTACGAAACGCCGGCCTTCGACGTCTGGCGCTTGTCCGACCTGCAGTTTTGAGTCGATATGAAAAAGGCGCCGATGGCGCCTTTTTCAATGCAGGGTTCAGGGCCTGATTTCGATCAGCGTGCCGTCCTTGACCAGGCTCCAGACCTCGCGCATGTCGTCGTTCTTCATGGCGATGCAGCCTTCTGTCCAGTCGAGGGTGTGGAAGAACCACTCCGGGTATTCCTCATCCAGCGGCGTGCCGTGGATCATGATCATGCTACCCGGCGGCACCCCGGCGTCATTGGCCTTGGCCAGGTCGCGAGCGTTGGGGTAGGAAATGTGCAGCGACAATTGGTACTTGTCGCTCGGCTTGCGCCAGTCGATCCAGTAGAAGCCTTCCGGCGTGCGCAGGTCGCCTTCGCGTTGCTTGGCGCCATTGGGCTGTTTGCCCAGGGAAATACGGTACGACTTGATGGTCTCGCCGCGCTGCTGCAGGTGCAGTTTGCGCTCGGATTTGAGTACCAGCACCTTGTCCACGGTGCGGCTGCTGGTCGCTGGCGTGGTGCTGGCCAGGACGTTGAAGCTGAGGGTCAGGCAAAGCAGGGGCAACAACCAGCGCATCGGGAACGTCCGCAAGGGTCAACGGGGTGTGTAGTGGGCACGCAGCGCTTCGAGTGGCTCATTGCGTACCGGAAAGAGATTCTGCCGACGGTCGGCGAAGAAGCATTCTAAGGTACGGCCTATGGTCGGGAAAGCCAGCTCTGACCAAGGGATTTCGCTCTCTGCAAACAATCGCACCTCCAGGCTTTCCTCGCCGACGGCAAAATCCAGGTCGACCAGTTCGGCGCGAAACAGCATGTACACCTGGCTGATGTGCGGCAGATCGAAGAGGGTATAGAGGCTCAGGTCGCGTACGCGGGCGCAGGCTTCTTCGAGGGTCTCACGGGCGGCGGCCTGTTCGGTGGTCTCGCCGTTTTCCATGAAGCCGGCCGGTAACGTCCAGTAGCCGCGGCGCGGCTCGATGGCGCGGCGGCACAGCAGCACCTGGTCGCCCCACACAGGCAGGCAGCCGGCAACGATACGCGGGTTTTCGTAATGCACGGTGGCGCAGTGGCCGCAGACATGGCGCATGCGGTTGTCGCCCGCGGGGATCATGCGGGTGACCGGGTTGCCGCACTGGCTGCAGAATTTCATGCCCGCTCCTCTTTGTCTGGCGCTATCTTGGCCGGCTGAGAGGTGGCCGGCAAGCCCGCTGTTGCGGCCGGCCTGTCCTGTCGCCGGGGTTGGGCGGCCGCGTGCTTTCATGCCATGATGCCTGGCAAAACAAGACTCCGAGTATGCCCATGCTGGACGAGTTGCTCCATCGTGTGCGCGGTTACAGTCCGCGCCCTCTGGAGACCGAGCGCAGCTTCCCCGAGGCGGCGGTGCTGGTCCCGATTACCCGCAGTGACGAACCTGAGCTGGTGCTGACCCTGCGCGCCAGTGGTTTGTCGACCCACAGTGGCGAGGTCGCCTTTCCCGGTGGCCGGCGCGACCCGGAAGACCGCGATCTGGTGGACACCGCGCTGCGTGAGGCCGAGGAGGAGATCGGCTTGCCGCCGGGGCTGGTTGAGATCGTTGGACCGCTCAGCGGCCTGGTGTCGCGCCACGGCATTCAGGTCACGCCCTACGTCGGCCTGGTGCCGGATTACGTCGAGTACAAGGCCAACGACGCCGAGATCGCCTCGGTATTCTCGGTGCCGCTGGAGTTCTTCCGCAGCGACCCGCGCGAAGTCACCCACCGTATCGACTACTTAGGGCAGAGCTGGTACGTGCCGTCCTACACCTATGGCGAGTACCGCATCTGGGGCCTGACCGCGATCATGGTGGTGGAGCTGGTCAACCTGATCTTCGACGATGCGCAGATCGCTCTGCACCAGCCCCCCGAACATTTCATACACCTGCGCTGATAGCGCCGAGGACTGACGAGCATGAAATACCGCCTGGGAAGCTCCCGTGTCGACGCCCATCCCGAGAGCTGGGTCGCACCAAGCGCCGACCTGATCGGCAAGGTTCGCCTGGAGGCCGGTGCCAGTGTCTGGTTCGGCGCCGTGTTGCGCGGCGACAACGAACTGATCCATATCGGCGAGAACAGCAACGTGCAGGACGGCAGCGTCATGCACACCGACATGGGCTTTCCGCTGACGCTGGGCAAGGGCGTCACCGTCGGCCATAACGTGATGATGCATGGCTGCAGCGTGGATGATTACAGCCTGATCGGCATCAACTCGGTGATCCTCAACGGCGCGAAGATCGGCAAGTACTGCATCATCGGCGCCAACAGCCTGATTCCCGAAGGCAAGGTGATTCCCGACGGCAGCCTGGTCATGGGCAGCCCGGGCAAGGTGGTGCGCGAGCTCACCGAGCCGCAGAAGAAGATGCTGGAGGCCAGCGCTGCGCATTACGTTCATAATGCGCAGCGCTATTCCCGTGAGCTGGTGCCTGATGACGACGAGTGATGTAGAAAAACCGGTGCGTTCACCCTGTGTGCATGTGTGCGCGCTGGATGAGCAGGATATCTGCATCGGCTGTCAGCGTACCGCCGCCGAAATCACCCGCTGGGGCCGCATGGAAAATGCCGAGCGCCGCGAGGTACTGCAACGCTGCCTGGAGCGCGCCCGCGCTTCCGGTCTTTTACTGACTCCGTCCTGATTCACTGTTCGAGGAACACTCATGCCCCGTATTGGAACCCCTCTGTCGTCTTCTGCGACCCGTGTACTGCTGTGTGGCTGCGGCGAACTCGGCAAGGAAGTGGTGATCGAGCTGCAGCGCCTGGGCTGTGAAGTCATCGGTGTTGATCGTTATGCCAATGCGCCGGCCATGCAGGTGGCGCACCGCAGCCACGTCATCGACATGCTCGATGGTGCAGCCCTGCGTGCAGTGATCGAAAAGGAACAGCCGCACTACATCGTGCCCGAGATCGAGGCGATCGCCACTGCCACGCTGGTCGAGCTGGAAGCCGAAGGCTTCAACGTGGTGCCGACCGCGCGTGCCGCACAGCTGACCATGAACCGCGAAGGCATTCGTCGTCTGGCGGCCGAGGAGCTGGGCCTGCCGACCTCGCCGTATCATTTCTCCGACACCTTCGAGGACTACACCGCCGCAGTGAAGTCCGTCGGCTACCCCTGCGTGGTCAAGCCGATCATGAGCTCTTCCGGCAAAGGCCAGAGCGTCCTGAAAAGCGACGCCGACCTTCAGCGCGCCTGGGACTACGCTCAGGAAGGCGGCCGCGCCGGCAAGGGGCGGGTGATCGTCGAGGGGTTCATCGACTTCGACTACGAAATCACCCTGCTTACCGTGCGTCATGTCGGTGGTACCAGCTTCTGCGCGCCGATTGGCCATCGCCAGGAGAACGGTGACTATCAGGAATCCTGGCAGCCGCAACCGATGAGCCCGAAGGCGCTGGCCGAATCCGAGCGCGTGGCGCTGGCAGTGACCGAGGCGCTCGGTGGTCGTGGCCTGTTCGGTGTCGAACTGTTCGTCAAAGGCGATCAGGTGTGGTTCAGCGAAGTCTCGCCGCGCCCGCACGACACCGGCCTGGTGACGCTGATTTCCCAGGAGCTGTCCGAGTTCGCCCTGCATGCCCGCGCCATCCTCGGTCTGCCAATTCCGGCAATCCGCCAGATGGGCCCGTCGGCGTCGGCGGTGATTCTGGTGGAGGGCAATTCGCAGCAGGCCAGTTTCGCCAACCTTGGCGCTGCGCTGAGCGAGGAAGACACGGCGCTGCGCCTGTTTGGAAAGCCTGAAGTCAAAGGCCAGCGCCGCATGGGCGTGGCGCTGGCGCGTGACGAATCCATCGAGGCTGCACGTGCCAAGGCACTGCGTAGCGCGCAAGCGGTTCGCGTCCAGCTGTGAGTCGGCGTGCGCTGTGGTGGCTGGCAACTGTGCCATTGCTGCCACTGGCGCTGCCTCTGGCCCTGCACACCCGGCGCACGGCCTTGCGCCTGCCGGTTGCGCAGGGCGAACCGAGCGGTGTCGCCGCTGCGCATCTTCCGGGTGAGCCGCTGCACCTGCTACTGATCGGTGAGTCGACCGTGGCAGGCGTTGGGGTCACCCGCTTCGATCAATCCCTGGCAAGTTGCCTGGCCGCCGCCCTGGCTGAACGTCTGGGGCGACCGGTGCGCTGGCACGCCTGTGGCGAAAATGGCATCACCGCGCCTGAGGCCCATGAACGCCTGTTGCCGAAGGCACTGATGGAGCCCGCGGACCTGGCACTGCTGGTGTTCGGCGTCAATGACACCACCCACCTGACACCTAGCAAGCGTTGGCTGCAGTCACTGGCCGGGATGGCCGCTGCGCTGGGCGAGAAGGGCTGTCATGTGGCATTCAGCGGCGTACCGCCGTTACAGCATTTCAGCGCCTTGCCCTGGTTGCTGCGGCAGTTGATGGGCTGGCGGGCCCGCTTGCTGGATGCTGAGTTGCAGGGCCTGGCGCAACGCCTTGGCGCATTGCATTGCCGGCTGGACCTGCCGTTTGAGGCGCATTACCTGGCCGAGGATGGCTATCACCCGTCGGCACTGGGCTACCGGCGCTGGGCCGATGGCCTGGCTGAGCGCCTCACTCCGTCGTTGCAGCGTCCGGCTTGACCTTTTTTACCTGCCACACGCGGACGCTCTTCACCCGGTTGTCCGCCGCTTGCAGGATCTCCAGGCGATAGGGGCCGATCTTCAGGCAGACGCTGCTGTCAGGGATGGTCTCCAGGGCTTCGGTGATCAGGCCATTGAGGGTCTTGGGGCCATCGCTGGGCAGATGCCAGCCGAGGGTCTTGTTCACTTCGCGAATGTAGGCGGCGCCGTCGATGACCAGCGTACCGTCTTCCTGTGGGTGGATGTCGGGGCTGCGCAGGCTGTCCTGGTTGCTGAAGTCGCCGACGATCTCTTCGAGGATATCTTCCAGGGTGACGATGCCGATCACCTCGCCATACTCGTCGACGACGATGCCGATGCGCCGTTTCTGCTTCTGGAAATTGATCAGCTGGGTCGCCAGCGGCGTGTTTTCCGGGATGAAATAGGGCTCGTTGCAGGCTGCCAGCAGCGAGTCCTTGGTCAGTTGGTTGTGGCTCAGCAGTCGGGCGATCTGGCGCATGTGCACCACGCCTTCGATCTGATTGATGTCGCCACGAAACACCGGCAGGCGCGTGTGCGAGGTGCTGCGCAACTGGCCGATGATTATTTCCAGGTCGTCGTCGAGATCGATACCGGTCACTTCGTTGCGCGGAATCATGATGTCATCCACCGTGACCCGTTCCAGATCGAGGATGCCCAGCAGCATGCTCTGGCGATTCATCGGCAACTCCGAGCCGGACTCACGCACCACGCTGCGCAGCTCCTCGGTAGACAGACTGTCGCTGGCGCGCTGTGACGGATCGACGCCGAACAGACGCAGCAGGCCACTGCTGATCACGCTGGTCAGCCACACCACCGGGTAGAGCACGCGCAGCAGCAGGCTGAGCACGCGACTGGCAGGGAAGGCCACCAGTTCCGGGCGCAGGGCGGCCAGGGTCTTGGGCGTGATCTCGCCGAAGATCAGCACGATGATGGTCAGGCCTGCGGTGGCGATGGCGATACCGGCCTCACCCCACATGTCCACCGCCAGCACTGTGGCGATGGAGGCGGCAAGGATGTTGACCACGTTGTTGCCGACCAGAATGGTGCCGAGCAGGCGATCCGGGCGGTCAAGCAGGCGGGTGACGCGCTTGGCGCCGCTATGTCCTTCTTTGGCCAGGTGCTTGAGCCGGTAGCGATTGAGGCTGAGCATGCCGGTCTCGGAGCTGGAGAAGAACGCCGAGCAGAGGATGAGGAAAATCAGCAGGCCGAGCAGGTAGCTCGAATGTATGTCGTCCACGACGTCTGCCTCAGATGTGCAGGATGAATTCGCGTACCAGCTTGCTGCCGAAGTAGGCCAGCATCAGCAGGCAGAACCCGGCGAGGGTCCAGCGAATGGCCTTGTGGCCGCGCCAGCCAAGCTGGTGGCGACCCCACAGCAGAACGGCGAAAACCACCCAGGCGAAGCAGGAAAGAATGGTCTTGTGCGCCAGGTGCTGAGCGAACAGATCATCGATGTACAGCGCGCCGGACAGCAGCGACAGCGACAGCAGCAGCCAGCCCGCGAAGAGAAAGCCGAACAGCAGGCTTTCCATGGTTTGCAGGGGGGGAAAGTTGCGGATCAGCCCGGACGGGTGCTTGTGCTTGAGCTGATGGTCCTGCAACAGCAGCAGGATCGACTGGAATACGGCGATGGTGAGCATGCCGTAAGCCATGATCGAGAACAGGATGTGGGCAAGGATGCCGGGGTGCTCGTCGATCGGGTTGATGGTGCCGCTGGGCATGAACTCGGCCGCCAGCACGGTCAGCGTGCCGAGCGGGAACAGCAAGAGCAGCAGGTTTTCCACCGGAATGCGCAGGCAGGCCAGCAGAATCAGGCCGATGACCGCCCAGGCAATCAGGCTGGCTGCGTTGAAGAAGTCCAGGTTGAGGCCGTGTACGTCATACAGCTGGTAGAACAGGCTGATGCCGTGCAGGCACAAGGCGAGCACGCCTAGCGACGCCAGCAGGCGTTTGTCGGGGGTGCTGCGCTGCGTCAGGCGCAGGCCTTGGTAAGCGGCGGCGCCGGCATAGAGGAGGGCGGCGGCGAGACTGGGCAACAGAGGGTGCATAAATCCGTGTAAGGCGAGCCCGAAAGGCGCTGAGTGTGGCACAGATGGACGTCGGCACGAAAGACTGCCGGCGGTGTCGGCAGCTCGGCGACTTCGCTATAATCCGCCGCCTGTCGCACACCCGGCGCGCCGGGTCGCACCTATCAAAGGAACGCGCATGTTCGAAAATCTTACCGATCGCCTGTCCCAGACGCTGCGTAACGTCACGGGCAAGGCCAAGCTGACCGAAGACAACATCAAGGATACGCTGCGCGAAGTGCGCATGGCCCTGCTCGAGGCCGACGTGGCTCTGCCGGTGGTCAAGGACTTCGTCGGCAAGGTCAAGGATCGCGCCGTTGGTACCGAAGTTTCCAAAAGCCTGACCCCGGGGCAGGCTTTCGTGAAGATCGTTCGCGCCGAGCTGGAAGAGCTGATGGGCGCGGCCAACGAAGATCTGGCACTCAACGCAGCCCCGCCTGCCGTGGTGCTGATGGCAGGTCTGCAGGGGGCGGGTAAGACCACCACCGCCGGCAAGCTGGCCAAGTTCCTCAAGGAGCGCAAGAAGAAGTCTGTGCTGCTGGTGTCGGCCGACGTCTACCGTCCGGCGGCAATCAAGCAGTTGGAAACCCTGGCGGGCGACCTCGGGGTGACTTTCTTCCCCTCCGATGCCAGCCAGAAGCCGGTGGATATCGCCAACGCAGCGATCCGCGAAGCCAAACTGAAGTTTATCGACGTGGTCATCCTCGATACCGCCGGTCGTCTGGCCGTGGATAGCGAAATGATGGCCGAGATCCAGGCGCTGCATGCGGCGGTCAAACCGGTCGAAACGCTGTTCGTGGTCGATGCCATGACCGGCCAGGACGCCGCCAACACGGCCAAGGCCTTTGGCGAGGCGCTGCCGCTGACCGGTGTGGTGCTGACCAAGGTCGACGGTGACGCCCGTGGTGGTGCCGCCTTGTCCGTCCGTCATATCACCGGCAAGCCGATCAAGTTCATCGGTATGGGCGAGAAGAGCGACGCGCTCGAGCCCTTCCATCCGGATCGTATCGCCTCGCGCATCCTCGGCATGGGTGATGTGCTCAGCCTGATCGAACAGGCCGAGCAGACCCTTGATCGCGAGAAAGCCGAGAAACTCTCCAAGAAGCTGAAGAAGGGCAAGGGCTTCGATCTCGAAGACTTCCGTGACCAACTGCTGCAGATGAAGAACATGGGCGGCCTCGGCGGCCTGATGGACAAGCTGCCGTCCATCGGTGGCGTTAATCTGTCGCAGATGGGCAACGCTCAAGGTGCGGCGGAGAAGCAGTTCAAGCAGATGGAAGCGATCATCAACTCGATGACGCCTGCTGAGCGCCGCGACCCTGACATCATCAGTGGCTCGCGCAAGCGCCGTATCGCTCTGGGCTCCGGTACCCAGGTGCAGGACATCGGCCGCTTGATCAAGCAGCACAAGCAGATGCAGAAGATGATGAAGAAATTCACCGCCAAGGGCGGCATGGCCAAGATGATGCGCGGCATGGGTGGCATGCTTCCGGGTGGCGGCGGAATGCCGAAATTCTGAGGCCTGTACGCCGGTCGATGGCCGTCCGGAAAAAGAGATTTGCAAACCGCCGCATAATCCTTAAAATATGCGGCCTTTCGGGCCTAGGCCCATTTTTAATGTGTGCCTCAAGTTAGCACCGACTATAGGAACGATGTTCACATGGTAACCATCCGTCTTGCTCGTGGCGGCTCCAAAAAGCGCCCCTTCTACCACCTGACCGTGACCAACAGCCGCAATGCGCGCGATGGTCGTTTCGTTGAGCGTATCGGTTTCTTCAACCCGATCGCTGCCGGTGGCGAAGTGCGTCTTTCCGTCGACCAAGAGCGTGCGACCTACTGGCTGGGCCAGGGCGCTCAGCCGTCTGAGCGTGTTGCTCAGCTGCTCAAGGAAGCTGCCAAGGCTGCTGCCTAAGCATCTTTATGAGTACGACGCCGGCCGTCGCCGAGGATTTGATCGTTCTCGGCAAGATTGTTTCGGTGCACGGCGTCAAGGGTGAAGTGAAGGTGTACTCCTTTACCGATCCCATCGATAACGTGCTCGATTACCGCAACTGGACGCTCAAGCGTGACGGTGAGGTAAAGAAAGTAGAACTGGCCAGCGGCCGCCTTCAGGGCAAGGTGCTGGTAGCCAAGTTGAAAGGTCTGGATGATCGCGAAATTGCGCGTACCTACGCCGGTTTCGAGATCTGCGTGCCGCGTAGCGAGCTGCCAGAGCTGGAAGATGGTGAGTTCTACTGGTACCAGTTACAGGGCTTGAAGGTCATTGATCAGGCAGAGCAACTGCTCGGTGTGGTCGACCACTTGTTCGAGACCGGTGCCAACGATGTGATGGTGGTCAAGCCCTGCGCGGGTAGTCTGGATGATCGCGAGCGTCTGTTGCCCTACACGGGGCAGTGCGTGCTTTCGATTGACCTGGCAGCTGGCGAGATGCGGGTCGACTGGGATGCGGATTTCTAAGGCTCATGCGTGTAGAAGTCATCACCCTGTTCCCGGAAATGTTTGCCGCCATCGGCGAGTACGGCATCACCAGTCGAGCGGTCAAGCAGGAGCTGCTAAAGCTCAATTGCTGGAACCCGCGAGACTACACGACTGATCGTCACCATACAGTGGATGACCGCCCTTTCGGCGGTGGTCCGGGAATGGTGATGAAAATCAAGCCCCTCGAGGATGCCTTGGCCAGTGCCAAGCAAGCCGCGGGAGAGACGGCGAAGGTGATCTACCTCTCGCCGCAGGGGCGCAGCCTGAATCAGGCGGCGGTCCGCGAGCTGGCACAGGAGGATGCATTGATCCTGATTGCTGGTCGTTATGAAGGCATCGACGAGCGTTTCATCGAAACGCATGTTGATGAGGAATGGTCGATTGGTGACTACGTCCTGTCCGGCGGTGAGCTGCCGGCCATGGTGCTGATCGATGCGGTGACGCGCCTTTTGCCTGGTGCATTGGGTCATGCCGATTCGGCCGAGGAGGACTCCTTTACGGATGGCCTGCTCGACTGCCCGCACTACACCCGCCCGGAGGTGTATGCGGATAAACGTGTTCCCGAAGTGTTGCTTAGTGGCAACCACGAACACATCCGGCGCTGGCGTTTGCAGCAGTCCCTTGGTCGGACCTGGGAACGTCGCGCTGATCTTCTGGATAGCCGCTCGCTTTCTGGAGAAGAGAAGAAGCTGCTGGAGGAATACATCCGCCAGCGGGACGATAGTTAACGTATCGATGATGGGCCGGGAGGCTTGTCTTAGGAGCGCAGCATGACCAACAAGATTATCCAGATGCTCGAAGCCGAGCAGATGAACAAAGAAATCCCGACTTTCGCACCGGGCGACACCGTAGTCGTACAAGTGAAAGTAAAGGAAGGTGACCGTCAGCGTCTGCAGGCCTTCGAAGGCGTCGTTATCGCCAAGCGTAACCGCGGCCTGAACAGCGCCTTTACCGTGCGCAAGATTTCCAGCGGTGTTGGCGTTGAGCGTACCTTCCAGACCTACAGCCCGCTGGTCGACAGCCTGGCAGTCAAGCGTCGCGGTGACGTGCGCAAAGCCAAGCTGTACTACCTCCGCGATCTGTCCGGCAAAGCCGCACGCATCAAGGAAAAGCTGTCCTAAGTTCGGACGCTTCTCTGACAAAAGCAGCCTAAGGGCTGCTTTTGTCGTTTCTGGCCCCAGCAATCATTAATGGCAGTGGCATGACTCCAAGAGAGCAAGAGATTCAGCGGCGCATCGCGCTGTCGGAAACCCGTGTGACCAAGGCGGTGTTTCCACCGACCACTAATCATCACAACACCCTCTTCGGCGGCACCGCGCTGGCCTGGATGGACGAAGTGTCGTTCATCGCTGCTACGCGGTTCTGCCGTCTGCCGTTGGTCACCGTTTCCAGCGATCGCATCGATTTCAAGCACGCGATACCGGCGGGCTCCATCGTCGAGTTGGTTGGGCGGGTAATCAAGGTGGGCAATACCAGCCTCAAGGTTGAGGTCGAAGTATTCGTCGAGGGGCTGTATCAGGAAGGGCGCGAGCGGGCGATCAGCGGCAGTTTCAGCTTCGTCGCCGTCGATGATCAGCAGAAGCCGGTGCCGGTCTTGCCGGGCTTCGTTAGCTAGTCAGGTGCCTGTCTGATCGTCAGGCTGGCCTGCTGGTGCGTCCGGTGTAGGCTGTGGAACACTTGTCTGCCGTGTAATTGAAGGTCAATCGATGCCTGCGCTGACTCATCCTCTAATCGAGCGCTTCCTTGAGGCGTTGTGGTTGGAAAAGGGCCTTTCGGCCCACACTCAGGCTGCCTATCGCAGTGATCTGGAGCACTTCAATGCCTGGCTCGATGGGCGCGGCCTGGGGCTGCAGCATGTCGGTCGCGAGGCTATTCTCGATCATCTGGCCTGGCGTCTGGAGCAGGGCTATCAGGCGCGTTCCACGGCGCGTTTTCTCTCAGGGGTGCGTGGCTTCTACCGTTTTTTGCTGCGCGAAACGCTGATCAGTGAAGATCCGACCTTGCAGATCGAGTTGCCGCAGATCGGTCGGCCACTGCCCAAGTCACTGTCCGAAACGGATGTCGAGGCGTTGCTGCAGGCGCCGGAACTGGATGACCCCATCGGCCTGCGTGATCGCGCCATGCTTGAGGTGCTCTACGCCTGCGGTTTGCGTGTCAGCGAGCTGGTCGGTCTGACGCTGGAGCAGGTCAATCTGCGCCAGGGCGTACTGCGGGTGTTCGGTAAAGGCAGCAAGGAGCGTCTTGTGCCGTTGGGTGAAGAGGCTATTGCCTGGATCGAGCGCTACATGCGCGAGGCGCGTCCGCTGTTGCTGGGCGGCAAACCCAGCGATGTACTGTTTCCCAGCCTGCGTGGCGAGCAAATGACTCGGCAGACCTTCTGGCATCGCATCAAGCATCAGGCCCAGGTCGCAGGCATCAGCAAGGCGTTGTCGCCACACACATTGCGCCACGCCTTCGCCACGCATCTGCTCAATCACGGCGCCGATCTGCGGGTGGTGCAGATGCTGCTGGGTCACAGTGACCTGTCCACCACGCAGATCTACACCCACATTGCACGTGCGCGCTTGCAGGAGCTGCACGCGCAGCACCACCCGCGCGGCTGACCTCTGAAAAGACCAAACCCCGCCACCGTTGCCGGTGCGGGGTTTGGTCTTTTCAATTGCTTCGACTCGTGCATCGAGTTGTTCTTGGCGATCAGCTCTGGTTAGCGCAGGCGCTGGAAAGCTGTTTGTAATCGAGAACTTCCACGTCACCCGCGCTGTTGCGGTAGGTCATCGTTGCCGTGACCACTTCGCACTGCGAGCTGTTAGGCACGTCGATGGAAATCACCTTGGCGATATCCAGCTTCTGGCTGTAGCGGTAGGGCGTGGCCTCGGCGCTGTGGGCGAGGGTGGTGAGCGACGCGCTGAACGCGAGGGCAGTCAGGGCGGTGGCGAGCAGGGTGCGGGTTTTCATGGCGGTTCTCCTCTTGGAGCCGCGCTCGGGCTGTGGCCGCGAGCGCTGGCTGCTAACTGTCAGACGATGGTCAAGGTGACGTCGATGTTGCCGCGGGTGGCGTTGGAGTACGGGCAAACGATGTGCGCGCGATCCACCAGGGTTTGTGCGGCTTCCGGGGCCAGGCCAGGCAGGCTGATGCGCAGTTCCACTTCGATGCCGAAGCCGGTGGGGATGGCGCCGATGCCGACGGTGCCTTCGATGAAGGTGTCAGTCGGGATGCTCAGCTTGTCGCGGGCGGCGACGAATTTCAGGGCGCCGAGGAAGCAGGCGGAATAGCCGGCAGCGAACAGCTGCTCCGGGTTGGTGCCGCTACCGCCGGCGCCGCCGAGTTCTTTCGGGGTGGTCAGGGCGATGTCGAGGATGCCGTCGGAGGACACAGCGCGGCCTTCACGGCCACCAAAGGCTTCAGCGGTTGCACGGTAGAGAACGTTTTCGATAGTCATGGCATTGATCCTTGTCGGTGAGTTAGGGATGGATTGGCTTGCTAACCTTTTGTGCGCTAACCGTTTCCATGAGGTGAACTATATTGCGCAAAACATTAGTGCGCAAGATAAATGCATGGAAGATTTAGCTATACCACCTTGCGCTTATTGGCATAAGCGCGGCGCGGGTCGATGTTTGCTCTGGCGCTCGTCGCGGATATTGAGTGTTTCGCCGGCAGGTCGGTGCGCTGTGTGCACCTGATCAGCTGCCTGGGGCGCCATCTGTGGTAGGCTGTGGCGATTTTCACCGGTCCGTCTTTCGACAGGAGTGTTCATGTCCCTGACCCGTATTTCCCTTGCTCTGGCGCTCGCGCTGGGCAGTAGCGTCGCTCTGGCTGCCGACCCCGATCAGGTCATTCGTCAGTCGCTCAAATCGCTCGACGCCAACCTGCCTATCGAGGCCATTGCCGAGAGCCCTATGACCGGTATCTATCAGGTTCAACTGGAGGGAGGGCGTCAGCTCTACACCAGTGCCGATGGTCAGTTCCTGATCCAGGGCTACCTGTTCCAGGTCAAGGACGGCAAGGCTGTGAACCTGACCGAGATCGAAGAAAGCCGTGCGGTGGCAAAGCAGATCAACGCCATTCCGGCCAAGGAGATGGTGGTGTTTGCGCCGAAGGCGCCGAAGACCCATATCACCGTCTTCACCGATACCGACTGCGGTTACTGCCAGAAGCTGCACAGTGAGGTGCCGGAGCTCAACCGTCTGGGCGTCGAAGTGCGTTATGTCGCCTTCCCGCGCCAGGGCCTGAACAGCCCGGCGGCCAAGGAGCTGGTCAGCGTCTGGTGCGCCAAGGATCAGCAGGACGCGATGAATCGCGCCAAGACTCGCCAGAGCGTTGCTGACGCTACTTGCGATAACCCAGTGGCCAAGCAATATCAGCTTGGTCAGATGATTGGGGTCAACGGCACGCCGGCCATCGTCCTGGCCAACGGCAAGATGATTCCGGGTTACCAGCCGGCGCCGCAGTTGGCCAAAATAGCTTTGGAGTCAAACGACTGAGTGCGGATTGACTAACAAACAGCCGCTTCGTAAGGTGCGGCTCTTTATCTGCGGCCGGGGCATGCTCCGGCCGTTTCGTGCAGTGCTGATGGGGAATTGAGTGTGAAGCCGGTCAAAGTAGGCATCTGTGGGTTGGGCACCGTCGGTGGCGGTACGTTGAATGTACTCAAGCGCAATGCCGAGGAGATTACTCGGCGCGCCGGTCGCGGCATCGAGATTGCCCAGATCGCCATTCGCTCGCCCAAGCCTCAGTACGACACCACCGGCATTACCATGACCAGCGATGTGTTCGAGCTGGTCAACAACCCCGAGATCGATATCGTCATCGAGCTGATCGGTGGCTACACCCTGGCCAAGGAGCTGGTGCTCAAGGCCATCGAGAATGGCAAGCATGTGGTCACCGCCAACAAGGCGCTGATCGCGGTGCACGGTAACGAGATCTTCGCCAAGGCACGTGAGAAGGGCGTTATCGTCGCCTTCGAAGCTGCCGTGGCTGGCGGTATTCCGGTGATCAAGGCGATCCGCGAAGGCCTGTCGGCCAACCGCATCAACTGGCTGGCCGGCATCATCAACGGTACCGGCAACTTTATCCTCACCGAGATGCGTGAGAAGGGCCGCGCCTTCGAGGACGTGCTCAAGGAAGCGCAGGCGCTGGGTTATGCCGAAGCCGATCCGACTTTCGACGTCGAAGGTATCGATGCCGCGCACAAGCTGACCATCCTGGCTTCCATCGCCTTCGGCATTCCGCTGCAGTTCGACAAGGCCTACACCGAAGGCATCACCAAGCTGACCACGGCTGACGTGAATTATGCTGAGGCGCTGGGCTATCGCATCAAGCACCTGGGCGTCGCTCGTCGCACTGATGCCGGCATCGAGCTGCGCGTGCATCCGACGCTGATCCCGGCCGACCGCTTGATCGCCAACGTCAATGGCGTGATGAACGCAGTAATGGTCAATGGCGATGCGGTTGGCAGCACCCTGTACTACGGTGCTGGTGCCGGCATGGAGCCGACTGCTTCGGCAGTGGTTGCCGATCTGGTGGACGTGGTGCGTGCGTTGACCACCGACCCGACCAACCGCGTGCCGCACCTGGCTTTCCAGCCGGATTCGCTGTCCGATCACCCGATCCTGCCCATCGCCGAGTGCGAAAGCGCCTACTACCTGCGCATCCAGGCCAAGGATCATCCGGGCGTGCTGGCTCAGGTGGCGAGCATCCTGTCGGAGCGCGGCATCAACATCGAGTCGATCATGCAGAAGGAGGTCGAGGAGCAGGACGGCCTGGTGCCGATGATCCTCGTGACCCACCGCGTGGTCGAGGCGCGTATCATCGAGGCCATCGCCGCCATGGAAGCGCTGGATGGCGTGACCTCGCCGGTCATGCGTCTGCGCGTCGAACAGCTCAACTAATCCCGTGTCCACCCGCAGGCGCAGGCCTGCGGGTGCAGTCGAACGAAGGTTTATCCCATGCGCTATATCAGTACCCGCGGCCAGGCGCCGGCCCTGAATTTCGAAGATGTGCTGCTGGCTGGCCTGGCCAGCGATGGCGGCCTATACGTGCCGGAAAATCTGCCGCGTTTCACCGTCGAGGAAATCGCTTCCTGGGCGGGCCTGCCGTACCACGAGCTGGCTTTCCGGGTGATGCGTCCGTTCGTTGCCGGCTCCATCGCTGACGCCGATTTCAAGAAGATCCTCGAAGAAACCTACGGTGTATTCGAGCACAACGCCGTGGCGCCGCTGCGCCAGCTGAACGGCAACGAGTGGGTGCTGGAGCTGTTCCACGGCCCGACCCTGGCGTTCAAGGATTTCGCCCTGCAACTGCTCGGCCGCCTGCTCGATCACGTACTGGCCAAGCGTGGCGAGCGCGTGGTGATCATGGGCGCTACTTCCGGTGATACCGGCTCGGCGGCCATCGAAGGCTGCAAGGCCTGCGACAACGTCGACATCTTCATCATGCACCCGCACAACCGTGTGTCCGAGGTGCAGCGCCGGCAGATGACCACCATCCTCGGTGAGAACATCCACAACATCGCCATCGAAGGCAACTTCGATGACTGCCAGGAGATGGTCAAGGCCAGCTTCGCCGACCAGGGCTTCCTCAAGGGCACCCGCCTGGTGGCGGTCAACTCGATCAACTGGGCGCGGATCATGGCCCAGATCGTCTACTACTTCCACGCGGCGCTGCAGCTCGGCGGCCCGGCGCGTTCCATCGCCTTCTCGGTGCCGACCGGCAACTTCGGCGACATCTTCGCCGGCTACCTGGCGCGCAACATGGGCCTGCCGGTCAGTCAACTGATCGTCGCCACCAACCGCAACGACATCCTGCACCGCTTCATGAGCGGCAATCAGTATGTGAAGGAAACCCTGCACCCGACCCTGTCGCCGTCCATGGACATCATGGTTTCGTCCAACTTCGAGCGTCTGCTGTTCGACCTGCACGGGCGTAATGGCGCGGCTATCGCTGGCTTGATGGATACCTTCAAGCAAGGTGGCGGCTTCAGCGTCGAGGAAGATCGCTGGGTCGAGGCGCGCAAGCTGTTCGATTCGCTGGCGGTGAATGACGAGCAGACCTGCGAAACCATCACCGAGGTGTACAGGGAGTGCGGCGAGCTGCTCGATCCGCACACTGCCATCGGCGTGCGCGCCGCGCGTGAGTGCCGTCGCAGCCTGGCCACGCCCATGGTGGTGCTGGGTACCGCGCATCCGGTCAAATTCCCCGAGGCGGTGGAAAAGGCCGGCATCGATGCCGTTCCGGCGTTGCCGGCGCACCTGACCGATCTGTTCCAGCGCGAGGAGCGCTGCACGGTGCTGGCCAATGACCTGAGGACCGTGCAGCAGTTTGTTGCCGCTCACGGTAATCGCGGCAAACCGCTCTGAGGTGTTCTGCTTCGATGAAACCGGCGCCCTTGTGGCGCCGGTTTCGTTTGTGGCTGGCTCAGAGGGCGAAGATCAGTGCCAGCAGCGCCATCAGAATGATCAGGATCAGCCAGATCAGTGCGTTCAGGCGACTGGCTCGCACGACGCCGGCGCCGCGCAGATGCACGGGTGGATCGTCTTCCAGGTATTGATCGATGCGACGTTCGGCTTCCTGCTGATCGTTGGCCAGGTATTCGCTCAGCAGGTCGATGGCGGCCTGACGTTGGCCTGCATGCACGAGCTGGCGTACTGCGGGTGGGAGTTCATTCATGGCACTGTCTGTCTCTCGGGTTGGCGGTCATAACTGAGACCCGGTTAGCGCTTTTTTGCGTGCGCAACGAAGGTACCTGGGGTTTAATTCGACACTTCGCGAATGGATGCGTTTTAGCCGAATCATGGATGAGCCCAGGTGTCTGCTTTTCTTCTTCCCATTCCAGTCCGCTTTTCGGTTGCCTTGCGCCGAGGATGACGGCTGCGCGCTCGTCTGACGAATGGCATCACATTTATCACATGTGAGTTCTTTACATGTTCACATGTAAGGGTCTAGTCTGCGTTTCATGGACAACAAATCATCAGCCCATTACCAGCGTCTTTATCGTCAGCGTCTGCGTGAGCAGGGGTTGATCAAGAAGGAAGTCTGGATCTTGCCCGAGCATGCGCCGTTGTTGGTCGCGTTCGAGCGCAAACTGCGCCAGCCACAGTCACTGCTGGCTTCGATGGAGAAGGAGGAGGGTATGAGCATGCCTCAAGTTTGGACCGCCCAGGCGCTGCATGAAGCGCTGGCGGCAACGGAACTGTTCCAAAGCGCTCAGGCCAGTATCGAGCTGATTCAAGGTGCCGATGCCAGCCTGCACATCACCATGCGTGAGTACGGCGACCTGCCGTTGTTCATCGCTGTATTCGGTGAGCAGATCATCGTCGAGGCGCTGCTCTGGCCGGCGGCGGACGTCAAGGATGCGGCGACCTTCAACGAAGAAGTACTGCGCACCCACAAGCTGTTCCCGCTGTCTTCCATCGGCCTGGAGAAAATGGTCGACGGGCGCGATTGCTACACCATGTTCGGCGCGTTGAGCTCGTCCTCGACCTTGTCCGATGTGGTGTTCGAAATCGAGTTGCTGGCGGACAACGTGATCAAGGCCACCGAAGCCTATGAAGGCTTCCTCAAGTCCGGCGCCTGAGAGGAGAGAAGACGATGAATGTCTGGAGCAAAATGCTGACGGCGCTGCGTGGCGGCGCCAATGAAGTGGGTGAGGCGGTGGTCGATAGTCAGGCCCTGCGTATCCTCGATCAGGAAATTCGCGACGCTGATGTCGAGCTGCGCAAGTCCAAGGAAGCGCTGGCCGAGATCATGGCCAAGCAGAAGCTGGCCAGCGACAAGGTGAGCAAGAGCGCGGCGAGCATCGCCGAGTACGAACAGTATGCGCTGAAGGCACTGGACGCGGGCAACGAGACCCTGGCCAAGGAAGTCGCCGAGAAGATCGCCAACCTGGAAATCGAGCAGGCCAGTGAGCGTGAGCAGGCCGAAGGCTTCGCTGCCAGCGTAGCCCAGCTGCGCAAGGCCGTGACTCAGGCTGAAGGCAACATCAAGCGCCTCAAGCAGCAGGTGGATACGGTCAAGGCCACCGAAAGCGTGCAGAAGGCGCAAATGGCTGTGGCCCAGCGCTACGGCGGCTCGCAGGCCAAGCTGCAGACGGCGGTCGAGTCGCTCGAACGCATCAAGCAGAAGCAGGCCGAGCGTGCGGCGAAGATGGAGGCCTCGGCTGAACTGGCTGCCACCAGCGCGCCGGACGATTCGCTGGAAGCCAAGCTGCGTGCTGCCGGCATCAAGGCCGACAACGCCAGCGCCGACAGCGTGCTGGCCAGGCTGAAGGACAAGTCCAAGGCCTGATCAGAGGCGCATGAACCGGCAGGTGCGAACCATCGCACCTGTCGTATGGATTCGGGAAAAGGAAAGCCATGGAACTCTTCCTGCAGACAGCTCTGTCATTCCCCACCGCTATCTACAGCTTCCTGCTGTGCGTGGCGGTCATCTACTGGTTGGTCGTCGCCGCCGGTCTGCTCGAGGTCGATTTACTCGACGTCGAGGCCGATTCGATGATGGAAGGTAGCGGCCAGACCGAAGGCCTAGCCGGCCTGCTCTACAAGCTCAAGCTCGACGGTGTGCCGGTCACTCTGGTGCTGACGCTGCTGTTCTTCTTTGCCTGGTTCGCCTGCTACTTCATCGAGCTATGGCTGCTGCGGCACCTGCCGTTGGGCATCCTGCGTTATCCGCTAGGGCTGGTGATCATCGCTGGCGCCCTGGTGCTGGCTGCCCCCCTGTGCGCGGCAATCTGCCGGCCGCTGCGGCCGCTGTTTCACAAAATTGAGGCGGTCAGCAGCAAATCGGTATTGGGCCAGGTGGCCGTGGTGCGCAGCGGCCGTGTTACTGCCACTCATGGTGAGGCGGTGCTGGAAGATGGCGGCGCTGGTTTGATCCTGCGTGTACGTGCAGACGAGGCACTGGGTTTCAAACGCGGCGACCGCGTCGTGCTGCTCGAGTACCTGGCGGCCGAACACGCCTATCTCATCATCACCGAAGAAGAGTTTCGCGGCATCTAGCCGACCATTCGTACGTAACAGAGGGCTGGCAGAGTGGGGCGTTGCCTAACCTGCCTGCACAACTAGCAAAGGAGTAGAGCTGTAATGGAAAACGTCATTCCCTTCATCGTCGGGGCAGGGCTGGTCGTCCTCTTCATCATTGCCCTGATCGCCTTGTTCAAGGCCTTCTACATCAAGGTTCCGCAGGGCACCGCGCTGATCGTCAACGACATGAGCTCGACGCCCAAGGTGCACTTCACCGGCTCCTTGGTGTACCCGGTGATCCACCTCAAGGAGTTCATGAAGATCTCCCTGATTACCCTGGAAGTCGATCGCCGCGCGAAGGATGGCCTGATCTGCCGCGACAACATGCGCGCCGACATCACCGTAGCCTTCTACCTGCGCGTCAACGAAACCCAGGAAGACGTGCTCAAGGTGGCCAAGGCCATCGGCGTGGAGCGTGCTTCCGATCGTGCGGCGGTCAACGAGCTGTTCAACGCCAAGTTCTCCGAAGCGCTGAAGACTGTCGGCAAGCAGTTCGATTTCGTCCAGCTGTTCGAGAATCGCCAGGACTTCCGTGATCGCATCGTCGAAGTGATTGGCAACGACCTGAACGGTTACGTGCTAGAAGACGTGGCCATCGATTACCTGGAGCAGACGGCCAAGCACTCGCTGGACCCGAGCAACATTCTCGATGCCGAAGGTATCCGCAAGATCACCGAGCTGACCGCTGCGCAGAACGTCATCACCAACGAACTGGAGCGCAACGAAGAGCTGGCGATCAAGAAGAAGAACGTCGAAACCCGCGAAGCGACCCTGTCGCTGGAGCGTCAGCAGGCCGATGCCGAAGCGCGGCAGAAGCGCGAGATCGAGACCATCCGTGCCCGTGAGGAAGCAGAAACCCTCAAGGTGCGTGAAGAAGAGCGCCTGAAGGCCGAGCAGGCCCGCATCCAGACCCAGCAGGAGCTGGACATTCGCGCCGAGAACCACCAGCGCGAAGTGGAAGTGGCGCAGCAGAACCGCCAGCGTGCCGTGGTCATCGAGGTGGAAAAGGTTACCCGCGCCAAGGACCTGGAAGTGGTCTCCCGCGAGCGCGAGGTCGAGTTGCAGCGCATCGAGAAGGAAAAGGCGCTGGAAGAAGAGCGCAAGAACATCGCCGCCGTGGTGCGCGAGCGTGTCGCGGTCGAGAAGACCGTGGCTCAGGAAGAAGAGCGCATCAAGGAAGTGCGTGAAGTGTCCGAGGCCGAGCGCCTGAAGCAGGTCACTGTACTCAACGCCCAGGCCGAAGCCGAGCAGGAGCTGGTGCGCCAGGTCAAGCAGGCCGAAGCCGACGAAACCCGTTCCAAGCACAAGGCAGTGGAAATCAACAACCTGGCCCAGGCCGAACTGGAAGCAGCCGCCAAGAGCGCCGAAGCCAAGAAGAAACTGGCCGAAGGTATCGAAGCCGAGCGCGCCGCACCTGGCCTGGCCGATGCGCGAGTGCGTGAAGTCACTGCCGCAGCCAAGGAGAAGGAAGGTCTGGCCGAGGCACGCGTGCAGGCCGAGCGCCTGATCGCTGAAGCCAAGGGCGAGCAGGAGAAGGGGCTGGCGCAGGCGCGTGTCACCGAAGCGCAAGCAGCTGCCAAGGAAAAAGACGGCCTGGCCGACGCCAAGGTGCTGGAAGAGAAACTCGGCGCCCAGGCGCGTGGCGAAGAGCAACTTGGCACCGCCAAGGCCAAGGCCACTCAGGATCTGGGTATGGCCGAAGCGCAGGTACTGTTGGAGCGTCTGAACGCCGAAGCAGAAGGTCTGGGCAAGAAGTTCGGCGCGCTGGATTCGCTCAGCGACAACGCCCGCCAGCACGAAGAGTTCCGCATGCAGCTGGAGAAGAGCTTCGAGGAGGCCATGGCCGCCATCGCTGCGAACAAGGACATCGCCAAGGATCAGGCCGAGGTGCTGGCTACCGCGCTGGCCAAGGCGAAGATCGAGATCGTCGGCGGCGAAGGCGACTTCTTCAACTCGTTCGCCAAGTCGTTGTCGGTGGGCAAGGCCATCGAAGGTGTGGTGGGCAAGAGCCCGGTGGTGCAGGACGTGCTGTCGCGCTTGCTGGCCGGCAAGGCGGCCGCAGCGCCGGTGGCCGCGCCAAGCGCAGGGACTGATCAGGCCTGAGTGCGTTGTCTGTAGGGTGGGCTTCAGCCCATCAAGTGGACAACGCACTTTTTGCCCATCACTGGCGACACGAACGGTGGCATTGTCCACCCTACCGGCCACAGCATGCCGAGCCTTGTGGGAGGGGCTTTAGCCGCGAACCTCCCACGCATTTTTCAGACCCTTTGCCCTGCTGATCGGGCGAGGGTGCTCGATGCCGAATATCCAGGAAGAACACGATGTCGGACGCACAAACACAGGACGTATTGGACAAGGCTGTCGCCGAAGGCGGTGCCTACGAGGTGCTGCAGCGGCGCCTGCAGGAGCAGGGTCAGCGCCTGCGCAGTTTGACCGAGACGCTCAATGGTCAGCGTCTGGCCGAGTTCGGCAGCAGCGCCATGGAGGCTATCGGTCGGGTGCGTATCCGCACCGAGAACAACTGCATCGCCCGCGATATCGTCCAGGTCGGTGAATGCCTGCTGTTCGGCTACAACGTGTTCCTGGGGCTGAAGAAAGAAACCAGCGTCGCCGACGTATTCTCCCTCTACCGCCTGGTGGAAACCCCTGACGGCTTCGATGCCGAGTCGGTGCCGCTGGACGGTAGCTTCCTGGCCCAAGCCAGCTTCGTCGCCGACTTCAACGAGCTGTACAC
The DNA here is from genome assembly GCF_032621725.1 of Pseudomonas sp. zfem001. Classification (NCBI taxonomy): domain Bacteria; kingdom Pseudomonadati; phylum Pseudomonadota; class Gammaproteobacteria; order Pseudomonadales; family Pseudomonadaceae; genus Pseudomonas; species Pseudomonas sp. zfem001. The sequence continues at coordinate 288,238 of NZ_JAVYJI010000005.1, read as the reverse complement.
CTACTACAAGAACACCCGTCTGCTGCAGCTGGCCATCCGTGAAGGCAAGCTGCTGGCGAGTTTCCAGATCGGTGAGCGCATTACCGACATCCGCGTATTCCGCTGGTCGATCTCCACCGACGGCAAGGACGTCCGCTACATCGACAATCGCGGTGAGCGCGATATCGCGTTGCCGGCGCCTTTCGACTTCGAGTGGCAGAAGACCACCCGCGAGATGGTGGTCATGGGCCGCCATCCGCACGTGAACATCCTCGACAGCGTATTCGTCGAGACTGTCGGCGGTGATCTGACCATCAAGGTCGAGAACAATACCCAGGATGGCCAGGGTATCTACCGCGAAGCCGTGGTCGACAAGACCCAGTCGCTGGATGACGCGCAGATCGAATACGTGCGCCTGGGCAGCCTGATCCTGCTGAAGATTCTGCCGTACCGCGAGGAGCAGTGGCGCTACCTGGTATTCAACAGCCTGACCAATCAGGTCGAGCGCATCGACGCCATCGGCCTGGCCTGCGTGCAGTTGCCGGAAGACCACGGCATCATCTTCCCCGGTGGCTATTACCTGCAGAACGGCGAGCACAAGACCTTCGAGCAGTCGATGGTCGGCATGCGCTTCAAGCGCTCGGTGCGCTCGCCCAACGGCGAAGACGTGCAGTACATCTTCTATCACCCGGAAGAAGGTCGCGCGGCGCTGTTCACCTACAACATGATCAATCGCCAGCTGCACAACCCGATCTTCGGCCACGGCTACGCACGCCTGGAAGACGGGCGCATGGTGATCTTCTCCGCCGAGGGCAGCGAGCCGACCCGCATCCATCCGATGCAGATCTGGCAGACGCCGTTCGAGAGCGAGGACTACGCCGCTCGCCAGCCGGCGCGCAGCGGTTTCTTCGGGCGCATCGGCAATGCTGAACTGGTGCGTGGTGTGTCCGATCTGCTCAACCTCAGTCGCGAGATCGACAGCCGCGAAGTGTCGGTGGCGCGTTACACCCAGCTATGCCAGAACACTCGCCGGCTGTTCGACATCTACCATTGGCTGGGCGACGCCCAGTGCGCCGAGCTGGCGCCGCTGCTGCGCGAAGTGGCTTCTACTTCCGAGCTGGTATTGGATGAGTTCGAGAAGGTCGAGAGCATTCGCCAGCAGTCCAGCCGGGCCATGGCCGAGGCCGAGTCGCGGCAGAAGGCGCTACTGTCGGGCTTGCTGGTCGACAGCTGGGACGAGGTGCAGCATTTCGTCGAGGCGCTCAATACCATCACCGCGCAGCGTGGTCAGTTGCTGACCATCCGCGACTACCGCTATATCGACGTGGCGCGTATCGACGCCATGGAAACCGAACTGCTCGAAGCACAGGAGCGCGTGGCCGGGGCTACCTCGACCTTCCTCGCCAGTGATGCGGCGCTGCAACCCTATGTGCAGCGCCTCGGCGAGCTGGACGGCCTGGCGCAGAAGGCCGATACCGTCACCCAGCTCAATGAACCGCTGGTCGAGATGCAGGAGATGGCCGGCAACCTCGACATGCTGTCGAGCCTGATGGCGTCGCTGAAGATCGATGACGCCACCCAGCGTACCGCCATCGTCGAATCGATTTCCGAGGTATACGCCCGGCTCAACCAGGCCAAGGCGCGTGCCGAGCAACGGCGCAAAGGCCTGGGCTCGGCCGAGACGGTGGCGCAGTTCGGCGCCCAGTTCAAACTGTTCGGCCAGGGCATCACCAACGCCTTGGCGCTGGCCCAGGACCCGGAGAAGTGCGACGAACAGCTGTCGCGTCTGCTGGTGCAACTGGAAGAACTGGAAAGCCAGTTCGGTGATCAGGAGCAGTTCCTCAGCGATATCCTCGGCAAGCGCGAAGAGCTGCTGGAAACCTTCGAGGCGCACAAGCAGAGCCTGCTCGACGACCGCCAGCGCCGCGCCCAGGGCGTGCTCGACGCCGCCCGGCGCATCCTCGACAGCCTGGGGCGGCGCACCGCGCGCCTGACCCAGATGGAGGAGCTCAACGCGTTCTTCGCCGCCGACCCGCTGATACTCAAGCTGCGCGAGATGGCCGAGCGCCTGCGCGAACTCAAGGACAGCGTCAAGGCTGATGACGTCGAGGCGCGTCTGAAGGCTGCCCGCGATCAGGCTGTGCGCGCCCTACGCGACAAGAGCGAGCTGTTCGAGGAGGGCGGCAACGTCATCAAGCTCGGCCCGCGTCACCGCTTCAGTGTCAACACCCAGGAACTCGACCTGACCCTGATGCCGCGCGGTGATCAGCTCTATCTGCACCTGACCGGTACCGATTTCCTCGAACCGCTGCGCGATGAGACGCTGGATGGTCTGCGCGACTACTGGCAGGTATCGCTGGAGTCCGAGTCGCCTGCGCTGTACCGCGCCGAATACCTCGCCGGCCTGGTGCTCGACGCTGCCGTGGCGGGCCGTGAAGGCCTGAGCCTGGATCTGCTCAAGACCCACCTGGCGCAGCCGGAAACCCTGACCCGCGTGATCCGCGATTTCGCTGCACCGCGTTACAAGGATTGCTTTGAAAAGGGCATTCACGACCACGACGCGGCGCTGATCCTCAGCCAGTTGCTGCCGCTGCGCGAGAGCGCCGGGCTGCTGCGTTACGCGCCGGCCGCGCGGGGCTTCGCCGCGCTGTTCTGGAACCGCTGGGGCCAGGACATCGAGGCCGAGCTGTGGCCGGAGCGGGCGCGCAGCAGCCTGCACCTGCGCCAGTTGTTCGGCAGCGAGGATGGCGTGCAGCGCCTGCGCGAAGAGATCGACGCGGCCATGCAGCGCTTCCTCGCCCAGCACCCGCTGCCGGTGGAGGCTGCACAGCGCCAGGCGGCTGCGGCCTATCTGGTCGAGGAACTGGCGGCCAAGCCGATCGAGTTCAGCTTCAGCAAGTACGCCCGGCAACTGCTCGACACCCTGCAGCAGCGCATGCAGGCCAGCCATGTCTGGGACGACTACCGCGCCGCGCTGGACAACCTGCGTGGCCGCCCGGTGCAGCGCTGGTCGCTGGCGCAGACCTGGTTCGACGGCCTGTGCGCGCAGGACGCCGCCATGGCCGAGCTGGCCGACTACGTGCCCGAGGCGATCGCCGTCAGCCTGCTGGATGACGACTTCCCCCGGCGTTTCACCGAGGTTGACCTGCGTTTCAGCGTCAGCGGCCTGCTCGGCGATCATCCGCGACTGCAGAATGGCAGCCTGCTGCTGGCCATCGACGATTACTTCGCCCGCCTGCGGCAGCACCTGGATCACTTCGTGCCGCAGTTGCAGCGCTACCAGGCGCTGCGCCAGGAAGTCATCAACCGCGAGCGCGAGGCGCTGCGCCTGAGCGAATTCAAGCCAAGGCCGCTGTCGTCGTTCGTGCGTAACAAGCTGATCAACGACGTGTACCTGGGCTTCATCGGCGACAACCTGGCCAAGCAGATGGGCACCGCCGGGGAGAACAAGCGCACCGACCTGATGGGCCTGCTGATGCTGATTTCGCCGCCTGGCTACGGCAAGACCACGCTGATGGAATACGTGGCGCACCGCCTCGGCCTGATCTTCATGAAGGTCAACGGCCCGGCGCTGGGCCACGAGGTGCGCTCCATCGATCCGGCGCAGGCGCCGGACGCTACCTCGCGCCAGGAGCTGGAAAAGCTCAACCTGGCGCTGGAAATGGGCAACAACGTGATGCTCTATGTCGATGACATCCAGCACACCCACCCGGAATTCCTGCAGAAATTCATCTCGCTGTGCGACGGCACGCGGCGCATCGAAGGCGTGTGGAAGGGCAAGACCAAAACCTACGACATGCGCGGCAAGAAGTTCTGCGTGGTGATGAGCGGCAACCCCTATACCGAGTCCGGCGACGTGTTCAAGATCCCCGACATGCTTGCCAACCGCGCCGACATCTACAACCTCGGCGACACCCTGGGCGGTATGCAGGAAGCCTTTGCGCTGTCCTACATCGAGAACGGTCTGACCTCCAACCCGGTGCTGGCGCCGCTGGCTACCCGCGACATGGCCGATGTCTATCGCTTCGTCGCCAAGGCCGAGGGCAAGCCGTTCTCCGCCAACGAGCTGAGCCATACCTACAGCGCCGCCGAGATCAACGAGATCACCTCGACCCTGCAGCGTCTGATGCAGGTGCGCGACGTGGTCGGCCGGGTCAACCAGCAGTACATCGTCAGCGCCGCGCAGGCCGACAGTTACCGCACCGAGCCACCGTTCAAGTTGCAGGGCAGCTACCGCAACATGAACAAGATGGCCGAGAAGATCAGCCCGGTGATGAACGATACCGAGTTGCTGCAACTGATCGCCGACCACTACCAGGGCGAGTCGCAATTGCTCACCACCGGTGCCGAAGAGAACCTGCTCAAGCTCGCCGAGCTGCGTGGCAACATGACGCCGGAGCAGACTGAGCGCTGGACGCAGATCAAGCGCGACTTCCTGCGCAACAAGGCCATGGGCGGCAGTGATACGGACGTTGGAGGACGCGTGGTGGCGCAGCTCAACGACCTGGTCGAAAGCGTGCGCGGTCTGGGGGCCGGCAAGACGCCGGCCAGCGAAGCGCCGGTTATCCCCTGGGAGCAATTGCTGGCCGGGCTGGATAGCCTCGGCAAACTGCGCCCGCAGGTGGAGGTGATCGCGCCGCCGCAACCGGGCACGCAAAAATTGCTCGAGAACCTGGCTGACAGCCTGGAAAACAGCTTTCTACCGCTGATCAAGGCGATGGACAAGAAGATCGACATCGATTTGCGCACCCACAACCGCATGCTGGAAATCTCCACCCAACTGCGTGACCTTGGCACGCTGCTGGGCCAGGAGCAGCGCAGCGACGCCTCGGATAACGAGGCGCCGTGAGGCGAGGCTGGCTGATCGAGCTGCGTCCGCTGTTGTTGATCAGCGGCGCGATGCTGCTGGTGCAATTGGTCAATGGCGCCCTCGGGGGCGCCCTGAATGTCTGGGGACTGTTGCCTCGTCATATCGAGGCGCTGCCCGGCATTCTCCTCGCGCCCTGGTTGCATGGCAGCTGGGCGCATCTACTGAGCAACCTCAGCGGTCTGCTGGTGCTCGGCAGCCTGGTGCTGCTGCGCTCGCGCCGCGATTTCTTCTTCGCCAGCGCCTTTATCATCATAGGCAGTGGCGTGCTGGTCTGGCTGTTCGGTCGTACCGGCCTGCATGTCGGGGCCAGTGGCTGGCTGTTCGGCTTTTGGGGGCTGCTCCTGGCACGCGCCTGGTTCGAGCGCAGCTTGCTCGATCTGCTGTTGGCCGTGCTGGTGTTCTTCCTTTACGGCGGCTGGTTCTTTGGCCTGCTGCCACGTGCTGGCGTTTCCTTCGAATACCACCTGGCGGGGGCTTTTTGCGGCGTTCTCTACGCTGCATTAAGCCGTCGTAATCATCGATAAAAGGGATTTTGCATGGACTTCAATCGCCTCGACCAGCAACTGCGCGACAGCCTGGCCGACCTGCGCCTGAGCAATGAGGAGCGCGACGAGCTGCGTCAACTGGGCAGTGAACTGAGCGCCGATCAGGTGCGTTTCATGCGCAACCGCGCTTTTGCGCTCGCTCGTGAACTGATGCGTGCACCGGAGAACGTCGAGCCGGCGCTGAAATGGCTGGAGCAGGTGATCAAGACCCTCGACAGTGTCAGCAGCGCGCCGCGCGTGGAACATGCCAGCGCTCACTTCAGTCCGGGCGAGAGCTGCCGGCGCAAGATCCGCGAGCTGTGCCGGCAGGCGCGCAAGAGCGTGGATATCTGCGTCTACACCATCTCCGACGATCAGCTCAGCGAAGAGGTGCTCGCCTGTCATGAGCGCGGTATCGCCGTGCGAGTGATCAGCGACAACGAAAAGCAGTTCGATGTCGGCAGCGACATCCAGTGGCTGCGTGACAAGGGTGTGCCCCTGCGCATCGACGCCGGGCCCTTCCACATGCACCACAAGTTCGCCCTGTTCGACGGTCGCCTGCTGCTCAACGGCAGCTTCAACTGGACGCGCAGCGCCACCACCAGCAACGAGGAAAACCTGCTGGTGATCGATCACCCGCAACTGGTGGCGGCCTACAGTCGTGAATTCGAAGCGCTCTGGGCACGTTACGCAGGAAACTGATGAACCATCCTCACGCTCACCAGCTGCTGGGTTTCTATCGCAGCTGCTACCTGGCCGACAGTCGCGACCTGGACCTGGACAACCTCGGCAAGTTGCCTGCCAACCGCTGGGCCTGGCTCGAGGGGCGCGAGGAACTGGCCAGCGGCGGTGTGCCGCTGTTGCCGTTGTCGGCCGAGCTGGGTCATGGCCTGGCCGAAGCGCAGGCGCTGTATCAACGTGAATTACAGTTGGTCTATGGTGTGTTGCCGATCTGCGGCCGCCTGCAACTGGATAGCGGTGGTTCACAGGTGATCTGCGGTCCGCTGTTCTATTACGAGGCGAGCCTGCAGCCGACGACGGATGGGCAGAGCCACTTGCTCGCTATCGACCCACAGCAGGTGCATGGAAACTGGCGTCTGCTGCGCCGTCTGTTCGATGAAAGCGGCAACGCTAGCCTCGATGGACTGCCACTGCCGACAGGCGCACTGGGTGCGGCCTCGCTGGGCCAGTTGCTCGCCTGGGTGGCGCACAATACACAGGTTCGCGAGGTCAGCGAGGCCGCTGGTTTCCCGCAGTTGGTAAGAGATGAGGTGTTGGCCAAGGCCCTGCGGCGTCGCAGTTTGTCGCTGCAGGCCGGTGCCTTCGTCGCGCTGGTGCCGCGCGGCAGCGGTAGCCGTGGCATCGCCCATGAGTTGCAACAACTGCAGGACGCCGAGCGACTGTCGCCGGCCTTGTTGCAGCTGCTCGGCGAAACACCTCCTGTGCAGACGGCAGGCTCGACCAGCAGGCCGCAGCGCCTGCCGGCGCAGCTCAGCGCTGCCCAGTGCCAGGCGCTGGCCAATGCCGCACACCATCCGCTGAGCCAGATTTCCGGCCCGCCCGGCACCGGCAAGAGCTACAGCCTGGCGGCGCTGGCGCTGGATCGTTACCTGCAGGGTGAGAGCGTGTTGCTGGTCAGCCGCAGCGCTCAGGCTGTGCGCGTGATCGCGCACAAGTTGCGGGAGGATTTCGGCCTGCGCGACGGCGTGCTCGAAGGTGATGGGCAGAGCCTGCGCCAGGCCTTGCGCGAGCGCCTGGAACGGCTACTGCAGGGTGAGTTCGAGTGGGTGTCGGAGCAGGTCGAAGAGCGTCAGCGCAGCGAGCTGGAAGTGCTGACCGAGGCCGAGCGGCGCCTGTCGGCAGATTTTCGTAAGCGCTGCGAGCAGGCCGTGCGCTGGAGCCGCCTGTTGCTGCGTGCCGAACGTGGCAGCCTGGCTTTCTGGCAGCGCTGGTTGCAGGTGCCCTGGGTGCGCAAACGTATCGGCAACAGCGTGCGCCCCTGGGCATTGCTGGATGAGTTGCGTGATTGCCAGCAGCGCCGCCAGCTTCTCAGTCGTGAGCACCTCAATAGCCATCGCGCCCTGAATCTCAAGCGCCTGCTGGTCAGCGACCGCGCGCTGTTCGTGCGCTACAACCAGGCCATCCGTGCGCGCAATTCGCAACGCCAGCTGGCGCTGTTCGAAGGTATCGATCCGGAGCGTCTACTGGCCGCTGTTCCGATCTGGGTGGTGACCCTGGACGAGCTGCACCGCCTGTTGCCACTGCGTCCGGAACTGTTCGACGTGATGGTGATGGACGAGGCGACCCAATGCGACATCGCTTCGGCGCTACCGGCTTTCCAGCGTTGCAAGCGCGCCGTGGTGACCGGCGATGCACGTCAGTTACGGCACATCTCCTTTCTCTCCCGCGTACGCGAAACGCAGCTGTTGCAACGTGCTGGCCTGCAAGCCGAAGAGCGCGAGGCCTGGAGCTACCGCGACAACAGCGTGCTGGATCTGGTCGGCTTGCAACTGGGCAGCCAGGAGGCGGTGGTGTTTCTCGACGAACACTTTCGTAGCCGTCCGGCGCTGATCCGCTTCAGCAACGAGCTTTTCTACGACCAGCGTTTGCGTGTGATGAAGGAGCGGCCTGGCCTTGATGCCTGCGACAGCCTGCAGCTGCTGCGTATCGACGGCCAGCGTGGGCGCAACGGTGCCAATGAGGTCGAGGTCGAGCGGGTGCTGGAGCTGATCACTGCGCACCTGGCCGAGTATCAGGGTAGCCCGCTCAAACCCAGCATCGGTGTGCTGTCGCCGTTTCGCGATCAGGTCGAGCGAATCCGTTTGCGCATCGGTGAAACGCTGCCGCTGGAACAACTACGTGAGTTTCGTCTGCTGGTGGATACGCCTTACGGCTTCCAGGGCGAGGAGCGCGATCTGATGATCCTCAGCTTCGCCATTGATCGCGAATCGAGCCAGGCGGCCAACTACCTGAACCGTGCCGACCTGTTCAACGTCGCCATCACCCGTGCCCGTGAACGCCAGGTGCTGCTGTTCAGTGGTGACGAGCGACAGCTGTCCTCCACGCATCTGCTGCGCCGCTACCTGGAATTCCTGCAGAAACCAGGTGTCAGTTGGCAGGCGGGAGCCGTGGAGGACACCCGCCAGAACTTGTGTCAGGCGCTCGAAGGGCAGGGCGTCAGCGTGTGGAGCCACTACCCACTGGCGGGACAGGTGCTGGACCTGTTCTGTCGACGCGGCGACAAGTGCCTGGCCATTGACCTGATCGGCTTTCCGGGGGAGGGCGAAGGCTTTCTCGAACTGGAGCGCTACCTGGTGCTGGCGCGCGCTGGTCTGGAGACCTTGCCACTGAGCTATGGTTTATGGCACGAGGCGCCGGAGCAGGCAGTGCAGGCGGTACTGGCACGGCTTTGACGCTTCATTCGCGGGCTTTCTTGACGCGCGCGGCGATCGTGGCCTAGGCCTTAGGCAGACCATCAAATGTACCGGGGGGCTCATGGCGCTGCGCAACGCTATTCAACTGATCACCTATCCCGACCGCCTGGGGCGAAACCTGGGGGAACTCTACCAATTTCTGGATCGGCATCTGGGCGATGCGCTGGGCGGTGTGCATATCCTGCCGCTGTATCCGTCCAATGCCGATGGTGGATTCTCGCCGCTCACGCACATGGAGGTGGACCCGCGCTATGGCGACTGGGCGGATGTCGAGCGCATCTCCGCGCGCTTCGACCTGTGCGTCGACCTGGTGATCAGTCATATCGCCGACGAGTCGCCGGAGTTTCTCGATTTCGTTGCACACGGCCAGGACTCGCCCTACGCGGATCTCTTCGTTCAAGTCGATCAGTTCGGCGAAATCACCCATGACGACCTGGCCAAGATCCATATTCGTCGGGAGAAGGAGCCGTTCCGCGAGGTGCGGCTGGCCAACGGCGAGACCTGTCGGGTCTGGTGCACCTTCACCGAACGGCAGATCGACCTCAATTACGACTCGCCGAAAACCTACCAGTTGATGGAGCAGTACATGGCCTTCCTCGCTGCGCGCGGGGTCAAGCTGTTTCGCCTGGATGCCTTCGGCTACACCACCAAGCGTATCGGCACCAGCTGCTTTCTGGTGGAGCCGAACGTGTACCGCATCCTCGAGTGGTTCCGCGAAACTGGGGCCAAGTACGAGGCCGAGATGCTGCCGGAGGTGCATGACCACATCAGCTACCAGTACGCCATCTCCCGGCGGCAGATGCGCCCCTACGGCTTCGCTCTGCCACCGTTGGTCTTGCACGCGTTGCTCAGTGGCAGCAGCCGCTATCTGAAAAACTGGTTGCGCATGTGCCCGCGTAACCAGATCACCGTGCTCGATACCCACGACGGCATCTGCATCCCGGATGTCGAAGGCATGCTGCCCGAGGCGCAGATCCAGTACCTGATCGATGAGGTTTCGACGCGCAGTGCCGACCCGATCATGCGTCGCTCGGCAGTCAACGTGCACAGCGTCGGGGCCATCTACCAACTGACCTGCACCTTCTACGAAGCATTGATGCGTAACGACGAGGCCTATATCGCCGCGCGTGCCATCCAGTTCTTCGTGCCTGGTATCCCGCAGGTTTACTACGTTGGCCTGTTGGCAGGCTGCAACGACTTCGACCTGCTCGAACAGACCGGCGAGGCGCGCGACGTCAATCGTCACTACTACAGCCTCGAAGAGGCCGAGCAGGCCCTGCAGCAACCTCTGGTGCAGCGTCTGCTGGCGCTGATGCGCTTTCGTTGTCAGCATCCGGCTTTCGAAGGGCGTTTCGAGCAGAACTATTCGACTGACGACCAACTGCTGCTGGCCTGGCGCCATGGCGAGCATTACTGCCGTTTGCACCTCGACCTCAGCAGTCTGCAGGCGACTATCGAATACACCGACGCACAGCAGGGTATCTGCCGTATGACCTGTTGAAGGTCGGCGTGGGCCATGCATTCGCGTTAGACTTGCGCTCTTTCGACCAGCCAAGAAGCCCGCCATGGCCCTGCCATCGACCACCTACAAGATCGAACTGAACCTCACCGACATGGATCGCAGCGTTTATGAAAATCTGCGTTTCACCGTCGCTCGCCACCCGTCCGAGACCGAAGAGCGCCTGGCCGCGCGGCTGATCGCCTATGCGCTGTTCTACCACGAGCAACTGGCGTTCGGTCGCGGCCTGTCAGACGTCGACGAACCGGCGTTGTGGGAGAAGAGCCTGGACGACCGCGTGCTGCACTGGATCGAAGTCGGACAGCCCGACAGCGAGCGCATCACCTGGTGCTCGCGGCGTACCGAAAAATTCAGCCTGGTGGCCTACGGCAACCTGCGTGTGTGGCAGGGCAAATGCCTCGACCCGGTGCGCAGCCTGAAGAACATCAACGTGGTCGCTCTCGGTCAGGAGGCGCTGGCCGACCTGGCGCTGGACATGCCGCGTTCGCTGAACTGGAGCGTGATGATCAGCGATGGCGAGTTGTTCGTCACCGATGAGCGTGGCCAGCACGAGATTCCCATTGAATGGCTCGCCGGCGAGCGTTGAATCTGTGATCTGCGTAGGGTGGACGACGCTGTTTTCGTCCACCACAACGAGTGCGTAAGGTGGACGGATGAAGCGTCGTCCATCCTACGAAATCTGATGCTGTAGGGCGGGTACAACCCGTCATATCACCTGTGGCGGGTTGCACCCGCCCTACATGAAAAGACTCAAAATGCGTATCGAAGCCCGTCCCTTACCCGCTCAACTGCCTGACTTGGGCAATCTGCCGCCTTTGCTGACCCGTCTCTACGCCGCCCGTGGCGTGCAGTCTGCCGAAGAGCTGGACAAGGGGCTGGCGCGGCTGATCCCGTACCAACAGCTCAAGGGCATCGACGCCGCGGTCGAACTGCTGGTGCAGGCGCTTGAGCAGCGTCAGCGCATCCTTATCGTCGGCGACTTCGATGCCGATGGTGCCACTGCCAGCTCGGTCGGTGTACTCGGCCTGCGCCTGCTCGGCGCGGCGCATGTGGATTACCTGGTGCCGAATCGTTTCGAGTATGGCTACGGCCTGACCCCGGAGATCGTCGCCGTGGCGCTTGAGCGCCAGCCCGACTTGTTGCTCACCGTCGACAACGGCATCTCCAGCGTCGACGGTGTGGCGGCCGCCAAGTCCGCCGGGTTGACGGTGCTGGTCACCGACCACCACCTGCCTGGGCTGGAATTGCCGGCGGCCGATGCCATCGTCAACCCCAACCAGCCAGGCTGCGAGTTTCCGAGCAAGGCCATGGCTGGTGTCGGGGTGATGTTCTACGTGCTGTTGGCGCTGCGCGCGCGGCTGCGCGAAACCGGCTGGTTTGCCAGCCGGCAGGAGCCGAATCTAGGCGAGCTGCTCGACTTAGTGGCGCTGGGCAGCGTCGCCGACGTGGTACCGCTGGATGCCAACAACCGCATCCTGGTGCACCAGGGGCTGGCGCGCATTCGTGCCGGCCGGGCAAGGCCGGGCCTGCGTGCGATTCTCGAAGTCGCCGGGCGCGATCATCGACGTATCACCTCCACCGATCTCGGTTTCATCCTCGGCCCACGGTTGAATGCGGCAGGGCGGCTGGATGACATGAGCCTCGGCATCGAATGCCTGCTTTGCGACGACGAGGCCCTGGCCCGCGATATGGCGGTGCAGCTCGACCAGCTCAACCAGGATCGCAAGGCCATCGAGCAGGGCATGCAGCGCGAGGCGCTGGCCCAGCTCAAGGACCTGTCGCTGGACGACATGCCATTCGGCTTGTGCCTGTTCGAGCCGGACTGGCACCAGGGCGTGATTGGCATCCTCGCTTCGCGCCTGAAAGAGCGCTATCACCGTCCGGCCATCGCCTTCGCCGATGCTGGCGAGGGCATGCTCAAGGGCTCAGCGCGTTCGGTCCCGGGGCTGCATATCCGCGATGCGCTGGACGCCGTGGCGGCGCGTCATCCGGGGCTGATCAGCAAGTTCGGCGGGCATGCCATGGCTGCCGGGATGTCGCTGCCGCAGGAGAATTTCGGTGCGTTCGCCGTCGCCTTCGATGCCGAGGTGCGCCGCCAGTTGTGTGAGGATGACCTGACTGGCCGCCTGCTCTCCGACGGCCAGCTCGATGCCACTGAGTTCCACCTGGAACTGGCCCGCGCTCTGCGCAACGCCGGGCCCTGGGGGCAGCATTTTCCCGAGCCGCTGTTCCATGGCGTGTTTCAGATCGTCAATCAGCGCATCGTCGGTGAACGTCACCTGAAGCTGGTACTCAAGACCGAGTGCGGCAGCGTGCAGCTCGACGGCATCGCCTTCAACATCGATCGCGAGGTCTGGCCCAACCCGACGCTGCGCTGGGCCGAAGTGGCATACAAACTCGACCTCAACGAGTTTCGTGGCAATGAAACCGTGCAACTGATGGTGGCGCATATCGCCCCGCGTTAATCCGCCAGGCCGGCCAGCACCTCTCGCAGTCGCTCGCGTGTTGCCGCCGTGCAGGGCAGCAGCGGTGCCCTCGGTTCCTCGCCGATCAGGCCCTGAAGCGCCAGCGCCGCCTTGATCGCCGATGGGTTGGCTTCGGCAAAGGCGGCTTGCATCCAGGGCAGCAACTGATAGTGCAACTGACGGGCGCCCTGTAGATCACCGGTAGCTACGCACTGTTGCATGCGTACGTACAGATCGGCGCGGACATGTGCCGACGCTGATATGGCGCCAGCGCCACCCAGGCACAGTGTGTTGAATATCTGCGTGTCCTCGCCGGCCAGCACCTGCACTTGGCCTTCGGCGATCAGCGCCATGGTGGTTTCGGCGTCCCCCGCACAGTCCTTGATGGCCTGGATATTGGGATGGCTGACGATGCGGCGCAGCGTGTCGCGCTCGATACGTATTCCGGTTCGATAGGGAATGTCGTAGAGCACCAGCGGCACCTCGGCTGCATCTGCCAGCGTGGTGAAGAAGTGCTCCAGCCCGGCCTGGGACGGACGGATGTAGTAAGGCGCCGGCACCAGCAGGCCTGCCAGCGGGCGCCGCTGGATTTCCCGTTGCAAGTCGAGCAGGGCATTCAACTGGTTGCCAGCCAGGCCCATGATCACCCGGTCTGGGGGTACCCGCTGGAGCACGGCATCCAGCACGGCGAGCTGCTCGCTCTGACCGAGCGCAGCGGCCTCGCCGGTGGTGCCACAGACCACGAAGCCAGCGACGCCATCTTCCAGCAGCTTCCCCAGCAGGCGGTCGAGGCTGGTGAAATCGATCTCACCGTTACGCAGTGGGGTGACCAGCGCCACCCAGATACCCTGAAAATTGGACATGCAAAAAACTCCTTGCGACTGACCGTCTGGTCGCCGTCAGGGAGGGTGCGAGAATCGAGCGGGAGGGGAGATACAACCTGGCGCTTGTCCTGTCAGCCCATCTGACGGGACAGTGCCCCGGTCAAATGAGCGACTGTTTCTTGGATTTCTTGGCAACGACGACGCACGCGCACTGGCAGGCAGTGAAGCCTGGGAGCAGTGCTTGGTGGTCGAAGGTGGCGTACATGAAGAACAGCCCGTTGCGTGAATCGTCGGCCGATGGTGCTTGGCCACGCAGGCGACTGTCAAGCGGCCCTGACGGTAATATCTGGAAGCATTCAGCTAGCTGCCGGGCCAGCGGCCGAGGCCTACACTCGGCGAGATTTCCTCAGGAGAATGCGCGATGAATACCCGTGGCTTGCTCGATCAACTGCTTAAATCCGGACAGGAAATGCTGCAGCAGAAGGGTGGCGGCACCTCTTCGGGGCTTGGTGGCGCGCTAGGCGGCCTGCTCGGCGGCGGTTCAGGCAAGAGCGGTGGCAGCGATCTCGGCTCGATGCTCAAGGGCGCCGGCGGTGGCGCAGCGCTGGCCATGCTGCTGGGCAACAAGCGGGTGCGCAAGGTCGGCGGCAAGGTGGCGGTCTATGGTGGCCTGGCTGCGCTCGGCGTGATGGCGTACAAGGCCTATGGCAACTGGCAGGCGCAGCAAGCTCAGCAGGGTGGTGCGCAGCCGGTCGAGCCGCAAACCCTGGATCGTTTGCCGGCGCCGCAAGTCGAGCAGCACAGCCGCGCCATTCTCAAGGCGCTGGTGGCGGCGGCCAAGGCTGATGGTCATGTCGATGAGCGTGAGCGTCAGTTGATCGAAGAGGAGTTGGGCAAGCTCGCGCAGGACGGCGAACTGCAGACCTGGCTGCACGCCGAACTGAACAAGCCGCTGGACCCTGCCGACGTGGCGCGCGCCGCAGCGACCCCGGAAATGGCCGCCGAAATGTACCTGGCCAGCGTGCTGATGGTCGACGAAGAGCACTTCATGGAGCGCGCTTACCTCGAAGAGCTGGCGCGTCAGCTACAGCTGGCACCTGCACTGAAGAGCGAGCTGGAAGCTCAGGTGCGTATCGAGGCGCAGCGCGTCTGACGCGCCGCCTCAGACCAAAAGATCATTCATCCTCGCACCCGGCTTGTTTTAGGCTGTTGGCCAATGACAAGAACGACACGCGAGGATGCTTATGTCGCAAGCGCCACTGGATGCCTATGACTATCTGATCGTCGGCGCCGGCCCTGCCGGCTGCCTGCTGGCCAATCGCCTTTCCGCCGACCCTGGCGTCAGCGTGTTGCTGATCGAGGCAGGTGGGCGCGACAACTATCCCTGGATTCACATCCCGGTCGGCTACCTCTACTGCATCGGCAATCCACGCACTGACTGGTGCTACAGCACCGAGGCCGATCCCGGCCTGCATGGCCGCTCGCTGAAATACCCGCGTGGTCGTGTGCTCGGCGGCAGCTCCTCGATCAACGGCATGATCTACATGCGCGGCCAGGCTGCCGACTACGATGGCTGGGCCGCCGCGGGCAATCCCGGTTGGGCCTGGCGTGATGTGTTGCCGTTGTTCAAACGCTCGGAGAATCATTTTTCCGGCACCAGCGAACTGCACGGTGGCGATGGCGAGTGGCGGGTCGAGCGTCAGCGCCTGTCTTGGGAAATTCTCGAAGCCTTCCGTGGCGCCGCGGCGCAAAGTGGCATTGCCAGCGTCGAAGATTTCAACGGTGGGGACAACGAAGGCTGCAGCTACTTTCAGGTCAACCAGAAACGTGGCGTGCGCTGGAATGCCTCCAAGGCGTTTCTGCGAGATATCCGCCAGCGCCCTAATCTGCAGGTGCTGACTGGCGCCGAGGCCGAGCGCCTGGAACTGGAGGACGGGCGCGCCAGTGCGCTGCACCTGCGTTGTCAGGGCCGCGCGCTGCGCGTTGCGGCGCGTCGCGAGATCATCCTGTGTGCCGGCGCCATCGGCTCGCCGGCCTTGCTGCAGCGCTCCGGCATCGGCCCAAGGCCGCTGCTGGAAAAGCTGGGCATCGGCGTCAGGCACGAGCTGCCAGGTGTTGGCAGCAACCTGCAGGATCACCTGCAGTTGCGCTTGATCTATCGGGTGGAGGGCGTGAAGACGCTCAATCGCATCGCGGCCACGCCCTGGGGCAAGCTGGGCATGGGCCTGGAATACCTGCTCAAGCGCAGCGGGCCGCTGTCGATGGCGCCCAGCCAGCTTGGCGCCTTCGCCAAGTCGGACCCCGGGCAAGCGCGCGCCAACCTGCAGTATCACATTCAACCCTTGTCACTGGAGCGCTTTGGCGAGCCCTTGCACGACTTCCCGGCGTTCACCGCCTCGGTGTGCAACCTGCGCCCGCACAGCCGTGGTAGCGTCGAAATCGCCTCGGTCGATGCCAGCGTCGCCCCGCTGATTCGCCCCAACTACCTCAGTGACGAGCATGATCTGCGTGTGGCCGCCGACGCCATTCGCCTGACCCGGCGTATCGTCGCTGCACCGGCATTGGCCGGTTATCGACCGCAGGAGTACAAGCCCGGCCCGGACTATCGCAGCGAGGAGGATCTGCAGCGTGCGGCTGGCGAGATCGGCACCACCATCTTCCATCCGGTGGGTACCTGTGCGATGGGGCAGGGGCGTGAGGCCGTGGTCGATGCCCGCTTGCGCGTGCATGGCATCGCCGGTTTGCGTGTGGTCGATGCGTCGATCATGCCGAGCATCACCTCGGGCAACACCTGCTCGCCGGTATTGATGATCGCCGAGAAGGCAGCGCAGATGATCACCGAGGACGCGCAGCCGCAACGACAGGCGACCCGGGTAACCGAGTCCGCGCTCAGCTGAGGCTGGTTTCCTGGCTGCTGTGGAATATCGCGCGATTACGCCCACCGTTTTTGGCTTTGTACAGCGCCTCGTCAGCCAGTTGCAGGACGACGCTGAGCTCGATGTGGTCCTCAGGCCAGAGTGCTCCGCCGACGCTGCAGCCGATGCGCACCTCGCCGACTTCCAGCAGTACCGGCTGGCCGAGTGCGGTGATCACGCGCTCGGCCACCTGGTGGGCGTGATGCTGTGCATCCTGTCCCGGCACTTGCAGCACCATGAGAAACTCGTCGCCGCCCAGGCGCGAGACCATGTCGCCGTCACGCAGGCAGCCGCGCAGACGTTGGGCTACCTCCCGTAGCAGATGATCCCCTGCTGTATGGCCATGGGTGTCATTGACTGGTTTGAAACCATCGAGGTCGAGGTAGAGCAGGGCCAGGCAGCCATGCTGCAGGCGGCTGCGTTGTTGGGCCTGAGGCAGAAATTTCTCTAGCGCCATGCGGTTGGGCAGGCCGGTCAGCGCGTCGTGGTAAGCGAGGCTTTCCATCATGCCCAGCGCGGTCTGCTGCAGGGTGAGGCTTTCCACCAGATGACGGATGGACTGACTCAACTGATGAATTTCACGGCTACCACGCAGCTCGGGTATTTCGGTGATTTCACCCGCGCTGAGACGGTCTGCTGCGTTAGCGATGTCGCGCAGTGGCCGGGTGAAGTAGCTGCTGACCAGCCAGCCGATCACCGCGAATACCAGTGCCAGGCCGCTGCCCCAAAGCAAGATGCTTTGCAGCAGGTTCTGCGCTGGGGCATCGGCGACCTCGAGTGATTGCCGTGCCACAACCGTCCAACCCAGGCCGGGGTAATCTTTGTAGCCCTGACTCAGGGTCAGACCGGTGAGGTAGTCGTTACCTTCCGGCCACTGCTGCACTTGCCAGCGACTTTGTCCAGGTTTCAGCCCTTCCAATGCCGGCAGCTCCAGCTTCTGACCGATCATTTCTTTTGGGCCAAGCAGGATGCCGCGATCCTGACCAATGACGAAGAACTCGACCAGATGCCGATCCTGGCTCGGGCCTAGAATCGACTCGCGCACCTCGTCGGCCCACGCCCAGGACAGGTGGCTGGCCAAAACGCCGGCCAGGCTGCCGTCGCTGGCGAAGATCGGCAGGCTGATGTCGACGAATTTCATCGCCTCGCCGCTTGGGTTGGGCAGCAGCTTGGCCAGCAGTACCGCTTCATGCACGTCACCGATGAACAGTCCGTTGCGCCCCTCCAGATAGACCGGCCTCTGCGCAATGCTGACGCTCTCCAATATGCCGTTGCTGGAGGCCAGCACCAGGCCGTGCGGGTCGGTGAAGCCGATCCAGGCGATGCTGGGGATTTCCTTCTGCAGGCTGTCGAGCAGGCGCCGCACCTCGGCGATGTCATCGGGCTGACGCAACGCCTGCAGATTGCCGAGCACCTTGAGCACTGCGGCGCGCGAGGCCATGTCGCGATCCAGGCGGTCAACCATTGCGTAGGACACTTCGGCCATGTTGCGGCCCACGTCCTCGCGAATCTGCTGGCTGGTGTATTGGCCGATCAGTGTGCCCAGAAGCCAGCTGAGGGCGCAGACGAGAAGGGCAACGAAGAGGGCGATATGGCTACGCATGCTTTGCGCTGGGGGCATGTTTTAATTCTCGGGTAGGCCACTGCAATCGGCTGTGTGACCAGTATAGTGCGCCGTTGATCCATTGAGCTGTGATCACCTGCCGATAGTGGGCTGCCAGCCTGGGCTGGCTCGGGTATAATCGCCGGCTTTTCCGTCCGATTTGCCGCGAGCGCCGACTACCATGGAAATCAATCCGATCCTCAACGCCATCAAGGACCTGTCCGAGCGAACCCAGTCAATTCGGGGGTATCTTTGACTACGATCACAAGCATGATCGTCTGGTCGAAGTAAACCGCGAACTGGAAGACGCCAGCGTCTGGAACAAGCCCGAGTACGCGCAAGCGCTGGGCCGTGAGCGCGCCATGCTGGCGCAGATCGTCGAAACCATCGACGACCTCACCGGTAGCTTGGTCGATTCCAAGGACCTGCTGGAAATGGCCGCCGAAGAAAACGACGAAGCGGCGGTGAGCGATATCGTCGCCGAAGTCGACCGCCTGCGCGAAATCCTCGAGAAGCTGGAATTCCGCCGCATGTTCAGTGGCGAGATGGACCCGAACAACTGCTACCTGGACATCCAGGCCGGTTCCGGCGGCACCGAGGCGCAGGACTGGGCCAACATCCTGCTGCGCATGTACCTGCGCTGGGCCGACAAGCGTGGCTTCGACGCCACCATCATCGAGCTGTCCGAGGGCGAGGTCGCCGGCATCAAGGGCGCCACCGTGCACATCAAGGGCGAGTACGCCTTCGGTTGGCTGCGCACCGAGATCGGCGTGCACCGCCTGGTACGCAAGAGCCCGTTCGACTCCGGCGCCCGTCGTCACACCTCGTTCTCGGCGGTGTTCGTGTCCCCTGAGATCGATGACAAGGTCGAGATCGATATCAACCCGTCCGACCTGCGTATCGACACCTACCGCTCCTCCGGCGCCGGTGGTCAGCACGTCAACACCACCGATTCGGCGGTGCGTATTACCCACGTGCCGACCAATACCGTGGTGGCCTGCCAGAACGAACGTTCCCAGCACGCCAACAAGGACACCGCCATGAAGATGCTGCGGGCCAAGTTGTACGAGCTGGAGATGCAGAAGCGCAACGCCGCCTCGCAGGCGCTGGAAGACAGCAAGTCCGATATCGGTTGGGGTCATCAGATCCGCTCCTACGTGCTCGATGACTCGCGCATCAAGGATCTGCGTACCGGCATCGAGCGTAGCGACTGCCAGAAGGTTCTGGATGGCGATCTCGACCAGTACCTAGAGGCCAGCCTCAAGCAGGGCCTTTAACCGCAACCCTGTAGGGGTCAGCGTGCTGGCGATGCTCTTCGCGACCAGCTGGCTCCTGCCAAACCCCATTTGCATATACACGCCAGGCAGATAAAACGACCATGAGCGACCAACAACTCGACCAGAACGAACTGCAGCAGGAAGAAAACAAGCTGATTGCGCTGCGCAAGGAAAAGCTTGCTGCCATCCGTGAGCAGGGCAACGCCTTCCCCAACGACTTCCGCCGCGACAACTACTGCGCCGACCTGCAGAAACAGTACGTCGACAAGACCAAGGAAGAGCTGGAAGCCGCTGCCATTCCGGTCAAGGTTGCCGGGCGCATCATGCTCAACCGTGGTGCTTTCATGGTCATTCAGGACATGACTGGCCGCATCCAGGTCTACGTCAACCGCAAGACCTTGCCGGAAGAAACCCTGGCAGCGGTCAAGACCTGGGACATGGGCGACATCATCGCCGCCGAAGGTACCCTGGCCCGTTCCGGCAAGGGCGACCTGTACGTCGAGATGACCAGCGTACGTTTGCTGACCAAGTCGCTGCGTCCGCTGCCGGACAAGCACCATGGCCTGACCGATACCGAACAGCGCTATCGCCAGCGGTACGTCGACCTGATCGTCAACGAAGAAGTGCGTGACACCTTCCGGGTGCGTTCGCAGGTCATCGCTCATATCCGCAAGTTCCTTGCCGAGCGTGACTTCCTCGAGGTGGAAACGCCGATGCTGCAGACCATCCCTGGCGGTGCCGCGGCCAAACCGTTCGAGACCCACCACAACGCGTTGGACATGGCCATGTTCCTGCGCATCGCGCCGGAGCTGTACCTCAAGCGCCTGGTGGTCGGTGGTTTTGAAAAGGTCTTCGAGATCAACCGCAACTTCCGTAACGAAGGCGTCTCGACCCGGCACAACCCCGAGTTCACCATGCTCGAGTTCTACCAGGCCTACGCCGACTACGAAGACAACATGGACCTGACCGAGGAGCTGTTTCGCGAGCTGGCTCAGGCTGTTCTCGGTAGCACCGACGTGCCGTACGGCGACAAGGTGTTCCACTTCGGCGAGCCGTTCGCGCGCCTGTCGGTGTTCGATTCGATCCTCAAGTACAACCCCGAACTGACCGCTGCCGACCTGCAGGATGTCGACAAGGCCCGCGCCATCGCCAAGAAGGCCGGCGCCAAAGTGCTCGGCCATGAAGGCCTGGGCAAGCTGCAGGTGATGATTTTCGAAGAGCTGGTCGAGAGCAAGCTGGAGCAGCCGCACTTCATTACCGAGTATCCGTTCGAGGTATCGCCGCTGGCCCGCCGCAACGACCAGAACCCCAACGTCACCGACCGCTTCGAGCTGTTCATCGGCGGCCGCGAGATCGCCAACGCCTACTCCGAGCTCAATGACGCCGAAGACCAGGCCGAACGCTTCCTCGCCCAGGTGGCCGAGAAAGACGCCGGTGACGACGAAGCTATGCACTTCGACGCCGACTTCGTTCGCGCTCTGGAGTACGGCATGCCGCCCACCGCCGGTGAGGGCATCGGCATCGACCGCCTGGTGATGCTGCTGACCAACTCGCCGTCGATCCGCGACGTCATCCTATTCCCGCACATGCGCCCGCAGGCTTGATACCAGACAGAAAGCCGCCTTCGGGCGGCTTTTTGCTACTTGTCGTTATACATTTCGCGGCAATTTCGCTGGGCGCCTGGTGAGTAAGCGAAACGGAGCCTTTTGCTTGCATGTCCAAGCCATTACTCTCCCTGTCATAACTAGAACGTAGAGGGTCGACCCACCGTGAGCTCCGTGTCTGCGCCCCCCAATGCCACACAGGCAGCCAACGCTGTCGCCGAAAGTGTCCAGTACCAGGGCCGCAAGGCCAGTCGCCAGGGCAGTGAGCAGCGCCGCCAGGCGATTCTCGATGCCGCCATGCGCATCATCGTGCGCGATGGCGTGCGCGCCGTGCGTCACCGCGCGGTGGCGGCCGAAGCGCAGGTACCGCTGTCGGCCACGACCTACTATTTCAAGGATATCGATGATCTGATCACCGATACCTTCGCCCAGTTCGTCGAGCGCAGCGCCGCGCAGATGGCGGCATTCTGGAGCGGTACTCAGGGTGCGCTGGAGGCTATGGTCGGGCGCCTGGATGGCAGCGAGCAGGCACGCAGGCAACTGGCCGACGAGATCGCCGGGCTGGCGGTGCAGTACGTGCAGCGCCAGTTGTGTGAGCGTCGTGACCACCTGATCGCCGAGCAGGCGTTTCAGCAGGAAGCTCTGCTCAATCCACGGCTGCGCGAGCTGGTGCGAGCTCACCGGCAGATCCTGCAGCAGGGTGTCACCCACTTCTTCGAAGTGCTGGGTTCGCGCCAGCCCGAACAGGATGCCGTGCTGTTGACGGCCGCCATCGTGCGGATGGAGTATCAGGGCCTGCTAGACGGAGTCGAGAATCTGGACAGCCAGGGAATGCTGGCCATCCTTAAACGTTACATGAATCTGGTTCTGGGGCTTTGATGCCCAACCGGCTGGTGGTTTTCACAAGGAGAGCGTAATGAAAACCTGGCGCGTACTGGTCGCCTTGTCCTTCCTGTTGTTGAGTGGTTGCCTGGTTACCTTCAAGGATCCAATCCCGGCCAACGAGGCGGCACCCATCCCGTTGCTGGGTGAGTGGACCCGGCAGGACGAGTGGGGCGATCAACTCTATCTGGAGATCACCCGTGCCGGCTCCAACCTCTACGAGGCGCGCATCTACGAAGGCAGCCCGGACAACGCCGGCGGCCTTGAGGAGTTCGGTTTCACCGTCGCTCATCATGGTCGCCGCTGGTACCTCTCCGCGGGCTTGCCGAAAAGCCTGGGCGCCAACTTCGCCATCGCCGGCTTCGAATTGACCAAGGACAACGAGCTGGTGCTGTACAACCTCGACACCGACCGCATTCTCCAGGATATGGAAAAGGGCCTGCTGGAAGGGCAGACCGTCTCCATGCCCGAGGCTGACGGTGCATTGATCACCAGCCCGCTGGACAAGGTGTTCGCCTACCTCGACGACCCGGCCAACGCCGACCTGTTCGTCGAGGTGGCGCGTTATCAGCGAGCCGCCGAGTAGGAACTGCAATGAATAGCCAGCAAAAACTGGACGACTATCAGCTCTGTATCCGTGCCCTCAGTGACCGCATCGTCGATGCGCAAACGCCCATCCGCGTACTCGATGCGGTGAAGTGGGACGATGGCATCCGTGATGGCTTTCTCAAGGCCAAGGGCAAGCAGCCGCCGGCCGTGGATCGCGACTACTACCTGAGTCGACCGCTGGCTTTCGATGCCGCTGCGAAGAAGTTGGAATTCCAGAACATCGAGCGTGACATCACCCGTCAACTCGGCCAGTTCAATCCGGTCGGGCAGATCATGCGGCGTATGTGCAAGGAATACCGCATGGTCATCCGTATGCTCGAGGCGCGTGGCACCGAGGACTTCGGCCTGATCAGCCAGGAGCTGTATGGCGCTGCCTCCGACGCCTTCCACGCCGGTGATCCGACCTTGGCCGATCTCGGCCTGATGCTCTCGGACTACCTCAATAACATCGCCGCGCGTGGCGACCTGGAAGACGAGGCCAAGACCCTCGGTGCCAGTGATGCGGTGAACATTCTGCAGCAGCGCCTGGCTGGTGTATTTGGCGACGAAACCATTCGTGTGTTCGAGTCCGACGGTATTCTCGCCGATGCCGCCGCTGGCGCCGACTACATCAAGATCCGCAGCGATGCGCGTTTCAACGAGCGCGACGTCAAGGCGCTGGAGGTGCACGAAGGTCTGGTGCATGTCGGCACCACGCTCAACGGGCTCAACCAGCCGATCTGCACGTTCCTGGCCAAGGGCCCGCCCTCATCGACGGTGACCCAGGAAGGTTTGGCCATTCTCATGGAGGTGATCGCCTTCGCCTCCTACCCCACGCGGCTGCGCAAGCTGACCAACCGCACCCGCGCCATCCACATGGCCGAAGAGGGCGCAGATTTTCTCGAGGTATTCGAGTTCTTCCGCGAGCAGGGCTATGGCCTCGAAGGCGGCTACAGCAACGCCAGCCGGGTGTTCCGTGGGTCCTTGCCGACGGGCCTGCCGTTCACCAAGGATCTTTCCTATCTCAAGGGTTTCATCCTCATCTACAACTACATCCAGCTGGCGGTGCGCAAAGGCAAGCTGGAGCAGATTCCGCTGCTGTTCTGCGGCAAGACCACCCTGGAAGACATGCGCACGCTGCGCAAGCTGGTGGACGAAGGGCTGGTGCAGCCACCCAAGTATCTGCCGCCGCAGTTTCAGGACATGAACGCGCTTTCGGCCTGGATGTGCTTCTCCAACTTCCTCAACCACCTGAGCCTGGATCGCATCGAAGCGGACTACGCCAATATTCTCTGAATCACCCTGCATCTAGGGTGCGCCGCGCGCACCGCTGCCGTAGCCCGGATGAAATCCGGGAAGCCTTGGAGACCGCCCCGTGCCCAGCCATCAACTCGAATACGAAATCCTCGGCGCTTCGGCGCAATCGGTGGAGATCATTCTCGACCCCGGCGAGACGGTGATCGCCGAAGCCGGGGCGATGAACTACATGACCGACGGCGTGCGCTTCGAGACGCGCATGGGCGATGGCTCGTCCAATGGCCTGCTGGGCAAGCTATGGAGCGTCGGCAAGCGCATGCTCACCGGTGAGTCACTGTTCATGACTCACTTCAGCAATGCCGGCAAAAGTCAGGCACGAGTGGCCTTCGCCGCGCCTTATCCGGGCACCGTAGTGCCCATCGACCTGGCAAAGATCGGTGGTCGATTGATCTGCCAGAAAGACGCTTTCCTCTGCGCCGCCCATGGCACCAGCATCGGCATCAGCTTCGCCAAGCGCCTGGGCGCCGGCTTCTTCGGTGGCGAGGGCTTCATCCTGCAGAAGCTCGAGGGTGACGGCCTGGCGTTCGTGCATGCTGGCGGTACCGTGATCCGCAAGGAACTGAACAACGAAACCCTGCGCCTGGACACTGGTTGCCTGGTGGCCTTCAGCAGCGGTATCGATTATGACATCGCCCTGGCTGGCGGCCTGAAAAGCATGCTCTTCGGTGGCGAAGGCATCTTGCTGACCACGCTCAAAGGCACCGGCACGGTGTGGATTCAGAGCCTGCCGTTCTCGCGCCTGGCCGAGCGTGTCTATGCCGCGACCGTTCAAGCACGCGAAGAGGTGCGCGCCGGTGGCAAGTAGCCTGCGGTCGCTGTTGTTGCTGCTGGCCAGCCTGTGGCTGGGTGGTTGCAGCGGCCTGCTGTTCTACCCGGAGCCAGGGCTGCCGATTACCCCGGAGCGTGCCGGCTTGGAATACCGCGACATCGAGCTGCGCGCCACCGATGGCACGCGTTTGCATGCCTGGTGGCTGCCGGCCAAGCCCGGGGTGAAGATCAAGGGTACGGTACTGCATCTGCATGGCAATGGCGGCAACCTGGCCTGGCACCTGGGCGGCGTTCACTGGCTGCCGGAGCAGGGCTATCAGGTGCTGATGCTGGATTACCGGGGATATGGTCTGTCCGCCGGTAAGCCGCGACTGCCGGAGGTCTATCAAGATATCGATGCAGCTTTCGTCTGGCTCGATCAGGCGTCGCAAGTGCAGGGCACGCCGCTTTTCGTGCTCGGGCAGAGCCTCGGCGGCGCCCTGGCCGTGCATTACCTGGCGCAGCATCCTGAGCGCCAATCGGCCTTGCAGGCCATGGCGCTCGATGGTGTGCCGGCCAGTTATCGCGATGTGGCCCAGCATGCGCTGAGCACGTCCTGGCTGACCTGGCCGCTACAGGTGCCGCTGTCCTGGCTGGTGCCGGACGGCGACAGCGCGATTCACAGCATCGAGCAACTTGAAGGTGTGCCCTTGCTGATCTATCACAGCATTGACGATACGATCGTGCCGCTTTCCAATGGCCAGCGTTTGTATCAAGCTGCGCGCCCGCCACGCGCCTTTCAGGCGACCCGTGGCCCGCACGTGCAAACCTTTGCCGAGCCCGCCTGGCGCCAGTCACTGCTGGCGTTCTTCAGTGCGCCGCAGGCCTTTGTCGAGCGCCAGGCGCCGACCATCGAATCCGCAACAGAGAGTCCGCAATGACCGAACGCAATCCTATCCCTCTGATCCTCACGGGTGTCGCCAGCATCGTCGGTACCATCGGCGTGCTTTGGTACTACGGTTACGTCCATTTCGCCAAGCCGGAAGACGCGTTGCTGCTCTCCGACTTCACCATGCTCAAGACCATTCCTGGCGAGGACTACAAGGTCTCGCTGAAACCGGCCGATCAGGTGGCGCAGTGCATCGATGGCGTGCTGGTGTTGTTCGATCTGCAGCAGAAAGGGCTGACTGGCGTGCTGGTGGACAACAAGAAGCAGGCCGTGCGTTGCATCGGTCAGGAAACTCCGGCGCTGGAGCAGTAAGGCAAAACGTTTACGTAGGGTGTCGCGGGGCCGCCTATGCCGTGCGTAGCGAAACGTAGGCGCGAGTCTCGATTGCGCCAAAAAAGAAACCCGCCATCAGGCGGGTTTCTTCATTACAGCGGTGCTATCAGGCGCCGGCAGACGAGCGCGGAGCGACCGGCTGGTTATCGTTGGAGATGGTCACCTCCACGCGACGGTTCTGCGCACGACCGGAGTCGCTGGAGTTGTCCGCAACCGGATACTCCTTGCCATAACCCTGGGCTACGATGCGCGTCGGCTCGACGCCGGCACGAATCAGTGCACGACGGACGGACTCGGCGCGACGCTCGGACAGACCCTGGTTGTAGCTGGCCGAGCCGACGCTGTCGGTGTAACCCTCGACGATCACCTGACGCTCCGGGTTTTCCTGGAGAAAACGCGCCAGTTGGGTGACGTTGGGCAGCGCGCTGCTCTTCAGTTCGGCCTTGTTGAAGTCGAACAGAACGTCACCGAAGGTAACCAACGTGCCGCGCTCGGTCTGCTTGGCGTTGAGGCTGTCCTGCAGCTTGCGGATCTGTGCGTCGCGAGCATCGAGCAGAGCCTGGGCGCGCTGCGCCGAGGAATTTTTCAGCTCGGCTTCGGCATTACGCAGGACGATGGTCTGCTTGGCCACGTCGACGCGCTTGTTGGTCAGGTAGGCCAGCTGGTCGACCTTCTTCTCATCTTCCTTTTCCATGTAGGCCTTGTCGGCCTTGTTCAGCCATTCCTGGGCTTCCTTGGTTTCCAGCGCCGCGACCTTGCTCGCCTGCGGATCGCTCTGCAGTGAGGAGAAGTTGCTACGCGCCGACTCCAGGTTGGCGTTGGGCTGGTGCGAGCAGGCGGCCAGGCCGACGCTCAGGGCCAGAAGGGCGGGGATCATTACGTGTTTACGCATGGCGTTCATCCTTTGATCTGTCAGCGAATGGGTGGGGTGCATGGCGCTCACTGAGCGTTACGCATGCCTTCCTCACGCAGTTCCTGAACACCCTGGCGGGCGTCCTGCAATGCTTGTTCGGCTTTGGCGGCCTGAGCCTTGCGCTCGGCGAGACGAGCATCCCATTCAGCCTGTTCGGCCAGGCGGCGGGCTTTCTCGTACTCTTTCTCATGCATGGCCAATTCGGCCTCTTTGAGCTTGTCCTGCGCAGACTTCATTTCTACGGCAGCAAACTCGGTACCACCGGCGCTGATCGCCGAGTTCACGGCTGATTGCGTCACGGCATATTGCTCGCTGGGCGGGTTACCCGCGCAACCAGCCAGCACCAGGCTGCTACCCAGCACCAAGGCGGCCAGTTTGATCCCGTGCAGGCGGCTGCGCGGGGCTTTTTCGGTATGGGTCTTCATGGCGGCTAACTCCATTTGAAACACTCCTATGAACGACGATATCCGTAGCGATTGGCCTCTCGTGTCGTCCGTCTACCAAAGGTGTTGGTGATGTCGGCTCGTCACGATGGCCTATAAGTGGGACCGGCAGGCTTTTCGAATAGTTCAGAAAAAAACACAGTCTGCTTATGGCTTTCTGGATGACTGGTTAGTCAACTATTTGCGTATGGAAAGGCCTCGGCGTGGTTTTTTATGCGCATCTAGATCGCTCTTAAAACCCTTCTATCTAGATGGTTTCGTGGGTTTTTATGGGTGAAGGAGGGCCGGCGCGCCTGCGCATCGGCGAAGGCGGAGGGAGGTGCTGCATAGATGCAGAGATGTCTGCTCGGCAGGCGTGTTATCAGCCTGAGCGTCCGAAATTGAACAATATGTCGAACACGACGGCCCGTTCAGGGCGTCAATGGCTCGTCTCTTTGCTCGTATCACTCAGTTCACGCAGGTATTTGCGCGACAGCGCCAGGAACCGTGGAGTCGGACCGACGTCCTCGTACAACGGGTCGCCTTGCTCGTCCAGCGCCACCACTTTGTTGCCGCGCACGTAAGGCAGGCTGGCCTCGAGTTCCTCGAGCGCCGCGCCGATCAGCTCTCCAAGCAGTTCCTCGCTGTGATGCTTGGGGTACATCTCGGTGAGCGCCGCCAGGCGAGCGGCCGACTCGATATCCAGGTGGATGTGATAACGAGTCGGGGTCAGGTGACCCTTGGCATTTTGTTCCCAGTGTTTTGCCAGTTCGCGAATTCTCATGTCGTAGCTCCTCACGGGTGGCGCCGGCGGTGCCCATTGGCGAAACCGCAGCGCCCTTCGACAAGCCTAGACCCAGCACGCAGGCTCGCCCTGGTGCACGTCGCACCCTTGTAAGAAGTTGGCGCGCTGGGCACTCTGTTGACACTGGATAGGAGAAGGAGTGCGACATGGCGGAAATCGATGCGCGCCTGCGTGAAGAGGTGCATCTGCTCGGCGAGTTGCTCGGGCATACCATCAGCACCCAGTTGGGCGACGAGTTTCTCGACAAGATCGAACGCATACGCAAGTCGGCCAAGGCCGGTCGTCGTGGCTCTGCCGCGGGTGCCGAGCAGCTGACCAGCACCTTGGGGGATCTGGGTGACGACGAACTGCTACCGGTGGCGCGGGCCTTCAATCAGTTCCTCAATCTGGCCAATATCGCCGAGCAGCAGCATCGTGTGCGCCGTCGCCGTGCCGGTGAGCCCGAGCCGTTCGAGTTGCGTGTGCTCGACGAATTGCTTGAACGTCTGCTCGCCGCCGGGCAGGGCAGTGATGAGCTGGCGCGTCAGTTGGGGCGCCTGGACATCGAACTGGTGCTGACCGCACACCCGACCGAAGTGGCGCGGCGTACCCTGATCCAGAAATACGATGCCATCGCCGCGCAACTGACGGCACTGGATCACAGCGATCTATTGCCAACAGAGCGTGAACGCATCGCTCAGCGTCTGCAGCGGCTGATCGCCGAGGCCTGGCACACCGAGGAAATTCGCCGCAGTCGGCCTAGCCCGGTAGATGAGGCCAAGTGGGGCTTTGCCGTCATCGAGCATTCGCTGTGGCAGGCCGTGCCGCAGTTCCTGCGGCGCGCCGATCAGAGCCTGCAGGCCGCTACCGGTCTGCGTCTGCCGCTGGAGGCTGCGCCGATTCGCTTCGCCTCGTGGATGGGCGGCGACCGTGACGGCAACCCCAATGTCACTGCGCGTGTGACGCGTGAGGTGTTGCTGCTGGCGCGCTGGATGGCCGCCGATCTTTACCTGCGCGACGTAGACAACCTGGCCGCGGAGCTGTCCATGCAGCAGGCCAGTGACGAACTGCGCGCGCAGGTAGGCGACAGCGCCGAACCGTACCGTGCACTGCTCAAGCAGTTGCGCGAGCGCCTGCGCGAAACGCGCAGCTGGGCGCAGCAGGCGCTCACTGCCGATGTGGCGCCCAGCGCTGCAGTACTGCGCGACAACCATGATCTGCTTGCGCCACTGCAGCTCTGCTACCAGTCGCTGCATGCCTGCGGCATGGGCGTGATCGCCGATGGTCCGTTGCTCGATTGCCTGCGCCGGGCAGCCACCTTCGGTCTGTTCCTGGTGCGTCTCGACGTGCGTCAGGATTCCTCCCGGCACGCAGCCGCGATGTCGGAAATCACCGATTATCTTGGCCTCGGTCGCTATGCCGAATGGGATGAGGAGACGCGTCTGAGTTTCCTCCAGCGCGAGCTGGAAAATCGCCGCCCCCTGTTGCCAAGCGACTATCGACCCTCGGCCGATACCGCCGAAGTGCTCGCTACCTGTCGTGAGGTGGCAGCTGCTCCTGCCGCATCGCTGGGCTCCTACGTGATCTCCATGGCGGGTGCCGCCTCCGATGTGCTGGCCGTGCAACTGCTGCTGAAAGAGGCCGGGTTGCGCCGGCCGATGCGGGTGGTGCCACTTTTTGAAACCCTGGCCGATCTTGACCACGCCGGGCCAGTGATCGATCGCCTGCTGGGGTTGCCCGGCTATCGCGCGCGCCTGCATGGCCCGCAGGAAGTGATGATTGGCTATTCCGATTCGGCCAAGGACGCCGGTACAACCGCCGCAGCCTGGGCGCAGTACCGCGCTCAGGAGGAGCTGGTGCGTCTGTGTCGTGAGCATCAGGTCGAACTGCTGCTGTTCCACGGTCGCGGTGGCACCGTCGGCCGTGGCGGTGGCCCCGCTCACGCGGCCATCCTGTCGCAACCCCCTGGCTCGGTGGCGGGGCGGTTCCGCACCACCGAGCAGGGTGAAATGATCCGCTTCAAGTTCGGCCTACCGGATATCGCCGAGCAGAATCTCAACCTCTATCTGGCTGCAGTGCTGGAAGCCACGCTACTGCCACCGCCAGCACCGGAGCCGAGCTGGCGGGCGATGATGGACCGCCTCGCCGATGCTGGCGTGAAGGCTTATCGCGACGTGGTACGCGAGCATCCGCAATTCGTCGAATATTTCCGCCAGGCCACGCCGGAGCAGGAGCTCGGCCGCTTGCCGCTGGGCAGTCGCCCGGCCAAGCGGCGTGAAGGGGGCGTGGAAAGCCTGCGGGCCATTCCGTGGATCTTCGCCTGGACGCAGACACGCCTGATGCTGCCAGCCTGGCTCGGCTGGGAGCAGGCGCTGGGGCAGGCGCTGCAAGGCGGTGATGCTGAACTGCTGAAAAGCATGCGCGAGCAATGGCCATTCTTCCGCACCCGCATCGACATGCTGGAAATGGTCCTGACCAAGGCGGATGCCAATATCGCCGCCCTGTATGACGAACGTCTGGTCGAACCGGCCCTGCAGCCGCTGGGGGCGCAGTTACGCGACCTATTGTCGCAGGCGTGCGCCGCCGTGCTGGAATTGACCGGGCAGTCTCGGCTGCTTGCGCACAATCCGGAAACCCTGGAATCGATCAGCGTGCGTAACACCTATCTCGACCCACTGCACCTGCTGCAGGCCGAGCTGCTGGCGCGCTGCCGACAACGTGAACAGGCGCCGGAGAGCCCTCTGGAGCAGGCGTTGCTGGTCAGCGTGGCAGGTATCGCGGCAGGTTTGCGTAACACCGGTTGAAGGGCGGCAGGTGCTGGCCGGCATATGCCTGGCCAGCGTCATATGCCGGATTCAGGCCGTCAGGAGGAGGGGTTTTATCCGACTTTTGGCGGCTTGTGCGCCTGGGGTGCGCTGTGTATCTTGAGCAGCCTTTTGGCCGCTACGGCAGCCGCACTACATTCAAGAGATTGGCCCCACGAGGCGAGTCCGACCGATTACTACATAACTCTTGAGGAGCACATCGATGCGCGTGATTCTGCTGGGGGCGCCCGGTGCCGGCAAAGGTACCCAGGCTCGCTACATCACCGAGAAATTCGGCATTCCGCAAATCTCCACTGGCGACATGCTGCGTGCTGCGGTCAAGGCTGGCACCGAGCTCGGCCTGAAGGCCAAGAGCGTGATGGATGCCGGTGGTCTGGTCTCCGACGACCTGATCATCAATCTGGTCAAGGAGCGCATCGCTCAGGCCGATTGCGCCAACGGCTTCCTGTTCGATGGCTTCCCACGCACCATTCCGCAAGCCGAAGCGCTGCGTGATGCTGGCGTCGCCCTGGACCATGTGGTCGAGATTGCCGTTGAAGACGAAGAGATCGTCAAGCGTCTGTCTGGCCGTCGCGTTCACCCGGCTTCCGGCCGTGTCTACCACACCGAGTACAACCCGCCGAAGGTTGCCGGCAAGGACGACATCAGTGGTGAGGAGCTGGTCCAGCGCGAAGACGACAAGGAAGAAACCGTGCGTCATCGCCTGTCCGTCTATCATTCGCAGACCAAGCCGCTGGTGGACTTCTATCAGAAGCTCTCCGCTGCATCCGGTACCCCGAAATACAGTCATATCCCGGGTGTCGGCAGCGTCGAAGAAATCACCGCGAAGACCCTGGCGGCCCTGGGCTGAGTCCAGCTCGCCCAGCGTCATCGCAACAAGGCCCCGAAAGGGGCCTTGCTCGTTTATGGAACCTGATACGTTCTGGTCGCTCTCAAGCATGGCCGCGCAATGCGGGCCGACTAATATCGACGATGCAGCCTCCGGCCGGCGCCGGGGCGTGTCGATAACCTATAAGGAAGAGGGCATTCAATGACCGAGAAACGCATCTGGCTGGGCCTTGCGGTATCGCTGCTGGCCACTCCGCTGGCATTTGCTGACAGCAAAGAAGATTGTTCCGTCGCCGAATTCACCATGGGTTTGCGCTTTCAACAGCAGTCCGCAGAGGTCCAGGCGCTGCAACTGCAGGCCTACAACATCGCCACAGAGAAGCTCGACAAGGCTGTGGCGGCGGCGAACGATCCATCGAAGCTGGCCATCGTCACCGACCTCGACGAAACCGTGATCGACAACAGCGCGCTGCTGGCGCGCGATCTGGCCAACTGTCATCAGTACGATGCCTGGGACACCTGGCTGCCATGGGAACGTGACGGTACGCCGGAGCTGATCCCTGGCGCGAAGAAGTTTCTCGAGCATGCCGACAAGCTCGGCGTGACCATCCGCTACGTCTCCGATCGTGCCGACGAGCAGAAGAAATACACCCTGGCCACCCTGAGCAAACTGGGCCTGCCGCAGGTATCGGAAGAGAGCGTGCTGCTGCTCGGGCCGCCCAAGGTCGAGCGTCGCGCCATCGTCAATGCCGATCACCAGATCATCATGCTGCTGGGCGATACGCTGCATGACTTCGATGCGCGTTTCCGCAAAACGCCGCTCGATGCGCAGCGCAAGGCCGTTGCCGAAGAGTCGGACAAGTGGGGTGTGGAGTGGATCGTGTTCCCCAATGCCGGATATGGCACCTGGTCCAAGGCGCCGCTCAAAGGCTGGGAGGCCGAGCCGGTGGTCGAGCCCTGGTAAGACAGCGCTGATCCCCGTCGGTCGCTCGGCGCAAGTCGGGTGCCGACATGGTGCTGGAAAAAATGTCTTCGAGCCGGTCTAATGCCGGCTCTTTTTTCTTCAGCTGTCCGAATGCAATGACCACTCTCCTGGCCCTCGATACCGCCACCGAAGCCTGCTCCGTCGCGCTGCTGCATGATGGTCGCGTGCTCAGCCACTACGAAGTCGCCCCGCGTATGCACGCGCAGCGTCTGTTGCCGATGATTCAGCAACTGCTGGGTGAGGCGGGTATCGCCGCTTCGGCACTCGATGCCATTGCCTTCGGCCGCGGTCCGGGTGCGTTCACCGGGGTGCGTATCGCTATCGGCGTGGTACAGGGCCTGGCCTTTGCACTGGATCGACCGGTGCTGCCGGTTTCCAATCTGGCCGTGCTGGCCCAGCGCGCGCTGCGTGAGCAGGGCGCGACTCAGGTTGCCGCCGCCATCGACGCGCGCATGGACGAGGTTTACTGGGGTTGCTACCGCGCAGAAGCTGGCGAGATGCGCCTGCTTGGCCAGGAAGCGGTGTTGCCGCCGGAGCAAGCTGAAGCGCCGCGTGGCAGCGATGGTGAGTGGTTCGGCGCCGGCACGGGCTGGGGCACCTTCGCCGCGCGTCTCGCCCTCAGGCCTGTGGGCATGGATGGCAGCCTGCTGCCGCATGCCGAAGACTTGCTGAGCCTGGCTCGTTTTGCCTGGGCCCGTGGCGAGGCGTTGCCGGCTGATCAGGCGCAACCGGTGTACCTGCGTGATCAGGTCGCCACGCCGAAAGCACCACCGGCATGACAGCTGGTCGGATGCTTGGCGCCAGTATTCCCTTGGCATTTGCCAACGACGCAGGCCGCCGCTACATTGCCAGCACTGTCCCTTGTTCAGCCGAGCCCACCGAGCAGTCCTAGATGCGGATCGACGGTTACTTACCCTCCTACTCGCCAGACCGTGGCCCCCGTTCGGGCACCGCGGTCACGCCCTATCGTGAGGCGCAGCGGGAGGTAGAGGCTCAGCGTGAACAACCGGCTGCACCCGCCAGTAGCCAGGGGCTGGAGCAGGCGCCGCAAATTCGCCGCGTACAGGCCAGCAGCAGTAACACCGACAGCCTGCCGACCCGTTCGCAGGATCTCGGTTATCAACAGCCTGCGCTGAGCAATCGTGCTGCTCAGGCGTTGGTCAGCTACAGCACCACCGCCGCTTACGCCGGCGATTACGATGTGCAGGAAGTCCTCGGGCTCGATCTCTACGCGTAACCCCGTTTCACACCCTCTCAGCCAGGCCCGCTAAACCGATCGATGAGCGCTGCGCTTCCCTATTACCTCGGTTGTCCATCCTGGAGCGAAGCGGCCTGGCGCGCCACGCTGTATCCGCAGGATACCCGGCCAACCGAGTTTCTCAGCCGCTACACCGAGGTATTCAACGCGGTGGAGGGCAACACCACGTTCTATGCCAGGCCCAGCGAGCAAACGGTGGTGCGCTGGGCGCAGGCCATGCCGGCGCACTTTCGGTTCTGCGCCAAGTTGCCGCGAGACATCAGTCACAGCGAGGATCTCTGTCAGCAACTGGATGAGGTCACGCAGTTTCGCCAGTTGCTGGCACCGCTCGGCGAACGGGTGGCGCCATACTGGCTGCAACTGCCGGCCAGCTTCGGCCCGTCGCGGTTGGCGGAGCTGGCGGCGTTCATCGAGCAGTGGGGGGACTGGCCGCTGGCGGTAGAGGTACGCCATCCGGAGTTCTTCGCCAAGGGCGATGCCGAGCGCGTGCTCAATCGCCTGCTGCACGAGCGCTGTATAGAGCGCATCTGTCTGGATTCGCGTGCGCTGTTCAGCTGCGATTCGCAGGAGCCCGCCGTGCTGCATGCGCAAGCCAAGAAGCCGCGCTTGCCGACTCGGCCTACCGCGTTCAGTCAGAGCCCGCAGTTGCGCTTCATCGGCCATCCCGAGTTGTTGGTCAACGACCCCTTCATGCTGCCCTGGCTGGACAAGGTTGCCGGCTGGATCGAACAGGGGCTGCGCCCTCATGTCTTCGCCCATACCTCGGACAACCGCCTGGCACCGGAGCTGGCGCGGCGTTTTCATGAGCAGCTGATGCAGCGCCTGCCTGGCTTGCCCGAACTGCCGGTTTTGCAGACGGAGCCGGAACTGGAGCAGCTTGGCTTACTCTGATGGAGCATGGATATGCTGATACGGATAATCGGCCGTTTGCTGTTTCTCTCCGTGCTACTGGGCGCGGCGTTGCTGGTAGCGCTGTGGCGTGGTTGGCTGGATGTGGCGCCGCGTTTCAACCCCTGGGCGCCGCTGGACGTGCGAGAAACGCCGAACCTGCTGACCCCCTTAAAACTCTGGCGCCTGAGCGAGGATCGTGAGCTATGCGACCTGGCCCTGGCGACTTCTGAGCTGCGTTTTACCCGTCTGCCCGACAGCACGCCGCATCCTGGCTGCCCGATTGAAAATGCCGTGCGTATTCAAGGGGCCAGCGTTGGTCTGAGCAGCAGTTTCATGGCTACCTGCCCGCTGGCGGTGAGCTTCGCTTTGTTCGAGCGACATGGCTTGCAGCCGGCTGCGCAGGCGGTGTTCGGCCAGCCGGTGACCCGTGTCGAACACGTCGGCAGTTTCGCCTGTCGCAGCATTGCCGGCAGTCAGCGGCCCAGCCAGCATTCCTATGCCAACGCGCTGGACATGGTCGGTTTCCGTCTGCGCGACGGCCAGCACATCAGCGTGCTGCGCGACTGGCCGGGGCGGGGCGACAAGGCGCGCTTTCTGCGCCTGGTGCAGGAAGCAGCCTGTGACAGCTTCAATGTCACCCTGGGGCCTGAATACAACGCTGCGCACCGCGACCATTTTCACGTGGACATGGGTATGTGGCGGATGTGCCGCTAACGTTTGGCCAACAGCAGGTCGGCCGCCTGCCCGCTGCGCCCATCGGCGAATTCGAAGCGACCCAGCTGTGCGATCTGGTCGTAAGCGCCGAGGGCGATGCTGACGTCGCGGGCGCGCAGGTCGATGGCGCTGACACCGGCTTCGCCAAGCGTTTGCAACTGCTGGCGGCCCTGGGCGTCGAAACGCAGCAGGCGCAGTTTGTCGAACACGGCATCGGCTGCATCGATACGGCCGTCGCCGTTATCGTCGAAGCGCGCCAGTTCGGCGAAGCCATTGGCAGCCCCATGCTGATCACCGAACAGTTCGCGGCCATCGTCGATGCGCCCATTGCCGTTGCGATCCAGCGCCAGTAGCGCATCGTCACCGGTGGGCGCGCTGATCGAATCCACACGGCCGTCGGCATCCAGATCGAAACGCACCGGGCGGCCAAGACCACTGGTGGAGAAACCGTTGCCAGCCATATCCAGTACCAGCGGGTCGACCTGCTGGGGCGCCTGGCCCGCGCTGACATTCAGTTCCAGGCCGCGCTGCTCGATTACCGCCTGGCTGACCACTGCGGCGCTGCTGGATACGGCAGGTGGCTCGGCGGTTTCCCGCAGCTCACGAGCGATCTCGCCGGGCTTCTGCTCGTCTTCGATACCCAGCGTGCGGCGCAGAATCTGATAGTTGACAGATTCGTGCGTCGCGCGGTCGAGTTCGTCATCGAGAGGACGAGCGCTGGTGGGGCTGCTGTTTGGGCGTGGAGCGGAGAGGGCGTCGAACATGTTCACTCTCGATGCGGCTGTCGGCGGCCGGGTCTGGCAGAATGCCGCTTCTTCGATATCGGCCGTGTGGCCGGTGCTTTGAGTGATTTTTGAGCAGAACGAGCCAATGACTGACGAGCGGCACAACGCCAGCATCCGCATCCAAGCCTTGCATCCTCAGTACGCCGAAGCGGCCGCCCGGTGGGCGTCACGTCTGGGCCTGGCGCAGGAGGGCGAGACTGAGTTCGCTCTGCAACTGGGTGACGACGGGCTGCAATTGGTCGAGCTGGGCGACAAGGCGCCTGGTCCGGTGCGGGTGGATTTCGTCGAGGGGGCTGCGGCGCATCGCCGTCAGTTCGGCGGCGGCAGTGGGCAGATGATTGCCAAGGCCGTAGGCGTGCAATCGGGCATTCGGCCACGGATTCTCGATGCGACGGCGGGGCTGGGGCGTGACTCGTTCGTGCTGGCCAGCCTGGGCTGCGAAATGACCCTGATCGAGCGTCAGCCGCTGGTCGCTGCGCTGTTGGAAGACGGCCTGCAGCGTGCGGCGCTGGATTTCGATGTGGCGCCCATCGTCGCGCGCATGCGCCTGCTTACCGGAAATGCCATCGAGCTGATGCGCAACTGGCAGGACGAGACACCGCAGGTGATCTACCTCGATCCGATGTTCCCGCATCGTGACAAGAGTGCGCTGGTGAAGAAGGAAATGCGCCTGTTTCGTCCGTTCGTCGGTGATGATCTGGATGCGCCGGCGTTGCTCGAAGCGGCGCTGACGCTGGCCACCCATCGCGTGGTGGTCAAGCGCCCACGCAAGGCGCCGGCCATTGAAGGGAGCAAGCCGGGCTATGTGCTGGAAGGCAAGTCGAGCCGTTACGACATCTACCCGAAGAAGAAGCTGGAAGCCAACGCGTAGCGCCTCCCCGGTTCAGCGTCGGTAAGCGCGCAGAAACAGCTGTACCGCGTCCTGCACATGATGTTCCGCGGCTTCACCCTCAAGCGGCTCGCCACAGCCGATCAGCAGGCGGAAATGCGCGCCGCCCTTGAGCAGGCTGAAGAAGTGGTCGGCGGCCAGATGCGGATTGTCCAGGCTCAGCAGTCCGCGCTGGGCCGCTTTGTGCAGCAGCACTTCCATCTCGTCCTGCACCCGCTTTGGGCCAGCTTCGTAGAACATCTGCGACAGCTTCGAGCCCTGGCTGGCCAGGTTCACCATCATCCGGTGCATCTCCACCGATTCGCGGCTGTTGACCAGTGCCAGGAAGCCGCGCGCAATGCCCATCAATTGGCTTTCCAGCGGTACGTTGTCCGGTAGCTCGAACAACAGTTCGGGGAGTTGCTCTTCGCATTTGGCCTTGATCGCCGCGGAGAACAGGGTCTCCTTGTCGGTGAAGTGGCTGTACACCGTGAGCTTGGAAACGCCGGCCTCTGCGGCGATGGCATCCATGCTGCTACCGTCATAACCATTACGCAGGAACAGGCTCTTGGCCGCCTCGAGGATGGCGCGACGTTTGGCGGGGTCTTTCGGACGACCGGGGCCGGAAGGTTGTAACAACTTGTCAGGCATTGGCAGATTTTAATACTGGACTGGCGAGTTTGCTATTTTTACTATACCCGCCAGTACAAATATTCCAAGGGATATCTCCAAAGGCGTCGACTAGGCAGTCAGCTTTGGGGGCAGCCCGAAACCTTCTCCGAAAGGTCTTGCACATGTCTCGCCACGTTCTCCCGCTCGTTGCGTCTTTGGGTCTCGTATTTCTGTTGTCTGCCTGCGGTAATACCGAGCAGGCGGAGCAGCCGATCCGTCCTGCCATGGTGGTGCAGCCGCAGCCCGCTACGGCGCTGGTCGACAGCTACCCGGGTGAGGTGCGCGCACGCTACGAGCCGGAGCTGGCCTTCCGGATCGCCGGCAAGGTGAGCAAGCGCACTGTGGATGTCGGTGACCGGGTGAAGAAGGATCAGGCTCTGGCCGAACTGGATCCGCAGGACGTGCGCCTGCAACTGGAGGCCACTCGCGCGCAGATGGCGGCAGCCGAGGCCAACCTGCAGACCGTGCGCGCCGAGCGTGAGCGCTACAAGAAGCTGCTCGAGCGCAATCTGGTCAGCCGTTCGCAGTTCGACAACGTCGAAAACCAATACCGTTCCGGCGAAGCACGCTTGAAGCAGGTCAAGGCCGAGTACGACGTGGCCCGCAATCAGACCGACTATGCCGTGCTGCGCGCCTCGCAGGACGGCGTGATCGCCCGTCGTGCGGTCGAGGTGGGGCAGGTGGTGGCGGCTGGTCAGACGGTGTTCACCCTGGCAGCCGACGGCGAACGTGAGGTGTTGATCAGCCTGCCGGAACAGAGCTTTGGTCGCTTCGAAATTGGTCAGGTGGTCGAGGTCGAACTGTGGTCGCAGCCTGATCAGCGCTTCCCCGGCCGCATCCGCGAGATGGCCCCGGCGGCCGATCCGCAGTCGCGCACTTTCGCCGCACGTGTCGCGTTCACCGAAGGCAAGGTGCCGGCTGAGTTGGGGCAGAGCGCGCGAGTATTCATCGCCAGCAATGGCGAGGTACCGCTGGCGGTACCGCTGTCGGCACTCAGCGCCGAGCAGGATCAGGCGTTCGTCTGGGTCGTCGATCCTAAGGAGCACCGTGTGCAGCGCCGTCCGGTGCGTATCGGTGCCTATGGTGATGACCGGGTGCCGGTGCTGGAAGGGTTGACCGCTTCCGACTGGGTGGTCGCCGCCGGGGTACAGATTCTTCGCGAAGGCCAGCAGGTTCGCCCGGTCGATCGGGACAATCGCAACGTCGAACTGGCTGCCAAGGAGTAAGCCCGCATGAGCTTCAACCTGTCTGCCTGGGCGCTGCGTCATCGTCAGATCGTCCTCTACATCATGCTGTTGTTCGCCGTGGTGGGGGCGCTTTCCTACACCAAGCTGGGCCAGAGTGAAGACCCGCCGTTCACTTTCAAGGCCATGGTGATCCGCACCAACTGGCCGGGCGCCAGCGCCGAAGAGGTGTCGCGCCAGGTCACCGAGCGCATCGAGAAGAAGTTGATGGAGACCGGCGAGTACGACCGCATCACCAGCTTCTCTCGGCCGGGCGAGTCGCAGGTCACCTTCATGGCGCGCGACTCCATGCGCAGCTCCGAGATTCCCGAGCTGTGGTACCAGGTGCGCAAGAAGATCAGCGACATTCGCCACACGCTGCCGCCCGGTATTCAGGGGCCGTTCTTCAACGATGAATTCGGCACCACCTTCGGGAATATCTATGCGCTGACTGGTAGCGGTTTCGACTACGCGGTGCTCAAGGACTACGCCGACCGTCTGCAGCTGCAACTGCAGCGGGTCAAGGATGTGGGCAAGGTCGAACTGGTGGGGCTGCAGGACGAGAAGATCTGGATCGAACTGTCCAACACCAAGCTGGCTACCCTCGGTTTGCCACTGTCTGCCGTGCAGCAGGCGCTGGAGGCGCAGAACGCGGTAGCCGCTGCCGGCTTTTTCGAAACCCCCAGCGAACGTATTCAGTTGCGCGTGACCGGGCGTTTCGAGTCGGTGGAGGAAATCCGCGATTTTCCCATTCGCGTTGCTGATCGCACCTTCCGCATTGCTGACGTTGCCGAGGTCAAGCGCGGTTTCAACGACCCACCCGCGCCGCGCATGCGTTTCATGGGCGAGGACGCCCTGGGCATTGCCGTATCGATGAAGGACGGCGGCGATATCCTGGTGCTGGGCAAGGCATTGGAAGACGAGTTCGCCCGTCTGCAACAGACGTTGCCGTTGGGTATGGAGCTGCGCAAGGTGTCGGATCAGCCGGCGGCGGTGAAGACCGGCGTGGGCGAGTTCGTCAAGGTGCTGGTGGAGGCGTTGGTGATCGTGCTCGCGGTCAGCTTCTTCTCCCTCGGTCTGCGCACC
The DNA here is from genome assembly GCF_032621725.1 of Pseudomonas sp. zfem001. Lineage (NCBI taxonomy): Bacteria > Pseudomonadati > Pseudomonadota > Gammaproteobacteria > Pseudomonadales > Pseudomonadaceae > Pseudomonas > Pseudomonas sp. zfem001. The sequence goes on along the minus strand of NZ_JAVYJI010000005.1, from coordinate 248,154 downwards.
GGCCTGGTGGTGGCGCTGGTGATCCCGTTGGTATTGGCGATGACCTTCGCTGCTATGTACTACCTCGGCATCGGCCTGCACAAGATTTCTCTCGGCGCGCTGGTGCTCGGCCTCGGCCTACTGGTGGACGACGCGATCATCGCGGTGGAGATGATGGCGATCAAGATGGAGCAGGGCTACGACCGCTTCAAGGCAGCCAGTTTCGCCTGGACCAGTACGGCTTTCCCCATGCTCACCGGCACCCTGATCACCGCTGCCGGTTTCCTGCCCATCGCCACTGCGCAGTCCGGTACCGGTGAGTACACCCGCTCGATCTTCCAGGTGGTGGCCATTTCGCTGATCGCCTCATGGATCGCGGCAGTGATGTTCGTGCCCTATCTGGGCGACAAGCTGCTGCCGGATCTGGCCAAACTGCACGCTGCCAAGCACGGCGGCAGCGATTCAGGTCATGACCCCTATTCGACGCCGTTCTACCGCCGCGTTCGCGCCACGGTGGAATGGTGCGTGCGCCGCCGTGGCATCGTGATCCTGCTGACCATTGCACTATTCGTTGCGTCGGTGCTGCTGTTTCGTTTCGTGCCGCAACAGTTCTTCCCGGCCTCTGGACGCTTGGAGCTGATGGTCGACATCAAACTGGAGGAGGGTGCTTCGCTGAGCGCCACCGAAGCCGAGGTACATCGCCTGGAAAAATTGCTCAAAGAGCAGCCCGGCATCGACAACTACGTGGCCTACGTCGGCACGGGGTCGCCGCGTTTCTACCTGCCGTTGGATCAACAGTTGCCGGCGGCCAGCTTTGCCCAGTTCGTGGTGCTGGCCAAAAGCATCGAAGAGCGCGAGCGCCTGCGTGGTTGGCTGATCAAGGTGATGAACGACGAGTTCCCGACCCTGCGCAGTCGCGTCAGCCGCCTGGAGAACGGGCCGCCCGTGGGCTACCCGATCCAGTTCCGTGTCAGCGGTGAGCACATCGCCGAGGTGCGCGCGCTGGCCCGTCAGGTGGCGGACAAGGTGCGCGAGAACCCGCATGTGGTGAATGTGCACCTGGACTGGGAGGAGCCGAGCAAGGTGGTGATCCTCAATATCGATCAGGATCGCGCCCGCGCGCTGGGCGTCAACACCGCCGAGTTGTCGCGCTTCTTGCAGGGTTCGCTGTCCGGTACCAGTGTCAGCCAGTATCGCGAAGGTAATGAGCTGATCGAGATTCTCCAGCGCGGCACGCCGCAGGAGCGCAAGGCGCTGAGCCTGCTGCCGAGCCTGGCGGTGCCGACCGACAGCGGTCGCAGTGTGGCGCTGTCGCAGGTGGCGACCCTGGAGTACGGCTTCGAGGAAGGCATCATCTGGCACCGCAACCGTCTGCCCAACGTCACCGTGCGTGCCGACGTCTATGGCAAGCAGCAGCCGGCCAACCTGACTCAGCAGATCCTGCCGACGCTCGACCCGATCCGCGCCGAGCTGCCTGCGGGTTATCTGCTGGAGGTCGGAGGCACGGTAGAGGACTCCCAGCGCGGACAAAAGTCGGTCAACGCGGGTATCCCGCTGTTCATCGTGGTGGTGCTGACGCTGCTGATGCTGCAGCTGAAAAGTTTCTCGCGTTCGGCGATGGTATTTCTTACCGCGCCGTTGGGCCTGATCGGGGTGACCCTGTTCCTGCTTATCTTCCGCCAGCCGTTCGGCTTCGTCGCCATGCTCGGCACCATCGCCCTGGCTGGGATGATCATGCGCAACTCGGTGATCCTGGTCGATCAGATCGAGCAGGACATCAGCCACGGCCTGGACCGCTGGCACGCCATCATCGAGGCGACGGTGCGCCGCTTCCGGCCGATCGTGCTGACCGCCCTGGCGGCGGTGCTGGCGATGATTCCGCTGTCGCGCAGCGTATTCTTCGGGCCGATGGCGGTGGCCATCATGGGCGGACTGGTGGTGGCCACGGCATTGACACTGCTGTTCCTGCCGGCGCTGTATGCGGCGTGGTTCCGGGTCAAGGAGAGCGAGGCGCAGTGAGTTGTGGGAGGCGCTTTAGCGGCGAGCTTTTAATGCTGTCGCGGCTTTCAAGCTCTTCCCCGCAAAGTTGCTGACAGCAATAAAAAACGGGAGCCATTGGCTCCCGTTCTTTTATGTAGCGGATAAGGCTTATTCGTCCATCTGCGACTGCAGGTAGTTCTGCAGGCCGACGGCTTCGATCAGGCTCAGCTGGGTTTCCAGCCAGTCGATGTGATCTTCCTCGGAGCAGAGGATTTCTTCCAACAACTCACGGCTGGCGTAGTCACCAATGCTCTCGCAATAGGCGATGGCAGCCTTCAGGTCGCCATGGGCCTTGTGCTCGATCTTCAGGTCGCATTCGAGCATTTCCTTGGTGTTTTCACCGATCAGGATCTTGCCCAGGTCCTGCAGGTTCGGAATGCCCTCAAGGAACAGGATGCGCTTGATCAGCTTGTCGGCGTGCTTCATCTCGTCGATGGACTCGTGGTACTCATGCTCGCCGAGTTTTTTCAGGCCCCAGTCTTCATACATGCGCGCATGCAGGAAGTACTGGTTGATGGCGACCAGTTCGTTACCAAGAATCTTGTTCAGGTGTTGAATGACCTTCTTGTCGCCTTTCATGACCGCTCCTGCAGTTTCAATGACAGTGATAGCCTTGAATTTTCGGCCTCGTTCTTCTTTCTGTCAAACCTAAGTGTTTGAAACATAAGTAAAAATAAAACCGAATAAGAATGTTTTTATTCCGCATCATGGCGCCAAGTTATTGAATTGACGCAATAAATAAGTTGCTGAAAGTTCAGGCATGACGCCATCCGGCAACTAGCGCCGGTATTTTATTTTTTCGCGCCCATAAAAAAGCCCCGCAAAGCGGGGCATGGGGCACGCAGAATTCAGGCGGCGTGAGCCGAATGCGGGTCGCGGCTATTCAGGTAGTCCTGCAGACGTGTCTGCTGCGCCGGAGTCATGAACAGGCCCAGCTTGCTGCGCCGCCAAAGGATGTCGGCGCTGCTGCGCGCCCACTCTTCGCGGCGAAGGTAGTCCACTTCGCGGGTGTAAAGCCCAGCCCCCAGGTGTTCGCCGAGGTCGGTAAGGTTGTGCACGCCATCGAGCAGACGCCAGGTGCGGCTGCCATAGCTGGTGGCCCAGCGTCTGGCCAGGCTGCTGGGCAACCAGCCGTGGCGTTCGCAGAGTGCTTCGACCAGGGCGCTCTGGCTTTGCAGATCTTCGCCGCCTGGCAACGGGGCACTGGCTGTCCAGCTCGGGCCCAGTTTCGTAAAGTGCGGCGCCAGTTGTTGCATGGCGGACTCGGCCAGCTTGCGGTAGGTGGTCAGCTTGCCGCCGAATACCGACAGCAGCGGCGCTTCGCCCGGCGCACCGGAGAGCGACAGGGTGTAGTCACGGGTAATGGCCGATGGCTCATCGGATTCGTCATCGCACAGCGGCCGTACGCCTGCGAAGCTGTGCAGCACATCGTCGCGGCTGAGCTGCTGTTTGAAATGGTCATTGACCACCTTGAGCAGGTAATCGGTTTCCTCGGCGGTGATCGTGACCTGAGCAGGGTCGCCCTGGTATTCACGGTCGGTGGTGCCGATCAGGGTGAAACGCTCCAGATAAGGGATGGCGAAGACGATGCGGCGGTCTTCGTTTTGCAGGATGTAGGCCTGTTCGCCGTCGTACAGGCGTGGCACGACGATATGGCTGCCCTGGATAAGACGAATGCCATACGGCGATTGCTGCTTGAGGTCGTCACGGATGAAGCGCGCGACCCAGGGGCCGGCGGCATTGACCAGCGCCCGCGCACGGATGGACAGCAGGCTGCCGTCGCTGCGCTCCAGGTGGATATGCCACAGGCCCTTGCTGCGTCGGGCGCTGACGCAACGGGTGCGCGGATGAATGTGCGCGCCTTTTTCCCGTGCGGCCATGGCGTTGAGCACCACCAAGCGGGCATCGTCTACCCAGCAATCGGAATATTCGAAGCCGCGGCTGATCTCCGCCTTCAGCGGGCTGCCGGCGCCGAAACGCAGGCCGCGTGAGGCCGGCAGGCGCTCACGTTTGCCCAGGTGATCGTAGAGGAACAGGCCGGCGCGAATCATCCAGGCCGGACGCAGATGCGGGCGGTGCGGCAGAACGAAGCGCATCGGCTTGACGATATGCGGCGCCTTGGCCAGCAGCACTTCGCGCTCGGCCAGGGCCTCACGCACCAAGCGAAACTCATGGTGTTCCAGATAGCGCAGGCCGCCGTGGATCAACTTGCTGCTGGCCGAGGAGGTGTGGCTGGCCAGGTCATCCTTTTCGCAAAGGAACACGGACAGGCCACGACCGGCTGCATCGGCTGCGATGCCCGCTCCATTGATACCACCGCCAACGACCGCGAGGTCATAGACTTCCGCAACGGGGCTGGCGAACTGGTCGTGGGGCATGTGGCACGCTCGGCTATGGGATTCGAATGTGTTTATGTTCACTTTCGAAAATATGCTAGACGAAGATGCGCAGCTTCGCTACCACGGCACGCGATTGCGCGCCGAGCGGTATTGAGGGATCGGGTTTGCTGTAGTTGTAGAGCGGGTGCAATCCGCCGATACGTTGCCGGCGGGTTGCACCCGCCCTACGCGATAGCCGTTGAGAGACTAGTCAAACCAGGTCGAGCTGAACCTTGTGGCTGTGCAGCAGGCGGGTGATGGCAGCCGACGGCGCGCAGTCGGTGAAGACGCGGTCGACCAGGGCGATGGAGCCCAGGCGCACTACAGCGTTGCGGCCGAACTTGCTGGAGTCGGCGGCGAGGAGGACCTGTCTGGCGTTGTCGATGATCGCCTGGGAAACCCGTACTTCCTGGTAGTCGAAGTCGAGCAGACTGCCGTCGTCGTCGATACCGCTGATGCCGACGATGGCGTAATCGACCTTGAATTGCTGGATGAAATCCACTGCGGCCTGGCCGACGATACCGCCGTCGCCGCGCACCGTGCCGCCGGCCACCAGCACCTCGAAGTCGGCCTTGGCGCTGAGCTGGGCGGCGACGTGCAGGTTGTTGGTGATGATCTTCAGACCCTTGTGGTTCTGCAGCTCGCGGGCGATGGCTTCGGTGGTGGTGCCGATGTTGATGAACAGCGAGGCGTGATCGGGGATTTGCGCGGCCACCGCCTCGGCGATGCGCTGTTTCTCCTCGCGCATCTGCCCTGCGCGCATGCCGTAGGCGGTGTTCTGAATGCTTGACGATTCGCAGGCCGCGCCGCCATGGGTACGGCGCAGCAGGCCGTGCTCGGCCAGCTGATTGATGTCGCGGCGAATGGTCTGCGGGGTCACGGCGAACGCCTGGGCCAGTTCGTCGATGCTGACGTAGCCGCGTTCACGGGCGAGGTTGAGAATGTCGTGCTGGCGCGGAGCGAGGTTCATGAGCGCTTCCTGTGATGGTCACTCATTATAGGGTGTGGCGGTGGTGGATTTGGGCCTGTTACTGTAAGGCATCTTTTATCGCGTTTTCACATTCGAACATGACTCCCGCAATCGATCTGTTGAAAAAGGCCAAGGTCGAACACCGCGTGCACAGCTACCAGCACGATCCCAAGGCGCCGTCCTACGGGCTGGAGGCGGCCGAGAAGCTGGGGCTGGCACCCGAGTGCGTGTACAAGACTCTGCTCGCCACGACCGAGAAGGGCGAGCTGCTGGTGGCGGTCGTGCCGGTGGCGGGCAGCCTCGATCTCAAGGCGCTGGCAGCAGCTGCGGGGGCGAAGAAAGCGGACATGGCCGACCCGGCGGCCGCACAGCGCGCCACCGGTTATCTGGTTGGCGGCATCAGCCCGCTGGGGCAGAAGAAGCGCCTGCGTACGTTTATCGACGAAAGTGCACGCCAGCATCCCACCATTCACGTCAGTGGTGGCCGGCGAGGGCTGGAGCTGGAGCTTTCGGCCGAGACCCTGGCGCAGCACACCCAGGGGCAGTTCGCCGCTATCGGCAAAGCCTGAAGCGAGCAGTATGCTGCCAGCAAAATAAGCCAGTCTGCAGTCAACTGCAGTGAATGCTTCCGATAACAACAAGGAATCTCGCATGACCCAATACCTGCTAGCCATCGACCAGGGCACCACCAGCTCCCGCGCCATCATCTTCAATGATCAGGGGCTGCCGGTTGCGCGTGCTCAGCAGGAGTTCAAGCAGTACTTCCCTCAGGATGGCTGGGTCGAGCACGACGGTGAGGAGATATGGTCCTCCACGCTCAAGGTTTGCCACGATGCCATTGCCAGCAGCGGTCTGCAGCCCGAGGCGATTGCCGCCATCGGCATCACCAACCAGCGCGAAACCACCCTGGTGTGGGATGCCGTCACTGGTACGCCCATCCATCCGGCCATCGTCTGGCAGGATCGTCGCACCGCCGACTATTGCGCCGGACTCAAGGAGCAAGGCCATGAGGCGGCGGTCTCGGCCAAGACCGGCCTGCTGATCGATCCGTATTTCTCCGCCACCAAGCTGCGCTGGATTCTGCATAACGTGCCGGGCGCTCGTGAGCGGGCCGAGCGCGGTGAGCTGCGCTTCGGCACCGTCGACAGCTTCTTGTTGTGGCGTCTGACCGATGGCAAGGTGCACCGCACCGACGCCAGCAATGCTTCGCGCACGCTGATGTTCAACATCCACACCCAGCAGTGGGACGAAGAGCTGCTCAAGCTGTTTGAGATCCCGGCCAGCCTGCTGCCCGAGGTGCTCGACTGCGCTGCCGAGTTCGGTCACACCGACAGCGCGCTGCTCGGCGCCAGTATTCCGGTGCTGGGCATGGCCGGTGACCAGCAGGCGGCCCTGATCGGCCAGGCCTGCTTCGAGCCGGGCATGGTCAAGAGCACCTACGGTACTGGCTGTTTCATGATCCAGAACACTGGCGATCAGCCGGTGAGTTCGAAGAACCGTCTGCTGACCACGGTCGGCTATCGCCTCGATGGCAAGGTCACCTACGCGGTGGAGGGCAGCATCTTCGTCGCGGGCGCGGCGGTGCAGTGGCTGCGTGACGGTATCAAGCTGATCAGCCATGCGCGCGAGAGCGAGGCGCTGGCCGAGGCCACCGGTGAAGCCTGCGGCGTCTACCTGGTGCCGGCATTCACCGGCTTGGGCGCGCCGTATTGGGACCCCAAGGCGCGCGGTGCCATCTTCGGCCTGACCCGCGATACCGGTATCAAGGAGATCGTCACCGCCGGCCTGCAGTCGGTGTGCTACCAGACCCGTGACCTGCTCGAAGCTATGCGCCAGGATGGGGCGGCGGCGCCTAGCGCCCTGCGTGTCGACGGCGGCATGGTAGAGAACAACTGGGTCATGCAGTTTCTCGCCGACATTCTCGGCGTCAGTGTCGAACGTCCGGAGGTCACCGAGACCACTGCGCTCGGTGTCGCCTATCTGGCAGGTCTGAAGTTAGGCCTGTACCAGGACCTGAACGCCATCGCCAGTCATTGGCATCGTCAGCAGCGTTTCGAGCCGCGGATGAACGATGCACATCGCGAACGCCTTTACGCTGGTTGGCTGGATGCGGTGAAGCGGGTGCGCAGCGAAGCGTGAGAACCCCCGTTCTGTTGGGCCGCATCGGCACTGGCGTGTTGTTGTCGCTGATACTGTGCAGCGGCCTGGCGCGGGCTGAGAAGCTGGTGATCGCTGGCGATCTCTGGTGCCCAATCAACTGTGCGGTAGATGCTGAGAAGCGCGGCATCTTCGTCGAGCTAGCCGAACAGATCTTTGCCGAGTCCGGCATTGAGGTGGAGTACCGCGTGATCAATTGGGCGCGCGCGGTGCACGATACCCGGCGCGGCAAGCTGGACGCGTTGATCGGCGCCGGGGTGCAGGATGCGCCGGACTTCATCTTCACGCCCACGGCGCCCGGTGTGTCGCGCATGTGCTTCTACGCCTCCCGCGGTGGTGCTTGGCGTTACCAGGGGCTGGATTCTCTGCAAAGCGTGCGCCTCGGCGCGATCAATGGTTACAGCTATGGCGCCGAACTCGACCTGTATCTGCGCAATCACCATGACCCGTCCCAGGTGCAGTTGATGACCGGTGATCATGCGCTGATCAGCAACCTGCGCAAGCTGCGCCACAGGCGCATCGATGCGCTGGTGGAGAATGCCTGGGTGATGCAGGCGCTGCTCAGTGAGCGCTATCTACATGGCGAGATCGTCGAAGTCGGCTGCCGGCAGCCGGATATTCCCATCTATCTAGCGTTCGCGCCGGGCCTGGCTGGTAGCCCGCGCTATGCCGAACTGTTCGAGCAGGGCCTGCAGCGCTTTCGCGAGGACGGGCGCCTGGATGAACTGTTACGGCGCTACGGCATCCGCTGAGGCGTACTGTTCGGGGAAAATACAGGCCCTCTGTACGTGGTTCGCCTGCGCTGAGCGCGGCATGCTCTGGTTCCCCTATCCTGATCAGGAATGCTTCATGCCTCTCGAATTTCACCAGATCGACGCGTTCACCGATCAGCCCTTCGCCGGTAATCCAGCCATCGTCTATCGCCTTGAGCGTTGGCTCGACGATTCACTGATGCAGCGCATCGCCGCTGAGCACAACCTGGCCGAGACCGCATTCGTGGTGAAAGAGGGCAGCGCCTGGCATATCCGCTGGTTCACTCCGGTCAGCGAGGTGCCGCTGTGCGGGCATGCCACCCTGGCGGCGGCCAAGGTGCTGTTCGACATCTATCAAGAATCTACCGAGGTATTGGATTTCACCTGCTTGTCTGGAGCACTGCAGGTCACCCGGCAGGGCGAACGTCTGCAATTGGATTTCCCGGTGCGGCGCGCGGAGTTGGTGACGCGGGAATTACACGACCAGACCGAGCGTGCGCTGGAGCGTCAGGTGGAGCAGGTACTGGCGTTGGGCAATGCTGATGGCAGCGTGCAGGAACTGATGGTGGTGCTGGAGTCCGAGGCCGAGCTCCGCGAGCTGAAGCCGAACCTGCCCGCGCTGGCCACCTTGCCGGGGCTTGGCGTGCTGGTCACGGCTGCCGGCGCCCAACATGACTTCGTTTCGCGCTACTTCGCGCCCAGTATCGGTATCGATGAAGACCCGGTCACCGGTTCGACCCACTGCATACTTATGCCCTATTGGGTCGAGCGTCTGGGCCGCAATACGCTCAGCGCTTTCCAGTGCTCGGCGCGTGGCGGCGAGCTGCTTTGTCGTCTGGAGGGTGAGCGGGTGAAGATCGCTGGCCACGCGCGGCATATCGCCAGTGGCCAGCTGATGCTCTGATCAGTTGCTGCTGACCCGGCGCACGCCAGCTGATTCGCTCAGCTGCAATTGCGCGGCGACGCTGCCAAGGGCCGGGAAGGCCACCAGGTGGTCGGCGGCGATGCGGATGCCCACCTCGTCGCCCGGCTGGTGATCGGCATGACTGGGAAAGATCGATTCCAGCTGGCTGCCGGTCGGTAGTTGCAGGCGGTAGAGCGTCGCTGCGCCGAGGAAGGTCTTGCCGACGATACGCGCCTTCAGTTCGCTGCTTTCGTCCGGGACGATGTCATCCGGGCGCAGTAATACGTCCACCGCGCTGCCCTGCGCCCAGGTATAGGCACGGTTGCCGCGGATCACCCCGAGTTCGGTCTGCACCGTTTCCGGGCTGAGCAGCTGGCCGCGGATGAAATAACCCTGGCCAATGAAGCTGGCGACGAAGGGCGTCAGCGGCTCGTGGTAGAGGTTGAACGGTGTGTCCCATTGCTCCAGGCGACCATTCTTGAACACGCCGACGTGGTCGCTGACGGCGAAGGCTTCTTCCTGATCGTGGGTCACCAGGATGGCGCTGGTGCCGCGCGTCTTGAGTATCTCGCGCACTTCATGGCTCAGGCGCCGACGAAGTTCGCCATCGAGGTTGGAGAAGGGCTCGTCGAGCAGCAGCAGCTTCGGCTCCGGTGCCAGGGCGCGGGCCAGGGCCACGCGTTGTTGCTGGCCGCCAGACAGTTCGTGGGGGTAACGTTTGGCCAGGTGCCCAAGCTTGACCAGCTCTAGTAATTCCTGGGTCACGCGCTCGGCATTGGCGTGCTTGCGAATGCCGAAGGCGACGTTCTCCGCCACGCTCAGGTGGGGGAAAAGGGCATAGTCCTGAAATACCATGCCGATCTGGCGCTTCTCCGGTGCCAGGGTGAAACCGGCGCGGGATATCACCTCGCCGTCGAGCTCGATCTCACCTTCGAGCACTGGCTCGAAACCGGCGATGGCGCGCAATGTGGTGGTCTTGCCGCAACCCGAGGGGCCGAGCAGGCAACCGATATCGCCCGGGTTGAGGTGCAGGTCGAGATCCTGCACCACCTTGTGGGCGTGGTAGCCGCAGTTCAGCCCGCGTAGCTGCAGCAGGGGCTGGCTCATGCGTGGTGGTACGCCGGTTCGACCAGCATCTCCAGCAGCGCCTTCTGTGCGTGCAGGCGGTTCTCGGCTTGATCCCATGCAACCGAGCGCGGGTCGTCGAGCAGGTCGAAGCTGATTTCTTCGCCGCGGTGCGCCGGCAGGCAATGCATGAACAGCACGTCTTCGGCGGCGGCGTCGAGCAGCTCGCGGGTGACCTGATAGGGGCGGAACAACGCCATGCGCTGCTCGGCCTCATCTTCCTGGCCCATTGAGGCCCATACGTCGGTGCTGACCAGATGCGCGCCGGCCACCGCTTCGCGCGGGTCACGCAGCACCTGCACACGCTCGCCGGCCTGGGCCAGGAAACGTGCGTCCGGCTCATAGCCAGCAGGGCAGGCGACCTTCAGCTGGAAGTCGAACTGCATCGCCGCTTCGATGTAGGAGTTGCACATATTGTTGCCATCACCGATCCAGGCCACCGTCTTGCCGGCGATGCTGCCGCGGTGTTCGAGGAAGGTCTGCATGTCGGCGAGCAACTGGCAGGGGTGCAGGTCGTCGGACAGGCCGTTGATTACCGGCACCTTGGACTTGGCGGCGAACTCGGTGAGGTTGCTGTGGGCGAAGGTGCGGATCATCACCGCATCGAGCATGCTCGACATGACGATGGCGGCGTCGCCAATCGGTTCGCCACGGCCCAGCTGGGTATCGCGCGGCGAGAGGAAGATGGCCTGGCCGCCGAGCTGGATCATGCCGGCTTCGAAGGACAGGCGGGTGCGGGTCGAGGCCTTCTCGAAGATCATGCCCAGCACGCGGTTCTTCAGCGGCTCGAAGAGTACGCCACTGTTGCGCAGATTCTTCAGCTCGATGCCTCGGCGGATCAGTCCCACCAGTTCGTCCGGTGTGTAATCCATCATCGAGAGAAAGTGTCTGACGCTCATCGTTAACTACCTTTATCACTACATTTCGCAAGCTTGCGTTCGGGGCTAAAACCGACAAAAACAGCAGAGCTTGCGGCAGGAGGCCGCAGGGTGCGACGAAACAGGGGAAGGCGCGATCCTATAAGGAAATGACGAGACGGCGCAAGTTAACGCCTACGGGCGCGCAGAATGATGTTTTACAAGCCTTTTTAGCCAAAGCGCTGGCGCCAGTGATATTGAACGCAGTCGTGCCAGGGGCCACGTACGTGGTGCTGCTGAATCGGCAGGCTTGATGCCTGTCGATTCATGAGGCGAACGCTGCTGGCGTCGCCTCCTCGCTCGGCCCATAGTTCATGACCTGCGACCTGACCGGTCGTCTCGGATCAGAACAAGAGGCCAGGCCATGACCAAGTCCCTCCATTACCGTGCATGCCATCTGTGCGAAGCCATCTGCGGCCTTGCCATCGAAACCGAAGCTCAAGCCGACGGCAGCACGCAGATTCGCTCGATCAAGGGCGATGCCCAGGACAGCTTCAGCCGCGGTCATATCTGCCCCAAGGCCGTTGCGCTGCAGGACATCCAGAACGACCCCGACCGTATCCGCCAGCCCATGCGCCGCATTGGCGAGCAGTGGCAGGCCATCGGCTGGGATGAGGCTTTTGAACTGGTAGCCGAGCGCCTGAGCGCGATCCAGTCCAAGCATGGACAGAACGCCGTGGCCGTGTATCAGGGCAATCCCAGCGTGCATAACTACGGGCTGATGACCCACAGCAACTACTTTCTGGGTCAGCTGAAAACCCGCAATCGCTTCTCCGCCACGTCGGTGGATCAGTTGCCGCACCACCTGACCAGCCATCTGATGTACGGCCACGGTCTGCTGATTCCGATTCCCGATATCGATCACACCGACTTCATGCTGATTCTGGGCGGCAACCCCTTGGCCTCCAACGGCAGCATCATGACTGTGCCGGATGTGGAGAAGCGCCTGAAGGCCATCCAGGCCCGCGGTGGCAAGCTGGTGGTGGTCGACCCGCGGCGCAGCGAGACCGCCGCCATCGCCGACCAGCACCTGTTCGTGCGCCCCGGTAGCGATGCCGCGCTGCTGCTGGCGCTGCTCAATACCCTGTTCGAGGAGGGCCTGACGCGCGACAGCCATCTGCCGGTAGAAGGGCTGGAGCAGGTGCGCGAAGCAATTGCCGGATTTGGTGCCGAGGCCATGAGCGCGCGCTGTGGCGTGCCGGCAGAAACCATCCGCCAACTGGCGCGGGATTTCGCCGCTGCGGACAAGGCCGTGTGTTACGGACGCATGGGCGTTTCCACCCAGGCGTTCGGCACCCTGTGCCAATGGCTGGTACAGATCATCAATCTGGTGACCGGCAACCTCGATCGTGCGGGCGGCGTGCTCTGCACCACGCCGGCGGTGGATCTGGTGGCAAGCACCTCGGGCGGGCATTTCAATCGCTGGCAGAGCCGGGTATCCGGCCTGCCGGAATACGGTGGCGAGCTGCCGGTTTCGGCGCTGGCCGAAGAGATGTTGACGCCGGGTGAGGGGCAGATCCGTGCCCTGGTCACGGTGGCCGGCAATCCGGTGCTGTCGACACCCAATGGGCGCCAGCTGGAGCAGGCGTTGGACGGCCTGGACTTCATGCTCTCGGTGGATTTCTACATCAACGAGACCACCCGTTACGCCGACCTGATTCTGCCGCCGACCGCGCCGCTGGAGCACGATCATTACGACACCACCTTCAATGTGTTCGCGGTGCGCAACGTCACCCGCTTCAACGAGGCAATCCTGGCCAAGCCGGAGGGTGCATTGCACGACTGGGAAATCTTCGTCGGTCTGGCCAGGGCGTTCGCGGCGCGCAATGGCCTTGAGCTGAAACCGACCATGGCGCCTGAGCAGATGATCGACATGGGCCTGCGTTTCGGCCCCTATGGTGATCGCAGTGAGCGCAAGCTCAGTCTGGCTGCATTGCGTGAGCATCCGCATGGCGTCGACCTGGGGCCGTTGCAACCGAACCTGGGCGCGCGCCTGAAAACGCCGAGCAAGGCCGTGCAGGTTGCCCCTGAGCTGCTGCTCGCCGATCTGGCACGCTTCGCCGAACAGCAGCAACCGGCCGCCCATGAACTATTGTTGATCGGCCGTCGTCACGTGCGCAGCAACAACTCCTGGATGCACAACTATCACCGTCTGGTGAAGGGCAAGCCGCGTCATCAGTTATTGATGAACCCCGCGGACCTGGCCAGTCGTGGTTTGGCCGATGGTCAGCGCGTCAGTGTGCGCTCGCGGGTTGGCAGCATCGAGGTGGAGGTGGCCGCCAGCGATGAGGTGATGGCTGGCGTGGTCAGCCTGCCCCATGGCTGGGGGCATGCCCGCCCTGGCGTGCAGATGGACATTGCGTGTGCCCAGCCGGGTGCCAGCGCCAACGACCTGACCGACGAGCGCCAGCTCGATGCGCTGTCCGGTAATGCCGTGCTCAATGGTGTGCCAGTGGAGGTGGTGGCTGCGTAACGACCTGCTGCGCGTCGGCCCTGCTGCGTTAAAAACAGGCTCGGAAAGCCGCTTGCGGCTAACGCGCTTTAGCGCGGCCCGAAGGGCGAACGAAGTGAGTACTGCTCATTTACAACTCGTAAACTCCGCGCCCTCGCCTGTTTTTGCCTTGCATGTCTCTAGCTCGCGAGGTCGTAAGCAGGTCTAGGGAGGACGGCAAGGCCGAGCATTACGCTCGGTTTTTCGCTACAATCGCGCCACCGTGGCGACCGTCGGGTCGCGAAGTCTATGCTGAGGTGCCCCATGGATATCATCGAAACCATCAAAGAGCAGATCGCCAACAACACCGTTCTGCTGTACATGAAAGGCTCGCCCAACGCGCCGCAGTGTGGCTTCTCGGCCCGTGCTGCTCAGGTCGTGATGGGCTGCGGCGAGAAGTTCGCCTACGTCGACATCCTGCAGAACCCGGAAATCCGCGCCAACCTGCCGAAGTACGCCAACTGGCCGACCTTCCCGCAGCTGTGGGTCGGCGGTGAGCTGGTCGGCGGTAGCGACATCCTCACCGAGATGTACGAGAAGGGCGAGCTGCAGACCCTGATCAAGGATGCTGTGGGTAAGGCCGACGCCTGATCACTGCATTTGCAAAAAAAGAACCCGCCTAGGCGGGTTCTTTCGTTTCTGCCATCTGCTGCCTACTTCTGCAGCCACTGGCCGTTCAGCTGGATGAACTGGCCCTTGGGCGTGCGCTCGATGGCCTTCTTGCCGGCGATGGCTTCCACGTCGTTCAGGCTGATGCCGTTGTCCTGCGCGACCTTCTGGTATTCGGCGCGCCGCGCCTGGTTGATCAGCCGGGCGATTTCATCGGCCTGGCCGCCGGCCTTGACCACGCCCAGATAGCCGTTGGGTTGCTCGCCGAGCTGGCCGGTGGCCTTGGCGTCGCCCAGCGCGCTCATGGCCTGGTTGAGGTTCAGTGCGTAGGCCGGCAGGCTGAGGGTGAGTGCCAGCAGCAGGGTCGAAATGTATCGAATCATCGTCTCTCTCCGTAGGACCTGTTCATGCCGAAACAGTGGGCTCAAAACAGACCGCTGCCTTCGCTAAATACACTGTCCAGCGCCTTGTCCACCTTGATGTAGATTTCGTGCTCGACCTTGACGTTCAGATTGATGTTGATCGGTTCGTTCGGCATCGCCAGTTGTACCGTTGGGGTACAGGCCTGGCACAGCAGCCCCAGGCTCAGGACTGCGAGGAGGCGGTACGTGCGCATGGCGCTACTCCTTTGATTCTTGGGGGACACGCTGGCGCATCCATTGCTGAATCCGTTGCTGGATGATGCCACTCACCTTGTCGGTCAATTGCAGGCTGGCCAGCAAGGCCGGAATGTCTTCTTCCAGATTGATATTGAAGTGGATGGGGCGGCCTTTCTCGATGGCCGGGTTCTGTCCATGCAGGCGCATGCCTAGCTGCAGTGTGCCGGACTGATCATAGTCGACGCTACTGCTGAGCAGATCGTAGTGGAAGTCCTCCAGTGCGTCGGTGACCAGCTTCATACCCGGGTTGGCCTGGCCCATGGCGCGAATGCGCGGCGAGTGAAAGCTCAGTTGCCCTCCTGGCGGCCTGGCTTCGATCAGGCCCTGTTCGATGCTGATGGCGCCGCCCAGGCGCAGCGGCAAGGTGCCGTCGATCAGCCCATTGCCGGCGAGCCCTTCGGCTGGATAGACGCGAAACAGCTCCTGCAGATCCAGGCCGCTGAGCTTCAGTGGCAGCAACTGGCTGGGGCGATCCAGTGCCCAGGTCGCTGGTTCCAGGCTCAGGCTGCCGCCAAGGATGCCCAGTTCCGCGCGTTGATGGCTGAAGCTGCCGGCCAGAGGGCGTTGCAGGCTGGCCTGATAACTGGCCTGCAGTTGCAAAGGGCCTAGGGCGATACCGGGGTCGAGCTGTTTCGCGCTCAGGCTCGGCAGCTCCAGTGTCAGGCGCTCGCCCGCGAGGCGCAGGTGCAATTCGGCGTCCACACCGCTCAGCGTGCTGCGGTCATAGATGCCGGCCAGGCCTTTGCCGCTGAGCTTCGCCCTCAGTTGCACGGGCTTGCCAGTGGGCAGGCTGAGGCTGGCGTCGGCCTGGATACGGCCGTTGTCCAGCGTCAACAGCGGCGGCCAGCTCGCTAGCGTATGGGCCAGCGGGTTGCCTGCGCGCAGGAAGAGTTCATCGACTGTGGCGTTCAGCCCCAGTGCATCGGCGGTGTTGTTCAGGCGCAGTGCCATGCTCAGCCCCGAGTCCGCCAGCAATGCACCATCGAGTTTCTGGCTGGCGCTGTCGGCCTCAAGTCGGCCTTGCCATTGCCAGCCCTGCGCCTGCAGTTGCGGGTGTTGCAGGCTCTGTATGCGCAGCGTCAGCGGCCCGGACAGCATGGGTGAGCGTGGCGCGCCAGCAAGGTCGAGACCGGCGAGTGTCAGTTGAGCCTGCAGCAGCTCCAGATCGCTGCTGCGCAGACTCTTGATGGCCAGGCGAGAGGTGTCGGTGGTCTTGAATTGCACCTGCTGCGTGGTTGCACTGCCAGTCAGGCCCAGGTTCAGGTGCAGGCCATCGGCACGGCTGTCTGCCAGATCCGTGCGCTTGCTGCGGGCGTCGAGTTGCAGTTGGCGGACGTTCAGCGACCAGTCAGGCGATTGGTGCAGAGCGAGCTCGGCATTTGCTTGCAGCTCGAGTGCTCCCTGGCCGGATAGCTTCAGTTGCACGGTCAGTTCGTTGTCGAGGCTGCCCTGCAGTGGCGTGAGCTGCATCTGTAACTTGTGGGGGCGCAGGCCGCTTGGCAGGGCGGACAGCCAGGATGCGTCCTGCGTGTCGAGCTGCAGATTGCCGTGCAGCTTGCGTGCTTGCCAGGTGTCGCTGGTGTTGAGCAGGTCGAGCTCCAGTTCGCCGCTGATCATGCCGACGCCAGGCAGCGGCCAGGGCTGCGGCAGCTGGGCATCGACACGCAACCATCCCGGCGCGGCCAGCAGCTCGCCGAGCTGGCGGGTGGTCTGCGGCAACTGCAGTTGCCACTGAGCGATGATGCCGGCTTGCTGCGGCGTTGCGGGCAGGTTGGCTGCGTCGAGTGGGGTCCATTCGCTCAGCCAGGCGCCGACCCAGGCGATCTCCTGCAGAGGGGCGAGCAGCAGGTTGCCAGACCACTGCAACGCATCGCCCTGGGCGAGCACATCGCTGTGCAGCTCCATCTGCTGCTGGTCGTCGAGGTGCAGGCTCATCTCCAGCTGGCGTGTGCTGTCCGGCGTACTGTCCAGACCCTGCAGGCGCGCATGTAGCCGTGCACTGTGCGTCTCACGCTCAAGTTGCAGGTGCAATTGCAGTGCATCGTCCAGGTGCTGCAGGCTGAGGTTGCCGTCGAGCGTGCATTGACCGCCATGGCAAGGCAGCTGCGCGTGGGCGTCGCGTACGTCGATCTGTCGTGGCAGCCATGGCAGGGTGTTGAGCGTGCGCTCGACGAGGGCGCCGAGGTCACTGTCGGTCTGGTTTTGCGCCGCTGCTGGTGCGGGTTGCCAGACAACTTGCAGGCCTCGGGCAAGCAGGCGATAGCGCGGCGCCTCGCTGGCCAGCCACTCGAGTTGCAGTTGGCTGGCCTGTGCACGCAACTCACCGCTCTGACCCTGGGTCATACGCACATCGTGCAGCTGCACGCCGCGCCAGGACAGGCTCAGGCGTTGCCAGTCCAGCGCGATGTGCTGCTCCTCGAGCAGTTGTTGCACGCGGTAGCCGGCATAGCAGGCGAGTAGCGACAACACTGCCAGAGTCGCTACGCAGATGCTCAGCCAGAAACGCCGGCGGCTCATGAGTTCTCCTTGCCAGATGCCGTGCAGGGGACGGTACCCCATGCTCGGGTGGGTGCCAAGCAGCTTTCCGTGCTATTGTGTGTTTACAGCTTTTGTTGATTTATTTGTTCTAAACACGCGTAGGAGGACATGATGAGTGCAGTGACTCGCAGCCAGCCTGACGCCGATGCGGTACTGGCCAAGGCCTTGCTCAATACCCGTGAGCACCTGGGGCTGACCCAGCAGGAGTTGGCCGATATCGTCGGCGTCCATCGCAGTGCCATCAGCCGCTGGAACGAGCAGGGCGGTTTGCGCCCGCAAAGCAAGACCGGCGAACTGGCCCTGCTGCTGATTCGCGCCTACCGCGCGTTGTTCGCCCTGTTTGGCGGCAATCAGCAGGACATGCGCCATTTCCTGCGCACCGAGAATCGCCATCTGGCTGGCGTACCGCTGCAGCAGATGAGTCAGGTGCAGGGGTTGGTGCGTGTCGTCGAGTATCTGGACGCCATTCGCGGCAAGGTCTGAGAGCTTGCTCAAAGCCTGCTGCGCGTCGGCCCTGCTGCGTTAAAAACAGGCTCGGTAGGCTGTTTACGGCCAACGCACGTTAGTGCGGTCCCGAAGGGGCGAGCGCAGCGAGTCATGCGAATGTACAAAAGTACAGTCGCCCGCGACTCCGACCGTTCCTTGCCTATTTTTGCCTTGCACGGCTCTAGCTCGCGATGCTTTGAGCAGGCTCTGCGCTTTAAGGAGGTATCGCCATGGACATCTGGCAACTATGCGACGGCGAGCGGCAGGTGCGACCGCTGCGCGGCAAGCTGTTGCGCATGGTGGAGAGTCAGGCGCAGGTCGCGACTCTGCAACTGGTGGATACCCTCGCCGAGCAGGCCTTGCTCGAGGAGTTGCTCGAGAACAGCAAACCGCCGCTGCCGGAGGCTACCGAGCCACTGCACTATCTGTTGAAGACGCCGTTTCGTTATCCACCGCTGCGCTGGGGTTCGCGCTTCGGCACCGTACACGAACCCAGCCTGTTCTACGCCGCCCAGCGCCTGGAAACGGCGATGGCTGAGGCTGCCTACTACCGTTTCGTCCTGTGGAACGGCATGGCCACTGCGCCGCCCAGTGGCCGCATCCTCTCCGAGCATTCCACCTTCGAGGCGCGTTATCGCGTCGAACGCGGTATCCAGTTGCACAAGCCACCCTTCGAGGGGCATGGCGTCCTGTTGGCTCACCCTAGCGACTACAGCGTGCCCCAGCGCCTCGGTGCGGCGATGCGTGCAGCGGGCATCCAGGCCTTCGAGTACCGCTCGGCTCGCTGCCCGGATGGTGGCAGCAATGTCGCGCTCTACGTGCCGGCTGCGTTTGCGGAAAAGCGCCCGCGCAATCTGACCGCCTGGTTGTGTGAAACCACGGGTGAGTACGTAGCGTTCAAGCATGCGCAAACGCCGGATCAACCGCGGCTGTTTCACTGGGAGCAGTTTCTGGTGCAAGGGCAATTGCCTCACCCCGCGTAAAGCCTGCGCTGGTGCGGTAGATGCCCCGAAACAGAGCGCTGCGCGGATCTGTCGCAGGGAGTTGTGCACAATGCTGAAGCAGGCTGTCACATCACTGTCAGAAACGCCGCTAACCGCTTGATTTTCCGTGGTTGATTTTTAAGTCAATGAAAAATATGCACTTTTTTCGTTGGTGAAAAAATCGACAGTTTGACTGCGAGCCCCATGGCATCAGGCCTGTGAGTTCTTTCGCCCAAGTTGTGCACGGAGTTATCCACAGCTTCTGTGGATTGTGAGGGAACTCTTTCTAGCAGCTGCAATCGATCTGGCAGGCAAGGCTTTACCTTCGAGAAAAAAGGAGTAGAGTGGCGCGCCCCGGCAGTCACCCCCTCTGTATTTATGCCTCGCGCTTTACCTGCTTCATCCTCTGCGACCCGTCCCGGTTCTTCTCGTCTGCCCATGCGCGTTGCGCTGTGGCTGCTCGACAGCCCGCGTCTGGGGCAAACCCCTAGTGTCAAACGCATCGCCGGCAACCTGCTCAAGCAGCCTGCGCGCAAGGGCTGTGTCCAGGCACAAAGCCGGTTGGGCCAACTGCTCTGCCGCGACTGCGGTAATACCCGTGATCGCCGCATCGGTTATGAGCTGCTACGCCAGGCAGCGCGCGCGGGCGACCGTGGCGCTCAGCTGGAGCTGGAGCGTCTTTCACGCTGAGTGCGTGCTGGCCCCGTGTAAATCGCCGGCGGGTATACTGCACGGCGGTCAAACATGGAGCGTCTATGCCAATCGATCCCCTCTCTCTCGCTATCGGCATCGCCGTTGCGCTGGTTCCGCTATTGGCCGGCCTTTGGTCCTTGCAGCGCAGGCTGGCTCGCGAGCAAGGCGAACAGGCGTTGCTGCAGGAGCGCCTGGAGCATGCACAGCTCAGCCAGACCGGTTTGCTGGCGCAACTCGATGATTGTCGAGCCGAGTTGGCCGAGGTCAGCGAGATCAAGGTGGAGCAGCAAACCGAGTTGGCCGGTTTGCGGCGTGAGAATGAGCTGCTGCAGCAGGAGCGGCAGATTGCCCGCGAGGCCGCGCAGTCGTGGAATCAGCAGCGCGAGCGCAACGAAGCTGAATTGCGTCGGCTCACCGCCGAGTGTGCGGCACTGGCTGCCGAGCTGCAGGAAAACCGCGACAACCAGCAGCAGCGTCTTGATGATCTGCAGGGCGCGCGCAACGAGCTGCGCGCCCAGTTCTCCGAACTGGCAACGAAGATCTTCGATGAGCGCGAGCAGCGTTTCGCGGAGACCAGCCAGCAGCGCCTCGGCCAGTTGCTCGACCCACTCAAGGAGCGCATCCAGGCGTTCGAGAAGCGCGTCGACGAGAGTTATCAACAAGAAGCGCGTGAGCGTTTTTCCCTGAACAAGGAGTTGCAGCGCCTGCAGCAGCTCAATCAGCGCCTGGGCGACGAGGCGACCAATCTGACCCGTGCACTCAAGGGCCAGAAGACTCAGGGCAACTGGGGCGAGTTGGTGCTGGAGCGGGTGCTGGAGCATGCCGGCCTGGAGAAGGGGCGTGAGTACCACACCCAGGTCAGCCTCAAGGGCGCTGGTGGGGAGCGTTTTCAGCCTGACGTGCTCATCCGCCTGCCGGGCGACAGGCAGGTGATCGTCGATGCCAAGGTCAGCCTCAGCGCTTACCAGCAGTATGTCGCGGCAGTGGACGAACCGATTCGCCAGCAGGCGCTCAAGCAGCACCTGGTCTCGCTACGCAGCCACCTCAAGGGCCTGTCCGGCAAGGACTATCAGCGTCTCGAAGGTTTGCACAGTCTGGATTTCGTGCTGCTCTTCGTGCCCATCGAGGCGGCCTTCGCCGCGGCGCTGCAGGCCGAGCCGGACCTGTTCCAGGAGGCTTTCG
Organism: Pseudomonas sp. zfem001; assembly: GCF_032621725.1. Taxonomy (NCBI): domain Bacteria; kingdom Pseudomonadati; phylum Pseudomonadota; class Gammaproteobacteria; order Pseudomonadales; family Pseudomonadaceae; genus Pseudomonas; species Pseudomonas sp. zfem001. The sequence goes on along the minus strand of NZ_JAVYJI010000005.1, from coordinate 227,291 downwards.
AGCAGCAGGTGGTGATCGTCAGCCCGACCACCTTGCTGGCTACCCTGCGGGTGATCGACAGCCTATGGCGCCAGGAGCGTCAGGGCCAGAACGCCCGCGAGATTGCCGAGCGCGCCGGCCAGCTGTACGACAAGTTCGTTGCCTTTGTCGCCGATCTGGATGAGATGGGCAGCCGTCTGCAGCAATTGGACAAGGCTTACGCCAGTGCCCGCAACAAGCTGGTGGACGGTCGTGGCAACCTCATTGGCCGTGTGGAAAATCTCAAGCTGCTGGGCGCCCGCGCCAGCAAGAGCCTGCCAGGCGAGCTGCTCGAGCGCTCCGCTGATCTGCCTGCACTGGATGAGCTGGGCGAGTAAGCGGACACCGCATGACGCGCCGGTGAAACGCTCAGCAGTGGTTACAAGGGCGCAAGCCACCGGCCAAGATACGGCTAGCCACGCAGTGTCAGGTGGCGACTGAGCAATGCCCGCAGGGCCGCAGGCTTGACCGGTTTGGGCAGGTAGTCGAGGCCGGCGGCATGGACCTCGGCGACCAGTTCCGGGCGGCCGTCAGCGCTGATCACCACGCCCGGTACTGGCTCGCCCAGGCGCGTGCGGAGCCAGGCCATCAGTTCGGTGCCGGTTTCGCCCTCGTCGAGGTGGTAGTCGATCAGCGCCAGTTGCGGGCGTACGTCCTCGCTGAGCAGGTGCTCGCACTCCAGGCGATTGCGCGCCGTCCACACTTGGCAGCCCCAGCGCGAGAGCAGGCTGTACATGCCGGTGAGAATGCTGTCCTCGTTATCGATGCAGATCACCTGGGTGCCCTGCAAGGGCTGGCCATCGACTGCCGGTAAGGCTGGGCCTTGCTGCTTCGGCGCCGGTTTTCTCGCCAGCGGTACGCTGACGCTGAACACGCTGCCTTTACCTGGCCAGGAGCGCACTTCCAGGCGGTGGGAGAGTACGCGGCACAGGCCGTCGGCAATCGCCAGGCCCAAACCCAGGCCTTTCTCGGCGCGGGTCTGGTGGCTGTCGAGGCGCTTGAACTCCTCGAAGATCACCTTGCGCTTGTCCTCGGGGATACCCATGCCGCGGTCCCAGACTTCCAGGCGCAATTGATTGCCTTCACGGCGTACTCCCAACACCACGCGGCCCTTGGCGTAGCGGAAGGCGTTGGTCAGGAAATTCTGCAATACCCGGCGCAGCAGTTTGATATCACTGTCGATCCATTGCCGACTGCCGCGTACGCGCAGGTCGATACCCTGTTCGGCAGCCAGCACGCCGAACTCGGCGGCGAGGGTGTCGAACAGGCTGGAGAGGGCGAAGGCGTGACGGTCTGGCGTGATCCTACCGTTTTCCAGGCGCGAGATATCCAGCAGGTCGGTAATCAGGTCCTCGGCCGAACGCAACGAGCTGTCCAGGTGCCGGACCAGTTCCTGGGCCTCGTTTGGCAGGGCGTCATCCTGGTGGGCCAGCGCCGCGGAGAACAGCCGGGCTGCATTGAGCGGTTGCATCAGGTCATGGCTGACCGCGGCGAGGAAGCGCGTTTTCGACTGGTTGGCGGCTTCGGCGTGCGCCTTGGCTTCGGTCAGTGCCTGGTTCAGCTTCGACAGCTCATGGGTACGTTCGGCAACCCGTCGTTCGAGGCTTTCGTTGGCGTCCTTGAGTGCGCGCTCGGCTTCGCGGAATTCGGTGATGTCGGTGAAGCTCATGACGAAACCACCGCCCGGCATGGGATTGCCGATCAGCTCGATCACCCGGCCGTTGGGGAATACCCGCTCATAGCTGTGAGCGGTACCCTGGCGCATCCAGTACAGGCGCTTGGCGACGTTCTCCTCCAGATCGCCGCTGCCCAGCATGCCACGCTCGGCATTGAAGCGAATGATCTCGGCAATGGGGCGCCCTACGTAGATCAGGCCCTCGGGGTACTCGAACAATTCCAGGTAACGGTGGTTCCAGGCCACCAGACGCAGGTTCTGGTCGACCACGCTGATGCCCTGGGTGATGTTCTCGATCGCACCCTGCAGCAAGGCGCGGTTGAACTGCAGTACCTCGCTGGCCTCGTCGACGATGCGTACCACATCCTCGACCTGCATCTCGCGGCCTTCGATGGCGGCCTTGACCACTGCGCGGGTCGAGGATGCGCCCAGCACGCCAGCGAGCAGACGTTCGGTGTGGGCGATCCACTCACTATTGGCCGGCTGGTTGGGATCGAAGTCCTTGCCTTTGCCCTGTCGCAGGGCGAAGCGATTGAAGCTCTGGCGTGCGCGTTCTTCGCCGACGAAACGGCTGGACAGCATCAGCAAATCGGCCACCTGCACTGCCAGCAGGCTGCGGTTGCTGGGTTTGGTGCCCAGGTCATGGCCGATGAAGCGCCCGGCCTGCCAATGCTCGGAAACTCGGGTTCGAGAGAACCAGGAAACCCAGGCGAACAGCAGCATGTTGCCAGCCAGTGACAGCACCACGCCGCGCGTCAGCGGGTCGACCTGCAGGCCGATGGGGGCGTAGAGCAGGGCGGTGAGCCCGGGGAAGCTGTCCAGCGACCAACCCATGCCACGTGCCGCCAGCGGCAGCACCAGGGTGTAGAACCAGAGCATGGCGCCGAAGATCAGGCCAGCGAATACGCCGCGGCGGTTGGCTTGCTTCCACACCAAGGCGCCGAACATGGCGGGGGCCAGTTGGCCAATGGCGGCAAACGACACCTGGCCAATGGTGGCCAGGCTGGCGCCTTCGCCGAGCAGGCGATAGCAGACGTAGGCCAGTAAGAGGATCAGCACGATGCTGACCCGGCGCGCGGTGAGCATCCAGTGACGGAAAGCCTCGAACGGCCGCTCGGTACTCTGCCGACGCAACAGCCAGGGAAGCAGCATATCGTTGGATATCATGGTCGACAGCGCCACCGAAGCGACGATCACCATGCCGGTGGCGGCCGAGGCGCCGCCGATGAAGGCTAGTACCGCCAGGCCCGGATGGGCTTCGGCCAGGGGCAGGCTGATCACGAAGGAGTCCGGTGTCACGCCTGCTGGCAGCAGCATCTGTCCGGCGAGGGCGATGGGCACGACGAACAGCACGGCCAGCACCAGATAGGCCGGGAATACCCAGCGCGCCAGGCGCAGGTCCTTGGGTTCGATGTTCTCCACCACGGTGACGTGGAACTGCCGCGGCAGGCAGACGATGGCAATCATCGCCATGCCGGTCTGCACCAGCATGGCCGGCCAGTTCACCGCTTCGTTCCAGAAGTCATCCAGCTCGGCGGTGTTGTGCGCCTGCTCCAGCAGGTCGTTGAAACCGTTGTACAGGCCGAAGGTGACGAAGGCGCCCACGGCGAGGAAGGCCAGCAGCTTGACCAGCGACTCGAAGGCAATCGCCAGCACCATGCCGCGATGGTGCTCGGTGACGTCGAGGTTGCGGGTGCCGAATAGAATGGTGAACAACGCCAGGGCCAGTGACACGATCAGCGCGGTGTCCTGGGCGCTGGTACCGGTGTCCTGGGCATGAACGCCGATCAGCAGGTTGACCCCGAGCACGATGCCCTTGAGTTGCAGGGCGATATAGGGCAACACACCGACCAGGCAGATCAGCGCCACGACGATGGCCAGCGACTGCGACTTGCCGTAGCGCGCGGCGATGAAGTCGGCGATGGAGGTGATGTTCTCCTGCTTGCTGATCATCACCATCTTCTGCAGTACCCAGGGCATGGTCAGCAGCAGAATGATCGGGCCCAGGTAGATCGGCAGGAACGACCACAACTGTTCGGCGGCTTGGCCGACGGCGCCGAAGAAGGTCCAGCTGGTGCAGTAGACGGCCAGCGACAGCGAGTACACCCAGGCACGAATCTTCGGCGGCATGGGCGCGCTGCGACGGTCGCCATAGAAAGCGATGGCGAAAAGAATGGTCATGTAGATCAGGGCGACCGCGGCGATCAACCCGGGGGACAACGACATGCAGACTCCGAAACGCGCGCTGGAACGAAATGAGCCTGGCCGCCGAGGCGAGGCCGATGTTGATCAGTGTTGCACAAAGCCACGCGCTGTCGGCTGCGACCAAGGTAGCAGCCAAGCAGGCGTGCTTTGCGACGGGACTCGATTGTGCCGCAGCGCAGGGGCTGATAGCTTGGCTGGTTTGCGACTCTGTCCGAGGAAGGACCCTATGTTCAAGCCGCAGCTGGTGACTTTGCAACGTGGCGCTCTGCGCCTGGAACCGCTCTCCGACGCCGATATCCCTGGCCTGGTGGCGCTGGCCGAGGCCAACCGCGAGGAGCTGTTGTACATGAGCGGTACCCAGCGGCTGGACTGGTACCGCAGCGCCCTGGCCGATCTGCGTGAGCAGCGGGCACTGCCGTTCGTCATTCGCCTGGGTGACGAAATGGTGGGTACCACGCGCTTCGCCGACTTCATGAACACCCTGCCGGCCTGTGAAATTGGCTGGACCTGGCTTGATCACCGCCAGCATGGCAGCGGGTTGAACGCCAGCATCAAGTATTTGATGCTCAAGCACGCTTTCGAAAATTGGGGCATGGTCCGCGTGCAGCTGAAAACTGCCGCCAGCAACCTGCGTTCGCAACGCGCTATCGAGAAGCTCGGCGCAGTTCGTGAAGGATTGCTGCGCAACCATCGCCGCCTGGCTGATGGCCGGCTCGATGACACCGTGCTGTACAGCATCACCGACCTGGAATGGCCGGCGCTGCGTGAGGCGATGGAGGCGGGCTTCAACGCCTGAGCCGTATGCACAGTCGTGAGCAGACCCGCTTCTGGCAAGCCTCCGCATTGAGCGGAGTCGAGCTGTTGCAGGCGCGCTACCTCGAGCAGCGTTTCGCTCCGCACGTACATGAAGGGTTCGTCTTCACCGTGATCGAGCATGGCGCCCAGCGCTTTCGCCACCGTGGCTGCGATCATTTGGCGCCGCAGGGCAGTATGGTGCTGATCAACCCTGATGAAGTGCACACCGGCTCCAAGGCGCACGAAGACGGCTGGCGCTATCGCGGTTTCTATCCCGACAACGCCCAGGTACTGGGAGCGCTACAGGAGCTGGGTCTGGCCAAGGCTGGCATGCCGTCGTTTACCTTCAGCGTGCTGCATGATCCGCGTTTGCACGCGGCCTTTCTGCAACTACACCAACTGCTCGAACATGGCGCCGAGGCGTTGCAGCAGCAATTGGCCTGGCGTGAGGCGATCCTGTTGCTGTTCCAGCATCATGCACAGCTCGCCGAACCACCTGTGCCTGGGCGCGAGCCCTGGGCCGTGGCTTGTGCCAAGCAGATGCTCGCCGAGCGACTGGTCGAGCCGCCGTCGCTGGAAGAGCTGGCGGCTGCGGTCAATCTTTCACCGTTTCATTTCGCGCGCGTATTTCGCCGCGCGACCGGCTTGCCGCCGCATGCCTGGCTCAAACAGCGTCGCCTCGAACAGGCGCGGGCATTGCTCAAGATGGGTTGCACGGCGGTCGCTGTGGCGATGCAGTTGGGCTTCGCCGATCAGAGCCACTTGTCGCGGCAGTTCAAGCAGGTTTATGGCGTGAGCCCAGGTGAATATCGCAGCGCGGTGGCCCGGAGCTGACAGCAGGAATAAAAAGGTTCTTCGTATTCTCGCGGGGAGGATACGCTTGACAGCGGACTGGCAAGTTTGGGTACGTATTGCTCACGGGCTTAGCACTATCCATTACCGAATCCACTGAGCGTTTGGGTTGCGCCCCTTACGGGCGCCACACCTTTCTTGCTTGCCCAAGAAAGGTGTGCCAAAGAAGGGCACCCCGACATTCGGGTTTCGCTACGCGAAACTTCCCTCGCTCCGGCGCTGCTCCGGGGGCCGGCTTACAAGGGCCATCCCTGGCCCTTTAAGCCTCTCGCCGCATCCATGCGGCTCGCTCCCCTACGCAACACCTACACTCGGCCTCCTGAAGGGGACCGGGTCGCGAGCTTGCGATATCTCCGGAAGATCAAAGTCGGTAGCGTTTGGCTTTTGCTCTTCAACCGCGATGGTACAGACGACGGCCAAGTCCCCTTCAGGAGGCCGAGTGGAATCGCCATGTAAGGGGTTGAGCGACATGGATGTCGCGAGAGCTGCGATGGGCCAGGGATGGCCCTTCGCGGCGTGCCCCTGGAGTGGTGATGGAACGAGGGAGCCCCGGCGTAGCCGGGGCCGGATGGTGGGGTGCCCTTCTCTTTGGTTACTTTCTCTTGGGCAAGCAAGAGCTACGAAGCGCAGCGAAGTAACAGCCGCAGGCTGGCCCACAGGGTGAGCGCAGCGAATCAAGTGACTTGTAAGTTGTTCCACACCTGCTCCAGACCGCCAGTGACTAGATCTCCAGATCGTGGGCGAGCGAGGGTCGGAGCAGGTTTTTCTTGATTAACCCGAACGGTTGCCTGAGCTCAAAGCTCGTTTCTGCAAGTCAGGGTGAGAGAGGAATGCCATGAACCAAGAACTTCTCGTTGTTGGAATCGATATCTCGAAGAACTTTCTCGATGTCTTCGTCAGTGGCAGCGTCACGCTCCAGCGCTATGCCAACGACACTCCAGGCAGGGCCCAACTGGCTACCGATATGCTGGCCTTGGTACCCCACCTGATCGTGGCTGAGGCAACGGGTGGCCTGGAACGCCTCCTGATTGCGGAGCTAGCTGCACAGAAATTGCCGTTGGTGCTGGTCAATCCAAGGCAAGTCCGTGACTTTGCCAAGGCATCAGGTCAACTGGCCAAGACCGACGCGTTGGATGCTCGGGTTCTCGCCGCATTCGGCATTGCCATCCGTCCCGCCATCCGCCCGTTACCCGATGAGCAGGCGCTCGAACTGGCGGATCTGGTTGGGCGTCGGCGACAACTGGTCGACATGATGGTCGCCGAAAAGCTGCGCTTGCAGCAGGCGGTGGGCAAGGCCCTGCGACGCGACATCAAGCTGCACATCCAGTGGCTGGAGAAGCGCCTCAGAGCCAACGATGCCGGGATAAATGACGCCATTCAAAAGTCAGAGATCTGGCGGGCCAAGGATGACTTGCTGGCTGAAGTGAAAGGTATCGGGCCCGTTTGTCGAATCACGTTACTAGCTCTACTGCCAGAGCTGGGCCTCCTGAACCGCAAGCAGATTGCAGCACTGGTGGGGGTGGCGCCATTCAATCGGGACAGCGGCTACTACCGAGGTACCCGGCGAGTCTGGGGTGGACGATCCGAAGTCAGGAAGGTGCTCTACATGGCTACGCTGTCGGCCATTCGCAGCCACAACGAGGTCGTGTACAGCTTCTACCGGCGACTTAAGGAACAGGGGAAACCAGGCAAAGTAGCGGTCGTCGCCTGCATGCGGAAATTGCTTACCATCCTCAATGCGATGCTCCGTGATCAGGCTCATTTCAGGCCTCAAGTGGCTTGACGCTGAACACGGTTGCTCGCCCGTAAGGGGCGAAACCCTTCAGATCAGACGACGCGCTAACGGATAGTGCCAGCACCGGCAGCTAACGCTAAATTGCCAGTCCGGTATCAAGCGTATCTCCCCACAAGAACCTCTTTTATTCGGCCCGGCGTGCACATTGCCAATGCGATCAGAGCTCGGACTTGAGCGTTTCGAACGCCTCCTTGAGATAACTGGCCACGGGTTTGGGCTGGCCCGACTGCTCCTGCCAGGTCTGGATCGCCAGGCGCATGGCCCCCAGTGACGCCATGGCCACCACACGCAGCGTCATGCGCCGCTCGGGTTGACGCCAGACCTCGCAGAGCGTGGCAAACAGCTGTTTCTCCTGCTCGGCGTAATACGCCTGCTTGCGCGCCAGCAGCGACTCGCTGGAGCGCATCAAGCGGTCGATGGCTGCCATCTGCTCGGTGGTATAGCGGGAGATATGACTCACCAATACATCACGCACGGCGTCCAACGGCGCGATATCCGGCGACACCTGCAGCAGCTCGCGATGGATGCCCGCCCAGCCGGCCTCCTGCCAGGACAAGATGACGTCATCCTTCGACTTGAAATAGGAAAAGAAGGTACGCCGCGAGATACCCGCCTCGGCAGCAATCGCATCGAGCGTGGTGCTTTCGTAACCATTTGTGAGAAACAACTGCAGCCCGACTTCGGCGATACGCTGCCGAGTGGCCCGGCGCTTGCGCTCTCGCAGGCCTTCGGCAGGTGCATGGCCCTCGGGAGGGAGAGATTCGGACATTCCAATAGCCTATTGCGATAACTGCACTCAGTGCACTAATATTTGCACTCAGTGCAATTATTCATGCATTCAGATTAGCGCTCCATTCTGAGGCAAGGCAACGATCATGGCCAACTGGACAGTTTCCGACATCCCTTCACTAAAGGGTCGCACCGCCGTTATCACCGGCACCGGCGGGCTCGGCTTCGAAGACGCAAAAGCCCTGGCCGAGGCGGGAGCGCGGGTCATACTCGCCGGCCGCAATCCATCGCGCGGAGCGGCAGCCGTCGAACAGATACGCCAAGCCACTCCGGGCGCTGACGTCTGCTTCGAGCAGCTGGACCTGGCCAGCCTCGACTCTATCGAGGCTTTCGCCAAACGCCTTGGCGAGTCCGACGGGCACATCGACCTGCTGATCAACAACGCTGGGGTGATGACGCCGCCACAGCGCCAGGAGACGGCCGATGGTTTCGAACTGCAGTTCGGCACCAACCACCTCGGCCATTTCGCTCTGACCTCACGACTACTGCCGCTGCTGCGCAAGGGCGATGAGCCGCGCGTCATCAGCCTCTCGAGCATTGCCGCCAGGCAAGGCGCGATTGACCTGAACGACCTGCAGTCCACCCGTAACTACAAGCCGATGGTCGCTTACAGCCAATCCAAGCTAGCCTGCCTGATGTTCGCCCTGGAGCTGCAGCGCCGTAGCAATGCAGCGGGTTGGGGCATCCGCAGCATCGCCGCGCACCCAGGGATTTCCCGCACCGAACTTCTACCCAATGGTGCTGGCAAGTGGAGCGCGGCCGGCAGTGCGCGCCGCCTGCTCTGGTTCATGTTCCAACCAGCGGCTCAGGGTGCGCTGCCGACGCTGTTCGCCGCGACCGCAGCGCACGCTCAGGGCGGCGCCTATTACGGCCCGAACAGAATGAGCGAAACCCGCGGTTATCCCACACTCGCCAGAACGCCTCTGCAAGCGACGGATCTGGGCATGGCCAGACGTTTATGGAACGAATCCGAGCGCCTGGTCGGCCTGAGCTATCCCGCCGCTCCCTTGCGGGCCAACAAGCCCTATCAGCTCTTTCCATAGCCGCCATTTCGATCATTCGCCCGCCGCAGCCAGGAATCCGTATCACGATGAACTCGACTCTGAACTACCCAGCCAGCAACGACGACCCTGTCACCTCCACAGCGACTGAACTCGCCGCCCAGTCTCAGCGTAAAGGCTGGCGAGTGGTGGCCACTGCATTGCTGGCCATGCTGGCCGTTTCGAATACGGCCACGGCCAGCGCAACCGAAGAAGATGAGCCGGCCTACGAGATCACCGATTTCGACTGGGTCGATCAATCCCGCTCGCGCGCCGTTCCAGTACGTCTTTACTGGCCGGCAAACGTACAGCCAGGTGCCAGCGTACCGCTGGTGGTGTTCTCCCATGGCATCGGCGGCTCGCGCAAAGGCTATAGCTACCTTGGCAAGCACTGGTCGAGCCATGGCGTCGCCAGCCTGCACGTACAGCACATCGGCAGTGATTCCACGCTGTGGCGAGGCAACCCGTTCGGCGTGGTGGAGCGCCTGCATGATGCCGCTCAGGAAAGCGAGGCGATGGCCCGCGCCAGCGACGTGCACTTCGCACTGGACCAGATGCTTTCCACTGTGACAGGGCAAATGGGTGCTGCGATCGATCAACAGCGCATCGTCGTGGCCGGGCACTCCTACGGCGCCAATACCGCCTTGCTCTCGGTGGGCGCGCAGGTGGTCAGGAAAGGTCAGGTCATCAATTACCGCGACCCTCGCTTCGCCGCCGCGGTGATCATTTCGGCCCCGCCGTTCTATGGCGAAAACAACCTGGCAGCGGTGCTCGGCCAGGTCTCGGTACCGACTCTGCATGTGACTGCAACCGATGACGTGATCCAGATTCCAGGCTATCGCTCAGGAGCGGATGACCGCTTGGCGATCTACGACGCGGTGGCCAACCCGACCAAGCTGCTGGCGGTATTTCGCGATGGTTCTCACAGCATATTCACCGATCGCTCGCTCACCGGAGGGCCTTCGCTCAACGCCAAGACCAAGACAGCCACGGCCGATCTGAGCCTGGCCTTTCTCGATCTGGTGTTCCGCGGCGATGGTGCTGCGCTGACGCAGTGGCAAACCGACTGGCAGCCTATCCTTGCCCAGGCGCGCGGCATCGGCAGCACTGCGCTGGCAGCCCCGAAGCACGCCGTCACTAACTGATACCGGCGAGTCATCGGGCGCAACTCGCTCAAGGACTACCTTATCTGACGCGTCGCCCAGGTGTTTCAGGTGCCGAAACGGGGACGATCAGTTCAATGCGGCCAGCAACTGTGCGCAATCCTGCGCATGCAACTCGGTCAGTTCCGGCCAGGGATTGTCCGGCAAGTTGACCAGCACGCTGCGCGCGCCTGCGGCCTGGGCGCATTCCAGGTCGAAGCGGTAGTCGCCGACCATCACCAGCTCCTGCGGCTTGACCGTCCAACGTTCGGCCAGATGCAGCAGCCCGCCCGGATGCGGTTTGGGCGGCGCCTCGTCGCGACCGAGGATATCGGCGGTGGCGAAGCAGTCATCCAGACCGATGGCCTGCAATGTCAGCAAGGCCAGCGAGTGAGCGTTACGGGTGAGGATGCCGAGCTGGCAGCCGCGCTCGCTCAGCGCGCGCACCAGTTCGATGGCTCCCGGTGCCGGGCGCGAAGCCACTGCCAGTTCGCGCTCGTGCTCCAGCAGCCAGGCATGCTTGGCCGCCGCCTCGTCTGCCGGCAGCGCCGCCAGGTGATGGAGAATGTCATCCTCCTGGGGAATGCCCAGCGCCCGCTTGATCGCCGGGAAATCATGCACTGCCAGGGTCAGGGTGCCGTCCATGTCGAACACCCAGTTACGAGCTTCGCGCAGTGCCTTCACTTCCAGTCCTCACGCACACGGGTCAGGCCTTCCTGGGCCGCCGAGGCCACCAGCTCACCCTGACGGTTGTAGATGCTGGCGCGGGAGAAGCCGCGGGCATTGCCGGCCCAGGGGCTGTCCATGGCGTACAGCAGCCAGTCGTCCATGCGCAGGTTGCGGTGGAACCACAGCGAGTGGTCGAGGCTGGCCACCTGCATGAACTTCTGGAACACCGACACGCCATGGGGCTGCATCGAGGTAGTCAGCAGGTTGAAGTCACTGGCATAGGCCAGCAGGTACTTGTGCAGCTGCGGGTCGTCCGGCAGCTCGCCGGCGGCGCGGAACCACACGTACTTGACCGGATCGCAGGGCTGCGGGGCAAAGGGGTTGATCAGGGTGACCGGGCGGATCTCGATCGGCTTGTCGCTGGTCAACCGCTCACGCATGCGCTCGGGAATCATCGGCGCAACCATGCGCGCCAGCTCAGTTTCCGACTTCAGGTCCTCGGGACCGGGGACGTCCGGCATCTGGTTCTGATGGTGAAAGCCTTCCTCGTCGTACTGAAAGGACGCACTGCAGAAGAAGATCGGCTGGCCCTTCTGCACCGCCACCACGCGGCGAGTGCTGAAGCTGCCGCCATCACGGGTGCGCTCGACCTGGTAGACCACCGGCAGGCTGGCATCGCCCGGGCGCAGGAAGTAGCCGTGCATGGAGTGCACATGGCGCGCCTCTTCGACCGTCTGGCTGGCGGCGGAAATGCATTGGCCGAGCACCTGGCCGCCGAACAGCTGGCGAAAACCGAGATCCTGGCTGCGGCCACGGAACAGGTTTTCCTCGATCTGCTCCAGGCTCAGCAGCGCGACCAGATCGTCGAGTACCTGGGTCATGGAGTCTCTCCTTGTGCAGGGGTTGGTAATCGCGGTTGGGAATAGGCCGGCAGGGACGTCAGGCGTTCATCCCAGACGGCGCGGCCAAGGGTGAAATGGTAAAGACTTTGCCAGCCGCTGTCGGCATCGCCGAGCAATTCCCGCAAAGCGTCGTCGAAATAACAACCGATGCCAGTGCCGGAAAGCCCCGCCGCCTCGGCCTCCAGGTACAGCAACTGACCGATCTGGCCACATTCCCAGTAGAGCCGTGGATAACGCCAATAGCCATTGGCAACGGCGCGTTCCACTCGCGCCAGCATGGCCAAGGCCACGCAGCCGTCGGCAGCGATGTCCTGGCCGCAACTGAGAAAACCCGACAGGCCACGGGCATCGCCTTCGAGCAGACGATACAGCGGCAGGTCATCATCCACCCGCTGCCATAGGTAATCCTCGCGCAGTGGCTGCACGCCGCTGCCTGTGCGATCCAGCCAGTACAAACCGGGCTCCAAGCCCTGTACACGATGGACGAACAGCAGCAGGTCGATCTCGCTCGGCTCACCGGTCATGGCGAACGGCACTGGGGATTGCGCCGGCATCAGGCGGCGCAGCCAGGCCAGCAACAGTGCAGCCTGAATACCGCTGCGGTCGTCCATGCTCTGCGCGCTGCGCCGGCGATGCAGGATCGGCCTGAGCGGCAAACCGGGGTTGTCATTGCGAACGCCAGCAGCATCTACGCTCCATTCGGCACGGGGCCGCGCTGGCGCGCGGCATACCCCATGCACACGCTGCAGTTCGGGCCAGTGGCGATAGTCACGTGACAGGCGATTAGGCATACCACTCCGCTCAAGCTGCGCCAGTGCCGTCAGCAGAGTCTCGGGCAGGGCGAACTCCATCGTCTGCGCCGGACCGATCCATAGCAGACAGTCGCCGTGTTCGGCCTCATGAAAGCGCTCATCATCCAGCCCAAACAGACCGTCCAGGCGTGCTTCGGCCACGCCTTGCAGCATGCGCACCTGCCAGCCCTGTACACCGGCGGCGATGGCCAGCGCCGCCAGGGCGTGCCCCAGGTCGTGCTGGCAATAGCGGTAGGCGCGTTCGCCGTACTTCCAGGCCTCGCGCCAGGCGATGCTGCTCAGACCGAGGAGAAAACCACCGGGTGGCAGGCAGTCGGCAAGCTGCCGGCCGAGCGGTGCGGGCAGCTCGCTGCGCACCTCCAGGGCATGGACATCCGGCGCGTAGTGGGCCAGCACAGCGTCATCCTCGACAGCGCCAGGCGGCAGCAACAGGTAAGCCTCGGTCGGGTGCAGATTGCCGGACGACGGGTTGACCCGCAGCGCCCAGCGACTGCCGCCAGCCTCCTTCCAAGCGGAAATGGCCAGGCTGTCGTACAGCAGTTGCGAGACGCTGGCGCGACTCAGTGGCGCGGGCGGGGCCTGCGGCCCGGCGAAAGCCGTGTCGTACGCGGGCCCTTCTTCCAGCGGGCGGTGGTACAACTCGATCAATCGGGCGCCCTCATAGCGGCGAAACGGCGCCGGCTGAGTCGCCCAATCCAGCTGCCCCGGCCCCGGAGCGAAACGCTCGGGGGCGTGTTTGCTGAGCTGGTGATAGGCGAGCACGTCGGTCATCGCTGCGCCTCCCACTGCTCGCGGCGGATGCGGTAGAGCACATGCGGTTGCAGTGGATGGCCGTCCGGCAAACGCGGGTGGAGGAAGTCGGCGCTTTCGTCACGCTGCATACCGATGCTGCGCATCACTGCCTGCGACGGCAGATTGGCCGGTACGGTGAAGCTCAATACCTCATCCAACCCAAGCTGCTCGAAGGCCACGGCCAGTGAAGCGCGCGCCGCCTCGCTGGCATAGCCCTGACGCCAGTGCGCCCGTGCCAGACGCCAGCCGATTTCCACAGCCGGCACGAACGGCGCATCGAAGCCGACGTGAGCCAGGCCCGTGACACCGATCAACTCGCCCGTATCGCGCCGCTCCAGCGCCCAGAAGCCAAAGCCGTGCTGATCGAAATGCGCACGTATGCGCGCCAGCAGTTGTGCGCTCTGCTCGGCGTCCATAGGCGCGGGAAAATAACGCATCACCTCGGCGTCGGCATTAAGTGCGACCAGCGCCGGCAGGTCACTGTCGCGCCAGGTACGCAGCAAGAGGCGCTCGGCGGAGGTTTCGATCAGGGGCATGGCGATTATCTCGATTGGCTGCGACCATAATGCGTCGATTCGATGAGCGCCCATTGTATGCCGCTACCGCTGGTCTACCACGAGGATTACAGCCCGCCCTTCCCGGCCGGGCATCGTTTCCCCATGGAGAAATTCCGCCTGTTGCGCGATCACCTGGTCGATAGCGGCCTGACCACGGATGCTGAGCTGCAGTGTCCCGAGCTGTGCCCGGCAGAGATTCTCGCCCTGGTGCATTGCCCGGACTATATCGCCCGCTATATGGCTGGCGAGCTGTCCTACGAGGATCAGCGCCGCCTCGGCCTGCCCTGGAGCGATGCTCTGGCCCGACGCACCGTGCGCGCCGTCGGTGGCTCGCTGCTGACCGCCGAACTGGCCCTGCGTCATGGCCTGGCCTGCCATCTGGCTGGCGGCACGCACCATGCGCACTACGATTTTCCGTCTGGTTTCTGCATCTTCAACGACCTGGCGGTGATCGCCCGCTACCTGCTCGAAGCTGGCCGCGTGCACCGGGTGCTGATCTTCGACTGCGACGTGCATCAGGGCGACGGCACCGCACGGCTGCTGGAGAACGAGCCGGACGCGGTTACCGTGTCGCTGCATTGCGAACAGAACTTCCCGGCGCGCAAGGCGCAGAGCGACTGGGACATCCCCCTGCCTCGCGGCATGGGCGATGAGGATTACCTGAAGGTGGTGGACGACATCCTCAACTACCTGCTGCCGATCTATCAACCGGACCTAGTGCTCTACGACGCCGGCGTCGACGTGCACAAGGACGATGCCCTGGGCTACCTGCAACTTACTGACGCGGGCCTTGCCGCCCGTGACGAAGCAGTGCTGCAGCACTGTCTGGGCCGCGACATCCCGGTACTGGGTGTGATCGGCGGGGGCTACTCCAAGGACCACGCCGCCCTCGCCCGCCGCCACGGCATCCTCCATCACAGCGCGGCGAAGGTGTGGGCGGCACGAGGGTTGGGCTAGACGCCCGCCCCTACATGACCCTGACGATCAGCCGGCCAGCACCATGTTCAACGCCTGCTCCAGGGTCGCCACGGTACGTTCGATGTTGCCCAGTTTGTCCAGGCCGAACAGACCAAGCCGGAAGGTCTGGAAGTCCGCCGGTTCGTCGCATTGCAGCGGTACGCCTGCGGCGATCTGCAGGCCGATGGCGGCGAACTTGGCGCCGGTCTTGATCTGCGCATCGTCGGTGTAGCAAACCACCACGCCAGGCGCCTCGAAGCCCTTGGCCGCGACGCTCTTGAAGCCGCGTGCCGCCAGCAGAGCGCGTACCCGGTCACCGAGTTCCTGCTGTTGCTCGCGAACCTTGGCGAAACCAAGGGCCTTGGCCTCCAGCATGGCGTCGCGGAAACGCGCCAGCGCATCGCTGGGCATGGTGGCGTGGTAGGCGTGGCCGCCCTGCTCGTAGGCCTGCATGATCTGCAGCCATTTCTTCAGGTCGCAGGCGAAGCTGGTGCTCTGGGTCGCCTCGACGCGCGCCTGGGCCGCCTCGCTGAGCATCACCAGGGCGCAGCAGGGCGAGGCGCTCCAACCCTTCTGCGGGGCGCTGATCAGCACGTCGATGCCGCAGGCCTGCATGTCCACCCAGAGGGTGCCAGAGGCGATGCAGTCGAGCACGAACAGGCCACCGACGGCGTGCACCGCATCGCTCACCGCACGCAGGTAATCGTCCGGCAGGATCATGCCTGAGGAGGTTTCCACGTGTGGGGCGAACACCACCTGCGGCTTCTCGGCAGCGATGGTGGCCAGCACTTCGTCCAGCGGCGCCGGGGCGAAGGCAGCCTGAGGGCCGTCGGCCACCGGGCGTGCCTTGAGTACCTGCGCCGCGGCGGGAATCCGGCCCATGTCGAAGATCTGCGTCCAGCGATAGCTGAACCAGCCGTTGCGGATCACCAGGCACTTCTGATCAGTTGCCAACTGCCGTGCCACCGCTTCCATGCCGTAGGTGCCGCTGCCCGGAACCACTGCCACGGCATGGGCGTTGTAGACCTGTTTGAGAGTGGCGGAGATATCGCGCATCACACCCTGGAACGACTGCGACATATGGTTCAGCGAGCGGTCGGTGTAGACCACCGAATATTCGATCAGGCCATCAGGATCGATGTCGGGGCAGATCTGGGACATAACGGGCTCCAGCCAAAAAGGTTCGACCAGAACCTGCACTAACCCTGTGCAAATGACAAGGCCAGGGAGCACTCGGGTAGAATACGCAGCCTTTCTCGGACCGCCTGCCACCATGACCACAGCCACCAAGCCCAACGCCCATCACGTTGCCATTATCGGCGGCGGCCCTACCGGGCTGATGGCTGCCGAGGTGCTGGCACAGGGCGGCGTGCACGTAGATTTGTTCGATGCCATGCCCTCGGTGGGGCGCAAGTTCCTGCTGGCGGGCGTTGGCGGCATGAACATCACGCACTCCGAGCCCAAGGAAGCCTTTATCGGCCGCTACGGCGAGCGCCAGGGCGAGGTCGCGGCGCTGCTGCAAGGTTTCGATGCCGACGCCCTGCGCGCCTGGATTCACGGCCTGGGCATCGACACCTTCGTCGGCACCTCCGGCCGCGTGTTCCCCAGCGACATGAAGGCTGCGCCGCTGCTGCGCGCCTGGCTGCGCCGCCTGCGCGATCTGGGCGTGGCGATCCATACCCGCAGCCGCTGGCTGGGCTGGAATGACGACGGCAGCCTGCGCATCGGCGGGCCGGACGGCGAACGCGCCGTGGTCAGCGATGCCTGCCTGCTGGCACTGGGCGGCGGCAGTTGGGCGCGCCTGGGCTCCGACGGCGCCTGGGTGCCGCTGCTGCAAGCACGCGACATCGAAGTGGCGGCGTTGAAACCGAGCAACTGCGGTTTCGAGGTCGCCGGCTGGAGCGACTACTTGCGCGAGAAATTCGCCGGCGCGCCACTGAAGAACGTCGCCCTCGCCCTGCCGGATCAGCCCGCGCGTATCGGCGAGTTCGTGCTGACGGCGGGCGGCATCGAAGGCAGCCTGGTGTACGCCTTTTCCGCCGACATCCGTCGCGCCATCGAGGCCGACGGCCAGGCCGTGATCAACCTCGACCTGCTGCCACAGATGCCGCTGGCCAAGCTGCAACAGGCGCTGGGCAGACCGCGCGGCAAGCACTCGATGGCCAAGCACCTGCATCGCCAGGCCGGCCTCGACGGCGTGAAGGCCGGGCTGCTGCGTGAACTGGCACCTGCTGCTGCCTTTGCCGAACCGGCCGATCTGGCGCCCTGGATCAAGGCGCTGCCGATTACCTTGCTGCGCACCCGGCCGCTGGACGAGGCGATCAGCAGCGCCGGCGGCGTGCCCTTCGCGGCGCTGGATGACGGCCTGATGCTCAAGGCGCTGCCCGGCGTGTTCTGCGCCGGGGAAATGCTCGACTGGGAAGCGCCCACCGGTGGCTATCTACTCACTGGGTGTTTCGCCAGTGGCCGGGTCGCGGCACAGGGCATACTCGGCTGGTTGCATCCGGGCTACAGCTGAAAACCGCTGTGACGCCACGCAGGCTACGGCTATGCTCAATCTCAGCGCTTCCCACACAGGTAATTAGCTGCCGTGATCCCTCTGCTGGTCTGCGACGACTCCAATATGGCGCGCAAGCAATTGATCCGCGCGCTGCCGGCTGAATGGCCGGTCACCCTCAGCCAGGCCACCAACGGCGAAGAAGCACTGGCATTGATCCGCCAGGGACAGGGTCAGGTCATGCTGCTCGACCTGACCATGCCGGTGCTCGATGGCTACCAGACCCTGGCCGCTTTGCGCGCCGAAGGGCTCAGCAGCCAGGTCATCGTGGTCTCCGGCGACGTCCAGGAAGAAGCCGTGCGCCGCGTGCGTGAACTTGGCGCCCTGGCCTTCATCAAGAAACCCGCCGACCCCGAGATTCTGCGCCAGACGCTGATCGCGCTGGGCCTGTTCAACCCGCAGGGCACGCCAGCGGCGCAGGCCCAGGGGGTGGCATTGTCGGACCTGAAAGTCAGCTTCCGCGATGCCCTGCGCGAAGTCAGCAACGTTGCCATGGGCCGCGCCGCCGCACTGCTGGCCAAGGTACTGGGTGTATTCGTGCAGCTGCCGGTGCCGCAGGTGAACATCTTCGAAGTCAGCGAGCTGCACATGACCCTGCTCGACGCTCAACGCGGCGAGCGCTTCAGCGCCATCTGCCAGGGTTTCATCGGCGAGGCCATCGCCGGCGAAGCCCTGCTGCTGTTCCATGATTCGGAAGTGGAGGACATGGCGCGCCTGCTCGGCTGGCAGCCGAAGAACGAAGCGGAAACCTCGGAGATGCTCCTGGATCTGGCCAGCATCCTGATCGGCGCTTGCCTCGCCGGTATCGCCGAGCAGCTCGACCTGCGTTTCTCCCAGGGCCACCCGCAACTGCTCGGCCAGCACGCCAGCCTTGACCAGATCATCCAGGTCAACCGTCAGCGCTGGCGCAAGACCCTGGCCGTTGAGATCAGCTACAGCCTGGAGGGCCACGCCATCCATTTCGACCTGCTGCTGTTGTTCACCGAAGACTCGATCAAGCGCCTGACCGCCAAGATCGGCTACCTGATGGAGTGAGACGATGCCCGCGCAGATCGATATAAAGGAAGTCCACTGGCTGCTCGACATCGTGCAATGCATCGACGTTGGCGTGGTGGTGCTCGACCGCCAGTACCGCGTTGAGGTGTGGAACGCCTTCATGGAAAACCACTCCGGTTTGGGCCCGGATCAGGTGCAGGGCCGCTCGCTGTTCGAGCTGTTCCCCGACATCGACCGCCCCTGGCTGGAACGCAAGGTGGAAAGCGTGGTGCAACTGGGCACCCGCGCCTTCAGCCTGTGGCAACAGCGCCCTTACCTGATGCGCTTCAAGAGTTACCAGCCGATCACCGGCCAGGCCGACTTCATGTATCAGAACGTCACCCTGTTGCCGCTGGCGGGCCAGCCGGTGGAGCATGTATGCCTGGTGATCTATGACATGACCGCCGCTGCCGTGGCCGCACGAACGACTCAATGATCCGTAGCGCGGATTGCATCCGCGCTACGGTTCTGACGAAAAAGGGATTTACATGCTGCGCAGTGTTGAACTGAAAACCTTCGTCCCGGCACGGGACTTCAGCCTGAGCCAGGACTTCTACCAGGCGATGGGTTTCAAGCGTGGTTGGGGCGACGAACAGCTGACCTACTTCAGCCACGGCGACCACTGTGCGTTCCTGCTGCAGAACTTCTACGTGAAGGAGCAAGCAGAAAACTTCGTCATGCATCTGTTGGTGGAGGAAGTCGATGCCTGGTGGCAGCAGATTCAGGCAGCACGCCTGGAGGAGCGTTTTGGTACACGACTGATCGCGCCACAGGATCAGCCCTGGGGCATGCGCGAATTCATGCTGTTCGACCCCAGCGGCGTGCTGTGGCGAATCGCGCAGAACATCTGAACATCACTGGCGGACAAGCTTCGCGTTGTCCGCCCTACGCACTATGCCCTGTCGCGGCTAAAGCCCCTCCCACATCGAAAAACACGCACCTGTGGGAGCGGCTGGGCGGCACTGCGCCTTAGCCGCGAGCTTCTCCAACCAGCTCCCCTTACTTCTTGCCACCCTTGGGCTTGCTGCCGAAGCTCGGCACCTTGCGCACCGCCTTGGCTTTCGGCTTGGCGTCTTCCTCTTCGAACCAGCGGCCAAGGTGGATATTGCCCTTGCCGGCCGGTTTGGCGGCGCCGGGGATCAGTTTCTGCTTGGGCTTCTTCGGTTTTTTCAGGACCTGGCCACCCACCGCCGTCTGCGGTACGCGGTGATCGGGAATGAAGTCCGACTCGTCGACACGCTTGATCAACTGCTGGGTCAGGTTCTCGATCGCCGCCAGCTGATCCACCTCGTCGGCGCAGACCAGGGAGATCGCCTCGCCCGTGCTACCGGCGCGACCGGTACGACCGATGCGGTGCACATAGTCTTCGGCGTTGATCGGTAGGTCGAGGTTGACCACCAGCGGCAGGTCATCGATATCCAGGCCGCGCGCGGCCACATCGGTGGCCACCAGAATCTGCACCTCGCCAGCCTTGAAGCGCTCCAGTGCGCGCAGGCGGCTCGGCTGCGGCTTGTCGCCGTGGATCGAGTCGGCGGCCACGCCCATGGCCAGTAGCTCCTGCTCGAGCTGGTCTACGCCCTTGCGGGTCTTGGCGAACACCAGCACCTGACCCCAGCGTTTTTCCTGCAGCAGGTGCAGGAACAGCTCGCTCTTGCGCTTCTTGTCCACCGGGATCAGCCACTGCTTGACGGTCTTGGCGGCGGCGTTGCGCGGGCTAACTTCCACCGACAGCGGGTCACGCAGTAACTCGCCAGCCATCTGCCGAATGGCATCGGAGAAGGTGGCGGAGAACAGCAGGGTCTGGCGCTTTTTCGGCAGCGCGCTGAACAATTCATCCAGCTCGCGGGCAAAACCCAGGTCGAGCATGCGGTCGGCTTCATCCAGCACCAGAGTCTGCAGCTGGGAGAACTTCACGGCGTTCTGTCGATAAAGGTCGAGCAGCCGACCTGGCGTGGCCACCAGCACGTCGACACCCTTGCGCAGCTTCATCATCTGCGGGTTGATGCTGACCCCGCCGTACACCGCATAGCTGCTCAACGGCAGGTGCTGGCCGTAGGTAAGGAAGCTCTGCAGTACCTGCTCGGCCAGCTCGCGGGTCGGCGTCAGTACCAGCGCGCGCACGCTGTTGCTGGTGACCTGCGGGCCTTCCAGGGTCAGGCGTTGTAGCAGCGGCAGGGCAAAACCGGCGGTCTTGCCGGTGCCGGTCTGCGCCGCCGCCATCAGGTCACGACCCTTGAGCACGGCGGGAATGGCCTGGCTCTGCACCGGGGTCGGCATCTGGTAGTCGAGGTCAGCAAGGGTGCGCAGCAGCGGCTCGATCAAACCGAGGGAAGCGAAGGTCATGGAGGGTAACCGCAGGAAGTAGAAGAACTGGCGCGTAGTTTACCCGTTCACACCTGCCGTAGGAGCGGCTTCAGCCGCGAAATTGCCCGGCAAGCTACCAAACCGTGGGAGAGGCTTTAGCCGCGACAGCGATGCTCGTTGCTGAAGATTCGCCCACGCAATTCCACAGCACTTCGCGGCTGAAGTGGAATGCCGCCCAGCCGCTCCCACAGATACGAGGCAAACTCAGCTGGCAGTGGCCAGCAACGCCCGCACCTTGGCCGCCGAAAGGTTCTGCAACTGGCAGAGAAAGGCATGATCGGCCTGGTGCCGGCCATGACGCTCACGCAGCAGGCCGAACAGGTGCAACGTCAGGTTCGCGGCCATCTCTGCATCGGCCAGGGCACGGTGGGCGCGGCCGGTGTCAGGCAAGCCGACCCAGGCGTTGAGGTTACCCAGTTTGTGGCTCGGTGCCTCCGGCAGCAGGCGCCGCGACAGTAGCAGCGAGCAGGCGAAAGGCTGCAAGCGACGACGACGCACTCGAGCCAATTCGGCATCCCAGAACTTCTGGTCGAAGGAGGCATTGTGCGCCAGCAGCGGCCGCTCGCCGATGAAGTCGGCCACCTCGTGCATCACCTGATCGGACGGCGGTGCCTTGCGCAGCATGGCGTTGCTGATGCCGGTGAGCTGCTCGATGAACGGCGGCACCCAGGCGCCACTGTTCATCAGGCTCTGGTAGCGGTCGACGATGCGCCCGTCCTCGATGATCGCCACGCCGATTTCGGTGGCGCGCGCCTGGCTCGGCGACACGCCAGTGGTTTCGAAGTCGATGACGGCGATGGATTCCACGTAAAACCTCAGTTATTGCGTAGTAACAGTTCGCCCTCGATGGGCACATATAGGCTGGCAGCCCGGATCAACGACTGCGCCGTCAGCCCCGGCGCGCCGAAGGCGATGGCTTCGACGCCACGGCTGCGCACGCGTTCGAGCAGCAAGTCGAAATCGCCGTCGCCGGAGGCCAGGACGATCTCGTCGACGCGCTCGATGGCGTCGAGCACGTCGATGGTGATGCCCACGTCCCAGTCGCCCTTGGCCGAGCCGTCGGCACGCTGGATATAGGGTTTGAGCTTCACGGTGAAACCCAGCTTGCGCAGGATCTGCTGAAACTGCTGCTGCTTGGCGTCACCCCGGTCGATGGCATAGGCGTAGGCCTCGACGATCACCCCACGGCGGCTGACCTCGGCCCACAGCACGCTGTAGTCGAAATGGCAGCCATGCACCTGGCGCACCGTGTAGTAGAGGTTCTGCACATCGGCGAATACGGCGATCTTCTTCACCTGGAGTCCTCGGGGGCGACGAAGGCGCCAGTATGCCAGAGCCGGGCGGCAGGCGCGCCCAGGGCTGGCCCGAGCGCGGCGCAGCCCCTATCCTTGGCGCCATGACGTCCCTACAACAGCTGTGCCAGCGTAACCTCGACCTGCTCCAGCGCCTGGGAATCAGCCACCGCCTGGTCGAGCATGAGCCGGTGCTGGATTACCCCACCGCCCATGCCGTGCGCCAGCGTTTCGGCCTGCGCGGAGTGGAGAGCAAGAGCCTGTTCCTGCGCAACGGTGCACAGCGCTACGCCATGCTGATCACCCTCGAAGGCGTCCGCGCCGACTGGGCCAGGCTCAGGACGCTACTCGGCAGTCGCCCGCGCATCGCCAGCGACGAGGAACTGATCGAGCAAACCGGCTGCGTTCCGATGTGCGCCTGCCCGTTCGGTCATGACGCCAGCATCACCCTGCTGATCGACCGCGCGGTGCTGGCCTGCGACTTTCTGCTGTATTCGCCCGGCCCGCCCGAACTGACCCTGGAAGTGCCCGGCGGCGAACTGCCGCGTCTGCTCAAGGCGCAGCCCAACGCGCAGCTGGAGTACCCTTGAACCCATTCGACTGCCCCGGCGAACGGCCACAGCGCCCACGCCCCCATACTTGGTGACCTGCCGATGAAGCCTCTGTCCGTCCTGCGTGACGCCTGGTTTTTCTCCAGCCACAACCTGGCGGCCATTGCCCGCCTGACCCTGCCACTGTTGCTGCTCGAAGCAATCGCCCAGACGTTGCTCGCCGCCCAGCTCGGCGAAGGCGCCAACCCGGCCTATGGCATCTTGCTCGGCATTCTCTTCTACCCGCTGTATGCCGCGCCGCTGATTCTCTTCCTGCATGCACGCAGCATCGGTCAGACGCCCGGCAATGCGCAGCTGTTCGCGGCTGGCCTGCAGCTGTGGCCGACCTTCGCCCTGATGGCGGGGCTGAGCACCCTGGCAATCATGCTCGGGCTGTCGCTGTTCATAGTGCCGGGCATCTGGATCATGATGCGCCTGGCCTTCTCCGAACTGATCCTGGTGCTGCGCCAGGAGCCACCGCTGCGCGCGCTGCAGACCAGCTTCACGATGACCGAAGGGCGCTTCTGGCCGGTATTCGCCTGCCTGGCCAACGTACTGGTACCGCTGTGGCTGCTCGACTGGTGGACGCAGCCAAGCCAGAGCGACACCCTGCTGTGGGTGCTGCATCAGGCCGGCAACGGCTTCCTGCAACTGTTCGCCATCGTCGTACTGTTTCGCCTGTTCATGCTGCTCGAACCGCAGCAGGCGGCAAATGCCGAGAACAGTGACTAGCGGGCTGTTGAAAAACTACCTGCTAGGCTTGCAGCTTTGGCCTGCGTAAGGAGAGCGCCATGAGCGAAACGAACCCGAGCATCCTGTCCCACGTATCCATTGGCACCAATGATTTCGACGCCGCCAGCGCCTTCTACGCCAAGGTGCTGGCGACCCTCGGTTGCCGAGAGATCATGCGCCACCCCGGTGCGGTGGCCTTCGGCCGCGAGTACCCGGAGTTCTGGGTGCAGACGCCAATCAACGGTCAACCCGCAACGCTGGGCAATGGCAGCCACTTCGGCTTCGTCGCTCCGGACAAGGCCTCGGTGCATGCGTTTCACGAGGCGGCGCTGGCAGCCGGTGGCAAGGACGAAGGCCAGCCAGGGCCGCGCCCGGATTATGGCGAGCCCTATTACGGGTGTTTCGTCAGAGATCTCGACGGCCACAAGATCGAGGCCGCCTTCTGGGACGTGGCGCTGATGCTCGCCGGCGAGGCGCAGCACGACCACGGCTGAGGCACCAAGCGCCTACTGGTTCGCCACCACCGGCTGGTAGCGCAGCGCGGCGTTGGCGAGCCATCCTTCATGCAGCAGGGTATCGAGCGCAGCAGCCAGCTCTGGCATACGCGCCAGGCGTTTGCGCGAGAAACCGATATAGAGTTCGGTGCGCGCCTCAGGTTGGTAGGCAGCCTTGGCGATCCGCCCGGCCAGCTTTGGATCGAGCAGGGAATAGTCGACCTGGCAGTCGGTGCCAACCAGGGCATCGATGCGACCACGGGTGAGCATTTCCAGCAACTGCTGCTCGTTGCTGACGCCGACCTTGTCCAGCGCCTCGTCGCTGTCGAACGGCTGGAAATACACCGACTCCAGCACATAGCCGATCCGCAGCCCGCGTAGCGATGCATAGTCGTTCAATTGCGCAGCCCGCGCCGGGCTCGCATAGAAACGCGGTGAGCAGGCGTAGTACGGCACATCCAGATAGCGAATATAGCGCTCGCGCTCAGGCGTTTTGGCCAGGCCGGTCATCATGTCCGCGGTGCCCTGCTCCAACGCCGCCAGCCCACGCGCCCAGGGTGCGCGCTGCACGTCGAAACGCATGCCGGTGCGGCGCGACAGCTCGTTGAGCAGATCGATGTCCAGCCCCTGCAGCTGGCCATCTTCCCTGAGCATGCGAAACGGCGGCCACAGATCGGTCATGACGCGCAGCGGCGGCGCCTCATCGGCCCGGCACAGCGACGCCAGCACCAACAGGATCAATAGCCAGGCACGCATCAGATGCGCCCCTGGTTGCGCGGCTTCAGGCCGGACAGGCGTGGCAGCAGCACACGCTCGAACAGCCTGGGGAAGAAACGCGCCAGCACCCGCGCGCGCCAATCGACGTTCGACAGCACCAACAAGCGGCGACGCTTGAGCGCGCCCTGGTAGATGGCGTCCGCCACATCCTGCGGCGAGGCGACCTTGCCCATCGCCAGCGGTGCCTGGGCCGCCACCGAGCCGTCACCGACCAGGGCATTCTTGCGCAGGTCGGTGGCGGTGAAGCCCGGGCACACCAGCATCACGTTCACCCCCGAGCCCTTGAGCTCGTAGCGCAGGGTTTCGAACAAGCCGTGCAGTGCGTGCTTGCTGGCGTTGTAGGCGCTGCGATAGAGCAAAGGCGCGATGCCGGACAAGGAGCTGAGCACGATGATCTGCCCACGCCGAGCGATCAGGCTGGGCAATGCCGCCTGCGTGCAATGCAGGGCACCGAAATAGTTGACCGCCATGACCCGCTGGAAGACCTCCAGGCTGGTCTCGGCGAACGTGCTGCGGTGGGTGATGCCGGCGTTGTTGACCAGCACGTCGATCCCACCGAAACGCTCGATTGCCAGCGCCACGGCGCGCTGCACGGCCCCAGCATCGGCGACGTCACAGAGCAGACCGAGCGCTTCGGCGTTGTGATGATCGGCCAGGTGCTGCACCAGGCTGTCCAGCGCCGCCTGATTGAGGTCGAGAATCACTAGGCGCGCGCCCGCCTGTGCCAGGCGCATGGCCAACGCCCGGCCAATGCCAGCGCAGCCACCGGTGATCAGCACCACCTTGCGGTCGAATACCTTGTTGGCAAATACCTTGCGATACATGCACGGCTCCCCAAAGCCCAGTGTTGGCGACGCGCCAGTAAGCATCCAGCATGACGGCCGACGGCGCGGCCTGTCGAACCTTTCGGCATGGTACTGCAGCCCCTGGCCGCTGTCCCTGACGGGCGAAACGGAGCGGGAACCGCTTAGCACTGCGCATGCCTGGGCCGATCCGACGCACTCGGGTATCCTCGCCTCCTTCCAGCATAGTCGCCCGTTTCATCATGTCTCTGCATCGTCCGCTTCGCCTGCTCCTGCTCATCGCGCTGCCCTCGCTCGCCGTGCTGCTCGCGTTGGTCTACGCCCTGACCTGGCGCCCGCAACCCCATGAAGAGGCGGCCGTGTCGTGTAGCGGCCAGGTCGCACAACTGCAACCTGGCCAAGCACTCAAGGTGATGACCTGGAACGTGCAATACCTGGCCGGCAAACGCTACGTGTTCTGGTACGACCTGCCCGGCGGCGATGGTCCGGACGAACGCCCGAGCAGCGAAGACCTGGCCCTGACGCTGGATGAAGTGGTGCGCATCCTGCGCGACGAAAAGCCCGACGTGGTGCTGCTGCAGGAGTTGCATGACAACGCCAGGGCCAGCGACTACCAGGATCAGTTGGCCCTGTTACAGGCGCGCCTGGGCGATCTCTACCCCTGCAGCACTCAGGCGTTCTACTGGAAGGCCGGCTTCGTCCCACACCCGCACATCCTCGGCAGCGTCGGCATGAAGCTCGGCACCCTCAGCCGCTTCCAGATCGCCCGCGCCGAACGCCTGCAACTGCCCATGCTGGAAAGCGACCTGCTGAGCCGCCAGTTTCAACTCAAGCGCGCACTGCTGGTCAGCTACCTGCCGATTCGCGGTGGCGACGAACTGGTGGCGATCAACACCCATTTCGATGCCTTCGCCCAGGGCGCGGATACCATGCTGCGCCAGGTAGAGATGACCGATGGCCTGCTTCAGCAGTTGCAAAGAGCCGGCAAGGCCTGGGTGCTGGGTGGCGATCTCAACCTGCTGCCGCCCGGCCAGTTCCAGCATCTGCCAGAGAACCAGCGCAGTTGGTACGCCGCCGACAGCGAACTGCAGGACCTGGCCCGCCGCTACCCGATGATTCCTAGCCTGCAACAGGCCAGCGGCGAGGATCAGGCCAGGTGGTACACCCACTACCCCAACGACCCCGCCGCCAGCGGCCCGGATCGTACCCTCGACTACCTCTTCTACAGCCCCCGCCTGACGCCACTCGCCAGCCGGGTTCGCCAGCGCGATACCTTGGCCATTTCCGATCATTTGCCGGTGATCGGTCGTTTTTTCCTGCCGAGTCAGGAATAAGCCGCGCAGAACTGGACAAGCCCACCGGGACTTGTCCATGCTCGTTGAGCACCACTCGATAACAACGAAAAGACGGCGAAGAGCCGCGATACTCGGATGCCAAGACCTTTCTGCCTGTTCTTCATCGCCCTGCTATGGCTGCATGCCGCCCATGCGGCAGAGGCCAGACAACGTGTTCACGTCGGTTA
Organism: Pseudomonas sp. zfem001; assembly: GCF_032621725.1. Lineage (NCBI taxonomy): Bacteria > Pseudomonadati > Pseudomonadota > Gammaproteobacteria > Pseudomonadales > Pseudomonadaceae > Pseudomonas > Pseudomonas sp. zfem001. Next base: position 200,125 of record NZ_JAVYJI010000005.1, on the reverse strand, counting down.
CTACGAGTTTCCGCCCTATTCCTATACCGACGCGCAGGGCCAGCCCAGCGATTCGGGCCTGGAGCTGGCCGCACGCCTGCTCGACGAGGCGGGATACCAGGCGGACTTTCGCTCCTACCCCGGCGCCCGCCTCTACGGCGGTCTGCTCGACGGCAGTATCCATATCTGGGCCGGCGCCTCAGGCAAACCGGAGCTGGCCGGGCACACCCTCGAAGGCAAGCACCTGCTGGGCGAGATCACTCTCAACCTGTACTTTCGCCACGGCACACCCGCGCCGCGCATCCCGGAAGACCTGCAGGACCGCGGGGTGATTCTGATCACCGGCTACAGCTACTGGCAGGACGTCAATCAGTGGCTGGAAGATCCGGCGCGCAACATCACCCGTCACCGCACGTCCAACCACACTTCAGCTCTGGAAATGCTCCAGCGCCGACGCGGCGACTACCTGCTGGATTACCAGGCCCCCGTCGAACAGGCCAAACGCACGCTGGGCATGGGCGATCTGCCCTTCGTCGAGGTGCAACGCCTGCCGCTACGGCTGATCTACTCCCGCCATGCGCCTGATGCCGAGCGCCTGCGCGAGGACCTGGATCGGGTGTATCAGCAATTGCAGGATGCCGGCGAAGATCTGTGGCTGTATTGACGCGTCAATCGCCGCGCAATTGGGCCAGCGCCCGCTCCAGGCTGGCGTGTGACAGCTCGCCCAGATGACTGCCGACCTGCCTCCCGTCGGCATCGTAGAAAAGTGTGGTGGGTAAAGCTCGCGAGCCCACCAACTGGCCCAGTTGCACTTGCTCGTCGAGTAGCAGGTTGTCCAGACTCAGTTGCTGCGCCAGGAGGAAATCGTTCACCAACGCAGCGCTCTCCCCCTGATTGACGAACAGGATGGTAATCCCGGCTTCACGCTGCTGCGCCTGCATCAGCACCGGCATCTCACGCCGGCATGGCGGGCACCAGGTGGCCCAGAGATTGACCACCAACGGCTGGCCCGCGTAGTCGCGCAGATTCACAGGATTACCCTGCATATCCCGCACCTGCAGATCGGGCAGCCGCGTGCCCTGCTCCAGCGCCTGCAACACCAGGCTGCCGCCCAGCCACAGTGCCAGGCCGACGCTCATCGCCACTCCCAACGGCCGCCGCAGTGGTGCCCGATGCCAGAGATACCAGGCACCCAGCATCAGCCCGGCGAGCACGCCCGGCCAGGCGATGAAGCCGCCATCACGGATGTCCACCATGCGCCACGGCTCATCCCGGTAGTAACCGGCATACACCAGCACGAACGCCAGCCGCGCCACCAGCAACCCCAGCATAAGCATGCGAAACAGCTGCGTTTCCGGGTTGCAGCCGTGCCGGCGGCCGATCAACCAGCCGACCAGCGTCGCCAGCAGCAGACTGCCCAAGAGCAGCACATGGGATACACCAAGGGCCAAAGGCCCAATGTTCAGTGTCAGCATCGACTTCTCATTTTCTTGGTTTGGCCCGCGCAGTGGGCTCAGCGATCAACGGATCGTCCGGCCAGTAGTGTTTGGGGTAACGCCCCTTCAGGTCTTTCTTCACATCGATGTAGGTATTGGCCCAGAAGCTAGCCAGATCCTGGGTCACCTGCACTGGACGGCGTGCTGGCGAAAGCAAATGCAGCTTGAGGCCCAAGCGGCCACCGGCGATGCGCGGTGTGGCAGCCAGGCCGAACAGCTCCTGCAGGCGCACGGCGAGCACCGGCGGGTTGTCCGTGTAGTCGATGGCAATGCGTGAGCCGGACGGCACGCTCAGCGCGCGCGGTGCCAGTTCGTCGAGGCGTTGCGGCAACGGCCAGGGCAACAGCGTCTGCAGGATCGAAGGCAGATCGAGAGTGGCAAAGTGGCTGAGGCGATTGACCTTGCCCAGGTAGGGCGTCAGCCACTGTTCGAGGCTGGCCAGCAGGGCGGTATCGGACAGATCAGGCCATTCGCTTTGCCCCTGCTGCTGAATGTCCAGCTCGCGCAACAACGCCACACGTGCCTGCCACTGGCGCAGCTCGGGCGTCCAGGGCAACAGCTCCAAACCTTTGCGCCGCACCAGGCCGACCAATGCCCGGCCGCGCGCGGCCTCGTCCAGCGCCGCCAGCGCCTGGCGCTCCATCACCAGCTCGCCGACCTTGCGCTGGCGCTCGGCGCGCAGCACGCCCTCGCGCTCATCCCAGTCGAGCACCTCCAGCGTCTGCACCTGCTCGGCCAACTCCCCGACGAACAGCGCCGGGTCGAGATCGGCAGCCAGGTAGATGCGTTCCTCGCGCTGGCCCTGGCGACTGCCCAGCTCAGCGACCACCAGCCATTCGTGCTTCATCAGGGCATCGGCTTCACCGAACTGCGCCGCGCGGCCATTGGCCAGGCGGTAGTCGGCGCCACCGGCACGGCGCTGCTGGGCGATACGATCTGGATAGGCGAAAGCCAGCAGGCAGCCGAGCCAACGCGGATGCCCGGGGTCGCTCACCGCCTGAGTCACCGGACGATTCTTGATCAGCCCGTGAAACTGTTTCGCCAGTTGCCGCGCACGCTGCACACCACCTTGGGCACTACGCGCGGCGCGGCTTTCACCAGATAACAGGGTTAAGCGGCTGTGCAGATCAGCGCCACCGCCGCGCAGAATATCGCGCTCGGACAGCAAGGCCGCCAGATCGCAAGCCAATTCACCGAGGCCCAGCGCCTGACCACGCAGCAGCAGATGGGCAATGCGCGGGTGGCTGGGCAGCTCGGCCATGGCCTGGCCATGGGCATTGAGTGCACCACGTTCATCCAGAGCGCCGAGGCGGCCGAGCAGATCCAGCGCCTGGGCGTAGGCGGCGGGCGGTGGTACGTCGAGCCAACTCAGTTCCTGCGGCGTCACGCCCCAGCGCAGCAGTTGCAGGGCCAGACCGGACAGATCGGCCTGAAGGATTTCCGCACCGGAATAGGCGCTGAGTTGCTCGTGCTGCGCCTGTGACCACAATCGATAGCAAGCGCCCGGCTGCAGGCGGCCAGCACGACCGGCACGCTGGGTGGCCGAAGCGCGAGAAATACGCTGGGTATCAAGGCGCGTCATGCCGCTGGCCGGGTCGAAGCGCGGCACCCGTGCCAGGCCGGCGTCGACCACCACGCGCACGCCGTCGATGGTCAGGCTGGTCTCGGCGATGTTCGTCGCCAACACCACTTTGCGCTTGCCTGCCGGAGCCGGCTCGATAGCGGCGCGCTGGGCGGACAGTTCCAGCTCGCCATGCAGCGGGCAGAGCAGGATATCGTCGCGATCGCTCAGCGCCTCGCCCAGTTGCTCGGCCACGCGGCGAATCTCGGCCTGGCCCGGCAGGAACACCAGCAGGCTGCCCGGCTCGTCGGCCAGTGCCTGCTGCACCGTCTGCAGCACACGCGGCTCGATCCACTCGCCCGGCTGAAATGGCGCGCTCCAGCGGATATCCACCGGGAACATGCGGCCCTCGCTACGTAGCACCGGCGCCTCGCCCAGCAACGCAGCCAGGCGCTCGCCCTCAAGGGTGGCGGACATCAGCAGCACCTTGAGCGGCGCCTCGCCACTGTCCGCCGCGCGGAACATGGCGCGGCCGTTGAGCGTCAACGCCAAGGCCAGGTCGGCATCCAGACTTCTTTCGTGGAACTCATCGAAGATCACCAGGCCAACGCCATCCAGCGCCGGGTCATCCTGCAGACGGCGGGCAAGAATGCCTTCGGTGACCACCTCGATACGGGTCTTCGGCCCGACCTTGCTATCCAGACGAATGCGATAGCCAACCGTCTCGCCCACCCGCTCGCCGAGCTCACTGGCCAGGCGCTCGGCGGCAGCACGCGCAGCCAGGCGGCGCGGTTCGAGCATGAGGATGGTTTGCCCGGCCAGCCAGGGCGCGTCGAGCAGCGCCAGCGGCACGCGGGTGGTCTTGCCGGCGCCGGGCGGCGCCTCCAGCACCACTTCGTGGCGGGCGCTCAGTGCATCGCGCAAATCAGGCAGCAGCGAATCGATCGGCAGGGTGTTCATCATTTCTCCACAGCAGGCCAGCGATTATAAAGCAGCCGCGATGCGGCGAACCGCCAGCGCTGCCGCCGGTCTTATCGACAACCGCTGCAACCCGCGGCTTTGCAATGGCGAACTGCTATAGTTGCGCCACTTTTTCCAGGAGGTGCTCATGCGCACGAAATCCCGCGTCATCGCTGGCGTTGTCGCCGCTACCCTGCTCACTCAACTGACCGCCTGTGGATCGATCTTCTACCCGGATCGTCGTGGCCAGATCGAAGGCAAGATCGACCCAGCGATTGCCGTAGCAAACGCCGTCGGTCTGCTGTTCTATGTAATTCCCGGCCTGATCGCCTTCGCCGTGGACTTCGCCACCGGCGCCATCTACCTGCCCGAAGGCCAGACCGTTCAAGTCGACCCGCAACAGCTGCAGAAGCTGATCGGCGAAGACGGCAAGGTCGACCAGTACGCGCTCAAGACCCTGATCGAAACCAGCACCGGCCACCAGCTGCCGCTCGATGATCCACGCCTGATCCAGCACAGCGGTAGCGCCGAGCAACTGGCCGCCTACGGCCTGCGCCCGGCTGCCTGAGCCCATGCACAACCCGCAGCATGCCAGGCTGATGCGCCTGGCCACCCGCGCAGCGCTGACCGTAGCGCTGACGCTGGTGCTGGCCAAGGCGATTGCCTGGTGGCTGAGCGGTTCGGTCAGCCTGCTGGCCGGCCTCACCGATTCGCTGCTCGATAGCGCCGCCTCGCTGATCAACCTGATCGCCGTGCACTTCGCCCTGCGCCCGGCCGACGAGGATCACCGCTACGGTCACGGCAAAGCCGAAGCCCTGGCCGGGCTGGGTCAGGCACTGTTCATCGGCGTCAGCGCTGTGCTCATCGGCCTGCAGGGCATCGAACGCCTGCAATCTCCACAACCGCTGGAGGCCGAAGGCGTCGGCATCGCCGTCATGCTGCTGTCGCTGGGATTGACCGTCGCCCTGCTGACCTTTCAACGCAAGGTGGTGCGCGAGACCGGTTCTACCGCGATTCACGCCGACTCGCTGCACTACCGCTCCGACATCCTGCTCAACAGCAGCATTCTCCTCGCCCTGTTACTGACCCGCTTCGGCTGGCTGCAGATGGATGCGATCTTCGCCATCGGTATCGCCTTCTACATCTTCTGGAGCGCCATCAGCATCGTACGCGGCGCGGTGGCCGTACTGATGGACGAGGAACTGCCCAGCGAGACCTCGCAACACATGTATGACCTGGCCAACGCCGTACCCGGTGTGCTCGGCTCGCATGACCTGCGCACACGCATTTCCGGCACACGCTGGTTCGTCCAGCTGCACCTGGAGCTGCCGGGCCAGATGAGCCTGTCAGAAGCGCACAACCACTGCGTGGCGGTGGAGAAAGCGATTCATGAACACTACCCACGCGCCGAAGTGCTGGTGCACGCCGACCCGCAGGAAGTGGTCCAGCACTGACTACAACGTCCTGCCCCGCCTTCGGCACTCCCCAGGCAACGGAAATTCCAGGCAATAAAAAAGGGGCCTTGCGGCCCCCTCGGGAAATCTGTCCGGTGCTGGCGATGTTGTCGCCGCTTTCCTCGCCCGCCTGGTTGGGCAGTGCGGACCCGGGTGCCGGTGCGGTCCGGTAGGACCGTCGGCGCCGGCTCACCTGGTTGGGCGAGGCCGGTAGGACTTGTCGTCCGGGCCGTGAAACTGAGAGAAAGCTTACGCCCGCCGCGCCGAAATAAGATTGCTAATATTGCTTACAAATTTACCAATTGCGCAATTTACAACTAAGGGAGCACTATCTGGCGCAATCAAATAATGAGCCAGATGAAAAATGGACAAACTCGACCGTTACGACCTGAACATTCTCGCCGAATTGCAGCGCAACGCTGCCCTGTCCAACCAGGAACTCGCCGAACGTATCGGCCTCTCGCCATCGCCCTGCTCGCGCCGGGTAAAGCAGCTGGAAGACGACGGCTACATCACCGGCCAGGTCGCCCTGCTCGACCGCAAGAAGCTCGGCCTGAGCCTGACCGCCTACGTGCTGATCGGCATGGACCGGCACACACCGGAGCGCTTCGAACACTTTCAGGACGAGATTCGCAAATGCCCGGAAGTGCTGGAATGCTGCCTGGTCACCGGCATGGACGCGGACTACCAGCTCAAGGTGGTGGTGCCGGATATGGATCATTACCAGAAGCTGCTGCTAGGCACCCTGACCCGTATCGACGGAGTATCCAGCGTGCGCTCGAGCTTCGTGCTGCAGCAGATTCTGTCCAGCACGCAGTTGCCGTTGCAGCACCTGCGCGACTGAAAGTCGCAGGGTGAAGCGGATCATGCCGCGCCCTGGCTCAGGCGCGTATAATTTTCGCCCTGCGTTTTCCGTCCGAATCACGAGGCACCATGGAAACCGAACAATTTGAAGCCCTGATGATGTACGTCCTGGTGGGCGGCCTGATGCTGTTCATGTTCTTCATCATCTGGGACCTAGCGAAGAAGTCCAAGGCCGGCCGCCTCGGCACCGCCATCCTGTTCCTCGGTCTGGGCCTGTGCCTGTTCGCCTTTCTCGCCAAGCCGATCATCACCTACATCATCGAGACCGCGCGCGGCATTCACGGCTGACCCAGCCTGCCAGCGCGAAACCTCAGATCGATACCAGGCCGCTTACGCGGCCTGCCGCCCAATCAAGGAGTGACACATGAGCGCCGCCAATCTGGTGATGCAGAGCTATGGACGCTGCTGCGCCAGCCCGGACTTCTTCGACAGTTTCTATCGCCACTTCCTCGCCAGCTCACCGCTGATTCGCGAGAAGTTCGTCGACACCGACATGAGCGCGCAGAAACAGCTGCTGCGCCAGGGCATTCTCAACCTGGTGATGCACGCCCGCGGCATGCCCGACACCAAGCTGCGCGCCCTCGGCGAATCGCATTCGCGCCAGCATCTGGACATTCGCCCGGAACTCTACGACCTGTGGCTAGACGCACTGCTGGCGACCATCAGCGAACACGACAAGGAGTGCGACGCAGACGTGCGCCAGGCCTGGCGTGAAGTGCTGAACAAAGGTATCGCCGTGATCAAGGCCGGTTATTGATGCAGGTCAGGGTCGCCGGCCCGGCCTCTGCGACAAAACGTCCGCTGCGCGGTGCGCCTTACTGATCATCGCAGCCGCCGCCGTTCACCCCCCCTATACCCGTCCAGCGGGAACACGGGAGCAATGGTCGTGACCCTGGTGCGCGCGGCGCACCCTACAGGGCTCCGCCGGCCGTAGGGTGCGCCGTGCACACCAACTTCGCCGACAATGACGCACCCTATGGCAGTAACGCTGGCACCTCACGCCATTGCCCAGGCTGCAGGTCATCGAGTGTCCAGGGGCCGATGGCCACACGCACCAGGCGCAGGGTCGGCAAGCCGACTGCGGCGGTCATGCGCCGCACCTGGCGGTTGCGTCCCTCGCGGATCACCAGCTCCAGCCAGGCGGTCGGCACGCTCTTGCGAAAACGTACCGGCGGGTTGCGCTCCCACAGTTCGGGCTCGTCCAGGCGCCGCGCCTCGGCCGGCAAGGTCAGGCCGTCATTGAGCGTCACGCCGCTGCGCAGCTGCTGCAGCTGCTCGTCACTCGGCTCACCCTCTACCTGCACCCAGTAGGTCTTCGGCAGTTTGTGCTTGGGGTCGGCGATACGCGCCTGCAGGCGACCGTCGTTGGTCAGCAGCAGCAGGCCTTCGCTGTCGCGATCCAGGCGACCGGCCGAATAGACGCCGGGCACATCGACGAAATCCTTGAGCGTGGCGCGGCCTTGGTCGTCATTGAACTGAGTGAGCACATCGAACGGCTTGTTCAGGATCAACAGGCGCGGCTGTGCAGGTGGCGCCTTGGCCACACGGCGTGGGGCGGCAGAACGGCGATTGGCGGGAGGACGAGGGCGCGACATGCAACGGGCTTCGATGAAACTGGGCTGCGCAGTGTAACTCACGATAAGCGGCGTTGATGGTGCTTCCACGGTCTGTCAGAGCAGCTAAGCTGCTGATTCACACCTGCGATCAGGAGCCACCGATGAGCAACAACGCCGAACTCGCCACCTTCACCGGCTGGGCTGCCACGGCCCCCAAGGCGCCATTGGAACGCCTGAGCTACGACCCCGGCCCACTCGGCGCCGAAGAGGTGGAAGTAGCGGTGGAATACTGCGGCATCTGCCACTCCGACCAGTCGATGATCGATAACGAATGGGGCAATGCGCGCTACCCCTTCATCCCCGGCCATGAAGTGGTCGGCACCATCGTCCGCCTCGGCGAACAGGCGCGCGGCCTCAAGCTCGGCCAACGGGTCGGCATCGGCTGGTACAAGGGCAGTTGTATGCATTGCGGCTCTTGCATGGAAGGCTCGCACCAGCTGTGCCGCTCGGTGAAACCAACCATCGTCGGCAGCCACGGTGGTTTCGCCGACCGCCTGCGCTCGCACTGGGCCTGGGCCGTGCCGCTGCCCGACGGCCTCGACCCGGCGCTGGTCGGCCCGCTGTTCTGCGCCGGTTCCACGGTATTCAGCCCGCTGCTGGAATTCGACATCAAGCCCACCGACCGCGTCGGCGTGGTCGGCATCGGCGGCCTCGGCCACCTGGCGCTGCGCTTTCTCAACGCCTGGGGCTGTGAGGTGACGGCCTTTACCTCGTCATTGAACAAGCAGGATGAAGCCAAACGCCTGGGTGCACACAAGGTAGTGGCTTCTACCGATAGCGCGGCGATGAAGGCGATTGCCGGCACCCTGGATTTCCTTCTGGTCACCGCCAGCGCCGACCTCGACTGGGCCGCCCTGCTTGGCACCCTGCGCGGTAAGGGCCGCCTGCACTTTGTCGGCATCGTGCCCAGCGCCATCCCGGTGCACGTGTTCAACCTGATCCCGCAGCAAAAGAGCCTGTCCGGCTCACCAGTGGGCTCGCCGAAAACCATGGCGACCATGCTCGAATTCTGCGCGCGGCATCAAATTCTGCCGCAGGTCGAGCAATTCCCCATGAGTCAGGTGAACGCGGCCATCGACCATCTGCGCAGCGGCAAGGCGCGCTACCGCGTGGTACTAGACGCAAGCAAATGACAGCACGGGCGCAGAGCTGGCATGCTCTGCGCCCTGTTTGATCCAAGATGCCTGCCGTTATGCCGCTGATTCTCGCCCCACCCACCGATGCCGAACTGCCTACCCTGGTGGAAATCTGGGAGGCGGCCGTGCGCGCCACTCACCACTTCCTGCCGGAAGCTGATCTGCAGGTGATCAAACCCTTGCTGCGCGAGCAGTATTTCCCGGCCGTGCAATTGACCTGCGCGCGCGATGAGTCAGGGCGAATACTGGGTTTTCTAGGCACCAGCGAAGGCATGGTGGAAATGCTATTCGTCGACCCCGCCTGCCACGGCCAGGGCGTGGGCAAGCGACTGATGCGCCACGCCATCGACGTGCTGGGCGCCACCCGGGTCGACGTCAACGAGCAAAACCCGCAGGCCGTCGGTTTCTACCAGCACCTGGGTTTCGTCGTGACTGACCGCTCGCGCCTAGACGGAGGTGGGCGGCCCTTTCCTATCTTGCACATGACACTCAAGCGCTAGGCCAGGCCGCCACGATTCCTTCCAGCGCCTGCTTGAGCTCGACCCGGCTGGCTGCCGCGGCGAGGCTGATGCGCACGGCATTTCCCGGATTGGCCTCGACCGCGAACACCTCGGCCGGCACCACCTCGACGCCATGCTGCCGGCACGCCTCGGCCAGACCAGCCGGCGTTGCAGCATCCAGCCATAGATGCGGCGCCACCGCCCTGCCCTGCGGCATGCGCGGCCCGAGCACGCGCGCGGCCAGGCGCCAGCGCTGTTGCAGCTCATCGATCTGCCAGGCCAGGCGCTGTTCGGCGATGCCGCTTTCGATCCATTCACAGCCCAGCGCCAGGCTCAGCGGTGTCACCGCCCAGCGCGTGGCCTGAGCTTCGGGGTCGATACGTTCGAGCAGCTCCGGCGCGCCGGCGATAAAGCCCAGGCGCAAGCCGGGCGCGACGCTCTTCGACAGGCTGCTGATCAGCAGGCAGCGCTCCGGGGCCTGAACCGCCAGCGGTGCCTCACTGCCGAGCACGCCATAGACATCATCCTCGATGATCCACAAGCCACGGCGTCGCGCCACCTCGGCGATGGCCACGCGGCGCTCGGCGTACAGGCTGGCGCCGGTGGGATTCTGCAAACAGGGCGTGAACACCGCCACGCGCGCCCCGGTGGCACGAGCCAGGCGATCGAGGTCATCAGGCAGAATGCCATGCTCGTCCATCGCCACGCCGTGCAGCGGCAGGCGCAATTGACGCGCGGCGGCCTTGATCCCCGGCGCGGTGTAGCGCTCCACCAGGATCGGCTCCCCCGCTTCGCACAGCGCCAACAGCGCGGCCGACACGCCTTGCTGGGCGCCGGCGCAGAGCAGTAGGCCACCCGGCGCCAACTCCAGGCCGCGCCGGCGCAGCCAGGTCACGCCAGCCAGGTGCGCACGCTCGACCAAGGCTGCAGATGGGTAAGCCTGCAACGCGTCCAGCTCGCCACGTGCAGCCAGTGCGGCAAGGCTGGTAGAGAGATCGTGGTTGTCCGGGTCATGCACCGGTACGTTGGTTGACAGGTCGATCAGCTCGCCGTGCGCGGTCGGTTGCTTGAGCCGGAACAGGCTCGCTTCGCGGCTGCCGGCGAGCACGTAGGTGCCACGGCCGACCTCGCCGGAAACCAGGTGCCGACGCGCTGCCTCACGGTAGGCAAGCATCACCGTGCTCGGGTTGATGCCCAGCGTCCAGGCCAGGCGTCGCTGCGGCGGCAAGCGCTCGCCGGGCTTGAGTTCGCCACGACCAATGGCCGCAGCGATGGCCTCGACCAATGCCAGGTACGTCGGTAGGGAGCTGTCTTGAAGATCAGGAAGCCACATTGCTTGCCATGCAATATAAAGATTTACCCATACAATGCGCCGCACTAGCATCCGGGTCAACACCACTCGGAGTGCCTGTCATGTTCGACCTCGCCCAACTGCGCCAGAGCGCTGAACTGGTTCACCGCCATATGGCGGCCACGCCGCAACTGGCCTGGCCGCTGCTCGCCCAGCGCACCGGCTGCGAGGTCTGGGTCAAGCACGAGAATCACGCCCCTACCGCCGCCTTCAAGGTGCGCGGCGGGCTGGTCTATATCGACGCCCTGCTGCGTCGCGAACCGCAGGTACGCGGGTTGGTCACCGCCACCCGTGGCAACCACGGCCAGAGCCTGGCACTGGCGGCACGCGCCGCCGACCTGGCAATTCGCATCCTGGTGCCGCATGGCAACGCCCGCGAGAAGAACGCCGCAATGCGCGCACTCGGCGCCGAGGTGATCGAACATGGCCGCGACTTCGACGAAGCCCGTGCCGAAGCCGCGCGCATTGCAGAACGCGATGGCCTGCATTGGGTGCCGTCTCTGCATGAGGATCTGGTGCGCGGCGTGGCCACCTACGCCCTGGAGCTGCTGGAGGCGGTGCCGAATCTGCGCCGGGTCTACGTGCCCATCGGCATGGGTTCAGGCATCTGCGGGATGATCCGCACCCGCGACCTGCTTGGTCTCGACACCGAGATCGTCGGCGTCGTCGCCAGCGGCGCCGACGCCTATGCACGCAGCTTCGAGCAAGGCCGCCTGGTACAGACCGAACGCGCCGAGACACTGGCCGACGGCATGGCCTGCCGCCAGCCGCAGCCACTGGCGTTGGATATGATTCGCGCCGGCGCCGCACGCATCGTGCGGGTCGACGACGAGGAAATTCGCGCCGCCATCCGCACCTATCACGAGGACACCCACAACCTCGCCGAGGGCGCTGGCGCAGCGGCGTTGGCTGCGCTGATGCAGGAGCGTGCGCTCAATGCCGGCCAGCGCGTGGCCGTGGTGCTCAGCGGCGCCAACATCGACCGCGCAGCGCTGGCCGAACTGCTGCGTGACGAGGCGCCGGTCGCGGCCTGACTCAGCGGAACGGCGGCTCGTCGAAGCTGCGCAATTTGCGCGAATGCAGCGAGTTGAGCTGGCTGCGCATCAGCTCCAGCGCGGCGATGCCGATATGCAGGTGCTGGGTTACCGCGCGCTCGTAGAAGGCGCCCGCCGCACCGGGCAGCTTGATCTCGCTGTGCAGCGGCTTGTCCGACACGCACAACAGCGTGCCGTAGGGCACCCGCAGGCGATAGCCCTGGGCGGCGATGGTGCCGCTTTCCATGTCCACCGCCACCGCGCGTGACAGGTTGATCAACGGCCGTTCCTGGGCCCAGCGCAGCTCCCAGTTGCGGTCGTCGTAGGTCAGTACGGTGCCGGTGCGCAGGCGCTTCTTCAGCTCGTCACCCTCTTCGCCGGTGACCAGTTTGGCGGCCTCCTGCAGCGCCTGTTGCACTTCAGCCAGCGCCGGCAGCGGAATATGCGGCGGCAGCACGCGGTCGAGAATACCGTCGCGGCGCATATAGGCATGGGCCAGCACGTAGTCACCGATGGTCTGCGACTGACGCAGGCCGCCGCAGTGGCCGATCATCAGCCAGCAATGCGGGCGCAGCACGGCGAGGTGGTCGGTGATGTTCTTGGCGTTGGATGGGCCGACACCGATATTGACCAGGGTGATGCCGTGGCCATCCTCGGCCTGCAGGTGGTAGGCCGGCATCTGGTAGCGGTGCCAGACCACGTTCTCGATGATTGCCTGCATCTCGCCTTCGGCCATGCCACGCTCGATCACCACGTTGCCCGGCAGCACCATACGGGTGAAGCGCGAGTCGCCCACCAGCATGTCCAGGCCGTGGCGGATGAACTGATCGACGTAGCGGTGATAGTTGGTCAGCAGGATCCACGGCTGTACATGGCGCCAGTCGCTGCCGGTGTAGTGCTGGATGCGCTTGAGCGAAAAATCGGTGCGCGCCGCGTCGAACAGCGCCAGCGGCAGCGGATCGATGTTCTCCCAGTCGTACAGGCCATCGGCGGTGCCGTCGGTGGCGGCGGACAGGTCGGTGCTGGGAAATACGCGCGCCAGCTCGGCGGCGGTCACGCCACTGCCGGCCAGTTCATCGCCACCCTCGACCACATACGGGTAAGGAATGTTCTGCTGGCTGCGGCCGACTTCCACACGCAGGGTGAAGTCGTTCATCAAGGGGCGCAGCTGCTCCAGCAGGTATTTGCGGAAGGCCGCCGGCTGGGTCACGGTGATGGCGTAGGTGCCCGGCACCTGCACCTTGGCGTAGGCGCGCACAGTGGTCGGCACCTCGCCCTGGCACAGATAGGTCAGGCGCAATTCGGGGTAGCGGAACAGGCAGTGCTCGCTGGCATCCGGGCGGATGCGCTCCTTGAGGTAGCGCTTGAGCGCGTGGCTCAGGGCGCCAGTGGCCTCCTGGTGCAACGCGGCGAGGCGGTCGACTGCTTCTTCGGGGGTGTAGGCAACGATGAAATCATCTGAGCAGGCTTTCACTGTGCATCTTCCTGACTGAACGTACGCGCCTATCTTGCCTGCATACGGTGACGAAAACATAGCGCGACAGACCTCACATCGCGCTGCCAACGACTAGGCTTGGAGCAATCGCCCAGAGGTCATCTTCATGCGTCGTGCAATCGTTATGCTGTTGGTCGTGGCCTCATGCTCAAGTACTCAAGCCGGTGAACTCGACGGCTACTACCGGGCCACGCTCGACGGCCAGCCGAGCGAGCTGATCTTGCGCCAGAACGACGCCGTGGTGGAAGGCGAGTACGTGGAGAACCAGCATCTGCGTCTGATCGTCAAAGGCCGTTACGACGGCAAACTGCTACGTGCCGAGATCAGCGACCCACAGACCGGTCTGCTGCTGGCCAACATGAACGCCACCTATGCCAACGCCATGCTCAACACCAGCATTGCGGCGCGTAATCCCCGCAGCGGCGAGGTGCTGGAACGCCAGGCATTGTTCCAGCGCGAAGCTGCAGCAGTGGCGACGCCTTCCGTCGCAGGCGCTCAGGATTCGGCGCTGGTCGGCACCTGGGTACACGAGAAGATCATCAACAGCGGCGGCGCCAACTTCGCCTCGTTCAACACCCTGATGACCCTTCAACTGAATGCCGACGGTAGCGTCACCCAGTGGAGTCGCTCGGTCGGCGGTGGCAGCGACTGGAGCTACGACAGCCCCGGCGAGGTGCAGTACAGCGGCCACTGGCGCAGCCAGGACGGCATGCTGATGGTGCGCCTGGCAGGCGCCGCCGATTATCAACCCGCCGCCTACTATCGCTTCAGCGACCAGTACCTGGTCACCGAGAGCAATACCGGCAAGATGATCTGGCAGCGCCGCCGCTAAGCAGCTGGGTCAGGCCGCCTGATGCAGGCGCACGTTGAACAGCGGGCCCTGGCTGAAGCGCGACAGCGCCTTGGCAGCGGCCAGCACACCCAGGTCGATCAGCGGTTCGACCAGGATCACGCTCATGTAGGCCACACCGAAACTGCCCACGGCCGCCAGGTTCTCGCTGGAGAAGCCGTGACCGTAGAAGGCCCAGAACGCGACCCAGGCGACGATGCCACCCTGATAGGCAGTCGACAGCGCCAGCGCCTGCTTGTAGGAAAGATCGACGTACGCGGTGCCGGGCGCAACGATGCGCTTGGCCAGCAGGCTGATGCCCCACAGCGGGATCAACAGCGTGGTGACATTCATGCCGTATTGCGGCAAGTCGAACTGGGCGAACAACAGGCCCTGTAACAGCAGGCCCGCGGCCAGGCCGATGGCCGTGGCACCAGCGCCGAACAGCAACAACAGGGTAGAACCGAGGATCAGGTGCACCTCGGAAACACCCACCGCATGATGCGGAAACACCTCGAAGAAGCAGAACACCAGGGCAGTGGTCAGCAGGCTGCGCAACACCAGGGCGGCGGCACCGCCGTTGCTGCGGACGCTGTCCAGGGCGAGTTTGGCGGTCAGGCCGAAAGCAGTGACGGCCGTTGCGTAGCTGAGCAGGATCTTGGCGCCTTCGACGACACCGGGTTCAATATGCATGCGAGTTCCTTTGCCGCGCCCACCGCGCGACGATTCGGATAGAGGGTGGGCGAAACGCCCGTTGTCGATGGCAGGTCTCCTGGCTCACGGCTTGGCACTCCGCCCGCCTTCCCGACCGAAGTCAGTGGCATGAGGGCATCGTTCGCCGCTTACAGTTGCGGGGGCAGCCAGGGCATTGGCGAGATTCGCCGCACCCTGTTCCCTTTTCATCCGCGTCACGTACGTGCACGCAGAACCATCGGCGGCAAGATTACTCGCCTGCCCGGCTAAAAAACAGCGTGCCGGGCAATCACATTCGGGCCTCGCTCAGGCCGGTATCGCCACCACGGCCATGGTCACCGAAGCCTTGCTGTACAGGCGTTTCTCGCCGTTTTCCTTGCCGAACACCTCGGCCTCGACCACAGTCGCCTGGCGCCCGGCCTTGAGCACTTCGGCGCGACAGAACAACCGCGAGCTGCGCGCAGGGCGTAGCAGGTTGACCTTGAACTCCAGGGTCAGCACCGTCTGCCCCTCGGCCACCAGCGTCGCGGCGGCAGCACCGGCCGCATGATCGGCCAGAGTGGTCTGTACACCAGCGTGGATGAAACCGTTCTGCTGCAGGTGGCGCGGCTGGATATCCAGCTCCGCCTCGACCCAACCTGGGCCGCAGTCGGTAGCTCGAATGCCCAGGTCGTTGATGAAGTTGGCATCGGCGAAGCCTAGCTCGACCAACTCGCGATAACGCGGATGTGTTTGCATGCGGACCTCCGGTCAGGCCAGGTGCGGCGTGCTACGCGCCAGCAGCGCCTCGACGTCGACACCGCGTGGCAGGGTGCCATAGACGCGGCCACGGCCTTCCAGCCGGCTGGCGATAAAGGCATCGGAGACGGTGGCGTTGCCCGCCTCCAGCAGCAGCTTGGCCTGCAGCGCCACGGCCACGTCTTCGGTGAGCTGGCGCGCGCGGTACTGGATATCGGCGGTATCGGCAAAATCGGCTTTCAGACGCTGAATATGTGCCTTCAGACGAGCATCGCCATGGCCATCGCCCAGCTCGGCGAACAGCGCATCGAGTACGCCCGGTTCCTTGGACAATGCGCGCAGCACGTCCAGGCATTGCACGTTGCCGGAGCCTTCCCAGATCGAGTTGACCGGCGCTTCGCGGTACAGGCGCGGCAGGATGGTTTCCTCGACGTAACCGGCGCCGCCCATGCACTCGCTGGCCTCGTAGATCATTTCCGGCGCGCGCTTGCAGATCCAGTACTTGCCCACGGCTGTGACCAGACGAGCGAATTTGTCTTCCTGCGCGTCATGCTGGTGGTCGAGCGCGCGCCCCATGCGCATGCACAGCGCCAGCGCGGCTTCGCTCTCCAGCGCCAGGTCAGCCAGCACGTTCTGCATCAACGGCTGGTCGGCGAGCAGCTTGCCGCCCACCTGACGATGCGCGCAGTGGTGCGCGGCCTGGGTCAGCGCCTGGCGCATCAGGCTGCTGGAGCCGACCATGCAATCGAAGCGGGTCATGGCCACCATCTCGATGATGGTCGGCACACCGCGGCCTTCCTCGCCGAGCATCCAGGCGAAGGCGCCGCGGTACTCCACCTCACTGGAAGCGTTGGCCCAATTGCCCAGTTTGTTCTTCAGGCGCTGGATGTAGAACGCGTTGCGCGTGCCGTCCGGGCGGTGACGCGGCAGCAGGAAACACGACAGGCCCTTGTCGGTGTAAGCCAGGGTAAGGAAGGCGTCGCACATCGGCGCCGAGCAGAACCATTTGTGGCCAACCAGCTCGTAGCCCTGCCCCGGCCCACCGAGGCCGATGGGATAGGCGCGGGTGGTGTTGGCGCGCACGTCGGTGCCGCCCTGTTTCTCGGTCATGGCCATGCCGATGGTGACGCCGGTCTTCTGCTCCATCGGCAGGTTGCGCGGGTCGTACTCGGTGGCGAGGATCTTCGGCAGCCACTGCTCGGCCACGTTGGGCTGCAGGCGGATGGCGGGCACCGCGGCAAAGGTCATGGTCAGCGGGCAGCCACTGGCGGCCTCTGCCTGGCTGTGCATATAGGTCAGACCGGCGCGGGCGACATGGGCGCCGGCGCGCGGGTCGGTCCAGGGCAGCGACGGCAGGCCGTGCTCGACCGCCGTACGCATCAGCTCGTGGTAGGACGGATGGAACTCCACCAGATCGATACGATTACCGTAGCGGTCATGACTCTTGAACACTGGCTTGTTCTCGTTGGCGAGAAAGCCGGCCTGCATCAGGGCACCGCCGGCCAGCGCACCATAGGCGCTCAGGCGCTCGTCTGCCCAGGCGCCGTGATAACGACGAGTCCACTCCTGCAATGGCAGGTCGAGGCGATAGAGGTTGGCGCCATCCAGGCTCGGCACCTGGTTGAACACCTCGTGGGTTTCGGCATGCAGGCTGGGTCTCATCGCGTGGGCTCCTCGGCGCCGACGGCGCGCAGGCAAAAGGTGGCAAGACTGGCGCTGACCTGCGCCAGCTCCAGGGTGGGTTGACCGGCTTCGCGCGCGGCGCGAGCAGGTGGCGACAGAGGGCCGACCAGCGCTTCGGCAATCGCGCCGACCAGGCAGGCCGCCATCAGGCCGATCTGCTCGACGCGAAATTCACCGGCCCCGGCGCCCTCCTCCAACAGATCGATGAACAGTTCGGCGTAGGCTTCGCGGTAGAGCAGGCGCTGCTCATCGACCTCCGGGTCGACCGGTTCGGCGATCAGCGCAAAAGCCAGGCGGCGGCTGTGCCAGGCGCGGGCGGCGAACTGCTCAAGACCGATGCGCAGGCGCTCACTGGCGCTGCCAGGCCCGCGCAGGGCGACGGCCAGGGCATCCACCTCACGTTGGCTGGCAGCGGCGAAGACCTCGGCAGCCAGTTCGCCCTTGCTACGAAAGTGGCGGTACAGACTGCCTGTGGCGATACCGACATCATCGGCCAGCGCCTGCATGGTCAGGGCGGCGAAACCGCCCTCTGCCACTCGCAGCAAGGCACAGTCAAGGATGCGCTGGCGCTGCGCCTGATCGCGGTCGAGTCGAGCTTCGGTGATGCGATAAGCCATGGTCTGAATCCTGATTCACCTGCATGCAGTGAATCAGGATTCAGACCATGGCTAAAGGGACGATCCGGCCAAATCTGCGGCCTATCCCAAGAATGAGGCTGCGGGGTGTCAGAGCGGAGCGGCGCCACCGGAAACCGTGGCTGGACGGCACAGCACCCAGTCGTGCAGCAGCACACGCAGCTCCTCGAACTTCACCGGTTTGGCCAGGTAATCGCTCATCCCGGCGGCCAGGCAGCGTTCGCGGTCACCGCTGTGGCTATGGGCGGTGATCGCCAGCACCGGCAGTTCGGCGCACCCTGGCAGGGCACGCAGTGCGCGGCAAGTGGCGAAGCCATCCATCACCGGCATCTGGCAATCCAGCAGCACGGCATCGACGCTTTCACTGCACAGCAGCTCCAGCGCTTCGGCACCGTTATCGGCGGTGCGCACGCGGTAGCCCAGCTTGAGCAGCATGCCGCGGGTCACCAATTGGTTGATCGCATTGTCCTCGACGATCAGCACCGTGCACTGCTGCGCCTGGCGCTGCACCGTGCCGCTCTGCGCACGCGGCGGACGCACGATCGGCGCCGCCTGCTGCTGCGGCAACGTCAGCGGTACGTTGAGACGAAAACGGCTGCCGAATCCGGGCTGCGACTCATGGCTGAGGCTGCCGCCGAGCAGGTCGACCAGTTGCCGGCAGATCGCCAAGCCAATGCCCAGGCCGCCATATTTGCGGGTCATGGACCCGTCGAGCTGATGGAAGCGCTGATACAGATCGCCCTCATGAGCGAAGCCAATACCGCTGTCGCAGACCAGCACGCTCAGCGGCAGGTTGCCACCCACACTATCAGCACGGCCGACCTGCAGCGTCACACCGCCCTCGCTGGTGAACTTGATGGCATTGTCCAGCAGGTAGCCCAGTGCCTGAGCCAGCTTGGCGGCGTCACCCTCCAGGGTATCGGGCAGGTTGTCGTCCAGTTCCAGGGCGAAGGTCAGCCCCTTGTCCTCAGCGCGCGGCGCGTACTGGGCACGCAGGCCATCGAACAGTCCACGCAGGCTGAACGCCTCACGCCGCGGATAAAGTTTACCGGCCTGCAGTTCGGTGAGGGCGAGGATATCGTTGACCATGCGCATCATGTCGCGCGCGGAGGTCGCGGCGGTCTTCTGGTACTGCTCCAGCTCGATGTCCATCTTCACCGTCTGCATCAGTTCCAGCGAACCAATCACGCCATTCATCGGCGTACGCAGTTCGTGGGTGACGGTGGCGAGGAACTCGTCCTTGAAGCGGTTGCTATCGGCCAATTCTTGGTTCAATGCTTCGAGTTTGCGTCCGGCCTCCTGGAGGATGCGCGTGCGCTCTTCCTTCATCGCGTTGATGCGATCAGCCAGGGCCAGCGACAGCAGGCCCACTTCCAGAGCCGAGCCGATCTGGCTGGCGTACATGGTGAGAAAGACATTGGGCAGGTGCCCCAGCACCATCAACGTATTGACGATGCCGCCGACGAGGAAGGCCGTCCAGGCGAAGATGAAATAGCGCGCCACGCGCATGCCGCGCAGCCAGGCGAGGATGCCGGCGGCGAAGATCACCACGGTGAAAAGCAGGGCCAGGTAGGTGGCCAGGCGCAGCGCGGTCGCGTAACTGATGCACAACGCCAGGACCATCACCACGGCGCCGCAGGCCATCAGCAGCAACAACAGACGGTCGACCCAGGGACTGTGTTCCGAGGTATGCAGGAAGCTGCGCGCGAACTGGCAGCCGAACAGGGCGGCTGAGCCGATCATGAAGGGCGTGGCGGCGTTGGCCCACCAGGGGCTGTTGGGCCAGAAGTACTCGATGCCGGCACCGTTCACCGATATCTGGTAAAGGCCGAACGAGGCGATGTAGAGGATGTAATAGAGGTAACTGGGGTCGCGGACGCTGAGGAAGATGAACAGGTTGTAGACCAGCATCACCAGCAGTACGCCATAGATGATGCCGAGCACATAGATGCGCCCCGGCTGCTCCTCCAGATAGGCATTGGGTGCCCACAGGGTCAGCGGCGCCTGGATCGAGCCCTGGCTTTCCAGGCGCAGATAAATGCGCTTTTGCTGGTTTGGCTCGAGGTTCAACTCGAAGAGGTAGTTGTTCTGGCGGATCTGCCGACTATCGAAGGGCAAGGCGTCGCCAGTGCGTTGAGCCAACGCGAAGCCGCCCGCTTCATCCGGCAGATAAAGTTCCAGGTGATCGAGCGGTGGGTAGGCCAGTTCCAGCAGCCAGTTGCGCGCGCCCGGCGCCTGCTGTGGCAAGTAGTGCAAATCCAGCCGCAGCCAGAACACAGAACGCGAATAGCCGGCATTGAGCACAGGCTTGTCATGCAGGCGGAAGCTGCCTTGTACAGCCGGCGAGGCGATATCGTCGATGCTGGCATCGCCACGTACGTCTTCGAACACGTACATGCTCTGCCCCAGCGGCAGGGCGCGAGTCTGCTCGTCGAAGGTAACAGCGCCCACGAGCGAAGGAAGAACGATGCTCACGATGAGCAGGAGCAGCCGGTACATACAACTCCAGAACCCTGTCGAACGACGCCCAGGCCCCCATTAGCCCATCAGATGGCGCCGCCACGCACGGCAGACTTATATTCTAATCGCTCTACTCTAGGGGCTGTTGGGGCGCTTTTCCAGATTCAGACGGCAGTTTAAGCAGCGCCTCACCTATCGCCTCAGCCAGGTACTGCAGGGAAAACACCCCGCCGTAGGTCCAAGTCGAGGGCATCGCGGCGAAGCGCTGCTCGCGCACGAACGGCATGGCCTGCCATAGCGGTGAGGCGAACAACTGCGCCTCTTGGGGGAAGGGTTCGATATGCAGCACCACGCCCTGCTCGATCCTCCCCAGGGTGGTGATCGGCACCTGAGTGATGCCCCAGGGGCTCGGCGGCAGGTCCAGTGCCGGCTGCAGGCCGAGCAGCGCCAGCGCATGTTGCGGCATGGAGTTGGGGCCGTTGATGAAGGCGGCGGTCGGCGACGAGAAGCGAATCACCGTGACGGCCGGCAAGTGCTCTGCGTAATGGGCCTGCAGCCGCTCACGCCATTGCGCCAGCTCGGCATCCATCGCCTTTAGCCGCTGCTCGGCCAACGCCTCGCGCCCCAAGGAGCGCGCCAAGTCGAGAAACGCCTCGCGCTGCACCTGCTGATTGTCGTGCTGCTGGCTGAAGCCCTGATACACCTGTACCGGCGCGATACGTTCGAGCAACGGGCGAATGTCTTCCAGCACCGGTGGAATGACGATCAGCTCAGGCTGTAACTCGGCCAGCAACTCGAGGTTGGGCTCCAGGCGCGAACCGCTCGACGGCACGCCCTCAGGCAGCGTCGGCCTTACCACCCAGGCGCGGTAGTCACCGGCATCGGCCACGGTCAACGGCGTCACATCGAGCATCAGCAGATGCTCTGTGGCCTCCCAGCTCAGTGCAGCGACCCGTGGCGCATCACTCGCCCAGGCGGGCGTCAGCCACAGCAGCAGCAAGCCGAGCAACCAACGCTTCACGTCAACCTCCCACGGATCAACAAGAAGACGAAGTAACCGCCACACAGCACCGAGGCGACAATGCCCACCGGAATCTGCAGCGGGAAGATCAGGGTGCGGCCAACCCAGTCCGCCAGCAGCATCAGCACCGCGCCCAGCGAGGCCGCAACCAGCAGTTGCGGCAGTACCCGTCGCGCGCCGAGCATCACCGCGATATGTGGGGCCAAAAGCCCCAGAAACGCTACTGGCCCGAGCAGGCTGGTGACCAGCGCGCACAGCAGCGCCACCAGCACCAGCAACGCCAGACGCAAGCGCGGCACGTTCAGGCCACGGCTGGCGGCTACCCCGTCGCCGATGCCGATCAGCGTCAGGGCGCGCTGAAACAGCAGCGCCAGCGCGCCGAACAGCAGCACGCCCAGCGTCAGCCCCAAAGCCTGTGCCGGTGTGGCGCGATAGGTGGAGCCAGCCAGCCAACCGAGCAACGCGAACGAGTCGCCACTGCCCTTGGCCAGCACGAACTGCAGCGCCGCGTTGAGCAGCGCGCCCAGGGAAATCCCCAGCAGCGCCATCAGCGCTGGTGAGTAGCGATGACGCCGCCCCAGCAGCATCAACACCGCCAGCACCGCCAGACTGCCGACGAAGGCCGCCAGCGGCGCGACCGCGCCTAGCAGCGCACCACCGAAGACGATCAGCGCCAGCATCACCGCCAGCGTGGCCCCGGCGGATAGGCCGAGAATATCCGGGCTGGCCAGCGGGTTACGCAGCAGACGCTGCAGCAGCAGGCCGGAAATCGCCAGGCCGGCGCCGGCCGAAGCAGCCGTGAGCACACGCGGCCAGCGTAGCGACCAGACCAACGCCGACGGCCACTCCAAACGCCAGCCATCGATACCACGCGCCAGGCCGAGCGCCACGGTAAGCGCCAGCAGCGCAAAGACCGCCAACCACAGCGCACTGCGCCAACCGAAGTGCTCGGCGCCGCGCGGCAGTTGTAGGCCACGCGGATCTTCCGCAGCCAGGTGGCGGCGCGCCAACCACAACAGCACTGGCGCCCCGATCAATGCGGCGGCAGCACCACTGGGCACTAGTTGGCCACTAAGCCGATTGGCCAGCAGTGCCAGGGCGTCGGTGCCGAGCAGCAGCAATGCGCCAAGCAGCGCGCTGTAGAGAAGCTCGTCTCGCGCGGTGCGGGCGCCGAGCATCTTCGCCATGTTCGGTGTGAGCAGGCCGATGAAACCGATCAGGCCGACCGCCGTGATCGACACCGAGCACAACCACAGCGCCGCCAGAAACAGCACCAGCATCACCGGCCACAGCGCCAGGCCACGGCCCTGGGCAGCATCGCCGCCAAGCTGCAGCAGGCTCAACGGCCGCGGCGCCAGGATCAGCAGCGGCAGCGCCAGCAACAACTTGGGCCACAGCCACTGCACCCAGTGCCAGTCGATCTGCGCCAGATCACCCGCACCCCAGACGAACAACCCCTGGGTGTACTGGTTGTTGATCAGCACCAGCCCGGCAGCCAGGGCGCCGAGCAACAGGTTGATGGCCATGCCACCCAGCACCAGCGGCAGCCCGCCAATACCGCTGCGCCCGGCAATCAGCAGCACCAGGCCGACTGCCAGCAGCGCACCGAGCAGCGCCGCCCACTGCCCGTGATCGGCCGCGAAGGTCGGCACCAGCAAGGTGGCCAGCACCAGCCCGAGCCAGGCCCCGGACGAAACGCCGATAGTCATGGGCGACACCAGGCGATTTTGCGTGATCTGCTGCAGCAGGCTGCCGGACAGGCCCAGCGCAGCGCCCGTCAGCAGCGCCATGCTCAGCCTGGGTAGAGCCGACAGTTGTAGCTGCAGAAACTCGAAGCTGTGCTCGGCAGAAGCAAGCATCGCCCACAGTTCGAATGGAGCGAGATCGGCCGCCAGCCAAAGGTGCAGGAGTGCCAGCGGCAGCAGCGCGAGCAGTGTCAGAAGATGGCGTGACGGCGCCGAAACTGCAGCCATGCTCAGGCCACCACGGCAATCTTGCGGGCGCTGCCGGGCTGCTCGATCAGTTCGATGTCGATGTCGTAGAGCTGGCTGAGCAACGGCCCGCTGAGCAGCTCCTCTGGGCTGCCATCGAAGAAGATCCGTCCCTGCTTGAGGGCGATCACCCGATCAGCATGCCGCGCGGTGAGGTTGATGTCGTGGAGGATGGCGACGATGCCGCGTCCGCTGTCGCGATTGAGCTGGCGCAGCAGGCCCATCAGCTCGTACTGGTGCGCCAGGTCCAGCGCCGAGGTGGGCTCGTCGAGCAGCAACAGCGGCGACTGCTGGGCCAGCAGCATGGCGATCCAGGCACGTTGACGCTCGCCACCGGAGAGACTGTCAGCCAGGTGATCGGCGTAATGGGCGACATCGGTCTGGGCCAGCGCCTGATCGACCGCCGCATGGTCCTCGGCGCGCCAGCGACCGAGCAACCCGCGCCAGGGGAAGCGCCCCAGACGCACCAGCTCACGCACGGTCAGGCCGGCGACATCGGGCAGGTGCTGCGGCAGGAAGGCCACACGCTGGGCAAAGTCACGAGCGGAGAAACCGGCCAGGTCGCGCTCGTCGAGCTGCAGCGAGCCTCGGGTCGGATGCAACTGCCGCGCCAGCAGGTTCATCAGGGTCGACTTGCCCGAGCCGTTGTGGCCGAGGATCACGGTGAAACGATCACCTTCCAGGTGCAGTTCGTCCACTGCCAGGGTCACCCGCTCGCCGCGGCGTACTTCGATATCACGCAGATTCAGCATGCCTGAGCCAGCTCCTCACGCAGGCGCACCATGCGCTCATCACGATGCAATTTCGGGCAGGTGCTGCACAGCTCGCCGTCGCAACGCCGAAAATGCTGGCAACAGGCCTTGCGCTCCAGGGTCAGGCAGTCACGCCCATCCTCCAGGCGCACTTCCAGCAGGTCGCTACCACCGCGCAGCCCCAATGCCTCCAGCCAGCGTGCCGATAGCCCCCGCAGTTGCTGGTTATCCAGGCTCAGTTGACGCTGCACCAGCAGCAACGCTGCCAGCACAAAGTCGGCTGCCAGCCGCTGAGCCAGCTTGCCGTGGATGCTCTGTACCTGACAGAACTCGACATGCTGGCGACGCAGCAGGTCGGCCAGTTGGCTGCCAGCAAGGTTGATCAGCTCGTCCTCTGCAGCCCGTTGCGGGCAGTGATCGGAAAGACAGAAGCCCAGCACCACACCACTTTGAACATCCTGCCCAAGCGCCGACAGACAGGGCATACGCTGCGCCAGATGCACGCCGAGCAAGGTCAGGTAGATGGGTTGCCAGACCAGGTAGGTCCAGCTGCGCACCGTCCAGTAATGCGGCCCGGCTTCGGGGTGAGCCTGGCGCCAGTGCTGATAAAGCGTAGCGATACGCTGTGCGTTGCCATCGCTGCCGCAAACCAGCAGATCAGCCTCGGCATCACCGATACGGCCCTGCAGCCCAGGCAGACTGCGGGAGATCACGTCGAGCAAGTGGTGAAGGTCGTGCATCGCGGCGAACCCGGATGATGGAAGCAGTGCGAAAGGCGAATTTAATCACTGATACGCATCTGCATCAAATTATCATTCGCCACTCAAGACTCACGCAGTCTTGGGTTTTCGCACCAGCAACGGGAACAGCGCCGCAGTCAGCAGCAAGCCGACAGCACCGACCCAGAACGGCATGGCCTGCCCGTAGTGGCTGACCAGCAAACCTGCGCCATAGGCCGAACCCATATTGCCCAGGCACTGGAAGATGTTGATCTTGCTGAAGTCCACCGCGTAGTGCTCAGGCGAGCTGAGTTCGAACAGCAGGGCATCCAGGCGCACGGTGACCTGATACAGCGCCCAACCGAACAGCACTCGGCCGAGCAGGATCAGCCACTGATCGCCGAAACCCTGAATGAACGTGGCTGCCGCGCCCAACAGCAGACCGGCAAGAATGCCATCACGGGTGTTGCCTTGCTGGGTCGCGCGGCGCCCCCACCACAGCGCAATCACGGCCACGGCGCCGGGCAGCGCATAGACGAAGCCGGCCGCCATCTCGCTGTTCCAGTGCGCCACCTGCTGCCAATAGACGGCAAAGAACGGCCGGGTCACGTAACCGACGAAATAGAACAGCAGCATCACCAGACACAGGCGGTAGATCGCCGGCAGGCTGCGCGACTCGTTCTTCACCGGCGCCTCGTCGCTTGCCGGCTGCTCGCCTGGTGCCGGCAGGTAGCCACGCACCAGGTGCATGCAGATGGCCATCTGGATGAAGTCGCCAGCAGCCATTACCAGGAACACGTCGCCAATGTTCATGATCTGCAGGATCAGGCCGCCCAGCGCGGCACCGAGAATGGCGCCGAAGTGCACCACCACCGACAACGTGCCGATGGTCTGGGTGTGGTTGTCCTGCTGCTGCAGGCTCATCACGTAGGGGTACATCAGCAGGTAGCTGCCCTTGAACACCACCATCAGCAGCGACACCACCCAGAACAGCGGCAGCGAGTCGATGAAATAGCAGGCTGCGGTCAGGCTGCCGGCCATCAATTGCGCGCTGATCAGAATGCGCACCGGGTGCACGCGCTTGGCCAGGCGCGCCCAAAGCGGGAACACCGACATCACCACCAGACTGACCACCGCCAGATAAAGGCCGACATGCTGCTCCGGCGGGTTATCGAAACGCTCGGCGAAATACTGCGGATAAAAAGGGATGATCAGGTTATCGGTGATCACCGCCAGGGCGGTCATCATGATCAGGCAGGTACGCAGCGTCATTGGAGGCATTCGGGCAAGGCGGCAGGGGCGCGCATGATGCCATTTCCAGACCAGCTAATGCCAATACGCACGAGAATCAGAAAGGCTAGCAACTGGCATGGCGTGCAGCGACGTCAGGCCTGTTAGTGATAAGCTCGCGCACCATGAAAACGCCAAACTCCCGCCCCGTAGTGCTCTGTATGTCCGGTCACGACCCCAGTGGTGGTGCCGGCCTGCAGGCTGATATCGAAGCCCTGCTGGCTCAAGGCTGCCACGCCGCCCCGACGGTGACCGCCCTGACTGTGCAGGATACCGTCAACGTCTCTGACTTCCGTGTGCTCGACCGCGACTGGGTACTGGCCCAGGCCCGCGCAGTGATCGCCGACATGCCCGTGGCCGCCGTCAAGCTGGGCATGCTCGGCTCGGTAGAGATGGTCGAGAACGTGCTCGAAGTGATGAGCCAGCTGCCTGGCGTACCGCTGGTCTGCGACCCGGTGCTGCGCGCCGGCGGCGGTGGTTCGCTGGGCAAGGATGACGTGGGCTATGCCATGCGTGAACGCCTGTTCGCCGTGTCCACCATCGCCACGCCGAACCTGCCGGAAGCGCGCATCCTCGCCGAACTGCCGGAAGGCAGCGCCGACGAATGCGCCGAGAAACTGCTGCCCTTCATCGAGCATCTGCTGATCACCGGCGGCCACGGCGATGAGGCCGAAGTGCACAACCGCCTGTACAGCCGCGATGGAAGTCGCCACACCTTTACCTGCGCACGCCTGCCCGGCAGCTACCACGGCTCCGGCTGCACCCTGGCCAGCACCCTGGCCGGGCGCCTGGCCCTCGGCCAGGAACTGGTCAGCGCGGTGAAGAGCGCCCTCGATTACACCTGGTGCACCCTGCGTGACGCCGAGCAACCCGGTCACGGCCAGTACGTGCCACGCCGTCTGCCACTGGATTACGGCCAATGAGTCTGCGCGGCCTCTACGCCATCACCGATACCCCTCTGCTGGCGGGTGGCAAGCTGCTGCCCTACGCCGAAGCGGCGCTGGCTGGCGGCGCGCGCTTGCTGCAGTACCGCGACAAATCAGGCGATGCCATACGCCGCTTCGATGAAGCGCAAGCCCTGGCCGAACTCTGCCAACGCCACGGCGCCACGCTGATCATCAACGACGACCTGGAACTGGCTGCGCGCCTGGGCGTCGGCCTGCACCTGGGTCAGACCGATGGCTCGCTGGCCACCGCCCGCGCCCGTCTCGGTACGGATGCCGTAATTGGCGGTACCTGCCATGCCCAGCTGGAGCTGGCCGAGCGCGCCGTAGCCGAGGGCGCCAGCTATGTCGCCTTTGGCCGCTTCTTCAATTCCAACACCAAACCCGGCGCCCCGGCTGCCACCGTGGAGCTGCTGGATCAGGCCCGCGCGCGCTTTGCCCAGCCCATCGTCGCCATCGGCGGCGTGACCCTGGAAACCGCACCCGGCCTGATCGCCCGTGGCGCCAGCATGGTCGCCGTGATTCACGCGCTGTTCGCTGCCGACTCCGCCCTTGAGGTGGAAGACCGCGCCCACGCCTTTGCTGCGCTGTTCGACTGATTCGCTTCCAGAGAGACCTGCCATGTCCCGCTCCGAAATCCTCTTCGCCAACGCCCAGAAACACATCCCCGGCGGCGTCAACTCGCCGGTGCGCGCCTTCCGCAGCGTCGGCGGCACCCCGCTGTTCTTCAAGCATGCCGAAGGCGCTTACGTCGTGGACGAAGACGACAAGCGCTACGTCGACTATGTCGGTTCCTGGGGCCCGATGATCCTCGGCCACAGCCACCCGGACGTGCTCGACTCGGTGCGTCGTCAGCTCGAACACGGCCTGTCCTATGGCGCGCCGACCGCCCTGGAAACCGAAATGGCCGAGCTGGTTTGCGGCCTGGTGCCGTCGATTGAGATGGTGCGCATGGTCAGCTCCGGTACCGAGGCGACCATGAGTGCCATCCGCCTGGCCCGTGGTTACACCGGCCGCGACAGCATCATCAAGTTCGAGGGTTGCTACCACGGCCACTCCGACAGCCTGCTGGTCAAAGCCGGCTCCGGCGCCCTGACCCAGGGCGTGCCGAACTCCGCGGGCGTGCCGGCGGCCTTCGCCAAGCACACCCTGACCCTGCCGTTCAACGACATCGATGCCGTGGCCGAGTGCCTGGCGCAGGTCGGCAAAGAAGTGGCGTGCATCATCGTCGAGCCAGTGGCCGGCAACATGAACTGCGTGCCGCCGGCGCCAGGTTTTCTCGAAGGCCTGCGCGAGCAGTGCGACAAGCATGGCGTGGTGCTGATCTTCGACGAAGTGATGACCGGTTTCCGCGTCGCCCTCGGCGGTGCGCAAGCGCACTACGGTGTGAACCCGGACCTGACCACCTTCGGCAAGATCATCGGCGGCGGCATGCCAGTGGGCTGCTTCGGCGGCAAGCGCGCGATCATGGAATGCATCGCCCCGCTCGGCCCGGTCTACCAGGCCGGCACCCTGTCGGGTAACCCGCTGGCGATGGCTGCCGGCCTGACCACCCTCAAGCTGATCAGCCGTCCGGGCTTCCACAGCGAGCTGACCGACTACACCTCGCGCATGCTCGCCGGCCTGCAGGAACGCGCCGATGCTGCCGGCATTCCCTTCGTCACCACACAGGCCGGCGCCATGTTCGGTCTGTACTTCAGTGGCGCGGACGACATCGTCACCTTCGCCGACGTGATGGCCAGCGACAGCGCACGCTTCAACCGCTTCTTCCACCTGATGCTGGATGGCGGCGTGTACCTGGCGCCGAGCGCCTTCGAAGCGGGCTTCACCTCCATCGCCCATGGCGACAAGGAGCTGGACATCACCTTCGCCGCCGCAGAACGCGCCTTCGCCAAGCTGAAAAAAGCTTGATGCAGTACAGCACTGCCTTCAGCGATGCGTTGCTGGCACTGGCGTGCGCTGCCTGTGTCTGGCTGATCGGCCGGGCACGCGGGCGCTACGGTGAAGGCGATCAGCCGGCACTGTTCTGCGCGCTGCTCGGTTTTCTGCTGCCGGCTGCAGCGGCCAGCGTCGGCGTGATTCGCTACGGCTTCGACCCAAGCTGGCAGCCCGCACACCTGTGGCTCTCGCAGGCCAGCAGCTTTCTCGGCCTGCCCCTGCTCGGTGCCGCTGCATTGGCGCTAGGTCGCGGCTGGGCCTGGAGCAGACCGAACTGGGGGCGCATCCTGCTCGGGCTGTGCGCCTGCTTCGAGCTGTTCCGCCAACTTGGATATATGGAGGACTACCGCCTGGCGCTGAATCTGGCCACGCTGGTGCTGATCCTCTATGCCGGCGCAGTCCAATGGCCACGCCGCGCACCGGCAATCAGCGCAGCTGTGGTCGTGGGCCTGTTCCTGCTGGCCGGCGTAGCGGTCGGTACCGAGGGAGTGATCGGGCCGCTGCGCCGCATCGACCTGTTCCACGTGCTGCTGACACCGGCGTACCCACTGCTGGCCTGGCTACTGCTGAGCCTGCCGGGAAGTGCGAAGAAACAGGCTTTGTAACAACCGCCCGGTTTATTCCATAATGCGACGGTCGGCACGTTTTGCGCCGACCGGGCACGTCACCCGCCCTGAATTGCCGAGGTCCCGTTATCCAGATGAACCGCACCGGCCGCACCCTGTCCCTGGGCTGCCTGTTGCTTTTCCTCCCGCTGTTTGCGTTTGCAGGCGGCAATTCCCTGCTGATCCCCGCCAGCGGCAGCTGCACCCTGAACGCCTCCCCCGAAGAGATGCCCGACGCCCTGGCCAGCTGCCAGGAGATGGCGCGCGCCGGCAACATGCAGGCTGCCTATGAGCTGGGTGAGTACTACTACGACGGCAAACGCACCCCACGTGATCTCAAGCAGGCCCTGACCTGGTTCGAACGCGCCTCACTGCAAGGCCACGCCGAAGCACAGTTGCGCCTGGGCACCATGTTCTTCCGTGGCGAAGGCGTACCGGCCAACAACGTGCAGGCCTATATCGTGTTGAAGATGGCATCGGTCAACGGATCGGACGAAGCCATGGACAGCGCCGACCTGGTGTCGGCACAGATGCGTCGCGATGAACTGGAAATCGCCAGCCAGGTGCTGGGGCAGATCTTCCGTAGCTACCTGCTGGAGCTGCAGACCGCCGAAGGTCGATCGCCCTTCTCGCCGCTGCCTTAAAAACACTGGTGCGCGTGGCGCACCCTACGACTCTGAGCTTATTTATCCGGCATCGGCATGGGGAATGGCATGACGTTGCCGCCGCCCTTGGCTTCGCTGATCTTCGCCGTGCCCAGACGCTCTACCTCGTCGATGCGGATGATCGCGTGCATCGGTACGAAGCTGCGCACCACCCCCTCGAACTGCGCCTTGAGCTTCTCCTCGCTGGGGTCGACCACCAGCTGGCTGCGCTCGCCGAAGACGAACTCCTCCACTTCCAGAAAGCCCCACAGATCGCTCTGATAGATCTGCTTGGCGTACATCTCGTACACCTGGCCCTGGTTGAGAAAAATCACCTTGTAGATGGGATCGCGCTTGCTCATGAAGACTCGAAGTCAGGAAAAACGGGGCGCGCAGAATAGCACAGCGCCGCATGCGTAGCCCGGATGCAATCCGGGCTACAGGAACTGAGCGGTGGCATCGCTCTTGGCACACGCCTATAATGCGCGGTCATTTTTTAACCACCTCAGACAGTGCCATGACCAAGAAGCTCTATATCGAAACCCACGGTTGCCAGATGAACGAGTACGACAGCTCGCGCATGGTCGACCTGCTGGGCGAGCATCAGGCCCTGGAGGTCACGGAAAAACCCGAAGAAGCCGACGTGATCCTGCTAAATACCTGCTCGATCCGTGAGAAGGCGCAGGACAAGGTGTTCTCCCAGCTCGGCCGTTGGCGCGAGCTGAAGCAGGCCAACCCGGATCTGGTGATCGGTGTCGGCGGCTGCGTGGCCAGCCAGGAAGGCGCGGCGATCCGCGACCGCGCGCCCTATGTCGACGTGGTATTCGGCCCGCAGACCCTGCACCGCCTGCCGGAAATGATCGACGCCGCGCGCGTGACCAAGACCGCCCAGGTGGACATCAGCTTCCCCGAGATCGAGAAATTCGACCGCCTGCCCGAGCCACGCGTCGACGGCCCCAGCGCCTTCGTCTCGGTGATGGAAGGCTGCAGCAAGTACTGCACCTTCTGCGTGGTGCCCTACACCCGTGGCGAGGAAGTCAGCCGCCCGCTGGTCGACGTGTTGATGGAAATCACCTCCCTGACCGAGAAGGGCGTGAAGGAAATCACCCTGCTCGGGCAGAACGTCAACGGCTATCGCGGGGAAGCCCCGGACGGCCATATCGCCGACTTCGCCGAACTGCTGCATGCCGTGGCAGCCCTCGATGGCGTCGAGCGCATCCGCTACACCACCAGCCACCCGCTGGAGTTCTCCGACGCGATCATCCAGGCCCACGCCGAGATCCCGCAGTTGGTCAAATACCTGCACCTACCGGTGCAGTCCGGCTCCGACCGCATCCTTGCGGCGATGAAGCGCAACCACACCGCGCTGGAATACAAGTCGCGCATCCGCAAACTGCGTGCGGCGGTACCGGACATCCTGATCAGCTCCGACTTCATCGTCGGCTTCCCCGGCGAGACCGAGAAGGATTTCGAGCAGACCATGAAGCTGATCGAGGACGTCGGCTTCGACTTCTCCTTCTCCTTCATCTACAGCTCGCGCCCCGGCACCCCGGCCGCCGACCTGGTCGACGACACCCCGGACGAGGTGAAGAAACAGCGCCTGGCCCTGCTGCAGCACCGCATCAACCAGAACGGCTTCGAGAACAGCCGGCGCATGGTCGGCACGGTGCAACGCATCCTGGTCAGCGATTATTCGAAGAAGGACCCGGGCATGCTCCAGGGCCGCACCGAGCAGAACCGCATCGTCAATTTCCGCTGCGATAACCCGCGCCTGATCGGCCAGTTCGTCGACGTGCACATCGACGACGCCCTGCCGCACTCGCTGCGCGGCACCCTACTGGATGCCGAGACCCTCCACTAACGTAGCGGTCGTCCACACTTTGCGTTGTGGGCGACCAGCGTTATGCTGCCTTTTCATACCCAGACAAGTGACGATCACTCCATCACCTTGAACGCCTCTCTAGAACCTCATCGTTTCACCCTCGAACCCTTCGAGGCCCGCCGTTTCGCCAACCTCTGCGGCCAGTTCGACGAGCACCTGCGCCTGATCGAAGAGCGCCTTGGTCTGGAAATCCGCAACCGTGGCAACCAGTTCGAAATGCTCGGCAGCGCCGACAAGACCCAGGCTGCCGAGCAACTGCTGCGCAAGCTGTACCGCGAAACCAAAGCCACCGAGCTATCGCCCGACCTGGTGCACCTGTACCTGCAGGAGTCCGGCGTCGAGGAACTGGTCAACCCCAGCAACCTTCCGCAAGTGACGTTGCGTACCAAAAAGGGCGTGATCAAACCGCGCGGCGCCAACCAGCAGCGCTACGTCAAGGCGATCCTCGACAACGACATCAACTTCGGCATCGGCCCGGCCGGTACTGGCAAGACCTACCTGGCCGTGGCCTGCGCGGTGGACGCGCTGGAGCGCGAGCAAGTGCGGCGCATCCTGCTGGTGCGCCCGGCGGTCGAGGCCGGCGAGAAGCTCGGCTTCCTGCCTGGTGACCTGGCACAGAAGATCGACCCTTACCTGCGCCCGTTGTACGACGCACTCTACGAAATGCTCGGTTTCGAATACGTAGCCAAGCTGATCGAGAAGCAGGTGATCGAGATCGCGCCGCTGGCCTACATGCGCGGCCGCACGCTTAACAACAGCTTCATCATTCTCGACGAAAGTCAGAACACCACAGTCGAGCAGATGAAGATGTTCCTCACCCGTATCGGTTTCGGCTCCACCGCCGTGATCACCGGCGACATCACCCAGGTCGACCTGCCGCGTGGCACCAAGAGCGGCCTGGCCCACGTCATCGAGGTACTGCGTGACGTGCCCGGCATCAGCTTCACCCACTTCAAGCCCAAAGACGTGGTGCGCCACCCGTTGGTGCAGCGCATCGTCGAAGCCTACGAGCGCCACGACGCACGCCTGAACGGCAAGGGCGACGGCCACGATGCTTGAACTGGACCTGCAACTGGCCAGTGACGGCCAGCACCCGGACGAGGCGCAACTGCGCCGCTGGTGCGAGCTGGCGCTACGCCAACGCACGGCCGATTCGGAGCTGACCATCCGCCTGGTCGACGAGGCCGAAGGTCGTGAGCTGAACCATACCTGGCGGCACAAGGACTACGCCACCAACGTCCTGTCCTTCCCTGCCGAGATTCCCGATGGAATTCTCGACATCCCGCTGCTCGGCGACCTGGTGATCTGCGTGCCAGTGGTCGAGCGCGAAGCGGCCGAGCAAGGCAAGGCGCTGGAGGCGCACTGGGCGCACCTGGTGATCCACGGCTGCCTGCACCTGCTGGGCTATGACCACATCGAGGAAGACGAAGCCCTCGAGATGGAAGATCTGGAACGACAATTGCTCGCCGAATTGGGTCATCCCGACCCGTATGCCGGTGACGAATCTCCTAATGAAAAGGACCCCGAGTAAAACGCCATGAGCGAAGACCGATCGAGCAACGAGCAGAAGTCCTGGTTCAACAAGCTGACCCAGGCTTTTGCTCATGAGCCGAGAAACCGCCAGGAACTGCTGGAAGTCCTGCGCGAAGCCCACCAGAACAAGCTGCTCGACAGCGAAGCACTGGCCATCGTCGAAGGCGCCATTCAGGTCGCCGACCTGCAGGTACGCGACATCATGGTGCCGCGCTCGCAAGTGATCAGCATCAAGGCCAGCCAGACGCCCCGCGAGTTCCTGCCCGCCATCATCGATGCCGCGCACTCGCGCTATCCGGTAGTCGGCGAGAGCCTCGACGACGTGATCGGCATCCTCCTGGCCAAGGATCTGCTGCCGCTGATCCTGCAGGGCGAACAGCCCAACTTCAACATCAAGGACCTGCTGCGCCCGGCCACCTTCGTGCCCGAGTCCAAGCGCCTGAACGTGCTGCTGCGTGAGTTCCGCGCCAACCACAACCACATGGCCGTGGTCATCGATGAATACGGCGGCGTCGCCGGCCTGGTGACCATCGAGGACGTGCTCGAGCAGATCGTCGGCGACATCGAGGATGAGCACGATGTCGAGGAAGACGGCTACATCAAGCCGCTGCCATCCGGCGACTACCTGATCAAGGCGCTGACGCCCATCGACAGTTTCAACGAAACCTTCGACAGCGAGTTCTCCGACGACGAGTACGACACCGTCGGTGGTCTGGTGATGAGCGCCTTTGGCCACCTGCCCAAGCGCAATGAAGTCACCGAGATCGGCGAATTCCGCTTCCGCGTGCTCAATGCTGACAGCCGCCGCATCCACCTGCTGCGCCTGACGCCGGTTAGCCGCTGAGTCTCAGCCGCCCTTGCCCAGCGAGGGCGGCCGCTTCCCCCTGCGCCATTTCCGCTCTACCCTTGCGCCACCCTGATTCCAAGGATCTAACCATGCTGCAATGGATCACTCGTCCAGGCTGGCCCGGCCACCTGCTTGCCTGCGGCGCAGGCGCCCTGACCACCCTGGCGCTCGCCCCGTTCGATCTCTGGCCATTGGCCGTGCTGTCCATTGCCCTGTTCTATTTCGGCCTACGCCATCTGCGCCCCGGCCAGGCAGCGCTGCGCGGCTGGAGCTACGGCTTCGGTCTGTTCGCCGCCGGCACCAGTTGGGTGTATGTCAGCATCCATGACTATGGCGCGGCATCACCGGCACTGGCCGGCTTTCTCACCCTGGGTTTCGTCGCCGGCCTGGGCCTGCTCTTCGCCCTGACAGGCGCCCTCTGGGCGCGCTGGATACGCCGCAACGAAGCGCCACTGGCCGACGCCCTGGCATTCGCCGCGCTATGGGTCGCCCAGGAAGTGTTTCGCGGCTGGTTCCTCACCGGCTTCCCCTGGCTCTACGCCGGCTACAGCCAGCTCGAAGGACCGCTGGCCGGCCTGGTGCCAATTGGCGGAGTCTGGCTGTCGTCCTTCGTCATCGCCCTGTCGGCGGCGCTGATCATCAACCTGGAGCAACTGCGCAAGCATAAACCGCGTTACCTCTGCGCTCTGCTTCTGCTGCTGAGCCCCTGGCTCGCAGGCCTGGCACTTAAGGATCACAACTGGACCCGCGCCGCCGGCAACAGCCTCACCGTCGCCGCCGTGCAGGGCAACGTCGAACAGAACATGAAATGGGACCCGGCCCAGCTCAACGCGCAGCTCGCCCTGTACCGCGACCTCAGCTTCAGCGCCAAGCAGGTCGACATACTGGTCTGGCCGGAAACGGCGATCCCGGTACTCAAGGACATGGCGCAAGGCTATATCGGCGTGATGGATCGCTTCGCCCGTGACCGCAACAGTGCGCTGATCACCGGCGTACCGGTGCGGCAGTCCAACGAGCGCGGGGAGATTCGCTATTACAATGCGATCACCAGTTTTGGCGAAGGCCAGGGCACCTACCTCAAGCAGAAGCTGGTGCCGTTCGGTGAATACGTGCCCCTGCAGGACCTGCTGCGCGGCTTGATCGCTTTCTTCGACCTGCCGATGTCCGACTTCGCCCGCGGCCCGAATGACCAGTCACCGCTGCTGGCCAAGGGACATCGCATCGCGCCGTTCATCTGCTACGAAGTGGTCTACCCGGAGTTCGCGGCGGCACTTGCGGCGGACAGCGACATCCTGCTGACGGTCAGCAACGATGCCTGGTTCGGCACCTCCATCGGCCCGCTACAGCACCTGCAGATGGCACAGATGCGCGCACTGGAGGCCGGGCGCTGGATGATCCGCGCCACCAACAACGGCATGACGGTGATCATCGATCCACAAGGGCGCATCCAGTTCCGCTTGCCGCAGTTCGAACGCGGCGTGCTCTACGGCGAAGTGGTGCCCATGCAGGGGCTCACGCCCTACCTGCAATGGCGCATCTGGCCACTGGCGATTCTCTGCGCCCTGCTATTGGGCTGGGCGCTGCTGGCCAGCCGCATGGCCAAGACGCTGTAGGGCGGTCTCGCGAGCGAAGCGAGCAGCCCGCCAGCCCTCGGAACGCAGAATCCGCAGGCGAACTGCCTGCGGCGAGCACGCCCTACTGCTTGCCGTAGACAATGGGATACGCCAACAACCCTATGAACTCGTTGAGCAACTGACTGCTCTGCCAGATAGCCCTCGACTCCGGTAGCCAGCCACCCAGCGGGCGATCGTAACCCGCGCTGAGATAGCCCATCGGCGCGGTGATCACCTCGAAGCCGGCCTGCTCGAAACTCCAGCGTGCACGCTGCATATGCCAGGCCTGGGTGACCAGCACCACGCGCCGCACGCCCTGGGGCTGCAACAATTCAGCGCTGAGCACGGCATTCTCCCAGGTGGTGCGGCTTTGCTCCTCCAGCCAGCGAATCTCCAGCCCGTAGTCGAGGCGCATGGCATCGGCCATCAACGCTGCCTCACTGGGCGGCTGGCCGTAGTGCAGGCCGCCAGTGGCAGCAAGTGGCAGGCCGGAGGCGCGCGCCAGGCGAGCGGCGTAGCGCAGGCGCTCCAAGGCCATCAGCCCAGGCTGATCGGTACGCCCCCAGCCCGGATCATTCTGCTCGCGCCCGGCACCGAGAATCACGATGGCGTCGGCACGCTGCGCCAGCGTTGCCCACTGCGCCTGCTCCAGCACCGGCTCCCGCTCCAACCAGGCGGCACTCCACTGCGTCATGGCTGGCAGGCTCATCAGCCACAGCCCACCGAAACCGACGGCAAAGCAGGCAAACGCGAGCCGTGGAAAGCGGCGACGCAGCCACCAGCCCAGCGCGATCAGCAGGAGTAGAACGCCTGGCGGCATCAACAGCTGTTTAAGGATGAAGCGAATCGGCATCAGGCACCTCCGGGGCGCCCAAGCCTAGCAGGTTGGTTTTCAACTAGCCGCTAACGCGGATTGCCGCTGCGAAACAGCCTGGAGCCACAGGCCTGGCAAGCTCGTGCATCCTGCCCTCGATGCCAGCTGACTGGCGCACCGCAGAGTGCGCAACAAAGCGCCTGACGCCGCTTCATCATCGGCTTGACCCTGCCCATCGGCTTGCCGCCAACGGATTTGGCACTGCGCAGTGGCTGGCGCTGTATCAGCGCCAACTCTTCAGCCGCCGCGTGCCAGCCGCGCAGCCAGTGCAGGTCACGATTGAGGTAGGCACGGATCAGGTCCAGCTCCGCCGGACTCAGCCCATCAAGCTCCAGCTCGCGCAGCGGCTCGGCATGCAGGCGACTCGCGGTATCGGCCTCTTCGAGAGCCAAGGCAAGCCTTTGCAGCAGTCGCTCGTAAAGGCCACCCCCTCGTTCCGCCTGCCGTGCATCCACCATCTAACCACCTCGCGAGCCCCGACAATCGCGGGCCTTGAGTAAAGCTTAGCGAAGGCCCTGCGTGCAGCCTGGCGCCGCGACCAACGGCGGGCTCGGCATAATCTGGGTTTCCCTCGATAGACGGCGCTCATGTATGCTACGACGTTTTCCGCAAGCCCCATTCCTTCAGCGCCAGAGCCATGCACGAACAGTACTCGCCCCGTGAAATAGAAGCCGCCGCGCAGTCCCACTGGGACGCGCAACAATCCTTCGTCGTCAGCGAACAACCCGGCAAGGACACCTTCTACTGCCTGTCGATGTTCCCCTACCCCAGCGGCAAGCTACACATGGGGCACGTGCGCAACTACACCATCGGTGACGTGATCGCCCGCTACCAGCGTATGCAGGGCATGAACGTGCTGCAGCCGATGGGCTGGGACGCGTTCGGCATGCCGGCGGAAAACGCCGCGATGAAGAACCAGGTAGCGCCGGCCAAGTGGACCTACGAGAACATCGCCTACATGAAGTCCCAGCTCAAATCGCTGGGCCTGGCCATCGACTGGACGCGCGAAGTCACCACCTGCAAGCCGGATTACTACCGCTGGGAGCAGTGGCTGTTCACCCGCCTGTTCGAAAAGGGCGTGATCTACCGCAAGAACGGTACCGTCAACTGGGACCCGGTGGACCAGACCGTACTGGCCAACGAGCAGGTCATCGACGGCCGTGGCTGGCGTTCGGGCGCGCTGATCGAGAAGCGCGAAATCCCGATGTACTACTTCAAGATCACCGCTTATGCCGAAGAGCTGCTGAGCAGCCTGGATGAGCTGGATGGCTGGCCCGAGCAGGTCAAGACCATGCAGCGCAACTGGATCGGCAAGAGCTTCGGTGCCGACATCGTGTTCGACTACGACGTCGCCAGCATCGGCATCGACGGCCAACTGAAGGTTTACTCGACCCGCCCCGACACCCTGATGGGCGCCACCTACGTCGCCGTGGCCGCCGAGCATCCGCTGGCCCAGCGCGCCGCCGAGGGCAACGCCGCCATCTCCGCCTTCATCGCCGAATGCAAGGCCGGCTCCGTGGCCGAGGCCGACATGGCCACCATGGAGAAAAAGGGCCTGGCCACCGGCCAGTTCGTCATTCATCCGCTGACCGGCGACAAGCTGCCGGTATTCGTCGCCAACTACGTGCTGTGGGGCTACGGCGAAGGTGCGGTAATGGCCGTACCGGCGCATGACGAGCGCGACTTCGAATTTGCCAACAAGTACGACCTGCCGATCACGCAGGTCTACGCCGGTGAAGGCAAGGACTACGACGCCAGCACCTGGCAGGATTGGTACGGTGACAAGGCCGGCCTGACCACCATCAACTCCGGCAAGTATGACGGCCTGGACTTCAGCGCCGCCTTCGACGCCATCGTCAGCGACCTGGAAGCCAGCGAGCACGGCGCCCGCAAGACCCAGTTCCGCCTGCGCGACTGGGGCATCAGCCGCCAGCGCTACTGGGGCTGCCCGATCCCGATCATCCACTGCGACACCTGCGGCGACGTGCCGGTGCCGGAAGACCAGTTGCCGGTGGTGCTGCCCGAAGACGTGGTGCCGGACGGCGCTGGCTCGCCGCTGGCGAAGATGCCCGAGTTCTACGAGTGCAGTTGCCCGAAATGCGGCGCCCCGGCCAAGCGCGAAACCGACACCATGGACACCTTCGTCGAGTCGTCCTGGTACTACGCGCGCTACGCTTCGCCGCAATACACCGGCGGCATGGTCGACCCGGCTGCGGCCAACCACTGGCTGCCGGTGGATCAGTACATCGGTGGCATCGAGCACGCCATCCTGCACCTCTTGTACGCGCGCTTCTTCCACAAGCTGATGCGCGACGAAGGCCTGGTGTCGTCCAACGAGCCGTTCAAGAACCTGCTGACCCAAGGCATGGTGGTCGCCGAGACCTACTACCGCACCCTGGAGAACGGCGGCAAGGACTGGTTCAACCCGGCCGACGTGGAAGTCGAGCGTGATGCCAAAGCCAAGGTCATCGGCGCCAAGCTCAAGAGCGATGGCCTGCCGGTGGAAATCGGCGGCACCGAGAAGATGTCCAAGTCGAAAAACAACGGCGTCGACCCGCAGGACATGATCGACGCGTACGGCGCCGACACCTGCCGCCTGTTCATGATGTTCGCCTCGCCGCCCGACATGAGCTGCGAGTGGTCGGATGCCGGTGTCGAAGGCGCCAACCGCTTCCTGCGTCGCGTCTGGCGTCTGGCTCAGAGTCACATCAGCGCCGGCCTGCCGGGCAAGCTGGACGTGAACACTCTCACCGACGAGCAGAAGGCCGTGCGCCGCGCCATTCACCTGGCGATCAAGCAGGCCAGCAACGATATCGGCCAGCACCACAAATTCAACACCGCCATCGCCCAGGTGATGACCCTGATGAACGTGATGGAAAAGGCCGCCACCGCGACCGAACAGGATCGCGCACTGGCTCAGGAAGGCCTGGAAATCGTCACCCTGCTGCTCGCGCCGATCACCCCGCATATCAGCCACGAGCTGTGGCAACACCTGGGTCACACCGATGCGGTGATCGATGCGCAGTGGCCACAGGTCGACGAATCGGCCCTGGTGCAGGACAGCCTGACCCTGGTGGTACAGGTCAACGGCAAACTGCGTGGCGAGATCATCGTGGCAGCCAGCGCCAGCCGTGAAGACGTCGAAGCCGCCGCCCGTGCCAACGAAAACGTGCTGCGCTTCACCGAAGGCCTGAGCATTCGCAAGGTCATCGTGGTGCCAGGCAAGCTGGTCAACATAGTCGCCAACTGATTAAGCTCGGCGCCACACATGTGTGGCGCCGTGATCCGCCAAGGGGATATGAGAATGATGAAACGGAATCTGCTGATCATCGGCCTGGCTGGCCTGCTCAGCGCGTGCGGCTTCCAGCTGCGCGGCACCGGCGACATGCAGTTCGCCCTCAAGGAACTCGACGTCAGCGCGCGCGACGCCTATGGCGACACCGTGCAGCAAGTGCGCGAAGTGCTGGAGAACAACGATGTTCGCGTCTACCCCGGTGCGCCCTACAAACTGGTGATCGCCCGCGAGACCGAAAATCGTCGCAGTGCCAGCTACAGCAGCGGTGCGCGTACCGCCGAGTACGAGCTGACCATGGGCCTGGAATACGAGATCCGCGGCGCGAAGAACCTGCTGCTGACCGGCAACAAGGTGGAAGTGCAGAACTACTACCAGCAGGACGACAACAACCTCGCGGGCTCCGACCAGGAAGCCGCTCAGCTGCGCGGTGAACTGCGCCGTGAAATGATCCAGCAACTGATGTTCAGCCTGCAACAGATCAGCCCAGAGCGACTGGATCAACTGCAGCAGACCGCAGAAGCCCGTGCCAAGGCCGAAGCCGAAGCACTGGAAGCTGAGCGCCGTGCGCGCGCGAGCCAGGTCGCCCCGCAGCAGTCGCCAATCGAACTGCCGTCCCGCTAAAGGCTCAAGGGCCGCACCTGCGGCCCGACGCCCCGTCTGCCTGATGACATCGACTCGATGAAGCTTGCCCCCGCGCAACTCGGCAAACACCTGCAAGGCGCACTTGCGCCTGTCTATGCGATCAGCGGCGATGAGCCATTGCTGTGCCAGGAAACTGCTGACGCCATCCGCAATGCCTGTCGCCAGCAAGGGTTCGGCGAACGCCAGGTGTTCAATGCCGAAGCCAACTTCGACTGGGGCAACCTGCTGCAGGCGGGTGCCAGCCTCTCGCTGTTCGCCGAGAAGCGCCTGCTGGAACTGCGCCTGCCTTCCGGTAAGCCAGGCGACAAGGGCACCGCCGCGCTGCTCGAGTACCTGGCCCGCCCCCCCGAGGACACCGTCCTGCTGCTGAGCCTGCCCAAGCTCGATGGCAGCACGCAAAAATCCAAATGGGCCAAAGCGCTGATCGACGGCCAGGTGAGCCAGTTCATCCAGATCTGGCCGGTGGATGCCAATCAGCTGCCGCAGTGGATTCGCCAGCGCCTCGCGCAGGCCGGCCTGAGCGCCAGCGCCGATGCGGTGGACATGATCGCCGCGCGGGTGGAAGGCAACCTGCTGGCCGCCGCTCAGGAAGTGGAAAAACTCAAGCTGCTCGCCGACGGCAACCAGGTCGATGCCGAAACCGTCCAGGCCGCCGTGGCCGACAGTGCGCGGTTTGACGTCTTCGGCCTGATCGACTGCGCCCTCGCTGGCGATGCCGCACACGCCCTGCGCGTCCTCGAAGGACTGCGTGGCGAAGGTGTGGAAACCCCGGTGATCCTCTGGGCACTGGCGCGCGAGATTCGTCTACTGGCCGGCATCGCCCACCAGCAGAGCCAGGGTATTCCCTTGGACAAAGCCTTCTCCAGCGCCCGCCCGCCAGTCTGGGATAAACGTCGCCCCCTGGTTTCCAAAGCCTTGCAGCGCCACAGCAGCAAACGCTGGGGCCAGTTGCTGCAGCAGGCGCAGTTGATCGACGCACAGATCAAGGGCCAGGCGCCCGGTGATCCGTGGAGCGAGCTGGCCATGCTAACTCTGCAACTGTCCGGACAAAGGCTGCGTCTCGCTCCGTAGTGCAGGCGTCGCCCGCCGCCCAGTAATGGCGGGCTGCATCCGCCCTGCAGGCGCCCCAAATCTGGACATTTTCTGTACAGCGGCGCATAGTCTCCGCCGCCTGCATTGGCGCAGGCCAGTCTGCATGAGGAAACGCCATGAGCAAGAAAGCCGGCAAACGGCCGAACAAGGCCAAATCCATCGTCGCCCAGCCACTGTTTCGCTCCCGCCAGGAACGACCACAGAAAGGTAAAGGCAGCTACCGCCGCGAAGCCTCCCACAATTGGGAGGCTTCTTGCTTTATGGGCCTCTTCGCTTCGCTGATAGCCCAGAATCCCCGTCGAGCGTGCTAAGGTAACCGCCTGCTTAAACGCCTTGAGATAGACATGCCACACCAGCTTCCACGTCGCGCCCTGGCTCTGCTTCCTCTCCTGCTGCTGGCGGCCTGCGCCCAGGCCCCAGCGGAAAATCTGCCTACCACCACTGCCCCTGCAGCGGTCCAGACTGCTGCCGAAACGCCCTTGCCCAGTTTTGCCGACTGGCGCCAGACGATGCGTAGCGAAGCGATTGCCGCCGGCATCGACGCAGCGCTGTTCGATCGCGTATTCGCCGGCGTCACCCCCGACCCTGCGGTACTCAAGGCAGACAGTAGTCAGCCCGAGTTCACTCGCCCGGTGTGGGAATATCTGGACGGTGCCGTCTCCTCCAGC
This sequence comes from Pseudomonas sp. zfem001, assembly GCF_032621725.1. NCBI lineage: Bacteria > Pseudomonadati > Pseudomonadota > Gammaproteobacteria > Pseudomonadales > Pseudomonadaceae > Pseudomonas > Pseudomonas sp. zfem001. The sequence continues at coordinate 157,291 of NZ_JAVYJI010000005.1, read as the reverse complement.
CGTATCGGCCGCGGCCGGGTACTGCTAGCTCAGCACAGCCTGGTGCTGCAACGCATCGAGCAGCAGTACGGCGTCGAAGCCCCGATCCTGGTAGCCATCTGGGGCCTGGAGAGCAACTTCGGCAACAACATCGGCAGCAATAGCGTCATTCGCTCCCTCGCCACCCTGGCCTATGACGGTCGCCGCCAGGGTTTCTGGCGCGCTCAATTGCTGGCTGCCCTGCAAATCCTGCAGAACGGCGATGTGTCCAGCGAGCGCATGATCGGCTCCTGGGCCGGTGCCATGGGGCAGACCCAGTTCATGCCAACGACCTACAACCAGCATGCCGTCGACTTCGACGGCGACGGCAAGCGCGACCTGTGGGGTTCTTCGACCGACGCGCTGGCATCCGCCGCACATTATCTACAGGCCTCTGGCTGGCAGCGTGGTCAACCTTGGGGCTTCGAGGTGAATCTACCGAACGGCTTCGACTACGCCCTGGCCGATCCCGATCAGCGCCGCACGCTGGCCGAATGGGCGGAGCTCGGCGTCCGCCCGCTGGCACCGACCGGTGCGGCCGCCAGTGCCCGCGCCAGCCTGCAATTGCCCGCCGGCCACAAAGGCCCGGCTTTCCTGTTGCTGGATAACTTCCGCAGCATCCTCAAGTACAACAACTCCACGTCCTACGCGCTGGCCATCGGCCTGCTCGCCGACAACCTGCTGCGTCCAAGCGAAGTCAAAGGACAGTGGCCGCGCGGCGAGCGCCAACTGGGTCGTAGCGAACGCGTCGAACTGCAGGAGCTGCTGACCAAGGCAGGATTCGACCCAGGCCCGGCCGACGGCATCATCGGCGCCAATACGCGCAAGGCCATTCGCGCCCTGCAACTGCAGTTGAACTGGCCAGCCGATGGCTACCCCAATACCCAGCTGCTGGAACAGCTGCGCACACGCTGAATCCAGGCCTGTTCCGGCAGGGCTTGCCATCAGTGGCGAGCCCTTTGCCAAGCTGTCACAGCGACGCCCAGGCGGCACCTTGCCGGTGCTTTGTCGACAGGCGGCCTCAACGTCTGCATACACCTTCTGTGGTAGACTGGCCGGCGGCCAAAAGCCACCTGCCCACGGAGCCTCTACCGGAGCCCAGATTTCCGATGTCCGACACCTCCTCGCCCAAATCCGTCGCCAGCGGCGAAAAGTTTCGCACCGCCCAAGGCATCACCGCGATCAAGGATGGCCAGAAGCGCCGCGCCTCGGCCGAGCCCCAGGTTTTCGAACCCAAGCCCAAGTGGCTGCGGGTCAAGGCCCCTGGCGGCAGCCGTTTCGAGGCCGTCAAGCGCAACGTCGGCGAACACCGCCTGAGCACCGTTTGCCAGGAATCGCACTGCCCGAACATGGGCGAGTGCTGGTCCAACGGCACGGCCACCATCATGCTGATGGGCTCGGTGTGCACCCGTGCCTGCCGTTTCTGTGCCGTGGACACCGGCAACCCCAATGGCTGGCTGGATCTGGAAGAGCCACAGAACACCGCCAAATCGGTGGAGCTGATGGCCCTGCGTTATATCGTGCTGACCTCGGTGGATCGTGACGACCTCGAAGACGGCGGCGCCGGCCACTATGCAGCTTGCGTGCGAGCGATCAAGGAAAACACCCCGCAGGTGGTGGTCGAGGCCCTGACTCCGGACTTCGATGGCGATCACCAGGCCATCGAACGCGTGGTCGACTCCGGCCTGGAAGTGTTTGCGCAGAACGTCGAGACGGTCAAACGCCTCACCTATGTGGTTCGCGACCCGCGCGCTGGCTACGAGAAGACCCTCAAGGTGCTCGAGCACGCCAAGAAACACCGTCCGGACGTACTGACCAAGACCAGCCTGATGCTTGGCCTGGGTGAAACCGACGAGGAAATCCTGGAAACCATGGATGACCTGCGCGCCATCGGCGTGGACATCCTTACCCTCGGCCAGTACCTGCAACCCACGCGCAACCACCTCAAGGTGCAACGCTGGGTCAGCCCTGAAGAGTTCAATCGCTTCCGTGACATCGGCCTCGAGAGAGGCTTCATGGAAGTCGCCGCTGGCCCGCTGGTACGTTCCAGCTATCGCGCCGACCGCGTGTTCGAGAAGAACAACCTGGGCCTCGCCGCCCCGGTTCCGGTGCCTGGCCAGGAGGTCAACGCCAGCCTCATTCCGGCGCTGAATCTGAACTGAGATCTTCACGACCAACGAAAAAGGGACGCCTCGGCGTCCCTTTTTCGTTGCTGACAGAAAGATGCACTCGGCACGCCGAAATGCAGTGACCTCATTGCTGCGCACAGCGCGCACTACGCACGACTCAGCCGGACTACAGCTCGTAGGGTGCACCGTGCGCACCAAGAAATCGCCAATATCATGCCGCTTGGGCGGCACCACAATCCGCTACGCGTAGCCCAGACGGGCGCGCAACGCCTGCTCCAGACGTTGCGCCACGTCGTCGAACGCGGGCGGCGATGGCATCAGGTCACGCAGCTGCACCATCTTCAACCCGGCGTAGCCACAGGGGTTGATACGCAGGAAAGGCGCCATTTCCATATCGACGTTCAGCGCCAGGCCGTGGAACGAGCAGCCACGGCTGACGCGCAGCCCCAGGGAAGCGATCTTGTCACCTGCCACGTATACACCGGGCGCATCCGCCTTGGGCGCCGCCTCGATGCCATAGCCGGCCAATAGCTCGACCAGGCTCTGCTCCATGGCGGTGACCAGCTCACGCACGCCGAGATCGAGGCGACGTAGATCGAGCATCAGATAGGCCACCAGCTGCCCAGGACCGTGATAGGTCACCTGCCCGCCACGCTCGACCTGGATCACCGGGATATCGCCCGCAGCGAGCACATGCTCGGCCTTGCCGGCCTGCCCCTGAGTGAACACCTTGGGATGTTGCAGCAACCAGATTTCGTCCGGGGTCTGCGCATCGCGCTCACGGGTCAGTTGGCGCATGGCCTCCAGCGTGGGCTGGTAGTCGACCAGCCCGAGGTGACGGACGACAAGCTCGGGCATGGGTATCACAGCACCATATGCACACGGCCGGTTGCACGCAGATCGACGTGAATCGCCTGCAGCTGCTCGACACCGGTGGCAGTGATCAGCACCTGAACGGAAAGGAAGTTACCGTTGCGGCTGTCACGCATCACCAACGTGGAGGTATCCAGGTCGGGGGCGTGGCGCTGGATCACTTCGATTACCAGGTCGGAGAAACCCTCGCCAGCGGTACCAATGACCTTGATCGGGTAACGCTCACAGGGAAATTCGATTTTTGGCGGTTGGACATCGCTATCGGTCATGGCATCAGCGGGCTTGTGGCCCGTCCAGAAAGGGCCGCTCCGGGTTGGAGCGGCGGGCTAAAAGAGGCATGGCTTACAACACGTAAATGGGCACTGCTTCAGCCGGTTTCAATGCCATGACGACAACGCAGGTCGCTTTCAGCGGTGCCTGTCAGTTGAACAGGCCGAAGAAGAACAGTCGAATGCTGTCCCACAGACGACGCAGCAGGCCGCCCTCTTCTACCGGCTCCAGCGCCACCAGATCGGTGCTGCGCACCACGTCGTCACCCAGTTTGACTTCGACCTTGCCGATCACATCGCCCTGCTGGATCGGGGCGATCAGCTGCGGGTTGATGATCATGCTGGCCTGCAGTTTTTCCAGCTGGCCCTTGGGCATGGTGATGGTCAGGTTCTCTGCCAGACCTGCCTTGACCTGATGTGTAGCGCCCTTCCAGACGGTGGCCTGAGCCAGCTCTGCGCCTTTCTGGTAGAAGGTGCGGCTTTCGAAGAAGCGGAAGCCATAGGTCAGCAGCTTCTGGGTTTCCGCCGCACGGGCCTGCTCGCTGTCGGTACCGAATACCGAGGTGATCATGCGCGCGCCATCACGCACGGCCGAGGCCACCAGGCAGTAGCCGGCCTCCGAGGTGTGACCGGTTTTCAGGCCATCGACGGTACGGTCGCGCCACAGCAGCAGGTTACGGTTGGGCTGTTTGATGTTGTTCCAGAGGAACTCCTTCTGCGAGTAGATCGCATAGTGCTCGGCGTCCTCGTCGATGATCGCGCGCGCCAGGATCGCCATGTCATGGGCACTGGAGTAGTGCTCCGGGTGCGGCAGGCCGGTAGCGTTCATGAAGTGGCTGTTCTTCATGCCCAAGCGTTCGGCGGTGGCGTTCATCATGTCGGCGAAGGCGTCTTCGCTGCCGGCGATGTATTCGGCGATGGCGATGCTGGCGTCGTTGCCGGACTGGATGATGATGCCGTGCAGCAGATCGTCGACCGTGGCCTGGCTGTTCAGTGGCAGGAACATGGTGGAACCACCGGACGCGGCGCCACCGGTGCGCCAGGCATGCTCGCTGATGGTCACCAGATCCTGCTCGCCGATCTTGCCGTTGCGGATTTCCAGGGTGGCGATGTAGGCGGTCATCAGCTTGGTCAGACTGGCCGGCGGCAGGCGCTGGTCAGCGTTGTTCTCGACCAGGACGTTGCCGCTGGCGGCGTCCATCAGCACATAGGATTTGGCGGCCAGTTGCGGCGCCGCAGGCACCACCTGCTGGTTGGCCATGGCGAGTGGCGCGGCCAGAAGGGTAAGAACCAGTGAAGCACGTTGCACGAAGCTGGTGATGTTCATCCGTCTCTCGAAAATCGTTGCATGGGTTGTACGGCCCCGTAGGGCCATCTTTCGACTCGCCAGTAGGCGAGCCTCGGATTTAGTCCGGCAAACACCGGTTAAGTTGCCATCAGTCGGCACGCACGAGCGTGGGCTGCCCCAGGTTGGCCAGGCGCACACTGCTCTGCAGCTGCTCAGCCTCGCCCTGGTTGCTGATCGGCCCCATGCGCACCCGATGCAGAATCTGCTGGTCGCGCACCACTGAGCTGATGAACACCGGCACACTGCTGGTCTGGCTCAGCTTGGACTTGAGCAGCTCCGCAGCGTCCGGATTGGCGAAGGCTCCCACCTGGAGATACAGGCCAGAGGCTCCGAGTGAATCGTTTTTTTTTGCGTCGATCTGCACAGGCACCACCGCAGCGGCGTGCTGTGCGGGCGGCGGCGCGTACTGCTCGACGACCTGCGGCACGGGCTGCGCGACGGGTTGAGCAACAGCAGCCTTGGCCGGCTGATTGTTGGCCAGCACCAATGGCACCGGACGGCCCTGCTGCGCCCACCACTCGTGCGGGTCGATACCTTCGACCTTGACCCGCGCAGTGCCCTTCTCGGCATAGCCGAGCTTCTTAGCGGCAGCGAAGGACAGATCGATGATGCGGTCGGAGTAGAACGGCCCACGGTCATTGACCCGCAGGATCACCACCTTGCCGTTCTCCAGGTTGGTCACGCGCACGTAACTGGGCAGCGGCAATGTCTTGTGCGCTGCGGTCATGCCATACAGATCGTAGGTTTCGCCGTTGGCAGTGGCCTGGCCATGGAATTTGGTGCCGTACCAGGAAGCAGGCCCTGTCGCCTGGTAGCGACGGGCGTCCTGAATCGGGTAGTACTGCTTGCCGAACACCACATAGGGGCTGGCTTTGACCGGCCCGTAATGTGGCATGGGGATGGCGTCCTGAATCTTCGAGACATCGACGTCCCACCAGGGTGCGCCATCTCTGTGTGGACGGTTGAAATCATCCGGGCCAGAGATACCGGCCGACTGACCGGGCACCACCGCGGGCTGCGGTGCCCGATTGGAGGAGCAGCTCGCCAGCAACAGCGCTGCCGTTACGCAGGCTGCCAGCGGCAGCAGTTTGGACGCACTCATCGATTACCCCGCGTTTCGACCAGCAGTTCGGCCAGTTGGTTGACTGCCATGGCATACATCACGCTGCGATTGTAGCGGGTGATGGTGTAGAAGTTGGGCAAACCGAACCAGTATTCGTCGCCTTGCGCGCCTTCCAGACGGAATGCGGTCACCGGCAGGTCTTCTGCCAGTTTGTCCTGGCTCTTCCAGCCCAGCGCGCGCAGTTCGGCGACGCTTTTCACCGGGTCCAGGCCCTGGGTCAGGCCTTCGTCGACGCGAGCACCGCTGGCCTCGACGCGACTGGCGACCTGGCCGCCGGCCTGCCAGCCGTGACGCTTGAAATAGCTGGCAACACTGCCGATGGCATCGGTCGGGTTGCTCCAGATGTTGATATGGCCGTCGCCGTCGAAGTCCACGGCGTAAGCACGGAAGCTGCTCGGCATGAACTGCGGCAAGCCCATGGCACCGGCGTAAGAGCCCTTGAGGCTGGTCGGGTCGACCTGCTCCTCACGGGTCAGCAGCAGAAACTCACGCAGTTCCTTGCGGAAGAACGGTGCACGCGGCGGATAATCGAAGGCCAGGGTCGACAGTGCATCCATCACCCGCCAGCTGCCGGTATTGCCGCCGTAGAACGTTTCCACGCCGATGATGGCGACGATGAACTGTGGCGGCACGCCGTACTCGGCTTCTGCCTTTTCCAGCGCCGCCTGGTTCTTGTTCCAGAACTCGACACCCTGGGCGATACGCTTGTCGGTGATGAAGATCGGGCGATAGTCCTTCCAGGGTTTGACCTTCTCGGCCGGACGCGAGATGGCGTCGAGAATCGCCTGCTTGCGCTCGACCTCGGCGAACAGACTGACCAGTTGCTCACTGGCAAAGCCATAGTCGCGGGTCATTTCCTCGATGAACTCGGCCACCTGCGGCGAGCCGTCGTAATCGGCCGCCAGCGCCTGAGCGCCAGTGCCGAACACGCCGGCGATACCGACTCCCATCAACGTACGAGCAGCCCAACTACGCAGAGAATGCATTAACCCATAACTCCCAAATCAAACCTGAGCGATCCACTTTCTGTGGGTGTGGATCGCCATCAATATCCCGAAGCCTGACAACAGCGTGACCAGATGGGTTCCGCCATAACTAATGAAGGGCAGCGGAACCCCAACCACCGGCAGCAACCCGCTGACCATGCCGATGTTGACGAATACGTAGACGAAGAAGGTCATGGTCAGCGCCCCGGCCAGCAGCTTGCCGAACAGCGTCTGCGCCTGGGCGGTGATCACCAGGCCGCGCGCCAGCAGTAGCAGATAGAGCAACAACAACAGACAGACGCCGACCAGGCCGAACTCCTCCGCGAGCACGGCAATGATAAAGTCCGTGTGGCTTTCCGGCAAAAAATCCAGGTGCGACTGAGTACCCAGCAACCAGCCCTTGCCCAATACACCGCCGGAACCGATGGCGGCCTTGGACTGGATAATGTTCCAGCCCGCGCCCAGCGGGTCGCTCTCCGGGTTGAGAAAGGTCAGCACGCGGCGTTTCTGGTAGTCATGCATGACGAAGTACCACATGCCCACCGCGACCGGCACCACGGCAGCGGCGGCGCCGATGATCCAGCGCCACTGCAGGCCGGCCATGAACACCACGAACGCACCCGAGGCGAGGATCAGCAACGAGGTGCCCAGGTCCGGCTGCTTGACGATCAGTACGAAGGGCACACCGATCATCGCCAGGCTGACGACAATATGCTTGAAGCGCGGCGGCAGGTTGTGCCGCGACAGGTACCAGGCGATGGTCATCGGCATGATGATCTTCATCAGTTCCGACGGCTGGAAGCGGATCACCCCGGGGATATTGATCCAGCGTGTGGCGCCCATCGCGGTATGGCCCATTACTTCCACCACCATCAGCAGCGCGACGCCTATCACGTAGGCAAGGGGCACCCAACGCGCCATGAAGCGCGGGTCGAACTGGGCAATCACCACCACCGCGAGCATGCCAATGCCAAAGGACGACGCCTGCTTGAGCAGCAGGTCGATGTTCTTGCCACTGGCCGAATACAGAATGAACAGGCTGCCAGTGCCGAGAATCAGCAACAGCAGCAGCAACCAGCCATCGATGTGCATACGCTGCAGCAGGCTGGCGCGACGACGCAGCACGTCCTCGTCGGACAGGGTACGGTCGAAATTGCTGATCATCGCTGACTGACCTCGGCAGGCTTGGGCAACGCGAACTTGGCCTTGAGCTGGCCGGTTTCCTTATCCAGCAGCCAGGCATCCATCACCTGCTTGACCACGGGCGCGGCAACACCGGAGCCGGACTCACCGTTCTCCACCATGACCGCGACGGCGATCTGCGGGTTGTTCGCCGGTGCAAAACCGATGAACAGCGCGTGGTCGCGGTGGCGCTCCTGTACCTTGTTACGGTCGTACTTCTCACCCTGCTTGATCGCCACCACCTGCGCCGTACCGCTCTTACCGGCGATACGATAGACCGAACTGTCACCAACCTTGCGCGCGGTACCGCGAGGGCCGTGCAACACCTCTTCCATGCCGCGAATGCCGTAATCCCAGAACTTGGGATCACGCAGGACGATATCCGCAATCGGATTGGGGTCTGACGGCAGGCGGCCGTCGACGCTCTTGGCCAGGTGTGGGCGAATCCACTTGCCGCGCGTGGCCATCAATGCGGTGGCCTGCGCCAATTGCAGCGGCGTGGTCTGCATGTAGCCCTGACCGATACCGAGAATCAGCGTCTCGCCCGGATACCAGGGTTGGCGATAACGCGCCCGTTTCCAGTCGCGAGAAGGCATCAGGCCGGCGGTTTCTTCGAACATGTCCAGCGAAACACGCTGCCCAAGGCCGAAGCGGCTCATGTAATCGTGCATGCGATCGACGCCCATCTTGTGCGCCAGATCGTAGAAATAGGTGTCGTTGGAGCGAGCGATGGCCAGATTGAGATCGACCCAACCGTCACCAGTACGGTTCCAGTTACGGTATTTGTGGCTGTGGTTGGGCAACTGATAGAAGCCTGGGTCGAACACCCGCGAAGTAGGCGTGACCACACCGGCATCGAGACCGGCCACAGCAACCATCGGTTTGATCGTCGAACCCGGCGGGTAAAGGCCGCGCAGCACCCGGTTATACAGCGGCTGATCGATGGAGTCGCGCAGCTCACCGTAGGCCTTGAAGCTGATACCGGTGACGAAGGGGTTGGGGTCGAAGCTGGGCTGGCTGACCATCGCCAAGACTTCGCCATTATTCGGATCGATGGCTACCACGGCGCCACGTCGACCGCCCAGGGCGTTCTCGGCCGCCTCCTGCAGGTGCACGTCGAGGCTGAGCACAATGTCCTTGCCCGGTTTCGGATCGACGCGGTTGAGTACGCGCAATACGCGGCCACGGGCATTGGTCTCGACCTCCTCATAGCCGACCTCGCCGTGCAGCTCGTCCTCGTAGAAACGCTCGATACCGGTCTTGCCGATATGGTGCGTGCCGGCATAGTCGGTAGGGTCGAGGCGCTTGAGCTCCTGCTCGTTGATGCGCCCGACATAGCCGACCGAATGAGCGAAGTGCTCCTGCTGCGGGTAATGCCGCACCAGCTGCGCAGCCACCTCGACGCCCGGCAGACGGAACTGGTTGACCGCGATGCGGGCAATCTGCTCCTCGCTCAGCTCGAACAGGATCGGTACCGGTTCGAACGGACGCCGCCCCTGGCGCACGCGGCGTTCGAACAACGCGCGCTCGTCCTCGCTAAGTTCCAGCACCTCGACCACTGTGTCGAGCACGCTGAGCCAATCACCGGCACGCTCACGGGTCACGGTCAGGCTGAAGCTGGGACGGTTGTCGGCGATGATCACGCCGTTTCGGTCGTAGATCAGCCCACGGGTCGGCGGCAGCGGCTGCACGTGGATGCGGTTGTTCTCTGCCAGAGTGCTGTGATGCTCGTACTGAATCACCTGCAGGTAGTACATGCGCATGACCAGCACGCAGGTCAGCAGGATGATCACCACGCCGCCGACGAGCACCCGGCGCTTGACCAGGCGAGCGTCCTTTTCGTGATCCTTGAGGCGAATCGGCTGCGGCATGACTACTTGATCACTTGTGGTACGGGTGGCCGGACAATACGGTCCAGGCTCGGTAGATCTGCTCGCCGAGCAGGATACGCACCAGCGGATGCGGCAACGTCAGCGGCGACAGCGACCAGCGCTGCTCGCTACGCGCGCAGACCTCCGGTGCCAGCCCTTCCGGGCCACCAACCATGAGGTTGACGTTGCGTGCATCGAGGCGCCAGCGATCGAGCTCCGCTGCCAGTTGCTCGGTGCTCCATGGCTTGCCATGGACCTCCAGCGTGACGATACGTTCGCCGGGCTGCACCTTGCTCAGCATGGCCTCGCCCTCCTGACGGATCAGGCGGGCGACGTCGGCATTCTTGCCGCGGGTGTTGAGGGGAATTTCCACCAGTTCCAGCGGCAACTCGGCAGGCAGACGCTTGACGTACTCCTGCCAGCCCTCTTCGACCCAGCGCGGCATGCGCGAACCGACGGCGATCAGTTTGATCCGCACGGTTTACGCTTACTCGGCCGAATGTTGCGCGCGGCTCTGCTCGGCGCCCTGCCACAGGCGCTCGAGGTCGTAGAACTGACGCGCGGTCGGCAGCATCACGTGCACGACGATGTCGCCGAGGTCGAGCAGGGCCCATTCGCCGCTGTCCAGACCTTCGCTACCGATCGGGCGCACGCCCTGCTCCTTGACCTTTTCCAGCACGTTTTCCACCAGCGATTTGACCTGACGGCTGGAGCTACCGCTGGCGATCACCATGAAGTCGGTGATGCTGGTCTTGTCCTTGACGTCGATCACGGTGATGTCGGTCGCCTTGATCTCTTCCAGCGCCGCCACGGCGATCTTGACCAGCTCTTCGCTGGGCATGTTCTGCTTGCTCATAAATGACTCATTTGCCTCGTGTAATGGACGCCAGCGCACATGCGCAGCGTTTCAAGCATTGGGCGCACGGTACAGATCGTGCGCCTGGATATAGGCCAGCACCGCATCGGGCAGCAGATATCGCGCCGAGCGGCCGGTTGCCAGTAAATGGCGAATCTGCGTGGCGGAAATCGCCAGCGGAGTCTGCCAGATGAAACTGATTTGCCCGCCTGCACCCTGCAGGCTCAGCGGGTCGCTGACACTGCGTGCAGCCAGCAGATCGCGCAGCGCCTCCGGCGCCTCGCTGTCGGCATCCGGCCGCTGCAGCACCAGCAGATGGCAGTGTTGCAGCAACTCCTGCCAACGATGCCAACTCGGCAGGCCGCAAAAAGCGTCCCAGCCAAGCAGCAGAAACAGCTGATCGTCCGCCGCCGACTCGGCACGCACCGACTCCAGCGTGTCCACCGTGTACGACGGCTTGTCGCGAAGAAGCTCGCGGTCATCGACCGTCAACAGCGCCTCGCCAGAGACCGCCAGTTCGACCATGGCCAGGCGCTGCTCGGCCGTCGCCTGCGGCGTATCACGGTGCGGCGGCCTGGCGCTGGGGATCAACCGCAGCTCGTCCAGCGCCATGAATTCCGCCACTTCCAGCGCGGCACGCAGATGCCCGATATGCACCGGGTTGAAGGTACCGCCGAGCAGGCCGATGCGTCGGGCGCCGAGTCCGTTCATTTATGTGCGAATGTGTCCATCGCCAAAGACCACGTACTTCTCGCTGGTCAGGCCGTCCAGGCCGACCGGGCCGCGTGCGTGCAGCTTGTCGGTGGAGATGCCGATCTCCGCACCCAGGCCGTACTCGAAGCCATCGGCGAAGCGAGTCGAGGCATTCACCATCACCGAAGCGGAATCCACTTCGGTGAGGAAGCGCCGCGCATCGCTGAAATTCTCGGTGATGATCGAATCGGTGTGCTGCGAGCCGTAGTGGTTGATGTGCTCGATGGCCGCATCCAGCGAGTCGACGATGCGAATCGCCAGGATCGGCGCGTTGTACTCGGCGAACCAGTCGTCTTCGCTCGCTTCCAGCACATCGCCGCCCAGCAGCTCGCGGGTGGCGGCATCGCCACGCAGCTCAACACCTTTGTCGCGGTAGATGGCGGCCAGCGGCGGCAGCACCTTGCCCGCCACGGCAGCGTGCACCAGCAGGGTTTCCATGGCGTTGCACGGCGAGTAGCGCTGGGTCTTGGCGTTGTCGGCAACGCGAATCGCCTTGTCCAGATCAGCGGCGATGTCGATATAGACGTGGCAAACGCCGTCCAGATGCTTGATCACCGGCACCTTGGCATCGCGGCTGATGCGCTCGATCAGGCCCTTGCCACCGCGCGGCACGATCACGTCGACGAATTTCGGCATGGTGATCAGCTCACCGACGGCAGCACGATCAGTGGTTTCCACCACCTGCACGGCAGCCGCCGGCAGGTCGGCCTCGGCCAGGCCCTGCTGGATGCAGCGGGCAATCGCCTGGTTGGAATGAATGGCCTCGGAGCCGCCACGCAGGATGGTGGCATTACCGGACTTCAGGCACAGGCTGGCGGCATCGATGGTCACGTTCGGACGCGACTCGTAGATGATACCGATCACGCCCAGCGGCACGCGCATCTTGCCGACCTGAATGCCGGACGGCAGGTAGCGCATGCCCTGAATCTCGCCAATCGGGTCAGGCAGGGTCGCCACCTGGCGCAGGCCTTCGATCATGCTGTCGATCACCGCCGGCGTCAGCGCCAGGCGGTCGACCATGGCCGGCTCCAGACCGCTGGCGCGGGCGGCTGCCAGGTCCAGTTCATTAGCGGCAGTCAGCTCGGCGCGAGCGGCGTCGAGGGCATTGGCGGCGGCCTGCAGCGCGCGATTTTTCTGCGCGGTACTGGCGCGGGCGAGCACCTTTGATGCCTGGCGGGCGGCTTGGCCCAGGCGGGTCATGTAGTCGTGCACGGACTCGGTCATGGCGGCGGAGGTCTGGCAGTTGGAAAAAGGGGCTGATTATAGCGGGCTCGCAGGGCCGCGCCCAGCGGCGTCTGGCAAGCGGTAGGTAACCCATCCGCCGGGTGATGAATGCCAGACGTAGCCGATGTAACGCGCCGTGGGCAACCGCGGCCATCATGGGCACTGGAACGTTCAGGCATTTTTAAGCTTCTTGTTGCTATGCTCGCCGCCCGAGACTTAGCACCCGTGCGACAGATGAAGCCTGCCGACCCCACTCTCAGCTTGCCCTGGCCTGATACCAATCCATTGCCCGACACCTTCTTCGACCGCGATGCACAGCTGCTCGCCCGCGAACTGCTTGGCAAGGTCATCCGCCATCGCGTCGGTGCGCTATGGCTAAGTGCACGGATCATCGAGACCGAGGCCTACTACCTAGTCGACAAGGGCAGCCATGCATCGCTCGGCTACACAGAGAAGCGCAAGGCGCTGTTCGCAGATGGCGGGCATATCTACATGTACTACGCGCGCGGCGGCGATTCGCTGAACTTCAGCGCTCACGGGCCTGGTAACGCGGTGCTGATCAAATCCGCACATCCCTGGGTCGATGCCATCAGCGGCCCCGATGCCCTGGCGGCGATGCAACGCAACAACCCGGGCAGCCTCGACCAACCCCGCGCCATCGAGCGCTTGTGCGCCGGGCAGACGCTGCTCTGCAAGGCGCTGGGTCTGAAAGTGCCGGACTGGGATGCGCGCCGTTTCGATCCGCAGCGACTGTTCGTCGAAGATGTCGGCGAACGACCGCATGTGATCATCCAGTGCGCGCGCCTGGGTATCCCCAAGGGCCGCGACGAAGACCTGCCCTACCGTTTCGTTGATGCCGCCTACGCACGTCACTGCACACGCAACCCTTTGCGTCGTGGACAGGTCGAAGGGCGTGATTATCGATTGTTGAGCGCTTCAGGAGCAGAACAATGAGCGTCTGGCTGGATAACCTGACCACCTGGCTGAGTGGCAACCCGCAATGGCTGGGGGTGGCGATCTTTATCATCGCCCTGCTCGAATGCCTGGCCCTGGTAGGCATCGTGCTGCCTGGCGTGGTGCTGCTGTTCAGCGTCGCGCTGCTCGCCGGCAGCGGGATACTGACGCTGTGGCAGACGCTACTGCTGGCCTACACCGGCGCGCTGTGTGGCGACATGATTTCCTACGCGCTGGGCAGACGCTTCAAACACAACATCGGGCGCCTGCCGGTGCTGCGCCATCATCCGCAGTGGATTTTGCGTGCCGAGCTCTACTTCCGTCATTACGGCGTGGCCAGCCTGTTGGTCGGTCGTTTCATCGGCCCGCTGCGCCCAATGCTGCCGCTGGTAGCCGGCATGCTGAACATGCCAGTGCTGCGTTTCATACTGGTCAGCCTGGTGGCGGCAGCCGGCTGGGCGGTGGCTTACCTGCTGCCGGGCTGGGCGACCGGCGCGGCCCTGCGCCTGCCAATGGCAGAAGGTTTCTGGACGGAAGCAGCGGTACTGCTGGCCGGTATTGGCGTGATCCTGCTGCTGACCATTCAAGCCAGCCTGGCGGAAAAGCCACGCGCCAGCCTGCTCGGTGGCGGCCTCAGCCTGTTACTGCTGTTGGCCATCATCATCGGCTGGCCGCATCTCGATGCGCTGGATCAGGGCCTGATGTCTTTGGTCCAGGAACAGCGCCAGCCGCACCTGGATCAATGGATCGGCACCCTGACCCGGCTGGGCGACTTCCATATCCAGTTGGCGGCGGCTGCAGTGCTGTGCGCCTTGCTGTTCCTGGCACGGCAATGGCGTCACCTGCTCTTCGCCGGCTCGACCCTGCTGGTCACGGCGCTAGGCAATACCACGCTCAAGCATGGCTTTGCCCGGGCGCGCCCTGACGTGCTGAGCGAGCCACTGACCACCTTCAGCTTTCCCAGCGGCCACAGTTCGGCAGCCTTTGCCTTTTTCCTGGTGCTGGGGGTGCTGGCCGGCCGTGGTCAATCGGCACGCCTGCGCCTGGCCTGGCTGGTAGTGGCGTGCCTGCCAGCCTTGGCGATCGCCTTGTCGCGGGTCTACCTGGGGGTGCACTGGCCCAGCGACATTATCGCCGGCGCTCTGTTGGCCTCGGCGGTATGCGGCCTGAGCCTGGCCCTGTGTCAGCGCCAGGAAGCGCTGCCGCCGCTACCGGCGCGCCTGTGGTGGATCATCCTGCCCGCCTGCCTATCGGTGCTGGGCGCCATGGCGACCTGGCAGTTGTCCACCGCACTGCTGCGCTATTCCTATTAAGGCGTCGCCTCAGACATCGCCCTGGAGCACTTCCAGCATGGCGTGCAGTTGCTCCAGGCGCAGGGCAGGATCATCGAGCTGAAGTAGCTGCAGTTTCTGCGCCGGCTCCAGCGGCAATAGATAGGCCAGCTGATTGGCCAGTTGCTGCTGACCGGCGACCACGCCGGTCATATCCAGGCCCGCCACCAGCGGATGCTCGGCCAGGGCCGCGTGCAAGGCGGCCAGGTCAGCGTGCTCGGCCTGCAGCGGACTGTTGGGTTGCTCCTCCAACCACTGCACGTCGGCGACGGTCAGTTGATCCGGCAGAACCTGGGCGCGCTCGACATGAAAACGCCGACCGCCCTCGACGCGAATACCCAGCAGACCATTGGTACGCTGCTGAAAGTCGCGCACCAACGCCTCGCAGCCAATAGCGGCGAAACGGCTGGCGGCTTCTCCCACTTCTTCGCCCTCGACGATGCACACCACCCCGAACCCCGTGCCCTGTTTCATGCAGCGGCTGATCATGTCCAGGTAGCGTGCCTCGAATATCTGCAGGTCGAGCACGCAGCCGGGAAACAGAACGGTGTTGAGCGGGAACAGCGGGAGCTTCATGGTTTACGGCCTGTTATCAACGCAAGGCTGCCGGAGCATCAGGGATGGTCAGGCAGGCTCTCACAGGAGCATGACAATCGCCAGCGGCAACAGCACGGCGGTGATGACCCCCATCAGGCTCATCGCCAGCGCGGCGAAGGCGCCGCACTCGTCGCTCTCCTGCAGGGCACGCGCCGTACCCACGGCATGCGCGGTGATGCCCAGCGCCATACCCTGCGCCGCCGGATGATGAACCCGGCACAGTCGCAGAATGGACGGTCCGACGATGGCGCCGATGACCCCGGTGATCATCACGAACACCGCCGCCAGGGCCGCGATACCACCGATCTGATCGGCCACCAGCATGGCGATCGGCGAGGTCACCGATTTCGGCGCCATGCTCATCAGCATGATGTGCTCGGCGCCGAACAGCCAGGCCAGGCCCGCACCGAGTAAGGTGGCGAAGGTGCCGGCAATCAGCAACGTCAGGATGATCGGCCAGAACAGCTGGCGAATCCGCCGCAGGTTAAGGTATAGCGGCACGGCCAGGGCCACGGTGGCCGGGCCGAGCAGTAGCGTCAGCGCCGCGACGCTGTTGCGGTATTCGGCGAAACTCAGGCCGCACAGCAGCAGAATGCCGATTACCGTGAGCATCGACACCAGTACCGGTTGCAGGAACACCCAGCGAGTACGCTCGTAGGCGGCCATGGCCAGTTGGTAGGCGCCCAGGGTGATGCCGATGCCGAACAGCGGGTGATGAGTCAATGCCTGCCAGGCGCCCTGCCAATCCGGACTCATACGTCCTCCTGGCGCTGCTGACGCTCGATCAATTTCTGCATCAGCCAGCCAGCGAAGGCCAGCGACACCAGCAACGACAGTACCAGCGCGCCGACCACAGCCCAGAAATCGGCGGCGATATCGCTGGCATAAGCCATCACGCCCACTGCCGGCGGCACCAGGATCAGTGGTAGGTATTTGAGCAGGCTGCTGGACGCGACGCTGAGCGGTTCCCCCACCTCGCCACGCAGCATGAGAAAGACGAACAACAACAGCATGCCGATGATCGGGCCAGGCAACATCGGCAGCAGCAGAACGTTGAGGGCAGTGCCGAGCAACTGGCACAGCACCAACCAGGAAAGGCCGCGAAGCAGCATGTTTGAAGTCTCCGAAAAACGAGCGATGGCCGCGGCCTCCGCTCATAAGAGGGGATTCCGGGCATCTATTAAGGCATGTCGGCCATTATAGGCGTGATGCCATCTCGCTGGCCTCTGTATTGCTTCGTCGAGCGGGCCTATGCAGCGTCATTCATCACGCCAAGGCAGGCTTGACCCGATGCCGCCCCCATGATGATCTAGGCCGCAACGGTTTCACGCACACAAGAAAAACACCCGCGTCCTCAAGGAGGAACTATGCCGTTAGTACCCGTAGCAGAGCTCAAGGACTATGTTGGCAAGGAACTCGGCAAGTCCGAGTGGCTGACCATCGACCAGCAGCGCATCAACCAGTTCGCCGAGTGCACCGGCGACCACCAGTTCATCCACGTCGACCCGGAAAAGGCCAAGCTGACCCCCTTCGGCACCACCATCGCCCACGGTTTCCTGTCGCTGTCGCTGGTGCCGATGCTGATGGAAAAGATCATGATCATGCCGCAGGGCCTGAAGATGGCAGTGAACTACGGCCTCGACAGCGTGCGTTTCATCCAGCCGGTCAAGGTCAACTCCAAGGTGCGCCTGGTGGTGACGCTGGTCGACGCCAACGAGAAGAACCCCGGCCAGTGGCTGCTCAAGGCACGTGCCGTGCTGGAGATCGAAGGCCAGGAGAAACCTGCCTACATCGCCGAGCCGCTGACCCTCTGCTTCGTCTGATCCCTCCCGGGTATCTCCAGTCGCTCCTGTTTCCCGTGCCCTGCGCCGGAACAGGAGCGATCCTGCATCCGTAACGAGTGCGGCTATGCAGCGCAAGCATCCAGGCTTGCGGCATACTGCGTGCAAAGCACCGACCTGGACGTCCGTCATGAATCCCCTTGCCCTGCGTTTGCTGCCGCTGTGCCTGTCCTTGCTGCTCGCCGGTTGCGATGAGGCGCGCCCGCTGTTGCCGGCCAATGCCACCCTACCCGATGGCGGCCAGTATCGCGGCGAGATAGTCGACGGCTTGCTGCAAGGCCCCGGGCGGCTGGACTACCGCAATGGCAGCTGGTTCGTCGGCCAGTTCAAGGACGGCATGCTCGAAGGTAGCGGCGAATGGCAGGGCCCCGGCGGCGAGCACTACCTGGGCGAATTTCACGAAGGCATGTTCCATGGCCAGGGCACCCTGACCTACAGCGACGGTAGCCGCTACGAAGGTGGTTTCGAACGCAACCGTTTCAGCGGCGTCGGCCTGCTCGAACAGGGCGGCCAGCGCTACCAGGGGGAATTTCTCAACGACCGTTTCCATGGCCTGGGCAAACTGGAGATGGCCGACGGTAGCAGCTTCCAGGGCCAGTTCGTCAACGGCCAGGCAGAGGGCCAGGGCGTGCGCAGCGACGCCTACGGCAACCAGTACAGCGGCGTGTTCGTGCAAGGGCTGCTCAGTGGCCAGGGCAGTTACCGCAATGCCGATGGCGACAACTACAGCGGTGGTTTCCAGAACGACGAGTTTCATGGAAAGGGCCGCTACCAGAGCGCTGGCGGCGAGACCTGGGCCGGCGAGTTCGTCGAGGGCGTGCTGCAGGGCCCCGGCGAGTACACCGACGGCGAAGGCACCCGCTACCTTGGCGAGTTCGCCGACTGGCAGTACGAAGGCGAAGGCCTGCTCACTCTGCCCGACGGCAGCGCCTACCGCGGCCACTTTTCAGGTGGTGATTACAGCGGCGAGGGCACTCTGACCCTGGCCGATGGCAAGCGCCAGTCAGGCACCTGGCAAAGCGGCCGCCTGGTACGCGACGAGCAGGGTCAGGTCCTGCCTGACAGCCTCGAACTGGGCCTGCTGCAACAGGGGCAGCTGCTCGACCAGGCCATCGCCGCTATCCCAACCTCGACACCAGCACGCGAACTGTATGCGCTGACCCTGGCCGGTGACGGCAAGCAAAGCGTATTCATGCGCGAAGCCGATTACGTCAGCCGACTGATGCGCGAGCGCTTCGGTGCCTATGGCAGCATCACCTTGGTCAACCATCGCGACCATCTTGCCGACCGCCCGCTGGCCACTCGCGAGAATCTCACCCGCGCGGTGCAGGCGCTGGCCGAACGCAGCGGCGAGGAAGACCTGATCTTCATTTACCTGACCAGCCACGGCTCGCGCCGCCATGAACTCAATCTCGACCAGCCGCGCCTGCAACTGGCCGACCTGCCTGCCAGCGAGCTGGCTGCCCTGCTCGCTCCGCTCAAGCAGCGCAACAAGGTGGTGGTGATTTCCGCCTGCTACTCCGGCGGTTTCATCCCGCCGCTGAAAGACGAAAAGACCCTGGTGATGACCGCCGCGCGCGCCGACCGGGTGTCCTTCGGCTGCAGCGAGGAAAACGACTTCACCTATTTCGGTCGCGCCCTGTTCGCCGAAGCGCTGGGCGAGACCGACAACCTTGAACGGGCCTTCGAACTGGCCAAGGAACGTGTCGCCGAGCGTGAGCAGAGCGACGGCTTCGAACCTTCCGAACCGCAGATCTGGGCGCCCCGCGGCGTACTCCAGCACTGGCGTGAACTGCGCCAAAGCCAGGCCGAGCGTGCGCTCGGTGCCGTGGCCAGCGGTCCGGCAAAGGACTAACAGGCCGTTGAAAAACGTAGGCGAGGCAGGCAAGACGAGGCAAAAACAGCCGAAAAAGCGCAGTTTACGAGTTGTAAATGAGCATTTTGAGGCTGTTTTAAACGAAGCATTGCCAACGCAGGTAGTTTTTCAACAGCCTGTTAAGCTGAACTGTAATGGACAAGAGACAACTGCATGTACCTGACCCCGCAGCACATCCTTATCGCCGGCGCCACCGGACTCACCGGTGAACACCTGCTCGACCGCCTGCTCAGCGAGCCAACGGTCGCCCGCGTGCTGGCACCGACACGCCGCCCCCTGGCCGCACACCCGCACCTGGAAAACCCGGTAGGTGACCTGCAGGCCCTGCTGCCGCAGCTATCCGGCCAGGTCGATACCGCCTTCTGTTGCCTGGGCAGCACTATCAAGCAGGCCGGCTCACAGGAAGCCTTCCGCGCTGTCGACCATGACCTGGTGCTGGCATTCGCCCGTCGCGCTCGCGAGCTCGGCGCACGGCACTTGGTGGTGATCAGCGCCCTGGGCGCCAACGCCGGATCAAAGGTGTTCTACAACCGCATCAAGGGCGAAACCGAGGAAGCGTTGAAAGCCATGGACTGGCCGCAACTGACCATCGCCCGCCCATCGCTACTGCTCGGCGCGCGTCATGAATTCCGTCTCGGCGAGCGCCTGGCGGCGCCGCTGCTGCGCTGGCTGCCGGGCAAGTACCGCGGCATCGACGCCTGTGCCCTGGCCCGCGCCCTCTGGCGCCTGGCTCTGGAAGAGGAAGACGGCGTGCGCGTGATAGAGTCCTCCGACCTGCGCCGCCTGGGGCGCTGACGTGGTGGATAAAGCGATGAAACCGACAAGCCTGATCGAGGCGCTGCAAGACGCCGACATGCTCGAGATCGACGGTCTGTATGCCTGGCAGTTCGACCTCGACACCGAACTGCTGGCGCAAATCAGCGCTGGCACGGCGGGCAGCGACAGCGCCGCCAAACCGCTGCTACAGGTGCACTGCATCGATGGTCGCGAGCGCCGCTTGTGGAAGTTCTCCCTGGCTTCGGTACAGGCCGCGCGCTACAGCGAAGCGGACGACAGCTGGCTGATCGAAGGCAACGATGTCAGCCACACGCTCAAATGCTTCGCCGCCTACCGCGGCGACAACGATGAGGACGATGAAGGGCAGGACGAAGCCTGAACCATGGGCCTCTATGACCGCCATATCCTGCCGCATCTGATCGATTTCGCCTGCGGCATGGGCGCGGTGATGAAGGCGCGCTCGCAGATCGTGCCACTGGCCAAGGGCCGAGTACTGGAGATCGGCATCGGCAGCGGCCTCAACCTGAGCTTCTACGATCCGCAGCGGGTCGAGGTGGTGGTTGGCGTCGACCCGTCCGCCGCCATGCAGCGCCTGGCCCGTGAGCGCGCCGAACGTTGCCAGGTACCGGTGGAGATGATCGCCCTGGAGCTGGGGCAGATTCAGGCGGCGGATGCCAGCTTCGATGACATCGTCTGCACCTTCACCCTATGCACCATCCCCGATGCGGTCTCTGCTCTGCGTGAAATGCGCCGCGTGCTCAAGCCCGGCGGACGCCTGCTGTTCTGCGAACACGGCCTGGCACCGGACCTCCCCGTGGTGCGCTGGCAGAAGCGCCTGACGCCACTTTGGAAACCGCTGGCCGGCGGCTGCCATCTGGATCGCGACATAACCGCGCTGATCGAGGCTGGGGGCTTTCATATCCGCCAACTGGATACCGGCTACCTGAAAGGGCCCAGGCCCATGACCCACGTCTATCGTGGCTGGGCCGACTGAGCACCGCTCTGAGCTCGCATAGTCGACATAGGCGGCCATACTGCAGAACAGGTTGCTGGAACTCTGCCCATGGAAGCCGCCCCGCGCATGAAGCCCCTCTCGTTACACCACCTCGTTAACCTGCTGCTGTGTCTGTGCCTGCTGGGCTGCGCCTGGAGCACCGCCGCGGAGGCACGCACGGTCAGGGTCGGCGTGTACGCCAACGAACCAAAGATATTTGCCGATGCCAACGCGCAGCCCTCGGGCATTCTCGGCGAGTTGCTGCAGGCCATTGCCAACGAGGAACGCTGGCAGCTGCAGACAGTGCCCTGCGCCTGGCAGCAATGCCTGCAACTGCTGCAGGACGGCGAGATTGATCTGCTGCCGGACGTCGCCTTCAGCGAGGAGCGAGCACAACTGATGGACTTCCACCAGGTGCCTTCGCTGTTCAGCTGGTCACAGCTGTACAGCCATGAAGAACTGCGCCTGCAGAGCGTGCTCGACCTGCGCGGCCTGCGTATCGCCGCGTTGGAGGGTTCGATTCAGTTCCAGTATCTGCAGAGCCTGCTCGGCAGCTTCGGTCTGCAGGCGCAGATGATTCCGCTCAGCGACCTGAGCCAGGGCTTTGCCATGGTGCTTGCCGAGCAGGCCGATGCAGTGGTGGCCAATCAGCTGTTCGGTGACTATCACGCCGCTAACTACCGCCTGAGCGCGACACCGATCATGTTCCAGCCTGCACAGCTGTTCTACGCCACGCGCAAGGGCGCCAACGCCGAGCTGCTCAGTGCCATCGACCAGCACCTGCAGAATTGGCAATCAGCGCCTGGTTCTATCTACTTTCAGGTGCTGCAGCGCTGGAGCGGCACACCTCAGCAGCGCAGCGTACCCGTCCTGTTCTGGTGGGGCCTGGCGCTGCTCGCCGCACTGCTGACGCTGGCCATTGGCGGCAGCCTGCTGTTACGCCGCCAGGTAGCGGACAAGACCCGACACCTCAAGACCAGCGAAGCGCGCCTCAATACCATCCTCGACAGCGTCGAGGCGCATATCTACATCAAGGACCCCCAACTGCGTTATCAGTACGTCAATCGCAAGGTCTGCGAGCTGTTCGGCCGCAGCGCCGAACAGGTCATCGGTCATAGCGATGCCGACTTTTTCGACAGTGACACGGCGCAAGCACTGGGCATCAACGACCGACGCGTACTGGCTGGCGAGCGCATCGAGAGCGAGGAAACCAACCGTGATCGCTACGGCCGTAACGAGCGCACCTACTTTTCGGTGAAGCTGCCGCTGCGTGCAGCCGATGGCAGCATCTACGCCCTGTGCGGCATTTCCACCGACATCACCGAGCACAAGAAGAACCTCGAACAGATCCATCAACTCGCCTATTACGACGCGCTCACCGGCCTACCCAATCGCCGCCTGCTGCTCGAACACCTGCAGTTTGCCCTGGCCCGCAGCGCACGCAGTCGACGTGAGGGCGCGCTGCTGTTCATCGATCTGGACAATTTCAAGCAGCTCAATGACACCCTCGGCCACGACATGGGCGATCTGCTGCTGCAACAGGTCAGCGAGCGCCTGCTCAATCAGGTGCGCCTCGAAGACAGCCTGTCGCGCCTCGGCGGCGACGAATTCGTATTGATCCTGGAGAACCTCGAGCCCGAGCCTCAGGCTGCCATCGCCACTATCGAGCATGTCGCAGAAAAACTGCTGCGCGCTCTGGCCACCCCGTTCGAGCTGCCCGGCTATAACCACAGCGGCAGCGCCAGCATCGGTGTCGCCTTGTTCTCGCAACCCCATGACAAGCCCGAGGAGCTGCTCAAGCACGCCGACCTAGCGATGTATGAAGCCAAGGCCGCCGGGCGCAATACCCTGTGCTTCTTCGACCCGCGCATGCAGCAGGCACTGGCGGCCCGCGCCACCCTGGAGCACGAGCTGCGCCGCGCTCTGAGCGAGGCTCAGCTGCTTCTGCACTACCAGCCGCAGGTAAATGAACGGGGTGAGCTGCTCGGCGCCGAGGCGCTGGTGCGCTGGCAACACCCGCAGCGCGGTCTGGTACCGCCAGGCGAGTTCATCCCGCTGGCGGAAAGCACCGGGCTGATACTGCCCATGGGCCGCTGGATCCTTCACACCGCCTGCCAGCAACTCGCCTCGTGGGCCAATGACCCGCAGCGCGCCGAGCTGACCGTGGCGATCAACGTCAGCGCCCGCCAATTCCATCATCCGGACTTCGTCACCGACGTGCTCAGCGCGCTACAGAAGACTGGAGCCAACCCGCACAGGCTGGAGTTGGAGCTGACCGAGAGCCAACTGGTGCAGGACATCGAAGCGCTGATCAACAAAATGGGCCAGCTCAGAGCCCACGGCGTGCGCTTCTCGCTGGACGACTTCGGCACCGGCTACTCATCGCTCAGCTACCTTAAACGCCTGCCACTCGACCAGTTGAAGATCGACCGCAGCTTCGTTCGCGACCTGCTCGACAATGCCAGCGATACCGCCATCGTGCGGACTATTCTCGCCCTGGGGCAGGCGCTCGAATTACGCGTCATCGCCGAAGGCGTAGAGAGCCAGGCACAGCGCGATGCCCTACTACGCCTGGGCTGTCGCCATTTCCAAGGCTACCTGTATGGCGTCCCACTGCCGGCCGAACAGATCGGCGCCTATGGCCGCGCCACCCTCGACCTGCAGCAGGGCTCAGCGTAGAGGCTCAGACGCGCACTGGCTCACGCAACGCCAGGCTGTCCACCAGACCGGCGGCGATAGCCATACCCACCAGCTCGGCCAGCGTCTCGGCCTGCATGCGTTTCATCACCCGTGAGCGATAGAGGTCGACGGTTTTCACGCTGATATCCAGCTGCTCGGCGACTTCACGGTTGGTGTAGCCGCGCACCAATGGCAACAGCACGTCACGCTCACGCGGGGTGAGTTGATCGAGCCGTGCCTGTACCGCTGCCAGACGCGGATCCTGGCGCACCGCAGGCAAACGACGCTCTAGCGCCTGCTGAACACTGTCGAGCAGCAACTGCTCGTTGTAGGGCTTCTCGATGAAATCCACGGCGCCGGCCTTGAACGCACGCACGACGATAGGCACGTCGGCATGACCGCTGACGAAGATGATCGGCAGGTCGATACCCCGTGCGCGCATTTCCTCCTGCACATTGAGCCCACCCATACCCGGCATGCGCACGTCGAGCAGCACACAGGCGTTGGCCGCCGCATCGCAGGCCTCGAGAAAAGCGCGACCGCTGGTGAACGGCACGCCCTTGAGGCCTACCGACTCCAGCAGCCAGAGCGTCGAGTCGAGCATGCCCTGGTCATCATCGACCACGTAAACCAGTTGTTGCATCCCTGTGCTGCTCCTCTTGTTGTTATGCGTTTCATCGATCGCGGCTAACGCCCCCTCGCACAGTTTGCATGCCCTGTGGGAGGGGCTTTAGCCGCGACTGTTCGACAATGACTCATCGTCCCTACCCAGCGGCAAGCGGCACTCCAGACACAGCCCGCCGCCCTCAGCCGGGAAGGCCTCCAGCGCCCCACCAAAGCCCTCGATGATGCTGCGGCTCATGGACAGGCCTAGCCCCAGTCCATCGGCCTTGCTGGTGTAAAAGGGGGTGAACAGCTTGCCCATCTGCTCGTCACTGACACCCGGCCCCTGATCGATCACCCGGATCGCCAGGTTGCCGTCCGCTTCGCTTGCCTCCAGACGCACCTGCGAAGGTGCACCAGGGTGACGTTCGCGGTTGGCATCGATGGCATTGCGCAGCAGGTTGAGCAGTACCTGTTCGAGCAGCACGCGGTCGGCAAATACCGGCGGCAGATTGTCCGGCAACAGGTCGCTCACCGCCACCTGCGCCGTACCGGCCTCCCAGTTGCACAGACGCACCGCTTCGCGCGCCACCTCGGCCAGGTTCAGCGCCTGCATGCGCCGCTGGCCCTTGCGCAGGAAAGCACGCAGGCGCTTGATCACGGCCGAGGCATGATTGGCGTGCTCGGTGATGCGTGCCAGGCCCTGGCCCACCTTGTCCACACCGGCAGGATCGCCGCCGACGCCCTGCAGGTAGCGCTGGCTGGCGCTGGCGTAGTTGACCACCGCCGCCAGCGGCTGGTTGATCTCGTGGGCGATGCCCGAGGCCAGCTCGCCCAGGGTGATCAGCCGCGTGGTGTGCGCCAGCTCGTCCTCCAGGCGGCGCTTGTTCTCCTCGGCCTGGATGCGCGCGGTAATGTCGCGCGACACGCTGACCACCTCCACCACCGCACCGGTGTAAGTCTCGCGGATGGCGCGGCTGGCGGTCTCGAACCAGAGGTAGTGACCGTCGCGGTGGCGAATGCGATAGCTCATGGTGTGGTAGCCATCCTGCTCCAGTGCCTCGCGCGCCTGCTTGGCTTGCTGAGCCTGATCCTGCGGATGCAGCAGGCTGTCGACCGCCATGCCGCGCAACTCTTCCGGCCAGTAGCCGAGCAACGTCCAACTGGCGGGCGTGGCGTCAAGAAACACGCCGTCCGGCGTATGCCGGGAAATCAGGTCGGTGGTGTTCTCGGTGATCAGCCGATACAGCCGCCGTGCGCGCGCCGCTTCGCGCTGCTCGCGAATCTCCTGGGTCGCTTCGCGGCAGCGCGCCAGCACACGGCGCTCGACAACATCGGGGATAAAGCTCCAGATCAGGATGCGCTCACCGTCCTGTGCCTCCACTGCCTCGATAGCGCGCCCCTGCTCCAGGCAAGCACGCACCAACGGCACATGGTTGACTGGCAGCAGCGCGCCCACCTGCACCAACGCACGGTCGCCGAGCAAGGTCTGCAGGGCCTGATTGAATTCCAACGCCCGTGCCTGCTCATCGAGCAGCAGCGCCGGCTGCGGATCGGCCGACAGCAGCGGTGCGCTGCGCGCCATGCCACCGGCCAGCGCGATCAGTTGCGCCAGCAGCTCGCGCAGCCAGGGCAACCACTCCAGGCCGGCATCTTCGTCCACCTGCAGCAACAACAGACCGGCACCACCCTCCTCCAGGCTCAGCGCCAGGGCCTGACCGTGATGAATAGCAGCGCGGCGCAGTCGACCCGCCAGCCAGCAGGGCAACTGACGCACTGCTTCCAGGCTCAGGCAGGGCTGCGTCGTCAGCGCCTCGAACAAGGCCTGATCGCTGGCGGCCAGCGGATCACCCTGGCCCGGCGGCAAACGTGGCCCACCATCTTCCTGGGCATAGGTGCGGCTGGCCGGCTGCCAGGTCAGGTACCAGGCCTGGCGTACCTGTAGGCAGCCAAGCACGGCGCGACGCAAAGCTGCCGCCCGCTCGTTGAGGGATGGCGCTTCGCGCTGGATACGCAGCCAGGCCTGCAGCGGCACGGCCGCCTGATCACTCGAAAGATTCATATAGTAATTATTCTATAAAACCTTGGTACAACTTCCATAAAAAATAGAAATGACCTATAAATTACCGCCAGCAAGCTTCGGTAATGCCTGCATCATTACCGGAATAACCAGAGCTAACAATCAGCCAAAGGTGTATCCGCCATGTCGATCTACGAGCAGGGCCTCGGCCGCGCCGCCGTCAACCATGTCGCCCTCAGCCCCCTTAGCTTCATCGAGCGCACCGCGGCGGTCTACCCGCGATATCCGGCGATGGTGCATGGCTCGATTCGCCGCAACTGGGCCGAAACCTACGCGCGTTGCCGGCGCCTGGCTTCGGCGCTGGCCGGTCGCGGTATCGGCAAGGGCGACACGGTAGCGGTGATGCTGCCGAACATTCCGGCCATGCTCGAAGCGCATTTCGGCGTGCCGATGATCGGCGCGGTGCTCAACACCCTCAACGTGCGCCTGGACGCCGAAGCCATCGCCTTCATGCTGCAGCATGGCGAAGCCAAGGTGGTGATCGCCGACCGCGAGTTCTATGACGTGATCCATGCGGCCATCGGCATGCTCGACCACCCGCCGCTGGTGATCGACGTCGACGACCCCGAGTACGGCGAAGGCCAGGCGGTCAGCGATCTGGACTACGAGGCCTTCCTCGCCGAAGGCGATCCCGAATTCGCCTGGCAGTGGCCCACTGACGAGTGGCAGGCCATCAGCCTCAACTACACCTCTGGCACCACCGGCAACCCCAAGGGCGTGGTCTATCACCACCGTGGCGCCTTCCTCAATGCCATGGGCAACCAGATGACCTGGGCCATGGGCAACCACCCGGTCTACCTGTGGACGTTGCCGATGTTCCACTGCAATGGCTGGTGCTACCCCTGGACGATCACCGCCCTGGCGGGCGTGCACGTGTTCCTGCGCCGCGTCGACCCGGCGAAGATCCTCACCCTGATCCGCGACGAACAGGTCACCCATCTGTGCGGCGCGCCTATCGTACTCAACGCCCTGGTGAACATGCCGGCCGAGGCCAAGGCGGCCATCGATCACCCGGTCAAGGCCATGGTCGCCGGCGCCGCGCCACCCGCCAAGGTCATCGGCGCGGTGGAAGAAATGGGCATCGCCGTGACACACGTCTACGGCCTCACCGAGGTCTATGGCCCGGTAACCCTGTGCGCCTGGCACGCCGAATGGGACGAGCTGCCGCTGGAACAACGCGCCACCATCAAGGCGCGCCAGGGTGTGCGCTACCCGACCCTGGAAGGGGTGATGGTCGCCGACCCGAAAACCCTCGAGCCGGTACCGCGCGACGGCCAGACCATTGGCGAGATCTTCATGCGCGGCAATACGGTGATGAAGGGCTACCTGAAGAACCCCAGCGCCACCGCCGAGGCCTTCGAGGGTGGCTGGTTCCACACCGGTGACCTGGGCGTGTGCCACGCCGACGGCTACGTGGAAATCCGCGATCGCCTCAAAGACATCATCATCTCCGGCGGCGAGAACATCTCCACCATCGAGGTCGAGGGCGTGCTCTATCGCCACCCGGCGGTGCTGGAAGCAGCCGTGGTAGCCCGACCGGACGAAAAATGGGGCGAGACGCCCTGCGCCTTCATCACCCTGAAGACCGGCCAGCAGGCCAGCGACAGCGAAATCATGAGCTTCTGCCGCGAGCACCTGGCCGGCTTCAAGGTGCCCAAGACCGTGGTCTTCACGACATTGCCCAAGACCAGCACCGGCAAGATCCAGAAGTTCGTCCTGCGCGATATGGCCAAGGCTCTCTGACCACGTAGCCCGGATGCAATCCGGGGACAGCGATTCGGCCCCCCCGGATTGCATCCGGGCTACGGCAAAACCGCACCGTTTTCACAACAACAAGAACCGGCCCTGGCGGCCGACGGAGAACCCTCATGCAAATTTTCAAGCGCCGTGACGGCGACGAGCAACCGCACTGGCCTCTGGGCCCTTTCAAGCTGCGCCTGCCCTTCGTGCATTACCGCTGGGAAACCGCCGAGATGCTGCAGGCACTGATCATGTTCGTGGTCAGCCTGGCGATGATCCCGCTGCTGGAGAAATACCTCGGCCTGCCCTACGACGTGGCCCTGGCCTACGTAGTGGTGTGCGGCATCGGTTTCATGCTGCCGGCGCTGCTCGGCGTGCCGCTGGTGCCGGGCTGGATCACTCCCGGCATTCCGGTGGTGCTGTTGTTTCTCGGCAACTACGAGCCGGGCCCAGCGGCTATTCAGGCACTGTTCGCCCTACAGTTTCTGGTGTTCGTGATCTTCCTCTTCCTCGGCGTCACCCGCCTGGGCAGTGCACTGGTACGACTGATCCCCAACTCGATGAAGGGCGGCATCATCATCGGCGCAGGTATCGCCGCACTGATGGGCGAGATCAGCGCGGGCGGCCGCCTGGCCAACACGCCGATTTCCCTGGTGCTGGGCAGCCTGATCTGCCTGTACCTGATGTTTTCGGTGTCGTTCAAAGGCCTGACCGAGCGCGTGCCCTTCGCCCGCAAGATCGTCAACTACGGCATGGTGCCGGGCATGCTGATCGCCATCTTCATCGGCATCGCCGTGGGCGAGTACAAGATGCCGGACGTGAAGTGGGGCATCACCGCGCCGGCCTTCGGCGAGATGTGGAACTACCTGCCATTCAATGTCGGCTTCCCCGGCCTGGACGTGTTCATGCTGGCCGTGCCCACCGCGGTGATCGCCTACGTGATCGCCTTCGGCGACATCATCGTCGGCCAGTCGCTGATGCAGCGCGCCGATGAACTGCGCACCGACGAGTTGATCGAAAACAACGTCGACCGCATCCACCTGGTGACCGCCATCCGCAACGCCCTGCATGCCTTCTTCGCGCCCTACCCTGGCCTGGCCGGCCCGTTGTGGACGGCCGTGGCGGCGACCATGGCCGAGCGCTACAAGTACGGCCGCAAGGCGATGGATTCGATCTACAGCGGCGCAGGCACCTTCTGGATCACCGGTTTCGCCGCGCTGTTCATGCTGCCGCTGGTCAGTTTCTTCCAGCCGGTGCTGCCGATCGCCCTGTCGCTGACACTGATCCTCACCGGCTACATCTGCCTGATGGTCGGCTTCGAGCAACTGAACAACAACACAGAGCGCGGCATCGCCGGCACCATGGGGGTGGTGCTCGCTGTCTACGGTGCGGGCTGGGGCCTGGCCGCGGGCGCGGCGCTGTACATTCTGGTCGAACGCACCCATCTGCTTAAATTCACCAGCGTCAAGGATAAGCCGCAAAGTCCGGCGGAAGCCGACTGACGGATTTCGTTCCACACGCGCCGCGCTCGTCGCGGCGCCACTGCTGTCGAGGTTGCACAATGCCCGAGTTAAACGCCCCGCTGCGCGATATGCGCTTCGTCCTCCATGAAGTCTTCCAGGCGCCCAGCCTGTGGGCACGTCTGCCGGCCCTGGCGGAAACCGTCGATGCCGACACCGCCGACGCCATCCTCGAAGAAGCGGCCAAGGTCACCGGCGGCCTGATCGCACCGCTCAATCGCAGCGGCGACGAGGAAGGCGCACAGTGGGTCGACGGCGACGTGCGCACCCCGGCTGGTTTCCGCGAGGCCTACGCTACCTACACCGAAGGCGGCTGGGTGGGCCTTTCTGGTAACCCGCAGTACGGCGGCATGGGCATGCCCAAGATGCTCGCCGTGGCCTTCGAGGAAATGCTCTATGCCGCCGGCTCCAGCTTCGCGCTGTATTCCGCGCTGAGTTCCGGCGCCTGCCTGGCCATTGACGCCCACGCCAGCGAAGAGTTGAAAACTACCTACCTGCCGCCGATGTACGAAGGCCGCTGGGCCGGCTCCATGTGCCTGACCGAGGCCCATGCCGGCACCGACCTGGGCATCATCCGCACCCGCGCCGAGCCACAGGCCGACGGCAGCTACAGGATCACCGGCAGCAAGATCTTTATCACTGGTGGTGAGCAGGATCTGACCGAGAACATCATCCATCTGGTGCTGGCCAAGCTGCCGGACGCACCGGCCGGGCCGAAGGGCATCTCGCTGTTCCTGGTGCCCAAGGTGATGGTGAGTGCCGATGGCAGCCTTGGCGAGCGCAATGCGGTGAGCTGCGGCTCGATCGAGCACAAGATGGGCATCAAGGCTTCGGCCACTTGCGTGATGAACTTCGACGGCGCCACCGGCTACCTGGTCGGCGAAGTCAACAAGGGCCTGGCGGCGATGTTCACCATGATGAACTACGAGCGCCTGTCCATCGGCATCCAGGGTATCGGCTGCGCCGAGGCCTCCTATCAGTCGGCCGTCAGCTACGCCCGCGAACGTATCCAGAGCCGCGCCGCCACCGGTCCGGTGGCGAAGGACAAGATCGCCGACCCGATCATCGTCCACGCCGACGTACGCCGCATGCTGCTGACCATGAAGGCGCTGAACGAGGGCGGTCGTGCCTTTGCCTGCTACGTTGGCCAGCAGCTCGACCTGGCCAAGTACGCCGAGGACGCCGGCGAGCGGCAGAACGCCGAAGCGCTGGTCGCCCTGCTGACACCTGTGGCCAAGGCCTTCTTCACCGACACCGGGCTGGAAAGCTGCGTACACGGCCAACAGGTATTCGGCGGCCACGGCTACATCCGCGAATGGGGCCAGGAGCAGTTGGTACGCGACGTGCGCATCGCGCAGATCTATGAAGGCACCAATGGCATCCAGGCGCTCGACCTGCTCGGGCGCAAGGTGGTGGCCAATGGCGGCGCCGCGCTGCGCCTGTTCGCCGGTGAAGTGCGTGACTTCGCCCATGCCCATGAATCGCCCTTCGGTGATCGCCTGGTGGAAGCGCTGGAACGCCTGGAAGCAGTCAGTGGCTGGCTGCTGGAGCAAGCCAAGAGCGAACCCAACGCAGTCGGTGCCGCCTCGGTGGAGTACCTGCATCTGTTCGGCTACGTCGCCTACGCCTACATGTGGGCACGCATGGCCGCCGTGGCGCAAAGCAAGCTGGGTGAAGACGAAGCCTTCTACGGCAGCAAGCTCGCGACCGCCGAGTTCTTCTTCGTCCGTCTGCTGCCGCGCACCCTGAGCCTGGAGGCGAGTATTCGTGGTGGTAGCCAGTCCTTGTATGGCCTGGCCGCCGAACAGTTCTAAACATAGGGCAGGTGCAATCCGCCACCGCCGAGCCGGCGGCCCTGCAAGGTTGAGCGTGTTGCGCGGCGCTTTGGCGCCGCGTTTTTTTATTCGAGCTTCGGCTGGCCCTGCCCAGCCGACGAGGAGTCCTTATGCGTGAAGTCGTGATAGTCGCCGCCTGCCGTACCGCCATCGGCAGCTTTCAGGGCGCGTTGAGCCGCATACCCGCGCCGCAACTGGGCGCCGCGGTGATCCGTGAACTCCTGGCCCGCACGGGAATCGAGGGCGAGCAAATCGACGAAGTGATTCTCGGCCAGGTGCTCACCGCGGGTTCCGGGCAGAACCCGGCGCGCCAGAGTGTCCTGCTCGCCGGCCTGCCACATACGGTGCCGGCCATGACCCTGAACAAGGTCTGCGGCTCCGGCCTCAAGGCGGTGATCCTCGGTGCCCAGGCCATTCGTGGCGGCGACGCAGAGATCATCATCGCCGGCGGCCAGGAGAACATGAGCCTGGCGCCCTACGTCATGCCCGGCGCCCGTAGCGGCCTGCGCATGGGCCATGCGCAATTGGTCGACACGATGATTCAGGACGGCCTATGGGATGCGTTCAACAATTACCACATGGGTATCACCGCCGAGAATCTGGCCGAGCAGTACGGCGTCACCCGCGCCGAGCAGGACGCCTTCGCCCTGCGTTCGCAGCAGCGCGCCCAGGCCGCCATCGACGCGGGGCGCTTTGCAGGCGAGATCGTCCCGGTGGAAATCCCCCAGCGCGGCGCCGAACCACTGCGCTTTGCCCAAGATGAACAACCGCGCGCCGGCACCAGCCTGGACAGCCTGGGCAAGCTGCGCCCGGCTTTCAAGAATGACGGCACGGTGACCGCAGGCAACGCC
Organism: Pseudomonas sp. zfem001; assembly: GCF_032621725.1. Classification (NCBI taxonomy): domain Bacteria; kingdom Pseudomonadati; phylum Pseudomonadota; class Gammaproteobacteria; order Pseudomonadales; family Pseudomonadaceae; genus Pseudomonas; species Pseudomonas sp. zfem001. The sequence goes on along the minus strand of NZ_JAVYJI010000005.1, from coordinate 124,981 downwards.
TCGACCCTCAACGATGGCGCCGCTGCCGTACTGCTGATGAGCGCTGAGAAAGCCGACGAACTGCAACTGCCGGTTCTGGCCCGTATCGCTGCCCACGCCAGCGCCGGGGTCGATCCGGCAGTGATGGGCATCGGCCCGGTATTCGCCAGTTGCAAGGCGCTGGAACGCGCCGGCTGGAGCCTGGAACAACTTGACCTGATCGAAGCCAACGAAGCCTTTGCCGCCCAGGCCATCGCCGTCGGCCGCGAACTGCATTGGGACAGCGCCAAGGTCAATGTCAACGGTGGCGCCATCGCCCTCGGCCACCCCATCGGCGCCTCCGGCTGCCGCATCCTGGTCAGCCTGGTGCACGAGATGCAGCGCCGCGATGCCCGTCGTGGCCTGGCCACCCTGTGCATCGGCGGCGGCCAGGGTGTGGCCCTGGCCATCGAACGCTGAAACAATCGCCACGAACGGACAAGAACAAGAGAAACCCCATGCGAACCCTGACCACCCTGACCGGCAACAGCCAGAAACTCGATGGCGGCGCCATGTTCGGCAACGCGCCCAAGACCCTCTGGCAGCGCTGGATGCCGGCCGACGAACTGAACCGTATCGACCTCGGCTGCCGCGCCCTGCTGGTGCAGGAGGACGAGCGCAACATTCTTGTCGAGACCGGCATCGGCGCCTTTTTCAGCCCGGAGCTGAAGCAGCGCTTCGGCGTACAGGAAGAGCGTCACGTGCTGCTCGACAGCCTGGCAGCCGTCGGCCTGAGCGATGCTGATATAGACATCGTCATATTGACCCACCTGCACTTCGACCATGCCGGCGGCCTGCTCGCCGCCTGGCAGGCGGATCAACCCGCACGCCTGCTGTTTCCCAACGCACGCTTCGTCACAGGTCGTCGCCAATGGCAGCGCGCCTGCAATCCACACGCCCGCGATAAAGCCTCTTATATCCCGGAGCTGCTGGCTCTGCTGGAAGCCAGCGGCCGCCTGCAACTGATCGACGAAACCGACAGTTGCGAGCTACTCGGTCCAGACTGGCGCCTGCACTGGAGCGACGGCCACACACCGGGCCAGTTGCTGCCGGAGGTGGTCATGCCGGGTGGGCCGGTGGTGTTTCCCGGAGACCTGATCCCCGGTGCGCCCTGGGTGCACCTGCCGATCACCATGGGTTACGACCGCTTCCCCGAAGGCCTTATCGAGGAAAAGGAAGCGCTGCTCAGCGATCTGTTCTCCCGGGGCGGCCGACTGGTATTCACCCACGACCCGGACGTGGCCATGGGCCGGGTAACACGTGACGAAAAAGGTCACTTCGGGCTCGATGAAGCCGAAAAAGCAGCGCATCTGCTGGCAAACTGACGCCATCAGGCCTTGACGTGCTGGCCATGCGGCGCGAGCATGGCCGCTTGTTTTTTCGCCGTGCTCACGACCACGCCAGCGCCAGGACGGGGCTGTGCCTGACCAGCACAGACTGGCCACAGCGTCGTGCTCACCTCGACAGACCTGGGGAACCGCTTCATGAGCCTGGCCTCTGTACGCGCCTTCTTCGCCGCCAAGGCGCCCGACATCGCGATCATCGAACTGCAGTCCAGCACCGCCACCGTGGCGCTGGCTGCCGAGGCGCATGGCGTATCGCCGGGACAGATCGCCAAGACCCTGGCCTTTCGTATCGCCGAACGCGACGTGCTGATCGTCGCCCGTGGCGACGCCCGCATCGACAACCGCAAGATGAAGGAATGCTTCGGCGCCAAGTCGCGCATGCTCGATGCGCAAACGGTGATCGAGCTGACCAGCCACCCGGTGGGCGGCGTCTGCCCATTCGGCCTGGCTACACCGCTCAGCGTCTACTGCGACCGCTCGTTGCTGGCCTTCGATGAAGTCCTACCGGCGGCCGGCGCCACCCACAGCGCCGTACGCATCGCTCCGCAGCGCATGGCCGAACTGGTCGATGCCGAGTGGATTGACGTATGCCAGGAAGTGGAAACAGAAGCCTGCTGAACGACGCCAGCAACGCCACCTCCATAGGCTGCGCCAGCGCCTTCTCCGCACCGAGTTACAGCCCGCCGCTGATGCCCAGGCTCACGCCCAGCGCAGTGGCCAGTGACAGGGGCAGCAACAAGGTATCGAGCAGCGCACTGCCCGGCAGATCCAGCCCGGGATAGCTTGGCGCTTCGGCGCCGAAACGGTCCAGCGGGCAGCAGCCGCCATTGATCGTGTACCAATCCAGCCGCGTACCGGCATAGACCACCGGCGCACCAGGCTTGGCCGCGTCCAGCGTGCGCACGGTGGCACAGCCGCTCAGATTCAGCGCCAGCAACAGGGTGAGCGTTACAGGCCGTCTCATCCGCGTTCGGTCCTTATTTCCACCAGCTTGCCATCGAGAAAACGCAGGTAGCGGTAGACGCCATTGCGAGGCCCATACACCCATTGTTCGACTGTCACCCCACCACCCTGCGGACTGCTGGGTGGTGTCACCTCACGCTGATCGGGTTCACCGCATTTGCGTAGCACCTCGACGCTACGCTCGCCCTCGTAAACCAGAGCGGTACCGCAGCGCATGGAGGCCTCTGCAACAGGCAGCAACGACAACATGAAGACGCTTCCCAGCACACCGCGACTCACAATGGACATCAGCACTCTCCTTAGTCATCTGATACCAAATGATGCTCGCCCCAGCGCGGCAGCATGTCCTGGGGGATATTCAGGCAATTGAGGATGCGCGCAACGACGAAGTCCACCAGATCATCCAGCGTTTGCGGCTGGTGATAGAACCCCGGTGATGCCGGCAGGATGGTCACACCCAGATTTGACAGCTTGAGCATATTCTCCAGATGGATGCTCGAATACGGTGCCTCGCGCGGCACCAGAATCAGCTGGCGGCGCTCCTTCAAGGCTACGTCGGCGGCGCGCTCGATCAGATTGTTGCAGGCACCGGCAGCGATGGCCGACAAGGTGCCGGTGCTGCACGGCACTACCACCATGGCCGTTGGCGCGCCGGAGCCGGAGGCGGCCGGGGCCATCCAGTCTTCCTTGCCATAGACGCGGATCTGCCCTGGCGCCGCGCCGGTGTATTCGGTGAGGAACTGCGCCATGGACTGCGGCTTGGCCGGCAGCGCCACGTCGGTCTCGGTAGCCATCACCAATTGCGCAGCCTTGGAGATCAGGAAGTGCACCTCGCGCTCTTCCTGCACCAGGCAATCGAGCAAGCGCAGGCCATATTGCGCGCCCGAGGCGCCAGTCATCGCCAGGGTGATTCTCTCAGGGCCAGACATTCATCCCTCCAGAGCTGCTGCCAGCTTGCCGTGCAGGCCGCCGAAGCCGCCGTTGCTCATGACCACCACTTGGGTACCGGGGCGCGCCAGGGCCTTCACACCGTCGATGATCGACTCCAGCGAGTCGCACACCCGTGTCGGGTTACGCGCCTGCGCCACGGTGGCGGCCAGATCCCAACCGAGATTCGGCGGTGCGTACCAGAACACCGCGTCGGCCTGCTCGGCCGACTCGGCCAGGCCATCGCGATGGGCGCCGAGTTTCATCGAATTGGAGCGCGGTTCGATCACCGCGATCACCTGGGTATCGTCACCGACACGCTTGCGCAGGCCATCGAGCGTGGTTGCGATGGCAGTGGGGTGGTGGGCGAAGTCATCGAAGACGGTCACACCGTTCACCTCGGCGACCTTTTCCATACGCCGCTTGGCGTTGATGAACTGGCCCAGTGCCTCGATACCCAGCGCCGGCACCACGCCGACATGGCGCGCCGCAGCGAGTACGGCCAGGGCGTTGGCGACGTTGTGCTGGCCGGTCAGGTTCCACTCCACGGTGCCCTCGACCTTGCCATCGAAGCTCACCTCGAAACGTGAGCCATCGGCGCTGAGCAGGCGCGCCTGCCATTGCCCGCCTTCACCAGTGGTCTGCACGGGCGTCCAGCAGCCCATCTCGATCACTCGCGCCAGCGCAGTTTCACTGGCCGGATGGATCACCAGACCCTCGCTCGGGATGATGCGTACCAGATGGTGAAACTGCCGCTCGATAGCCGCCAGGTCAGGAAAGATATCCGCGTGGTCGAATTCCAGGTTGTTGAGGATCGCCGTGCGCGGGCGGTAGTGGACGAACTTGCTGCGCTTGTCGAAGAAGGCGCTGTCGTACTCGTCGGCCTCGACCACGAAGAACGGCGTATCGCCCAGGCGCGCGGAAATCCCGAAGTTTTGCGGCACGCCGCCAATCAGAAAGCCCGGCGCCATGCCGGCGTGTTCCAGCACCCAGGCCAGCATGCTTGAACTGCTGGTCTTGCCATGGGTGCCGGCGACCGCCATCACCCAGCGCCCCTGCAGCACATGATCAGCCAGCCACTGCGGGCCGGACACATAGGGCAAGCCCTTGTTCAGCACATATTCCACTGCCGGGTTACCACGGCTCATGGCATTACCCACCACCACCAGGTCAGGCGCCGGCTGCAGATGGGCGGGGTCATAACCCTGCATCAGTTCGATGCCCTGAGCTTCCAACTGTGTGCTCATAGGCGGGTAGACGTTGGCATCGGAGCCGGTGACGCGGTGGCCAAGTTCCTTGGCCAGAACGGCAAGCGAGCCCATGAAGGTGCCGCAGATGCCGAGAATATGAATGTGCATGAATGACCTCTGAACGCGCCCTACTCGTAGGGCTTAAAGCGATGGCGGCAGGTTAGCACAGCGCCCACCAGGCGGCTGCTGCGCCCAGTTCAGACAGATGCACCAATACCAAGTTGCTCGGCCTCGGAAAAATCAAACGCTTGCTTGGATTGCGCTTTCAACTGGCTTTGAGGCAGCATCGGCTGACCCGCTGGCACAACAGCTGCATCGCCACTGCTGCCCCACCATAGAGAAAAGCCGAGGCCCACCATGCGCATCGTCCAAGCCACCCTGGAGCACCTGGACCTGTTGACCCCGCTGTTCGTCAAATACAGAGAGTTCTATAACGAGCTGCCCTACCCCGAGTCGTCACGTAAATTCCTCGAGAAGCGCCTGCGCCGCAAGGAATCGGTGATCTATCTGGCTCTGGCCGACGACGAAGACAAGCTGCTCGGCTTCTGCCAGCTCTATCCCAGCTACTCCTCGCTGTCGCTCAAGCGCGTGTGGATTCTCAACGACATCTATGTCGCCGAGGATGCTCGCCGCCAACTGGTAGCCGACCGCCTGCTGCACACCGCCAAGCAGATGGCCAAGGAAACCAACGCCGTGCGTATGCGCGTGGCCACCAGCCGCGACAACGAGGTGGCGCAGAAGGTCTACGAGTCCATCGGTTTCGTCGAGGACGAGCAGTTCAAGAACTACGTGCTACCGATCAACTCCGATTGATCGACTCGCAGGTGTAGCGGCTGCCCGTCAGCCGCCGAGACTGAGCAGCAGCCCCAACAGCAATGGCAACGTGACCAGACCTAGCGCAGCCAGGCCTGCCGGCTGCATTGGCACGCGCCGCAGCGCTTGACTGCGACGCGCCTGCAAGGGCTGCTGCAATGCCAGCTGAAACTCCGACAGCGCCTCGAAACGTGCCTGTGGCTGTGGCGCCAGGGCGCGAGCCAGCACGCCATCCCAGCCTTGCGGCACATGCACGGTAAAGGTCGCCAGGGGCACATAACAGTGTCCAGGCCTGACGTCGCTGCGCGCCGCCTCCGGCCATTGCCCCGACATCAGCCAGTAGATCAGCGCCGCCAGGGCGAACTGATCGGCACGACCATCCAGTGCTCGCCCGCTGCGCAGTTCCGGCGCTAGCGGTACAACCTGCTCAGGCAAAGACTGACGCGCCACACCGGGCAGGATCGCAGCGGCGCCTGGCAGAAACAGCACGCGCCCGTCATCACCGAGCAAAATCTGCCTAGGGCTCAACCAAAGCCCCTGCATGCCACGGCGCTGCAGCGAACGCACGGCTGTGATCAGTTGCGTCACTATCCCTATCAGCGTCTGCGTATCCGGCGCACCATGAGCCGCCACCCAATCGAACAGATTGCGCATGCCGCGAGGCGGTTTGGCCAACACCAGGTATGCATGGCTGCGCGCCTGATGCGGCGACAGTACCTGCGGCAACGCATGCTGCGCACTACGGCGCAACGCCCACTCACGCTGCCAGAAGGCTTCGTCTGCCTCGTCCTCGGCGAACCAGAGCACGGCTTCCCGCCCGGATTCATCACGCCCGAGGTATACCCGTCCAGACGGCCCATAAGGGCATTGACGCAACAGCGTCCAGCCATCGACTTGCTGGCCACAGGCAATCTGCGTCAGCGCCGGACACGCCGCAACGGAGGGCGCCGGCGCCAGGCACTGGGTTTCCTCCAGGCGCAGCAGAACTGCAGCGCCTGGGGCCTGCAACAGCGGCTTCAGCCGCTCGCCCAAGCCACCCTCCGCCTGGATACATAGCCCTTGCAGATCGCTCACATCGAGTCGCGGTTGCGGCGCCAGCAACAGATGCTCGCCGCGGCTCGGCAACAGACTGTGCTGAACCAGCGCCAACTCGGCCTGAGCGCCGAGAGCCTGTCCCTCACGCCCTGCCAGGACTTGCAAGACACCTTTGTGTGCACGCGCCAGACCGACACTGCCCGCCTGCAGAAACTGCAACTCATCGCCCTGCATCAGCAACACACCGGCATGCAAGTCGGCGACACCCTGCCCGGCCTGCTGCCGGCGGAACAGCTGGAGATTCAGCGCGGCCAGCACCTGTCGCGCCGCCTGGGTTTCACTCCAGCCCTCAGGCGTACAGCGAAAATCGGCGAACAGGGCGTCCAGGTGACGTTCCAGGCTTTGCACCACATCGGGGCAGTGGCGCGCCCAAAGCAGCACGACCAGCAGCAATGGCGGACGCTGCTGGCGACCGGCCAGCCACATCGCCCGAGCCCGCGCGGCCTGGTGCGGCAAGTCCAGCCCGGTGCCGCTCGCCAGCGTGATTCCCGGGTGTTCCAGCAGTTGTAGCACCATGCCCAGCCCTCCTGCTGCAGCGAAGCTGCAAGAGGCGTTGCAGCCTTTATGCCGACTTGTAGCGAGCGCCTGGCGCCCTTATGGTGGCCGGGTCCTCCCAACGAGCCCGCATGCATGTGGTCCTTCAAGGCCTGGCGCCGTCGTCGCACCCTCGAAAACAACCCTGTCGATCCCGCCCACTGGGCCGAAGTACGCAGACGCCTGCCGATTCTCGATGGCCTCGACGAGCACGAAGAGCAGCAGTTGCGCGAACGCGCCGTGCTGTTTCTGCATGACAAGCACCTGACCGCCCTGCCGGGCCTGCAGCTCGGCCCAGTCGAGCACCTGCTGCTGGCAGCCCAGGCGCAATTGCCGCTACTGCACCTGGGCGATCTGGACTGGTACCAGGGCTTTCACGAAATCGTCCTATACCCGGATGATTTCGTGAGCCCGCAGCGCCACCGCGACGCCAGCGGTATCGAACACGAATGGGACGACGCGCGCAGCGGCGAGGCCTGGCAACAAGGCCCGGTAATCCTCGCCTGGCCGGGCGTCGAAAGCAGCGGCGGCTGGGAAGGCTACAACCTGGTGATCCACGAACTGGCGCACAAGCTGGACATGCTCGAAGGCGGTGCCAATGGCCTGCCACCGCTGCACCGCGACATGCGCGTGCAGGATTGGGCGCATGCCATGCAGAGCGCCTATGACACACTGAACGCCGAGCTGGACGCCAATCCCGACGCCGAGACCGCCATTGACCCGTACGCGGCGGAAGACCCGGCAGAGTTCTTCGCGGTGGCCAGCGAATACTTCTTCAGCGCACCGGACCTGCTGGCAGATGCCTTTCCGGACGTCTACCAGCAGCTGTCCTTGTTCTACCGCCAGGACAGCCTGGCGCGATTGCGACGGCTGCAAGCGGAACACCCCGACTACAGGACGGTCGAAAACGCGACCAATGGCTGAGTAGGCCGCCGTAGTAACGCATTGCGAATACGCCTATAATGCGCCCCACTTTTTTGGCCCTCCCTGGGAGTTTCCCCCATGAGCTACAGCAAGATCCCGGCTGGTAAAGACCTGCCGAACGACATCTACGTTGCCATCGAAATCCCGGCCAACCACGCGCCGATCAAATACGAAATCGACCACGACACCGATTGCCTGATGGTCGATCGCTTCATGGCCACCCCGATGTTCTACCCGGCCAACTACGGTTTCATCCCGCACACCCTGGCTGACGACGGTGACCCCCTCGACGTGCTGGTCGTGACTCCTTATCCGGTCGCGCCGGGTTCGGTGATCCGCGCTCGTCCGGTCGGCGTACTGCACATGAGCGACGAAGCTGGCGGCGACGCCAAGCTGGTTGCCGTTCCGCACGACAAACTGACCGTTCTGTACAAAGACGTTCAGGAATACACCGACCTGCCCGCGCTGCTGATCGAGCAGATCAAGCACTTCTTCGAGAACTACAAGGATCTGGAGAAGGGCAAGTGGGTCAAGGTAGAAGGCTGGGGCGGCGCTGAAGAAGCCCGCGGCCTGATCAACAAGGCAGTCGCGGCTTACCAAAAATAAGCCCTGACCACCTCCTAAAAGCCGGCCACAAGCCGGCTTTTTTATTGCCTTTCACCAGGCAACCTGTACAAATTCGTTACACCCAGGCAAAACGGCAATGTGCCGGTATGCTGTAGTTGATGGGTAAATTGATCAGCCAGGGCACGTGGATATGATGAACCTGACCGTACGCAATCGAATCATCGTCAGCTTCCTGCTGATCATCGCCATTCTGGTCCTGCTGGCCGGCGTCTCCTACATGCGCCTGGTCAAGATCGAGAACGAGGCCAATGGCATCCGCAGCGAGTCGATCCCGGGCCTGTATTACCCGAGCAAGACACAAGAGCTCTGGTCCCGTCACATGCTCGACACTCGCCGCTTGCTGTTGCGCGCCGTCGATGAAGACGTTGCCACCCTGCTGGACAACTACCGCGACCAGTTCGCCACGCAGATGCAGGCGCTCGACGAGGAGTTCGGACGCTACCAGAGTGCCACGGCAGACGAGCAGGAGCTGGCGCTGGCCGAACAGTTCCGTCAGGTGCAGCACCAGTATCTGAACCGCCACGGGCAATTGCTCGACAGCCTGCCGAGCCTTGCACCCAAACAGGCTCGCCAATTCAGCGCCGAACGCGTGTTTCCCGAGTGGGAAAAAGGTGAAAGCCTGCTGAGCGAGCTGATCGAAATGAATCGCGGCCAGGCCGATGCCGCCGCGCGTGAGATTCGCAGCGCAGTGCGGATCATGGAAGCGGGGCTGCTGATCGCCATCTTGCTGGCCATCCTCGTCTCCGCCGTCTGCGGCTGGCTGCTGATGAGCGCTATCACCACCCCCGTGAACCGCATCGTCAGCATCCTCAAATCCCTGGAAAGCGGCGACCTGTCGGCGAAACTCGACATGCACCGCCGCGACGAATTCAACGCCATCGAGCTGGGCTTCAACAGCATGGTCGGCGAGCTCAAGAACTTGGTCGGCAACGCCCAGCGCTCTGCAGTGCAGATGACCACCTCGGTCACCGAGATCGCTGCCACCTCGCGCCAGCAGCAGGCCACGGCCACCGAAACCGCTGCCACCACCACCGAAATAGGCGCAACTTCACGGGAGATCGCGGCCACTTCGCGCGATCTAGTCCGCACCATGGGTGAAGTCTCCGACAACGCCGAGCAAACCTCGATTCTCGCCGGCACCGGCCAATTGGGCCTGGCCCGCATGGAAGAGATCATGCACCAGGTAATGGGGGCGGCCGATGTGGTCAACGGCAAGCTGTCGATCCTCAACGAGAAGGCTGGCAACATCACCCAGGTGGTCACCACCATCGTCAAGGTGGCCGATCAGACCAACCTGCTGTCACTCAACGCCGCCATCGAGGCGGAGAAAGCCGGCGAGTACGGCAAGGGCTTCGCCGTGGTGGCCGTGGAAGTGCGCCGCCTGGCCGACCAGACCGCCGTGGCCACCTACGACATCGAGCAGATGGTGCGCGAGATCCAGTCCGCTGTATCGGCCGGCGTGATGGGCATGGACAAGTTCTCCGAGGAAGTGCGCCGCGGCATCGGCGAGATGGCGCAGATGGGTGACCAGCTCAGCCAGATCATTCAGCAGGTGCAGGCCCTGGCCCCGCGTATCCAGATGGTCAACGAAGGCATGCAGGCGCAGTCCACCGGCGCCGAACAGATCAACCAGGCATTGGTGCAGCTCGGTGAAGCCAGCAGCCAGACCGTCGATTCGCTGCGTCAGGCTGGCGCCGCCATCGATGAACTCAACCAGGTGGCCAACAACCTGCGCGTTGGCGTCAGCCGCTTCAAGGTCTGAACATGCCAGCCCCCAGCAAAGCAGCAGCGGGTGAACTGCACTTGCAGTTCACGCTCGGTGATGATCGCTACGCCCTTCCCGCCAGTCAGGTAGTCGAAGTGCTGCCGCTACGCCGCCTGAAACAGGTGCCCGAAGCGCCGCTGTGGGTAGCCGGGTTGTTCGAGCATCGCGGTCGAGTGACCCCTGTGATCGATCTCAGCCATCGCGTGCTGGGGCGCGCCGCCCAATCCCGCAGCAGCACACGCGTGGTGCTGGTGCGCTTCGACCTGCAGTTGGGTGAGCAGTCGCCAGTGCTAGGGCTGATTCTGGAGCAGGCCACCGACACCCTGCGCCTGCCCAGTGAGGCGTTCAAGGCCAGCGGCCTGGAAGCGGGCCAGGCGGACTACCTGGGGCCGCTGCAGCGTGATGCCCGTGGCATGATCCAGCGCATCGAGGTCGCCGGGTTGCTCGACGACGAGGTACGCGCCCTGCTGTTCCAACCTGCGGACCAGGGCTGACGGCATGATCGAGCATATCGAGCGCCTGCTGAAAAGCCGTATTGGCCTGGAAGCCGAATCGGTCGGCCGCACGGTGATCGAACGCGCCGTGCGCCAACGCATGAGCGCCCTCGGCCAGCAGAACCTGGAAGGCTACTGGACCACCCTCGGCGGATCGACACGCGAACAGCAGGCGCTGGTGGAAGCAGTGGTAGTGCCGGAAACCTGGTTCTTCCGCTACCCGGAGTCGTTCAATGCGCTGGCCAGCCTGGCTCAGGAGCGTCATGCCCAGCTGCACGGCGGCCGGCCGCTGCGCCTGATCAGCCTGCCCAGCTCCAGCGGTGAAGAGCCCTACTCCATCGCCATGACTCTGCTCGATGCCGGTTTTTCCGCCGAGCAGTTCCAGATCGATGCGCTGGACGTCAGCGACAAGGTGCTGGAGCAGGCACGCAGGGGCTTGTACGGGCGTAACTCGTTCCGCGGCGATGCCCTGACCTTTCGTGATCGTTTCTTTCACGAGCAGGACGCCGGAAGTTTTCTCCTCGACGAGCGGGTGCGCACGTGCGTCAGGCTGCGCACCGGTAACCTGCTCGACCCCAGCCTGTTCGCTGGCGAGCCCTGCTACGACTTCATCTTCTGCCGCAACCTGCTGATCTACTTCGACCGCCCAACCCAGGTGCGCGTGCTGGAGCTGCTCAAGCGCCAACTGCAAGAAGGCGGCACGCTGTTCATCGGCCCAGCCGAGGCCAGCCTGGCCAGCCAGAACGGCTTGCAGGCGCTGGGCCGGCAGCAGACCTTCGCCTTTCGCCTGGCCCCGGCCCAGACGCCCATCAGCGCAGCACCACGAGCGCCTGCCCCGCGTACGCGCCCGGCGGTGGTTACGGTGCCGCGCCCTGTCCCGCCAAGCCGACCACGACTGCTGGGCAGAACACTCAGCGCAGCGGTGCCGGCAACGATCGTAACGGATACCTGGGCCGACGTGGCCAGCCTGGCCAACGCCGGCCGCACCGACGAGGCGCGCCGGCGCACTGAGCAGCACTTGCAGCAGAACGGCCCCAGCGCCACAGCCTATTACTGGCTGGGCCTGCTCTGCGACGCGGCAGGCCAGGACGATCAGGCCTGCGCCTACTACCGTAAGGCGATCTATCTCGAACCACAGCACCGCGAGGCGCTCACTCATCTGGCCGCACACCTGGAAGCGCAAGGCGACCCGGCAGGAGCCCAGCGCCTGTATCGACGTGCGCAGAACCCCGAGGTAGGCGAAGGTGATTGATCAGGACCTGCTGTACAGCCAACCCGCCGTCGACGACTGCTGGAATCGCATCGGCGTATTCGGCGACAAGAGTTGCCCACAGTTGGAGCGGCATATCCATTGCCGCAACTGTGAAGTCTACGGCGCGGCGGCCATCGCCCTGCTCGACCGCTACGGCAGCACGCTGGAGCGTGACGATGACGACTACGGCCAGGGCGAAACCCAGGAGGCACAGGGCGAACAGCGCTCACTGCTGATCTTCCGCCTTGGCGAGCAATGGCTGGCCATCGCCACGCGCTGCCTGGCCGAGGTCATGCCGGTGTCGCCGATTCACGTGCTGCCGCACCGCAACAGCCGTGGCCTGCTGGGTGTGACCAACGTGCGCGGCACCCTGGTCGCCTGCCTGTCGCTGGCCGAACTGCTCGACCTCGACACGCCACAGGATGCGCGCCGCAGCGAGCGCCGGGTGATTCCGCGCATGCTGATTCTGGAGAGCGGCAGCGGCCCGCTGGTGACACCGGTGGATGAAGTCAGCGGCATCCAGCGCATTCCCGTGGCGCGCATCAGCAGCACCAAACACGACGATAAGCGCGCCATCAGCCGTTTCACCGCCGGTGTCCTGCAATGGCAGGAACAAAGCATTACCCTGCTCGATGACGAACAGTTGCTGCAAACCATGATCGGGAGCCTCGCGTGACACCGGACCAGATGAGGGATGCATCGCTGCTCGACCTGTTCCGGCTGGAAGCCGAGGCGCAGAAGCAGGTGCTCGATACCGGCCTGCTGATTCTCGAGCGCGACCCGACCAACGCCAGCCAGCTGGAAGCCTGCATGCGCGCCGCGCACTCGCTCAAGGGCGCAGCGCGCATCGTCGGCCTGGACCATGGCGTGCAGGTCGCCCACGCCATGGAGGACTTGCTGGTCGCCGCCCAGGAAGGCCTGCTGCGCCTGCTGCCCGACCACATCGACGCCCTGCTGCAAGGTTCCGACCTGCTCCTGCGCATCGGCCAGGCGCAACAGGACGCCGAGCTGGAAGCACGTGTGGAAACCGTCACCACACGCCTGCAGGTGCTGCTTGGCAACGCCGTACCGGCATTGCGCGTGCAACCAGGTGAAAGCGCCGCGTTTGTCGCCGAAGTCAAACCGGCCAGCCTGCCGGAAACGCCCACGACAACCGCTGCCCCCCCCGCCGAGCCAGTGGCCGACGAACGCATCAGCCGCGTATTGCGGGTGTCGGCCGAACGCTTCGATCACCTGATCGACCTCTCCGGTAAATCGCTGGTGGAATTCCAGCGCACCAAGCCGCTGAACGATTCGCTGCATCGCCTCAAGCGCCAGCAGGAGTCGGCACGACGTACCCTGGAGAGCCTGCGCGAGCACCTGCTCGGCACGGACCTGGACGCCTCCGCCCAGGCGCTGTTCGCCGAGAGCCGCAACCTGCTGATCGAATGCCAACAACAGCTGCAAGCCCATCAGGAACTGTTCGACGACTTCGTCTGGTACGGCGGGCAACGCACGCAGCAACTCTACGACCTGGCCCTGGCTTCGCGCATGCGCCCCTTCGCCGACGTGCTCACCGGGCAGACACGCATGCTGCGTGACCTGGGCCGCTCGCTGGGGAAGCAGGTGCGCCTGGAAATCGAGGGAGAAAACACCCAGGTCGACCGCGACGTACTGGAGCGCCTGGAAGCCCCCCTGACGCACCTGCTGCGCAACGCTGTCGATCACGGCATCGAGCCGCCGGCGCTACGCGCTCGCAAGGGCAAGCCGGAAGAAGGTGTGGTGCAACTACGCGCGCGTCATCACGCCGGCATGCTGGTGCTGGAGGTCAGCGACGACGGCGCCGGCATCGACCTCGAGCGCGTTGCCCAGGCGGTGGTCAAACGCCGTTTCGCCACCGCCGAGCAGGTCGAGCAGATGACCGAGGAAGAGCTGCTGGCCTTCCTCTTCCTGCCCGGTTTCAGCATGAGCCAGCAGGTCACCGAAGTCTCCGGTCGCGGTGTCGGCCTCGACGTGGTGCAACACGAGATTCGCCGCATGCGCGGCAACGTGCGGCTGCTGCAGAACCCTGATCAGGGCTGTCTGTTCCACCTCGAACTGCCATTGACGCTCTCGGTGGTGCGCGCCCTGGTAGTGACCATCGGCGGCGAGGCCTATGCCTTCCCACTGGCGCAGATCGAACGCATGCTGCGCCTGCCACGCAGCGCCATCGTCCAGCTCGAGGGGCGCCAGCACTTCTGGCTGGAGGACGAGCACGTCGGCCTGATCTCCGCCGCACAGCTGCTGCAATGCAATGAGAAACAGGGCGATGATGACAGCATCCCCATCGTGCTGATTCGCGACCGCGAGCAATACCACGGTCTGGCGGTCGAAGCCTTCCTCGGCGAGTTCACCCTGGTGCTGATGCCCCTCGATGGACGCCTGGGCAAGGTGCGCGACGTCGCGGCCGGCGCACTGCTGCACGACGGCACCCCGGTGCTGATCCTCGACGTCGACGACCTGCTCAACTCGGTGAGTAAATTGCTTGGCACCGGTCACCTGGAGCGTGTCGACCATGCCAGCCATGCGCGCCAGGCTGTCAGCAAGCGCGTGCTGGTGGTAGATGACTCACTCACCGTGCGCGAACTGGAGCGCAAACTGCTGCTCAGCCGCGGTTATCAGGTATCGGTCGCCGTCGACGGCATGGATGGCTGGAACGCCCTGCGTGCCGAGACCTTCGACCTGCTGATCACCGATATCGACATGCCGCGCATGGACGGTATCGAGCTGGTCACCCTGGTGCGCCAGGACCCACGCCTGCGCTCGCTGCCGGTGATGGTGGTGTCGTACAAGGATCGCGAGGAAGATCGCCGCCGCGGCCTGGAGGCCGGCGCCGATTATTACCTGGCCAAGGCCAGCTTCCATGACGAAGCACTACTGGACGCCGTACAAACCCTGATCGGTGAGGCCCGCGAATGAGGATCGCCATTGCCAACGACATGCCCCTGGCGGTAGAAGCCCTACGCCGTGCGCTGGCGGCAGAACCCGAGTACCAATTGATCTGGGTCGCCAGCAACGGCGAGGAAGCGGTCAGCCGCTGCCGCGACGACCTGCCCGACCTGCTGCTGATGGACATGCTCATGCCCGGCATGGACGGCGTGGAGGCAACCCGGCGGATCATGCACGACACACCCTGCGCCATTCTCATCGTCACCTCGGATGTCGAGCGCAACATGTCGCGGGTGTTCGACGCCATGGGCGCCGGTGCGCTGGATGTGGTTGCCGCGCCGTCGCTTGGCCCACAACAGGTGCTCGATGCCGCGACCGTGCGGCGCAAGATCCACAACATCGCCTGGATGATCGGCCACAAGACCTCACGTTCGGTCAAACCGACGCCCGTGCGCAACGCCGACAACCGCGGCAAGCGCCTGGTAGCCATCGGTGCATCGGCGGGGGGTCCGGCTTCTCTGGTGGAGCTGCTGCGGCAGATCCCGGCGGATTTTCCGGCCAGCATCGTGCTGGTGCAGCATGTCGATGAAGTCTTCGCGGCCGGCATGGCCCAGTGGCTTGGCAGCGAGTCACACATACCCGTGCGCCTGGCTCAGGAGGGAGAGGTGTTGCAACCGGCGACCGTGCTACTGGCCGGCACCAACAACCACCTGTACCTGGCGCCGGAGGGGCGCCTGGTCTATCGACGTGAACCTGCCGATCAGGTCTACCGGCCCTCTATCGATGTATTCTTCGAAAGTGTGGCCACCTACTGGCGAGGTGAGGC
Organism: Pseudomonas sp. zfem001; assembly: GCF_032621725.1. Taxonomy (NCBI): domain Bacteria; kingdom Pseudomonadati; phylum Pseudomonadota; class Gammaproteobacteria; order Pseudomonadales; family Pseudomonadaceae; genus Pseudomonas; species Pseudomonas sp. zfem001. The sequence continues at coordinate 109,240 of NZ_JAVYJI010000005.1, read as the reverse complement.
TATCGGCGTGCTGCTGACGGGCATGGGCCGCGATGGTGCCAGGGGCCTGAAGCTGATGCGTGAACGCGGCTTTCATACCATCGCCCAGGACCAGGCCAGCAGCGCCGTCTACGGCATGCCCAAGGCCGCCGTGGCACTGGGTGCCGCAGCAGAAGTGCTAGCCCTGGACAGAATTCCCACGCGCCTGATCGAGCGCCTGGGCTAAAAACGCCAACCGCGGCCAAAGCAGCCGCGTAACCTACGAAAACAAAGGCGGAGACGCGCTTATGCAACGGCCTCAAGGTAACTCCAACCATCATCACGGTTTGCCCGACTATTCGATGATGGTGCTGCTTGTCGACGACCAGGCCATGATCGGCGAAGCCGTGCGACGCGCCCTGAGTGAAGAGAGCGATATCGACTTCCACTTCTGCTCCGACCCGCACCAGGCGCTGAGCGTGGCTCAGCAGATCAAGCCGACGGTGATCCTGCAGGACCTGATCATGCCCGGTGTCGACGGCCTCGAGCTACTCGCCCAATACCGCGCGGCGCCCGGCCTGCGCGATGTGCCGATCATCGTGCTGTCGACCAAGAAAGACCCCAAGGTCAAGAGCGCCGCCTTCACCGCCGGTGCCAACGATTATCTGGTCAAGCTGCCGGATGTGATCGAACTGCTCGCGCGCATTCGCTACCACTCGCGTTCCTACCTGACCATGCTGCAGCGCGACGAAGCCTACCGTGCCCTGCGCGAAAGCCAGCAGCAGTTGCTCGACACCAATCTGGTGCTGCAGCGCCTGATCAAGTCCGACGGCCTCACCGGCCTGGCCAACCGCCGTTACTTCGACGAATACCTGGAGATCGAGTGGAGCCGCGCCCTGCGCGATCAGAGCGAACTGTCGCTGCTGATGATCGACGTCGACTACTTCAAGGCCTACAACGACCAGCACGGCCACGTCGCTGGCGATGAAGTATTGCGCCGCGTTGGTGAGTCGCTGCGCGGCAGCTGCACACGCGCCACCGACCTGGCGGCTCGCTACGGTGGCGAGGAATTCGCGGTGATCATGCCCGGCACTGCAGCCGGCGGTGCGCGCCTGCAGGCAGAAAAGATCCGCCGCGCAGTGGAAGCGATGAATATCCCTCACGATATACCCAAGCCCGGCTCGCCAATCAGCGTGAGCATCGGGATTGGCACCGTCAGGCCCTCCCCCGAGCGTGACCCACTGAGCCTGGTGATCAAAGCCGATGAAGGCCTGTACCTGGCCAAGCACAGCGGCCGCAATCAGGTGGCGCAGGCAGGCGAAAACCACTGAGCTCGCTCGACGGGCGGTAATCGCCCACTTTCCTGGCCCTCTTCGGCTCTGCCGAGATTCCTCGTAACCCGCGCATCTACTGATGCCTGCCGCCCCATCCAGGGGCAGCAGGCATTTTTTGCGTGCCCGTTTGGCCGTCACTGAATTGACTGAATTAACCAGTTAGTACATTTTTCTCGTAGTCACGTCACAACAACAAGAGACACCCCATGACGCCCTGCATTCTTGTACTCAATGGCCCCAATCTGAACCTGCTTGGAACCCGCGAACCGGCCACCTATGGCCATGAAACCCTCGCTGACATTTCCCAGCTTTGCGCCGATACCGCCGCCGAACACGGTTTGAAGATCGAGTTTCGCCAGACCAACCACGAGGGCGAGCTGCTCGACTGGATTCATGCCGCACGTGGGCGCTGCGCCGGCATTCTGATCAATCCGGCAGCCTGGACCCATACCTCGGTGGCGATTCGCGATGCGCTGGTGGCCAGCGAACTGCCGGTGATCGAAGTGCACCTGTCCAACGTGCACAAGCGCGAGCCGTTCCGCCATCACTCGTTCGTCTCGCCGATCGCCGTCGGTGTCATCTGTGGGCTCGGCAGCCAGGGTTATCGGCTCGGCCTGCAGTACTTCGCTCAATCGCTCAAGGGGTAAGGTCATGTCTAGCGTCAACAGCGGCATTCTCGCCGGTCTCATCGGCAAAGGTATTCAGGCCTCCCGCACGCCAGCCATGCACGAGCGCGAAGGCGATGCACAGGGGTTGCGCTACCTCTATCGTTTGATCGACCTCGACCAATTGGGCCTCGACCTCGATGCGCTGCCTAGCCTGCTCGATGCGGCGCAGCACATGGGCTTTACCGGCCTCAACATCACCTTCCCGGCCAAGCAGGCGATCATCCCACTGCTCGACGAGCTATCGAGCGAGGCGCGTGGCATTGGCGCGGTGAACACCGTGGTGCTCAAGGACGGCAAGCGTGTCGGCCACAACACCGACTGTCTGGGCTTCGCCGAAGGCTTGCGCCGTGGCCTGCCCAACGTGGCCCGCCGTCGCGTAGTACAGATGGGCGCGGGCGGCGCAGGTGCAGCCGTGGCTCATGCCCTGCTCGCCGAAGGCGTCGAACGCCTGTGCATTTTCGAGGTGGAGCCAGGCCGCGCCCAGGCTCTGGCGGACAACCTCAACGCTCACTTTGGCAGCGAGCGCGCCATCGCAGGTAACGACCTGGCAGGCGAAGTCGCGGCTGCCGATGGCCTGGTCAATACCACGCCTGTGGGCATGGCCAAGCTACCAGGCACACCGCTGCCGGTGGAGCTGCTGCACGCCGAGTTGTGGGTCGCCGAGATCATCTACTTCCCGCTGGAAACCGAACTGCTGCGCCACGCCCGCGCCCTGGGCTGCCGCACGCTGGATGGCGGCACCATGGCGGTGTTCCAGGCGGTCAAGGCGTTCGAACTGTTCAGCGGCCGCCCGGCCGATGCCGAACGCATGCAGGCACACTTCGCCAGTTTCAGCTGAGCCCCATGCAAAGAGGCCCTGGTCGCGCACAGCGCGGCCAGGGCCTCTTTTTTGTTCCGTCCTAGCCCTGGATGTAGCGCAGCACCGCCTCGCAGATCATTGCCTTGTGGCGTTGCTTGACCTGTTCGTCAGGCAGATCGATCTGGAAGATCTCGCCAAAGGTATGCCGGTTCGATACACGGTAAAAACAGAACGAGCTCATCAGCAGGTGTACGTCCAACACATCGATGCCTGGGCGGAACACGCCCTCTTCCTCGCCGCGGCGCAGGGTCTTGCCGAGGGTATCGAGCACCACGTTGCTCATTTGGCGAATGACCGGCGACTGCTTGACGTATTCGCCGTAGTGGATGTTCTCGATGCTGACGATGCGCACGAAGTCGACGTTGCGGTCATGGTGATCGAAGGTGAATTCCACCAGCCGACGAATCGCCAGGACCGGTGGCAGGGACGCCAGGTCGAGGCGGCTCTCGGTACCGCGGATGTCGCCGTAGAGTTTGACCAGCACCTCGAGGTAGAGCTGCTCCTTGCTGCCGAAGTAGTAGTAGATCATCCGCTTGGAAGTGGCGGTGCGCTCGGCGATGGCATCCACCCGCGCCCCGGATAGCCCCTGCTGGACGAACTCCGTGATGGCAGCCTGGAGGATGCTCTCACGGGTTTTCTCAGGGTTGTTCTTACGTACCTTGCGCACCACCTCGGTCGGTGGCGGGGTCAGGTTGGCAACGGCTTCTGTCATACGGCAATGGTCTTTTTTATAGGTATTGGTGTACGGATTATGGCAGGCCGCACAGACGCTGGGCAGCGGCGCCCCTAAGGGTCACCGTCAGACCAGAATCAAAGCCTCGGTTTCTTCACCGCACCGCTGCGCGTCTTGGCCATGGCCGCCAGGCGTACCGCGACGTTGGCCGCGCCATAACCTACATAACCGCCCTTGCGCTGAATGATCTCGAAGAAGAAGCGCTCCTCGAACGGCTCGGTGTAGACATGAAACAGCTCGCCGCCCTGAGCATCACGATCATAGAGCACGTTGTAGTAAGCCAGCTCGCTCAGGAATTCGTCATCGAAATCGAAGCGCGCGGCCAGGTCGTCATAGTAGTTCAGCGGGATTTCCAGCAGCGGCACACCCGCTTCCTTGGCCCGCGCCACCTCAGCGAAGATGTCCTCGCAGGAGAACGCGATGTGGTGCACACCGGAGCCCTGGTAGCTGGACAGCGCATGGGCAATGGCCGTGTTGCGGTTCTCCGAGATGTTCAGCGGCAGGCGAATCGAGCTGCAGCGACTGCGAATCGCGCGGCTTTTCACCAGGCCGTAGGGGTCGGGCAGGACCACTTCGTCGTCCGCCTCGAAGTCCAGCAGGCTCTTGTAGAACAGCACCCAGCTGTCCAGCGAATCGGCCGGCAATGCCAGGGCCATGTGGTCGATACGTTGCAGGCTGCCCGTGGCCATGGCGGCCGGGTTCAGGCTGAAGTCGGTGTCATAGATGGTCTGGCCTTCACCAGCCTGCTCCACCAGATAAATCAGGCTGCCATCCGGAGCGCGTACGGCCGGCACCTCGCGCTCGTTCGGGCCGACTAGGCCACGATAGGGCTGGCCGCGATAATCGCAGGCACGCTGCAGCGCATCGGTACCATCTTTGACCCGCAATGCCGTGGCGCACAATGAAGGGCCATGGGACGCGAAGAAGTTGTGCGCGAAAGAATAAGGCTCGGCGTTGAGCACGATGTTGATATCGCCCTGACGCAGCAGGCTGACATCCTTGGAGCGGTGCTGACCAGCGTGAGCGAAGCCCAGACGCTCCAGCCAACCGGCCAGGCGTGCACCCACCGCCTCATCGACGGCGAACTCGAGGAACTCGATGCCAGCGTAGGGATGGGCCGCCGGCGGAGTGAACAGTACGCCCGGCTCGATCTGATGCCCCTCTTTCTCGAGACGCTTGTGGGTCTTTTCCTCGAGGTAGAGCAATGAGCGCAGGCCATCGGCCGCGTTCTGCCGCGGCGGTGCGGCGCGGAAGCCATCGTTGAAGATCTCCAAGGACAGCGGGCCGCGATAACCAGTGCGCAGGATCGGCGCGAGAAAGCCCGCCAGATCGAACTCACCCTGGCCCGGGAAGCAGCGGAAATGGCGGCTCCATTCCAACACGTCCATCGCCAGGATCGGCGCGTCAGCCATTTGCACGAAGAAGATCTTGTCCCCGGGAATCTCGGCGATGGCGCTCGGATCGCCCTTGAGCGACAGGGTATGGAAGCTGTCGAGGATCATTCCGACGGCCGAGTGGTCGGCCTGGCGCACCAGGTTCCACACTTGCTGATAGGTGTTTACGTGACGCCCCCAGGCCAGCGCTTCATAGCCGATACGCAGGCCGCGTGCACCGGCGCGCTCGCCCAGCAGACGCAGGTCATCGACAAGGATTTCTTCGTCGCCAAGCGAATCGGCGGCGACGTTACTGCACACCAGCACCAGGTCGGTGCCCAGTTCCTGCATCAGATCGAACTTGCGCTCGGCACGATCGATGTTGCGCTGCAGACGATCACGGCGGCAGCCTTCGAAGTCGCGAAATGGCTGGAACAGGGTAATGGCGATGCCAAGGTCGGCGCAGCGCTTGCGAATCTCGGTAGGGCTGCCGTCGTAATAGAGGAGGTCGTTCTCGAAGATTTCCACACCGTCGAAACCGGCCGCGGCGATGGCTTCGAGTTTCTCTGGCAGGGTACCGCTGAGGGAAACGGTGGCAATTGAACGCTGCATAGACGGCTCCGGGCTAAGGCGGCGCCGTGGCGGGCAAAGTGAGGGAGGCAAGACGCGCTCATGAGCCCTCACTCGGCCGGTTGGTCGGCGCTCATGGATTGTTCGTAGCCTGGATTATTGGCAGGGGCAGGAATATCGGCAATTCAAAATGAACGAACTGGTTAGTTTTCCGTTCGATTATCGAACAACTATGTTTTTTGACGCCCTCGCCCATTCTGCCAGGCCGCCGCCAGACCACTGAGGCAGATGATGAGAATACCGACCAACGCGGTGCTGTCCGGCTGATGCTGGAACACCAACAAACCCAGCAGCCCGGCGAAGATGATCTGCCCATAGCCGAACGGCGCCAGCATCGCCGGCGCCGCGTAACGGAAGGAATGCGTCAGCAGCAAGTGTGCGGCCATGCCACAGCCCCCCAACGCCAGCATCATCAGCCCATGCGTGACGCTGGGTATATGCCAGAAGAACGGCACCAGCATGCTCATCACCAGGGTGTTGACCAGCCCGGCGAAGAAGTTGCTGGTGGTGGCGCTGTCCACGGTACTCAGGCGCCGAGTCAGTATCTGATAGAGACTGAAGCACAGTGCCGCGCTCAGCGGTAACAACACCGCCGGGGTGAACAGATCGCCACCGGGATGGACGATGATCATCACGCCGACAAAGCCAACGATCACCGCGACCCACTGCCCGCGGCTGACCTTCTCGCCCAGCAGCGGCACCGACAGGGCAGTCACCAGCAAAGGCGCGAGGAAGATCACCGACGTTGCTTCAGCCAACGGCATGAACATCAGGCCCGTGGTGAACAGCAGGCTGACGCTAAGCAGGCTGAGCGCCCGCAATACCTGCAAACCCGGACGCTTGGTGCGCAGAACGCGCAAGCCTGACTGTGGCAGGAAGATGCCGGCCATCAATAGGGTATGCACGACGTAGCGCGCCCAGACGATCAGGACGATCGGATAGAAGCCGGACAGGTACTTGGAAATCGCATCGTGACTGGCGAACAGAAAGGTCGCCAGCACCATCAGCGCAATGCCCTTGAGTGGATGATTGACGCCGGATAGCGGTTTGGAGCTCATGGGGTACTCGGGATGCGGCAAGCCGCGCAACCATAGATAGGTAGCTAACTATACAGACCGCCCTATCCTGCCGCCTATGACCCGCGTGACAGTATTCGACCCGCGGGTGACGGACGGCATCAAGGCGCTACAAGCGCTCCAGCAGGCGCAGGGTCTTGTGCATGGCCATTTGCGCCCGTTCCAGGGCGCTGACGCCCTGTTCGAGCAGCTGACGCGTGGGTATTTCCAGGCTCAGGGCAATACTCGGCGGCAGCGCACGCAGCAGACCGAGCAAGTCGCTGTCGCCATCACCGGGGAAACGCCGTTCGTTGCGCGCCTGGCGCAAGATCTCGTCCATGTCGTCCGGGCGCGGGCCGTTGACGTCGCACAGTTGCGCGTAACGCATGCGTGCGGCCGGTACCTGCGCCAGGTCCGCCAGGCTCGAGCCCGAGCGGTCGAAGTGAAAGGCATCGACCAGAATGCAGCCGTTGGGCCGGTTGGCCGCATCGACGATACGCTTGGCCTGGGTCAGGTCACGCGCGTTGGTCCAGGGCATGAACTCCAAATGCGGGAACAAACCAAATGGCGCGGCCAGGTCACAGACGGCGGCGAAATTGTCGGTCAGACGCGCTTCGTCCGGGTCGTTGCCAGCGATCAGCACCTCTGTAGCGCCAAACTCGGCGCCCACGTCGAAGATGGCCTCGAAGTCGCTGACTCGGGTATCTGGCTTCAGACGCAGAATCTCGATATCCGCAACCTTGATCCCGGTATCGCGCAGGCGCTTGAGCGTCTGCGCGCGTAATCCGGCGTCAGCCATCAACGGGAAGTGATGCTCCTCGGCCGTGGCCGGCACCAGGCGCAGGCCTACATGGCTGTAGCCAGTGCGCGCGGCGATATCGACCATTTCCGGCGGTGAAACTTCGAGGACGGTGAGGGCAGCCAGGGACAGAATACGTTCGCTCATGATGACTCTCGTGTTTAGAGGGTGTTTACAAAGCAGCGAGCGAAGGTCAAGCAAGGCGAAAGCAGTCGAAAAAGCGGAGTGTACGAGTAGTACATGAGCATTTTGAGACTGTTTTCAACGCAGCATGACCGAGCGCAGCAATTTGTAGGCGCCCTCTCAGATGATTTCAGGGTTACAGGCCTGTCCGCTCTCCGCCGCCTGGCGGATGGCCTCGACCAGCGCCAAGGTACGACCGGCATCGGCGGCGCTGATAAGCGGCTGAGCCTGGCCTCGGGCAACTGCGATGAAATGCAGCAACTGACGGCGCAAGGCTTCGCCGGCATCGAAGCCTTCCTGCACCTGCAACAACGGCTGATGCCAGCCGGCACCATCTTCGGCGTAGTGCCAGCGCTTGAGCTGCGGAATGCTCAGGGCGCCCCGCGTACCGGCGAGCAGGTAGCAGGGCTGGTCGGCCTGGCGCGGGTAGACCGGGTTCTCGCCGGAATCCAGCTCCCAGCTCCAGGGCGCGGCAACGGCGTCGGAGCCAGTCAGGCTGCCCAGCGCGCCGCCTTCGAACTGCAGCAGCACCGCCGCGCTGTCCTCGTTGGTGAAGCCGCGCACGCCATTGCTGGTGATGGCTTGCACCTGGCGCACTTCACCACACAGATGGCGCAGCAGGTCGAGGTCATGAATCAGATTGGTCAGCAGCATCCCGGCCGCGGCTTCACGGCGCCAGGCTATGTCGTAGTAGCTGTCGGGCTTTTGCACCTGCCACAACGCGGTCACCGTGGTCAGTCGACCGAGACTGCCCTGCTCGATCAGCTCGCGGGCGCGGGCGATCAATGGATTGTGTCGACGATGATGGCCAACCAGTACCGGCACACCGGAACGCTCGCTGGCAGCGACCAGCTCACGCACCTCGTCCAGATGCACGCCCACCGGTTTCTCCAGGAGGACCGGTACGCCAGCGGCGATGCAATCGAGCGCCGTGCTGACGTGAAGTGCGTTGGGGTTGGCGACGATCACCGCCTCGGGCCGCGCCTGCTCCAGCATCTGCAAGTGATCGGCGAAATACGGCACGCCGCATTCAGCCGCGAAGTCAGCCACTTGCGGGCCTGGGTCGGCGATGGCGCACAGCTGCGCCTCGGCCAGAGCCTGCAGGTGCTGGTGATGCTGACGGCCCATGACACCGGCGCCGATCAGGGCAATACGCAAAGGGGAAGTCACGCGGCGATCCTCTTGTTGTCGTTCTCACGCAGGTGCACCCCATGCATCAGGCGCAGACCTTTTTAATATTTAGAACTCAGTTCCAAAATTTACGCAAGACGAAAATACAGAGGAGCTTTGCGCGGTACGGAAACGTCGTAGGGTGTGCCGTGCGCACCGAAACCGGCAAAGGAATCGGATTCGACAGGCCGTAGCAGCGGCTTCAGCAGCCAATCACCGTGCTTCGCGGCTGAAGCCGCTCCTACAATGACGCGGCCGTGGGCGTGTCGCTTCTAGCCGATCAGGCGAACAACTCGGAGGCAGGGCTGGCAGCGGACAACTCTTCGGCAGCAGCCAGCAGATCTGTCGCCAACTCGTGCATGCGCGCAAGCGGCAAGCGTGCGCTGGGGCCGGCGATGCTGAGCACACCGATCACCCGACCATCACGCGGGTCACGCACCACGGCAGCCAGCGCTGCGGTGCCGATCGACGAACTTTCCATGACCCAGGCATAGCCCTGCTGACGCGCCAGGGTCAGGCGCTGCAGCAACTCCTGTTCGTTGCGTGGCGCGTTGGGGCCGACGTCGGCAAGGTCGGCGATACCCTGCCGCGCCACCAACGCCAACGCTTCTGCATCGTTCATGCTGGCCAGCCAGGCGTGCCCGGATGCGGTGTAGAACAGCGGCGCGTCACGCCCCATGTCAGGGTCGTAGCGCAGGCCGGAACGGGCGCCCTGGCTCTTGGCAATCCAGGTCTGGCGCTCGCCCTCGATCACGCCAAGACGGACCAGCTCGCCGCTGGTTTCGGCCAGGCCATCGAGAATCGGCTGCACCACATCAGCGCCGCTGTTGGTTAGATAGCGAAAGCCCAGCGCCACCAGTTTGGTGGAAAGCCGATAGCGACTGGTGAGCGCATCCTGGCGTACGTAACCCAGGCGAATCAGCTCGGCGAGCATGCGATGCGTGGCGCTCTTGGGAATATCCAGCTCATCGGCCAGCGCCTGCATCTGCACGCCACGGGCGTCGCGAGTGAGGCTTTCGAGAAGGCTGAGCGCGCGTTCGATCTGACTGCCGGCCATGAGAGAGTCCTGGAAAATTTGCGCCGATTCTAAGAGACAAGCGCCCGCCGATGCGAGCCAGACGCACGCCTGCCTCTGGATGCAGGGACGCGGACGCGCGATACTGCCGACGCGACGCGTAATGTACTAACTGGTTCGTTCTTGTTCGGTTATCGAACAGAACCCCGTTTAGCGAATTGAAATGGCCAGCCTGGTCGGCTCACTATTCCTACCACGCCTGAAAACGAAGCGATCTTCTGCCTGGTGCATCACGCTTCGAATGTTTCAGCAGCCAATAAATATAAGAAGGTCAATTGTCATGTCACAGCCTATGCACCTGCGTGCCCCGGCCTCCCATGCCACAGCCAGGGCCACTCCTTGCCCGGCCACCAGCTCGTTGCTCGACGACTGGTCATCCCTATCGACGCTAGCCATGCCCGTCCTCGCACCTGCCTGTCATGACATGCACAGGAGCTTCCGGCCGCGCCTGATCAGCTCGCTGCTTGCCAGACTGCTGCCAGCGCGCAAAGCCTGACTCAGCCCCTTACCCTCCCCCATTCTGTCGGAGCGATAGCATGAACAAGACAGACAAGATGCTGGTCGGCGAGCGTACGTTCTGCGCCCTGCTGCTGGTGTTCAGCCTGGTGATCTTCTACCTGGCCTACCAGATTTCCGGCTTCTCCTCGGCCAACTCTCCAGGCGCCTTTCCTATCGGCGTGGCGCTGGTGATGATCCTGTCGGCGGTAAAGATTGCCTTCGAACTGGTTGGCAAGGCACGCCCCGACTGCAGTGGCTGGCTCGATGCCTTCCAACAGTTTCGTCGCCAGCATTTCCCCAAAGCTGTGCTGATCTTTGGCCTGCTGGCCGTGACGTACCTGGCGGCTATTCAGTGGGTCAGTTTCTACGTCAGCACCTTCCTTTTTCTGGTGCTGTCGATCGTCTACCTGCGCAATGGCCGCGTTCTCAACGCCATCCTGATCGCAGCTGTGTTGCTGGTGCTGATCTATCTGCTGTTCAGCCTGGCCTTCAGCGTTTACCTGCCATAACGAGGCACCCGAGATGAGCGATACCTTTTCCTACCTGCTGATGGCCTGGAGTGATCCGCAGCTGCTGATGCTGACTGCGCTGGGCACCTTTGCCGGCATTTATATCGGCGCCATCCCAGGCCTGTCGGTGACCATGGCAGTGTCCATCCTGGTGTCCTTCACCTTCTCCTGGGACGTCAACGACGCCCTGGCGCTGATCGTCGGCATCTTCATTGGCGGCGTTTACGGTGGCTCGCGCAGCGCCATCCTGCTGAACATCCCCGGCGCGCCCTCCTCAGTGGCCACGGCCTTCGACGGCTACCCACTGGCACAACAGGGCGAAGCCGGCCGCGCCATTGGCCTGAGCACCGTAATGTCGGTGGTCGGCGGCATCGTCGGCACCATCATGCTTGCCAGTGCCGCACCGCTGATCGGCGATCTGGCTCTGCGGTTCGCTCCGCGCGACTACTTTCTGGTGGCGACCATCGGCCTGCTGCTGGTCGGCAGCCTATCCGAAGGCTCACTGGCCAAGGGCATCTTCGCTGCAGCACTGGGTGCGATCATCGGTCTGGTAGGCATGGACCCGGTCACCGCCGAAGGGCGCTTCACCCTCGGCCAGGTCGAACTGATGGGCGGCATCCACTACGTGGTGCTGATGATCGGCCTGTTCGGCGTCGCCGAGGCCTTCTATCAATTGCATAACCTGGATAGCCCCGTGATTCGGCAGAAGGTCGACAAGATCCTGCCGTCCTTCGCCATGGTCCTGAAATTCCTGCCGCTGTCGATCCGCACCTCGATCATCGGCGTGGTGGTCGGCGTGTTGCCGGGCGTGGGTGGCGACATCGCTGCGCTGATGGCCTACGACCATGCCAAGCGCACCGTGAAAAATCCGTCCAAACCATTCGGCAAGGGTGCCTACGAAGGCCTGGTAGCCCCGGAAACCGCCAACAGTGCAGCGGTCGGTGGCGCCTACGTGCCGATGCTGACCCTGGGCATGCCGGGCGACGCGGTCACCGCGGTGATCATCGGCGCCCTGGTGGTGCATGGCCTTAACCCCGGCCCGATGCTGATGGTAGAGAACCCGCACATTTTCTACTTCACCGTCGGCAACCTGCTGCTGGCCAACGTGTTTCTGATGATCTTCGGCCTGATGGGCATCAAGCTGTTCGCCAAGTTCGTCGAGATGCCCAAGGCCGTGCTGATTCCGCTGATCCTGGTGCTCTGCGTAGTCGGTACCTACTCGATCAACAGCAGCATGACCGAGGTGTACTGGATGCTCGGCTTCGGTGTGCTCGGTTATCTGCTGAAGATCTTCGGCTTCCAGATGGGCCCGATCATCCTCGGCGCCATCCTCGGCCCGCTGATGGACACCTCGTACCGCCAGGCCATGTCCTCGGCCGGCGATCACCCAGGCGAACTGCTGCAGGGTCTGGTCACCAGCCCGCTGTCGCTGATCCTGACCAGCGCGGTAGTGCTGATCCTGCTGGGCAACACCCCGCTACTGAAGAAACTCAAGAGCAAGTTCAGCCCGGCTTCGACCCGCGGCTGATACCCGATTCACCAGGCGTGCCCCGGCCTACAGGGGCTCACAACAACAACCGATGGAGAGTCTCCACATGTTCAAATCGTTACTGACTGGCGCCGCTCTCGGACTCAGCGCCCTCACCATGGCTCTGCCAGCCCACGCCGAATACCCCGAGCGCAGCATCCAGGCGGTCATTCCCTGGGGTGCAGGCGGCGCCACCGACAACGTCATGCGCAGCCTGACTCCGTACGTGGAGAAAGAGCTGGGCGGCAAGTTCATCCTCAACAACCGTCCGGGTGGCACCGCCGTCATCGGCAGCACTCACGTCATGCAGCAACGTCCGAACGGCTACACCATCCTGCTCGGCGCCGAGAACCCGCAGCTCTATAAAGTGCTGAAACTCGCCGACTTCGATTACGCCGACTTCTACCCGGTCAATATCATCGGCCAGAACGTGGTGGTGATCGCCGCCAACGCCGACGCGCCATTCAACAACATGGCCGAGCTGATGGCTGCCGCCAAGGCCAACCCGGACACCCTGCGCATGGGCTCCACCGGTGCCGGCGGCCTGCCGAGCACCGTCAGCGCGATGATCAACGCAGTGGACGAGCTGAAAGTGCGTGAAGTGACCTTCGGTGGCGACGGCCCCGGTATCACTGCACTGATGGGCAAGCACATCGACTTCATGCCGCTGAGCCTGGCCGCCGCGCGCGAGCTGGTACGCAGCGGCAAGCTCAAGGCCCTGGCCGTGTTCGCCACCGAGGAAACCCCGGAACTGCCGGGCGTGGAGCCGATCACCAAGTCCCTGCCGGCCATCGCCGAATACCTGCCTTGGGGTCCGTTCTGGGGCGCCTTCGTGCACAAGGACACTCCGGATGACGTCAAGCAGAAGCTGGTCGATGCTTACGCCAAGGCCGTGGCCAACCCCGAGTTCCAGGGCTTCCTGAAGAACTTCGGTGCACAGAGCCTGAACCTCAGCGGCGCAGAAGCCGAAGAGTTCCTCAAGCGCTGGCAGTCGGTCACCACATGGTCGATGTACAAAGCCAAGGCCATCGAGATTTCCCCGGACTCGGTTGGCATCGCCAAGCCCTGATTCCCGCCTACGGGTGCCTTAGGCGCCCGCCTTCCTTTCGCCTGCATCGCTACTCAGCGATGCAGGCGAAATACCTTCGGCGCCAGCCCGGTGCCTCTTTTGAAAAAGCGCGAAAAATAGCCCGGTTCGGAAAAGCCCAGACTGTCCGAGACCTGGCTTACGGTCATGGTGGTGTACACCAGACAACGCTTGGCCTCGAGCAGCAGACGCTGATTGATCAGCTGCAGCGCGGACTGTCCGGCCAATCGCCGGCATAAGGCATTCAGATGCGCAGTGCTGATGCCCAGACGCGACGCGTAATGCTCGATGGGCAGATGCTCGCGAAAGTGCGTTTCGAGCAATTGCACGAAAGCCTGCACATGCTCACGCCCTCGCCCATGCGCCGGTTCCTGCGCCTCGCTTCGTGCCAGCTGGCGTCGCGCGACAGCAACCAGCAGGACGCTGATCAGCGACTGCAGCATCAGTTCTCGCGCAGGTTGCAGGCGGCCGTACTCCTGACTGATCGACTCGAACAGCGCATCCAGATAACGCCGTTGCTCGTCCACCTCAAAGCACACCGGCGCCTGCAACCACTGCAGACCCAACGGCTGCGCCAGGCTCAGTACGTAGCCTTGAACATCGCAGGAAAAGCGAAAACCGTGGACGCACAGCGCCGGTACGACCTGCAACGAAGCGCGGTCTACCTGGCGTACTTGCCCTTCGATTTCCAGCTCCGCTTCACCCGCCTGCACATAGAGCAACTGCAGCAGATCGCCATGGCGATGCGGTTTGATCTCCCAGCCGTGCAGTTGGCTGCGCTCGGGAATCGATTCGCAGTGAATGAGGTCAGGTGTCGGCCATGCAGCCGTCTCACCGTACAGTTTGAATACCGGTACCGGGGAAGCTTTCGAAGCGGTCATGGCGGCGCTTAAATCATCGAAAAGTCCAAGAATATTTTCCGATATTGCCTTCTAACCCAAGGTGCATCCACAAAAAATACAGACCTGAGCCTGTCATCGGCGTAAAGCCGATGACCTACTGGAGAACAATAATGAACACTCAGGTCGCCATCATCGGCGCAGGCCCTTCCGGCCTGCTTCTCGGCCAACTGCTGCACAACGCCGGCATCGACAACATCATTCTCGAACGCCAGAGCCCGGACTATGTACTCGGCCGTATCCGCGCTGGCGTACTCGAGCAGGGCATGGTCGATCTATTGCGCGAAGCCGACGTTGCCGCACGCATGGATCGCGAAGGCCTGCCGCACGACGGCTTCCAGCTGGCCTTCGATGGTCGCTGCGAACGCATCGATCTCAAAGCCCTGACCGGTGGCAAAGGCGTGATGGTCTACGGCCAGACCGAAGTCACCCGCGACCTTATGGAGGCTCGCCAAGCCAGTGGCGCAATCACCCTGTACAACACCAGCCAGGTGCAACTGCACGAACTCAAGGGCGAACGCCCTTACCTGACCTTTGAGCACGAAGGCCGCTCTCAGCGCCTGGAGTGCGATTACATCGCAGGCTGCGACGGCTTCCATGGCGTATCGCGGCAATCCATACCAGCTGGTGTGCTCAAGGAATTCGAGCGGGTGTACCCGTTCGGCTGGCTGGGCATTCTGGCCGACACGCCCCCGGTGCATGAAGAGCTGATCTACGCCAACCATGAGCGCGGCTTCGCCCTGTGCAGCATGCGTTCACCGACACGCACTCGCTATTACGTGCAGGTCGCCGCCGAAGAGAAGGTCGAGGACTGGTCCGACGAGCGCTTCTGGGACGAACTCAAGCGTCGCCTGCCAGACCAGATTGCCAGTCAGCTGATCACCGGTCCTTCTATCGAGAAGAGCATCGCGCCACTGCGCAGCTTCGTCGTCGAACCGATGCAGTATGGCCGCTTGTTTCTGCTCGGCGATGCCGCGCACATCGTGCCGCCAACCGGTGCCAAGGGGCTCAATCTTGCGGCGAGCGACGTCAGCACCCTCTATCGCATTTTGCTCAAGGTCTACCGAGAAGGCCGCACCGATTTGCTCGAACGCTACTCGGCGATCTGCCTGAGGCGTATCTGGAAAGCCGAGCGTTTCTCCTGGTGGATGACCTCGATGCTGCACCGTTTCCCCGATACCGATGCCTTCAGCCGCCGCATGCAGGAGACCGAACTGGACTACTTCGTCAGTTCCGAAGCCGGCCGCAGAACCATCGCCGAGAACTACGTCGGCCTGCCCTACGAGCCCATCGAACAGGAGTGATGAGCGATATTCGCCCGAGGCCTTCCAAGGAGGCTCTGGGCACACGCAATTCGTTCGTTTATCGCACACTAAGTCGTTAATCGAATTGAATAGCCCCTCGCTAACTCGCACCATGCGAACAGCGAATCCTAGCGGCAGCAGTATTGCAGCCGAGTTTGGCTGTACCTGAGTCGCCTACTAACAATGAATAAGAAAGGACATTTGCGATGCACAAGCTTTCCAAGGCTTTGCTGACGCTGCTTGCCACCAGCGTCA
Organism: Pseudomonas sp. zfem001; assembly: GCF_032621725.1. Taxonomy (NCBI): domain Bacteria; kingdom Pseudomonadati; phylum Pseudomonadota; class Gammaproteobacteria; order Pseudomonadales; family Pseudomonadaceae; genus Pseudomonas; species Pseudomonas sp. zfem001. Next base: position 93,323 of record NZ_JAVYJI010000005.1, on the reverse strand, counting down.
TGACCTGGGCCAACGCCGACGAGGCCGAGGTCACCCTCAAGGTTCACCACTTTCTGCCGGCTCACTCGGTGACCCAAGCCGATTTTCTCAAGCCCTGGGCCGAGAAGATCACGGCCGAATCCAATGGTCGGATCCAGTTTCAGTTCTACCCGTCCATGCAATTGGGCGGCACTCCGCCGCAATTGATCGACCAGGCGCGTGACGGCGTCGCCGACATCGTCTGGACCCTGCCTGGCTACACCAGTGGCCGCTTCCCGCTGGCATCGGCATTCGAAATGCCGTTCATGAGCCGCTCCTCCGAAGCCAGCAGCCAGGCCATGTGGGATTTCCTCGAAGCTCACGGGCAGAAGGAGTTCGCCGACGTGCATCTGCTCGCGACTCACCTGACCGATGGTGCACTGCTGCACACGGCGAAAAAGCCGGTGCGCAGCCTGGCCGACTTCCGTGGTCTGAAACTGCGCTCGGCCAACCGTATTTCCACCAAGCTGATCTCCATGCTCGGCGCCACCCCGGTGGCCATGCCGGTACCGCAGGTTCCAGAAGCACTGTCCAAGGGGGTGGTCGACGGCGCCGTGCTGCCTTGGGACGTGGTCCCGGCGCTCAAACTGCAGGAACTGGTCAAGTACCACACCGAAATGGCCCCGGGTCAGCCGGCATTGATGCACACCGCCCTGGTACTGGCGATGAACCCGGCCAAGTACGCCAGCCTGCCCGATGATTTGCGCAAGATCATCGACGACAACAGCGGCCGCGAAATTTCGCGTCAGGCCGGCCATATCTGGGACACCAACGTGATCGAGACCGGGCACAAGCTGGCCGAGGCGCGTGGCAACGAGATCTACGTGCTGCCTGCAGAAGAGCAGGCCAAGTGGATGGCCATCGGCCGCAAGCTGGACAACGACTGGATCAAGGAAGTCGAGAGCAAAGGCAACGAGAACGGCGCCGCACTGTTGCAAGAAGTGCGTGACCTGATCGAGAGCTACAACGCCAAGCTGCCGAACTGATCGCCAACCCTCGTTGTGCTGGCCGGCATCTCACATGCCGGCCTTGCGGAGTCGTCTCATGATCGAAAACCCTGCCTTGCCTGGGCAGCCCCAGCGCACGCGCCCACTCGGCCAGTTGCTCGACACACTGGCACGCTGGTTGGCCCTGGCTGGTGGCCTGGTGCTAGTCGCCATAACTCTGCTGTCGGCCTACAGCATCACCATGCGCAGCCTGTTCGACGCACCACTGCTCGGCGATGTCGAACTGGTGCAGATGGGCTGTGGCATAGCCGTGGTGAGCTTCCTGCCGCTGTGTCAGCTGCGTCGTAACAATGTCATCGTCGATGCCTTCACCTTGCGCGCCTCGGCTACCACCCGTCGTTATCTCGACACGCTCGGCTGTCTGCTGATGGCCGCCTGCGCGGCACTGCTGGCCTGGCGCTCGGTAATCGGTACGCTGGACACTTATCGCAACGGTGAAGAGTCGATCATCATGGGCATCCCGATGTGGTGGTCGATGACCCCCTTCGCCCCGTCTTTCGCCCTGCTGGCCGTCGTTTCCCTGTACACCGCCTGGCTCGACCAGCGCGGTGAGGGAGGCCAGCAATGAGCAGCGTCGCATTGGGCGGACTCTTCCTCGCCTTCCTCCTGGTTCTGCTGGCCATCCGCATTCCGATCGCCATCGCCATGCTGCTGACCGGTATCGCCGGTTACGTCTCGATCAGTGGCTGGGACCCGCTGCTCAATTACCTGAAGACATTGGCCTACGCGCGTTACACCGTGTACGACCTGTCGGTGATCCCGCTGTTTCTGCTGATGGGGCAGTTCGCCTCGCGTGGCGGCCTGGCTACCGGCCTGTTCCGTGCCGCAGCCGCCATGGTCGGGCACTGGCGCGGTGGTCTGGCGATCTCCGCTATCGGCTCCTGCGCTGCCTTCGGTGCGGTCTGTGGCTCATCGGTGGCGACTGCGGCGACCATGGGTCAGGTGGCCCTGCCAGAGCTGCGGCGCTACAAGTATTCCAACTCGCTGGCAGTCGGTTGCCTGGCGGCCGGCGGCACCCTGGGCATTCTCATCCCGCCCTCGGTGGTGCTGGTGATCTACGCCATCCTCGCCCAGCAGAACATCTCCACGCTGTTCATGGCCGCCTTTGTACCAGGCATTCTCGCCGTCATCGGCTACATGATCGCCATCGCCATCTATGTGCGCCTCTTCCCGGACTCCGGGCCAGCGCAGGAGCGTTCGAGCTGGAAACAGCGGCTGCAGGCGCAGCGGGGTGTCTGGCCGGTACTGCTGATTTTCCTGATCGTACTCGGTGGCATCTACGGCGGTTGGTTCACCCCTACCGAGGCAGCAGCCATCGGCACCGTGGGCACCGGTTTCTTCGCATTCACGCTGGGCAAGATGCGCCTGGCCGAACTCAAGGAAGTGCTACTGGGTACCGGCATCACCACCGCGATGATCTTCATGATCCTGCTGGGCGCCGATGTGATGAACGCTTTCCTGGCCATCTCGCAGTTGCCCAACTTCATCGCCGAAGCGATCAGCGGTGCAGGTCTGCCGCCCTTCCTGGTGCTAGCCGGGATACTCATCCTGTACCTGATCCTCGGCTGCGTGATGGACACCATGTCGATGATCCTGCTGACCATCCCGATTTTCTTCCCGGTGATCATGGGGCTGGACTTCTATGGTCTGGACCAGACCGAGAAGGCCATCTGGTTCGGCATTCTGGCCCTGATGGTGGTGGAGATCGGCATGGTTACCCCGCCTCTGGGCATGAACGTGTACGTGATTGCCGGCATGGCGCGTGACATCCCCATGCGTGACGCCTTCAGGGGCATCGTGCCGTTCCTGATTTCAGACATCGTGCGCGTGGTCATCCTCGTGCTCTTCCCATCGATCACCCTGTGCCTCGTGCGCTGGCTGAGCTGACAGAGGATCCGTAATGCACTCAGGCGAACGTCGCTGAACCCCGAATAACTGCCACCACTCTTCCCGATGTAGAAGCGTATCCGCCGCTGCGGAGGGGAGCTTTCAACCTTGAAAAAGGAAACGATAACAATGAAAAAAGCTCTGTACCTCGCTCCAAGTGCAATTGCCGTTGCCATCATGGCCTCCAGCCTCTCGGTCGGAGTCCAGGCCGCCGGCTTCGTCGAAGACGCCAAGGTCACCCTCGGCCTGCGCAATTACTACTTCAACCGCAACTACCTGAACGGCACCGATCCGATGATCGGCCCGGCAACTAATCGCGAGCGTCAGGGCCAGGCCGAAGGCTGGACTCAGAGCTTCATTCTCGATGCCCGTTCCGGCTTCACCGAAGGCACCGTCGGTTTCGGCCTGGATGTGCTCGGTCTTTACAGCATCAAGCTGGACGGCAACCGCGGCGCTGCCAACACCCAACTGATGCCTATTCACGACGACGGCCAGGCTGCTGACCAGTTCGGACGTACCGCCGTAGCGGCGAAAGCCAAGATTTCCAAGACCGAACTGAAGGTCGGGGAGTGGTTCGCCGTACTGCCGATCCTGCGTGCAGACGACGGTCGCTCGCTGCCACAAACCTTCCAGGGCGCACAGCTGACGTCCAACGAGATCGACGGTCTGACTGTGTACGGCGGCCAGTTCTGGAAGAACAGCCAGCGTAACGATGCCAGTCGCGAAGACATGTCGTTCAACGGCGTAGCAGGCGATGACTTCAACTTCGGTGGTGGTGAGTACCGCTTCAACGGCAACAACACCATGGTTGGCGTCTGGCACGCACGCCTGGAAGACGTCTACAAGCAGAGCTACGTGCAACTGACCCACAGCCAACCGGTCGGCGACTGGGTGCTGGGCGCCAACCTGGGCTATGTCACCGGTAAGGAAGAAGGCGCGGCCAAGGCCGGCAAGCTGGACAACAAGGTCTACCAAGGCGCGCTGACCGCCAAGACTGGCAACAACAGCTTCATGGTGGCCTACCAGCGCCTGAGCGGCGATACCAAGTTCATGCGTATCGACGGCGCCAGCGGCGGCACGCTGGTCAACGACGGCTTCACCAACAGCTATGACAACCCGGAAGAACGCTCCTGGCAGATCCGCCACGACTACAACTTCGCCGGCCTCGGCATTCCGGGCTTGACCCTAATGAACCGCTATGTCAGCGGCTCCAATGCGCGCCTCGGTGGCCGTGACGATGCAGAGGAATGGGGCCGTGAATCCGAGCTGGCCTACACCATCCAGGAAGGCAACCTCAAGAATCTGAGCATCCGCTGGCGCAACTCTGACGTACGCCGTGATGGCACTGCTCAGGACATCCACGAGAACCGCCTGATCATCAACTACCCGCTTTCGCTCCTGTAAGCATCACGCTGCATCTCTGCACAAGTGACTCCTAGTGTTACGGCACGTTCAGCCCGTCCTCGTGACGGGCTTTTTTTTGATGTGCACCTGTTCGAGGAAGTACCACCATGCGCTGGATTATCGAACGCAGTGCCGACCTCAAGGTCGGCCACAAACTCCTGCTGGGTTTCTCGCTGGTCGTGCTGCTGACCCTGGCAGTGGCTCTGGGTGGCTGGCGCACCGCCAGCGAGATTCTCGGGCATGCCGGGCAATCGCTGCAGGTCGCGGACCTCAAGCAACAGATCCTGCAGCTGCGTCTGCTGGAAAAGGACTACCTGCTGGCGCCGCTGGCTGGCCATGAGGTGGCGATCACCGAGCAGCACGCACGTATCGCTGCGGACCTGACGGACATCGCCAGCGATACCGAGCAATTCCAACAACTGCAACGAGGCAACGACGCCTACCTGCAGCAATTCACCCAATTGCGTGCCACCCAGTCTCAAGCCGGCACGGCGCAGACCGGGATGGCGATACGCGCCGATGAGGCGCTGATCCAGTTCGAGATGGTCACTCAGGACCAGTTCAACCTGATCCGCGACCAACTGCTCGACGGCGAAAGCGGCGCACAGAACGGTCTCGACCAGGCCGAGGCGGCAGCCCGCCTGAGCCATATGCTGTTGCTACTGCGCCTGGCTGAGGGGCAGTTCATCCGCAGCGCTGACAACGCCGATGCCGACCTCTGGCAGGCACGTTTCGTGACCATGACCGAGGCGGCGCAGCAACTGCGCACGCAACTGGCAGCCCTGCAGCAGGCCTCCCTGGACGAAGCGCTAAGGGCGCTCGACAGCTACCGCGAATCCTTCGAGCACTACCGCCAAAGTCGCGAGGCAGAGCAGCAGCGCCGCAGCCAACTGACCGACCTGGCACAGGGCATGCTGCAGCAAGGCAGCGATCTGCAGCAGCACCAGCAACGCGTCATGCATGAAGGCAATCGCACGTCGCTGCAGGCTCTTGCCCTGCTTACCGCTGCCGCGTTGCTGCTGGCGCTGCTCGCCAGCTGGTTGATTCGCCGCCTGATCGTCGGGCCGTTGCAGCACTGCCTGCTGCTAGCGCAACAGGTTGCAGCAGGCGACCTCAGTGGTGTTCGCAGCGCCATCCGGCGTGACGAGGTCGGCCAGCTTCTCGGGGCGCTGCAGAGCATGCGCGACCACCTGCGCGAATTGATCGAACAGATCGGCGGCAGCGCAACGCAGATTGCCGCGGCGGCAGAACAGCTATCGGCCGTCAGCGAACAGACCCGTGCGGGTGTGCGCGAGCAGAGTGAGGAGTCCGGCCAGACCGCCAGCGCCATGCAGCAAATGGTCGCCAGTGTGCAGCAAGTGGCGGGTGACGCCGAGCACGCCTCGCAAGCCGCGCAACAGGCCGAAGCGCAAACCCGCGACGGTGATCGCCAGGTGCGCCAGGTCGTCGAGCAGATCGAGCGCCTGGCCGCTGAAGTGGCGCACACCGGGCAGACCGTCGGCCAGGTGCAAGGCGAGAGCCAACGCATCGGCAGCGTGCTGGATGTGATCAAGTCCATCGCCGAGCAGACCAACCTGCTCGCGCTCAACGCCGCCATCGAAGCGGCGCGCGCCGGTGAACAAGGCCGCGGCTTCGCCGTGGTCGCCGATGAAGTACGCGCCCTGGCGCGCCGCACCCAGGACTCGACTAGCGAGATCGAAGCGCTGATTGCCAGCCTGCAGCATCGCGTGCAACAGGCCGTCGCTCAGACGCAGGCCAGCCAGAGCCTCAGCCAGGATGCAGTGAGCAGCGTCGAGCGGGCCGGTCAGAGCCTCACGCAGATCAATCAGGCCGTTGCGCTGATCGAGCAGATGAACCAGCAGATCGCCAGTGCCGCCGAGCAGCAGAGTGCGGTGGCGATGGAAATCAACCGTAGCCTGGACAACGTGCGCAGCATCGGCGAACAAAGCGCCAACGCGACCGAACAAACTGCACTGTCCAGCGCCGAGCTGGCCAGGCTGGGTGGCGAGTTGCAGCTGCGCATCGGTCGCTTTCGTACCTGAGGGCTGGAGCTGAGCAGTAGGGTGGACAACGCGCAGCTTGTCCACCATCGCGGCTCATGAGCACGACGCAATCACTGCCCTTTCGCGGATTGCATCCGCGCTACACCGGCAATAATTGATCGCTAACCGCACGACTTCCCGGGTGAATCATCCGACAGTGCTTGGCGCCTCGAGAGTCGCCACATAAAATCCGGAACCAAGTTCCAATAAATAACAAATTCGGAGATCTGCCATGTCCAATGCCCCACTCGACTGCGACCTGCTGGTGGTCGGCTCTGGCGCGGCCGGGCTGGCTGCTGCGGTCAGCGCCGCGCACCTGGGCAAACGGGTGGTCCTGGTGGAGAAGGACGCGGTGCTGGGCGGCGCAACCGCCTGGTCCGGCGGCTGGCTGTGGGCGCCGCGCAACCCGCTGGCCCAGCGCGCCGGCATCGTCGAAGACATCGAACAACCGCGTACCTACCTGCGCAACGAGCTGGGCGAGCATTATCGCCCCGAGCTGGTGGACGCCTTTCTGCAGAACTGCCCGGACATGGTGGCCTTCTTCGAGCAGCACACCGCACTGCAGTTCGTCGATGGCAACGGCATCCCCGATATGCACGGCGACACGCCCGGCGCTGCTACCGGCGGTCATCAGGTCATCGCCGCGCCCTACGATGGCCGCGAGGTGCTCGACCTGTTGCCGCGCCTGCGCAAGACCATGCGCGAGACGTCATTCATGGGCATGCCGATCATGGCCGGCGCCGATCTGGCCGCCTTCCTCAACATGACCCGCTCGCCCAAGGCGCTGCTGCACGTGATCCGGCGCTTCACCAGCCACCTCTACCATCTGGCTCGCTATGGTCGCGCCATGCACCTGGTAAACGGCGTGGCACTGATCGCCCGCCTGGCGCGCTCGGCGCAGGATCTCGGTGTACAGATGCTGGAGTCCACACCCGCGCAACGCCTGATCGTCGAGAACGGCAGCGTATGCGGCGCCGTGGTGCTGCATGCCGGCGAGGAAAAGACTATCCGGGCCAAGGCCGTCGTGCTGGCGGCTGGCGGCTTCCCCAACGATCCGGCACGGCGCAAGGCGATGTTCCCGCGTGATGCCAGCGGCCACGATAACCTCGCCCTGCCGCCAGCCAGTTGTGCCGGCGACGGCCTGCGTCTGGGCGAAAGCGTTGGCGGCTGCGTAGCCGACGACCTGCGCTCGCCAGTGGCCTGGGCACCAGTGTCCAAGGTGCCCTACCCCGACGGCAGCGTCGGCCACTTCCCGCACATCATCGACCGCGGCAAGCCCGGCATCATCGGCGTGCTGCAAAACGGCCAGCGCTTCGTCAACGAGGCCGGCGGCTACTACGACTACGTCGACGCCATGCTCAAGGCCATCCCCGAGGATCAGGAAGCCTGCTCCTGGCTGATCTGCGACCACCGCTTCCAGCGCCGTTACGGCCTCGGCTTCGCACGCCCGGCACCGCTGCCGGTGTCGCCGCATATCCGCAACGGCTACCTCAAGCGCGGCGACACCCTTGAAGAACTGGCTGTCGCCTGCGGCATCGATCCGCTTGGCCTGGTCGCCACCGTCAACGCATTCAACCGCCACGCGCGCCTGGGCGAAGACCCGCAATTCGGCCGTGGCAGCACGCCCTTCAACCGTCGCAGCGGCGATGCCCAGCACGCCGGCCCCAATCCCTGCGTGGCGCCCATCGAGCACGGCCCGTTCTATGCGGTGAAGGTGCAACCGGGCTGCTTCGGCACCTTCGCCGGTCTACGCACCGATGGTCAGGCGCGAGTGCTGGACGCTGGTGGCCAGCCGATACCTGGGCTGTATGCAGCGGGCACGGACATGGCCAGCCCCCTGGGCGGGCACTACCCCTCGGGCGGCATCAACATTGGGCCGGCGCTGACCTTCGGCTATATCGCCGGGCGCCACGCGGCCACGATCTGACATCCTGCGGCCACGGATGGCAGGCATAAAAAAGCGCCGCCCGAATGCGTGGTTCGGGCAGCGCTGCATTGCTCGTAGGAATCAGTCTTCCAGCGATTCCACACCCAGCTCGTCCCACACGGCTTCGGCCAGGTGGAAGGTGGCGTTGGCCGCCGGAATGCCGCAATAGATGGCGCTCTGCATGATCACTTCCTTGATCTCTTCGCGGCTCACCCCGTTGTTCTTCGCCGCGCGCAGGTGCAGCGTCAGCTCGCCCTCGCGGTTCATGCCGATGAGCATGGCGATGGTGATCAGACTGCGGGTGTGACGTGGCAGGCCCGGGCGCGTCCAGATATCGCCCCAGGCATGGCGGGTGATCATCTCCTGGAACTCACTGTTGAACGGCGTGAGTTTCTCCAGGCTGCGGTCGACATGGGCATCGCCCAGTACCGCGCGGCGCACCTGCATGCCGGCGTCGTAGCGTTGTTTCTCATCCATCGATCAATCCTCGAAGAAGGCGTGTGCTCAGGCAGTCAGGAAGACCAGCACGCGCTGGCTGAAGTCATCGCCGGCCTGCACGTTGGACAGGTGCGCGGCGTGGAACGCCACCAGTTCGGCGCCTGCGATGCGTTCCTGCATGAAGCGGCCATGCTCGACCGTGGTGACCGGGTCGCCGCTGCCGCAGACGATCAGCGTCGGCGCCTTGATGCTGCCGAGCTGCTCGCGGTAGTCGGCATCACGCACCGCCGCACAGTTGGCTGCGTAGCCTTCGGGCGAAGTCTGCGCCAGCATGCCGACGATGGGCTCGACCTTGTCCCGATTGGCCTCGGCGAAGTCGGCGGTGAACCAGCGCGAGATCGACGCATCACGCAGATCACGCATGGCCTGCGCGCCACCGGCCAGCACGGTTTCGATGCGCGGGTTCCACACCTCCGGCGTACCGATCTTGGCGGCGGTGTTGCACAGCACCAGGCGCTCGATGCGCTCGGGCGCGTTGATGCCCAGCCACTGGCCGATCAGGCCACCCATGGACAGGCCGCAGAAATGCGCCTTGGCAATGCCCAGCGCATCGAGCAGGGCCAGCACGTCGCGGCCGTTCTGTTCGATGCTGTACGGGCCCTCGCTCACCAGCGAGGCGCCGTGACCACGGGTGTCGTAGCGCAGCACCTGGAAGTGCTGGGTGAAGGCCGGGATCTGGGCGTCCCACATGTGCAGGTCGGTACCCAGCGAGTTGGACAGCACCAGCACCGGCGCACCGGCCGGGCCATCGAGCAGGTAGTTCAAATCGCCATCGGCGAGACGTACGGCAGGCATGGACAACTCCTAAGAGGAAAATTGCGTGTGTTCGGCAACGGCCCGCTCGACCCAGCGGCGGGCCTGGCCCAGGTAATGCGCCGCATCGAGCAGAGAATCCAGCTCGGCAGCAGAGAGTTGTGCGCTGACCTCGGCGTTGTCGCCAAGTACAGCGCGTAGATGAACGCCCTCGCGCACCGCCTGTTTGCAGCACTGTTCGATCAGGTGATGAGCAGCGTCGCGGCCGATCTTCTGCGCCAGGGCGATGCTCACCGCCTCGGCCAGCACCAGGCCCTGGGTCAGCTCCAGATTGGCGCGCATACGCGCGGCATCCACCTCCAGCCCCGGCACCACCAGCAGCGCCTGCTGCAGGGCGCCGGAGACCAGGCAGCACAGCTCCGGCAGGGTGTCCCACTCGGCATGCCACAGACCGAGGCTGCGCTCGTGCTCCTGCGGCATCGCGCTGAACATGGTCGCCACCAGGCCCGGCGCTCGCGTCGCGGCACCGATCAACACCGCGGCGCTGACCGGATTACGCTTGTGCGGCATGGTGGACGAACCGCCCTTGCCCGGCGCCGACGGCTCGAAGACTTCGCCGGCTTCGGTCTGCATCAGCAAGCTGAGGTCACGACCGAGCTTGCCCAGGCTGCCGGCGATCATCCCCAACAGGCTGGCGAATTCCACCAAACGATCACGCTGGGTATGCCAGGGCTGCTCGGGCAGGGTCAGTTCCAGCTCCTGCGCCAGCGCTCCGCTGACCGACCAGCCGGCATCACCGAGCGCCGCTAGGCTGCCGGAAGCACCGCCGAACTGCAGGCTCAGCAAGCGCGGTTTGAGCTCGCTCAGGCGCTGACGATGGCGGGTCACGGCGCCGAGCACACCGGCCAGCTTCATGCCGAGGGTGACCGGCGTGGCCTGCTGCAGCCAGGTACGCCCGGCCAGCGGGGTGTCGATATGACGCTCGGCCTGCGCCGCCAGGGCATCGGCCAGCTTCGCCAGATCGCTTTCCAGCAGGCCAATGGCCGCGCGCAGTTGCAGCACCAGGCCGCTATCCATGGCGTCCTGGCTGGTAGCGCCAAGATGAACGTAACGCTCGGCCTCGGGGTCAGTGGCGGCGATGCGTTTGCCCAGTGCCTTGACCAGCGGGATGGCGGAATTACCCGCCGTAGCGATGGCCTGGGCCAGCGCCGGATAGTCGTAGAGTTCGGCCTTGCAAGCCGCCGCGATGGGCGCCACGGCCTCGGAGGGGATCAGCCCCACGCGCGCCTCGGCCCGTGCCAGGGCGGCCTCGAAGTCGAGCATGCCCTGCACCCGCCCGGCGTCGCAGAAGATCGCGCGCATGGCCGGCGCGGTGAAATAGGCATCGAAAAGTTGGTTGCTCACGCGCGCAACGCTCCTGGGAAAAATGTACAGCTAGTGTGGCATCAACCGGCGGCGCCGCGCACGGCACCGTGGGAGGGCCTCAGCCGCGACGGATCAAAGGCGTCGCCGCTGAAGCGCCTCCCACAAAGTTCAGAGCGTCACACCCGCTCGATGGCCAGCGCCAGGCCTTGGCCGACGCCTACGCACATGGTCGCCAGGCCAAGTTTGCCGCCGGTCTTCTCCAGGTGATGAACCGCAGTCAGCACCAGGCGGTTACCGCTCATGCCCAGCGGGTGGCCGAGGGCGATGGCGCCGCCGTTCGGGTTGACCTTGGCGCTGTCGTCCGGCAGACCGAGGTCGCGGGTGACGGCCAGCCCCTGGGCTGCGAAGGCTTCGTTCAGCTCGATCACGTCGAACTGCTCGATGCTCAGGTTCAGCCGTGCCAGCAGCTTGCGCACCGCCGGCACTGGGCCGACGCCCATGATGCGTGGCGCCACGCCGCCGCTGGCCATGCCCAGCACCTTGGCGCGCGGCTTGAGGCCGTACTTCTGCACCGCTTCGGCCGAGGCCAGGATCATCGCCGAGGCGCCGTCGTTGAGGCCCGAGGCGTTGCCGGCGGTGACGGTCTTGCCTTCGCCATTGACCGGCTTGAGCTTGGCCAGACCTTCGGCGGTGGTGTCGGCACGCGGGTGCTCGTCACGGTCGACGACGATCTCGCCCTTCTTGGTCTTGATCACCACCGGGACGATTTCCTCGGCGTAGTAGCCGCTCTCCTGGGCCGCCGCCGCACGCTGCTGGCTGCGCAGGCCGAAGGCATCCTGGTCGGCGCGGCTGACGCCGTAGTCCTCGGCGACGTTGTCACCGGTGACCGGCATCGGGTCGACGCCGTACTGCGCTTTCATCAGCGAATTTACGAAGCGCCAGCCCAGGGTGGTGTCTTCCAGCTTCTGGCCACGGCCAAAGGCGCTGTCGGCCTTGCCCATCACGTAAGGCGCGCGGGTCATGGACTCGACGCCAGCCGCGATGGCCAGCTCCATCTCGCCCGAGGCGATGGCGCGGAAGGCAGCGCCCACCGCCTCCATACCCGAGGCGCACAGGCGGTTGAGGGTCACGCCCGGCACCGTTTCCGGCAAACCGGCGAGCAACAGCGCCATACGGGCGACGTTGCGGTTGTCTTCGCCGGACTGGTTGGCGCAGCCCATGAACACTTCATCGACGGCAGACCAGTCGACCTGCGGGTTACGCTCGATGAGTGCCTTGAGCGGAATCGCCGCCAGGTCGTCGGCACGCACCGCCGACAACGCTCCATTGAGGCGGCCAATCGGCGTGCGCACGGCGTCGCAGATGAATACGTCGCGGCTCATTCCTCACCTCCAGCCTGACCATGAGCGGCGGCGGTGCGCGCTTCCAGGTCACGCAGGGCGGCCAGTTCCTCAGCTTTCGGCGCCTCGGTGGTGGTCAGGTTGTCGGCGAAGCGAATCTGCCAGCCGGTGTTCTCGATCACCTGCTCGCGGGTCACGCCCGGGTGCAGCGAAGTGACGATGAATTCGTTGGTGCCGGCTTCCGGCTCCATGATGCACAGGTCGGTGATGATCGCCACCGGGCCGTCACCTGGCAGGCCCAGGCGCTTGCGATGATCGCCACCCTCGCCATGGCCAACCGAGGTGATGAAGGCCAGCTTGTCGACAAAGGTGCGATGGCCCTGCTTGAGGATGATCAGCACCTTCTTCGCCGAACCGGCGATTTCCGGCGCGCCACCGGCGCCCGGCAAGCGCACTTTCGGCGCGTGGTAATCGCCGATCACGGTGGTGTTGATGTTGCCGAACTTGTCGACCTGGGCGGCGCCGAGGAAGCCAACGTCGATGCGCCCGCCCTGCAGCCAGTAGCGGAAAATCTCGCCGGTCGGCACCACGGTGTCGGCGGTTTCCGCCAGCTCGCCGTCACCGATGGACAGCGGCAGCACGCTCGGCTTGGCGCCAATCGGGCCGGATTCATAGATCAGCACCACTTCCGGGGCATGGGTCAGGCGCGCCAGGTTGGCGGCCTTGGACGGCAGGCCGATGCCGACGAAGCAAACACTGCCATTGCCGAGGCGGCGAGCGGCAGCCACGGTCATCATTTCATTGGTGTTGAACGCGCTCATCACTTGGCCTCCCCATTCACTTTCGCCTGGTACTGCGCAAAATCCTCGGTGCCACGGATGAACTCGTCGATCCAGGCGGTGAAGGTGTCGCGGTCACGGGCAATCGGGTCCCAGGCCTGGTAGAAGCGGTTGTCGCGCTCGTAATAGCCATGGGCGTAGGACGGATGGGCACCGCCAGGTACCACGCAGACCGCGCTGATGGCCCAGGTCGGCAGCACACAGGCATTCATCGGTGCCTGCAGGTCGTCGACGATTTCTTCGACGGTAACGATGCAACGCTTGGCGGCCAGGGCGGCTTCCTTCTGCACGCCGAGGATGCCCTGGATCAGCACGTTGCCCTTGCGGTCGGCCTTCTGCGCGTGAATCACGGTGACGTCCGGGCGCACGCTGGGGATCGCCGCCAGCTTCTCGCCGCTGAACGGGCAATCGATGAACTTGATCTCCGGATTGACCTTGACCAGATCAGAACCCTGGTAGCCACGCAGCACGGCGAACGGCAGGTTGGAGGCGCCGGCCACGTAGGCGTTGGCCATGGCGGCGTGGCTGTGCTCGCTGATTTCCAGCTTGTGTGGCCAGTGCTTCTCGACCGCGTCGCGCAGGCGGTGCAGCGAGCCGACACCGGGGTTGCCGCCCCAGGAGAAGGTCAGCTTGCGCGCGCAACCGGCGCCGATCAGCAGGTCGTAGACCAGGTCCGGGGTCATGCGTACCAGGTGCAGGTCTTTCTTGCCCTGGCGGATGATCTCATGAGCAGCGGCAGTGGGAATCAGGTGGGTGAAGCCTTCGAGGGCGACGCAATCGCCGTCCTGGACATGGCGCGAAATGGCGTCGCGCAGCGTGATGATGTCGGCCATCGTATTGTTCTCGTCAGGTTGCAGGCGCCACCGAAGCGAGCGCGGTGGATACCTGCCACATTAAAAACTGACCTTGACGAGAACAATCCGATAATCGCCATATCGGGCGATTATCGAACACCTTCGAACGTTTACACCGCGCGGAACAACTGCCCGCTCAACTCTCGGCTGGCCGACAGCATCAGCGGCAGGTAGCGTTTTTCCAGCTCGGCGGCCGGAACGCGAGCAGCGTGGGTGCTGATGTTCATCGCTGCCAGCACGTGGCCGGCGGAGTCGTACACCGGCACCGCCAGCGAACGCAGGCCCTGCTCCAGCTCCTGATCGACGATGCACCAGCCCTGGTGCCGCACGCGCTGCAGGCACTCCCACAGCGCGTCGGGGGTGTGCAGGGTACGGCTGGTCTTGGGCTGCATCTCGGCGTGGGCCAGGTAGTCCTGCAACTGATCGTCATCCAGCGCGGCGAGCAGGATGCGGCCCATCGACGTGCAGTAGGCCGGCAGGCGGCTGCCGACGCTCAGGTCCACCGAGATCAGCCGTTGCGGGATGGCCGAGCGCGCGATGTAGAGCACCTGCTCGCCTTCCAACGTGGCCAGGTTGCAGGCCTCGTGCAGTTGTTCGCTGAGGCGGTCGAGAAACGGCTGCGCGGATACCGCCAACGGCGTCGAGGACAGGTAGGCGTGGCCCAGGGTGAGGACCTTGGGTAGCAGCGAATAGGTGCGCCCGTCGGTGGTGACGTAGCCCAGCTTCATCAGGCTGTAGAGACAGCGGCGCACGGCAGCACGAGGAATCTCGGTGCGGTGGCTGATCTGCGCGATGGTCAGATGGCGTTTGCGCTCCTGGAAGGCGTTGATCACCGCCAGGCCACGGGCCAGGGAAGTCATAAAGTTGGGGTCGCCAGCGAACTCCTCGATACGCTTGGCCGGCGATACGTAGGGCGGCGGAGCAAGACTGGTAAGCGGCGGACGGGTTTCGCTCATGATGACTCCGAAACGGCGATGAACAGCACCTGGCGATTATCGAACCGTCGTGCGGTAATCGCAAATACGCTGAGCGATACAGCGAACGACACTTCTGTAGCCCGGATACAATCCGCGGCCATCGTGTCAGTCATTCCCGGATTTCATCCGGGCTACGAGGCTCAATACCCTTGCCGCCGCCCAGCCCCGGCCATCACGGTCAGGTACCCCTCAGGGTGCGGGCGGGGCTAGCCACTGCTTACGCGAGCAGCCCGCGGAATTCGATGAAGCCGATCAGCGCACTGATGGTGAAGAACGCCAGCACGGTCGCCCCGACCAGCGCCGCCGCACAACGCTCCTCGAGGCCGAAGCGCTGCCCCATGATCGGGTAGATGCTCAGCATCGGCGCACTGGCGAACAGCACCCCGGCCACCAGCATGTGCGGCTCGATGCCCGGCATCAGCATCAGTGCGGTGAACACCGCCAGCGGGTGCAACAGCAGTTTGGCCAGGCTGATTTGCGCCACCTCGCGCCACACGCCATTGGCCTTCATGCCGTACAGGGTGCCGCCGATCACGAACAGCGCCACCGGCGCCGAGGCACTGGCCAGCATGTCGATGGGCCGGCTCAGCAGGGTCGGCAGGTCGATCCCCAGCAACGAGACCGCCAGGCCCAGACTGATACCGACGATGATCGGGTGCTTCAGCAGGCGCTTGAGGGTTTCACCCAGCACCGCCCACTTCGACTGCGCCTGCTGCTGTCCGCTCTCGGCAAGCATCAGCGCCAGGGGGATCATCAGCAGGTTCTCCACCAGCATGCCCAGGGCCAGCGCCACGGCGGCCTGCTCGCCCAGCACCGTGAGCGCGATCGGGTAACCGACGAAACCGCTGTTGGACACCGACACGCCCAGGGCCATGATCGCGCTGCGCGACACGCCCTGCCGGCGCAACCAGAAGGCCACGGCAAAACCGATGGCGAAGATCGTCAGCGAGCCCAGGGCATAGGCGCCCATGTACGGCACGTTGAGCACCTCGCTCAGCGGCCGCTTGGCCAGGGCGTTGAACACCAGGGCAGGCAAGGCGAAGGTGATGACGAAGGTGCCCATGCCGCGCAGTTGTTCGCGGTTGACCAGACCACCCCGTACCGACACGAAACCCAGACCGATCAGGATGAAAATCGGTGCGGTGATGCTGAGTACGGCTAACACGCGACGCAGTTCTCCACAGAGCTGGACAGTTGCTGCAAACGGCTGCGGGTGCGGCTGAAATCGCTGGCGCCGATATCGGCGCACACCTGCTCCAGGCTCGACTCGCTGGCGAGCAGCAGGACCACCCCACTGTCGTAGGCAACGTCGATGAAGTTGATCACCCGCTGCTGCACATCCAGTGACAGCCGATGCAGCGGTGGAACGTTACTGACGGCGACGCAAGCGAGATGTTCGCACAACCACAGGTAATCCGCGGTCGATGACGGCACCTCGAACAGCGCCGAAAAATCCAGCCAGATCCCCTGCCCGCTTCGCCCCCGCAGGGCGAACGAGCGGCGGTTCAGTTGCAGCTCGCCGCCCTCGCCCGCCACGATCTGCAAGGCGCGGCACAACAGGCTGTCGGCCCGTTCGGCAGGCGCCTGGATGAAGCGCCCCCAATCGTGCCGGGTGTGCTGGCGATAGTCTTCGCCGGCATCCAGTTCGAGTACCTGGCAATGGCGCTGCAGCAACGCGATGAACGGTCTGAAGCGTACATGATGGAGCGGGTTCGGGCACAGCCCGGCCGGTGCGAAATTGGACGTGAACACCAACGCCACTCCTTCACGCAGCAGGCATTCGAGCAGGCGCCCGAGGAGAATGGCGTCGCCGATGTCGTGCACATGGAACTCATCGAAGCACAGCAGGCGCGCTTCCCCGGCCAGGTCGGTGGCGATCCGGGCCAGCGGCTCGGGCTGGCCGCTGTAGGCGTTCAGGCGCTGTTGCAGCTCCTGGAGAAAACCGTGCACGTGCACTCGGCGCTTGTTCGCCACGGGCGCGGCGGCGAACAGGCAATCCATGACGAAGCTCTTGCCGCGTCCGACACCGCCCCGCAGGTAGAAACCCGCAGCCGGACGCCGCCAGCGCCGCTTGGGCGCCAGCTGCGCGCCCAGCCAGTCGGCAAGTTGGGCGATGGCCCGCTGCTGGGCGGGGTCGGCGCGAAAGCCCCGGGCCGCCAGCTCGCGGTCGAAGTGACGGCGCACCGCCTCGGCGGGCGCCACCGGGTCAGAAGTCAAAGAACACTGTCTCGCCGTCCCCCTGGATACGGATATCGAAACGGTAGGCGGTCTTGCCCTCCACTTCGCAACGTTTGGCGATCAGCGTCTCACGGCGCTGCGGCTGCTCGATCAGGTTGAGCACCGGGTCCTTGGCGTTGGCTTCGGCCTCATCCTCGAAATACAGGCGAGTATTGAGGTGGATGTTGATGCCCCGAGCGAACAGCGCGACGTTGATATGCGGCGCCATCGGCACCCCGGCGGCGTTTTTCACCACACCCGGCTTGACCGTGTAAGCGAACCATTCGCTGCCAGCATCGAAGGTGGCGGCAGTGCGGCCAAAGCCATTGAAGGCCTTGCTCTGGTCGTAATCCTCGTCGTACTGGCCCTGGTGGTCGGCTTGCCACAGCTCGAGGAAGGCATCGCGCACCAGGTGGCCGTTGCCGTCGTAGACGTGGCCGACCAGCACGATGTGCTCGCCCGGCGCCTCGGGCCTGGCCATCTGATTCCAGATTTCCTGCTCGCGCGTCGGGTTGCCGGCGGCGGCCAGGGCCAGGCCGATATGCACGTAGGGGCCGGCGGTTTGCGAAGGGGTTTCCGGCAGCAGCTCAACACTCATGGTCATCCCTCCTTACTTGTTCTCGAAATGGGTTTTTCGCTGGCCACGCAGCACGATGTCGAAGCGGTAGGCCAGGCAATCCATCGGATTGGCCGTGCTCATATCCAGCTTGGCGATCAACGTCTGCACCGCGTCCGGGTTGGCGATCGCCTTGACGATCGGGCACAGCGGAATCAACGGGTCACCCTCGAAATACAGCTGGGTGATCAGGCGCGTGGAGATCGATGGGCCATTGAGCGAAAAGTGGATATGCGCCGGGCGCCAGTCGTTGGGATTGTTGCGCCACGGATAGGGGCCGGGCTTGATGGTGCGGAAGATGTAACGGCCTTCGCTGTCGGTCAACGCGCGGCCGACACCGCCGAAGTTGGGGTCGAGCGGCGCCAGGTAGCGGTCGTTCTTGTGCCGGTAGCGGCCGCCTGCGTTGGCCTGCCACATTTCCACAAGGGTATGCGGGATCGGCTTGCCGTACTGATCCATCACCCGGCCGGAGACGATGATGCGCTCACCGATGGGCAACCCACCGTTGTTGAAGTTGAGCAGCAGGTCGTTGTCGTGCTCGGCGAACTTCAGGTGCGAGAAGTCCGGACCGGTGGTTTCGGAAATCGATTGCGGGATGCTCACCAGCGCCTGGCGCGGTGAACGGGCGATGGAAGTCTTGTAATCGGGGGTGAAGGCTTTCGGATGCCAGTTGCGGTCGCGAATGGCAAAGCGGCGGTTGTCCTCGGCAGGCATGGTGCACTCCTGTTATGGCTATTGTGGAGTTTTCCCAGGGTGCACGTTCCCCGGGGAGTTGGCGCAGTCTCGGCCAAACCTGCCTAGATGAACATTGAAAAGACGCCGTCAAAACATAACCAAATGGTTATGGAAAAGCGCCCTCGCGGTAGGCCTGTGCCACCTCGCGCAGCACATCGCAGAAGCGCTCTCCCGCCAATGACAGACCCAGCGCACTGTTACGACAGATGCCCACCGAGCCACCAGGCTCACGCACCGGCAGTTGCAACTCGACCAGCTCGCCGCGTCGCACGTCCAGGCATACGGCGTCCTGCGGTGCCACCCACAGCGCATCGCTGCACAGCACGTAGCGCCGACTCAAGGCCGGCGAGAGGGTTTCCAGACGCTGCCGCGAAGGCGTCACTCCGCATTGCACGAACAGGCTGTCGGCATGCTTGCGGATGGTGGTGCCGGTCGTCGGCAATACCAGTGGGTAATCACCCAACCGCCCCAGCGCCTCCTCACCGGCAGCCAGCAACGGATGATCTGGGCGCACCACCAGAGTCATCGACTCACTGTACAGGTGCTCGAAAGTCAGGCCCTGGATGTCCGGGCTGTCGGTCATGCGGCCGATCACCAGATCCAGCTCGCCGACGCGTAACTGACTCAAGAGATAGGCACCAGGCCCGGTGGCGACGCTGACCACCAGCGCCGCATGACGCTGGTGCAGGCGCCCGACCACCTCGGGAATCAGCAGGCTCTCGACGGTAGACAGCACGCCCACGCGCACCTGCCCGGCCTCGTGCTCACCTTCGCGCAGGCTGTTCACGCCATCACGCAGCGCCTGCACGCAGGGGCCGGCGTAACGCATGAAGGCCATCCCGGCAGCGGTCAGACTCACCCCGCTCTTGCCCCGCTCGAACAGACTGGCCTCGAGGATTTCCTCCAGCTCCTTGAGCGTCTTGGAAATCGCCGGCTGGCTGACCGCCAGGGCATCGGCCGCCTTGGCGAAACTGCGCTGGCGAGCGATCTCGAGAAAGCACAGCAGATGACGGAATTTGATACGGGTGTCGATGTTCATCGCGGGTACCGAATACAGGTGCTGCGATGATGCCGCAAAGCATAGGCCTGGCACAGACGACAATTGGCAGGTTCGTCACTTTAGTCGCACTTGGCTGACCGAAGGGTCAGCTCTATGCTGCACCTTTTTTGTGCGAGCCTGCCGATGTCTCTGTTTGATCTACTGCTGCTGGCCCTCGCCGGTTTCGCCGCTGGGGGCATGAACGCCCTGGCTGGTGGCGGCACCTTCTTTTCCTTCCCAGCCCTGCTCGCCGCCGGCCTGCCACCGGTAACGGCCAATGCCACCAACGCCGTGGCCCTGTGGCCGGCCAGCCTGGCTGGTGCGTGGGCAGCGCGCGCCTCGCTGCGGCCGCTGGGTCGTTATCTGCTTCCACTGCTATTGGCCGGCCTGGCCGGCGGCCTGCTCGGCGGTCTGTTGCTGCTGGCCGGAGGCGACGATGTGTTCCGCGTGTTGATCCCGTGGCTGTTGTTGGCCGCTACTGCACTGTTTGCTGCCAGCCCATGGCTGGGACGCTGGCTGGCCGAGCGGCGCAAGAACAAGGCATCCGCACACCCACCGCATACGCCACTGTCGCTGGGCGCGCATATCAGCGTGTCGATCTATGGTGGCTACTTCGGCGCCGGCATGGGCATTTTGCAGCTCGCCGCGTTCTCCATCGAAGGCCACCCGCTGGCACGCGCCAACGCCCTGAAGAATCTGATCTCGGCAGTCATCTACAGCATCGCCACGCTGACCTTCGTCATCGCCGGCCGGGTCAGCTGGTATGAGCTGGCCATCCTGCTTACCGGCGCCACCATCGGCGGTTATGCCGGCGGCGCACTGGGCGAGAAACTACCACCTGCGTTGCTGCGCAGCTTCGTCATTCTGGTCGGCAGCACGATGACGCTGTACTACTTCTGGAGCACCTATCTAGGATAGGCCGTAGGGTGCGCCGTGCGCACCATCGCGGTCTTGTTGGTGCACACAGCGCACCCTACGCGGAGCCCAACCCCGAAGCACGTTCCCGGGCCCGCTGATTTGCCCGAGTGGCGCGGCTCTGCTAGTGTCGCGCCCGTTCCAGAATCAGCGAGAACCCGCACCATGGCCCGCAAGAAAGCCGCTCCCGACTTCGAACACTCCCTTGCCGAGTTGCAGACTCTGGTCGAGCGCCTGGAGAGCGGCGAGCTGTCGCTGGAAGACTCCCTGACCGCCTTCGAGCAGGGCATCGGCCTGACTCGTGAGTGCCAGGCCGCGCTGGCTCAGGCTGAGCAGAAGGTGCAGATCCTGCTGGAGCGTGATGGCGAGTTGCAGCCCGCCCCCTTCGATACGGACGAGCCTGCATGATCGCGGCGTACCAGAAGCGCTGCCAGACCCGCGTCGATACCGCTCTGGAACAGCTGTTCCAAGCACCGCGCACAGAACTCGAACGGCTCTACCAGGCCATGCGCTACAGCGTCATGAATGGCGGCAAGCGCGTACGTCCGCTACTGGTCTACGCCGCCTGCGAAACTCTCGAAGGTGATCTCGAACGTGCCGATGGCGCGGCCTGCGCGGTGGAGCTGATTCACGCCTATTCGCTGGTGCATGACGACCTGCCGGCGATGGACGACGACGACCTGCGCCGTGGCCAGCCGACCACGCACAAGGCCTTCGATGAAGCCAGTGCAATCCTTGCCGGCGACGCCCTGCAAAGCCTGGCATTCGGCGTACTCGCCGACCGCCGACGCAACCCGCAGGATGCCGAGACGCGCCTGCAGATGATCGAACTGCTGAGCCAGGCTGCAGGCCCGGCCGGTATGGTCGGCGGCCAGGCCATCGACCTTGGCTCGGTGGGCCTGCAACTCGACCAGCAGGCGCTGGAAGTCATGCACCGGCACAAGACCGGCGCCTTGATCGAGGCCAGCGTGGCGCTCGGTGCCCTGGCCAGCGGCAGCACTGACGAACTGGCACTCAAGGCCCTGCTGCAATACGCCCGCGCCATCGGCCTGGCCTTTCAGGTGCAGGACGACATCCTCGACGTGGAAAGCGATACCGCCACCCTGGGCAAGACCCAGGGCAAGGACGAAGCCCACGACAAGCCCACCTACCCCGCCCTGCTCGGCCTCGACGCTGCCAAGGACTACGCTTTGGAACTGCGCGACCAGGCCCTGCACGTGCTGCGCCCGTTCGGCAACAGCGCCGAACCGCTGCGCGAGCTGGCCCGCTACATCGTCGAGCGGCGCAGCTGAGCGACGCATGAAGCGAGCCGTTGCTCTGCTCGTCCTGCTCAGCGCCAGCCAGGCCTGGGGCATGGACGGGCAAGGCAACTCCAGCGACCACTTCACCGTGGGAAGCAGCCTCGGTACCGCCGGCATCAGCGCCTCCACCAGCAACTCGCTGCGCGCCTACCAGAGCGCCCGTGACGATGCCCTGGTCTATGTCGCCTCAGCGGGCGATATTCGCGGCGCACGGCTGGAAGGGGCGTTCCATCAGTACCGCCATGACCATCCAGGTGCAGATAGCAGCGACATGCAGGTCGCACAGGCCATCGCCTCGTTGCGCTGAATCGGCTGGGGCACCTCTAAAAACCTAGGCGATGCAGCTAGGCCGCTCTTGTGGGAGCGGCTTCAGCCGCGATGGCCGCCCCACTCCATCATTGTCATCTATGACCGCATGATCGCCGCATAAGGCTTGCTTTACCCGCGCGTCCAGCCACCTAAGATGGGCTCGATAATGACAAGACGCCTGGAGCCGCCATGCCCTTCCCCGCCCTGCTGATCGCCAACCGTGGCGAGATCGCCATTCGCATTGCCCAGGCCTGCGCCGACCTCGGCATCCGCAGCGTTGCGGTTTACGCCGAAGACGACAGCGCCTGTCTGCACACGCGCAAGGCCGACCTGGCCATGGCGCTGGTCGGTCGCGGTGTCGCGGCGTATCTGGATATGGATCAGCTCATTGCCATCGCCCATGAACAGGGCTGCACGGCCGTCCACCCCGGCTACGGTTTTCTCGCCGAGAACGCCGAGTTCGCTCGCCGTTGCCAGGCCGCTGGGCTGACCTTCGTCGGCCCCACGCCCGAGACACTGCAACTGTTCGGCGACAAGGCCGCCGCCCGTGACCTCGCCGAACGCTGCAACGTGCCGCTGGTGCCCGGCATCAACCAGGCGGTAACGCTGGATCAGGCTGCCGCCTTTCTCGCCGAACACGGCAGCGTGATGCTCAAGGCCCTGGCTGGTGGCGGCGGGCGCGGCATGCGCGCGGTGGACAAGCCGGCGCGACTGGCCGAGGCCTTCGCCCGCTGCACCTCCGAAGCCCAGGGCGCCTTCGGCAGTGACGCGCTGTACGTGGAAAAGCGCGTGCGCCGCGCCCGACATATCGAAGTGCAGGTGCTCGGTGACGGTAGCGGCACGGTCAGCCACCTGTGGGAGCGCGACTGCAGCCTGCAACGCCGCCACCAGAAGCTGGTGGAGATCGCCCCCAGCCCTGGCCTGGATATGGCCACCCGTGACGCGATCATAGCCAGCGCCCTGCGCCTGTCCGCCGAGGTGCGCTACCAGGGTATCGGCACCTTCGAATTCCTCCTCGACCTCGACCAGCCGGGAAGCTTCTACTTCATGGAAGCCAACCCGCGCGTGCAGGTGGAGCACACCGTCACCGAGCAGGTCACCGGCGTCGACCTGCTGCACACGCAACTGCACCTGGCCGCCGGCAAAAGCCTGGCCGAGCTGAACCTGCTCACACCGCCCGCGACCAACGGCTATGCCGTGCAGGTGCGCCTGAATCTGGAAAGCCTGCTCGCCGACGGTACGGCGCGCCCGGCCAGCGGCGTGCTCGCGGCCTACCAACCACCCTCCGGCACTGGCCTACGTGTAGATGGCTGCGGTTATGCCGGCTACGCCGTCAGCCCGGCCTACGATTCACTGATCGCCAAGCTGATCGCCAGCGCCAGCGACTACCCCAGCGCCCTGCGCCGCGCCTATCGGGGGCTGTGCGAGTTTCGCCTCGACGGTGTGGCGAGCAATCTGCACCTGCTGCAGAACCTGCTGCAGCGCAACGAGGTGATCGCCAACCAGGTCGATACCACCTACGTCGAACGGCATCTGAGCGAATTGCTGGCAGCGCGCGAGCAAGCCCACCCGCATCGTTACTTCGCCACTGATGTCGAGCTGCCCAACGCAAAGGCCACCATTGATGCACCACCCGGCACCTTGGCCCTGAATGCTCCCAGCGCCGGCGTGCTGGTCAGCCTGGAGGTAGCCGAGGGCGATGCCGTAGCCACCGGCCAGCGCATCGCCGTGCTGGAAGCGATGAATATGGAGTTCGAGGTCAAGGCCGAGCGCAGCGGCATCGTTCGTGCTCTGGCCGTGGCCCCCGGTGACGCCATCGGTGAGGGCCAGGCACTGGCATTTCTGGAACCGGCCGAGGTGGATGGCCTCGACGCCCACGGCGAGCAGGCAGTCGACCTGGCGTATATCCGCGCCGATCTGGCCGAAGTGCTCGAGCGCCATGCTCGGCTGGCCGATGCGCGCCGCCCCGAAGCCGTGGCGAAAAGGCGCAAGACCGGCCAGCGCACGGTGCGGGAAAACCTCGCGGACTTGCTCGATGCAGACAGTTTTATCGAATACGGCGCCATGGCCCTGGCCGCCCAGCGCCGCCGGCGTTCGCCCGAAGAACTGCTGGAACTGAGCCCGGCCGATGGCTTGGTCGCCGGTATCGGCACGGTGAACGCCGCGAGCTTCGGCGCCGAGGCCGCGCGCTGCATGGCCATCGCCTACGACTACACGGTATTCGCCGGCACCCAGGGCGTGATGAACCACAAGAAGACCGACCGCATGCTGGCCCTGGCCGAGCAATGGCGCCTGCCGGTGGTGCTGTTCGCCGAGGGCGGCGGCGGTCGACCGGGGGATACCGATTTCGTCGGCGTGGCCGGGTTGGACTGCCACACCTTCGTCGCCATGGCCAAACTCTCCGGTCTGGTGCCGACGGTGGGTGTGGTCTCTGGCCGCTGCTTCGCCGGCAACGCCGCGCTGCTCGGTTGCTGTGACGTGATCATCGCCACTCGTAACGCCAGCATCGGTATGGCCGGCCCGGCGATGATCGAAGGCGGCGGCCTCGGCAGCTTCACCCCCGAGCAGGTCGGCCCGACCAGCGTGCAAGGCCCCAACGGGGTGATCGATGTGCTGGTGGAAGACGAAGCCGCAGCAGTCGCCGTGGCCAAGCAGTACCTGGGCTATTTCCAGGGCCCGCTGAGCGACTGGCAGTGCAGCGACACCCGAGAGCTGCGCCATGTGATCCCGGAAAATCGCCTACGCGTGTACGACATCCGCCAGGTGATCGAGCTGCTGGCCGATCACGGCAGCGTGCTGGAGCTGCGCAGGCAGTTCGCCCCCGGCCTGATCACCGCGTTGATCCGCATCGAGGGCAAACCGTTCGGGCTGATCGCCAACAACCCCGCGCACCTGGGTGGCGCCATCGATGCCGTGGCCGGCGACAAGGCCGCGCGCTTCCTGCAACTGTGCGAGGCGCATGACCTGCCCATCGTCTCGCTGTGCGACACCCCCGGTTTCATGGTCGGCCCGGACGCGGAGAAGCAGGCCACGGTGCGCCACGTCTCGCGCCTGTTCGTCACCGCCGCCAGCCTCACAGTGCCGTTCTTCACCCTGGTGCTGCGCAAGGGCTACGGCCTCGGCGCCCAGGCCATGGCGGCCGGCAGCTTCCACTCGCCGCTGTTCACCGCTGCCTGGCCCAGTGGCGAGTTCGGTGCCATGGGCCTGGAAGGTGCAGTGCGCCTGGGCTTCACCAAGGAACTGGCAGCCCAGCCGGACGACGCCGCGCGCCAGGCGCTGTTCGACAAGCTGGTGGCCAAGGCCTACGACAACGGCAAGGCGCTGAACATGGCCAGCTATCTTGAGATCGACGCCGTGATCGACCCGGCCGACAGCCGCGCCTGGCTGCTGCGCGGGCTCAATGCGGCGCCGCGTCCGCCCCGGCGCGACGGCAAGAAACGTCCCTTCATCGACACCTGGTAAGGACATCGCCATGCATATCGACCATAGCCTGCTCGCCGTCAACGGCATCGAACTCAGCCTGTACAGCGCCGGCCCCGAGCACGGCAAGCCGGTGTGGCTGCTGCATGGCTTTCCCGAGTGCTGGTACGCCTGGCATCCGCAGATCGAGGCGCTGGCCAGCGCCAGCTACCGGGTTTTCGCCCCGGAGATGCGTGGCTATGGCGCCAGCAGCGCGCCGGCCGATCCGGCGGCCTATGACCTGCTCACCCTGTGCGGCGATATCCAGGCGGCGATGGATATGCTCGGTCAGCACAAGGTGGCGGTGGTCGGCCACGACTGGGGCGCACCGGTGGCCTGGCACCTGGCGTTGCTGGAGCCCGAGCGGGTCAAGGTGCTCGGCGCGCTGTCGGTGCCCTTCGGCGGCCGGCCCAAACGCCCGGCCATCGAGATGATGCGCGAGGCCTACGCCGGGCGTTTCCACTACATCCTCTACTTCCAGCAGCCGGGCGTGGCCGAGGCCGAACTGGACGACGACATCGGCCGCAGCCTGCGTCTGCTGCTTGGCGGCCTCGGCGATGCCCTGCTGGCGACGGACAAACCGGCCGATGCGAGGCTGTTCGACGGCATGCCGGATGACCTGTCACTGCCGGCCTGGTGCAGCGAAGCGATGTTCGCCCACTACCTGCGCACATTCGAGCGCCACGGCTTTCGCGGCGCGCTGAACTGGTACCGCAACTTCGAGCGCAACTGGCAGCGCACCGAGCATCTGGCCGGGCTTCAGGTGGAGCAGCCGACGCTGTTCTTGCTCGGCGAGAACGACCCCGTCGGACGCTTCGAGGCGCCAACGCTGAAACGCATGGGCGACAAGGTGCCGCACCTGGAACGCCACGACCTGGCCGGAGCAGGCCACTGGCTGCAGGCCGAATGCGGCGCACGGGTCAGCGCCCTGCTGCTGGATTTCCTCGCACGAAACTACCGGTAACGCCGATGTGGTCAGCAGATTGGGCTGTTTTCCTGGCATCAGGTAAACTGCCGCATCTTTTACACCTATAACGATTCGCCTGATGCCGACCACTTTCCACGAGATCCCCCGCGAGCGCCCGTTGACGCCGCTGCTCGACAGCGCCAACACGCCCGACGAACTGCGCCGCCTGGCCGAAGCGGACCTGGAAACCCTCGCTGACGAACTGCGCCAATACCTGCTCTACAGCGTTGGCCAGAGCGGCGGGCACTTCGGTGCCGGCCTCGGCGTGATCGAGCTGACCATCGCCCTGCATTACGTCTTCGACACCCCCGATGACCGCCTGGTGTGGGACGTCGGCCACCAGGCCTACCCGCACAAGATTCTCACCGGTCGTCGCGAGCGCATGGGCAGCCTGCGCCAGAAGGACGGCCTGGCCGCCTTCCCGCGCCGCAGCGAGAGCGAGTACGACACCTTCGGCGTCGGCCACTCCAGCACCAGCATCAGCGCGGCCCTGGGCATGGCCATCGCCGCCCGCCTGAAGGGCGAGAAGCGCAAGAGCGTGGCGGTGATCGGCGACGGCGCACTGACCGCCGGCATGGCGTTCGAGGCGCTCAACCACGCCACCGACGTCGGCGCCAACATGCTGGTGATCCTCAACGACAACGACATGTCGATCTCCAAGAATGTCGGCGGTCTGTCCAACTACCTGGCCAAGATCATCTCCAGCCGCACCTACGCCAGCATGCGCGAGGGCAGCAAGAAGATCCTCTCGCGCCTGCCTGGCGCCTGGGAAATCGCGCGCAAGGTAGAGGAACACGCCAAAGGCATGCTGGTGCCAGGCACCCTGTTCGAGGAACTGGGCTGGAACTACGTCGGCCCCATCGACGGCCATGACCTGCCCACGCTGCTCGCCACCCTGCGCAATATGCGCGACCTCGACGGTCCGCAGTTCCTCCATGTGGTGACCAAGAAGGGCAAGGGGTTCGCCCCGGCCGAGGTCGACCCCATTGGCTACCACGCCATCACCAAGCTCGAACCCGTCACCCCCAGCGCGGTTCCCAAAAAGCCGGCTGGCCCCAAGTATTCCAACGTGTTCGGCCAGTGGCTGTGCGATATGGCTGCGGCAGACAACCGTCTGGTCGGCATCACCCCGGCGATGAAGGAAGGCTCGGATCTGGTGGCGTTCAGCGAGCGCTTTCCTGATCGTTACTTCGACGTGGCGATTGCCGAGCAGCACGCCGTGACCCTGGCCGCCGGCATGGCCTGCGAAGGTGCCAAACCGGTGGTGGCGATCTACTCCACCTTCCTCCAGCGCGCCTATGACCAACTGATTCACGACGTGGCCGTGCAGCACCTCGATGTGCTGTTCGCGATCGACCGCGCCGGCTTGGTCGGCGAAGACGGCCCGACCCACGCCGGCAGCTTCGACCTCTCCTACCTGCGCTGCATCCCCGGCATGCTGGTGATGACCCCGAGCGACGAGAACGAGCTGCGCCGCATGCTCACCACCGGCCACCTGTTCGACGGCCCAGCGGCGGTGCGCTACCCGCGCGGCAGCGGCCCCAACGCGCCGCTCGATGCCGGCCTGGAACCACTGGAGATTGGTAAGGCGGTGGTGCGCCGCCAGGGCAAGGGCATCGCCCTGCTGGCCTTCGGCGTGCAACTGGCCGAAGCTCTGCGTGTCGGTGAAACGCTGGATGCCACGGTGGTTGACATGCGCTTCGTCAAACCGCTGGACGAAGCCCTGCTGCGCGAGCTGGCCGGCAGCCACGAACTGCTGGTGACCATCGAAGAAAACAGCATCATGGGCGGCGCCGGTAGCGCCGTCAGCGAATTCTTCGCCGCCGAGAACATCCAGCTGCCGATGCTGCACCTGGGCCTGCCCGACTACTACGTCGAGCACGCCAAGCCCAGCCAGATGCTCACTGAATGTGGCCTCGACGAAGCGGGGATCGAACGCGCGGTACGTGAGCGTCTGAGTTTGCTACAGGCCTGAGCATGAAGCCCGCTCATCGCTATATGAGCGGTGCTTGCTTGTGATTCACATGTGCGCGCACTAAGGTGCGCGCCATTCATGTTCCGCCAGGGTGCGCTGCGCAAGCAGTGTTAAACGGGAAGTCGGTGCGCTCGTCACGAGCAATGCCGACGCTGCCCCCGCAACGGTAATCGACTGCACGCGCTGAGCGTGCGCCACGTCCAACAGCCACTGGGCCCTGCCTGGGAAGGCGGACGCGGGTCGAGAGCCCGGAGACCGGCCAAGGCGGTGCGACTGGTGTTGCGGAGGGCAGCACAGTCAAGCGCTGCCCTGCCTGCGCTTGCACCTGCCCTCCTCGACCGTCTGCCGACCGTTGAGGAAAGAGAATGAAACTGTCCCGTCTGGCTCTGGCCATCGCCGTCATGCCCGGTCTCTCGCTGGCCGCCGAGCCCTACCTGGCCGAGCCGCTGGTCGTCACCTCCGGGCGCCTGGCCGAACCGCAAGCTCAGGCCACCGCTGCCACCACGGTGTTCGAGCGGGACGACATTGAACGTCTGCAGGTCAGTAGCGTACCCGACCTGCTCAGCCGCGTGCCTGGTGTGTCTATCGTGCAGAACGGCGGTCGCGGCAGCCTCACCAGTCTGTTCCTACGTGGCGCCAACGCCAATCAGACCCTAGTGTTGGTAGATGGTGTACGTCTGAATGCTGCTGCCAGCGGTCTGGCCCGTCTGGAGTTTCTCAGCCCCGATCAAATCGAGCGTATCGAGGTCGTGCGCGGCGCCCGCTCGGCGCTTTACGGCTCCGACGCCATTGGCGGGGTGGTCCAGATCTTCACTCGGCGCGGCGAGGATGGCCTGCAGCCGCGCCTACGCCTAGCCGCCGGCAGCCAACAGACCTTCGAGCGTAGCCTAGGCATGTCCGGCGGTGACCAGCGCACCCGCTTCGATCTCGGCGCAAGCCTGGTCGAACGCGCCGGCTTCGACCGCTCTCAAGATGGCCGTGGCTACGACAACGATCACGATGGCCTGCGCCGTAAGGCCTTCAACCTAAACCTCGATCATCGCTTCAACGACCGTCTCAAGGGAGGCTTGAGCCTGCTCGAGCAACGTGGCGAGAGCGAGTACGACGACCTGTTCAGTTTCGATCCGGGCAACCCCAGCGAACGCTTCAGCGTCTCCAGCATTGCCGGCCATCTCGAAGCGCAACTCGCCAAAGACTGGAGCAGCCGCCTGGAGCTCGGTCATAGCGAGGACAAGAGCGAAAACCGCGACCCGCTGAATGCCGACAACAACTACGCCTACAACACTTACCGCGACAGTGCCGGCTGGCTTAACACTCTGCGGTTTGGTGACGCTCACCAGGTGCTACTTGGCCTCGACTGGTACGAGGACCGCTTGGGTAGCGACAGTGACTTCAGCCAAAGCAAACGCTGGAACCGGGCAGCCTTCGCCCAGCACCGCTATCGCGGCAACGGTTTCGCCACCGAACTGGGCTTGCGCCACGACGACAACCAGCAGTTCGGCAGTGAGAACACCTGGAATGCTGCGCTGAGTCTGGACCTGGCCGAACGCCTGGAGCTAGTGCTGAGCTATGGCGAGGGCTTCCATGCACCGACCTTCAACGACCTCTACTTCCCGACCAGTTCGTTCTACGGTGGTAACCCGGATCTTGCCCCGGAGCGCTCGAAAACCTACGAAGCTCAACTGCGCGGTGATCACATGGATACGCGTTGGAGCCTGTCGGCCTACCGGACCGAGGTTGAGGACCTGATCACAGTAGTCAGCGACCCGGTTACCTTCTTCAGCACGCCAATGAACGTCAACAAGGCGCGCCTGCAGGGCCTGGAGTTGAGTGTCGAACGCGAGCTGCTGGGCTGGCATGTGGCCCTCGGCGCCAGTCTACTCGACCCGCGTGACCGCAGTAGTGGCCATATCCTGCCGCGCCGCGCCAAGCGCAGCCTGAGCCTGGACCTGGATCGTCAGTTCGGCGCGTTCGCCGCCGGCATGACCTGGCAGGCATTCTCCGGCCGCTACGATGATGCCGCCAACAACCGCGAGATCGCCGGCTACGGCCTGCTGGGCGTACGCGCGAGCTGGCAGATGGACGAGGAACTGCTTTGGCAGGTCAAGGTCGACAACCTGCTAGACAAGGACTATTCCCAGGCCCTTTACAGCCGACCGGATGATCCGTTCTTCAGCAGCGTGAGCTATTACGGCTACCGCGAAGAAGGCCGCAGTGCCATGCTCTCGCTGACCTGGACACCGCAACTCTGAGCTTGGTGCGCACGGCGCACCCTACGACCGCTGTAGGGTGCACACCACCTGAGGGGGCTACCGCGCCCCCGCCATCCGCTCACACAACTGTTTGATGGCACCCAGCATCTGCCGGCTGGGCCGCTCCAGGCCCTTGTCCGGCACCGCCCAGACCTGTTTCAGGCGCACGGCATGTAACTGCGGCCAGGCTTGCCAGGCGCTCAGCTCGGCATTGCTGCCGCCGAGTATCACGTCCGGGTCACGCGCCAGCACCGCCTCCACACTGACCTGTGGCGCCGGCTGCGGTAGATCGGCGAATAGGTTGCGCGCGCCGCACACCTGCAAGGCGTCACCGATCAATTGCTCGCCACCGATGGTGTAAAGCGGTTGGTGCCAGACCTGATAGAACACTGTCAGGGGCTGCTCCCGCTGGTAGCGCTGGCGCAGCGCGTCCAGTTCGGCGCGAAACTCGTCTGCCAGCCGCTCGCCCTGCTCGGCCCGGCCCACTCGCTCGCCAATATGCACGAAGGCCTCGCCGAGTTGGTCAAGGCGCTGCGGCTCGACGATCAGCAGGTCGATACCGAAACGCTGCAACTGCGCTTGCTGCGCCGGCGGCACGCTGCCAGGTGCGATCAGGATCAGATCCGGCGCCAGTTGCAGCAGTCGCTCAAATTCCAGCTGACCATAACGACCAACAGTGGGCAGGTGCGCCAGCGCGGCGGGACGCTCATCGCCTTCGAGCACGCCGACCAGCAAGTCGGCAGCATCCAGGTCGAGCATGATTTCACTGAGCGAGGGTGCCAGGCTGATTACCCGCTCGGCAGCTGACAGCGGCAACGCCAGCAGGCAAAGCGCGAGCAGCAGCGTGCGCATCAACCCAACTGGCGGGGAATGCGGTAAAGGCTGTGCAGCACGATGGACGACAGCGCCAGCAGAACCAGCGGGATCGCCTCGAGGCCAGCAAGGACTGCCAACGCGGCGATCCACGCAGGCAGCGCCGCGCCAAGCAAGGCGCGCAAACGAATACGATCCAGCTCCAGCCAGGCAGTGGGTTCCTCGTCACTATCGATGGCTTTCTGGGTGGCGATAAGAGCGTGTTTGTAGGCAGAGAACAGCGGCAGGCTGACGAACATCGAGGCCAGGCCGGCAATGAACATCGGCATGCTCATGACCGTGTGACCACCACCGCCGAACAGCAGGTTGAACATGAACAAGGGCGCCAGCGCCACGCCCAGTTGACGCCACCAGGCCAGCGCAAGACGCCGCTTTACCTGGCCTCGGGTCACAGGCGCTCCTCGGTCTCACCCTGATGCTGGTTGCCCAGCATATGACCGAGCTTGCCGGCCTTGGTGGCGAGATAGCGCTTGTTGTAGGGGTTGTGTGCAATCTGCAGTGGCACACGGTGGTCTACGGCGATACCCATTTCACCCAGCGCCTTGACCTTGCGCGGGTTATTGGTCATCAGCTTGAGGCTGTGAATGCCCAGGTGCTCGAGCATCGGCAGGCAGATGGCGTAGTCACGCTGGTCAGCGCCGAAACCCAGGCGCTCGTTGGCTTCCACGGTATCGGCGCCACCGTCCTGCAGCTCATAGGCGCGGATCTTGTTCAGCAGACCAATGCCCCGGCCCTCCTGACGCAGATACAGCAATACGCCGCGACCTTCGTTGGCGATGGCCTGCAGCGCAGCCTGCAGTTGGGCACCACAGTCACAACGCAGGCTGAACAGCGCGTCGCCGGTCAGGCATTCGGAGTGCAGACGCCCTAGCACCGGTGCACCGTCGGCGACATTGCCGAAGGTCAGGGCGACATGTTCCTTGCCGGTGACCTCATCGAGGAAACCGTGCATGGCGAACACACCGAAGGGCGTGGGCAATTGGGAGGCGGCGACGAACACGACGGACACCGGATACTCCTAGCAATGAGTACGAAACAGGGCCGGCATTGTATCAGCAGCCCCCGCTGGCGGGTCAGTCAGAATTGCCGATCATCAGTATCGAAACGGTCAATGGCAACCTCAAAGCTTGGATTCGAGCACGAGCATGCCTTGTTCTTCGCGCCAGCCCACACGCCCCATGAAGCTCATGCCGAGCAAGGCTTCGGCGGGCGCGCCACCTTCCAGCACCACGGCCTCGACACCAAGCACCTCGATATCGCCGACCTTGACCCGATCCAGGCGGACCCGCCAGCCCCGCGCCGTGCCACTGGCCGTGCTGACCGTGAGCGGTTGCCCACTGACGCGAAAGTCGATGCCTAGGCGGCGCGCCTGGGCTTCGTTGAGAGCAACTGACGTGGCACCAGTATCCACCAGGAATGGCACGCTTTGGCCGTTGACCGAACCGGTGATCCAGTAGTGACCACCTGGCCCCTTGGCGATACTCAGGCGTTTTCTTACCGGCTCGGCAAAACCGGCACTGTATTCCCGACTCAGTGGATAGGCGCGCTCGACACCCTCGACACGCAGCACCGCACCCTGCTTGTCGACGCTGACCACCTCTACCCCGCCCGGACCAGTCTGGCCGACCCGCACCAGCTTGCGCTGGCCATCGACATTGACCACCGCCGCCCCGGGAAACAGCCCAACCACCTGCACCTGAGTCGCCGCCCAGGAAGAACTTGCACCTAGCAGCGCCAGCGCGGCGAGACAGTAACGAAGCTGCATGTGTGAAAGTCTCCCGGCTTAGTCGAAGGGATAGGGCTGGCGCCAGTGGGCGAAGATCGGTCGCAACTCACCGCTGGCAATCAGTTGTGCCATGCGCCGATCGAAGAGTTCGGCCAGAGCATGCCCGCGTGGCGTATCGGCAAAGCCGAGATAGAGCGGTAGTTGCGTGAGATCCGTCGCGCGATACTGCTGCGGCTTACCAGTCAGGCTCAGCACATAGTCGACCTCGGGGCGCGCATCGATATAGAAATCTGCGTGGCCCAGGTCGAGCATACCGAGGATACCGCTACGCCGTTGCACTTCCCGGTAGTCGTGCACATTCGGCAGATATTCCTCGTAACCGTAGCCCCGCACCCACACCAGCCGGTACTTGCCCAGGCTGTCGAGGGTCGGCACGGGTTTGTCCTTGAGGCTGAGCGCGACGATCTGATCTCGATCATAGTGATGTGTGGGGTAAAACACCTGCCCCTTGACCTCGTCACGATAGGACCCAACCCAGGCATCAGCCTCGTCACGCTGTACCAACCCGATCGAGCGGGTGTAAGGCACGCTATGGATGCTCAAACGCACTCCCGCCGGTTCGAACACCTTGCGCATGACGTCCCAGCCCAGGCCGGTACCGTCGGCTTCGGTATAGGCCTCCCAGATTTCACTGGCCAGACGTATTTCACCTGGCAGCTCGCTCTGAGCCTGAGCGCCGCCCAGAGCACACAGCATCAGCAGCGCGCCCAGCCAGACTTGCCTCATGCGCATGCCCACTCCTTAGAAACCCAGCCCTGCTCCATAGTTGGCCCAAGCCCAGACCAGCCCCTGCATGGCCAGCCAGGCAAAGACCCCGGCGATGATGTCATCGAGCATGATGCCGACACCGCCGTGTACGTGGCGATCGATCCAGCGAATCGGCCAGGGCTTGACGATGTCGAACAGACGAAACATGAGAAAGCCTAGCAGCAACCAGACCCAACCCTCGGGCACCAGCCAGAGGGTGATCCACATGCCCACCATTTCGTCCCAGACGATGCCTTCATGGTCGTGCACGCGCAGGTCGTCGGCGACCTTGCCGCACAGCCAGAAGCCGAACAGCATGGTGACCCCGAGCAGCAGCCAGTAGCCCCAGTCCGGCAGCATCTGCCACAGCGGCACGAACGGCAGCGCCACCAGCGAGCCCCAGGTACCCGGCGCCTTGGGCAGCGTGCCGGAACCGAAGCCGAAGGCGATGAAGTGCCACGGATTGCGCCACACCGAGGGCGGTACGTATTCGGCGGGAACCTGGTTGGGGTGATCGGTCACACGCACTCCGTCCTGTCAGAAATGTTGATAGCCGCCGCGCGGCGGTTCCATTGGCTGGCCGTTGGCGTCCAGCAGCTGCACCCCGGTGCCGCTCAGTACACGGCCGATAATCCGGACTTCAGGCCAGTCACGCTGAATGTCGGCGAACAGCACTGGCGGTAGGGTAAAGGCCAGGCGGTAGTCATCGCCACCACCGAGCGCGCAGACCCGCGCCTGCTCTTCACCGGCAAAGGCGCGCAGCGCTGCAGACAGCGGCACACGCGCCAGCTCAATGTGCAGAGCGACCTGCGAGGCGTTGGCGATATGCCCGCAGTCAGCGAGCAGGCCGTCGGAAATATCCAGTGCTGCCGTGGCTCGGCCGCGCAGTGCCTGCCCCAGGGCCAGTTGCGGTTGCGGCGACCAGTAACGAGCCAGCAAAGGCTCGGCGACGTCAGGCGTTGCATCACGCTGAGCCAATACCAGCGGCAAGGCGCCAGCGGCGTCACCCAGCTCGCCGCCGACGCACAGCAGATCACCCACCTGCGCACCGCTGCGCAACAGTGCCTGCCCGGCCGGCACACGGCCGAACACGGTCAGCGTCAGGCTTAGCGGGCCACGCGTGGTGTCGCCACCGACCAACGCCAGCGAGCAGTTCTCGGCCATCTGCTGCAGGCCACACGCGAACTCGGCCAGCCAGGTTTCACTGGCGCTCGGCAAGGTCAGCGCGAGGGTAAAGGCCAGCGGCGTAGCGCCCATGGCAGCCAGGTCACTGGCGGAGACGGCCAGCGCACGCTGACCGAGAAGAAAGGCATCGCAGGCGTTGGGAAAGTGCACCCCGGCAACCAGCGTATCGGTGGACACCGCCAACTGCTCGCCCGCTGGCAACGCCAGCAGGGCGCAGTCGTCGCCGATACCGCGAACCACGCCGTCACCACCCTGAGCGCAACGGGCGGCGGCGAAGTAGCGACGGATCAGCTCGAACTCATTCACGGGCAAGCAACGATCTGCTGCGCGTCGGCCCTGCTGCGTTAAAAGCAGACTCGGAATGCTCATGTGCTACAGCACACTGCGCTTCCTCGCCTGCTTTTGCCTTGCATGGCTCTAGCTCGCAAGATCGTGAATCAAGCATCCCCATAGGCCTCAACGTTTGTTGGCGTTGACTTCGGCCGCACGCAGCTTGGGCGCGAGCTTGTCGAGGATGCCGTTGACGAACTTGTGCCCGTCAGTGGCACCGAACACCTTGGCCAGCTCGATACCTTCGTTGATCACTACCTTGTAGGGCACATCGACGCGGTTCTTCAGCTCGTAGGTGGACAGGCGCAGGATGGCCAGCTCGACCGGATCGATCTCTTCCAGCGGGCGATCAAGCAGCGGCGTGAAGGCCTCGTCCAGCTCGGTCTTCTGTCGCGGCACGCCGTGCAGAATTTCGTGGAAGTAAGCGCCATCGACCTTGCTGAAATCGTTGTCGACACGAAACTGCGCTTCGATCTCGTTCAGCGGCTGCCCGGCAATGTGCCAGGAATACAGCGCCTGCATGGCCAGGGTACGGGCCTCACGGCGTGCGAGAATCTTGCCGCTGGGCCCCTTCTTGGCCGGCTGGCCGTTACCGGAGTTGCTCACTTGGCCTCCAACTGCGCCAGCAGGCTGACCATTTCCAGGGCAGACAGCGCAGCTTCGGCACCCTTGTTACCTGCCTTGGTGCCGGAACGTTCGATGGCTTGTTCGATGGAGTCGACGGTCAGCACGCCGAAGGCGACCGGTACGCCATATTCCATGGAGACCTGGGCCAGGCCCTTGGTGCACTCGCCGGCGACGTATTCGAAGTGCGGGGTGCCGCCACGGATGACCGCGCCGAGGGCGATGATCGCCGCGTATTCACCACGCTGAGCGACCTTCTGGGTAACCAGCGGAATCTCGAATGCACCCGGCGCACGGATGATGGTGATCTCGCTCTCGCTCACGCCGTGGCGTACCAAGGCGTCGACGGCGCCACTGACCAGGCTCTCGACGACGAAGCTGTTGAAACGGCCTACCACCAGGGCGTATTTGCCCTTCGGGGCGATGAAGGTACCTTCGATGGTCTTCAGGGTCATGACAGGTCTCACATGGGTTAAAGAGCCGGAGCGGCAGTGCGCTCCGAAAATAAAATTCGTGCTCCCTAGGGAGCTGGCTTTGCTCCCCTCTCCCGCTTGCGGGAGAGGGGCAGGGGGAGAGGGTTAGGCGTTGGCCTTAACACCCTCTCCCGCCCTCCGGGCACCCTCTCCCATAAATGGCAGAGGGTCATCAGATGCGGCTCTTCGAGCCGCCTGTTAATCGGCCGGCAGGTATTCTACAACTTCGAGATCGAAGCCGGATATCGCGTTGAACTTCATCGGCGAGCTCATCAGACGCATCTTGCGCACGCCAAGATCACGCAGAATCTGCGAGCCCGCGCCTACGGTGCTGTAGGTCGCTGGGTTGGCTGGCTGCTGGCGGCTGATCAGTGCCAGCAGCTCCGGCCCAGTCAGCGGATTGCCGAGCAGCAGCACCACGCCGCTACCGGCCTTGGCCACTTCCGCCATGGCAGCGCGCATGCTCCAGCGGCCCGGCTGGTTGACCATGAACAGGTCGCGCAGCGGGTCCATGTTGTGCACGCGCACCAGGGTCGGCTCTTCGGCGCAGATGGCGCCCAGGGTCAGCGCCATGTGTGCGGTGTCCTCGACGCCGTCACGGTAGGTCACCAGATTGAACTGACCCAACTCGGTGTCCAGCGGCTGCTCGCTGATGCGCTCGACGGTACGCTCGTGGATCAGGCGGTAGTGGATCAGATCGGCGATGGTGCCGATCTTCAGGCCGTGCAGCTCGGCGAAGGCCTCCAGCTCCGGACGACGGGCCATGGTGCCATCGTCGTTCATGATCTCGCAGATCACCCCGCTCGGCTCGAAACCGCCCATGCGCGCCAGGTCGCAGGCCGCTTCGGTGTGGCCGGCACGGGCCAGCACGCCGCCGGGCTGGGCCATCAGCGGGAAGATGTGGCCAGGGCTGACGATATCCTCGGCCACCGCATTGCGCGCTACTGCAGCCTGCACGGTGCGTGCACGGTCGGCGGCGGAAATGCCGGTGGTCACACCTTCAGCCGCCTCGATGGAGACGGTGAACTTGGTGCCGAAACCGGAACCGTTGCGCGGCGCCATCAGCGGCAGCTTGAGCAGCTCACAGCGCTCACGGGTCATGGGCATGCAGATCAGGCCACGGGCGAAGCGGGCCATGAAGTTGATGTGCTCGGCGGTGACGCACTCGGAGGCGATGATGATGTCGCCTTCGTTCTCACGGTCCTCGTCATCCATGAGGATGACCATCTTGCCGGCGCGGATGTCTTCGATCAGTTCTTCAGCGGTGTTGAGCGCCATCGGGGCGTCTCCTCAATTCTTCAGGTAGCCGTGTTCGGCGAGAAAGCTTTCGGTCAGGCCCGAGGCCTTGGGCTCGGCGGCCTTGTCGCCGAGCAGCAGGCGCTCCAGGTAACGCGCCAGCAGGTCGACTTCGAGATTGACCTTACGCCCGGCCTGGTAGTCGACCATGATGGTCTCGGCCAGGGTGTGCGGCACGATGGTCAGTTCGAACTCGGCGCCATCGACCGCGTTGACGGTCAGGCTGGTGCCGTCGACGGTGATCGAGCCCTTGTGCGCGATGTACTTGGCCAGCTCGCGCGGGGCGCGCACCTTGAACTGCACGGCGCGGGCGTTATCGGCACGCGAGACGATCTCGCCGACGCCGTCGACGTGGCCGCTGACCAGGTGCCCGCCGAGGCGGCTGGTGGGCGTCAGGGCCTTTTCCAGGTTCACCGCGCTGCCGGGCTTGAGGTCGACGAAGGCGGTGCGCGCCAGCGTCTCGCGGCTGACGTCGGCCCAGAAGCCGTCGCCGGGGAGTTCCACTGCGGTCAGGCACACGCCGTTGACGGCGATGCTGTCGCCGAGCTTGACGTCACCCAGATCGAGCTTGCCGGTGGCCACGTAGACGCGCACGTCGCCGCCCTTGGGCGTCATGGCGCGGATACTGCCGATGGCTTCGATTATGCCGGTGAACATAAGCCCTCCGGTTTCACGTTGAAGGTATTGCTGAACAGCATGGACGAACTCCTGTTTTGGTCAAAAACAGGGCAATGCCGATCGATAGGGATTTCGCGGACACGCACGAGGCGCCCGTGGAGGGAATCCCGCTCTCTCTTTATCCGGACTATACCGTCGGCCCCGGAATCACACCGGGTCTGCTGGACCTCGCATGGCAGGTGCCGTGGCGAGCGCTCGCGGGCTAGGTTCTACGAACCATCACCGCCGGTGGGGAATTTCGCCCCGCCCTGAGAACGTTGCGGCCATGTGAAATGACCGCGTGGCGTTTTATCACATTTATCGCCGCGACGCATGGCCCGTGCGCTATCTGGCCTTGGGTACCGCGGTGATCTGCCAGTCGTCGCCGACGGCGCGAATATCGAGAATCTGCAACTCCGGCGCTTCGGCCATGCGGTTGAGCGGCAATTCGAACAGCGGCCGCGCACTGGAGCCGAGCAGCTTGGGCGCGACGAAGATGCGGTACTCATCCACCAAGCCGGAACGGGCGAAGGCGCCGGCCAGACGCGGCCCGGCTTCCACCAGCACTTCGTTGACGCCACGGCCGGCCAGCTCCAGCAGCAACTTGCGCAAGTCGACGTGACCATTGCTGCCCGGTACGGCGAGCAGTTCGTGACCATCGGCCAGATAGCGATCACGGGCGGCGGCAGCCGCACAGGTGGCCACCAGCGCCGGACCAGCCTGGAAGAAGGCTTTGCTCAGCGGCACGCGTAGACGACCATCGACCAACACCCGCAGCGGTGGTCGCGAGGCGGCCATGAAGGTGGCTTCGACCCCCAATCCCAGCTCGTCGGGACGCACCGTCAGCCGGGCATCGTCTGCCAGCACGGTGTCGGCGCCACTGAGCACCACGCTGGACTGCGCGCGTAAACGCTGCACCTCCGCGCGCGCCGCCGGGCCAGTGATCCACTGACTCTCGCCGCTGGCCATGGCAGTGCGGCCATCCAGGCTCATCGCCGACTTGACCCGCACGAACGGCAACCCGCTCTCCATGCGCTTGATGAAACCGGCATTGAGCGCTCGCGCCTCGCTTTCCAGTACGCCACTGGCGACCTCGATACCGGCTTGGGCCAGGCGTAGCAGGCCACTGCCGGCCACCTGCGGGTTGGGGTCCTGCATCGCCGCGACGACCCGGCTGACACCGGCGGCGACTAGCGCATCGGCGCAGGGCGGCGTGCGCCCATGATGGCTGCAGGGCTCCAGTGTCACGTACGCCGTTGCGCCACGCGCCTTGTCGCCGGCCTGGCGCAGTGCGTGCACCTCGGCGTGCGGCTCACCGGCACGGGCATGCCAGCCTTCGCCGACGATCTCGCCATCACGCACGATGACGCAGCCGACTCGTGGATTGGGATGGGTGGAGTACAGGCCTTTGCGCGCCAGCCGCAGGGCGCGCGCCATGAAGAATTGGTCGCGTTCGCTCATCGGCTTTTCGACGGCTCGCGGGCCAGGCGTTCGATTTCCTCGCGGAATTCGTTGAGGTCCTGAAAACGGCGGTAGACCGAGGCGAAGCGGATATAGGCCACCTCGTCGAGCTTGCTCAGTTCGGTCATCACCAACTCACCCAGCACCAGTGACTTCACCTCGCGCTCGCCAGTGGCGCGCAGTTGCTGCTTGATACGGGCGATGGCCTCTTCCAGGCGCTCGACGCTCACCGGGCGTTTTTCCAGCGCGCGCTGCATGCCGGCGCGCAGCTTTTCTTCGTCGAAAGGCTGGCGGCTGCCGTCCTGCTTGATCAGGCGCGGCATCACCAGCTCGGCAGTTTCGAAGGTGGTGAAGCGCTCACCGCAGGCCACGCATTCGCGGCGGCGGCGGACCTGATCGCCTTCGGCGACCAGACGGGAATCGATGACCTTGGTGTCGTTGGCAGCGCAGAACGGACAATGCATGGTGAGGGCTGACGAATGGCGGCAAAGTCGCCATGGTAGCGCATAGCACGTCATTGAAAAATGTAAGGAGCCTTGAGATCACCTGCTTACGGCGGCAAGACAAATTAAGCTATGCCCATGCCCCGTCAAAAGCAGAACCTGCCATGAATCGATATCTGCCCCTCCTACCCATTGCCCTGAGCGGCCTGCTTGCTGCCTGCGCCGGCGAGCCCACGAGCACTGCGCCGCCACCCACCCCAGCACCTGTACAGGCAGAACCCATCGCTGCACCGATCCAGGGCCCAGGCCTGCGCGGCGAATTGCTTGGCGTCGCCGTAGGCGCCGATGTCGACCTCGCATTATTGGGCGTAGACATGCGCGGTCGCCCGCGTGCCTTGCTTGGCCAGGTTCATCTGCGTGGCGACGGCGAAGCGCTGCCGTTCCATCTGCCCCTGAACACGCAGCAGGCGCCTCAGGACCTGCGCCTGGAACTGCGCGGCCGCGTCAGTCAATCCGGACGCCTGGTACAGCGCTTGCCGGCACGCACCATCGCTGAACTGAACGACCAGGACCTTGGCCCGCTGCATCTGGTGCCGGCGCCATGAAACCACCCGCACCGCTGCAGCATGCGCTCAGCGAATTACTCGGCGATGCCCGCCTGGTGGCCGAAACACTGCCCGGTACAGATATCGCCCTGTGGCTGATCGATGCCAGCAACATGGAGCGCGCCTTCAACCCTGAGGAAACCAGGCGCATCCTCGAAGAGCCGCCCTACTGGTGCTTCTGCTGGGCCAGCGGCCTGGTGCTGGCACGCTGGCTCGCCGAGCGCCCCGAATGGGTACGCGGCAAGCGCGTGCTGGATTTCGGCGCGGGCTCCGGCGTAGCGGCCATCGCCGCGGCCAAGGCCGGTGCGGCAGAAGTGGTGGCCTGCGACCTCGACCCACTGGCGCTGGCCGCCAGCCGCGCCAACGCCGCACTCAACGGCGTGACGCTGAACTACTCGGACGATTTCTTCGCCGAAGCGGATCGCTACGACCTGATCCTGGTCGCCGACGTGCTCTACGATCGCGCCAACCTGCCGCTGCTCGACCACTTTCTCATCCGCGGGCGTCAGGCCCTGGTGGCCGATTCGCGGGTCAAGGATTTCCAGCATCCGCTGTACCAGCGCCTGGCACTGCTGGACGGCTGCACCTGGCCAGACCTGGCCGAGCCCGCCGAATTCCGCGAAGTCAGCCTGTATCACGCCGTGCGCCCCTTGTAACCGCGCGGCAGTGCCCGCATTAATAGACCATTGCCCTGTTTTTCGAGACCGACCATGAGCGACTCCCCCTACATCTTCGACATCTCCGGCGCCGCCAACTTCGAGCAACTGGTGATCGAGAACTCCTTCCACAAACCTGTGCTGGTGGACTTCTGGGCCGAGTGGTGCGCACCGTGCAAGGCGCTGATGCCAATGCTGGCGAAGATCACCGAGGAATATGCCGGTGAGCTGCTGCTGGCCAAGGTCAACTGCGATATCGAGCAGGACATCGTCATGCGTTTCGGCATTCGCAGCCTGCCCACCGTGGTGTTGTTCAAGGACGGTCAGCCTGTGGATGGCTTCGCCGGCGCCCAGCCGGAAGCGGCGATCCGCGAGATGCTCAAGCCTCATGTCGCAGAACCGGCTCCTACCGCCGCCGACCCGATGGAGGCCGCTCAGGCGCTGTTCGCCGAAGGCCGTTTTGCCGAGACCGAAACACTGCTCAAGCAGGTGCTGACCGAAGACAACGAAAATGCTGCAGCGCTGATCCTCTACGCGCGCTGCCTGGCCGAGCGCGGCGAGCTGGGCGAGGCGGAAACTGTGCTCAACGCCGTCAAGGGTGACGAGCACAAGCAGGCACTGGCCGGTGCCAAGGCGCAATTGACCTTCCTGCGTCAGGCCGCTGACCTGCCAGACGCCGCCACGCTGAAAAGCCGCCTGGCGCAGAACGCAGAGGACGACGAGGCGCTGTATCAGCTGGCCGTGCAACAACTGGCGCGCCAGCAGTACGACGCGGCGCTGGACGGCCTGCTCAAGCTGTTCGTGCGTAACCGCAGCTACAGCGAAGGCCTGCCGCACAAGACCCTGCTGCAAGTGTTCGACCTGCTCGGCGGCGATCACCCGCTGGTCACCACTTACCGCCGCAAGCTGTATCAGGCGATCTACTGATCCAGCGTGGGATCTCGCTCGCCGGAGGGCGCGCCTTACGCATCGGTTACTCGCCAGATCAAGCAGGTGATGTTCGGTGCGCGCGGCGCACCCTACGGCGACACAGATAAGGCTCCGGCCTGACACGGATGGCCTTTGTAGGGTGTCGCGGGGCCGCCTAGGCCGTGCGCACCTCCGATGAAACCGCTCATGTTTCGCTGCTCACAGCAGGGCGCCCTACGACACCCTGGCAGCCTGAACAATTACTCCTGCCAGTGATAGATCGGCGCATCCGCGCCGGTTTCCATGCGGATCTGCTCGCAATGACGCAGACGCACCAGCAAGCGCTTGCCAGCGGCCTCGCCACCTGCCAGCGCGGCCAGCTGCGCCATCAGCTTCGGCCCTTCCACCTGCCCTGCATCGCGCACCAGCTGCAGTGCTGCCTGCCACAGCGCATCACCCGCGTCAGTTGCGGCAGTCGCTGCCGCTACGCTGGGTGTCGGCGTAACAGCCACATGCTGCGCCAGTTGCACCCAGTCCTCGTTATCCAGCTCCAGCGTCAGGTCCACCGGCCAGTCGCCAATGCGCCCACGTATTCGCATCATGTTCAGCCTCCAGTCAGGAAGCTGCATGCTCCCACGCCCCCTACGCGCTGGCCAGCCCGCCACAAAAGTTGTTATAACGTAACAATTAAATCTAACCTACGCTGGAGACACCCATGCGCCACCTGCTGCTCGCCCTGCCCTTCGCCCTGCTGCCACTGGTCGCCGCCCAGGCCCATGAACACGGCCATGATCACGACCACGAACATTCCCACGACAGCCTGGGTGCCCACGAACACGGCGTCGCCAGCC
This sequence comes from Pseudomonas sp. zfem001, assembly GCF_032621725.1. NCBI lineage: Bacteria > Pseudomonadati > Pseudomonadota > Gammaproteobacteria > Pseudomonadales > Pseudomonadaceae > Pseudomonas > Pseudomonas sp. zfem001. The sequence goes on along the minus strand of NZ_JAVYJI010000005.1, from coordinate 49,731 downwards.
TCAACGCAGCACTGGACGGCAACCTGCTGGAGCTGCAGCTCGAAAGCCCGGCAATGAACCTGGTGGGCTTCGAACATGCCGCCAAGAGCGATGCCGACAAGGCCAAGGTCGCCGCCGCCAAGCGTGAACTGGAGCAGCCCATCAGCCTGTTCGCCCTGAACAGCGGCGATTGCAAGGCCACCCAGGTCGAACTGGAAAGCCCACTGTTCGGCGACGCTGACCACGATCACGATCACGATCACGATCACGATCATGAAGGCGAGCACAGCGACATCCATGCGCACTATCGCTTCGAATGCGCCAAGGCCAACGAATTGAAACAGTTGGATCTCGCCGAACTGTTCAAACGCTTCCCCGCCACCGAGAAGATTCAGGTACAACTGATAGGCCCAAATGGTCAGCAGGGCGTGGAACTGACGCCGTCCCAGCCACGCTTGAGCTTCTGACCTGCCACGTCTCATTGCCGGAGTGAGCGCCCCTCGCTCCGGCAATAAACGCCTTCTCCCGACACGCAGCAGACAATGACCGAACCTCTGATCGAACTCGCCAATCTCGGCTTCGCCTGGCCCGGCCAGTCGCAGCTGCTGGATATCCCCGTCTTCACCCTGGCACGCGGTGAGACCCTGTTTCTCAAAGGCCCCAGTGGCAGCGGCAAAACCACCCTGCTCGGCCTGCTCGGCGGCGTACAACGTGCGCAAAGCGGCCATATCCGCCTGCTCGGCCAGGACCTCGGCCAACTCTCCGCCGGTGCCCGCGACCGTTTTCGCGTCGACCACACTGGCTACATCTTCCAGCAGTTCAACCTGCTGCCATTTCTTTCCGTGCGCGAGAACGTCGAGCTGCCCTGCCGCTTCTCGGGCCTGCGTGCCGAACGCGCACGCCAGCGCCACGGCAGCATCGATGCCGCCGCAGCAGCGCTGCTCGACCATCTCGGCCTGCGCGCCGACCTGCTCGGCCGCCGCGCCGACGAACTGTCCATCGGCCAGCAACAGCGGGTCGCCGCCGCTCGCGCACTGATCGGCCAGCCGGAACTGGTGATCGCCGACGAACCGACCTCGGCACTGGACTTCGACGCCCGCGAGGCCTTCCTGCAATTGCTCTTCGCCGAATGCCGCGCTGCCGGCGCCAGCCTTCTATTCGTCAGCCACGACCAGAGCCTGGCTTCGCTGTTCGACCGCAACCTGTCGCTGGCCGAACTCAACCGCGCCACACGCCCACAGGAGGCCTGAGATGCACCTGATCCGCATCGCCCTGGCCAGCCTGGGCAACCGCCGTTTCACCGCCTTGCTCACGGTATTCGCCATCGCCCTTTCGGTGTGCCTGCTGCTGGCCGTGGAGCGTGTACGTACTGAAGCCCGCGCCAGCTTCGCCAACACCATCAGTGGCACCGACCTGATCGTCGGCGCCCGCTCCGGCAGCGTGAACCTGCTGCTCTACTCGGTGTTCCGCATCGGCAACGCCACCAACAACATCCGCTGGGACAGTTTCGAGCACTTCGCCAACCACCGTCAGGTGAAGTGGGCCATCCCCATTTCCCTCGGTGACTCGCACCGCGGCTATCGAGTCATGGGCACCAGCACCGCCTATTTCGAGCACTACCGCTACGCCCGCAGCCAGGCGCTGAAGTTGGCCCAGGGCCGCGAGTTTGCCGACGATCCGTTCGAGGTAGTGCTCGGCGCGGAAGTGGCCCAAGCGCTGGGCTACGGCCTGGGCGAGAAGATCGTCCTAGCACACGGCGTCGCCACCATCAGCCTGGTCAAGCATGATGACAAGCCGTTCACCGTGGTCGGCATCCTCGAACGCACCGGCACACCGGTCGATCGCACGTTGCACATTTCCCTGGCAGGAATGGAGGCGCTGCACATCGACTGGCAGAACGGCATGCCAGCACGCGGCGCGGCGCAGATCAGCGCCGACCAGGCACGCGCCATGGACCTGCAGCCGAAGCAAATCACCGCGTTCATGTTGGGTCTCAATAGCAAGATCGCGACCTTCAGCCTGCAGCGCGAGATCAATGAATTCCGCGGTGAGCCGCTGCTGGCGATCTTGCCGGGTGTCGCCCTGCAGGAGCTGTGGAGCCTGATGGGTACGGCCGAAAAAGCACTGTTCGTGGTCTCGCTGTTCGTCGTGCTGACCGGCCTGATCGGCATGCTCACGGCGATCCTCACCAGTCTCAACGAGCGCCGCCGGGAGATGGCCATTCTGCGCTCGGTAGGCGCCCGCCCCTGGCATATCGCCAGTCTACTGGTGCTGGAGGCCTTCGCCCTGGCATTGGCCGGCGTGGCCTTCGGTGTCGCGCTGCTCTATCTGGGCATCGCCGGTAGCCAGGGCTTCGTCCAGGCCAATTACGGCCTGTATCTGGCACTCAATGCTCCGTCGAGTTACGAATTGAAACTACTTGGTGGCATTCTCGCCGCAGCCGTGGCGATGGGCAGCGTGCCGGCCTGGCGGGCCTATCGGCAGTCGTTGGCCGATGGGCTGTCGATCAGGCTCTGAGGGAAAGTTGAGAGCGCCTGTCGTACACTGCGCAGGCGTTCTTACTATGAGGTTCCTCATGTCCCGTCCCCTGCTCGCCACCCTGCTGCTGAGCCTGGCACTGCCGCTGGCCGCCGCTGATGTGCGCGAACTCACCTGGTCCGAGCTGATTCCACCGGATGCTCCGCCGCAGGTCATCAACCCCGCGCCGATCCACGATCTTTCGCAGTTGGCCGACGCGCTGGCCGAATCCGGCCCGGCCGCCATGCAGCAATCGCCGGCCGCACCAGTGGTCAAGGAGCTCAATGGTCAGCAGGTGAAGCTGCCCGGTTATATCGTGCCGCTGGATGTGACTGACGAAGGCCGGGTGGTGGAGTTTTTGCTGGTGCCCTACTTCGGCGCCTGCATTCACGTACCACCACCGCCCTCGAACCAGATCGTCCACGTCACCAGCGAGCTCGGCGTATTGCTCGACGCGTTGTACCAACCGTTCTGGGTGGAAGGCCCGCTGAAAACCGAACATGTCAGCAGCGAGCTGGCCGAAGTTGGTTATCAGATGGAAGCGGACAAGATCTACGCCTACGAATTGCCGGATAGCTGACCCTGCCGGGCATTCATAGGTGTGACTGTAGGAGCGGCTTCAGCCGCGAAAAGATTCGCGGATAAATCGGAACACCGCCCGCCGCGCCTACAACAAAAAAGCCAGACCCTGGAGTCTGGCTTTTTACTTGGTGCGCGCGGCGCACCCTACAGGCGGCGGTCACCCACGTAGGGTGCGCCGTGCGCACCGAGAACGACTCAACTGCGACTGGCGACCCGGTTCTCCCGCTCGAAGCGCAGCTCGCTTTCCGCCCATTGCCGCCAGGAGCGCACCTTGGCTCGCTCGGCACCACCACGCTCGGCACGCGCCAGCGCATCCAGCCCGGCCTGCCAGCGCGACTGCTCAAGCTCCAGCTGAGCGACGTACAGCCAGTGCTTACCGTTGCCACTGCGCTCGGCCAGCGGGCGCAGCACGCGCACCGCGGCAGAACGATCACGCGCCTGCCACCAGAACAGCCCCAGGCGCTCCTGGCGCGCGGCGGTGTTGGCCAGCAGACCACTGTCGAGCATACCGGCCAGCAGCTTGGCGCCCTGCCAGGGCTGATCCGCAGCGCCGGCGAGCAGCACCAGGTTGTCCAGCTCGGATTCACTGAAGCGCAGGCCCTTGCTGTGCGCCGCACGCAGGGTCGCCAGCGCCTTGTCATTACTGCCGGCCATCTGCTGCAGGCCAGCCAGCTGACGCCAGCCCTTGGCATCGTTCGGCTGGCGCGACAGCAACTGACGCTGCCAGCGCTCGGCCTGGGCATAACGTTTCAGGTCGGCATTGGCACCCACCAGAAACTGCAGCCAGATATCGGCGGCGTTGGGATTGGCCTGCACGTATCGCTCGGCCAGCGGCAACGCCTTGGCCGGCTGGTTCATGCCCTGATAGGCCTGCACCAGCATCTGCAGCACCTCCTCGGAGGCATTGCCTTGATTCGGCGCCAGCAACTCGACGACCTTGGCGTAGCGGCGCTCGCCCAGGTTGAGTTTGGCCAGATTGAGGCGCTCGCCAGCAAGCATCTCCGCGTCCAGTTTGCCGCTGCGCACGGCCTTGTCCAGCCAGTCGATGGCCTGGCCGTTGTTACCGGCAGACCAGGCCACGTAGGCCTTGCTACGCCAGACCAGTGCCTCCTCAAGGCTGCCGCTCTTGACCTTGGCCTCATCAAGCGCGCGTCGGGCGGCGGCGTAGTCACCTTTCTGCTGCGCCGCCTGCGCCGCATTCAGGGCCTTGAACACGACCGGGTCGACGGTCTGCTGGGCCATGCCAGGCATGGCCGCAGCACTGAGCATCACGAGCAACAACCAACGGTACATGGTCAGCTCCTTTCCAGACGGAAGTAGAGGGTCTTCACCGCTTCGCGGTCCACTGCCAGGCCACCCTCGGTGCGTGGCGCAAAGCGCCAGCGAGAGGCGGCACGGCGCGCTTCGCGCTCGAACACGTTACGTGGATTGGCTTCCAGCACGCGGATGTTCTCCACGTTGCCGGAGCGATTGATGGTGAAAGCCAGTTTGACGAAACCTTCGATACCACGCTGCAACGCATAACGCGGGTATTCCGGACGCACGTCGTTGAGCGGCATGACTTCGCTCTCCATGCCGCCCATCTGCCCACCGGACTCGGCGGCCTCGCTCGGTGGCGTCGGCGCTGGAGCACCCGGCGCAAGGCCGGACAGACTCGGTGCCGGCGCGCTGTTGACGGCAATACCGCTGGCCAGGCTGGGCAGCTGGATATCCAGCGCCGGCAGGTTGGCATTTGGCGTCGCCGTTTGCGGCGTCGGCGGCGTGGGTGGCTGCGGCGTCTGCGGTTGCGGCGGCTGCGGTGCCTGCTGACGGGTGCGGCTGGCGGTCTCGCTGGCGTTACCATCCATGCGCACGAAGTTGGCCACGCTAACCGGGTCCTGGTTCACCTTGGCGCTCGGTGGCGCGACCATGTACAGCATCAGGGCGAACAGCCCCAAGGCCATCAGGCAGGCGCCGAGAAAAGACAGCGGCAGGCGCATCAGTTGACTCCGCTACCGGCAGCCAGGGCGACATCCTGCACGCCGGCCAGACGCGCCTGATCCATCACCTGGACGACCAGGCCGGTACGCGCATCCTGATCGGCCTGCACCACCACGGCGCCTTCCGGCTGGTCGACGCGCATGCGCTCGACATGGGCGCGCACGCTACGAATGTCCACCGGCTGCTTGTCCATCCAGATCTGCCCGTCGGCAGTCACGGCGATAAGGATATTGCCCTTGTCCTGCGGGCTGGCGGTTTCCGCCTGCGGGCGCTGCACCTCGACGCCAGACTCGCGGATAAAGGAGCTGGTAACGATGAAGAAGATCAGCATGATGAAGACCACGTCGAGCATCGGCGTGAGGTCGATACCGGTGTCTTCGTCCTGCTGGTGGTGACGACGCATTCTCATGTTGGGCGATCTCAGTCGTGACGCAGCTGGTCGGCCAGCCGCTCGATGGCCTGGCTGGCTTCGCGTTCGAGGCGCGCCAGGCTGAACAATCCAGGAATAGCCAGAACCATGCCGGCCATGGTCGGCAGGGTCGCCTGCCACACGCCTGCGGCCATGCCGCGTGGGTTACCGGTGCCGTTGAGGGCGAGCACATCGAACACGGCGATCATGCCGAGCACGGTGCCAAGCAGGCCCAGTAGCGGATACAGCGCCACGAGGGTCTTGCCCAGGCGCAGCGGCGCTGCCAGTTGCTGGCGCGCCTGCGCCAGCCAGGCCAGGCGCACGGCGCGCTGCCAGTTGCCGTTGTCATCGGCGAGCACCTGTTGCCAGGCCTCGCGGCGCTCCTGCACCCAGCGCGGGAAAATCCTGCGCATGTACCAGAAGCGCTCGAACACCAGGGTCCAGAACACCACGCAGAGCACTGCCAGCGCCCACATCACCACGCCGCCAGCGCTCATGAAGTCGAGCAGTGCATGGGCACTGTCGACTGCACGCAGCCAGAAGGCGAACAGGTCAGTCACGGCGCGGCGCTCCCGACAGGTGCAGGGCAATGAGGCCGGCGCTCTGCTGCTCCAGAATCTGGATCAGGCCCTTGCTACGGCTGGCCAGCAGGCTGTGCAGGAACAGCAGCGGAATGGCCACCACCAGACCGAGCACGGTGGTTACCAGCGCCTGGGAGATACCGTCGGCCATCAGGCGCGAGTCACCGCCACCGCTCTGGGTGATGGCCTGGAAGGTGACGATCATGCCGGTCACGGTGCCCAGCAGGCCGAGCAGCGGTGCCACGGCGGCGAGCAGCTTGAGCAGGCCCTGGCCTTTCTCCAGCGGCGGTGTCTCCTGCAGGATCGCTTCGTCGAGCTTCAGCTCCAGGGTTTCCAGATCCGCCAGTTGCGGCTTGGCACCCAGCACGCCGATCACGCGGCCCAGCGGGTTGTCATTGCGCGGCGCGCTGAGGTCGTGCATCTGCGCCTTGACGCCACTGCCGACGCGGCCCAGGTAGACCATGCGCCACACGGCGAGAAGCAGGCCGAAAGCACCCAGCACGACGATCACCCAGCCGACCAGACCGCCCTGCTGCAGACGATCCCACAGGGTCGGCTGCTGCTGCAGCTGCGCCAGCAGGCTGCCACGGCTAGGGTCGATGGGCAGCGTGGCGAGCGCATCGGTGCTGCTCAGGTAGTCCTTGACCTGGCCCAGGCCGGACGGCTGACGCGGCGGCGCCACCAGTTGCCCGGCATCGGCGTCGTAACGCAGGAACGCATCCTCACCATAGACAGCAAAGGTGCCAACACGCAGCACCTGCTGCTCCTGACGCGAACCGTCGGCATTCACCACCGGCAGTTGCAGGCGCTCGATACGACCGCTGGCGGCCAGGTCTTCGAGCAACAGCATCCAGTAGCCGTCGAGGTCTTCGGCAGACGGCAGTGAACGGCTCTCAGCCAGTGCCTTGAGGCGCTTCAGGCGCTCCGGATACTGGGCGTTGAGCAGGCTGTCCTGCCATTGTCCGGCGACATCACCGGCGCTCTGGCGTACCACACCGAACAGTTCACCGAGGTGGCCGACACGCTGCGCCAGCAGTTTTTCCTGCTCGGCCAGTTCGGCCTCCTGACGGTCGAATTCGGCCTTCAGACGCTCGCTTTCGGCTTTCTGGGTATTCAGCGCGGAACGCGCGGCAGCCAGCAACTGCGCCTGCTCGCTACGCTTGGCGAGAAACGCCTGTTCGCGCTCCTGCATGGCACTGACTTCGGCAGCACGCTCGCTGCGGATACGCTGCAGCAGTTGATCGGGATTGAGGGTTTCGGCCACGGCAGCCAGTGCCGGCAACAGGCTGAGCGCCAATACGGCTACAACACGACGACTCATTGTGCGGCCTCCTCGGCCAGGGTCTTGATCGGCAGGGACAGCACGGCGGGCGCCTGTTGCTGACGGGCAATGGCGATGGCCTGGGTCAGCGGACGACGCGCGCTGCCGTCGAGCACTTCCCAGGCCTTGGACTGCGGGTTCCACCAGCCGCTCTCGTGGGCATCAAGGGTCTGGTAATAGAGCATGCTGCGGCCCAGGCGCAGGAACTCGACGCTACGCGAGCCACCATCGGCCTGGTTCAGCTCGCCACGCCAGGCTTCCAGGGTGCGACCGTAGTCGCTCTCGATCTGGTAGGCCTCGAGGATGCGGCGGTATTTGTCGGCCAGGCTGACGTCGGCGCGCGGCAACAGATCCTGCAACTGAGCCAGACGGTCTTCACGTTCTTCGGGCAGGAACGGCAGATCGGCGGCGATGAACTGGCCGAGCACCTCGACCATCTTGACCATCTGCGGGCTCACCGCTTCCTGGGTACGTTCGATGCCATCGAGCTGCTTCTGATAACTGGCCAGTTCCTGACGCTGGGCTTCGACTAGGTCACGAAGTTGACTGTTATAACCTTTCAAAGCCTCAGCCTGCTGCAGGGCATTTCGGTACTCATTGAGCATCTCACGGCTGGCGTCATCCAGCTGTTCGACACGGCCCTGGGAGGCTTTCGCCTCAGCGGCCAGGCGCTGGCTTTCGTCGAGCGCAGCATCCAGCGGCGCGGCAAGCAGCGGGCCGCTGCTCAGCATCAGTGCCACGGCCAGGGAACGGAGGGGGAAGCGATTCATGCGCAGAGGGTCCTCGACAGACGGGCTTGCTTCAAAAAGAGAAACATTATCATCTACAGACGCATTCGAAGCAATGGACAAAACACCGCAACAGAGCTCGCCGATCTATTGAGCCAGGTCAAAAAGTGGATTGTTGCTTGGCTTAGCATTGATTCCAGCCAAAGACACAACCGACTCGAACTGGAGCTCGCCATGTACAAATCACTGTTCACTGCCTCGCTGCTGGCCCTCGCCATCGCTGCCCCTGTTGCCCAGGCCCACCAGGCCGGCGACATCCTCATCCGCGCCGGCGCCATCACCGTCAACCCGGAGGCCGATTCCTCCAGCGTCAAGGTTGATCGCGGCGGCCTCGCCGGCACCGACCTGGGCGGCAAAGCGACCATGAGCAGTGACACCCAGCTGGGCCTGAACTTCGCCTACATGCTCACCGACAATCTGGGCATCGAATTGCTGGCGGCAACGCCGTTCGAGCACGACGTGAAGATCAAGGGCACCGTCCTCGATGCAGCCAATGGCAAGCTGGGCAGCCTCAAGCACCTGCCGCCGACCCTGAGCCTGGTGTATTACCCGCTGGACGCCAAGTCAGCCTTCCAGCCCTATGTCGGCGCCGGCATCAACTACACCTGGATTTTCGACGAGCACGTCGGTAGCGCCGCCAGCGCCAACGGCTTCGACAATTTCCGTGCGAAGAACTCCTGGGGCCTGGCCTGGCAGGTGGGCGCCGACTACATGCTGACCGATAGCCTGATGCTCAACGCCCAGGTGCGCTACATCGACATCGACACCACCGCCTATGTCGACAACACCGCCCTCGGTGTGCGGGCCAAGGTTGACGTGGACGTAGACCCCTTCATCTACATGGTCGGCCTGGGTTACAAGTTCTGATAACCCTCGCAGAAACGAAAAAGCCGGCGTATGCCGGCTTTTTCATGAGCTCGATTCACACACCGAGCAGCTGGCGCAAGCCTTCACGCAGCGGCGTCTGCTCTGGCATGTGGTAATGAGCCTGCAAGCGCGCATTGTCAGCACGCGAATGGCGAATATCGCCAGCACGGGCCGGCAAGTGCGTCACCGGCGGCAGGCCGCCGCACAGCACGCCGATCTCAGCCAGCAATTGGTTGAGACTTACCGCCTGGCTCCAACCCACATTGAGCGGATCACTCACCACCTGCTCGCTGAGCAAGCCCTGCATCAACAGCGCGACCAGATCACCGACATAGAAGAAATCACGGGTCTGCTCACCATCACCGAAGACGCTGATCGGCAGCCCCTGCTGCGCACGTTGGGTGAAGATACTGATCACCCCGGAGTACGGCGAGGATGGATCCTGGCGCGGCCCGAAGATATTGAAGAAACGAAACACCGCCGGTTCCAGGCCATGCTGACGGCGGTAGAAATCCAGGTAGTGTTCGCCGGCCAGCTTGTCGGACGCGTAAGGCGTCAGCGGCGCCTTGGCGGTGGCTTCATTGATTGCCACGCCCTCGCCGTTATTGCCATAGATGGCCGCACTGGAGGCATAGACCACGCGTCGCACGCCATGCTGACGCATAGCCTCGCAGACATTCAGGGTACCGATGAAATTGCTCTGGTGCGTGGACACCGGATCATCCACCGAGGCCTGCACCGACGCCACCGCAGCCAGATGCGCTACCCCTGCACAACCTGCCACCGCCTGCGCGACCACCTCGGCATCGGCGACATCGCCCTCGATGAAGCGCAAACGCGGGTTGTCCAGCGGCAGATTGCTGCGCTTGCCCATGGACAGATTGTCCAGCACGCGCACCCCGTGACCAGCGGCCAGCAAGGCGTCAACCAGGTTTGAACCGATAAAGCCTGCACCACCCGTAACGAGAAACTCAGCCATGGCGATAGTAACGATCCAGTAAGCTCGGCAGGCCGGAGCGCCAGGCGCGCGGCTTGATGCCGAAGGTGTGAAGAATCTTCTTGCAGGCCAGCACGGCATGCTGCGGCTCATCGGCTGCATCCGGACGGGCGGCGTGCGCCTGCGGCGCAACATCCTCGACCAGATTGCTGCGATAGTGACGCGCCTCGCTCAGCACTGCCTGGCCCAGGCTCAGCGACGTACTCGCTTCATGGCCGCCGTAATGATAGGTGCCCCACAAGGGCGACTCGCAATCGAGCTGCTTGAGCACAGCCAGAATCACCCGCGCAGCATCGTCCACCGGCGTCGGGTTGCCGCGCCGGTCATCGGCGAGATAAAGGGCATCGTCGCGCTCGGCACGTACTAGAAAGCGCCCCAGCAGCCCTTCACGACTGTCATCGAGCAGCCAGCCAAAGCGCAGCAGCACATGACGCGGACAGATCGCCCGCACGCTCTGCTCCAGACGCCACAGCGCCTGGCCGCGCAGCCCGAGCGGGATCGGCTCTTCCTTCTCGCTATAAGCCGTGATTCGCGAACCATCGAAAACCCGATAGCTGGACGGCTGCAGCAAGACGATGGAGTGGTGCTGGCACAGCTCGGCCAGACGCTCCACGGCGCGCTCCTGCGTCTGCAGGCGCGACTCGGCCACCGACTCGGCCTGAAACCAGTCGAAGTAGTAAGCCAGGTTGATCAGTGCATCCGGGCGGGTATCGTCGAGCAGCTCCGTCAGGCTGGCGGCGTCCCAGCCGTCTTCCGGCGGGCGAGGCGCGAGGAAGCCGATGTCTTCCTCGGCGCCAAGACGGATCAGCGCTTGCCCCAGGGCACTACCGCCGCCCAGCAGCATCAGGCGCATTCGCATAGGCTAGAGCCCGCTCAGATCAGAACGGGATATCGTCATCGAAGCTGTCGTAGTCAGGCGCTGGCTGGGCCTGCTGTGGAGCAGGACGCTCCTGACGCGGAGCCTGTTGCGGCTCACGCTGCGGGGCCGGACGCGATTGACGCGGAGCGCCACCTTCATCACCGCTCGGACGACCGCCCAGCAGCTGCATGGTGCCCTGCATGTCGACGATGATCTCGGTGGTGTAACGCTTGATGCCGTCCTTTTCCCACTCGCGGGTCTGCAGCTTGCCTTCGATGTACACTTGCGAACCCTTGCGCAGGTACTCGCCGGCGATCTCGGCGACCTTGCCGAACAGGGCGACGCGGTGCCACTCGGTTTTCTCGACCTTCTGCCCGGTCTGCTTGTCGGTCCACTGCTCGCTGGTTGCCAGGCTCAGGTTGGTGACCGCGTTGCCGCTGGGCAGGTAGCGTGTTTCCGGGTCCTGGCCGCAGGTACCGACCAGAATGACTTTGTTAACCCCACGGGCCATAACGTTCTCCTAGACTCGGCACGCCGCTGGCGCCGATGTGATCAGGCTTTCCAGCGTCGTGCGATCCACTTGTTGGGTATCGACTTTGATATAGATGGCCGCTTCGTCGACCACCACCACGGCGTCCGCCACTCCCGGCGTCGCCTTGAGGCGTTCGACCAGTCCGACATCGGCCAGTGCCGCGGCATCGAGCGGCAGGCGCAAACTGGTCACGTACGGCGGTTCGCGCATAGTAACAGCAATAGCCAGCCAAATTGCACAGAGCGCTGCGCAGCCGATGAAGACACCGCCCAGGCCAACGTGCTGATACAGCCAGCCGCCAAGAATGCCGCCCAATGCCGCGCCGAGGAACTGACTGGTGGAATACACCCCCATCGCCGTGCCCTTGCCGCCAGCTGGCGCCACCTTGCTGACCAGCGACGGCAGCGAGGCTTCGAGCAAGTTAAAGGCGGTGAAGAACACCACGATACCCAGTACCAGCGCACGCAAACTGCTGCCGAAGAAGGCAAAGTAAAGTTCGCAGACCAGCAATACGCTGACGGCCCCCAGCAGCACGCGCTTCATCTGGCGTTTTTTCTCGCCGTAAATGATGAACGGCACCATGCCGAAGAAACCGATCAACAGCGCGGTGAGATACACCCACCAATGTTCCTCCTTGACCAGTCCACCCTGCTCCACCAGCGCCAGCGGCAGGGCGACGAAACTGGCCATGAGCACTGCATGCAAGGCCAGGATGGCGAAGTCCAGGCGCAGCAGATCGGCGTGCTTGAGCGTCGGCCACAGTGCCTGTGCCGCCACGCCGGACTCGCGATGTTGTAGCGGGCCGGCGTCTTTCGGCACGATGCCAGCGACGATAAGAATGCCGAGCAACGCCATCGCCCCGGTGGCCCAGAACAGCCCGGACAGGCCGAAGGCGCGAGTCAGCAGCGGGCCAATGACCATGGCCACGGCGAACGACAGGCCAATGCTCATACCGATCATGGCCATGGCCTTGGTGCGATGTTGCTCGCGAGTCAGGTCCGACAACAGTGCCATCACCGCCGCGGAAATCGCGCCAGCACCCTGCAGCACGCGTCCGGCGATAACGCCCCAGATCGAATCGGCATTGGCCGCCAGCACGCTGCCAGCGGCGAAGATCAGCAACCCGACGTAGATCACCGGGCGTCGGCCAATACGATCACTGAGCATGCCGAAGGGAATTTGCAGCACAGCCTGGGTCAAACCATAGGCACCGATGGCCAGGCCGATCAGCGCGGGCGTACTGCCCGCCAGATCCATGCCGTAGGTGGCCAGCACCGGCAGCACCATGAACATGCCCAGCATACGAAACGCGAACACCATAGCCAGGCCGCCGGCCGCGCGGGTCTCGCTACTACTCATGCGCTCGCTGTGCGAATCGTGCATCGAATAAACCCTGAGGAAATCAGCCGGCGATTCTAGCAGCCGCCATCGTTTCGGCACAGGCGCACACTTTGCCGCAGGGCAGCAGCAAGCCCTATACTCGACCGTTTTCCGCCCGCCCAGCGAGGCCCGTTGTAAGTGGACAAGATTCTGATTCGTGGGGCCCGTACCCACAACCTGAAGAACATCGACCTGACCCTGCCACGCGACAAGCTGATCGTGATCACCGGCCTGTCCGGTTCCGGCAAGTCTTCCCTGGCCTTCGACACGCTGTACGCCGAAGGCCAGCGCCGTTATGTCGAATCGCTGTCGGCTTACGCCCGGCAGTTCCTGTCGATGATGGAAAAGCCCGATGTCGACACCATCGAAGGCCTGTCGCCGGCGATTTCCATCGAACAGAAGTCCACCTCGCACAACCCGCGCTCGACCGTCGGCACCATCACCGAAATCTACGATTACCTGCGCCTGCTCTATGCCCGCGCCGGTATTCCGCGCTGCCCGGATCACGACGTGCCGCTCGAAGCACAAACCGTCAGCCAGATGGTCGACCAGGTGCTGGCCCTGCCGGAAGGCCGCAAGCTGATGCTGCTGGCACCGGTGATCCGCGAGCGCAAGGGCGAGCATCTGTCGGTATTCGAGGAGCTGCGCGCGCAGGGCTTCGTCCGTGCCCGCGTCAACGGCAAGCTGTTCGAACTGGACGAGCTGCCCAAGCTGGACAAGCAGAAGAAGCACTCCATCGACGTGGTGGTGGATCGCTTCAAGGTCCGTGAAGACCTGCAGCAGCGGCTGGCCGAGTCTTTCGAGACAGCGCTTGGCCTGGCGGACGGCATCGCCCTGATCGCCCCCATGGATGATGAGCCAGGCGAAGAAATCATCTTCTCCGCGCGCTTCGCCTGCCCGCACTGCGGCCACTCGATCAGCGAGCTGGAACCCAAGCTATTCTCCTTCAACAACCCGGCCGGTGCCTGCCCGACCTGCGACGGCCTGGGCGTGAAGCAGTTCTTCGACGTCAAGCGCCTGGTCAATGGCGAACTGACCCTGGCCGAAGGCGCCATACGCGGCTGGGACCGGCGCAACGTCTACTACTTCCAGATGCTCGGTTCGCTGGCCGCACACTATGGCTTCAGCCTCGAAGAGCCCTTCGACGAGTTGGCCGCCGAACACCAGAAGGTCATTCTGTTCGGCAGCGGCACGCAGAACGTCGACTTCAAGTACCTCAACGACCGCGGCGACATCGTCAAACGCTCGCACCCTTTCGAGGGCATCATCCCCAACCTCGAACGCCGCTACCGCGAGACCGAGTCGGCCAGCGTGCGCGAGGAGCTGGCCAAGTTCCTCAGCACCCAGCCCTGCCCCGACTGCCGCGGCACGCGCCTGCGCCGCGAAGCGCGGCATGTCTGGGTCGGCGAGAAGACTCTGCCGGCAGTGACCGGCCTGCCGGTTGGCGATGCCTGCGATTACGTCGCCAATCTGCGTCTGACCGGACGACGCGGCGAGATCGCCGAAAAGATCCTCAAGGAAATCCGCGAGCGCCTGCAGTTCCTGGTCAACGTCGGCCTCGATTATCTGACTCTGGATCGCAGCGCCGACACCCTTTCAGGCGGCGAAGCGCAGCGCATCCGCCTGGCCAGCCAGATCGGCGCTGGCCTGGTGGGCGTGATGTACATCCTCGATGAACCGTCCATCGGCCTGCACCAACGCGACAACGAGCGTCTGCTGGGCACCCTCAACCACCTGCGCAGCCTGGGCAATACGGTGATCGTGGTCGAACACGACGAAGACGCCATTCGCATGGCCGATTACGTGGTCGATATCGGCCCGGGCGCCGGCGTGCACGGCGGACGCATCGTCGCCGAAGGCACGCCCGACGAGGTGATGAATCACCCCGACTCGTTGACCGGCAAATACCTGTCCGGCCGCGAGAAGATCCGTTATCCAGCGCAGCGCACGCCGCGTGATAAGAAGAAACTGCTCAAGCTCAAGGGCGCACGGGGCAACAACCTGCGTAATGTCGATCTGGAAATTCCGGTGGGCCTGCTTACCTGCGTCACCGGCGTATCCGGCTCGGGCAAGTCGACGCTGATCAACAACACCCTGTTCCCGCTGACCGCTACGGCTTTGAACGGTGCAACCACTCTGGAAGCGGCGGCGCACGACTCCTTCGACGGCCTGCAACACCTGGACAAGGTGGTCGACATCGACCAGAGCCCGATCGGCCGTACGCCACGCTCCAACCCGGCCACCTACACCGGCCTGTTCACACCGATTCGCGAGCTGTTCGCCGGGGTGCCGGAATCACGCTCGCGCGGTTATGGCCCAGGCCGCTTCAGTTTCAACGTCAAGGGCGGGCGCTGCGAGGCGTGCCAGGGCGACGGCGTGATCAAGGTGGAGATGCACTTTCTGCCGGACATCTACGTGCCGTGCGACGTGTGCAAGGGTAAGCGCTACAACCGCGAAACCCTGGAAGTGAAGTACAAGGGCAAGAGCATCACCGAAGTGCTGGACATGACCATCGAGGAGGCCCGCACCTTCTTCGACGCCGTGCCGGCCATCGCCCGCAAGCTGCAGACGTTGATGGACGTCGGGCTGTCCTATATCAAGCTGGGCCAGAGCGCGACCACCCTGTCCGGCGGCGAGGCGCAGCGGGTCAAGCTGAGTCGCGAGCTGAGCAAGCGCGATACCGGCAAGACCCTGTACATCCTCGACGAGCCGACCACCGGCCTGCACTTCGCCGATATCCAGCAACTGCTGGACGTGCTGCACCGCCTGCGCGACCACGGCAATACCGTGGTGGTGATCGAGCACAACCTGGACGTGATCAAGACTGCCGACTGGCTGGTGGATCTCGGCCCGGAAGGCGGCTCCAAGGGCGGCATGATCATCGCCACCGGTACACCAGAGGATGTTGCAGCCAACCCGGCCTCGCATACCGGGCACTTCCTCAAACCCCTGCTGGAACGCGACCGCGCCTGAAACGAAAGAGCCCCGCACATGCGGGGCTCTTTTTGGGCAAGTCAGCTTACATCTGGCTTTGCAGGTACTTCTCCAGACCCAGCTTGTCGATCAGCTGCAGCTGGATCTCCAGCCAGTAGGCGTGGTCTTCCTCGGTGTCCTTGAGCTGCAGCAAGAGGATGTCGCGGCTCTGATAATCCTGATGTTTCTCGCAGAGTTCGATGCCTTTGCTCAGGGCGGCTCGCACTTCGTACTCCAGATCAAGATCGAGCTTCAGTGCTTCTGGGACGGTCTGGCCGAACTTGAAGGCATTGGGCGCCATGTCCGGTACACCCTCGAGGAAGATGATGCGCTTGAGCAGGGCATCAGCGTGCTGGGTTTCCTCTTCCATCTCGTGGTTGATGCGCTCGTAGAGCTTGCTGAACCCCCAGTCCTCATACAGCCGAGAATGGATGAAATACTGGTCGCGCGCAGCCAGTTCGCCCTTGAGCAGATGCTTGAGATAGTCGATGACTTCGGTATGGCCTTTCATGCCGGCAATCCTTGTTGCATTCGTGAGCAGTTGGTAATGCTCCGCCTGACGCCCGGCTCGGTCAAGCAAAAGCACAACGCCTCCACGAGGGAGGCGTTGCGGTTTACTGACGCACCGCTGGTGCGCCACTCAGGCTCAGGCCAGATCGAAACGATCCAGGTTCATCACCTTGGTCCAGGCGGCGACGAAGTCCTTGACCAGCTTCTCCTTGCCGTCAGCACTGGCATACACCTCGGCATAGGCGCGCAGCACCGAGTTGGAGCCGAACACCAGATCGTTACGGGTGGCCGTGTATTTCACCTGGCCATCCTTACGTGTACGCCCCTCGAAGACTTCGTTGCTGTCATCGGCGGCCTTCCATACGGTGCCCATATCCAGCAGGTTGACGAAGAAATCGTTGGACAGCACACCGACCTTGTCGGTGAACACGCCATGCTGACTGCCGTCGTGGTTGGCGCCCAGTACACGCAGGCCGCCGACCAATGCAGTAAGCTCCGGTGCGGTCAGTGTCAGCATCTGCGCCTTGTCGATCAACATTGCCTCGGTGGGCACGCCCAGATTGCCTTTGCTGAAGTTACGGAAACCATCGGCAGCAGACTCCAGCACATCGAAGGACTCGACATCGGTCTGATCCTGACGCGCATCGACACGGCCAGCCGCGAACGGCACGTCCACCGCCACACCAGCCGCCTTGGCTGCCAGCTCGACACCGACATTACCGGCCAGCACGATCACGTCAGCCAGAGAGGCCTTGCCGGATGCCTGCTGGATTGCTAACAGCTTCGGCAGCACCTGAATCGCCCGCTGGTTGGCGGCCCAATCCTTCTGCGGCGCCAGAGCCAGGCGAGCACCGTTGGCACCACCACGCTTGTCGCCACCGCGGAAGGTCGAGGCCGAAGCCCAGGCCACGGACACCAGATCACCGATCGAAATCCCCGAAGCAGCGATCTTCGCTTTCAGATCGGCGATATCGGCAGCGCTTGGGTTATGGGTGGCAGCCGGTAGCGGGTCTTGCCAGATCAAGTCCTCTTTCGGCACTTCCGGGCCGAGGTAGCGGGCTTTCGGCCCCATGTCACGGTGAGTCAGCTTGTACCAGGCACGCGCGAAGGCATCGGCGAAGGACTGCGGATCTTCATAGAAGCGCTTGGAAATCTTGCCGAACTCTGGATCGAAGCGCAGGGTGAGGTCGGTAGTGAGCATGGTCGGTTTGTGGAATTTTCCCGGCACATGCGCGTCTGGAATGATCTCCGGCGCATCCTTGGCCACCCACTGCTTGGCGCCAGCTGGCGATTTGGTCAGTTCCCATTCGAACTTGAACAGGTTCTCGAAGAAGTTGTTACTCCACAGCGCCGGTGTCTTCGTCCAGGTCACTTCCAGGCCACTGGACACCGTGTCCTTGCCCGAGCCGCTGCCGAAGTTACTGGTCCAGCCCAGGCCCTGTGCTTCGATGGGCCCGCCTTCCGGCTCCGGTCCCTTGTGCGACTCAGGGGCTGCGCCGTGGCATTTGCCGAAGGTGTGACCGCCGGCGATCAACGCGACGATCTCTTCGTCGTCCATTGCCATGCGATAGAACGTGGCACGAATATCCTTGGCTGCAGCCATATAGTCGCCGCTAGCGTTGGGACCTTCCGGGTTCACGTAGATCAGGCCCATGTGAGTAGCGCCGAAAGGCGCAGCCAGCTCGCGATCGTCATTGACGCGCTTAGGGTCGACCCCCAGCCAGGCGACTTCGGCGCCCCAGTTCACGTCCTGATCCGGCTCCCACACATCTTCACGGCCCCCGGCGAAGCCGAAGGTGCGGAAGCCCATGGATTCCAGCGCAACGTTACCGGCAAGGATGTACAGGTCAGCCCAGGAAATCGACTGGCCATACTTCTGCTTGATCGGCCACAGCAGGCGACGCGACTTGTCGATGTTGACGTTATCCGGCCAAGAGTTCAGCGGCGCAAAACGTTGCTGGCCACGACCGCCACCGCCACGGCCGTCGGTAGTGCGATAGGTACCGGCAGAGTGCCAGGCCATACGGATGAACTGCGGGCCGTAGTGCCCGAAGTCGGCAGGCCACCAATCCTGGCTGTCGGTCATGAGCTTGACCAGATCGGCCTTGAGGGCCTTGTAGTCGAGTTTCTTGAAAGCTTCGGCGTAGTTGAATTTCTCGCCCAGCGGATTGGATCGGTCCGAATGCTGATTCAGCAAGTCCACACGCAGCTGATTCGGCCACCAATCTTTGTTGGCTGTGCCGCCACCGGCCACATGGTTGAACGGACACTTACCTTGGTTCGACATGGTTCTCTCCTTCTCCTCATCGGGTCGGTCCCAACGAGTGCGACCAACGATGGAACAAGCCTAGACCGGCTTTACCAGGCAAACCAATTCATGAAGCGTAACGGCGCGATAGTTATTTTCTTTTGCGAAACGCAGCGCTTCGGCAACACCCCTGTTTGCGCAGCAGGCGCTCAAGAACGGGCTCGAAGCGCGATATTTCAGGCAACAAAAAACCGGGCACTAGGCCCGGTTTTTTGTACAACCAGCAACTTACTCGGCAGCTTCTACCGAACCGCCGACCGGACGGTCGACCAGTTCAACGTAAGCCATCGGAGCATTGTCACCAGCGCGGAAACCGCACTTGAGGATGCGCAGGTAGCCGCCGTTACGGGTGGCGTAGCGCTTGCCCAGATCGTTGAACAGTTTGCCAACGATAGCTTTCGAACGAGTACGGTCGAAAGCCAGACGACGATTGGCAACGCTGTCTTCCTTGGCCAGGGTGATCAGCGGCTCGGCAACGCGACGCAGTTCCTTGGCTTTCGGCAGGGTAGTTTTGATCAGCTCGTGCTCGAACAGCGAGACCGCCATGTTCTGGAACATGGCCTTGCGGTGAGCGCTGGTGCGGCTGAGGTGACGGCCACTTTTACGATGACGCATGGTTCAATTCCTTACCAAACTTGTTCGTTCGGTGATGATGACGATCAGGCAGTGGCCTTATCGTCTTTCTTCAGACTTGCCGGCGGCCAGTTGTCGAGGCGCATACCGAGGGACAGACCGCGAGAAGCCAGAACATCCTTGATTTCGGTCAGGGATTTCTTGCCCAGGTTCGGGGTTTTGAGCAGCTCTACTTCAGTGCGCTGAATCAGGTCACCGATGTAGTAGATGTTCTCTGCCTTGAGGCAGTTTGCCGAACGTACGGTCAGCTCCAGGTCATCGACGGGGCGCAGCAGGATCGGATCAATCTCGTCTTCCTGCTCGACCACCACAGGCTCACTGTCACCTTTGAGGTCGACGAACGCGGCCAACTGCTGCTGCAGAATGGTCGCGGCACGGCGGATAGCCTCTTCAGGGTCCAGAGTACCGTTGGTTTCCAGATCGATAACCAGCTTGTCCAGGTTGGTGCGCTGCTCGACACGGGCGTTTTCCACCACGTAAGCAACCCGACGCACAGGGCTGAACGAAGCATCCAGCTGCAAGCGACCAATGCTGCGGCTTTCATCTTCGTCGCTCTGACGTGCGTCAGCCGGCTCATAGCCGCGACCACGAGCTACGGTGAGCTTCATGTTCAGCGCGCCATTGGAGGCCAGGTTGGCGATTACGTGGTCGCCATTGACGATTTCGACATCGTGATCCAGCTGAATATCGGCAGCGGTAACTACGCCCGGGCCCTTTTTAGCCAGAGTCAGGGTCACTTCGTCACGGCCGTGCAGCTTGATAGCCAGACCTTTCAGGTTGAGCAGGATCTCGATGACATCTTCCTGCACACCTTCGATCGCGGAGTACTCATGGAGTACGCCATCGATCTCGGCCTCGACTACTGCACAGCCAGGCATGGAGGACAACAGGATGCGACGCAGCGCGTTGCCCAGGGTATGGCCAAAGCCACGCTCGAGAGGCTCGAGGGTGATCTTGGCGCGGGTCGAACTGACCTCCTGCACATCAATGTGACGGGGGGTCAGGAACTCATTTACCGAAATCTGCATGGATGCACCTATTTTCTAGCCCTTACTTGGAGTAGAGCTCGACAATCAGGCTCTCGTTGATGTCAGCGGACAGATCGCCACGAGCCGGTACGTTCTTGAACACACCAGACTTCTTCTCGGCGTCTACTTCTACCCACTCAACACGGCCACGTTGGGCGCAGAGCTCGAGAGCCTGAACGATGCGCAGCTGATTGCGCGATTTCTCGCGAACAGCAACGACGTCGCCAGCCTTAACTTGGTAGGACGGTACGTTTACGGTCTGACCGTTGACGCTGATCGCTTTGTGCGAAACCAGCTGACGGGACTCGGCACGAGTAGCGCCAAAACCCATACGGTAAACCACGTTGTCCAGACGGCACTCCAGCAGTTGCAGCAGATTCTCGCCGGTGGCGCCTTTCTGGCTGGCAGCTTGCTTGTAGTAACCGCTGAATTGACGCTCCAGTACGCCGTAGATACGACGAACTTTTTGCTTCTCACGCAGCTGGGTGCCGTAGTCGGACTGACGGCCACGGCGCTGGCCGTGGATACCCGGAGCTGCTTCGATGTTGCACTTAGATTCAAGCGCGCGAACACCACTCTTCAGGAAGAGATCGGTGCCTTCACGACGAGACAGTTTGCATTTGGGACCAATGTAACGAGCCATTTCTCACTGTCTCCTGATTACACGCGACGCTTCTTCGGCGGACGGCACCCGTTGTGCGGGATTGGCGTCACGTCGGTGATGCTGGCGATTTTGTAGCCGCAGGCGTTCAGAGCACGCACGGCGGATTCGCGACCCGGACCTGGACCTTTGACGTTGACGTCGAGGTTCTTCAGACCGTATTCCAGTGCAGCCTGACCAGCACGTTCAGCGGCGATCTGGGCAGCGAATGGAGTGGACTTACGCGAGCCGCGGAAACCCGAACCACCGGAGGTAGCCCAGGACAGGGCGTTACCCTGACGGTCGGTAATGGTCACGATAGTGTTGTTGAAAGACGCATGGATGTGGGCGATGCCATCAACCACTGTCTTTTTGACTTTTTTACGAGTACGAGCAGCAGGTTTTGCCATGACTAAATTCCTGTCGATTCGCGAATGCGATTACTTGCGGATCGGCTTACGCGGGCCCTTACGGGTGCGAGCGTTGGTCTTGGTACGCTGACCGCGAACCGGCAGACCTTTACGATGACGCAGGCCGCGGTAGCAACCTAGATCCATCAAGCGCTTGATCTTCATATTCACTTCACGACGCAGGTCGCCTTCGGTATTCACCTTGGCTACTTCGCCACGCAGCTGTTCGATCTGCTCGTCAGTCAGATCCTTGATTTTCGCAGCCGGATTTACACCGGTAGCGGCACAGATTTTCTGTGCAGTGGTGCGACCAACACCAAAGATGTAGGTCAGCGAGATAACAGTGTGCTTGTTATCCGGAATGTTAACGCCTGCAATACGGGCCATTCAGTGGAACTCCAATTGACAGCTACCTACGCCCCGGAAGCCAAGAAATAGGGCGCGAGATATTAACGCTGTAATAACAAATAATCAACCCGGCAGCACACTAGCTGCCGGGCTTATCACGCGTGGTTCACACTCAGCCTTGGCGCTGCTTGTGACGCGGCTCTGCGCTGCAGATCACCCGCACGACACCTTCGCGACGGATAATTTTGCAGTTACGGCACAGCTTTTTCACCGATGCACGAACTTTCATTACCAACTCCTCGAACCTTACGGGTGGATCAGCGGAGCATGCCGCTGCCATAGCCCTTCAGGTTGGCTTTCTTCATCAGGGAATCGTACTGGTGAGACACGAGGTGCGATTGCACTTGGGACATGAAGTCCATCACAACCACGACCACGATCAGCAACGAGGTCCCGCCAAGGTAGAACGGAACGTTGGCTGCAACCACCAGGAACTGGGGCAGCAGGCACACGGCCGTCATGTACAGAGCACCGAACATGGTCAAGCGAGTCAGAACGCCATCGATATAGCGCGCAGACTGCTCGCCCGGACGGATGCCCGGAATAAAGGCACCGGACTTCTTCAGGTTTTCCGCTACGTCTTTCGGGTTGAACATCAGCGCTGTGTAGAAGAAGCAGAAGAAAATGATCCCTGCACTAAACAGCAAAATGTTCAACGGCTGACCAGGAGCGATAGCCTGCGAAATGTCCTGCAGCCAGCCCAAACCCTCGGACTGGCCAAACCAGGCACCCAGCGAGGCCGGGAACAGCAGAAGGCTGCTAGCGAAGATGGCCGGGATTACGCCCGCCATGTTCACCTTCAACGGCAAGTGGCTGGTCTGCGCAGCAAAGACCTTGCGGCCCTGCTGACGCTTGGCGTAGTGCACCGCAATGCGACGCTGACCACGCTCAATGAACACCACAAAACCGATGATCGCTACTGCCAACAGGCCGATGGCGATCAGAGCGAAGATGTTGATATCGCCCTGGCGAGCAGACTCGAAAGACTGCCCGATTGCCGACGGCAGACCGGCTACGATGCCCGCAAAAATCAGCATCGAGATACCGTTACCGACACCGCGCTCAGTGATCTGCTCGCCCAGCCACATCATGAACATCGCGCCCGCCACGAAAGTGGTGACCGCCACGAAGTGGAAGCCGAAATCGCCCGAGAACGCAACGCCCTGGCTAGCCAGACCAGCGGACATACCGATGGCCTGAACGAACGCCAGGACGAGTGTGCCGTAGCGGGTGTACTGGCTGATCTTGCGACGGCCAGCTTCACCTTCCTTCTTCAACTGCTCCAGCTGCGGGCTGACGGCGGTCATCAGCTGCATGATGATCGATGCCGAGATGTACGGCATGATCCCCAGTGCAAAGATGCTCATCCGCTCCAGCGCGCCGCCGGAAAACATGTTGAACAAGCTAAGAATGGTCCCCTCATTCTGTCGAAACAGATCGGCCAGACGGTCAGGGTTTATACCGGGAACTGGGATATGCGCGCCGATTCGATAGACGATGATCGCCATGAACAGAAAACGCAGACGAGCCCAGAGTTCGGACAACCCGCCACCAGCCAGAGCAGAGAGAGCACCTTGCTTAGCCATTTATTCCTCGAACTTACCGCCAGCTGCTTCGATAGCCGCACGCGCACCTTTGGTGGCAGCGATACCTTTCAGGGTGACCGCACGGGTAACCTCACCGGACAGCATGACTTTCACACGCCGTACGTGTTGGCCAACCAGATTGGCATCCTTCAGAGCCTGCAGAGTCACAACACCCTCTACCTTGTTCAGCTCGGAGGTACGCACTTCGGCGCGATCCATAGCCTTCAGGGAGACGAAGCCGAACTTCGGCAGACGGCGGTGCAGCGGCTGCTGACCACCCTCGAAGCCCGGAGCGATGGAGCCACCGGAGCGAGAGGTCTGACCTTTGTGGCCACGGCCACCAGTCTTACCCAGACCGCTACCGATGCCACGGCCCGGACGGTGCTTCTCGCGACGGGCACCCGGCGCGGAACGCAGATCGTTCAGTTGCATGATTAACCCTCCACCTTCAGCAGGTAGTAAGCCTTGTTGATCATGCCGCGGTTTTCCGGAGTATCCAGAACCTCTACGGTGTGACCGATGCGACGCAGGCCCAGGCCCTTGACGCAAGCTTTGTGATTGGCCAGACGGCCATTGGTGCTCTTGATCAGAGTCACTTTGACGGTATTAGCCATGGTTAGAGAATCTCCTCGACGCTCTTGCCACGCTTGGCTGCAACGGATGCTGGAGACTGCATGGTCTTCAGACCCTTGAAGGTGGCATGAACCACGTTCACCGGATTGGTCGAGCCGTAGCACTTGGCCAGAACGTTCTGCACACCAGCCACTTCCAGCACGGCACGCATGGCGCCGCCGGCGATGATACCGGTACCTTCGGACGCCGGCTGCATGTACACCTTGGAGGCGCCATGAGCGGACTTGACCGGGTACTGCAGAGTGGTGCCGTTCAGATCAACTTGGATCATGTTACGACGAGCAGCTTCCATCGCTTTCTGGATAGCAGCTGGAACTTCGCGGGATTTGCCACGGCCGAAACCGACGCGACCCTTACCATCACCTACCACGGTCAGCGCGGTGAAAGTGAAGATACGGCCACCCTTTACGGTCTTGGCAACGCGGTTAACCTGAACCAGCTTCTCGATGTAGCCTTCGTCGCGCTTTTGGTCGTTATTTGCCATAACTTAGAACTCCAGCCCGCCTTCACGAGCAGCATCAGCCAGCGCCTTGACGCGGCCGTGGTACTTGAAGCCAGAACGGTCGAATGCCACCTGGGTCACACCAGCGGCTTTCGCACGCTCAGCAACCAGCGCACCAACTTTCTTGGCTGCGTCGACGTTGCCGGTGGCGCCATCACGCAGTGCTTTGTCCAAGGTAGAGGCGCTGGCCAGAACCTTGCTGCCGTCGGCCGAGATGACCTGGGCGTAGATGTGCTGCGAAGAGCGGTACACGCACAGACGCACGGCTTCGAGCTCGTGCATTTTCAGGCGTGCTTTGCGAGCGCGACGCAGACGAGTAACTTTTTTGTCGGTCATTTTTCAGCCCCTTACTTCTTCTTGGCTTCTTTACGACGGACAACTTCATCCGCGTAACGAACGCCTTTGCCCTTGTAGGGCTCAGGACGACGGAAGTCACGGATTTCCGCAGCCACCTGACCCACCAGTTGCTTGTCGATACCCTTGATCAGGATTTCGGTCTGGTTCGGGGTTTCAGCCACGACGCCTTCCGGCAGTTCGTAGTCGATCGGGTGGGAGAAGCCCAGTGCGAGGTTCAGCACCTGGCCTTTGGCTTGAGCTTTGTAGCCCACGCCGACCAGCTGCAGCTTACGCTCGAAGCCTTGGCTGACACCGATGACCATGTTGTTCACCAGGGCGCGAGTAGTACCGGCCATAGCGCGGTTCTGCTGGTCGCCATTACGAGCGGCGAAACGCAGTTCGCTACCTTCCTGGATCACTTCAACGGACGAGTGAACATTCAGTTTCAGAGCGCCCTTGGCACCCTTGACCGAGAGCTGCTGACCGGCGAGTTTGATCTCGACACCAGCTGGCAGCACTACGGGGTTCTTAGCAACGCGAGACATGCTTATCCCCCCTTAGAACACGGTGCAGAGCACTTCGCCGCCGACACCGGCAGCGCGCGCAGCGCGATCCGTCATCACACCTTTGTTGGTGGAGACGATGGAAACACCGAGACCGCCGCGAACCTTCGGCAGGTCATCGACGGATTTGTACTGACGAAGGCCAGGACGGCTCACGCGCTTGACTTCCTCGATGACCGGACGGCCTTCGAAGTACTTCAGCTCGATGGACAGTTGTGGCTTGGCTTCACCATTGACTTCATAACCCGCAATGTAACCTTCGTCTTTGAGAACTTTGGCTACGGCTACCTTCAGAGTGGAAGAAGGCATGCTTACGACGGACTTTTCAGCCATCTGGGCATTACGGATACGAGTTAGCATGTCCGCTAACGGGTCCTGCATACTCATGGGCTAGACGCTCCTGATACAAAAAGAACAGCCCGAGGGCTGTGGGATCATCCAAAAGCTCGGCATGGAAATGCCAGGCTCAGGAGAGCCGGACATTCTAGAGACCGATCAAAAATGAAGCAAGCCCCAAAAGGGGCTTGATTCATTATTCTGCTGGTAGTCTTGCGAGCTAGAGCCAGGCAAGGCGCAAGGAGGTGAGGATGCGGAGTTTACTGTAGTAAATGAGCAATCCGAACCTACTTGCAACGCGGCATGGCCGACGCGCAGCAGACCGCCATAAAGACAAAGCCGGCACTAGGCCGGCTTCGCTTTTTTACTACGCCTTACCAGCTGGCTTTCACCAGGCCTGGTACGTCACCGCGCATGGCGGCTTCGCGCAGCTTGTTACGCGACAGACCGAACTTGCGATAAACGCCGTGCGGACGGCCGGTGATGCGGCAACGGTTACGCAGGCGCGAGGCGCTGGCGTCACGTGGCTGCTTCTGCAGAGCGACCTGGGCTTCCCAACGCGCTTCCGGACTGGTGTTCGGATTAGCGATGGTAGCTTTCAGCTCGGCACGCTTCTTGGCGTACTTGGCAACCGTTTGCTGACGCTTCAGCTCGCGGTTCTTCATGCTTGTCTTGGCCATTGTCCAGGACTCCGATCAGTTGCGGAACGGGAAGTTGAAAGCACGCAGCAGAGCGCGGCCTTCATCATCGTTACGGGCAGTGGTAGTCAGGGTGATGTCCAGACCACGCAGCGCATCGATTTTGTCGTAATCGATTTCCGGGAAGATGATCTGCTCTTTCACGCCCATGCTGTAGTTGCCACGGCCATCGAAGGACTTGGCATTCAGGCCGCGGAAGTCACGCACGCGCGGCAGGGAGATGGACAGCAGACGATCCAGGAACTCGTACATACGCTCGCGACGCAGAGTGACCTTGACGCCAATCGGCCAACCTTCACGAACCTTGAAACCTGCGATCGACTTACGGGCATGAGTCACAACGACTTTCTGACCGGTGATCTTCTCGAGGTCGGCTACAGCGTTTTCGATGATCTTCTTGTCACCGATCGCTTCGCCCAGGCCCATGTTCAGGGTGATCTTGGTGATGCGCGGAACTTCCATCACGTTCGCCAGCTTCAGTTCTTCCTTCAGCTTGGGCGCGATTTCCTTCCGGTAAATCTCTTTCAGTCGTGCCATGGTATTTACCTACGGATTCTCAAGCGCCAACCGGCTTCTGGGTGGACTTGAAGACACGAATTTTCTTGCCGTCTTCGGTCTTGAAGCCAACGCGGTCAGCCTTGTTGGTTTCAGAGTTGAAGATGGCAACGTTGGAAGCGTGCAGAGGCGCTTCTTTCTCGACGATACCGCCTTGAACGCCCGACATCGGGTTCGGCTTGGTATGACGCTTCACCAGGTTGATGCCACCGACGACCAGACGGTCGTCAGCGAGAACCTTGAGCACCTTACCGCGCTTACCTTTGTCTTTACCGGCGATCACGATGATCTCGTCGTCACGACGAATCTTTTGCATGTCGGATCTCCTTAAAGCACTTCAGGGGCGAGCGAGACGATCTTCATGAACTTCTCGGAACGCAGTTCACGGGTCACTGGCCCGAAGATACGGGTACCAATCGGCTCTTGCTTGTTGTTCAGCAGAACAGCAGCGTTGCCGTCGAAGCGGATGATCGAACCGTCGGCACGACGAACGCCGTGACGGGTACGAACAACCACTGCGGTCATGACCTGACCTTTCTTCACTTTGCCGCGCGGAATTGCTTCCTTGACGGTGACCTTGATGATGTCGCCGATGCCGGCGTAGCGACGATGAGAGCCGCCCAGCACCTTGATGCACATAACGCGACGTGCACCGCTGTTGTCAGCAACATCGAGCATGGATTGAGTCTGAATCATAAAATTTCTCCGACCCCTAGCCCTTAGACGTCAACTGCGCGTTCGACGACTTCAACCAGAGCCCAGGACTTGGTCTTGGACTGCGGACGGGTTTCGCGAATGGAAACCTTGTCGCCGATCTTGCACTGGTTGGTTTCGTCGTGAGCGTGCAGTTTGGTCGAACGCTTGACGTATTTACCGTAGATCGGGTGCTTAACGCGGCGCTCGATCAGAACGGTGATGGTCTTGTCCATCTTGTCGCTGACAACACGGCCGGTCAGCGTACGGACTGTTTTTTCGGCTTCAGCCATGATCACTTACCTGCCTGCTGGTTGAGCACAGTTTTCACACGAGCGATGTCGCGCTTAACTTGCGAGAGCAGGTGAGACTGCCCCAACTGGCCAGTTGCTTTCTGCATACGCAGATTGAACTGGTCGCGCAGCAGACCGAGCAGTTGCTCGTTCAGTTGCTGTGCGGTTTTTTCACGAAGTTCGGTCGCTTTCATCACATCACCGTCCGCTTAACAAAGGTGGTGGCGAGCGGCAGCTTTGCAGCAGCCAGGGCGAAAGCCTCACGCGCCAGCTCTTCGGAAACGCCTTCGATCTCGTACAGGACTTTGCCTGGCTGGATCTGGGCTACCCAATATTCGACGCCACCCTTACCTTTACCCATCCGCACTTCGAGAGGCTTCTTGGTAACCGGCTTGTCCGGGAATACGCGAATCCAGATCTTGCCGCCACGTTTTACGTGACGAGTCAGAGCACGACGAGCGGACTCGATCTGACGGGCGGTGAGACGACCGCGGGCTACAGACTTCAGCGCGAACTCGCCGAAGCTGACCTTGCTACCGCGCTGAGCCAGACCACGGTTGTGGCCGGTCATCTGCTTGCGGAACTTCGTACGCTTTGGTTGCAACATGATGCGTACTCCTTATTTCTTAGCAGCTTTACGAGGAGCGGGCGCTTGCGGCTTCAGCTCTTCAGTGCGGCCACCAATGACCTCACCCTTGAAGATCCAAACCTTGACGCCGATCACACCGTAAGTGGTGTGCGCTTCGTAGGTGGCGTAATCGATATCTGCACGCAGGGTGTGCAGGGGCACACGACCTTCGCGATACCACTCGGTACGGGCGATTTCAGCGCCACCAAGACGACCACTCACCTGGATCTTGATGCCCTTGGCACCAATACGCATGGCGTTCTGTACGGCGCGCTTCATGGCGCGACGGAACATTACGCGGCGCTCCAGCTGCTGAGCTACGCTCTGTGCAACCAGCATACCGTCGAGCTCCGGCTTGCGGATCTCTTCGATGTTGATGTGCACCGGCACACCCATTTGCTTGGTCAGGTCCTGACGCAGCTTCTCAACATCTTCACCTTTCTTGCCGATCACGATGCCGGGACGAGCGGTGTGGATGGTGATGCGTGCGGTTTGAGCCGGGCGAGCGATGTCGATACGGCTAACGGACGCGCTTTTTAGTTTGTCTTGCAGGTATGCACGAACCTTCAGGTCGGCATTCAGGTAGTCGGCGTAAGTGCGACCATCTGCATACCAAACCGAAGTGTGATCCTTGACGATTCCCAGGCGGATGCCAACGGGATGTACTTTCTGACCCATCTGATCGACTCCGTTACTTGTCCGCAACCTTGACAGTGATATGGCAAGACCGCTTGACGATGCGATCAGCACGGCCTTTGGCACGCGGCATGATGCGCTTAAGCGAACGCCCTTCGTTGACGAAAACGGTGCTGACCTTCAGGTCATCAACGTCTGCGCCTTCGTTGTGCTCGGCGTTGGCAACGGCCGACTCCAGCACTTTCTTCATGATCTCGGCGGCTTTCTTGCTGCTGAAAGCCAGCAGGTTGAGCGCTTCGCCCACCTTCTTCCCGCGGATCTGGTCGGCGACCAGGCGAGCTTTCTGGGCGGAGATGCGAGCGCCCGACAACTTAGCGGCTACTTCCATTTCCAAACCCCTTAACGCTTGCCTTTCTTGTCGGCAACGTGACCACGATAGGTACGCGTGCCGGCAAATTCGCCCAGTTTGTGGCCGACCATGTCTTCGTTCACGAGGACCGGGACATGTTGACGACCGTTATGCACAGCGATGGTCAGACCGACCATCTGCGGCAGGATCATGGAGCGACGCGACCAGGTTTTGACTGGTTTACGCTCGCCCTTTTCCACCGCCGCTTCGACCTTCTTCAGTAGGTGAAGATCGATAAAAGGACCTTTTTTCAGAGAACGTGGCACTGTCGTATCCCTCTATTTACTTGCGACGACGGACGATCATGTTGTCGGTGCGCTTGTTAGCACGGGTTTTCGCGCCCTTGGTCGGGAAGCCCCATGGCGACACCGGATGACGACCACCGGAGGTACGACCCTCACCACCACCGTGCGGGTGATCAACCGGGTTCATGGCAACACCACGAACGGTCGGACGAACACCGCGCCAGCGCTTGGCACCGGCCTTACCCAGCGAACGCAGGCTGTGCTCGGAGTTCGAGACTTCGCCCAGGGTCGCACGGCACTCGGACAGGACTTTGCGCATTTCGCCGGAGCGCAGACGCAGAGTCACATAGGCACCTTCACGAGCGATCAGCTGAGCGGAAGCGCCAGCGGAACGAGCGATCTGAGCACCTTTACCCGGCTTCAGCTCGATACCGTGAACGGTCGAACCTACCGGAATGTTGCGCAGCTGCAGACTGTTGCCCGGCTTGATCGGAGCCATGATGCCCGCAATCAGCTGGTCGCCAGCAGAAACGCCCTTCGGAGCGATGATGTAGCGACGTTCGCCGTCAGCGTATTTCAGCAGAGCGATGTGAGCAGTACGGTTCGGATCGTATTCCACGCGCTCGACAGTGGCAGGGATGCCATCCTTGTCGTTGCGACGGAAGTCGACCAGACGGTAATGCTGCTTATGACCACCACCGATATGACGGGTGGTAATACGGCCATTGTTGTTACGACCACCGGACTTCGACTTTTTCTCGAGCAGCGGAGCGTACGGAGCGCCTTTGTGCAGCTCCTGATTGACCACCTTGACCACAAAACGGCGGCCAGCGGAAGTCGGTTTGCATTTAACGATTGCCATGATGCACCCCTTCCTTACTCAGCACTGCTGGTGAAATCGAGTTCTTGGCCCGGCTGAAGGGAGATAACTGCCTTCTTCCAGTCGTTACGCTTGCCCAGACCGCGAGCGGTGCGCTTGCTCTTACCCAGAACGTTCTGAGTAGTAACGCGCTCAACCTTCACGCCGAACAGGCCTTCGACAGCCTTCTTGATTTCCAGCTTGGTCGCATCGGTAGCGACTTTGAAAACGAACTGACCTTGTTTGTCAGCCAGAACCGTGGCCTTCTCGGAGATGTGCGGGCCAAGCAGCACTTTGAATACGCGTTCCTGGTTCATCCCAGCAGCTCCTCGAATTTCTTCACGGCCGAAACGGTGACCAGCACCTTCTCGTACGCGATCAGGCTGACCGGATCGGAACCCTGAACGTCACGTACATCAACGTGCGGCAGGTTGCGGGCAGCCAGGTACAGGTTCTCATCGACAGCGTCGGATACGATCAGCACGTCGGTCAGGCCCAGGCCATTGAGTTTGGCCAGCAGAGTCTTGGTCTTCGGCGCATCAACGGCGAAGTCTTCGACTACGACCAGACGGTCGGTACGAACCAGCTCAGCAAGGATGGAGCGCAGAGCTGCGCGGTACATCTTCTTGTTCAGCTTTTGATCATGGTTACGGGTGGACGCTGCGAAGGTCACACCACCGCCACGCCAGATCGGACCACGAGTGGTACCAGCACGAGCACGACCAGTGCCCTTCTGACGCCATGGGCGCTTACCGCCACCGGAAACGTCGGAACGGGACTTCTGACCTTTGGTGCCCTGACGGCCGCCTGCCATGTAGGCGACGACAGCTTGGTGAACCAGAGTCTCGTTGAACTCGCCACCGAAGGTCGCTTCGGACACTTCGATCGCCTGAGCGCCATTTACATTCAATTGCATCTCAGATTCTCCCCTTACGCCTTGGCAGCCGGACGAACGATAACGTCGCCGCCAGTAGCGCCAGGAACGGCACCCTTGACCAGCAACAGATTACGCTCGGCGTCTACGCGCACGACTTCCAGGGACTGCACGGTAACGCGCTCAGCACCCATGTGGCCGGACATCTTCTTGCCCTTGAATACGCGACCCGGGGTCTGGCACTGGCCAATGGAACCCGGAACACGGTGGGACACGGAGTTGCCGTGAGTGTTGTCCTGGCCGCGGAAGTTCCAACGCTTGATGGTACCGGCGAAGCCTTTACCTTTGGACTGACCGGTCACATCGACCAGTTGACCAGCTTGGAAAATTTCAGCGTTGATCAGATCGCCGGCCTGGTAGTCGCCTTCTTCAAGACGGAACTCCAGAACGGTACGACCTGCCGCGACGTTCGCCTTGGCGAAGTGGCCAGCTTGAGCTGCTGTGACACGCGAAGCACGACGCTCGCCAACAGTGACTTGCACTGCGCGATAGCCATCGGATTCTTCGGTTTTAAACTGGGTGACGCGATTCGGCTCGATCTCAATGACCGTAACCGGAATGGAGACACCTTCTTCGGTGAAAATACGGGTCATACCCGCTTTACGACCGACTACACCAATAGTCATGTTGTAAACCTCATGAGTGTACGGGGCTTTCAC
Organism: Pseudomonas sp. zfem001; assembly: GCF_032621725.1. NCBI lineage: Bacteria > Pseudomonadati > Pseudomonadota > Gammaproteobacteria > Pseudomonadales > Pseudomonadaceae > Pseudomonas > Pseudomonas sp. zfem001. Next base: position 17,464 of record NZ_JAVYJI010000005.1, on the reverse strand, counting down.
CCGCTATGGCCGCCCATTTCAGAGCGTTACACGACTAAAACCGCCAGGTTTTAGCCGAGGCTGATCTGCACTTCCACGCCTGCCGCAAGGTCGAGCTTCATCAGCGCATCAACGGTTTTATCCGTCGGCTGGACGATGTCCAGAACACGCTTATGAGTGCGGATTTCGTACTGATCGCGCGCGTCTTTGTTGACGTGCGGGGAGACCAGAACGGTATACCGCTCCTTACGAGTAGGCAGAGGAATCGGACCACGCACCTGAGCACCAGTACGTTTCGCGGTTTCCACGATTTCCTGGGTAGATTGATCGATCAGGCGATGGTCAAAAGCCTTCAACCGAATACGGATTTGTTGGTTTTGCATTTTGACCTCAGATTCCAAGCTGCTAATCCCCACAGACGGACTACGCCCGTTCAAGGGAGGCGCAATTGTACGGATGCCCCCTGGGGGTGTCAACTTTTAACCAATCCAAAAGAAAAGGGCCCCGAAGGGCCCTTTTCTATACCGCGGATCGTTGATTACTCGACGATCTTGGCAACCACGCCAGCACCAACGGTACGACCACCTTCGCGAATTGCGAAGCGCAGGCCGTCTTCCATGGCGATCGGCTTGATCAGGGTGACAACCATTTTGATGTTGTCGCCCGGCATTACCATCTCAACGGTAGAACTGAGGACGGTAGCCTTTGAAGAACGGGGTGTGACGACCACCTTCTTCTTTGGACAGAACGTACACTTCAGCTTCGAACTTGGTGTGCGGCTTGATGGTGCCCGGCTTGGCCAGWACCTGACCACGCTCGACTTCATCACGCTTGGTGCCGCGCAGCAGCACGCCGCAGTTCTCACCAGCACGACCTTCGTCCAGCAGCTTGCGGAACATCTCAACGCCGGTGCAGGTGGTTTTAGTGGTCGGACGCAGACCAACGATTTCGATTTCTTCCTGGATCTTGACGATACCGCGCTCTACACGACCGGTCACTACAGTACCGCGGCCGGAGATCGAGAATACGTCTTCGATCGGCATCAGGAACGGACGGTCGATGGCACGAACCGGCTCAGGAATGTAGCTGTCCAGAGTCTCAACCAGCTTCTTGACGGCAGTGGTGCCCATCTCGTTGGCGTCTTCGCCGTTCAGCGCCATCAGCGCGGAACCGATGATGATCGGAGTGTCGTCGCCCGGGAAATCGTAGGTGCTCAGCAGGTCGCGAACTTCCATCTCGACCAGCTCCAGCAGCTCAGCGTCGTCAACCATGTCAGCCTTGTTCAGGAAGACAACGATGTACGGTACGCCAACCTGACGGGACAGCAGGATGTGCTCACGAGTTTGCGGCATCGGACCATCGGCAGCCGAGCAGACCAGGATCGCGCCGTCCATCTGGGCAGCACCGGTGATCATGTTCTTCACGTAGTCGGCGTGACCCGGGCAGTCAACGTGCGCGTAGTGACGAATGTTGGAGTCGTACTCTACGTGCGCAGTGTTGATGGTGATACCACGAGCCTTCTCTTCCGGCGCGCTATCGATCTTGTCGAAGTCAACCTTGGCCGAACCGAATACCTCGGAGCAGACACGGGTCAGAGCAGCGGTCAGAGTGGTTTTACCGTGGTCAACGTGACCGATGGTGCCAACGTTGACGTGCGGTTTGTTACGTTCGAATTTTTCCTTAGCCACGACAGTAAACCTCTTACTTAAAGGGCGGGATTAGCCTTGTTTTTTAACCAGTGCTTCGACGATGTTCGCCGGAGCCTCTGCGTACTTGGAGAATTCCATGGAGTAGCTGGCGCGACCCTGGGACATGGAACGGACGTCGGTAGCGTAACCAAACATCTCGCCCAGCGGAACTTCGGCACGGATAACCTTACCGGACACCGAATCTTCCATACCCTGGATCAGACCGCGACGACGGTTCAGGTCACCCATCACGTCACCCATGTAGTCCTCAGGAGTTACCACTTCCACCTTCATGATCGGCTCAAGCACCTTACCGCCACCCTTCTGGGCCAGTTGCTTGGTCGCCATGGAGGCAGCGATCTTGAACGCCATCTCGTTGGAGTCGACGTCGTGGTAGGAACCATCGAACACGGTAGCCTTCAGGCCGATCAGCGGATAACCGGCAACAACGCCGTTCTTCATCTGCTCTTCGATACCCTTCTGGATCGCCGGGATGTATTCCTTCGGAACCACACCACCCACGACTTCGTTGGTGAACACCAGACCTTCGGTGATGTTGCCCTTGTCGTCCACGTCCGGAGTCGAGAAACGAATCCAGCAGTGACCGAACTGACCGCGACCACCGGACTGACGAACGAACTTACCTTCGATCTCGACAGCGTCCTTGGTGATGGTTTCACGGTAGGAAACCTGCGGCTTACCGATGTTGGCCTCGACGTTGAACTCGCGCTTCATGCGGTCAACGAGGATGTCCAGGTGCAGTTCACCCATACCGGAGATGATGGTCTGACCGGTTTCTTCGTCAGTCTTGACGCGGAACGACGGGTCTTCCTGAGCCAGCTTGCCCAGAGCGATACCCATCTTCTCCTGGTCAGCCTTGGTTTTCGGCTCTACAGCTACCGAAATGACCGGCTCCGGGAAGTCCATACGCTCGAGGATGATCTGCTTGTCCGGATCGCACAGGGTTTCGCCAGTGGTGACGTCCTTCATGCCGATCAGAGCAGCGATGTCACCAGCGCGTACTTCTTTGATCTCTTCACGCTGGTTGGCGTGCATCTGCACCATACGACCAACGCGCTCTTTCTTGCCTTTCACGGAGTTGATGACCGATTGGCCAGACTCCAGAACGCCCGAGTAGACACGAACGAAGGTCAGCGTACCGACGAACGGGTCGGTAGCGATCTTGAACGCCAGAGCCGAGAACGGCTCGTTGTCGTCGGCATGACGCTCGTCGTAATCGGCTTCGGCAATCTCTTCTTTCGGCTTGTCAGCCAGATCCGGGTGAATACCCTTGATCGCCGGGATCTCGGTCGGAGCAGGCAGGAAGTCGATAACGGCGTCGAGAACCAGGGGAACACCCTTGTTCTTGAACGAGGAGCCGCAGACAGCCGGGACGATCTCGCTAGCCAGAGTACGGGCGCGCAGACCAGCCTTGATCTCCTCGACGGACAGGTCACCTTCTTCAAGGTACTTGTTCATCAGCTCTTCGTTGGCTTCGGCAGCAGCCTCAACCATGTTCGAGCGCCACTCGTTTGCCAGGTCTACCAGCTCAGCAGGAATCTCTTCCTCGCGATAGGTAGTGCCCTTGTCGTCTTCGTTCCAGTAGATAGCCTTCATCTTGATCAGGTCGACCTGACCTTCGAAGTTATCTTCGGCGCCGATGGCGATCTGAATCGGTACCGGGGTGTGACCCAGACGGTTCTTGATCTGACCGACGACACGCAGGAAGTTAGCACCAGCACGGTCCATCTTGTTCACGTAGACAACACGCGGAACACCGTACTTGTTGGCCTGACGCCATACGGTTTCGGACTGCGGCTCAACGCCCGAAGTACCACAGAACACAACGACCGCACCGTCGAGTACGCGCAGCGAGCGCTCTACTTCAATGGTGAAGTCAACGTGACCGGGGGTATCGATGACGTTTACGCGGTAGTTGTCGTACTGACCAACCGAACCTTTCCAGAAGGTGGTGATGGCAGCAGAAGTAATGGTAATACCACGCTCCTGCTCCTGAACCATCCAGTCGGTGGTCGCGGCGCCATCATGCACCTCGCCCATCTTGTGGCTCAGGCCTGTGTAGAACAGGATCCGCTCGGTAGTGGTGGTCTTGCCCGCGTCAACGTGGGCACAGATACCAATATTACGGTAGCGGTTAATTGCTGTATTACGAGCCATAAAGCCCTCGCAAGGTTAGTGGAGCCGGGATTAGAAGCGGTAGTGCGAGAAAGCCTTGTTGGCTTCAGCCATGCGGTGCACGTCTTCACGCTTCTTGACAGCAGCGCCTTTGCCTTCAGCAGCATCCAGCAGCTCACCAGCCAGCCGCAGAGCCATGGACTTCTCGCCGCGCTTGCGGGCGTAGTCTACGAGCCAGCGCATTGCCAGAGCGTTACGACGCGACGGACGAACTTCGACCGGAACCTGGTAGGTAGCACCGCCTACACGGCGGGACTTGACTTCGACCAGCGGAGCGATGGCGTCGAGAGCTTTCTCGAAGATCTCCAGGGGATCGCTGTTCTTGCGTGCTTTGACTGTGTCCAGAGCACCGTAAACGATGCGCTCGGCCACGGCCTTCTTGCCGCTTTCCATCACGTGGTTCATGAACTTGGCGAGGATCTGCGACCCGTACTTCGGATCGTCGAGAATCTCACGTTTTGCTGCTACACGACGTCTTGGCATGATAAGCCCTCAAACGGTCTTCAGGTTAGCCCGGGACTTTCGGCAAAAGCCGCGCCCGACCTTACTCTTATCGACTCAACTAAATATAAAGATTCAAGCGACCTTATTTCGGACGCTTGGTACCGTACTTGGAACGACCCTGCTTACGGTCTTTGACGCCGGAGGTATCCAGCGAACCACGCACGGTGTGGTAGCGCACACCCGGAAGGTCTTTTACACGACCGCCACGGATCAGCACGACGCTGTGCTCTTGCAGGTTGTGGCCTTCACCACCGATGTACGAGGAAACCTCGAAACCGTTGGTCAGACGCACGCGGCATACTTTACGCAGTGCCGAGTTAGGTTTTTTCGGCGTAGTGGTGTACACGCGAGTGCACACGCCACGACGTTGCGGGCAGTTCTGCAGCGCAGGTACGTCGGATTTCTCGACGATACGCTTACGCGGCTGACGTACCAGCTGGTTGATAGTTGCCATCTACTAGCTCCACTGTTGTCTTTCGACGCTCACAAATAAAGATGGCAGAGCACAGCGCCCTGCCAAATTTAGGGGTGCATGAGTCTAAAGAGACTCACGCCCCCAGTCAAGGCAAAGCCCCGCTAGCGAACTAGCGAGGCTTCGACTCAATTTCCGCTGGAGTTCAGCGCTTCGGTCAGTGCGGCTTCCACCTCACTGGCGCTGACGCGCACCGGCTTGTCGGCATCACGCTTGCGCTTGCGCTCGCTGTGATAGGCCAGACCGGTACCAGCCGGGATCAGGCGACCCACGACCACGTTCTCTTTCAGACCACGCAGGTAGTCGCGCTTGCCAGTAACCGCTGCCTCGGTGAGGACGCGGGTGGTTTCCTGGAAGGACGCAGCCGAGATGAACGACTCGGTGGACAGCGACGCCTTGGTGATACCCAGCAGTACGCGGGTGTACTTGGCGACAAACTTGTCCTCTTCAGTCAGACGCTCGTTCTCGCCCAGAACCTGGGTGAGCTCCATTTGATCGCCCTTGATGAAGGACGAATCGCCGGACTCGCTGACTTCAACCTTACGCAGCATCTGACGCAGGATGGTCTCGATGTGCTTGTCGTTGATCTTCACGCCCTGCAGACGGTAAACGTCCTGGATCTCGTTGACGATGTACTTGGCCAGCGCGCTCACACCCAGCAGACGCAGGATGTCGTGCGGATCGCTCGGGCCGTCGGAGATAACTTCGCCGCGGTTCACTTGTTCGCCTTCGAAGACGTTCAGGTGACGCCACTTCGGAATCAGCTCCTCGTACGGATCGCTACCATCGGTCGGGGTGATGACCAGGCGGCGCTTGCCCTTGGTCTCTTTACCGAACGAAATGGTGCCGCTGATTTCGGCCAGGATCGAAGCTTCCTTCGGACGACGGGCTTCGAACAGGTCGGCAACGCGCGGCAGACCACCGGTGATGTCGCGAGTTTTCGAGGTCTCTTGCGGGATACGGGCGATAACGTCACCGACCGCGATCTGCGCACCGTCAGCCACGCCGACCAGGGCGTTGGCTGGCAGGAAGTACTGAGCGGGAACGTCGGTACCCGGCAGCAGCAGTTCCTTGCCGTTGGCGTCGACCATCTTGATGGCCGGACGAATGTCCTTGCCAGCAGCCGGACGATCCTTCGGATCGAGAACCTCGATGTTGGTCAGACCGGTCAGTTCGTCGGTCTGACGCTTGATGGTGATGCCCTCCTCCATGCCGACGAAGGTCACGGTACCCTTCATTTCGGTCACGATCGGGTGGGTGTGCGGGTCCCACTTGGCGACGATGGCGCCAGCGTCGACCTTGTCGCCTTCCTTCACGGAAATCACGGCACCGTACGGCAGCTTGTAGCGCTCACGCTCACGACCGAACTCGTCAGCCACAGCCAGCTCGCCGGAGCGGGAAACCGCTACCAGATTGCCGTCCACGCGCTCGACGTGCTTGAGGTTGTGCAGACGGATCGCACCACCGTTCTTCACCTGGACGCTGTCGGCAGCCGAAGTACGGCTTGCAGCACCACCGATGTGGAAGGTACGCATGGTCAGCTGGGTACCCGGCTCACCGATGGACTGGGCGGCGATAACGCCGACAGCTTCACCGATGTTGACCTGGTGACCACGAGCCAGATCGCGGCCGTAGCACTTGGCGCAGATGCCGAAGCGGGTTTCGCAGGTGATCGGCGAACGCACGACCACTTCGTCGACGCTGTTCAGCTCGATGAACTCGACCCACTGCTCGTCGATCAGGGTGCCGGCCGGAACGATGACATCCTCGGTGCCTGGCTTGAACACGTCCTTGGCGATCACTCGACCCAGTACGCGCTCACCCAGCGGCTCGACCACGTCGCCGCCTTCGATGTGCGGCGTCATCAGCAGACCGTGCTCGGTGCCGCAATCGATCTCGGTCACCACCAGGTCCTGGGCCACGTCGACCAGACGACGAGTCAGGTAACCGGAGTTCGCGGTCTTCAGTGCGGTATCCGCCAGACCTTTACGAGCACCGTGGGTGGAGATGAAGTACTGCAGAACCGACAGACCTTCGCGGAAGTTCGCGGTGATCGGCGTTTCGATGATGGAGCCGTCCGGCTTGGCCATCAGACCACGCATACCGGCCAGCTGACGGATCTGGGCGGCGCTACCACGAGCACCGGAATCCGCCATCATGTACATGGAGTTGAAGGACTCCTGCTCGACGGTCTTGCCTTCGCGATCGACAACCGGCTCTTTCGAGAGGTTGGCCATCATCGCCTTGGAGACTTCATCGTTGGCCTTCGACCAGAGGTCGATCACCTTGTTGTACTTCTCGCCCTGGGTAACCAGGCCGGAGGCGTACTGCGACTCGATTTCCTTCACTTCCTCGGTGGCAGCGTCGATGATGCGCGCCTTCTCGTCCGGGATGACGAAGTCGTTCACGCCGATCGACACACCGGAGATGGTCGAGTAAGCGAAACCGGTGTACATCAGCTGGTCAGCGAAGATGACGGTGTCCTTCAGACCAACGGTGCGGTAGCACTGGTTGATCAGCTTGGAGATCGCCTTCTTCTTCATCGACTGGTTGACCACGTCGTAGGACAGGCCGGCCGGTACGATCTGGAACAGCAGCGCACGGCCGACGGTGGTGTCGACGATACGGGTGTTCTTGGTGATGCTGCCGTCGCGGTCTTTGATGACCTCGTTGATACGCACTTTCACACGGGCGTGCAGGGACGCTTCGCCCGCGCGGAACACGCGGTCGACTTCCTGCAGGTCGGCGAATACGCGACCTTCGCCCTTGGCGTTAACGGCTTCGCGGGTCATGTAGTACAGACCCAGTACAACGTCCTGCGACGGCACGATGATCGGCTCACCGTTGGCGGGCGACAGGATGTTGTTGGTCGACATCATCAGCGCACGCGCTTCGAGCTGGGCTTCCAGCGTCAGCGGCACGTGAACGGCCATCTGGTCACCGTCGAAGTCGGCGTTGTACGCGGCGCAGACCAGCGGGTGCAGCTGGATCGCTTTACCTTCGATCAGTACCGGTTCGAACGCCTGGATGCCCAGACGGTGCAGGGTCGGTGCACGGTTGAGCAGTACGGGGTGTTCGCGAATCACTTCAGCGAGAACGTCCCACACTTCCGGCAGCTCACGCTCGACCATCTTCTTGGCAGCCTTGATGGTGGTCGCCAGACCACGCATTTCCAGCTTGCCGAAAATGAACGGCTTGAACAGCTCGAGGGCCATCTTCTTCGGCAGACCGCACTGGTGCAGACGCAGGGTCGGGCCTACGGTAATAACGGAACGACCGGAGTAGTCCACGCGCTTACCGAGCAGGTTCTGACGGAAGCGACCTTGCTTACCTTTGATCATGTCAGCCAGTGACTTCAGCGGACGCTTGTTCGAGCCAGTGATGGCGCGACCGCGACGGCCGTTGTCGAGCAGTGCGTCGACCGCTTCCTGCAGCATGCGCTTTTCGTTGCGCACGATGATGTCCGGCGCGGACAGATCGAGCAGGCGCTTCAGACGGTTGTTACGGTTGATCACGCGGCGGTACAGGTCGTTCAGGTCGGACGTGGCGAAACGGCCACCATCGAGCGGAACGAGCGGGCGCAGATCCGGCGGCAGAACCGGCAGAACAGTCAGCACCATCCACTCCGGCAGGTTGCCGGAGTCCTTGAACGCTTCCATCAGCTTCAGGCGCTTGGACAGCTTCTTGATCTTGGTCTCGGAGTTGGTCTGCGGAATCTCTTCACGCAGGCGGCCGATCTCGTGATCCAGGTCGATGGCGTGCAGCAGCTCGCGAACGGCCTCGGCGCCCATGCGCGCGTCGAAGTCGTCACCGAACTCTTCGAGGGCTTCGAAGTACTGCTCGTCGTTCAGCAGCTGACCCTTCTCGAGGGTGGTCATGCCCGGGTCGATCACGACGTAGCTCTCGAAATAGAGCACGCGCTCGATGTCACGCAGGGTCATGTCCATCAGCAGGCCGATACGGGACGGCAGCGACTTCAGGAACCAGATGTGGGCAACCGGCGAGGCCAGCTCGATGTGCGCCATGCGCTCACGACGAACCTTGGCCAGGGCGACTTCAACGCCGCACTTCTCGCAGATCACACCGCGGTGCTTGAGGCGCTTGTACTTACCGCACAGGCACTCGTAGTCCTTTACCGGGCCAAAGATCTTGGCGCAGAACAGGCCATCGCGCTCTGGCTTGAAGGTACGGTAGTTGATGGTTTCCGGCTTTTTAACTTCACCGAACGACCACGAACGGATCATCTCAGGCGAGGCCAATCCGATACGGATGGCGTCGAACTCTTCGATCTGACCCTGGTTTTTCAGCAAATTCAGTAGGTCTTTCAAGGCCTTTCCTCCTGGCGGAGCGGGCAGCGGGCTGGACTAGCCCCGCTGCCGATTCACGTCGTGTTATTCGGTTTCCAGATCGATATCGATGCCGAGCGAACGGATCTCTTTGATCAGTACGTTGAAGGACTCGGGCATGCCCGGCTCCATACGGTGATCGCCATCCACGATGTTCTTGTACATCTTGGTACGGCCGTTCACGTCGTCCGACTTCACGGTCAGCATTTCCTGCAGGGTGTAGGCGGCGCCATAGGCTTCCAGTGCCCAGACCTCCATCTCCCCGAAACGCTGACCACCGAACTGCGCCTTACCACCCAGCGGCTGCTGGGTAACCAGGCTGTAGGAACCAGTGGAACGGGCGTGCATCTTGTCGTCCACCAGGTGGTTCAGTTTGAGCATGTACATGTAGCCGACGGTGGTCGGACGCTCGAACTGGTTACCGGTACGACCGTCGAACAGGCGCATCTGGCCGCTCTCCGGCAGATCAGCCAGCTTCAGCATGGCCTTGATCTCGGTTTCCTTGGCGCCGTCGAACACGGCAGTCGCCATCGGTACACCGCCCTTGAGGTTCTTCGCCAGCTCGAGGATCTCGGTATCGGAGAACTCGTCGAGGTTTTCCTGACGACCACCGATCTCGTTGTAGATCTCAGCGAGGAACTTGCGCAGTTCGGCGATCTTGCGCTGCTCTTCGAGCATGCGGTTGATCTTCTCGCCCAGGCCCTTGGCCGCGAGGCCCAGGTGGGTTTCGAGAATCTGACCGACGTTCATACGCGACGGTACACCCAGCGGGTTCAGTACGATGTCGACCGGAGTACCGTTGGCGTCGTGCGGCATGTCTTCGACCGGCATGATCACCGAGACGACACCCTTGTTACCGTGACGACCGGCCATCTTGTCACCCGGCTGGATGCGACGACGGATGGCCAGGTAGACCTTGACGATCTTCAGTACGCCCGGAGCCAGGTCATCGCCCTGCTGCAGCTTGCGCTTCTTGTCTTCGAACTTGTCGTCGAGCATCTGACGGCGGTCGGAGATGTAGGCCTGAGCCTTCTCCAGCTGCTCGTTCAGAGCGTCTTCGGCCATGCGCAGTTTGAACCACTGGCCACGCTCAAGACCGTCGAGGAACTCGTCGGTGATCGCAGTGCCTTTCTTCAGACCAGCGCCGCCTTCGGCAGTCGCGCCAACCAGAGCGGAACGCAGACGCTCGAAGGTTGCGCCTTCGACGATACGGAACTCTTCGTTGAGGTCTTTGCGGATCTCGTCCAGCTGCATCTTCTCGATGGACAGGGCACGCGAGTCGCGCTCCACGCCGTCACGGGTGAAGACCTGCACGTCGATGACGGTGCCTTTGGTGCCAGTCGGCACACGCAGGGAGGTGTCCTTAACGTCGGACGCCTTCTCACCGAAGATCGCACGCAGCAGTTTCTCTTCCGGAGTCAGCTGGGTCTCACCTTTCGGGGTGACCTTACCAACCAGGATGTCGCCCGGGCCAACTTCGGCACCGACGTAGACGATACCGGCTTCGTCCAGCTTGTTCAGCGCCGCTTCGCCAACGTTCGGGATGTCAGAGGAGATTTCCTCTGGGCCGAGCTTGGTGTCACGCGCCACGCAGGTCAGTTCCTGGATGTGGATCGTGGTGAAGCGATCTTCCTGAACCACACGCTCGGACAGGCAGATGGAGTCTTCGAAGTTGAAGCCGTTCCACGGCATGAACGCAACGCGCATGTTCTGACCCAGCGCCAGTTCACCCATGTCGGTGGACGGACCGTCAGCCATGATGTCGCTACGCGCAACCTTGTCACCTTTGCTCACCAGCGGACGCTGGTTGATGCAGGTGTTCTGGTTGGAGCGGGTGTATTTGGTCAGGTTGTAGATGTCGACACCGGCTTCGCCAGTTTCGACTTCGTCATCGTTGACACGAACCACGATACGGCTGGCGTCGACCGAGTCGATCACACCGCCGCGACGGGCCACGACGCAGACGCCGGAGTCACGGGCGACGTTGCGCTCCATGCCGGTACCTACCAGCGGCTTGTCGGCGCGCAGAGTCGGTACAGCCTGACGCTGCATGTTCGAACCCATGAGTGCACGGTTGGCGTCGTCGTGCTCGAGGAACGGAATCAGCGAGGCAGCAACGGAAACAACCTGCTTCGGCGAAACGTCCATCAGGGTGACGTCTTCCGGCGCCTTGACAGTGAACTCGTTCAGGTGACGAACAGCTACCAGCTCGTCGATCAGCTGACCCTTGTCGTTCAGGGTCGCGGATGCCTGAGCGATCACATGATCGGCCTCTTCGATGGCGGACAGGAACACGATCTCGTCGGTGACCTGACCTTCCTTGACCACGCGGTACGGGCTTTCCAGGAAGCCGTACTGGTTGGTGCGAGCGTAGGCAGCCAGCGAGTTGATCAGACCGATGTTCGGACCTTCAGGGGTTTCGATCGGACATACGCGACCATAGTGGGTCGGGTGTACGTCGCGGACTTCGAAGCCAGCGCGCTCACGAGTCAGACCACCTGGGCCGAGTGCAGAAACACGGCGCTTGTGGGTGATCTCGGAGAGCGGGTTGTTCTGGTCCATGAACTGCGAGAGCTGGCTGGAACCGAAGAACTCTTTCACCGCCGCCGCAACCGGCTTGGCGTTGATCAGGTCTTGCGGCATCAGGCCTTCGCTTTCAGCCATCGACAGACGCTCTTTGACCGCACGCTCGACGCGCACAAGGCCAACGCGGAACTGGTTCTCGGCCATCTCGCCGACGCAACGTACGCGGCGGTTACCCAGGTGGTCGATGTCGTCGACGATGCCCTTGCCGTTACGGATATCGACCAGGGTCTTCAGTACGGCAACGATGTCTTCCTTGCTCAGCACGCCCGAACCTTCGATCTCGGTGCGACCGATACGACGGTTGAACTTCATGCGGCCCACGGCGGACAGGTCGTAACGCTCGGCGCTGAAGAACAGGTTGTTGAACAGGGTCTCGGCAGCATCCTTGGTTGGCGGCTCGCCAGGACGCATCATGCGGTAGATCTCGACCAGCGCTTCCAACTGATTGGTGGTGCTGTCGATCTTCAGCGTGTCGCTGATGAACGGGCCACAATCGATGTCGTTGGTGTACAGGGTCTCGAAGCGAACCACCTGTGCCTTGGCCATCTTGACCAGCAGGTCGGCGGTCAGCTCGGTGTTGCACTCGGCGATGATTTCGCCGGTAGCTGGGTGCACGATCGCCTTGGCAGTGGTACGGCCAATCACGTAGTCGAGCGGAACTTCCAGCTCTTTGATGCCAGCCTTGTCCAGCTGGTTGATGTGGCGAGCCGTGATACGACGCCCCTGCTCCACGATCACCTTGCCGCTGCCGTCCTTGATGTCGAGAACGGCGACTTCGCCGCGCAGACGCTGCGGAACCAGCTCCAGGTTCAGGCTCTCGCCCTTCACGTGGTAGACGTTGGTGTCATAGAAGGCATCCAGCACTTCTTCAGTGCTGTAGCCCAGTGCACGCAGCAGGACGGAAGCCGGCAGTTTGCGGCGACGGTCGATACGTACGAATACCGCGTCCTTCGGGTCGAACTCGAAGTCCAACCACGAACCGCGGTAAGGAATGATGCGAGCGGAGTACAGCAGCTTGCCCGAGCTGTGGGTCTTGCCACGGTCGTGGTCGAAGAACACGCCCGGCGAACGGTGCAGCTGGGACACGATGACGCGCTCGGTACCGTTGATGACGAAGGTACCGTTTTCGGTCATGAGCGGAATCTCGCCCATGTACACTTCTTGCTCTTTGATGTCCTTGATCGCTTTGTTCGACGATTCTTTGTCGAAAATGATCAAGCGCACTTTCACGCGCAGCGGCACGGCGAAGGTCACGCCACGCAGCACGCACTCCTTGACGTCGAACGCCGGCTCGCCCAGGCGATAGCCGACGTACTCCAGGGCGGCGTTGCCGGAGTAGCTGATGATCGGGAATACCGATTTGAAGGCCGCATGCAGGCCGATGTCGCGGAACTGTTCCTTGCTCACCCCTTGCTGCAGGAATTCGCGGTACGAATCCAGCTGGATGGCCAGGAGGTAAGGCACATCCATGACATCCGGCAACTTGCTAAAGTCCTTGCGGATACGTTTTTTCTCAGTGTATGAGTAAGCCATCAGCGTTCCCCAGCTTGGTCACCTGCTTGTTTGGCCAGCGCCGGCGGCGATGACCAGAAAATCGTGCAAACCCTCGGTTTGCAACCGCCTCTCGGGCGGGATCTTTTCGGCTCCAGGCAGGCTGCTGAACAGCCAACCTAGAACGGAAAAAGGCCGGTGGCAAAAGCCACCAGCCATCAGCCTTGTGCGAATCGCTCGGGCTGTAGACGCAAGGTACGAACTTACTTGAGCTCGACCTTGGCGCCAGCTTCTTCCAGCTTCTTCTTGGCGTCTTCAGCAGCTTCTTTGGTCAGACCTTCAGCGACGACCTGAGGAGCGGTGTCAACCTTCTCCTTGGCTTCTTTCAGGCCCAGACCGGTCAGCTCGCGAACTGCCTTGATCACGTTGACTTTCTTCTCGCCAGCTTCAGTCAGAACAACGTTGAACTCGGTTTGCTCTTCAACAGCGGCAGCGGCAGCAGCCGGGCCAGCGGCAACAGCAGCAGCAGCGGTAACGCCGAAGGTTTCTTCCATCGCTTTGATCAGCTCAACGATTTCCATAACGGATTTCTGGCCGATAGCTTCGATGATTTGCTCGTTAGTCAGAGACATGACTATCAATTCCTGTATTGGGGTGACGGCCTACGCGACCATCAAATTAAACGTTTGATTTCGAAAGAGCTCACGCAGCCTTAGGCAGCGGCAGCTTCTTTCTGGTCGCGAATGGCTGCCAGAGTGCGAGCGAGTTTGCTGGTGGCGCCTTGAATAACGCTCATCAGCTGGGCGATGCCCTCGTCGCGGGTCGGCAGACTTGCCAGTACGTCGATCTGGTTTGCTGCGAGGTACTTGCCCTCGAACGCAGCTGCCTTGATCTCGAACTTGTCCTGACCCTTGGCAAAATCCTTGAACAGACGAGCAGCAGCGCCCGGGTGTTCGTTGGAGAATGCGATCAGGGTCGGGCCTTTGAACACGTCGTTGAGCACGTCGAACTGAGTGCCTTCAACGGCGCGCTTGAGCAGGGTGTTACGCACGACTTTCACGTACACACCAGCTTCGCGGGCCTCTTTACGGAGTCCGGTCATTGCGCCGACGGTCACGCCACGGGCATCAGCCACGACAGCGGACAGACCGGCTTTGGCAGCCTCGTTGACTTCAGCGACGATGGCCTTCTTGTCTTCGAGTTTAATTGCCACGGGTTTACTCCTGGTTTTTACCGTATCGCCAAACCAAAGTTCGGCGGCGTTTTGGTGTCTGATTCGGTAACGAATCGGGAGCACCATCTGCGTAGGCCATCAGGCAAACCTGACGTTTAAAACATGTGTCACCTACGGTCTTGGATAGCCCCCGCCAGGCAGGGACCCCAATCTTTCAAAGCCGGCAGCGCGCACGCTACCGGCCCAATCACTTACGCGTCGAGCGAAGCCTGATCGATGATCAGACCCGGACCCATGGTGGTGCTCAGGGTCACACGCTTGACGTAGATGCCTTTCGAGGTCGACGGCTTCAGACGCTTCAGGTCGGACAGCAGGGCTTCCACGTTCTGCTTCAGCGCAGCGGCTTCGAAGCCGATCTTGCCAACGGAGGTGTGGATGATGCCGTTCTTGTCGGTACGGAAACGCACCTGACCAGCCTTGGCGTTCTTGACAGCGGTAGCGACGTCCGGGGTAACGGTGCCGACTTTCGGGTTCGGCATCAGGCCGCGCGGGCCCAGTACCTGGCCCAGCTGGCCAACAACACGCATGGCGTCCGGAGAAGCAATGACCACGTCATAGTTCAGGTCGCCGGCTTTCATTTCGGCAGCCAGATCGTCCATACCGACTTTGTCAGCACCGGCAGCCAGGGCAGCTTCAGCGCCCGGACCCTGGGTGAACACGGCAACGCGTACAGTCTTGCCAGTGCCGTTCGGCAGAACGGTGGCGCCACGTACAACCTGGTCGGATTTACGCGGATCAACGCCCAGATTCACAGCGACGTCGAAAGATTCGACGAACTTGGCAGCAGGCAGCGAAGCCAGCAGAGTTGCCGCTTCTTCGAAGCTGTAGGCTTTGCCTGCTTCGACTTTCTCGGCGATGGCCTTTTGGCGCTTGGTCAACTTAGCCATTACACACCCTCCACGTTCAGGCCCATGCTACGAGCGGAGCCGGCGATGGTGCGCACGGCCGCATCCAGGTCAGCGGCAGTCAGATCAGCCTGTTTGGTCTTGGCGATCTCTTCCAGCTGAGCACGGGTAACGGTGCCTACTTTAACGGTGTTCGGGCGAGCGGAGCCGCTGGTCAGGCCTGCAGCCTTCTTCAGCAGTACCGATGCCGGGGTGCTCTTGGTTTCAAAGGTGAAGCTGCGGTCGCTGTAAACAGTGATGATCACAGGAGTCGGCAGACCAGGCTCCATGCCCTGAGTCTTGGCGTTGAACGCCTTGCAGAATTCCATGATGTTTACGCCGTGCTGACCCAGAGCGGGGCCGACGGGTGGCGACGGGTTTGCCTGACCGGCTTTAACCTGCAGCTTGATATAAGCCTGAATCTTCTTAGCCATTAGCTACTCCAATTTCGGGTTCGAACGCCTGACGGCTCCCCGAGGTTACTTACGCATTTATCCCAGTGACGACAAAACCCCGCAGCCTAAGGCTGCGGGGTGAGGGATGCCTATGTCAGTTATGCCTTCTCGACCTGACTGAACTCCAGCTCGACCGGGGTGGAGCGACCGAAGATGGTCACAGCAACCTGGATGCGGCTCTTTTCGTAATTCACTTCTTCGACCACGCCACCGAAGTCGGCAAACGGGCCATCGACAACTCGTACCATTTCGCCCGGCTCGAACAGAGTCTTGGGCTTGGGCTTGTCACCGCTATCGGCAACACGACGCAGAATGGCTTCAGCTTCTTTCTCGGTGATCGGCGCCGGCTTGTCGGCAGTACCACCAATGAAGCCCATGACGCGCGGCGTATCCTTGATCAAGTGCCAAGTCGCCTCGTTCATTTCCATCTGCACCAGAACATAGCCAGGGAAGAACTTGCGCTCACTCTTACGCTTCTGACCGTTGCGCATCTCGACCACTTCTTCAGTGGGCACGAGAATCTCGCCGAAGTCATCTTCCATACCAGCCAGTTTCACGCGCTCGATGAGCGAGCGCATGACATGCTTCTCGTAACCCGAGTAAGCATGCACGACGTACCAACGCTTAGCCACGAGACACCCTTAACCAACAATCAGGGAAACAAGCCAACCGAGCAGGGAATCGAGCCCCCACAACAGCAGCGCCATTACCAGAACCACCGCAACCACAATCAGAGTGGTCTGCATGGTTTCCTGGCGGGTCGGCCAAACAACTTTACGAATCTCGACGCGCGCTTCTTTCAGCAGCACCGCGAACGCTTGACCACGAGCAGTCTGAAACGCCACAAAAGCAGCAACAGCAGCCAACGCAACCAAGCCCAGAACGCGATACAGAACCGGCTCAGCAGAGAAGTACTGATTACCGACGACACCCACAGCAACCAGGGCAGCGACAACCAGCCACTTGACCAGATCAAAGCGAGAGTCTTTGGCTTCAGCCTTAACATTCATTCGAGAGGATCCTGTGAAAGACACGCCAGATTCGTTAGAAAATGGCAGGTCAGGAGGGAATCGAACCCCCAACCTGCGGTTTTGGAGACCGCCGCTCTGCCAATTGAGCTACTGACCTAAAGCAAAATCAGGCCGACCATTATGCCGGCCTGAGAGGAACAGATCAACCGATTACTCGACGATCTTGGCAACCACGCCAGCACCAACGGTACGGCCACCTTCGCGAATTGCGAAGCGCAGGCCGTCTTCCATGGCGATCGGCTTGATCAGGGTGACAACCATTTTGATGTTGTCGCCCGGCATTACCATCTCAACGCCTTCCGGCAGTTCGCACGAACCGGTCACGTCAGTGGTACGGAAGTAGAACTGAGGACGGTAGCCTTTGAAGAACGGGGTGTGACGACCACCTTCTTCTTTGGACAGAACGTACACTTCAGCTTCGAACTTGGTGTGCGGCTTGATGGTGCCCGGCTTGGCCAGTACCTGACCACGCTCGACTTCATCACGCTTGGTGCCGCGCAGCAGCACGCCGCAGTTCTCACCAGCACGACCTTCGTCCAGCAGCTTGCGGAACATCTCAACGCCGGTGCAGGTGGTTTTGGTGGTCGGACGCAGACCA
>NZ_JAVYJI010000004.1:0-427583 GCF_032621725.1 Pseudomonas sp. zfem001 | reverse complement strand
GCAAGCTCCTCTCATCCGCTCGACTTGCATGTGTTAGGCCTGCCGCCAGCGTTCAATCTGAGCCATGATCAAACTCTTCAGTTCAATACTGCTTGGGTTTTGAGAAAACCCTAAACTTGGCTCAGCAATCGCAAATCTCTCTATTACTAAAGAGTTAACTCTCGAATTAACGAGTGTTGCTTTGTGATGCTGATAATCAGTTGACTATCAGTCTTACCTCACAAGCACCCACACGAATTGCTTGATTCAGTTGTTAAAGAACAGTTGGTTAAGCCTTTCGTCTCAACCGAGGCGCGCATTCTACAGCAGCCCCTCTACCTGTCAAGCTGTTTTTCGAATTTGTTTCCGGAGAAACTTCTTTCTACTCAACCACTTGTGCCTTCGATCCGAACTTCTTCTCTCCAGCGGGAGGCGCATTCTACAGCGTTCAAAACCACTGTCAACACCTCTTTTCTACCGCTTTCGATCCGTTCGACCGAACCACCAACAGGACTCAACCACCACCCTGTCGACCGGCGCGCATTCTACACGCCAGATCCAGTTTTGCAAGCCCTTCATTCAACTTAACTTATTGATTAACAAGAAGTTTTTGAAGCGCTTCATCGCTGAAGTGGCGCGCATTCTACATGAGCACGACGAGCTGTAAACCCCTGACATGCAAATAATTGCGTAAATCGGAGCAACTACTCTCCCGCCTATATATAGAGGCTCAGAGAACCCCTGCCTCGCGTAACTCGGCAATCTGCGCTTCACTCATGCCGAGCAACCTCTGCAGCAGGCTATCGGTGTGCTGGCCCAGCAGTGGCGGAGCCGAACGATAGGCCACCGGTGTAGCGGATAGGCGCAGCGGACTGGCGACCTGCGGAGTAGAACTCCCCAACGCATTGGGCAGATCGAGACGCAACCCTCGCGCCTGAACCTGAGGGTCGGCGAACACCTGCTGCAGATCATTGATCGGCCCACAGGGTACGCCGGCCTTTTCCAGCAGCTCGATCCACTGCGCCGTGGTCTTGAATACCGTGGCCTGGCGCAGTAGCGGGATCAATTCAGCACGGTGCGCGACACGCGCCTTGTTGGTGACGAAGCGCGGGTCATCGGCAAGGTTCGCAATACCCGCCACCTCGCAGAACTTTCGGAACTGTCCGTCGTTACCCACAGCAAGGATGAAGTTGCCATCGGCACTGGGGAAGTCCTGATAGGGCACGATATTGGGATGGGCGTTGCCCAGACGCCTCGGTGATACACCTGTCGTCAGGTAGTTCATGGCTTGGTTGGCTAGACAGGCGACCTGCACATCAAGCAATGCCACATCTATATGCTGACCTATACCCGATTGCTCACGCTGATTCAGCGCAGCCAGCACACCTACGGTGGCATACAGCCCGGTGAGGATATCGGTCAGCGCCACGCCGACCTTCATCGGTCCGGCACCCTCTTCAGCTTCCGGCCGCCCAGTCAGACTCATCAGACCACCAAGCCCCTGGATCATGAAGTCATAACCAGCGCGTTTGGCATAGGGCCCGGTCTGACCGAAGCCAGTAATGGAGCAGTAGATCAGCCGAGGGTTTATCGCCTTCAGCGACTCGTAATCCAGGCCATAGGCCGCCAGGCCGCCGACCTTGAAGTTCTCCAGCAGCACATCGCACTGTGCGACCAGCTCACGCACCACGCGTTGACCTTCAGACTGGGTGAAATCGAGAGTCAGTGACTGCTTGTTGCGGTTGGCGCTCTGAAAGTAAGCCGCCTCACGCGAATCGTTACCCTCGGCATCTTTTATATAGGGAGGCCCCCAATGCCGGGTGTCATCGCCCAAGCCTGGTCGCTCGACCTTGATCACCTCGGCCCCCAGGTCACCCAGGATCTGCCCGCACCAAGGGCCGGCCAGTACGCGGGACAGATCGAGCACGCGGATATGGGAAAGGGCGCCAGACATGGAGATTCTCCGCAGGGTGCGCCACGCGCACCATGGATCGTAAGAAAGGCGTGCGCCCTTAGAAGAAGGCCTGTATGCCGGTCTGAGCGCGACCGAGGATCAGTGCATGCACATCGTGCGTGCCTTCATAGGTATTAACCACTTCGAGGTTGACCAGGTGGCGTGCGATGCCGAACTCGTCGCTGATGCCATTGCCGCCCAGCATGTCGCGCGCCATGCGGGCGATATCCAGCGCCTTGCCGCAACTGTTGCGCTTCATGATCGAGGTGATCTCCACAGCGGCGGTGCCTTCGTCCTTCATCCGCCCTAAACGCAGACAGCCTTGCAGGGCCAGGGTGATCTCGGTCTGCATATCGGCCAGCTTCTTCTGAATCAACTGGTTGGCCGCCAGAGGGCGACCGAACTGATTGCGATCGAGCACGTACTGGCGCGCGGTGTGCCAGCAGAATTCGGCAGCGCCCAGCGCCCCCCAACTGATGCCATAGCGCGCAGAGTTCAGACAGGTGAACGGGCCGCGCAAGCCACGCACATCCGGGAAGGCGTTCTCTTCAGGGCAGAACACGTTGTCCATGACGATCTCGCCAGTGATCGACGCGCGCAGGCCGACCTTGCCATGAATCGCCGGAGCAGAGAGGCCTTCCCAGCCTTTTTCCAACACAAAGCCACGAATCTCACCGGCATCATCCTTGGCCCAGACCACGAAGACATCGGCAATCGGGCTGTTGGTGATCCACATTTTGCTGCCAGTCAGGCGGTAGCCGCCTTCGACCTTCTTGGCGCGGGTCACCATGGAGCCCGGATCGGAACCGTGGTTCGGCTCGGTCAGGCCGAAGCAACCGATGTATTCACCACTGGCCAGCTTGGGCAGGTACTTCTGCTTGGTCGCCTCATTGCCGAACTCGTTGATCGGCACCATGACCAACGAGGACTGTACGCTCATCATCGAACGGTAACCGGAGTCGACTCGCTCCACTTCACGCGCGATCAGGCCGTAGCACACATAGTTGAGACCACTGCCGCCGTAGGCTTCAGGAATGGTGGCGCCTAGCAGGCCGGTCTCGCCCATCTCGCGGAATATCTTCGGATCGGTCTTCTCGTGACGGAAGGCTTCCAGCACGCGCGGCGCCAACTTGTCGTCGGCGAACTGCTGCGCACTGTCGCGCACCATGCGCTCTTCTTCGGTCAATTGCTGATCCAGTAGCAGCGGGTCGATCCAGTTGAAGCTTGCCTTGGCCATTACGAAAAACCTCGAAGCAGGGTGTGAGCGGTCGATCCAGCCGACCCGGAATGCTATTGATCCTAGGCCGGCTTCAGGCAATGGACAAACGCAGATTTCGCACAGACCTGTGCTTTTTACTCACTTCGGGATAGCTTAATCAGCCATAAATACCGATCTTGAGTGAGGCTTTTGCATAAATGCGTCGCAAGATACCCAGCACCGCAGCCCTGGTCGCCTTCGAATCGGCCGCGCGCCATCAAAGCTTCACCAAGGCGGCCGATGAGCTCAACCTCACGCAGAGTGCAATTTGCCGGCAGATCGGCGGACTGGAGAGCTTTCTCAATGTGGAACTGTTCCGTCGCTCGCGACGCGGCGTAGTCCTGACCGAGGCAGGCGTTGCCTACAGTCGCAAGGTGGCGGCACAACTCGATGCCGTGGAGCGCGACACCCTGGCGCTGATGGGCACCCAGGGCACCACCAGCATCGAGCTGGCGGTGGTGCCGACCTTTGGCACCCAGTGGCTGCTCCCGCGCCTGCGTGCCTTTCAGCAGTTGCACCCGGAAGTGACAGTACACCTGACCAACCGCACCCGGCCCTTCCTGTTCGCCGACACCCACTTCGATGCAGCCATCTATTACGGTGATGCCGAGTGGTCAGGCACCGAAGCGTACTTTCTCATGCATGAGCACTTGCTGCCGGTTTGTAGCCCGGCATTGCTGGGCGATACCCCGGCGACAGTCGAGCGCATCGCCGCGCTACCCCTGCTGCAGCAGACCACCCGCCCCTATGCGTGGCGCCAGTGGTTCGCCGCCCAAGGTATGAGCGTGGCTCGCGACATGACCGGCCCAAGACTGGAACTGTTTTCCATGCTGGCGCAGGCCGCTCAGCATGACATGGGTATTGCACTGATCCCACCCTTCCTGATCCAGCGCGAACTGGAAGAAGGCAGCCTGGTGATTGCCTTCGACCGCGCCGTACCAAACAACGACCGCGCCTATTACCTGATGGTGCCGGAGCGCAAGGCCGAGTCCGCAGCACTGAAAGCCTTTCGAGACTGGCTTCTGGCCCAGGCCGACGCCTATCGAGGCGTGTAACCATCGCCAGAACAAGATCACTTTAAGCTCGAAGATAATAGATACGCCCAAGAATAGAACCCGTAGCAAGAAAACAGTCACACTACAGGTACTTTTCAGGAAAAGTGCATAGAGGCCACTACTTTCGGGCTATAGCACTATTCTGAACGGGTCGTTCGTTACTCTACACACCCCTCCCAATTCGACCGACGGTCGTCCTCCGCGTGACTACCTATACTGCTCTGCAAGCTGCGCAAAACGTGCTTCCAGCCTTAACCCGCGCGGGCTGCGGGCAGTATAAAAATCCCTCATACACCCATTACTTGTAGTAATGCATTTTTTTTACTCCATAACTTCTTGTAAGGGTTTGCGTTCGATTGCACAATCGCCGCGCTCGCCACCTCCGGCGGGTTATGTGCTGATCCCCAATCGCCGGCGCGCCAGCGCAGTGCCCCGGTTCACAAAAAAGATCACGCAGGAGATTAGAAGTGCACATCGGTGTTCCTCTCGAAACCCATGCCGGGGAGACGCGGGTTGCCGCGACCCCAGAGACCATCAAGAAGCTGGTCGGCCAAGGTCATCAGGTGACTGTCGAGGCCGGCGCAGGCATCAGCGCCAGCATTCCAGACAGCGCTTACGAGGCTGCTGGCGCGACCATTGGCAACGACTCTGCCGCGTTTGGCGCAGACCTCGTGCTCAAGGTGGTCGCACCGACCGACGCCGAGCTCGCTCATATGAGAGCCGGTGCAGTGTTGGTTGGCATGCTCAACCCGTTCTGCAACGAGACCATCGCACGCATGAACGCTCGCGGCGTCACCGCCTTCGCCCTGGAGGCCGCACCGCGCACCTCTCGTGCGCAAAGCCTGGACGTACTGAGTTCGCAGGCCAATATCGCCGGCTACAAGTCCGTACTGCTGGCAGCCCATCACTATCCACGCTTCATGCCGATGCTGATGACTGCTGCCGGTACCGTTAAGGCCGCGCGTATTTTGATTCTCGGTGCCGGTGTTGCCGGTCTGCAGGCCATCGCCACGGCCAAGCGCCTGGGCGCGGTGATCGAGGCCTCCGACGTGCGCCCGGCAGTCAAAGAGCAGATCGAATCGCTCGGCGCCAAGTTCGTCGACGTCCCCTTCGAGACCGATGAAGAGCGCGAGTGCGCCCAAGGCGTGGGCGGCTATGCCCGGCCGATGCCGCAGTCCTGGATGGAGCGTCAGGCCAAGGCCGTGCACGAACGCGCCAAGCAGGCCGATATCGTCATTACCACTGCACTGATTCCGGGCCGCAAAGCGCCGACTTTGCTGCACGAAGCCACCGTGCAGGAAATGAAGCCCGGCTCCGTGGTCATCGACCTGGCCGCCGCCCAAGGCGGCAACTGCCCGCTGACCGAAGCCGACAAGGTGGTGGTCAAGCATGGCGTGACCTTCGTCGGCCACACCAACCTGGCTGCACTGGTGCCAGCAGACGCTTCCGCCCTGTACGCACGCAACCTGCTGGACTTCCTCAAGCTCGTGATCGACAAGGAAGGCCAGTTCCAGCTCAACCTCGAAGACGACATCGTCGCGGCCTGCCTGATGTGCAATGCCGGCGAAGTCGTGCGCAAGAACGGCTAAGGAGTAGGGACATGGATCTGATTTCCGACGGCATCTACAACCTGATCATCTTCGTGCTGGCCATCTATGTCGGCTACCACGTGGTGTGGAACGTCACCCCGGCCCTGCACACCCCACTGATGGCCGTGACCAACGCCATTTCCGCCATCGTGATCGTCGGCGCCATGCTGGCCGCCGCACTCACCGTCACCCCACTGGGCAAGACCATGGGCACCCTGGCCGTGGCCCTGGCCGCAGTCAACGTGTTCGGCGGCTTCCTGGTCACCCGACGCATGCTGGAAATGTTCAAGAAGAAAGCGCCCAAGGCGCCTGTGGAGAAACACTGACCATGAGCATGAACCTGATCACTGTTCTCTACCTCGTCGCCTCGGTGTGCTTCATCCAGGCGCTCAAGGGCCTGTCGCACCCGACCACGTCGCGGCGCGGCAACCTGTTCGGCATGATCGGCATGGCCATCGCCGTGCTGACCACCGTCGGCCTGATCTACAAACTCGGCAGCGAGCTGGCCGTTCAGGGCCTAGGCTTCGTCATCGTAGGCCTGCTGGTCGGCGGCAGTGTCGGCACCATCATGGCCAAGCGCGTCGAGATGACCAAGATGCCGGAACTGGTCGCCTTCATGCACAGCATGATCGGCCTGGCGGCTGTGTTCATCGCCATTGCCGCTGTAGTCGAGCCGCAGTCGCTGGGCATCGTCGCCGCGCTGGGTGATGCGATTCCATCCGGTAACCGCCTAGAGCTGTTCCTCGGCGCCGCCATCGGTGCCATCACCTTCTCCGGTTCGGTGATCGCCTTCGGCAAGCTGTCCGGCAAGTACAAGTTCCGCCTGTTCCAGGGCGCGCCTGTCGTGTTCAAGGGGCAACACCTGGTCAACCTGGTGATCGGCCTGGCGATTCTCGGCCTGGGCCTGTACTACACCTTCACCGGTGACATCACGGCCTTCGCCGTGCTGGTAGCCCTGGCTTTCGTCATCGGCGTACTGATCATCATCCCTATCGGTGGCGCCGATATGCCAGTGGTGGTGTCGATGCTCAACAGCTACTCGGGTTGGGCGGCTGCCGGTATAGGCTTCTCGCTGAACAATTCGATGCTGATCGTCGCAGGGTCCCTGGTCGGTTCTTCGGGTGCCATCCTCTCGTACATCATGTGCAAGGCGATGAACCGTTCGTTCTTCAACGTCATCCTCGGTGGCTTCGGCGCCGATGCAGATGCCGGTGCAGCCAGCGGCAGCCAGGAGCAACGCAGCGTGAAGTCGGGCTCTTCCGACGACGCCGCCTTCCTGCTGACCAACGCCGACACAGTGGTCATCGTGCCCGGTTATGGTCTGGCCGTGGCCCGCGCCCAGCACGCACTGATGGAGCTGGCCGAGAAACTGACCCACCGTGGCGTGACTGTTAAGTACGCGATCCACCCGGTCGCCGGCCGTATGCCGGGCCACATGAACGTGCTGCTGGCCGAGGCCGAGGTGCCTTACGAGCAGGTGTTCGAGATGGAGGACATCAACTCCGAGTTCGGTCAGACCGACGTGGTGCTGGTGCTCGGCGCCAACGACGTAGTCAACCCGGCAGCGAAGAACGATCCGAAGTCGCCGATCGCCGGTATGCCGATCCTCGAGGCCTACAAAGCCAAGACCGTAATCGTCAACAAGCGCTCGATGGCCAGCGGCTATGCCGGTCTGGACAACGAACTGTTCTACATGGACAAGACCATGATGGTCTTCGGCGATGCCAAGAAGGTCATCGAAGACATGGTCAAAGCCGTGGAATAAGCCCTGACCAGTCAGACAGGAAACCCGGCCATGCGCCGGGTTTCCTGTTTATGAAGCCAGCAAAAAAGCTGATTTTCAGGTCAATCATCGCAACAGATCAATTCCAAACTGTACTGCTTTAAATACCAAGATAAACGGGTTGCACCCAGTGAATAATCTCGCCTAAAACGGTTGCACCCAGTCTTTTCACTTATGGCAAGTACAGTTATATCGATTCCTGACCGAACAGTTACAAAGCAACCTATCTAATAGCACAACAATTTCATTCAGCTGTGACTACTGAGCCATCACTGCGCTCGGGATAATTTGCCCATCGAAAGCAAACACCAGCGCCGCCACAAGCGGAAGGATGACCACCATGGAACGTACCCTCAGTTCCGCCCTGCTCCAAACCCACAGTGTTGCCAGCGACAAATCGGCCTGGCTGCTCCGCACTATCGCCACCCTCAGCACGTGGCAGCGCCGCATCGTCAGCCGTCGTCAACTGGCTCGACTGGATGCCCGCCTGCTCGCTGACGCCGGCATCAGTGAAAATCAGCGTTACGTCGAACTGCAGAAGCCGTTCTGGCGTTAACACCCTCTCTTTGCTCCATCCCAAGTTGGGATCTTCTGAGAGCTCCACCGTCTCTGCTGCGGTGGGGCTTTCGTTTTATCTGCAACAGTCATCGCCATGGCGAGCAGTACAGTTGCCATAAACCTTCCACTGCCCCCGCACAATTCCCTCCGTTTGTATCTGCTCGTTCGCGAGCGCTTGCGACACCATGAGCTGCCACCCTTGTCTCTCGACAGGAACACGCCATGGACCGCACTCACAAACCACTCTCACACCCTGAACACAGCAAGCCCCTGCACTGGCTCGGCTTCTACTCGACGCTCCGTCAATGGCAGCGCAACCGCCGTACCCGTCGACAGCTGGCGCTGCTCACCGAGCAACAACTGGCTGACGCCGGCATCAGCACAGCTGAGCGTGAACAGGAACTGACCAAGCCGTTCTGGCGCTGAGCCAGTAATGGAGCCAGGAATGCCGTTGGGCTAAGCTGCGGATGCGGGCAGAACAGCGTCCCGCACTACCGGAGTAAGCCCATATGCACCTGAACAAATTCCTGATTGCAGCGCTTCTGTCATTAGGGCTGGCAGGTACCGCCTACGCCAGCAGCCTGGTCGCGACCACTGATACCCTGGGAGCAGCCCTGGCCGGCACCGTCGAGGGCACATCGGACGCGACCAGCTCGCTGCGCGACATGAAACAGCTGCGCGCGGCCCGTGATGACGCCGCCAGTTTCGTCGCCAGTGATGGGGCGATCCGCAGCGCGCGGCTCGAGGCGGCCCTGGCGTATATCCGCCGTCACGACAGCGAGCTGGCGACAGCGGATGACCTGGCCCTGGCTCAGGCCATCCTCAGCCTGTGAAAACTTTGCACACGTCTATCGATCAGCTCGCTGCTGACCGGTGCTGCCTGGCCCCGTAAACTTCGTCTACCTGCCTGGTCGCGGGGAACCGCGCCGGCCTGTCCGCGTCAAATCGTCCGTTCTGCAGTTCTCGGAGCTACTTATCATGCGTCGTTCATTCGTCATCGCCGTCGCCGCCTGTGCCCTATTAAGCGGCATCGCCCAGGCGCAATCCGTGGTCGCCACCAGCAACATCGTGGTGCGCGCCCTGGATCGCAGCATCAACTTCACGTCCGACACCACCACCTCGCTGCGCGACATGAAAGCCGTGGTGCAGGCCCGTGACGATGCGGCCAGCTTCGTCGCCAGTGCCGGTGAGATTCGCGGCGCACAACTGGAAGCCGCGCTACAGACCATCCGCCAGCAGCTGCCACAAGCGCAGACCGCCAGCGACCTGCAACTGGCCGAAGCTATTCTCGCTCTGTGATCCGCATCGCCGCCTGGTGCTGCGTCGCGCTGCTGGCGATTGCCGCAGGCGGCGCCCAGGCGCAGTTGCGTCTGGATCTGGACGGCAGCGATCTTGATCCTGCCGAACGCCAGGCGAGCCAGACCCTGCTTGACGAGGCCGTGGCGGCATTGCCCCCGCGCTTCGTCCAGCATCTGGACCGTGAAGTGAGGGTCCGCTGGCGCACAGCAATGCCCGCAGAGGTCTACGGCCAGGTCGGGCGCTTCAGCGGTATTGAACTCAACGCCGAACTCCTGCCGAAGCTGGTCGATGGCTCAGCAGCAGAGAATCGTACCGGTCGCCCGCACGGCACCGAGCGCCAGGAATTACTGGCCACTCTGCTGCACGAGCTGACCCACCTGTACGACCGCGCCCGCCTCTGGCCTGCGAGCGATCACCGCCACATCAGCCAATGCCGACAGCGCGCCAACTCGGTAGGCCTGGTAGGGCTGCCAGAGGATTGCCGTGGCCAGACCGAGCGCCGCTTCACCCTCAGCGATGACCCGCGCCTGCTCGATCTGGCCGGCTGGCAGCAACGTGTCGGCCAACGTGGCGCGCGCGATCTGAACAACGGCCAGGTCGCACGCAGCCCGGACAGCTACGAGCTGACCAACCCGCTGGAATTCGTCGCGGTCAACCTCGAATACTTTCTGCTCGACCCCAGCTATGCCTGCCGCCGCCCCTCGCTGGCGCGCTACTTCCGCGAGCACTTCGACTGGGCGCCCTCCAGCGAGGCCTGCGCCACCGACTATCCCTACCTCAATGCCGGGCGCGACTTCGCCTTGCAGCCACTGGGACGACTCGATCCTGAGCGCGTGTATGAAGTCGACTACCTGCTCGCCGAGGCCAACGATGCCTGGATGAGCCGCTGGGGTCACAGCATGCTGCGTCTGGTGGTCTGCGCACCGGGCCGGCCGCGTGGCCCGGACTGCCGCCTGGATCTCGAGCACCATCTGGTGCTTTCCTACCGCGCCTTCGTCGGCGACCTGCAACTGTCGAGCTGGGACGGCCTGACCGGCGTCTATCCATCACGCCTGTTCGTTCTGCCGCTGGAGCAGGTGATCGACGAATACACCAAGGTCGAGCTACGCAGCCTGGCCTCGGTGCCGCTGCGCCTGTCGCGCGACGAGGTCGAGCAACTGGTGGCACGCGCTGCCGAACAGCATTGGAGCTATGACGGCGACTACTACTTCGTCTCCAACAACTGCGCGGTGGAAACCCTCAAGTTGCTGCGCAGCGGCACCGACAATCCACGCCTGCATGCACTCGACAGCATCCTGCCCAACGGCCTGCTGGAATTGATGGATGCCCGCGGCTTGGCTGATACCACCGTGCTCGACGATCCGCGCGAGGCGCTACGCCTGGGCTATCGCTTCGACTCCTTCCGCGAGCGTTACCAGGCCATGTTCAAGGTGCTGCGAGAACGCTTGCCGATCACTCAGGACAGCGTCGAAACCTGGCTGGAACAACCAGCCGAAACGCGGCGCAACTGGTTCGCCCAGGCCGACCTGCGCGCCAGCGCCGCCCTGCTGCTGCTGGAGCAGGCCGCGCTGCGCCGGCAGCTGCTGCTGGCTCAGGACGAACTCAAGCGCCGCTACCTCACAGGCCGTGCAGCTGGAGACCCGAGCCTGAACAAGGCCGGTGCCGCGCTGGAGCAAATTCTCGCCAACAGTGGCTTCCTCAGCCGCCCGGCCGAACTGCTCGAAGGTGGCTACGGCTTGCCACAACAGCAGGAATGGGAGCGTCTCGAGGCCAGCAGCCGTGACCGCCAGCAGCAGTTGCGCCAGCTCAGCGACGAGCTCGACGGGGAAGTACGCAACCTGCTGCAACCCGAGCGCCTGGCCGAACTGGAAGCCAACGAGGCCAACCTGGTCGCCCTCGGCGAGCATCTGCGGGCCTTGCACAAGGCCAGTGGCGGGCTCGAACTGCCCTAGATTCGCGAGCGAGACTTCGGCTCAAGGCACTAGGGAATGATCTCCTGATCTTCTTCCGGCAATTGCGGATCGACCCTCAACCACGGTAGCCGGCTGCCCACCCAGATATGCCGATCCGCCGGAGCCTGTTCCGGCTCGTCCAACGTGGCGACGGTCACGTCCAGCGTGTGCGGGCTGAGCGAAGTGAACAGCGCCAGATGTGCGCCGCAGTCCGCACAGAAATAACGCGTACAACTGGCCGACGACTTGAAAGCCTTCGGCGTGCCGCTTAACCAGCGAAACGTCTCATGGGGCACGGTGACCCAGGTGGTGAGAATCCCGCCCGTGCTCCGCCGGCAGACCGAGCAGTGGCAATGAGCGATGTCCTCCAGTGGCGCACTGATCTGATAACGCAGCGCACCGCACTGGCAGCCACCCTGATGTTCAGCCTTCATCCTGCCTCCGCCTTGCATTGCCCCGCGCCGCTGACCAAGATAGGCGCTCACCACCACCGGGGGTTCCCGTGATAGACCTGTTGCTGGCCTTGTGGCCGCTGTTCGCCATGATAGTCGCCGGCTACTGGCTGCGCCTGCGCGAGTTCCCCAGCGAGGCCTTCTGGCCGGGCGCCGAGCGCCTCAATTACTTCATCCTGTTCCCTGCCCTGCTGTTCTCCAGCCTGGCCCGTGCGCCGTTGAACAACCCCGCCTTGCCGCGCCTGGCGCTGGCGGTGCTGCTCGGCCTGGGCATCGCCTGGCTGGCACTGCTGCTGGTGCGCCGCTTGCGCGGCTGGCCCGCTGGGCGTTTTGGCGCCTTCACTCAGGGCATCCTGCGGTTCAACACCTATTTGGGCCTGGCCGCAGTCGGCAGCCTTTTCGGCCAGGAAGGCCTGACCCTCGCCGCACTGATGCTGGCCTTGATGGTACCGACGGTGAACGTGTTGTCGGTCTGGTCGCTGACGGCCGAACGCGGCATCAGCGCACGCAGCCTGCTGCTGCCGATCATCAAGAACCCACTGATCCTCGCCTGCGTCGGCGGAGCGCTGTTCAACCTCACGGGTATCGGCCTGCCGGGTGGCAGCGACCGCCTGCTCAACCTGCTGGCTGCTGCCAGCCTGCCGCTGGGCCTGCTCTGTGTGGGTGCCGCACTCAAGCCAGAGCAACTGGGCGGAGAAATCCCGGCGCTGACCTGGAACAGCGCGCTACGCCTGCTGGCCATGCCGCTGCTGGCCTGGTGCGTGGCCTGGGCGCTGGCACTGCCGGCGATGGAGAGCGCAGTGCTGGTGCTGTTCTTTGCTCTGCCCACCGCCCCCACGGCCTATGTGCTGACTCGCCAACTTGGCGGTGACAGCCAGTTGATGGCCGGCATAATCACCCTGCAGACGTTGCTGGCAGCGGGCAGTCTGGTGGCGATCATGATGATGCTGGCGTGAGCCGCTACTGCGCGTAACTCTCGATCAGCCGCTGATACTCTCCGCGTGCCTTGAGCGTTTCGAGCCCGCGATTGAAGCGCTCGATCAACTCGGCAGCGCGCGGATGCTGTCGCGAAACGATGAAGTGCAGCGTACTGCTCTGAAACGGCACTCGTGAGCGATGAAACTGCTGCATATCGGCACCGGCAGCGCGCAAGGCGCTGTCCCCCAGATTGCGGTCGGCGATGAACAGGTCGTCACGCTTGAGCAACAACAACCGCGCACATTCCTGCAGCCCCAACGGAGAGTGCCGACGCAACACGCCCTGATCGAGCAGTTGCTGAATCGCCGCTGGCGGTTGCCAGCCCAGCGGATAACAGACCTGTCGGCCAGTTATGGCGGACAGATCGGCGACTTCGATCTGATCACCGGCCCGACTGAAGATGTACTGCTCGGCCACATAAATGGGCGCCGAATAGAGAAACTCCGCCTCACGCTCGGTAGAGCGTACATAGGGAAAGGTGGCATCGTAGTCACCGCGCTTGGCCTTCAGATAACCGCGGTTCCAGGGCAGCCAGTCGAGCGTGATCGCCGTGCCCTGCTCGGCCAATGCCGCACGCACCACCTGGGTAAGCATGCCTTGGCCGGGCAATGCCTTACCGGTGAACGGTGCATAGTCATCACCGGTAGCCAGGTGCAGCACCTCCGCTCGCACCGATGCGCACAACAGCAGGCCCAACAGAGCCGCCCCCCAGAATCCCACCATCAATCTCCAATTACTGGCGTGCATGCGCCTTACTAACCCTGATCATTGACTCTCGCTGTCGCAGGCCAGGCTGTCCAGTGCAACCCGGTTATAGGGCGACAATTCATCAGGTTCTCTTGATACGGAACAAGAGGCATTGCAAGACCACGACTATCCTTGCCGCATCACCAGCTAACAGCGACACGCCGATGACCGACACCAGCAGCACCGATCAAGCCGACGTTTTCCCCTACCTGCAGCTGATGCATCAGCATGCTGGCTCGGACCTGTTCTTCAGCGTCGGCGCACCGCCACACATGAAGGTCGAAGGGCATAGCCAGCCCGTCGGCCAGCGCATCATGAAGGCCGGCGAGGTGCAACAACTGGCCTATCAACTGATGACGCAGAAGCAGATCGCCGAGTTCGAACGCGACCTGGAGATGAACCTGGCCGTCAGCCTGCAGGGCGCCGGGCGTTATCGGGTCAACGTCTACTACCAGCGCGGCGAAGTGGCCATGGTGGTACGCCTGATCAAGAGCGAAATACCAGGCTTCGAAGCACTCGGTCTACCCAAGCTGCTGGAGAAACTGGCCCTGCAGGACCGCGGGCTGATCCTGGTCACCGGCGCAGCCGGCTCGGGCAAGTCCACCACCCTGGCGGCGATGCTGGATTTTCGCAATCGCCACAAGAGCGGGCATATCGTCTGCATCGAAGATCCTATCGAGTTCCTCCACAGCCATCAGCGCTCGATCATCGACCAGCGTGAAGTCGGCCTCGATACCCACAGCTTCGATGACGCCCTGCGCAATGTGCTGCGTGAGGCACCGGACGTGATCATGCTCGGCGAGATCCGCGACGCCGCCACCATGCAGCACGCCCTGCACTATGCCGAAACAGGCCATCTCTGCGTCGCCACCCTGCATGCCACCAGCAGCAGCCACGCCATCGAACGCATCGCCCGCTTCTTCCCCGACGACGCCCGCAAGCAGGTGCTGGCCGACGTGGCGCACAACCTGCTCGCGGTAATCGGGCAACGCCTGGTGCCGGGCGTCGAGCAGAAGCGCGTGGCGGCGATTGAGCTGATGCTGGGCACGCCCTATATCCGCGACCTGGTCCAGCGCGACGAGTTGGATGAACTGCGCGAGGCCATCGCACGAGCCGCCGAGCAGGGTTTGCAGACCTTCGATCAGCATCTGTTCGCCCTGCTCGAAGCCGGACGCATCAGCCTGGCCGAAGCGCTCAAGTTCGCCGACTCGCGTACCGACCTCAGCCTCAAGTTCAAACTCGAGCGCGGTTTCTCCGCCGACGACGCCGAACTCAAGGTGCTGCGCGACGGTTGACTGGCTTTCTGAATGATTTCGGCCGATGCTCATCTATACAGGCCGAAACCATAACCTCTAATCGGCCGTCTTCCAGGGGGCCGATTTATGCTGACCCTGCTGCATTTGCTGTCAGCCATTGCCCTGTTGGTCTGGGGCACACACATCGTACGTACCGGCATCCTGCGCGTGTTTGGTTCACAACTGCGCAAGGTGCTCAGTCACAACATCGGTCGTCGGCCGCTGGCGTTCGTCGCCGGCATCGGCGTCACGGCGCTGGTGCAGAGCAGCAACGCCACCGCGCTGCTGGTCACCTCCTTCGTCGCTCAGGGCCTGATGGCACTGGCGCCGGGGCTGGCGATCATGCTTGGTGCCGACGTCGGCACCGCGCTGATGGCACGCGTGCTGACCCTCGATCTGAGCTGGCTCAGCCCGCTGCTGATCTTCCTCGGGGTGATCTTCTTTCTCTCTCGCCGGCAGACCCGAGCAGGACAACTCGGCCGTGTGGCCATAGGCCTCGGGCTGATGCTGCTGGCGTTGGAGTTGATCGTTGCCGCCGCCACGCCGATCACCGAGGCACGTGGCATTCGCGTGCTGTTCGCCTCGTTAACCGGCGACCTGCTGCTCGATGCTCTGGTCGGCGCGATGTTCGCCCTGCTCACCTATTCCAGCCTGGCAGCGGTGTTGCTCACCGCGACCCTGGCTGGCGCCGGGCTGATCAGCCTGCCGGTGGCCATTGGGCTGGTGATTGGCGCCAATATCGGCAGCGGCCTGCTGGCCTTTCTTACCAGCAGTCTGCAGAACCCGGCCGGGCGCCGCGTGGCACTGGGCAGCCTGATCTACAAGCTGATCGGGCTGTTGCTGGTACTGCCCGTGCTGCAACCACTGGCCGATTGGCTGGACAGCCTGAACTGGCGCCCGGCGGAGCTGGTGATCTTTTTCCACCTGCTCTACAACAGCCTGCGAGCGGTGCTGATGTTGCCCAGCGTCGGGCTGATGGCGCGCTTCTGCAACTGGCTGCTGCCGGACCGAGCCGACGATAGCGGCATCGCCCGACCACGCCACCTCGACCCAACGGCGTTGGCCACACCGAGCCTGGCGCTGGCCAATGCCATGCGTGAAACCCTGCGCGTGGGCGACAAGATCGAAGCCATGCTCAACCGTCTGCTACCAGTGCTGGAGCAGAACCAACCGGCGCTGAACAAGGAGCTGCGCAGCCTCAATGACGATGTCGCCAGCCTGTGCCGGGCGGTCAAGCTCTACCTGGCGCAGATCCCGCGAGAGGCGCTGAGCGAACATGACAGCCGGCGCTGGGCGGAGATTCTCGAGCTTGCGGTGAACCTGGAGCAAGCCGGCGACCTAATCGAACGCATGCTCGGCAAGATCCAGAGCGAGAAGACCGCGCAACGCCGGGCCTTCTCCGAGAAGGGGCTGGAGGAACTGAGTAGTCTGCATGGGCAGCTGACAGCCAACCTGCGCCTGGGCCTGAACGTGTTCCTCAGCGCCGACCACGCCAGCGCCAGCCAGCTGCTGCGCGAGAAGCGCCGCTTCCGCGCACAGGAGCGACGCCTGGCCCACGCCCATATCGGCCGTCTGCAGCGTCAAGTGGTGCAGAGCATCGAAACCAGCTCCCTGCACCTGGAGCTGATCGCCGACATGAAGCGGCTCAACTCGCTGTTCTGCGCCAGCGCCTACGTGGTGCTAGAGGGCGGCGAAACCGGCGCCCTCAAGCTCGAAGGCGGCGAATGACTCAGTCGGCGCCGGCCAAGCGCTCGGGCTCGGCCGGCTCGACGCCGCGCCAGGCGTACCAGGCGAAAAACAGCGCCATCAACAGGTAGCCGTGAACGAAGTCTGGCGCGGCGTACCACGCCAGCTTCGGCGCGTGCATCAGGCCAACGAAGGCCATGGCAGCCGCCACCAGAGCGAAGGTGGTGGCCTGGCGGAACTGGCGATCGATCACCGCCACGCACATCGCGCCCAGCAGGATGGCGCTGAACATGGCGCCCTGCCCCAGCGCGCCGATGGCGCTGGAAATGCCCTCAACCACTTCGGGTGCGCCACGGTTGAAGCGCGTCGCCAGGTAGTTGGCGAAGTAAGGCAGCATTGCCAGCGCCACTGCCGGGTAGTAACGGGCGTGGTTGCTGTTGAACGCAGTGGCGATCATCGACATGCCGACGAACACCAGGATCGGCGCCACCACCGATACCGGAATCAGCGCGGCGATGAAGGCGATCAGACCGAACATTGTCGCCAAGCCGTACACCGCGCCATTGAGCAGGCTGTAACCACGCCCGGCGCCCATCCACTTCGAACCCACGGTGGCGATGTAAACGGTGGTCGGGAACACGCCACCGAACAGCGCCCCGAGCGAGGTGCCGAGCCCGTCCACGGCCTGGCACTCGCGCACGCTGTAGCTGTCACCGGCGGCGCTCATGGCCTCGACGTTGTTCATGGTCTCGATGGCGTTGTACAGGGTGATCGGCAGGATCACCGTCATCAGCGCCAGCAGGCTGGTGAACAGCAGGCCCAGGCCTTCGTACCAGGCCAGGTTGGGCAGCAGCGGGTAGAAACCCAGGTGGGTGAAGGCATCGCTGAACTTGCCGCCGTCAGCCGCGCCGATCAGGTAGGCCAGCGCGGTGCCGACGACGATGGCGAACAGCGAGGCCGGCAGACGGAATGGCATGCTCACCCGCGCCACCAGGCCGACGATGGTGATGGCCAGCACCAGCAGGCCGATCACCGGAATTTCCAGAGTCTTGAACAGCATTTCCCCAGCGATGAAGGTCAGTGCCACCCCGGCCACCGCACCGAGCATGGCCGCACGCGGCAGATGACGCTGCACCCAGTTGCCGATCAGGCTGATGTCGGCCTCGATCAGACCACTGATGAAGCACGCGGCCACCGCCACCTTCCACGCAAGTTCGGCATCGCCGGTGAGATTCTTCGCCGGCAGCAGCACGCCGAACAGGAAGACGAACATCACCGGTGTACTGATGCCATAGGACAGCGCCGTCACGTCGGCACGGTTCTCCTTGCGCGCCAGTCGCGCGGCACTAAAGGCGTAG
Organism: Pseudomonas sp. zfem001; assembly: GCF_032621725.1. Classification (NCBI taxonomy): domain Bacteria; kingdom Pseudomonadati; phylum Pseudomonadota; class Gammaproteobacteria; order Pseudomonadales; family Pseudomonadaceae; genus Pseudomonas; species Pseudomonas sp. zfem001. Next base: position 409,640 of record NZ_JAVYJI010000004.1, on the reverse strand, counting down.
TAGAAGTTGCCGGCCATCACCGCCACCGCCGCGCCTGGCAACACCTGACCGAACACGATCTCGGCAGGAAAACCCATGCCCAGCATGCTGATGGCGATGATCACGAAGTTGGCGATGTTGTTCTGAAACAGGGCGAAAAAGGCGTCGGTGTCTTCCTTCTTGTACCAGGGATAGTGCACGCGTGGCGTCGACATGACTGGCTGAGTCCTTGTTGTCTGAATGGTCAGGTCGGCGAGTCTAGCAACCCGTCGCCGGGGCATAAACGAACAAGGCAGCCGAAGCTGCCTTGTTGGAGGTCGAGACGCGCGCTATGTACGCTGCGCGACCAGACGACGGCGCTGCAGCAGCACGACCAGGCCGAACAGCAGGAAGCCCGGAATCCACATCAGTTCCTTGATCCAGCGGTCGGTCGGTGCCCGCACGCTGAGGATCTGCTGATCGAACTCCAGGCCAGCGTCGGCGGCCAGGCTGCCGAAGGTGACGCTGTCCACCAGCACCTTGTCGCCTTCCTCATAGAGGTTCAGGCCAAGCTTCTCCAGGCGCGCCTGGCCCGAAGCGCCATCCGGCACCGGCAGCAGCACGGTGAACTCACGCGGGTCGCCCACGGCGTTCTCGCCGAGAATACGCAGGCGCAGCGAGCTGCCGTCCTCTACGCCATCGAGCGCTTGCGCCAGCTCGGCCGGCGGCACTTCCTGGTAGGGGTCGTGCAGCATGTCCATCCAGAAGCCGGGGCGGAACAGGGTGAAGGCCACCAGCAGCAGCAACACGCTCTCGTACAGACGGCTGCGCACCAAGAAAAACCCCTGGGTGCCAGCAGCGAATATCAGCATGGCGATGGTCGCCACGATGAAGATGATCACGCCGTGCCAGAAGTCGACGTCGATCAGCAGCAGGTCGGTGTTGAAGATGAACAGGAACGGCAGCGCTGCGGTACGCAGGCTGTAGAAGAACGCCACGATACCGGTCTTGATCGGATCGCCCTTGGACACCGCGGCCGCGGCGAACGAGGCCAGTCCCACCGGCGGGGTCACGTCGGCCATGATGCCGAAGTAGAAGACGAACAGGTGCACCGCGATCAGCGGCACGATCAAGCCATTCTGCTGCCCCAGCGCCACCACCACCGGCGCCAGCAGGCTGGACACCACGATGTAGTTGGCGGTGGTCGGCAGGCCCATGCCGAGGATCAGGCTGAACACTGCCACCAGGATCAGCATCAGCAGCAGGTTGCCCATCGACAGCAGCTCGACCAGGTCGGCCAGCACCAGGCCAACGCCAGTCTGCGACACCGCACCGACGATGACACCGGCCGCCGCCGTGGCGATACCGATGCCGATCATGTTGCGCGCACCAGCAATCAGGCCTTCACGCAGATCGACCACGCCATCGATAAAGCTGCCATGGTCATGGCTGCCATCGCGACGCATCCAGCTCAGCAGCGGGCGCTGGGTGAGCAGGATGATGATCAGCATCACGCTGCCCCAGAAGGCCGACAGGCCGGGGGACAGGCGCTCGATCATCAGGCACCAGACCAGCACCACCACCGGCAACAGGAAGTGCAAACCAGAGAGCAGTACCGCACGGGTCTGCGGCAGTTCTTCCAGCGGCGCATTGGGGTCTTCCGGCGGCAGTACCGGCACACTGGCGGCGACTTTCAGCAGCGCCAGGTAGACCACCGCGAGCAGCGCGCCGATCACCGGCAGGGCGTACTCACCCAGCGCCGGCTTGAGCCAGCCGAGGCCGTAGTAGACCGCCAACGACAGGCCACTGATCAGCGCTGCACCGAAGGCGAAGCCGGTCAGGCGACGCAGCCAGGGCTTGGGCTGATGGCCGCCAATGGGTTGCAGGCCGAGCTTGAGCGCCTCTAGATGGACGATGTAGAGCAGCGCGATGTAGGAAATCGCGGCAGGCAGGAAGGCATGCTTGATGATCTCGACATAGGGCATGCCGATGTACTCGACCATCAGGAAGGCCGCAGCACCCATCACCGGCGGCATGATCTGGCCGTTGACCGAAGAAGCCACCTCTACCGCGCCGGCCTTCTCCGAGGAGAAGCCGGTGCGCTTCATCATCGGAATGGTGAAGGTGCCGGTGGTCACCACGTTGGCGATCGACGAGCCGGAGATCATCCCGGTCAGGCCGGAAGCCAGCACCGCCGCCTTGGCCGGGCCACCACGGAAGTGGCCGAGCATGCTGAATGCCAGCTGGATGAAGTAATGGCCGGCACCGGCTCGCTCGAGCAACGCACCGAACAACACGAAGAGGAACACGAAGCTGGTGGATACGCCCAAGGCGATACCGAACACGCCCTCGGTGGTGATCCACTGGTGGTTGGCCAGCGCGTTGAAGCTGACCCCGCGGTGCGCCAGCAGGCCGGGCATGTAGGGGCCGGCCAGGCTGTAGACGAGAAACACAAGGGCGATGATCGCCAGGGGTGGGCCAAGCGCGCGGCGCGTGGCTTCCAGCAGCAGCGGGATACCGATGCAGGCTGTGACCAGGTCGCCCGTGGTCAGGCTGCCAGGGCGCAGGGCCAGCTGCTGGTAGAAGATGAACAGATAAGCGGCACTGGCAGCAGCGACCAGACCTAGGGCGATATCCAGCAGCGGTACGCGATCACGTGGCGATCTCTTGAATGCCGGATAGGCGAGGAAGGCCAGCAGCAGGGCGAACGCCAGGTGAATGGCGCGGGTCTGGGTATCGTTGAGTACACCAACGCCGAAGATGAACGGCAGTGGTGAGGCGATCCACAATTGGAACAGCGACCAGAGCAAGGCAAGGCCGGTGATCACCTGAGCCATCGGGCCGACGGGCATACGCGCGCCGACATCCTGGGCGATCAGTTCCTCGGTGGAAAGTTGCTTGTCATGCATGGGGCGAACCTGCATTCGAGTAATCGGAGAACGGCAAAACCCGCGGGCCTGCGCCTGCGGGTTTGTTTAACACTAGAAGCGAATCGAGTGATGCGCCTGGCGACGCATCACTAATGGCCCTGGCGGATCGACCGGCAGAGCCAGAGGGCTTACAGCCAGCCGCGTTCCTTGTAGTAACGCTCGGCGCCCTCGTGCAGCGGGGCAGTCAGACCGACCTTGATCATGTCCTCTTCCTTCAGGTCAGCGAAGGCCGGGTGCAGACGCTTGAAGCGATCGATGTTGTCGAATACCGACTTGACCAGTTGGTAGACCACTTCCGGGTCAGCCTTGGCGCTGGTGGACAGCACGGCCTTGCCGCCGATGGACGGAGTCGGCTGATCGTTGCCCTTGTACAGACCGCCAGGGATGTCGGCCTTGGTGTAGTAGGTCTTCTCGGCCAGCAGCTTGTCGATCTCGGCGCCGGTCACCGGAACCAGGACGGCGTCGGTGGTGGTGGTGGCTTCCTGGATCGCGCCGTTGGGATGGCCGACGAAGTAGGTCATGGCGTCGATGTTGTTGTCGCCCAGCGCGCTGGCCTGCTCGGCCGGCTTCAGCTCGGCAGCCAGAGCGAAGGCGGAACGGTCCCAGCCTTTGACGGCGAGGATTTCTTCCAGGGTGTCGCGCTGACCGGAACCCGGGTTGCCGACGTTGACGCGCTTGCCCTTGAGGTCGTCGAAACCTTTGATGTTGGCGTCACGACGGGCGAGGATGGTGAACACTTCGCTCTGCAGCGAGAACACCGCGCGGATGTCGCTCATTGCACCTTCGGCTTCGAACGGCGCAGCGCCGTTGAGGGCCTTGAACTGGTGGTCGGACTGCATGATGCCGAAGTTGAATTCGCCGCTGCGAATGCCATTGACGTTGGCCACGCCGCCGCCACTGGCTGGCGCGTTGCACTTGATACCGTGCTCAGCCGAGCCACGGTTGAGGAAACGGCAGATGGACTGGCCGGCAACGTAATAGACGCCTGTCTGGCCGCCGGTGCCGATGGTGACGAATTTTTCTTCAGCCTGTGCCATACCACTCAGGGCAGTGCCCGCGAGTGCAGCGGACAGGACCCATGCCAAGGATTTGCCTTTCATGGGAAATCTCCTTTTTTCTGTTGTTTTGAGCGAGCGTGCCTTGTGAGCGACGTCCGGGAGGGAAGTCTAACCGCTCACGACGAATATGCACGCCTTGTTGGCCAATCGCTCGTAACCGCTTGTGTGAGGCGCGGGCTATCGCCCATTCCCGGCATTGGGCAGAATCGGCCAATGTCCAACGTCCCTCACGAATCCGCGCAAGCCTCGGTCAGCGCCAGTCTGACCCAGGCCGTGCTGCATGCAGCCAGCCGCCTCGGCCTCGACCGGCAGGCGCTGCTCAATGCCTGTAGCCTGACTGACAAACAGTTGGCCGACCCCGATGCGCGCATCCCGTTCAGCGTCCAGCAGACCCTCTGGCACGAGCTGGATTTACACCTGCCGCATCCAGAGCCCGGCCTGCTGCTCGGGCGTAACCTGACTCCCGGTCCCTTCAGCGTGCTCAGCTACCTGCTGCAGAGCAGTGCCACTCTGGGTGATGCGCTGAACGCCGCACTGCGCTATCAACGCCTCGGTGGCGAGGGCGGCGAGCTGCATATCGACGCGCGCGACGACAGCCTGTTGCTGCTGTACCGCCCGCTGCATCCGCAGCATCCGGCGACCCGCATCCGTGTACTGGCGATGCTGGCCTGCTGGGTGCAGATGACCACGCCCTTGCTCGACGGCTTCCATTTGCTCGGCGCGCAATTTCGTCACGATGCACCTGACGACCTCGAGCCCTATCAGGATGTATTCGCCTGCCCCCTGCAGTTCGCCAGCAGCGACTACGCCATCGCCCTGCCCCGAGCGCTGTGCCAGAAGCCCCTGATCCAGGCCAACCTGCCGCTGCAGCAACTGCTGCGTCAACATGCCGAAACCCTGCTCGCCCGCTTGCCCAGTGCCAGCCTCAGCGCGCGGGTTATCGGCCAGCTCGGCGAACAACTGGCGCATGGCGAGCCCGACCGCGCCGAACTGGCCCGTGCGCTGAACCTGAGCGAACGCACCCTGCAGCGAAGGTTGGCCGAAGAGGGCTGCAGCTACCAGCAACTGCTGGCCGATACACGCCGCCAACTAGCCGAACAACACCTGCGCGACGGTCGTCTGCCTGCGGCGGAAATCGCCCTGCTGCTGGGCTACTCCGAGCCCAGCGTGTTCTTCCGTGCCTTCCGCCAATGGACCGGCCTGACGCCTGGCGAATACCGCACCCAGCACGCCGCTGGCTGAGTCGCAGGCTCGTTCGCCAACACGGCTATCCAAGGGCCATGCAGCTCCATCATGGCCAGGCCGTCCGCGCCGTAAACAGCCTACGGCGGTATCAGCGCATCACCTGCGTCGATGATGACTATGCCTGCGCCTGGCGTGCGCAGCCTGAACCGGAAAGGTTAGAGTAGCCGGCCACGCAACGAGGAGACTCCCTATGAGCCGACTGGCCTCCATCAAGCTCTCCACCCTCGACCTGGCGCCGATTCGCGACGATGGCGATGCCGCTCAAGCCCTGCACAATTCGCTGGCGCTGGCCCGCCATGTCGAGAGTCTCGGCTTCGAAAGATTCTGGGTGGCCGAGCACCACAACATGGACGGCATCGCCAGCTCCGCCACTTCCGTGCTGCTCGGTTACCTGGCCGCCGGCACCTCGAAGATTCGCCTTGGTTCCGGCGGGGTGATGCTGCCCAACCACGCGCCGCTGGTGATCGCCGAACAGTTCGGCACCCTGGCCACGCTCTACCCTGGGCGGATCGAGCTGGGCCTGGGTCGCGCGCCCGGCGCCGATCAGTACACCGCCCATGCCCTACGCCGCAGCCGTGATGGCAGTGCCGACGACTTCCCCAATGACGTCGAAGAACTGCAGGCCTACCTCGGCCCGCGCCAGGAGGGACAGCGAGTGATCGCCATGCCTGGCGCAGGGACCAATGTGCCGATCTGGTTGCTCGGTTCCAGCCTGTTCAGCGCTCAGCTGGCCGGCATGAAAGGCTTGCCCTATGCCTTCGCCTCGCACTTCGCACCACGCTACATGCATGAGGCAGTGCGCACCTACCGTAACCACTTCCGCCCCTCGGCGGTGCTGGACAAGCCTTACGTGATGCTCGGTGTACCGCTGCTGGCAGCCGACAGCGACGAGCAGGCGCAGTACCTGGCCACCTCCGCGTTCCAGCGCATCCTTGCGCTGATCCGTGGCCAGAGTCTGGTGCAGCGCAAGCCGGTGCCAAGCATGGACGGCCTATGGCTGCCGCACGAACGTCAGGCAGTCGGCGAGTTCTTCGGCCTGGCTACCATCGGTGGGCCGCAGACCGTGCGCCAGCGCCTGGAACAGTTGCTGGAGCAGACAGAAGCGGACGAGCTGATCTTCACCTGCGACATGTACGACTTCGCCGACCGCCTGCACGCCTTCGATATCCTCGCCGAGCTGAAGAACGGTTGAGGGCGAACTTTGTGTGCGTTGCCGCCCTCTGAATCAGAACAGGCCGCCAGACCGGTGGCCCCGTTCATACGATGGGAGACGCACATGAAGAAGACAGCTTCAGCCCACTGGCAAGGTGGTATCAAGGACGGCAAAGGCACCATCTCCACTGAAAGTGGTGCCCTCCAGGAATCGCCTTATGGCTTCAACACCCGCTTCGAGGACAAGCCCGGCACCAACCCCGAAGAGCTGATCGGCGCCGCTCATGCAGGCTGTTTTTCCATGGCACTGTCCAAAGAGCTGGGCGACGCTGGCATGACTGCCGAGAGCATCGACACCAAGGCGCAAGTGACCCTGGAGAAGGTGGAAGGCGGCTTCGAAATCAGTACCGTGCACCTGACGCTGCGCGCGAAAATTCCAGGTGCAGATCGCGCTGCCTTCGAGAAAGCGGTGGAAGCGGCCAAGACCGGCTGCCCAGTCTCCAAGGTACTGAAGGCCACGATCACCCTGGAAGGCATACTCGAAGCCTGACCTCGCAGCGGCGGCGCACCCGATGATCAGCGGCGTGCGCCGTGCGCAACAGCCCCGGCCTAGATGGCTGTCCCACAACGCATTACCTCACCCCGCGCCAGCACATTGCGCTGCTCGTCATACAGCCACGCCTGCGCCTTCATCAGCTGTTGGCGTGCCTCGACGCGGTAGCGCTGGCCGGCCGCAAAGTCGTCGTAACGCAGGCGAATCTCGCAGGTCATGCGCAATGGCTCGCTCTGCATACCTATCGAGCCACCACTACGCACCTCGAACTGAAAGCGCGTTTCCAGCTCATGCTTGCCGGGCGTCACCTGGAAGTAGCGGCCATCCGGCCAGCGCTTGCCGTCCAGGCGATCGGCCATCAGCAAGGTATCGGCGCTGGAATACAGTTCGACCCAGGCCTGCTGCGGGTCCGGCTTGGGCAGGGGAGAAGCACAGGCCCCGAGCATCATCAGGGCGGGAGCGAGAAACAGGGCGCGCATGGCGACCTCCACGGTAGGGTTCATGCACCAGCCTACATCGGGAGGCAGGCAAAACCGAGGCGAAACGGGCGTATTCGAACCAGTGGGGCTGGAGACAACCCCTGCGATCAGCTAGCGTGACGACATGCCCAACGCCTTCCCTAAAGACCTGCTGCGCCGCTACGCGGTTCCCCTGCTCGCCCTGCTGCTGGGCGGCTGCTCGACCCTCGATTACTACGCCCATCTTGGCCAGGGCCAATGGCATTTGCTGCAAGCACGCCAGCCGGTCGAACGGCTGCTAAGCAACCCTGCCACAGACCCCGATCTGGCCAGGCGCCTGACGCTGAGCCAGCAGGCGCGGGACTTTGCCAGCGCGCAGCTGCAACTGCCCGAGAACCACAGCTATCGCCTCTACACCGACCTGGAGCGTCCCTTCGTGGTGTGGAATGTCTTCGCCACGCCGGAGTTTTCCCTCGACCCCGAGCTGCATTGTTTCCCCATCGCAGGTTGCGTCGCCTACCGCGGCTACTACCAGCAGGGTCGCGCCCGCGGTGCTGCCGCGCTAATGCGCCAAGCGGGCCTGGACACCTACATCGGCGGCGTCGAGGCCTACTCCACCCTCGGCTGGTTCGATGACCCACTGCTCAACACCATGCTGCGCTGGAGCGACGAGCGCTTCATCGCGGTGATATTCCACGAGCTGGCGCACCAGCAGTACTACCTGCCGGGCGATACGGCCTTCAACGAGTCCTTCGCCACCTTCGTCGAGCGCGAAGGGCTGCGTCAGTGGCATTCGGCCCGCAATGAAACACCCCCGGCCAGCGATGATCGCCAACGCCAGCAGTTCATCGAGCTGGTGCTAGCCAGCCGCGAGCGTCTGCAACGGCTCTACGCCAGCGACCTGCCGGAGTCAGACATGCGCATCGCCAAACAGGCCGAGTTCGAGCGCCTGCGCCGCGACTACCGTGCCTTGCGCCAGCGCGAATGGGGCGGCCAGGGTCGCTATGACGCCTGGATAGAAAGCCCGTTGAACAACGCCAAGCTGCTGCCCTTTGGCCTCTACGATCAATGGGTGCCGGCTTTCGCGACACTGTTCGCCCAGGAAGACCGAGACTGGCGAGCGTTCTATGCCGCAGTGGCAGCACTCGGTCGGTTGCCGCAGGCAGATCGTCGGGCCGCGTTGGAAAGCCTGATGCAAGATGACTAGAACTGATTGGCACATTGCCAGTCCAACCTACTCAGGTTTTCGCCCAACACCGGAGGTACAAGCGATGCAACGACTGATTCCCGCCCTGGCCCTGATGCTCCTTGCTGGCGGTGCGCTGGCCGCGCCCAAGCCCTGCGAAGAACTCAAGCAGGAAATCGAAGTGAAGATTCAGGCCAACAACGTGCCCAGCTACACCCTGGAAATAGTGCCCAACGCCGAAGTTCAGGATCAGAGCATGGTCGTCGGCAGCTGCGACGGCGGCACCAAGAAGATCGTCTATCAGCGCAACGGCTGATACACCCCCTGTAGGAGCGAGCTTGCTCGCGAAGCTTTCGCTTTCATTCGCGAGCAGAGCTCGCTCCTACAGTTTCAGCAGATGAAGGCCTGACGCATTTCCTCCAGCGTCTCGAAGTGAAAGTCCGGCGCCTCGCCGAGCAACTCCTCACGACTACCGAATCCGTAACCGACCGCCACCGCCTGCAAGCCATTGCTGCGCGCACCGATCAGGTCATGCTTGCGGTCGCCAATCATCAACGCCGAGCCGGGCGCCAGTCGTTCCGACTCCAGCAGGTGTGCCAACAGCTCCACCTTGTTGGTACGGGTGCCGTCCAGCTCACTGCCATAGATGCGCTTGAAGTAGCGATCGAAGCCGAAGTGCCGGGCGATTTCCTCGGCGAACACCGTGGGCTTACTGGTCGCGATATACAGCGTGCGGCCCTGCGCCACCAGCGCCTCGAGCAGCGTATCAACGCCATCGAACACGCGGTTCTCGTACAGACCGGTAACCCGGAAGCGCTCGCGGTAGTGGTTGACCGCCTGCCAGCCGGTGGCCTCATCCAGCGCGTAGGTGGCCATGAAGCACTGCAACAAGGGCGGGCCGATGAAATGCTCCAGCGCCGTCAGGTCCGGCTCGTCGATGCCCAGCTTGGCCAGCGCATACTGCACCGAACGGGTGATGCCCTCACGCGGGTCGGTCAGGGTGCCGTCGAGGTCGAAGAGAATGGTGGAGTGATGCATGGCGGGCGCCTATTCGCAATCGAAACAGCCGCGAAGGATACCCGCCTTTTACCGCTGGCTCACGCCTCAGCGGCCTGCGCGTGATAGCCCCAACGCAGCCCGAGGCGAGTGAATGGCCGCAGCAGCACCAGTTGCAGCAGGCTGAAGAGCAGCATCAATACGAGGCTGTTTCCCAGGCCAAGCCAAAGCAGCGCCAGCAGTACAATGCCGCAAAGCAGTGCACTGCCTATCCACAATGACAGAGTGATCGCCACCGCCGCTGCCAGCCGTCCACCCTTGAATCCTCGCACCTGCGCTGGCAGTGCCGCACGTGCGGTGAAGAACGCGACCAGCAGATACAGCCCGGCATTCACCAGGTTGACCAGTGCCTCCCAGCCCTGCAGCTCGTACCCGTAGGCCATGCCGCTCAGCAGCTGGGTGGTCATTCCGGCCAGTTGCAGGGAAGCCACCACGACGGCGAGCGCGAAGCACCAGGCCAGTGTCGTCCCCGGCACCTGCAAATCGTCAGCGACTACTTCGGCCTGGTGTCGAAACAGGTGCAGCAGCAGCCAGAGCGGTAGCAGCACCTCGAGGCAAAAGGTCAACAAACCGACGCCCCACCAGCCGAAGCCCATCAGCAGGCGCCCACTGCCGTAGGTATCCATCTGCTCATACAACCACATGTACAAATGCCCCGAGGCATACCCCAGCCCCCAGCTCAGCAACAGATACAGCACCCCATAGCTCACCAACAGCACCGCCGGCTGCCGGTAACTCGCCACGCTGTGGCGCTCCATATAGACATTGGCCAGCCAGTAGACACCCAGCCCGGCCATCAGCAAATGGGTTAGCCAGTAGCTGGCGACGTAACGCAGCCAGAACATGACATCGGTGGCGACATCGTTCATCAGCCACCCGATCAGCGTGACCGCGATGCTGACCACGCTTATCAGCAGCGCCACACCCACCAGATGCAGCGGCAACACCGGCAGTTGCCTTGCGCCCAATGTCGGTGCGAGCGGTTCGGGAGCGAAGGGATTGGGTTCGGTCATGGGGCGATCCTTGTCGTCGAAACAGTCCGTTGGAGGTAGTCGGAGAATAACTACCTTGTTGACGCTGGAAAGTGCAAAAGCCCATTTGCGTGCTGCAGTCGATGCAGACGCCAGGCTACTCATCCGCCTTACTAGCGCGTGCTTATCAGTCCAGCAAACTACGAAACATCACATGGCAATCCACCAATCCATGCCGGGCGTGGCGGTAGGCCTTGGGCAAGGTGCCGACTATCGCGAAGCCGTGTTTCTGCCACAGAGCCACCGCGACCTCGTTGGTGGCCACTACGCTGTTGAACTGCATGGCGCTGAAACCCAGCTCGCGCGCCACCTGCAGCGAATGAGCGCAGAGCCGGCTGGCGATGCCGCGGCCACGGGCGGCCGGGGCGGTCATATAGCCGCAGTTGCATACGTGGTCACCCGGCCCAGCGGCATTGGCCTTGATGTAGTAGGTGCCGAGAATCTGCCCGCCCTGCTCGGCAACGAAGGTCGCGCGGGGTAGTTCGACCCAGGTTTTCCAGGCCGTTTCGCGATCCATCTGCGGGTCGAAGGCGTAGGTTTCCTGCGCCTGCACCACGTCGCGGATGATCGGCCAGACCTGGTCGAAATCGGCCGCCTCGATGGGCCGGATGATCAGTTCATCGCTCACTGGTCGTAGCCTTCAGCCAGGTGCAGGTCCTTGAGCTTCACGTAGTTGCCGGCCGTGTAGCTGAAGAAGTTGCGTTCCTTGTCGGTCAGCGGACGGGCCTGTTTCACCGGGCTGCCGACGTAGAGATAGCCGCTTTCCAGGCGTTTGCCCGGCGGCACCAGCGAGCCAGCACCGATGATCACCTCGTCCTCGACCACCGCGCCGTCCATGACGATACTGCCCATGCCGACCAGAATCCGGTTGCCCAGGGTGCAGCCGTGCAGGGTGACCTTGTGCCCGACGGTCACTTCATCACCGATGGTGAGCGGGAAGCCCTCGGGGTTGAACGGCCCGGCGTGGGTGATATGCAGCACGCTGCCATCCTGCACGCTGGTGCGCGCACCGATGCGGATGCGGTGCATATCGCCACGGATCACGGTCAGCGGCCAAACCGAGCTGTCCTCCCCCAGTTCGACGTCACCGATGACCACGGCGCTGGCATCGACGAAAGCCCTTTCGCCAAGCTGTGGAGTGGCTTGTTGGTAACTACGAATCGCCACGATAGAAATCTCCTGGGCTGCGGGAAAGCTTGATTCTAATTAAGATCACCCCCATGTCGGTTGTAATCGCGCCAGAAAAATTGCCGCTCTGCGCCGCAACCCCACATTCATTCGCCACAGGTGCCTCGTCGTGACCGCGAACAATCCCCTGCTGCAAGACTTCGACCTGCCGCCCTACTCGCAGATCAAACCGGAACACGTCGAGCCCGCCGTCGACCAGATTCTGGCGGACAGCCGCGCCGCCATCGCCAAGCTGCTCGAAGCGCAGCAGGCCAATCCGAGCTGGGACGGCCTGGTGCTGGCGCTGGACGAACTGGGCGCGCGCCTGGGTCGGGCCTGGAGCCCGGTGAGCCACCTCAACGCCGTATGCAACAGCGCCGAGCTGCGCGCGGCCTACGAGGCCTGCCTGCCCAAGCTGTCGGAATACTGGACCGAAATGGGCCAGAACAAGCCGCTGTTCGAGGCCTATGACGCGCTGGCCAAAAGCCCGGCTGCCGCCAGCTTCGACGTGGCGCAGCAGACCATTCTCGAACACGCCCTGCGTGACTTCCGCCTGTCCGGCATCGACCTGCCAGCCGAGCAGCAGAAGCGCTATGGCGAAATCCAGATGCGCCTGTCCGAGCTGACCAGCAAGTTTTCCAACCAGTTGCTCGACGCTACCCAAGCCTGGACCAAGCACATCACCGACGAGACGCGCCTGAACGGCCTGACCGACTCGGCCAAGGCGCAGATGAAGCAGGCTGCCGAGGCCAAGAGCTTGGACGGCTGGCTGATCACCCTGGAATTCCCCAGCTACTACGCGGTAATGACCTACGCCGAAGACCGCGCGCTGCGCGAAGAGGTGTACGCCGCCTACTGCACCCGCGCCTCCGACCAGGGGCCGAACGCCGGGCAGAACGATAACGGCCCGCTGATGGCCGAGATTCTCGACCTGCGTCAGGAGCTGGCGCGCCTGCTCGGCTTCGCCAACTACAGCGAACTGAGCCTGGCCAGCAAGATGGCCGAGAACACCGATCAGGTGCTGAGCTTCCTGCGCGATCTGGCGGTACGCAGCAAGCCCTTCGCCGAGCAGGATCTGAGTGAGCTGAAAGCCTTCGCCACCGAGCAGGGCCTGGATGACCTGCAAAGCTGGGACGTCGGCTACTACAGCGAGCGCCTGCGCCAGCAGCGCTACAGCATCTCCCAGGAAGAAGTGCGCGCCTGGTTCCCGGTGGACAAGGTGCTCACCGGCCTGTTCGCCATCGTGCAGAAGCTCTACGGCATCGAGATTCGCGAGCTGAAAGGCTTCGACACCTGGCACCCGGATGTGCGCCTGTTCGAGATTCAGGAGAACGGCCAGCATGTCGGTCGCTTCTTCTTCGACCTCTACGCCCGCGCCAACAAGCGCGGCGGTGCCTGGATGGACGGCGCCCGCGACAAGCGCCGCACCGCCGACGGCCAACTGATCGCCCCGGTAGCCAACCTGGTGTGCAACTTCACCCCGCCGGTCGGTGGTAAACCGGCGCTGCTGACCCACGATGAGGTCACCACCCTGTTCCACGAATTCGGCCACGGCCTGCATCACCTGCTGACCCGTGTCGAGCACGCCGGCGCCTCGGGCATCAACGGCGTGGCCTGGGACGCGGTCGAGCTGCCCAGCCAGTTCATGGAGAACTGGTGCTGGGAGCCGGAAGGCCTGGCGCTGATCTCCGGCCACTATGAAACCGGCGAGGCACTGCCACAGGCCATGCTGGACAAGATGCTGGCGGCGAAGAACTTCCAGTCCGGGCTGATGATGGTGCGCCAGCTGGAGTTCTCCCTGTTCGACTTCGAACTGCATGCCACCCACGGCGACGGCCGCAGCGCGCTGGATGTGATCGAGGCGATCCGCAGCGAAGTCTCGGTGCTGCGCCCACCTGCCTACAACCGCTTCGCCAACGGCTTCGCACACATCTTCGCCGGTGGCTATGCGGCCGGTTACTACAGCTACAAGTGGGCCGAAGTGCTCAGCGCCGATGCCTTCTCGAAATTCGAGGAAGAAGGTGTGTTCAACGCCGATACCGGCCGCGCCTTCCGCGAAGCGATCCTCGCCCGTGGCGGCTCGCAGGCGCCAATGGTGCTGTTCGTCGACTTCCGTGGCCGCGAGCCGAGCATCGACGCCCTGCTGCGCCACCTCGGCCTGAGCCAGGAGGCCGCATGAGCGACGCCCCGGTGAACAGCACGCCAAAACGCTTCATCGCCGGTGCCGTGTGCCCGGCGTGCAGCGAGACCGACAGCATCAAGATGTGGAACGTCGACGGCGTGCCGCACCGCGAATGCGTCAAGTGCGGCTATGCCGACACCCTCGACGCACGCGGCAACTCGGTGCCCAAGGAGATCCCCACGCGGGTCAACGTCAGCGGCCTGAAACCCAAGGCTGCCGACCCCAACGTGCAGGCGGTGCAGTTCTTTCCCAATCCGAAGCTGAAAAAGCCGAGCGAGCCCAACTAGTCCGGGCATTCTCGGGTGGGTTAGCGGCGCCGAGTGCCGATGATGCAGGCGAGTTGCACCCGCATGACTTTACTCGCGGAAAAACTCCCCGGGCGTCGCACCGAACTGGCGGCGAAAGGCCGCGATAAACGCCGATAACGAGTCGTAGCCGCAGGCCAGCGCCACATCAGTGACACGCTCGCCCTGCTCCAGCGGGGTGAGCGCATCGAGCAGGCGCTGGCGCTGGCGCCATACGCGAAAGCTCAGGCCCGTTTCACGCAGGAACAGCCGGCTCAGGGTCTTCTCCGACACCCCCAGGCGCTCGCCCCATTCGGCCAGCCCCAGCTGACGCAGCGTTGCATCCTCCAATCCCTGGCACACTTCGCGCAGCCGCGCGTCTTGCGGCAGCGGCAGCATCAACGCCACGTCCGGTGCTGCGCGCAGTTCGTCCAGCAACACAGCAGCTAGCCTGCCAGGTGCACCCTGCTCGTCATACTCGGCCGGTAACGCACTGAAGCCGCGAATCAGCTCGCGCAGTAGCGGGCTGACCGCCAGCACTCGACATTCGGCCGGCCCCCAGGGCACCGCGCTGCCGTCGATGTACAGACTGCGCATCTCGGTGCGCGGCGAGCTGAATACCTGATGCTCGACACCTGCCGGTACCCACACCGCGCGCTGTGGCGGAGCGACGAAGCGCGCGCCAAGAGTCTGCACCTCGAGTACCCCGGCGATAGCATAGGACAGTTGCACCCAGGGGTGCGTATGGCGAAAGGTCAGGGCGCGGTTGGTCAGCGATTCGGTGCGGCCATAGAGCGGCCGAGGCAGGCTCGGCAGCTCGGGCAGGCTGCGATGCAGGGTAGCGGGCTGTCTGTTTGTCGACACTTGCTGGCTCTTTAGCGTTAGCCGGAAATTTTCGATGACGATAGTCTGGCGCCCTCCTGTATCGCAAGTCCGAGATTCGCCATGTTCCTGCGCCGCCTGCTGCCCGATAATTTCACCCTGACCCTGCTCGCTGTGGTGCTCGCCGCCACGTTGCTGCCTGCCAGCGGCCAGGTCGCCACGACCTTCGAGTGGATCACCAACCTGGCCATCGCCCTGCTGTTCTTCATGCACGGCGCGAAGCTGTCGCGCCAAGCGATTCTCGCTGGCGCCGGGCACTGGCGCCTGCACCTGCTGGTATTCGCCTGCACCTTCATCCTCTTCCCGCTGCTCGGCCTGGCGCTCAGGCCGGCGCTGGAGCCGCTGCTGGGCAAAGAGCTGTACCTGGGCATGCTCTACCTGTGCGCACTGCCGGCCACCGTGCAATCGGCCATCGCCTTCACCTCGCTGGCGCGCGGCAACATCCCGGCGGCGATCTGCAGCGCGGCAGCCTCCAGCCTGCTGGGTATCTTCCTCACCCCGCTGCTGGTGGCCTTCCTGATGGGCGTGCACGGCGACAACGGCTCGACCCTCGACGCCATCGGCAAGATCAGCCTGCAGTTGCTGCTGCCGTTCGTTCTCGGCCAGATCGCTCAGCGCTGGATCGGCGGCTGGGTCAACCAGAACAAGAGCTGGCTGAAATACGTCGACCAGAGCTCGATCCTGCTGGTGGTCTACACCGCCTTCAGCGCCGCGGTGATTGGCGGCCTGTGGCAGCAGGTTCCGCTGGCCACCCTGCTGCTGGTGATTGCCGCCTGCTGCGTGTTGTTGGCGCTGGCCCTGGTGCTGACCCACCTGCTGGGCAAATGGATGGGCTTCAGCCTGGAAGACCGCATCACCATCCTCTTCTGTGGCTCGAAGAAGAGCCTGGCCACCGGCGTGCCCATGGCCCAGGTGCTGTTCGCCGGCAGCACCATCGGCGTACTGATCCTGCCGCTGATGCTGTTCCACCAGATCCAGCTGATGGTCTGCGCGGTGCTCGCACAGCGTTACGCCAAACGTGAGGAGGCACCGCAGACCGCGGCCGTTTGATCGACGCCGCGATGGAAGGGACTTGCTCGGGCTCGAAATAACTGTATTTTTATACAGCATATTTTGGAGTCCGAGCATGTCCGTCAGCCTGCCGCCACGTGGCCGTGGTACCGCCAGCAATCCGCACAACCGCTATGCGCCAACCCGCTCACAGCAGGAAGACGACGGCTGGTATCAGGACGAAACACCGCCAAGTCGCGCCACCGAAGTGCGCAAGGAGCAGGCGAAGACGGCGATCACTCGCAATAACTCACCGGACGTCGGCTTCGACCGCTCGGTGAATCCCTACCGCGGCTGTGAACATGGCTGCATCTACTGCTTCGCCAGGCCAACTCACGCCTACTGGGACATGTCGCCCGGCATCGACTTCGAAACCCGTCTGATCGCCAAGACCAACCTGGCCGAGCGCCTCGAGGAGCAACTGCAGAAACCCGGCTACGTGCCACAGCCGATTGCCCTTGGCATGAATACCGACGCCTACCAGCCCATCGAGCGTGAACAGCGCCTGACCCGCCAGACCCTGGAAATCCTGCTGCGCTACAAGCACCCGCTGCACCTGATCACCAAGGGCTCGCTGATCCTGCGCGACGTTGACCTGCTCAGCGAGCTGGCACACCACAATCTGGTCAGCGTGGCCTTCAGCCTGACCACCCTGGATGACGAACTGAAACGCATCATGGAGCCGCGTACCGCCGCCCCAGCGGCGCGCCTGCGTGCCATGCGCACGCTACATGAGGCGGGGGTGCCGGTCAGCGCCATCTGCGCGCCGATGATTCCGCAGATCAACGACATGGAGCTGGAGGCGCTGCTGGAAGCCGCCCGTGATGCCGGTGCTCGCTCGGCCGGCTACGTGCTGCTGCGCCTGCCGCTGGAGATCGCCGGGTTGTTCGAGGAGTGGCTGCAGGTGCACTTTCCGGAGCGCGCCGCACACGTTATGAGCCTGATTCGCCAGAGCCGCGGCGGCAAGAATTACGACAGCCGCTTCGGCAGTCGCATGCGTGGCGAGGGCCTGTTCGCTGAACTGTTGGAACAGCGTTTTCGTCTGGCGCGGCGCAAGCTCGGCCTGGATCGGCGCGGCAGCGTGATGCTGGACTGTTCGCAGTTCTGCCCGCCGGGTGCGCAATTGAGCCTGCTCTGACTTGGCAGCCCGTCTCGATATGTTAAAACGTGGTGATCGAGGTACTGGCCAACGACAACCATGAACCGCACATCCCGCGTAGCCGATCCGTCCTACGAACTGATGGACGACCACGAAGGCCATTCGCTGATCTACCGTCAGCACGGTTTTCCCTCGCCCCTCGTGCGCTGGCACTTTCACAAGGAATACGAGCTGCACCTGATCGTCGCCAGCTCCGGCAAGGTGTTCATCGGCGACTACATCGGCAACTTCTCCCCCTACACCCTGTTCCTTACCGGCCCCGGCCTGCCGCACAACTGGATCAGCCAGGTCGAGGAAGGCGAGGAGGTGGAAACACGCGACATGCTGGTCAACTTCACCGATGAAGTGCTGGAAAGCGGTACCGCCGTGTTCGCCGAGCTCAATGTCCTGCAACCCTTGCTGGCCCGCGCGCAGTTCGGCATCGAGTTCCGTGACCCACAGATGATTCGCGAAGCCAGCGTGCTGATGGGCAAGATCGCCAGTGGCCGTGGCATCACGCGCCTGGGCCATTTTTTCATCCTCATGGAACTACTCGCCGGCAGTGAGGATTACCAGCTGCTCTCGGCCGTGACCTCGTCGGAGCTGGGCGACGAGCAGCATGTCGAACGCATCAACCGGGCAGTGGACTATATCTTCCAACACTACGCGCAAGGCATCAGCCAGGAAGAAGTCGCCGACCACCTAGGCATGACCACCACCTACTTCTCGCGCTTCTTCAAGCAAGCCACCGGGCGCGGCTTCGTCGAGTTCGTCAATCGCCTGCGGGTGAGCAAATCCTGCGAGCTGCTGAGTAAGAGCGACAAGCCGGTGACCGACGTGTGCTTCGAGTCCGGCTTCAGCAACATTTCCAACTTCAACCGCCGTTTCCAGCAGCTCAAGGGCATGACCCCGTCGGGCTATCGCAAGCTGGCGGTGCAGCGCCTGACCGAGCAAAACCTGTACTGAATCAGCAGCAGCACTCTGCGCCAATATCGTCCACAACCCTCATGCCAGGCCGTTTCTCCGACGGTCTGATTGGTTTGCGCTTCCTCTTCGAGTGCAAAAAAGTATCGATAGCTGTGCGTTCAAGGATTTGTCCGCACGCGCTTGCGGGGGTGTAATCCGGCCCGAGCGAAACAAAAACAATAACGTTCTTCCGTAGCCGTGCTGGCGCGGGAGAGGAGTTCACAAACATGAACAACTCGATCAAAGCACTCGTTGCAGCCTCCTGCCTGTCCCTCACCGTGGTCGCCCAGGGCGCCGAAACCCTGACCATCGCCACGGTCAACAACAGCGACATGATCCGCATGCAGCGGCTCGCCAAGACCTTCGAAGAACAGAACCCCGATATCCGCCTGAAATGGGTGGTGCTCGAGGAAAACGTATTGCGCCAACGCCTGACCACCGATATCGCCACTCAGGGCGGCCAGTTCGACGTGCTCACTATCGGCATGTACGAAGCCGCATTGTGGGGCGAGAAAGGCTGGCTGGAGCCGATGACCGAGCTGCCGGCCGACTACGACCTCGACGACGTCTTCCCCTCGGTGCGCGAAGGCCTGTCCGTCAAGGGTGAGCTGTACGCCCTGCCGTTCTATGCCGAAGCCTCGATCACCTATTACCGCAAGGATCTGTTCGAACAGGCCGGCCTGGAAATGCCCGAGCAGCCGACCTGGGAGCAGATGGCCGAATTCGCCGGCAAGCTGCATCAGCCGGACAAGGGCGTCTACGGTCTGTGCCTGCGCGGCAAGGCAGGCTGGGGCGAGAACATGGCGCTGATCACCACCCTGGCCAACGCCTACGGTGCGCGCTGGTTCGACGAGCAGTGGCAACCGGAATTCACCGGCAGCGAGTGGAAGAACGCGCTGAACTTCTACGTCGACAACATGAAGAAGTACGGCCCACCCGGCGCGTCCAGCAACGGCTTCAACGAGAACCTGGCGCTATTCAACAGTGGCAAGTGCGCGTTGTGGGTCGATGCCAGCGTCGCCGGCTCCTTCGTTACCGACAAATCCCAAAGCAAGGTCGCCGACGCGATGGGCTTCACCTTCGCGCCGACCCAGGTCACCGACAAGGGCGCCTCCTGGCTGTATTCCTGGGCGCTGGCGATCCCCACCAGCTCCAAGTCCAAGGACGCCGCCAAGACCTTCAGCGCCTGGGCCACCTCCAAGGCCTATGCCGAGTTGGTCGCCGAGAAGGATGGCGTGGCCAACGTGCCGCCAGGCACCCGTGCCTCGACCTACAGTGATGCCTACATGCAGGCCGCGCCGTTCGCCAAGGTCACTCTGGACTCGCTGAAGAAGGCTGACCCGGCCAACCCCAGCGCCAAGCCGGTGCCCTATGTGGGTATCCAGTTGGTGACCATTCCCGAGTTCCAGGCCATCGGCACTAGCGTCGGCAAACTGTTCGCCGCCGCCCTGACCGGGCAGATGCAGCCTGAGCAGGCGCTGCAGGCCGCCCAGCAGAGCACTGCCCGGGAAATGAAACGCGCCGGGTATCCGAAGTAAACAACCCGCAGTCCCGCGGTTCCGTAGGGTGGGCCGGGCGGCGTTCCGCTTTAGCCCACCACGAACTCAAGGTGAAACGGTGGGCTGAAGCCCACCCTACGGGATGGAACGCCGCCCGGCCACCGCGAGTCCGCTCTAGATACACCACCTCCCCCATTACGCCTTCGGAGGCATGATGAATTCTCCGGCCATCGATACCCCCGCCGCGCAGGCCAGCACGCCGGTGGCGCAAAAGCCTCGGCGCCTGGCGCCCGGCTGGTTTCTGGTCAGCCCTTCGGTCGCTTTGCTGCTGATCTGGATGATCGTGCCGCTGGGCATGACCGTCTATTTCTCGCTGATCCGCTACAACCTGCTCTACCCCGGCGAGAACGATTTCGTCGGCCTGGAGAACTTCGAATACTTCGTCACCGACGCCGCCTTCCTGTCCGGCGCCGGCAATACCCTGCTGCTGGTGGGCAGCGTGTTGTTGATCAGCGTGGTGCTCGGCGTCCTGATCTCCGCATTGCTGGAGGCCAGCGAGTTCTTCGGCCGCGGTATCGTGCGGGTGCTGCTGATCTCGCCGTTCTTCATCATGCCCACGGTCAGTGCGCTGCTGTGGAAGAACCTGATCTTCCATCCGGTATCGGGGATTCTCGCCGCCATCTGGCAGTTCTTCGGCGCCCAGCCGGTGGACTGGCTGGCCCACCATCCGTTGTTCTCGATCATCATGATCGTGTCCTGGCAATGGCTGCCGTTCGCCATTCTGATCCTGATGACCGCCATGCAGTCACTGGATCAGGAACAGAAGGAAGCCGCGCGCCTCGACGGCGCCGGGCCCATCGCCATCTTCTGGCACCTGACCCTGCCGCACCTGGCGCGGCCGATTGCCGTGGTGGTGATGATCGAGACCATCTTCCTGCTCTCGGTATTCGCCGAGATCTACACCACCACCAGCGGCGGCCCAGGTTACGAGTCGACCAACCTCGCCTACCTGATCTACACCCAGGCGCTGCTGCAGTTCGACGTCGGCATGGCTTCGGCCGGCGGGCTGATCGCGGTGGTGATCGCCAACATCGCTGCCATCGTGCTGATCCGCATGATCGGCAAGAACCTGACCGACAAGCAGTGAGGGCCCTGAGATGCTGACGCTGAAACAATCCCGTCGCCTGCAGAGCCTGATCATCGGCGCCCTGGCCTGGGCAATCGCCGCGGTGATCTTCTTCCCGATCTTCTGGATGGTGCTGACCAGCCTGAAGACCGAGATCGACGCCTTCGCCACGCCACCGCAGTTCATCTTCACCCCGACGCTGGAGAACTACCTGCACATCAACGAGCGCAGCGACTACTTCGCCTTCGCCTGGAACTCGGTGCTGATCTCCGTCTCGGCGACGCTGCTGTGCATGTGCCTGGCCGTACCGGCGGCCTATTCCATGGCCTTCTTCGAAACCCGCCACACCAAGCGCACGCTGCTGTGGATGCTGTCGACCAAGATGCTGCCGCCGGTGGGCGTGCTGGTGCCGATCTACCTGCTGGCCAAGCAGTTCGGTCTGCTCGATTCACGCCTGGCACTGATCATCATCTACACCCTGATCAACCTGCCGATCGTGGTGTGGATGGTTTACACCTACTTCAAGGACATCCCCGTGGACATCCTCGAAGCGGCGCGCCTGGATGGCGCCACCACCTGGCAGGAGATCGTCCGCGTACTGCTGCCGATCGCTCGCGGCGGCCTGGCATCGACCATGTTGCTGTCGCTGATCCTGTGCTGGAACGAGGCGTTCTGGTCGCTCAACCTGACCAGTTCCGCCGCCGCCCCGCTGACCGCCCTGGTGGCCTCCTACTCCAGCCCCGAGGGCCTGTTCTGGGCCAAGCTTTCCGCCGTTTCGACCCTGGCCTGTGCGCCCATCCTGATCTTCGGCTGGATCAGCCAAAAACAACTTGTACGCGGCCTGTCCTTCGGCGCGGTGAAATAACGGGAGACTTTCAACATGGCTGATCTGAAGATCCGCAATCTGCAAAAAGGCTTCGACGGTACGGCGATCATCAAGGGCGTCGACCTGGACATCCGCGACCGTGAATTCGTGGTTTTCGTCGGCCCCTCGGGCTGTGGTAAATCCACCCTGCTGCGCCTGATCGCCGGGCTCGAAGAAGTCAGCAGCGGCCACATCGAACTCGATGGCCAGGACATCACCGACATGGCCCCGGCACGCCGCGACCTGGCCATGGTGTTCCAGACTTACGCGCTGTATCCGCACATGACCGTGCGCAAGAACCTGTCCTTCGCCCTCGACCTGGCCCGCGTGGGCAAGCAGGAGATCGAGGCCAAGGTCGCCAACACCGCGCGCATCCTGCAGCTCGACGCCCTGCTCGAACGCAAACCCAAACAGCTCTCCGGTGGCCAGCGCCAGCGCGTGGCCATCGGCCGCGCCATCGTGCGCAACCCGAAGATCTTCCTGTTCGACGAGCCGCTGTCCAACCTCGACGCCGCCCTGCGCGTACAGACCCGCCTGGAACTGGCACGGCTGCACAAGGACCTGCAGGCCACCATGATCTACGTGACCCACGATCAGGTCGAAGCCATGACCCTGGCCGACAAGGTAGTGGTGCTCAATGGCGGGCGTGTCGAGCAGGTCGGCTCGCCGCTGGAGCTGTATCACCATCCGGCCAACCTGTTCGTCGCCGGCTTTCTCGGCACACCGAAGATGGGCTTTCTGCGCGGCACCCTGAACAGGGTCGAGGCCGACAACTGCGACGTGCAACTGGAGTGCGGCACGCACCTGACGCTGCCGCTGTCCGCCGCCGGCCTCAGCGTCGGCAGCACGGTAACCCTGGGCGTACGTCCGGAGCACCTCAACGTGGTCAGCACCGGCAACGGCCGAATGCAGGTGACGGCCGACGTCAGCGAGCGCCTGGGCAGCGATACCTTCTGCCACGTGTCGTGCGCCTCGGGCGAGATGCTCACGGTGCGCGTGCGTGGCGACTTCGCGCCGCGCTACGGCGACACCCTGACACTGGATTTCGATACGGCGCACTGCCACCTCTTCGACGCCGATGGCCAAGCCGTCGCCAAACCACTGCAGCAGGCCGCCTGACGCCGCTCCACCACGGGATTTTTCAGATGAAACTCAATCGCCAGCAGCTTTCCCGGCTTGGCGGCGCCGTAGCGCTGCCCAGCTACACCGCCGACATGATCCGCACCGGCATCGCCCATTTTGGCGTCGGTGGTTTTCACCGCGCCCACCAGGCGGTATACACCGACGCCCTGATGAACCAGGGCCTGGCGCTCGACTGGGGTATCTGCGGGGTCGGCGTGCGCAGTGAAGACCGCGCCATGCGCGATGCCCTGGCCGGCCAGGATTACCTCTACACCCTGGTCGAACTGGGCGACGAGCCGAACCTGCCGGTGCGGGTGATCGGCGCAATCAACGACATGCTGCTGGCCGAAGAGTCGCCGCAGGCGCTGATCGACAAACTGGCCGACCCGGCGATTCGCATCGTCTCGCTGACCATTACCGAAGGTGGTTACTGCATCGACGACAGCACCGGCGAATTTCTCGCCGAGCTGCCAGCCATCGAGCACGACCTGCAACATCCCGAGTCACCAAAGAGCGTGTTCGGCTTTCTCTGCGCTGCCCTGGCCAAACGCCGTGCTGCCGGCATCCCGGCCTTCACCCTGATGTCCTGCGATAACCTGCCGCACAACGGCGATGTCACGCGCAAGGCGCTGCTGGCCTTCGCCCACCTGGCCGACCATGAGCTGGCCACCTGGATCGACCACCACGTGAGTTTTCCCAACGCCATGGTCGACCGCATCACGCCGATGACCAGCGCCGCCCATCGCCAGCAACTGGCTGAGCAGCACGGCGTCGACGATGCCTGGCCGGTGGTCTGCGAGCCCTTCGTGCAATGGGTGCTGGAGGACAAGTTCGTCAGCGGCCGCCCGGCCTGGGAAGCGGTCGGCGTGCAGTTCACCGACGACGTCACGCCCTACGAGGAAATGAAGATCAAGCTGCTCAACGGCAGCCACCTGGCGCTGACCTACCTGGGCTTTCTCAAGGGCTATCGCTTCGTCCACGAAACCATGAACGACCCGCTGATGCGCCAGTACGTACGCACCTTCATGGACCTCGACGTGACGCCGCAGCTGGCGCCGGTGCCAGGCATCGACCTGAGCACCTACAAGGACACGCTGATCGAGCGCTTCTCCAACCAGGCTATCGCCGACCAGCTGGAGCGGGTCTGCTCCGATGGCTCATCGAAGTTTCCCAAGTTCATCGTGCCCACCCTGCATCGCCTGATTGAGGACGGCAAACCGCTGGACCGCGTGGCCCTGGTGGTCGCAGCCTGGGCGTTGTACCTCAAGGGCGTGGACGAAACCGGCGCCAGCTACCGCATACCCGACCCGCGCGCCGAACACTGCCAGGCACTGGTGGCCGACGATGCGCAACTCACCGCACGGGTGCTCGGCGAGGAGGCGATCTTCGGCAGCGCACCAGGGCGTTCGGCCGAGTTCGTCGCCGCCTTCGAACGCAGCCTGGCCAGGCTGCGCGAGCAGGGCGTGAGCCAGACCCTGCACAACCTGTTGCACGCCTGAGGCCCTGGAGACGCATATGCCCAGCTTGCTCGCGCAACTCAAGCAGCACAGCGTGGTGGTCGCCGATACTGGCGACCTGGCCGCCATCGATCGTTTCCAGCCCGAGGACGCCACGACCAACCCCTCGATCATCCTCAAGGCGCTGCAAGCCGGGCAGTACCAGCAGCAGGTAGACCACGCGCTGCGCCAGGCAATGGCCAGCGGCATCTCGGTCCCGGCGATCATTGCCGATGCCTGCGACCGGCTGGTGGTGAGCATGGGTGTGGAAATTCTCGCGGCGATCAGCGGCAAGGTCTCCACCGAAGTGCCGGCGGCGCTGTCCTTCGACACCGCTGCCACGCTGGCGCGAGCACGCTCGCTGCATCAGCGCTATCTGCAACTGGGCATTCCCGGCGAGCGCGTGCTGGTGAAGATCGCCGCTACCTGGGAAGGCATTCAGGCGGCGCGGCAACTGGAGCGCGAAGGTATTCACTGCAACCTCACGCTGATCTTCAACCTGGCCCAGGCACGCGCCTGCGCCGAGGCCGGCATCTATCTGGTGTCGCCTTTCGTCGGGCGTATTCTCGACTGGCACAAACAACAAAACCCGAATGCCAGTTTCGACGCCGAGAACGATCCAGGCGTGTTGTCGGTGCGCCAGGTCTATCGCTTCTTCAAGCAGCATGACTACGCCACGGTGGTGATGGCAGCGAGCTTTCGCAACATCGGCGAAGTGCTCGCCCTGGCCGGTTGTGACCGCCTGACCATCAGCCCTGCCCTGCTCGCCGAACTGGAGCAAAGTAGCGGCGAGCTGCAACCGGCATTGGCGGATGACGGCCGCCGCACACTCGCGCCGACCTGCCTCGACGAAGCGCAATTTCGCTGGCAGATGAACGAAGACCCCATGGCCACGGAGAAACTGGCCGAAGGTATTCGCCAATTCCATGCCGATCAGCTCGCCCTGGAAGCGCTGCTGCTCGAGCGCATGCGGGAGCTCTGAGCATGTACCTCGGTATCGACTGCGGTACTCAGGGCACCAAGGTCCTGGTGCTGGATGCCGACAGCGGTCAGGTGCTCGGCGCCGGCAGCGCCAGCCATACGCTGCACAGCGGCGCCAATGGCCGCCGCGAGCAGCAGCCGCAGCAGTGGCTGGAGGCTTTCGAGCAGGCCACTCGACAGGCGCTGGCGGCCGCCGGCATCAGCGGCGAGCGGATTCTCGGTATCAGTGTTTCCGGCCAGCAGCACGGCCTGGTGCTGCTCGATGAACAGGGTGCGGTGCTGCGCCCGGCCAAGCTCTGGTGCGACACCGAATCGACCCCGGAGAACCAGCGCCTGCTCGATCACCTGGGTGGCGAGGACGGTTCGCTGCAACGCCTGGGCGTGGCCATCGCGCCCGGTTACACGGTGTCCAAACTGCTCTGGACGAAAGAGCAGCACCCGGACCTGTTCGCCCGCATCGCGCATATCCTGCTGCCGCACGACTACCTCAATTACTGGCTCACCGGCCGGGCCTGCAGCGAGTACGGCGACGCCTCCGGTACGGGCTATTTCGACGTGCGTACGCGCTGTTGGGACCGCGAGCTGCTGAACGTCATCGACTCCAGCGGGCGCCTTTGCAACGCGCTGCCAGAGCTGATCGAGCCGGATCAGCCAGTGGGCCGCCTCCGCCCGCAGATCGCCCGGCAACTGGGCCTGAACCCGGATGCCGTGGTAGCCAGCGGCGGCGGCGACAACATGATGGGCGCCATCGGCACCGGCAACATCCGCCCGGGTGCAATCACCATGAGCCTGGGCACCTCCGGCACCCTCTACGCCTACAGCGACCACGCGATGATCAGCCCGCACGCGCAGGTGGCGACCTTCTGCTCGTCATCCGGCGGCTGGCTACCGCTGATCTGCACCATGAACCTGACCAGCGCCACCGGGCTGATCCAGCAATTGCTGGAGCTGGACATCCAGACCTTCGGCGAGCTGGTCGAGCAATCGCCCATCGGCGCCGAAGGCCTGCTCATGCTGCCGTTCTTCAACGGCGAACGAGTGCCGGCATTGCCCAGTTCGCGCGCCAGCCTGCTGGGCATGGACAGCGACAACCTGACCCGCGCCAATCTGTGCCGGGCAGTGGTCGAAGGCACCAGCTTCGGTCTGCGCTACGGCCTCGACCTGCTGCGCGCCAGCGGCCTGCAGAGCCAGACCATCCGCCTGATCGGCGGCGCGGCGAAGAGCCCGGTATGGCGCCAGGTGATCGCCGACATCATGGGCACGCCACTGGTCTGCCCCCAGCACACCGAAGCCGCCGCACTGGGCGCCGCCATCCAGGCGGCCTGGTGCCTGACCCCCGGCGCAGATCGCCAGGCACAGCTGGTGGCGCTGTGCGAGCGTTGCGTGCATCTGGATGCCAGCACCCAGACGCAGCCAGACCCAGCACGCACGGCGCAGTACGAAATGGTCTATCAACGCTACCGCGAGCAGGTCAGCCTGCTGGCCGATAACAAACCGGCGTGATCACGCCTTGATTCATGAGGGAAAGGAACATGTACCTGGTCTGTGGCGAAGCGCTGTTCGACGTGTTCATCCAGAGTGACGGCGCACGTGGCAATGAGCTGGCCTTCAAGGCCATCGCCGGTGGCTCGCCGTTCAACGTGGCGCTGGGCTTGCGCCGAATGGGCGCCGACTCGGCGCTGTTCACCGGGATTTCCTCGGACAGCCTCGGCCAGCGCCTGCGCCAGGTGCTGCGCGACGAGGGCGTGAGCGATAGCTATCTGATCGCCAGCGATGCGCCGACCACCCTGGCGATGGTCGGCCTGGATGCTGCTGGCTCGCCGCACTATTCCTTCCGCGGCGAAGGCTGTGCAGACCGCCTGCTGCTCGCCGAGCACCTGCCGGAACTGGATGCACAGGTGCGCGGCCTGCATGTCGGGTCGTTCTCCCTGGTGGTAGAGCCGGTGGCCAACACCCTGCTGCAGCTGGTACAGCGCGAACATCAGCAACGCCTGATCAGCCTCGACCCCAACGTGCGCCTCGGCCCGGCGCCAGATATCGCCCACTGGCGCGAGCGCGTCGAGACCTTCGCCCGCTACGCGCATCTGATCAAGGTCAGCGAAGAGGATCTGCAACTGCTTTACCCAGAGCGCGACCCGCAGCAGGTCGCGGCAAGCTGGCTCAACGAACGCTGCCAACTGGTGTTTCTCACCCACGGCAGCAAAGGCGCCAGCGTCCACAACCGCCATGGGCACTGGTCGGCACCGGCGGTGGAGGTACACACCCGCGACACCGTCGGCGCTGGCGATACCTTCCAGGCCGCGCTGCTCAGTTATCTCGCCCGCCACGCACTGGACACTCCCGAAGCGCTGGCGACGCTGAGCCGCGAGCAGATCAACGACATGCTGTGCCTGGCCATCGAGGCTGCCGCGCTGACCTGCTCGCGAGTCGGCCCTGACCTGCCCTATCTGCACGAGCTGGACCGCCATCACCTGGCAGCGCGCTGAAGAGGATTGCCAATGCCTTACGCCCCCTCCTCCCAGGATGTCACCCGACTGCCCAGCTGGCAGGCACTGAACGAACATCGCCAGGCGCTGGACGGCTTCAACCTGCGTCAGGCGTTCGCTGACGACCCACAACGCTTCGAGCGCTTTTCTCTGGATGACTGCGGCCTGTTCCTCGATTACTCGAAGAACCTGATCGACGAACGCACGCGCAGCCTGCTGGTCGACCTGGCCAGGGACGCCGGCCTGACGCAGGCCATCGCGGCGCTGTTCGAGGGCGCGCAGGTCAATGCCTCGGAGCGCCGGCCGGCCTTGCATACGGCGTTGCGCCGGCCGTTGGGCGACCGCGTGCTGGTCGATGGCGAGGACGTGATGCCCCAGGTACACCGCGCCCTGTTACGCATGAGCGAGCTGGTCGGGCGCGTGCATCACGGCCTGTGGCGCGGCTATAGCGACAAGCCCATCACCGATGTGGTCAATATCGGTATCGGCGGCTCCTTTCTCGGCCCGCAACTGGTCTCCGAGGCGCTGCTGCCCTTCGCCCAGCGCGGCGTACGCTGCCACTATCTGGCCAATATCGACGGCAGCTCGTTTCAGGAGCTGGCCGCCAAGCTGAGCGCCGAGACCACCCTGTTCATCGTCTCGTCGAAAACCTTCAGCACCCTGGAAACCCTGAAGAACTCCCAGGCCGCACGCGGCTGGTACCTGGCCCAAGGTGGCTCGGAAGAGGAGCTGCATCGACACTTCATGGCGGTGTCGAGCAACGTCGAGGCTGCCAAAGCCTTCGGTATTCGCGAAGAAAACATCCTGCCGATGTGGGACTGGGTCGGCGGGCGCTACTCGCTGTGGTCGGCCATCGGGCTGCCGATCGCCATGTCCATCGGCATCTCCAATTTCAAGGAGCTGCTCACCGGCGCCTATCGCATGGACCTGCACTTCCAGCAGGCGCCGTTCGAACGCAACATGCCGGTGCTGCTGGCCCTGCTCGGCGTCTGGTACGGCAACTTCTGGGGCGCGCAGAGCCACGCCATCCTGCCGTATGACCATTATCTGCGAAACATCACCAAGCACCTGCAGCAGCTGGACATGGAGTCCAACGGCAAACGCGTGCGCCAGGACGGCAGCGCCCTGCAGATCGCCAGCGGTCCGGTGATCTGGGGCGGTGTCGGCTGCAACGGCCAGCACGCCTACCACCAGTTGCTGCACCAGGGCACGCAGCTGATCCCCGCGGACTTCATCGTTCCGGTGAGCAGCTACAACCCGGTGGCCGACCATCACCAGTGGCTGTTCGCCAACTGCCTGTCGCAAAGCCAGGCGTTGATGCTTGGCAAGAGCCACGCGGAGGCCGAAGCCGAGCTGCGCGCCCAGGGCCTGAGTGAAGACGAGGTACAGCGCCTGGCGCCGCACAAGGTGGTACCAGGCAACCGCCCCAGCAATACCCTGGTGCTGGAGCGGGTCAGCCCTGGTCGCCTGGGCGCACTGATCGCCCTCTACGAGCACAAGGTCTTCGTGCAGAGCGTGATCTGGGGCATCAACGCCTTCGACCAGTGGGGCGTGGAGCTGGGCAAGGAATTGGGCAAGGGCGTCTACTCGCGCATGGTCGGCAGCGACCCCAGCGGCGCCGAAGACGTGTCCACCCAAGGTCTGATCGACTTCTTCCGCAGTCACCATCGCGGCTAACCCACAGCAGCGGCTGGCCCAGCCGCTGGCGCCGTGCATCAATTGCAAAGATCTGCCAGTTGTCGCTCGGCTTGCCGAAGGCGACACTTGCGTGTGACTCGCACCCCGCTGCCGCTGTCGTTTTAGCAGCGTATTTTCGATAACGAAGAGGTTCAGGGCATGCCTTACAAACACCAGGTGATTCCGCTTCAGACCCACGAGGGCAACGAGACCGCCGATCAGGCGCTGCACAGCATCGTCGATGGCTTCAAGCGCTTTCGCAACGAGGTCTTCCCGCAGCAGGAAGAGCTGTTCAAGAAGCTCGCCACCGCCCAGAACCCCCGCGCCATGTTCATCACCTGCGCCGACTCGCGCGTGGTGCCGGAACTGATCACGCAAAGCTCGCCCGGCGACCTGTTCGTCAACCGCAACGTCGGTAACGTGGTGCCGGCCTATGGGCAGATGATGGGCGGCGTTTCCACCGCCATCGAATACGCGGTGATGGCCCTGGGCGTGCAGCACATCGTCGTTTGCGGCCACTCCGACTGCGGCGCGATGAAGGCCGTGCTCAACCCGGCATCGCTGGAAACCATGCCCACGGTAAAAGCCTGGTTGCGCCATGCCGAAGTCGCCCGCAGCGTGGTGGCAGAGAACTGCAACTGCAGCGACGACAAGGAAACCCTGGCAGTGCTCACCGAAGAAAACGTGGTGGCGCAGCTCAACCACCTGTGCACCCACCCTTCGGTAGCAGCCAAGCTGGCGCGCGGCCAGCTGTTCATCCATGGCTGGGTGTACGACATCGAAACCAGCCAGATCAAGGCCTACGATGCCGAGCTGGGCAGCTTCCTGCCGCTCGACGGCGACAAGATCCCGATGGCCACACCGCGCTCGCGCTTCCCGCAGGACTGAAACGCGCCGGCCGGAGTCAAGGCTCCGGCCGGCTGAAGGGAAAAGGCCATGCCCCGCGCAAGCGGTGCTGATCGCCTGCGCTGTACTTGCGCACCTGGGGCATGACCAGAGAACTGCAGTAAAAAAAGGAGCCTTGCGGCTCCCGGGTCTCAAACCCTGTGGCGCCTCATGCGAAGCGCCTGCGAATAAAAAAGGAGCCCGGGTTACGCCCCGTCAAACTTGCCCATCCAACAGGCCGGGCTCCATAGAGGTTAACCTTCGATTTCCACCAGTACTTCGCCCGGATTGACGCGGTCGCCCTTGGCCACGTGAACGGCCTTGACGGTGCCGGCAATCGGCGCCTGTACTTCGGTTTCCATCTTCATTGCTTCGGTGATCAGCACCGCCTGACCCGCCTTGACCGTGTCACCTTCCTTGACCAGTACATCGACGATGTTGCCTGGCATGGTGGTGGAGACGTCGCCCGGTGCAGCGGCCTGTTTACGCTTGCCACCGCTGCCTGCGACGAAATCGTTGAGCGGCTCGAACACCACTTCTTCCGGCATGCCGTCGATGGACAGGTAGAAGTGACGCTTGCCGTCGCCCTTGACGCCAACACCAGTGATGTCCACACGGTAGCTTTCGCCATGCACGTCGACCACGAACTCGGTTGGCACGCCCTCACCGCCCACCGGCGCGGCCTTGCCCTGACCATTCGGCATGGGCAGCAGCTCTTCCGGTTTGAGGGTGCCGGCCGCGCGCTCTTCGAGGAACTTGCGCCCGATATCGGGGAACATGGCGAAGGTCAGCACGTCCTCTTCGGACTTGGCCAGGCTGCCGATCTCTTCACGCAGGCGCGCCAGCTCGGGTTTGAGCAGGTCGGCCGGGCGCACGTCGATCACTTCTTCGCTGCCGATGGCCTGCTTGCGCAGTTGCTCATCGACCTTGCCCGGCGCCTTGCCGTAGCGACCCTGCAGGTACAGCTTCACTTCGTTGGTGATGGTCTTGTAGCGCTCGCCGGCCAGCACGTTGAAGAACGCCTGGGTGCCGACGATCTGCGAAGTCGGCGTCACCAGCGGCGGGAAGCCGAGGTCGGCACGCACGCGCGGAATCTCTTCCAGCACTTCGTTCATGCGGTTCAGCGCGCCCTGCTCCTTGAGCTGGTTGGCCAGGTTGGAAATCATCCCGCCCGGCACCTGGTTGACCTGCACGCGGGTATCCACGCCGGTGAACTCGCTCTCGAACTGGTGGTATTTCTTGCGCACGGCATGGAAGTACATGCCGATTTCCTGGATCAGCTCCAGATCCAGGCCGGTGTCGAACTCGCTGCCCTTGAGCGCGGCGACCATCGACTCGGTGCCCGGATGGCTGGTGCCCCAGGCCAGGCTGGAGATGGCGGTGTCGATATGGTCGGCACCGGCTTCGATGGCCTTGAGCTGGCACATCGAACCGAGACCGGCGGTGTCGTGGCTGTGGATGAACACCGGCAGATCGACTTCGCTCTTCAGCGCCTTGACCAGTTCGAAGGTGGCGTACGGCGTGAGCAGGCCGGCCATGTCCTTGATGGCGATGGAGTCGATGCCCATCGCCTGCATGGCCTTGGCCTGGGCGACGAAGGCCTCGTTGGTGTGCACCGGGCTGGTGGTGTAGGCGATAGTGCCCTGGGCATGCTTGCCGGCAGC
Source organism: Pseudomonas sp. zfem001 (assembly GCF_032621725.1). Taxonomy (NCBI): domain Bacteria; kingdom Pseudomonadati; phylum Pseudomonadota; class Gammaproteobacteria; order Pseudomonadales; family Pseudomonadaceae; genus Pseudomonas; species Pseudomonas sp. zfem001. The sequence continues at coordinate 377,543 of NZ_JAVYJI010000004.1, read as the reverse complement.
CTTGACCGCCTCGATGGCCACGCGCAGGTTACGCACGTCGTTCATCGCATCGAAGATGCGGAACACGTCGATGCCGTTGACCGCCGCCTTGGCCACGAACGCCTTGACCACGTCATCGCTGTAATGGCGGTAGCCGAGCAGGTTCTGCCCGCGCAGGAGCATCTGCAGGCGGGTATTGGGCAACGCCGCCTTGAGCTGGCGCAGACGCTCCCACGGGTCTTCCTTGAGAAAGCGCACGCACGAGTCGAAGGTGGCGCCACCCCAGACTTCCAGCGACCAGTAGCCGACGCGGTCGAGCTTGTCGCAGATCGGCAGCATGTCTTCGGTGCGCATGCGCGTGGCCAGCAGCGACTGGTGGGCATCGCGCAGGACGGTATCGGTAACGGTGATCTTCTTGCTCATGATGTCCCCTACAGGCCCGCGTGGGCAGCGATGGCGGTGGCGATGGCGATGGCCAAGTGCGACGGGTTGCGCTTGATCGAGTACTGGGTCAGTTCCGGGTGGCTTTCGACGAAGCTGGTATTGAACTGGCCGCTACGGAATTCCGGGTTACGCAAAATTTCCTGGTAATAGGGCGCGGTGGTGCGCACGCCCTGCACGCGCATGTCGTCCAGTGCGCGCAGGCCACGATCCATCGCCTCTTCCCAGGTCAGCGCCCAGACGATCAGCTTCAGGCACATCGAGTCGTAATAGGGCGGAATGGTGTAGCCGGTGTAGATCGCCGTGTCAGTGCGCACGCCGGGGCCGCCGGGCGCGTAGTAACGGGTGATCTTGCCGAACGAGGGCAGGAAGTTATTCTTCGGATCCTCGGCGTTGATGCGGAACTGCAGGGCATAACCACGGTGGATGATGTCTTCCTGCTTGACTGACAGCGGCAGGCCGCTGGCGATGCGAATCTGTTCGCGAACGATGTCGATGCCGGTGATTTCCTCGGTGATGGTGTGTTCCACCTGCACCCGGGTATTCATCTCCATGAAGTACACCTCGCCTTCGGCGAGCAGGAACTCCACGGTGCCGGCATTCTCGTATCCCACGGCCTGCGCGGCGCGCACCGCCAGGTCACCGATATAGGCGCGCTGCTCGGGAGTGAGCTGCGGACTGGGGGCGATTTCGATCAGCTTCTGGTTACGGCGCTGGATCGAGCAATCGCGCTCGTACAGGTGCACGGTGTTGCCGAAACTGTCGGCGAGGATCTGCGCCTCGATGTGCTTCGGATTGACGATGCATTTTTCCAGGAAGACTTCGGCGCTGCCAAAGGCCTTGGTCGCCTCGGAAATCACCCGCGGGTAGGCCTGTTCCAGCTCCTCGCGGCTGTTGCAGCGGCGGATACCACGACCGCCACCACCGGAGGTGGCCTTGAGCATCACCGGGTAGCCAATGCGCTCGGCTTCTCGCAGGGCTTCGGCCAGATCGGCGACGTTGCCTTCGGTGCCGGGGGTGCAGGGCACGCCAGCGGCCATCATGCTGCGGCGGGCTTCGGTCTTGTCGCCCATGCGGCGGATGACTTCCGCGCTCGGGCCTATGAATTTGATCCCGCGTTCGGCGCAGATCTCTGCAAGTTCGGCGTTTTCAGAAAGAAAACCGTAACCAGGATGCAGCGCATCGCAGCCAGTTTCCACGGCCAGGTTGACCAGCTTGCGCGGGTTCAGATAGCCAGCCAGCGGGTCTTCGCCAATGCTGTGCGCTTCGTCGGCACGCTTGACGTGCAATGCATGACGGTCCGCATCGGAGTAGATCGCCACTGAGCGGATACCCATCTCGGCGCAAGCTCGCACGATGCGGACGGCAATCTCACCACGGTTGGCGATCAGTATTTTTCTTATCACGATCCAATCCTCAGCGCAGAGCTGCAAGGGCCGCTGCAACAGTTGGTTGCAAGAGTGGTGAAACCCTATCCGGCTGTACGAATTAACAAAAATGAATAATTATTTGATCGTGCATAAGTAATTACTTATGAATTGATCGAACGAGGGCGAAAACGTGCGTAAAACCCTGCTGCGCATGACGCTACGCCAGCTTCAGGTGTTCCGGGCGGTGTGCGAACACGGCTCCTACAGCCGCGCGGCCGAGGACATGTCACTGACTCAACCGGCCGTGAGCCTGCAGATTCGTCAGCTGGAGGAGCTGGTCGGCCAGCCCTTGTTCGATTATGTCGGCAAGAAGCTTTACCTGACCGAAGCAGCCGAGGCACTCAAACGGGCCAGCAGCGATATCTTCGGCCGCCTGGAAAGCCTGGATATGCAGCTGTCAGACCTGCAAGGCTCACTGCAGGGGCAGCTCAATTTGTGCATCGAATCCAGCGCCAAGTACTTCATTCCCCACCTGTTCGCCGAATTTCGCCGCCAATATCCGGATGTCATACTCAACCTCACGGTGGTCAACCACGCCCTGGTGGTGCGCCGCCTGACCCAGAGCCGCGATGACCTGATGATCATGAGCCAGGTGCCGCAGGACATGGCGCTGGACTTCATGCCCTTCCTCAACAACCCGATCATCGCCGTGGCGCCGCCCGATCACCCGCTGTGCGAGGCGGACAGCCTGCAGTTGCAGGACCTCACCACCTACCCACTGCTGATCCGCGAAAGCGGCTCGGGCACCCGGCGCGCCTGCGAGGAGTACTGTCACCAGAAACGCGCACACTTCCCGCATACGCTGGAAATCGGCTCGCTGGAGTCGCAGCGCGAAGCGGTGCTGGCCGGGCTCGGCATCGCCCTGCTACCGCGTGATGCCGTACGCCTGGAGTTGCAGCATGGCCTGCTGCGCGAGCTGCCGGTGGCCGAGTTGCCCTTGCAGCGCAGCTGGTGCGTGGTGAATATCCGCGGTCGCCGTCTGTCCCCGGTGGCGCAGGCCTTCGTCGACTTCATCCGCACCGAGCGCGCGCGCATCGTCAAACTGGCCGAACGCTTTCAGGCCAGCAGCGCAGGATCGGGCAAGAATCTCGCAGGATCGGCCTAACCCTTCTTAACTGGCATACGGGACATTGGCAGCCTGGGATCGCTCCACCAAAACCTGCCTGGGAGAAACCTATGCTGTCGGGAATCAGCGCCCTGCTCGGCGCCATCAGCGCGCTCGAACGCGACAACGGCCAGGCCGTGCTCGCCACCGTGGTCAAGGTCGAAGGCTCGGCCTACCGCCGCCCCGGCGCGCGCATGCTGATCCCGCTCTACGGCGGCACCGTGGGCACCATCAGCGGCGGCTGCCTGGAGTCCGAGGTAGCGAAGAAGGCCTGGTGGCTGACAGATAGTGGCGACGCCGTGATCCGCCGCTACAGCACGGCCACCCAGGACGACGATGATGATCAGGACGCCGCACTGACCTTCGGCCTCGGCTGCAACGGCACCGTGCACGTATTGCTCGAACGCCACAGCGCGGAAAAGCCGCTGGCGGTGCTCGAGTTGCTGCGCCAGGTGCGCGAAAGCGGCAATGCCGGGGCGGTCGCCACGGTGATCGGCAGCTACCGCAACGCCCGTGTACGTGTGGGCGAGCGTCTGTATCTGCATCCATCACTAGGCGACGGCAGCCGCCTGCTCGACCCCGCACTCGACGCAGAGGTGCGCGCCGACCTGGAGCAGACCCTGAGCCAGGGCCGCTCCTCGCTGCGCAGCTACCGTGATGAGCGTGGCGAGATCGAGGTGTTCTGCGAATACCTGGCACCGCAGCGACGCTTGGTGATCTTCGGTGCAGGGCATGATGCGCAGCCGCTGACGCACATGGCCAAGCTGCTGGACTGGCACGTCACCGTGGTCGATGGCCGCGCCCATTTCGCCCGCGCCGAGCGCTTCCCCGACGCCGACACCGTGCTGCAGATCGATGCCCGCCCACCTTACGAGCTGCACACACTCACCGACGGCGCCATGGTGGCGATCATGAGCCACAGTTACAGTCAGGATCGCCATTGGCTGGGCAGTGTGCTGCAGGGCGAGCCGGCCTATATCGGCCAACTGGGGCCACGTGACCGCACCGAACGCCTGCTGGACGAGATTCGCCAACACAGCGCGCAGTTACCAGCACTGGATCGCCTGCACTACCCCATCGGCCTGGATATCGGCGGCGATACGCCGGAGAGCGTGGCCACGGCAATACTCGCCGAGATGACGGCAGCCATTAACCAGCGCACAGGCGGCATGCTCAAGCATCGCCAGGCGGCGATCCATACGCCAACGCCGCTGGACTGCAGCGATATCGAGCCAGCGACCATACTGACCGCCTCCTGAGCAAAGCCCCGGATTGCATCCGGGCCACGGCCTGACACAGATTCGTAGGGTGGGCTGAAGCCCACCCTACACAATGCATGGATGCAGGATGCCAGAGCCGAAAGGACCTCCCATACAAAGCGCCTTCTCTAACTCCATCCGATCTACCGCCCGGCGCGCCCCTTGTGGGAGGGGCTTTAGCCGCGACCGGCTGAAACAAAAACGCCCGGGCAACTGCCCGGGCGTTTGTTTACCGCGTCTTCGGTCAGGCCTTGATCTGCGCCGGGAATGGCAGCTTGCGCAGACGCACGCCGGTCGCTGCGAACAGCGCGTTGGCCAGAGCTGGCGCCAGCGGCGGCACACCGGGCTCACCGACACCGGTGGGATTCGCCGCCGACGGCACGATATGCACCTCGACCTTGGGCATATCGTTCATGCGCAGCACCTGGAAGTCGTGGAAGTTCGATTGCTCGACCCGGCCTTCCTTCAAGGTGATCGCGCTGTGCCGGGCAGCCGCCAGGGCGAAGCCGATGCCGCCTTCCATCTGCGCCTTGATCACATCCGGGTTGATCGCGATGCCGCAGTCAACCGCGCACACCACGCGATCCAGACGGTAGCTGCCATCGGCCTTCACCGTGACCTCGGCGACCTGCGCCACGAATGAGCCGAACGATTCATGCACGGCAATGCCACGCCCGCGCTTCTCGCCCTCGGCACCCGCCGCCAGCGGTTTGTCCCAGCCGGCCTGCTTGGCGGCCAGCTCCAGCGCACCGCGATGACGCGGATGGCTGTCCAGCAACGCATGGCGGAAGCTGTAAGGGTCCTGCCCAGCCGCGACAGCGGCCTCATCGATCATGGTTTCAGCGACGTAACCGGTGTGGGTATGCCCCACCGAGCGCCACCACAGCACCGGCACCTTGATATTGGTCGGCGTGCTCAGCTCCACCTGCAGGTTGGGCACGGCATAGGAGAGGTTGGAAACACCTTCGACGGAAGTGTGGTCGATACCCTCCTTGACCAGGAACGGCTCCATCGAGGTGCCGGCAATGATCGACTGACCGACGATACGGTTGTGCCACGCCTGCAGCTTGCCGGCCTCATCCAGGCCTATGCGCACGCGGTGCAGGTACAGCGGTCGGAAATAACCGCCACGGGTATCGTCCTCACGCGTCCAGACCATTTTTACCGGCGCGTCCACGCCCTTGTCACGCGCGGCCTTGGTGATCGCCACCGCCTCCAGCAGGTAATCCGACACCGAACCGGCGCGACGACCGAAACTGCCGCCGGCATACAGCTGGGTCAGCGAAACCTGCTCGGGCGTGAGGCCCAGGTAGCTACTGATGATGGCCTGGTCGACGGTCTGGAACTGCTCGCCGTTCCAGATTTCGCAGCGGTCGCCGGACAGCTTGACCAGGCAGTTCATCGGCTCCATCGCCGCGTGCGCCAGATAAGGAAACTCGTAGTCGGCCTCGACGGTTTTCGCCGCCTGGGCCAGCACCGCATCGGTATCGCCCTTGCTCGTGGCCGGCCGACCTGGCTTGCCCGCATCGTCGCGGTATTGCGCGAGAATTTCCTCGCTACCAAGGGTGAAGGCCTGGCTCTCATCCCAGTCGATTACCAACGCATCGCGCCCCTGGCGCGCCGCCCAGGTGTTCTTCGCCAACACGGCGACGCCCGAACGACCATGGGGCAGATCGCGAAACTCCACCACTTCGACCACATCACGCACGGCCTTGGCCTTGCTGCTGTCGACCGAGCGCGGCACGCCGCCGAAACGCGGCGGATAGGCGACCATGGCCACCAGCATGCCGGGCAGCTTGAAGTCCTGAGTGAAGATGGCGCTGCCATCGGTCTTGCCCGGGCTGTCCTTGCGGCGCAGCTCGCGTTTGCCGATCAGCTTGAAGTCCTTGGGGTCTTTGAGCTGCACCTGCTCCGGCACCGGTAACGAGGCTGCCGCCTCGACCAGTTCGCCGAAGCCGGCACTGCGACCTGAACCGGCGTGACTGACCACGCCCTTTTCGACGCTGATTTCACTTACCGGCACGCTCCAACGCTGCGCGGCAGCCGCCACCAGCATGGCCTTGGCGGTGGCACCGGCGTTGCGCATCTGCTCCCAGGAGTTGGCCATGGCGGTACTGCCGCCGGTGCCCTGCATCGGGCCGAACGCGAGGTTGTTGTAGCGTTTCACATCGGCCGGCGCGCCTTCGACGCGCACCTTGTCCCAGTCGGCATCCAGTTCTTCGGCGAGCAATGTGGCCAGGCCGGTGTAGCTGCCCTGGCCCATCTCCAGGTGTTTGGCCAGTACAGTCACCGTGCCATCGAGGTCGATACGCACGAAGGCGTTCGGCTCCAGCGGGCCGCCTGCGGCCAGCGCGTCCATACCGCGCAGCAGCGGCGCGAAGAAGATGCCCAGCGCCAGGCCACCGGAGCCCTTGAGCAGAGTGCGGCGGCTAACATTGAGGATGCCGCGAGTGGCGCTATCGGGGGTTTCGATCTTGCCCATGTCTATGCGCCTCCTCAGGCCAGTTTGTCGGCAGCTTCGTGAATCGCGGCGCGAATCCGCACGTAGGTCGCACAGCGGCAAATATTGCCGCTCATGGCCGCATCGATATCGGCATCGCTCGGCGCCTTGTTGCTACTCAGCAAGGCCGTCGCCGCCATGATCTGCCCGGACTGGCAGTAACCGCACTGCACCACGTCGAGTTGCCGCCAAGCCTGCTGGACCACCTTGCCCACGGCATCTTCGCCGACCGCTTCGATGGTGTTGATGCGCTTGCCGACCACTGCCGATACCGGGGTAACGCAGGAGCGGGTCGGCTGGCCTTCGACGTTAACCGTGCAGGCGCCGCACAGCGCCATGCCACAGCCGTACTTGGTGCCGGTGAGATTGGCGACGTCGCGCAATGCCCAGAGCAGCGGCATATCGTCGGCCACGTCCAGCTCGTGGTCCTGGCCATTGAGATTCAGGATAATCATGGTCTGCCCACCTTGTTCTGATGGTGTCTGATGGTTCCGGCATGGCTTGCCGGTGGTCACGGTCAACCCCGCACACAGGGGGCCAGACCATCACTGTAGTGGGCACAAAAGCGCCTGTCGCCGCCAACCGCAGCGATCGGCAGAACCGGGCAATAAGTTCGTAGAATCGGGCAAGCTCGCTGCCCTGCTCGCAGGCAGGACAGCGAGAGCGGATCAGGCCGCGCGGCGCGACGCGCGCTCGGCCTGCTGCGAGTAGCCGGCGGACACCAGCTCGGGGAAGTCGGCAAGTTCGCGTTGCAGCTGACACTGCTCGGCATAGTGCTCGATGGCCCGGCGATAGGCCATGCGGCGCTGGTCTTGCAGTTTGCGCCGGGTCTTGGCGTCGGGTTGGTCGTGCAGGTGCGCGTCATCGAAGATACGAGGCATCTCGGTTCTCCCGGAACGAGGACTGGAGCACCCAGCTTCGCTTGGGGAGATGACGCTTTGACGGCAGCGCTATGAAGCCTCGGTGACGGCGGATATCGCAATGGTTTCAGACTTTGCCTCCGACTCATCGCGATTGAGCAGGCGCACCATGTCGACCGGTAGCAGCAGCGTATCGAGTGCAACATCCACAGGTAGAGAAACCAGAACAATCGGACAAGCCAGAAAATACCAGCACCACAGATCGCCTGTCAGCTCTAGTGCGGTGTTGGTCGCTGGATACAGATCAGAAGGCCTATCCGGCCCCAGCCTGGAAACCACGGTACTGCATCCCATAACGAGCGCGATGAGCGCAATCAGCACTCCTTGTCTCACCATGTCTTTCATCCTTGAAAGCATTCGCTAATCGCTCTATTCAGTCCTCGCTGTTACGCAGCGACTTCGGTGACAGCCGCAAGCTGCGCAGGCTGCGCTTGACGCTCTTAAGGTGGTTGACCAGGCTCGGCCCGCGCGCCATGGCCACGCCCATGGCCAGCACGTCGATCACCACCAGGTGGGCGATGCGCGAGGTCAACGGGGTGTAGATCTCGGTGTCTTCCTGCACATCGATGGCCAGGTTGACGGTCGACAGCTCCGCCAGCGGCGTCTGGCTAGGGCACAGGGTGATCAGGCTGGCACCGGATTCACGTACCAGGTTGGCACTGATCAACAAGTCCTTGGAACGACCGGACTGGGAGATGCACACCGCCACGTCGCCCGGCTGCAGGGTCACTGCGCTCATCGCCTGCATGTGCGGGTCGGAATAGGCCGCGGCATTGAGCAGTAGGCGGAAGAACTTGTGCTGGGCATCGGCGGCCACCGCGCCGGATGCACCGAAGCCGTAGAACTCCACGCGCTGCGCGTTGGAGCAGGCGGCGATGGCGCGCTGCAGTGCCTCGGGGTCGAGCTTTTCGCGCACTTCCATCAGTGTATGCAGGGTAGTGTCGAAGATCTTCAGGCTGAAGTCGGCGACCGAGTCATCCTCGTGAATCGCGAACTGACCGAAGCTGGCCCCGGCAGCCAGACTCTGCGCCAGCTTCAGCTTGAGGTCTTGGAAGCCACTGCAACCGATGGCGCGGCAGAAGCGCACGATGGTCGGCTCGCTGATGCCGACGCTGTGCGCCAGTTCGGCCATGGAGCTGTGCATCACCGATGCAGGATCGAGCAAGACGTGATCGGCCACCTTGAGCTCGGACTTGCGCAGCAGGTGGCGCGACTGGGCGATGTGTTGCAACAGATTCACTGAGATAGGCTCTATGCAGAAAAGGGTCTACCGCGGCACTCGCTGGGTCATAGCTCGGTTATGATCGGCTGGCGGCGGTTGTAGTGACCTTGTAGTTATACTACATAGCTCGCGCTCGCGCACAGCCAAGCCACTGCCAATTCGCTGAACGAACTCTCCGGCATGCCCGCATGCCGAAGAACACAGGCATACCTGAGGACGTTTTCGCGCCCCTCTCATGCGAACGCAGGCCGCGTGCAACGGCCTGCCACAACGAGTCGGAGTCTTCCCTTGAGCATCCCCTGCGACATGCTGGTCTTCGGTGGTACGGGCGACCTGGCCCTGCACAAATTGCTGCCGGCGCTCTATCACTTGCACCGCGAAGGACGTCTGCACGCCGATGTGCGCATCCTCGCCCTGGCCCGCAGCAATCATAGCCGCGAGGCCTACCAAGCTCTGGCCGAGCGTCACTGCCGCGCCCAGGTGGCGCGCGCCGATTTCGCCAACGAAACCTGGGCCAGCTTCGCCGCGCGCCTCGACTACTTCGCCATGGATGCGGCGCAAAGCGCCGATTTCGGCCGCCTGGCCAAACGCCTGGGGCGTGATGACGAGCGTGTACGGGTCTATTACCTGGCTACCGCCCCGAGCCTGTTCGAAGCCATCGCCGCGCACCTGGCCAACGCCGGTCTGGCCGGCCCCGCAGCGCGCATAGTGCTGGAAAAGCCCATCGGCCACTCGCTGGAGTCAGCCCGTGCGATCAACGCCGCCATCGGCGCCGTATTTGACGAAGCGCGGGTGTTTCGCATCGATCACTACCTAGGCAAGGAAACCGTGCAGAACCTGATGGCGCTGCGCTTCGCCAACGCCCTGTTCGAGCCGGTGTGGCGCGCTGGGCACATCGATCACGTACAGATCAGCGTGTGCGAAACCCTCGGCGTGGAGAACCGCGGCGGCTACTACGACAAAGCCGGCGCCATGCGCGACATGATCCAGAATCACCTGCTGCAACTGCTCTGCCTGGTGGCCATGGAAGCCCCGGTGCGCTTCGACGCCGACGCGGTGCGCAACGAAAAGGTGAAGATCCTCGAGGCGCTGAAACCCATCTCCGGGCTCGACGTGCAGGATAAGACCGTGCGCGGCCAGTACACCGCCGGCAAAATCGGCGGCCACGACGTCCCCGCCTATTACTTCGAGAAGAACGTCGACAACGACAGTGATACCGAGACCTTCGCCGCCGTGCAGGTGGAGATCGACAACTGGCGCTGGGCCGGCGTGCCCTTCTACCTGCGCACCGGTAAACGCCTGGCGAAGAAGGCGTCGGAGATTCTGATTCAGTTCAAGCCCGTGCCGCATCGCCTGTTCAACGATGGCGAAGCCAACCAGTTGCTGATCCGCCTGCAGCCGGAAGAGCGCATCAGCCTGCAACTGATGGCCAAGAACCCCGGCAAGGGCATGCACCTGAAACCGGTGGAGCTGGACCTCAACCTGGCCAATGCCTTCAGCCAGCAACGTCGTTGGGATGCTTACGAGCGCCTACTGCTCGACGTGATCGAAGGCGACTCGACGCTGTTCATGCGCCGCGATGAAGTGGAAGCCGCCTGGCAATGGGTCGACCCGATCCTGCAGGGCTGGCACCAGCACTACCAGAGCCCGCGCCCCTATCCGGCCGGCAGCGACGGCCCGGAGCAACTGCAACACCTTCTGGAGCGTCACGGCCGGCACTGGGCGGAGTGATCCGCCCCGATTACTCAGGCGGGCTTGCGGCGCACATGCATCAGCACGACCACCAGCACGAGCATCCCCAACACCCCCGCTCCGACGAACAAGCCCTCATACCCCAACGCCTTGGCCAGCACCCCGCTGCTGGCCCCAACGAAGCCGGATAGCAGCAACTGCGCCGAGGCCTGCAAGGTGAAGTCGGCGCCTTCGTGTTCGGGGCGACACATGCGCATCATGGCGGCGAACAGGGCGACAGTGGACATGCCGTCGGCCACCTGTTCGAACAGGGTCACGGCGTAGACCAGGCCGACATTGGAGCCATGGCTGACCAACAAGGCCAGGGCAGCGATGCCGATGGCTTGCAGGGCGCCGAACAGAATCAAGGCACGCAGCACGCCGATGCGCGCGTAGAGCAAGCCACCCAGCAAGGCGCCGCCGATGCCGGCCAGGCTGCTGATCAGGGTCAGTTGGCCAAGCGCGCCCGTGCTCCAGCCTTGATCCACCAGCATCGGTTTGATCATCGGTGAGCCGAGCGAGTCGCCCAATTTGAAAGTCAGTACCACCGCCAGCCACAGCAGCATGCCGGGTTGCGCCAGCAGGCCACGGTAGTGGTCGAACAGCAGACGTGGGCCGAAGGCGCGTTCCGCCTGGGCAGGCTGGAAAGGCAGAACACCGCGCTCTGGGAACAGCCAGATGGGTAGGGTCATCAGCAGGATAAGACCAGCCAGCAGACCGAGCGCCATGTTCCAGCCCAGCGGGTCGATCACCAGCAGCAGGCCGCTGCCGCTGACGATCATGCCAACCTTGTAGCCGCCCACCTGCAGGCTATTGCCCAGGCCACGCCAGCGTTCAGGCAGCAAGCGTACGGTGAGCCCGTCAGTAGCGATGTCCTGGGTCGAGGCCAGCAAGTTGATCAGCAGCAGCAAACCAAGCAACAACCACGGGCCGGAGCCGAACAGTGTCTGCGGTGCCAGCAGCGCCAGTGCCGCGACACAGACGATGACGCCGCTCTGAAGCGGCAGAATCCAGCCGCGGTGATGGCCCAGTCGGGGTGAGGCCAGGCGATCGATCCAGGGTGCCCACAACACCTTGAGCAGCCAGGGCAGCGCCAGCAGTTTGAGCAAGCCGATCAGCGCCAGGTCGACGCCATGCTGGCGCAGCAGCACCGGTAGCGAGTGGGCGATCAGCCCGGATGGCAAACCCTGCGCGCAATAGAGCGAGGCCAGCAGCACCAGCGTGGCGTTGGACGGGCGAGGTGCGGTGGGCGACATGACGGGCGCTCGCGGCAAAAGCGCAAGCCTAGTGGTTTGCGCATGCGGGCGGCAACGAGGCGGTGGTTACAGTTCGTAGCTCGGCGAGTCGCGGCTGGAGCCCCTGCCACAAAAGCCTGGCCGGCCCGTGGTCTGGATGCAATCCGGGGCGCTTCAATCGCGAATGAATTCGCTCCTACACAGGGCCTGCCGCTGGACTCTCCAATGCGTGTCCTACAGGCTATTCAGGCACTCGCTCAGGCCGCCAGCCAGATTCTCCAGCAGTTGCTCGTAACCGCTGGCGTCGACCGGCAAGGCGCCGCCCAAGGCATCCAGTTCCGCCAGTTTCACCGGCAAGCCTGCGGTCAGGGTTTCAGCCAAACGCGGACGTAGCGGCGGTTCGCTGAACACGCAGCTCGGCCCCGTCTGCTGCAGGCGCTCGCGCATGGCAGCGACATGCCGCGCACCCGGCTGTACCTCGGTCAGCACGCTGAATACACCGGCGTGCTTGAGGCCGTAGGCAGCCTCGAAATAGTCGAAGGCCTCGTGGAAAACGAAGTACGGCTTGCCTTGCAAGGCGGCCAGTTGCGGACGGATACGGCCGTCGAGCGCGTCCAGGCGCGCTTCGAAGGCTTTCAGGTTGGCGGCGTAACGCGCTGCGTTGGCCGCGTCGAGCTTGGCCAGGTCTGCCGCCATGCGGGCGGCGATGACCTTGGCGTTACTGGCCGCCAACCATAGGTGCGCATCCAGGCTGCCCGGGCGGTGGTCGTGATCGTGGCCCAGGTCGTCGCCACCATGTGCGTGCTCGTGATCATGATCGTCGTGATCGTGTTCCTCATGACTCTCGCCGAAATGACGCAGGGTCATACCGGGCAGGTCCTGCACGGCCACCTGGGGCTTGTCACGGCTACCCAGTACGCGCGGCAGGAAGGCCTCCATGTCCGGTCCGATCCAGTACAGCAGGTCAGCATCACGCACTCGCCGTACGTCGGACGGGCGCAACGCATAGTGGTGCGGCGAAGCACCGGGCGGCAGCAACACCTCGGGTTCGCCAACGCCGTCCTGCACCGCTGCGGCGATCAGTTGCAGCGGTTTGATACTGGTCAGCACTCGCACTTCGGCTTGGGCGCTGGCGACGAAAAACAGGGTAAAGAGACAGAAAAGGCGCAACACGGGGCATACTCGAATGGAATTGAACAGGTAATATAATAACGTCTCTCACTAGCGCCGTCCTTGCCCATGACCGACACGCCCCTGGCTTCACGCCCTCATGACCATTCTCGCTGCGTCAGCCATGCCCTGGCCGAGGCCGAAACCATCTGCGCGCGCCAGGGCCTGCGCCTGACTGTCCTGCGCAAGCGCGTGCTGGAGCTGGTGTGGGCCAGCCACAAGCCGCTCGGCGCCTATGACATCCTCGGCGTATTGAGCGATGAAGACGGTCGCCGCGCGGCGCCGCCCACGGTTTACCGCGCACTGGATTTCCTGTTGGAAAACGGCCTGGTGCACCGCATCGCATCACTTAACGCCTTCGTCGGTTGCAGCCACCCTGAGCACGCGCATCAGGGCCAGTTCCTGATCTGCCGTAGCTGCCACGCGGCTACCGAGCTGGAGCAACCGGCCATCAGCCAGGCCATCGTCGACGGGGCGGCCGGCGTCGGCTTCGTCGTCGAAAGCCAGACCGTGGAAGTGGTCGGCCTCTGCGCAGGCTGCAAGGGCGCGGCATGAGCGATGCGCTGATCCGCCTCGACGGCGTCGCTGTCAGCTTCAACGGCCAGCCGGTTCTGGACGATGTGCAGCTCAGCGTACAGCCCGGCGAGATCGTCACCCTGATCGGCCCCAACGGCGCCGGCAAGACCACCCTGGTACGCGTGGTGCTCGGCCTGCTCCAACCCGACAGCGGCAACGTGCGCCGAGCGCCGCGCCTGCGCATCGGCTACATGCCGCAAAAACTCCACGTCGACGCGACCCTGCCGCTCTCGGTGCTGCGTTTCCTGCGCCTGGTGCCTGGGGTGGATCGCAAGCGCGCCCTGGCAGCACTGGCCGAGGTCGGTGCCGAGCAGGTGATCGACAGCCCGCTGCAGAGCATTTCCGGTGGCGAGATGCAGCGCGTACTGCTGGCCCGCGCCCTGCTGCGCGAGCCGCAACTGCTGGTGCTCGACGAGCCGGTACAAGGCGTCGACGTCGCCGGCCAGGCCGAGTTGTATCGGCTGATCTCGCGGCTGCGCGAACGCCATGGCTGCGGCGTACTGATGGTCTCGCACGACCTGCACCTGGTGATGAGCGCCACCGATCAGGTGGTCTGCCTCAACCGCCATGTGTGCTGTTCCGGTCACCCTGAGCAGGTCAGCGGTGACCCAGCCTTCATCGAACTGTTCGGCCAGGACGCCAAGAGCCTGGCCGTCTACCACCACCATCATGACCACGCTCACGACCTGCATGGCGGCGTGGTTCAGCCCGGCCTGACCATCCACGGCCCGGCTCACGTTCACGGCCCTGGTTGCAAACACTGATGCCCGATTTCCTTCTCAACGCCCTGCTCGCCGGCCTTACCCTGGCCCTGGTGGCCGGACCGCTCGGCTCCTTCGTGGTGTGGCGGCGCATGGCCTACTTCGGCGACACCCTGTCCCATGCGGCCCTGCTCGGCGTGGCGCTGGGCCTGATGCTCGACGTCAGCCCAACCCTGACCGTGACCGTCGGCTGCGTGCTGCTCGCCGTGCTGCTGGTGACCCTGCAGCAACGCCAGCCGCTGGCCTCCGACACCCTGCTGGGTATCCTCGCCCACAGCACCCTGTCGCTGGGCCTGGTGGCGCTGAGTTTCATGCATGACGTGCGCATCGACCTTATGAGCTACCTGTTCGGTGACCTGCTCGCCGTCAGCCCCACCGATCTGGCCTGGATCATCGGCGGCAGCGCACTGGTGCTGGCGCTACTGGCCTGGTTGTGGCGACCGCTGCTGGCGATCACCGTGCACGAAGAACTGGCACGGGTCGAAGGCCTGCCGGTAGCAGCGATTCGCCTGGCGCTGATGCTGCTGATTGCTGTGGTGATCGCCGTGGCGATGAAGATCGTCGGCGTGCTGCTGATCACTTCCCTGCTGATCATCCCCGCCGCCGCCGCCCAGCGCCACGCGCGCACGCCGGAGCAGATGGCCGTCGGCGCCAGCTTGCTCGGCCTGCTGGCGGTGTGCTGCGGTCTGGCTCTGTCCTGGTATCAGGACACACCAGCCGGGCCATCCATCGTGGTCAGCGCTGCTGCGTTATTCCTGGCCAGCTTTGCGCTGCCCAAGCGCAACAGCTGATGGCGCGCTCTGCGTAGCCGATCAAGATGAAATCAGCGGTACGAACCTGTATGATTGCGCGTTTTTTGCACAATTCGAGACGCGTAGTTATGAAGTCGTTCGCTTTTCGTGGTCTTCCGCTTTTTCTGGTTCTACTTCTGGCCGGTTGCCAGAGCAGCCAGCAGCACAGCCTCCCGCCGGTCGATGATCTGGTCATCGCCTTCCGCCAGCTCGACCTGAGCCTCGCAGAAGAGCGTCTCGACGATGCGCGTAGCCAGCTCAACACCCTGCAGCAGCGCGCCAGCCGCGACACGCGCCTGGAGCAGTACCAGCGCCAGTTGGCCGAGGCCTATATGGAACAGGGCCGCGAAGCACTGCAGCAGGGCGATCTGGATCGCGCCGCGCAGGCCTTGGGCCAGGCCCGCAGCCTGATGCCACAGGCGCCGGCTCTGAGTCACGACCTCAACCAGGCCATCGACAGCGCACGAACGGCCCGCCAGACGGCCGCCGAGCAGCAGGCGCGCGATGCCGCCGCCAAGCTCGATGCCGAGCGTCAGCAACAACTGCGTCAGCAGCGCCTGGCCAGTGAACGCCAGGCCGCGACCAAGGCAGCAACCACTCCGGCAGCTGCGAGCCAGCCGGCACCCGTGGCCGAGCGTACGCCCAAGGCACGCCTGATCGATCCGAGCGCCGCCACCAGCGTCGTGGCCTTGCCTATGCTGGACAGCCAGGACAACGAAAACCTGCGCCGACTGCTCGACGGCGTAGCCGCCGATGTCGTGACCTTTCGCTGCGCAGTGCGCATCGAAGTGCGCGAGGCCAAGGATTACCCCTGGGTCGCGGCGCTGCTCTCGGCGCGGATCAAGAAGCTCGACCCAAGCTTCCGTCCGCAGTTGAGCCAGAAGATCGCGCCACAACAGGTACCGCGCCTGCTGTTGAGCCCACAACGCAACTGAGGAAGGGCGCGCGCACTACCGCTGATCGGTAATGCAATTTTGTAATAACCATAGGCCTACAAAGATTTTCTCGGCCTAAACACTGCCGGGTAAACTAGCGCCCTTTTGCGCCCGACCCGGCGCCCGATGGCCGGCCCCTTCCACCTTGAGGCCCGCCCTTGAACACACCCAAAAGGTCGTTCGCGTGATCCAGTTTCAATCCGTCCACAAGGCCTACCGCGTCGCAGGCCGCGAGATTCCGGCACTGCAGCCCACCACGCTGCAGGTCGGCAGCGGCCAGGTGTTCGGCATCATCGGCCATTCCGGCGCCGGCAAGAGCACCCTGCTGCGCCTGATCAACCGCCTGGAGGAACCCTCCGGCGGGCGCATCGAGATCGACGGCGTCGATGTCACCGCCCTCGATGCCAATGGCCTGCGTCGCTTCCGCCAGCAGGTCGGGATGATCTTCCAGCACTTCAACCTGCTGTCGTCGAAGACCGTCGCCGACAACATCGCCATGCCGCTGCGTCTGGCCGGCGAGCTGAGCCGCGCCGAAATCGACGCCCGCGTCGCCGAACTGCTGGCCCGCGTCGGCCTGCAAGATCACGCCAACAAATACCCCGCGCAGCTCTCCGGTGGGCAGAAGCAGCGCGTCGGCATTGCCCGTGCGCTGAGCACGCGACCGAAGATCCTGCTGTGCGATGAGGCCACCAGCGCCCTCGACCCGCAGACCACCACCGCCGTGCTGCACCTGCTGGCCGAGATCAACCGCGAACTGGGCCTGACCATCGTGCTGATCACCCACGAGATGGACGTGATCCGCCGCGTCTGCGACCGCGTGGCGGTGATGGACGCTGGTGTCATCGTCGAGGAAGGCCCGGTGGCCGAGGTGTTCCTGCACCCGCAGCACCCGACTACTAAGCGTTTCGTGCAGGAGTCCGAGCATGTCGACGAAGCCGAACAGCGCGATGACTTCGCTCATGTCGAAGGCCGCATCCTGCGCCTGACCTTCCAGGGCGACGCCACCTACGCCCCGCTGCTGGGCACCGTGGCACGTGAGACCGGGGTGGACTACAGCATCCTCGCCGGGCGTATCGACCGCATCAAGGACACCCCCTACGGCCAGCTCACCCTGGCCCTGACCGGTGGCGACATCGACGCCGCGCTGGCGCGCTTCGAAGCCGCCGACGTGCATCTGGAGGTACTGCGCTGATGCTCGAACAACTGCTGCCCAACGTGTTCTGGCCGGAAATCTGGCAGGCCAGTCTCGACACCCTGAATATGCTGCTCGGCTCGATGCTGTTCACCGTGCTGCTCGGCCTGCCGCTCGGCGTGCTGCTGTTCCTCACCGGCCCGCGTCAGCTGTTCGAGCAGAAGGCCCTGTATGGCGCGCTGTCGCTGGTGGTGAACATCCTGCGCTCGGTGCCCTTCGTCATCCTGCTAATCCTGATGATTCCCTTCACCGAGCTGCTGGTCGGCACCTCGCTGGGCGTCGCCGGCGCCATCCCGCCATTGGTGGTAGGCGCCACGCCGTTCTTCGCACGCCTGGTGGAAACCGCCCTGCGTGAAGTCGAGCGCGGCATCATCGAAGCAACCCAGGCGATGGGCGCCACCACCTGGCAGATCATCACCCGCGCGTTGCTGCCCGAGGCGTTGCCCGGCCTGCTCGCGGCCACCACCGTCACCGCGATTACCCTGGTGTCCTACACCGCCATGAGCGGCCTGATCGGCGGCGGCGGCCTCGGCGACCTGGCCGTGCGCTACGGCTACCAGCGCTACCAGCCGGACGTGATGGCCGTGACCGTGATCCTGCTGCTGATTCTGGTGCAGGTGCTGCAGATGGTCGGGGATCGCCTGGTCATACATTTTTCTCGTAAGTAATCACGACAAGCGGCGACTTGCTACCCGTGAGACCCGCACCAACCTTCCCAAAAGGAACCTTGAAATGAAGAAGCTGCTGACTGCCATCGCCGCTTGCGCGGCCTTCTCGGCCCAGGCCGAAACCCTCAACGTCGCCGCCACCCCGGTGCCGCACGCGGAGATCCTCGAGTTCGTCAAACCAGCCCTGGCCAAAGAAGGCGTGGAGCTGAAGGTGCGCGTGTTCACCGACTACGTGCAGCCCAACCTGCAAGTGCAGCAGAAGAACCTCGACGCCAACTTCTTCCAGCACCAGCCGTACCTGGACGAGTTCAACGCCAGCCGCAAGACCGACCTGGTCAGCGTCGCCGGCGTGCACGTCGAGCCCTTCGGCGCCTACTCCAGCAAGATCAAGAACCTGAGCGAGCTGCCGCAAGGTGCCACCGTGGCCATCCCCAACGACGCCACCAACGGCGGCCGCGCCCTGTTGCTGCTGCAGAAAGCCGGTGTGATCAAACTCAAGCCTGAAGCCGGCATCCTCGCCACGCCGAAGGACATCGTAGAGAACCCGAAGGCGATCAAAGTGCGTGAACTGGAAGCGGCCACCCTGCCGCGCGTACTGAGCCAGGTCGACCTTGCCCTGATCAACACCAACTACGCCCTGGAAGCCAAGCTGAACCCGACCAAGGACGCTCTGGCCATCGAAGGCAGCGACTCGCCGTACGTCAACATCCTGGTGACCCGCGCTGACAACAAGGACAGCGACGCCGTGCAGAAGCTGGTCAAGGCGCTGCACAGTGCCGAGGTGAAGCAGTTCATCGAAGAGAAGTACCAGGGCGCCGTCGTACCGGCGTTCTGATCGCCGCTGACGCCCTGAGCTGTACCCGATGCCGCGCCGCTGCAAAGCCGCGCGGCATTTTCATTTCTGCACGATGGAAAGGGAGCTCACGACGGGATAAAGCGCAGAACGCCGGCTTGCCGCGGCCCGGCGCCGCTAGGGTCGTCACTGGGATGGGCAATGCCGTCGCTGACCGGCACCTCCGCGAAGTCGAACGGGCTAATGCCCTCCAGGCAGGCGACATTGACGCCGTACTGGTGGGGATTGGAGCGACGATGATGGTGGGTGTAGATGCCACAGCGTGAACAGAAGAAGTGCGCGGCGCTCTGGGTGTTGAAACGATAGGTGGTGAGCAGGTCCTCACCCTGCAGAATACGAAAGCCGGCCAGCTCGGCCGAGACCGCCACCGCCCCGCGCATGCGGCAGTAGGAGCAGGTGCAGCGCCGTGCGCTGTGCAGGCCATCGCTCAAGGTCACGTTAAAGCGCACACCGCCGCAATGGCAGGCGCCGTTGATTTCGCCGATATCCTTGTTCATCACCACACCTTTTGATCGAAAGGGTATTGAGCATAGACCAGCGACCTGGCCCCCCGATCCTAGGCTACGAGGTGGACGTGTTCTTGGCCTTGCACCGCTCTGGCCGCGTCCAGATGAACAGCGCGCCGCAGCTCATGCCGGCGGTGGCAAATAGCACCGAAGGCAGGTGATCGACTGTCAGGATCATCACCAACAACGCCACCAGCATGCTGCCAGTCGCCAGCCACTTGGTGCGCCGAGCGATCAGGCCGCCGTTTTTCCAGTCACGCAGCAGCGGGCCGAAAATCCGGTGATTCTCCAGCCAGGCCGCCAGGCGCGGAGAACTGCGCGACGCTGCCCAGGCCGCCAGCAGCACAAACTCGGTGGTGGGCAGGCCCGGCAGGATCACGCCAAGCATGGCCATGCCGATGCTCAGATAAGCCAGCAGCAACCACAGCCAGCGCTGCCAGGCCGAACGCGCCAGCGTGGTTTCAGGCAAAGCAGCGTTCCAGGTGCACGGTGAAACGCTCGAAAGCGGCGATGGCCGCCGCCTCGGCCAGACGCTCCTGCTCTGTATCCAGTTCGACGCTGTCGAGCACGGCGGTAAACGCCTTCCAACCCTGTGCGCGACCACCTTCCGGCTCGCCCAGATGACGCGCGCCAAAGGTCTCGCTGAGGCCCAGCGCCGGCATGCGCTTGAGCAGGAAAGCGGCACCGAGCTTGGAACCTTCGGAAACGAACAACCAGGCCAGCGCCTCGCCGGTGCCCATGACCTTGTTGCGGATGCTGTCATCGCCCTCAGGCAGCGCGCGCTGCAGATCGGCCAGATCCAGCACGGCCTGCTCGACGCGACAACGCTGCGGCAGATCAGGCACCAGCTTGACCAGTTCGGGATCGTTGTAGAGTTTTTCCAAGTCGCGCTGGAACAGGTACTGCGCAGCCACGAAGTGGGCGAATCGATCCGGACTGGCAAAAGGATCATGACTCTTCACCAGATAATCGAGATGACTATGCGGCTCATGGGTGATGGCGTTGAGACGCTGCGAACGCAGCGGATGGGAAAGCTGGGAAGGTGCGGTCATGACGGAGCCCTCTGAATGGTTCGGTTAGGTAAAGACGAATCAGTCGGTTTCATTCGGTAATCCGCGGTCGTCGAAGGATTCCGCCAGTCGTTCCAGGTCGGAACCATCCAGCACGCCACTCAGCTGACGTAATTGTAGCCATGCGCGCAGGTAGCCATGACGCGCCTCGGCCAGATCGCGGCGGGCGCCATGCAGTTGCTGCTCGGCGTCTAGCACGTCGAGGTTGACCCGTTCGCCACCGGCCACGCTTTTACGCGTCGCCTGCACCAGCGTCTCGGCCGCGCTCACGGCCAGGCGATAGGCACGCACCCGCGCGGCGGCGCTGTTACACAGGTTGAACTGCTGACGCAGACGGGTGAGCAGCTCGGCAGTTTGCGCATCCAGCTCGAAGCCGGCCTGCACATGCGTCGCACTGGCCTGGCGGGTCGCCGCGCTCACCCCGCCACCGGCGAACAGCGGCACGCTGAGTTGGATGCCGATGCTGTCGGTGTCGTACTGCTGGTTGTAGGCGCTTTCCGAATCTGAGCTGGTCAGGCGGCTGCTGGCCACCAGGCTCAGGGTCGGCAGATGACCGGCGCGCTGTTTCTCGATGCCTTGGGCCGCTACTTCGACGGCGCGGCGCTGCGCCGC
Organism: Pseudomonas sp. zfem001; assembly: GCF_032621725.1. NCBI lineage: Bacteria > Pseudomonadati > Pseudomonadota > Gammaproteobacteria > Pseudomonadales > Pseudomonadaceae > Pseudomonas > Pseudomonas sp. zfem001. The sequence goes on along the minus strand of NZ_JAVYJI010000004.1, from coordinate 356,587 downwards.
CAGTTCGGCATTACCGGCCACGGCCAGATCGCGCCAGGCCTCGAAGCGCGCCGGCTGCGGTGGCTGGATCGGGAAATCGTCAAGCAACGGCTGCAGGTCGCTGCGCGCCAAGGGCTCACCGACGATGGCCTCCAGCACGCGCAGGGCGATGTCCAGATCATCCTGCGCCTGGATCAGCTCGGCCTCGGCCAGGGCCAGGCGCGCCTCGGTTTCCAGCTCGTCGGTGCGGGTGCCCTCGCCAGCCCGTAGCAGACGTTGGTTGAGCTGCAGGCGCTCGACCAGGGCACGCCGCTGAGCGCGCGCCAGGGCGATGCGTTCGCCATTCAGCAGCGCCTGGCTGTAGGCCTCGAACAGGCGCACCGCCAGCTCCTGGCTGCGCCCGCGAAAGCGCTCGTCGGCCAGCAGCGTGCGCGCCACGCCCTGGCGGTAGTCGGCCCAGGCGGCGTAGTCGAACAGCGGCTGTTGCAGGCTGAGCACCGAGGCATAGCTGCGGTAATCGCGGTCAACGCGCTGCCCGCCCGCCGTCACCTGCGAGTCGTTGCGCTGGTTGCTGTAGCTCCACGACAGCCGTGGCAACAGCCCGGCGCGACCTATTGCCTGGCTCTCCAGCCCGGCGTCGCGCTCGGCAATGGCGGCCTGGAAGGTCGGGTCATGGCGTAGCGCCAGAGCATAGGCATCGAGTAAACCGAGGGCCGGTGCAGGCGCGGCGAAACACAGAAGCAGGCCGAAACAGAACACACGCATCGTCAGTCTTCCGCCAGGGCCAGGTGCGTGCGATCGAGCAACGGCTTGAACAGGTAGTTGAGCAGCGAACGCTCGCCGGTACTGATAAAGGCCTCCACCGGCATGCCAGGGCGAATACGCAGACCAGCCAGTTGCTGCATGGCATCGTCGCCCACACGAATGCGGATGGCGTAGTAAGGCTCACCGCTACGTTCATCCTGCAGGCGGTCGGCGGAAACCAGCTCCAGGGTGCCGGCGACCCGCGGCGTGGTGCGCTGCTCAAAGGCGCTGAACAGCAACTCAACCGGAAGACCGGGGTGCACCTTGTCCACCAGCGCCGGGCTCAGCCGGCCCTCGACCAGCAGTGGTTGATCCTGCGGGACGATCTCCAGCAGCGCCTGGCCGGGTGCGACCACGCCGCCCTCGGTGAACACGCTGAGCCCGACCACCAGGCCGCTGGCCGGCGCACGCAACAGGGTACGCTGCAACTCGGCATCGACCCCAGCCAGGCGATGGTGCAGCTCTTCGCTGCGTATCTGCGTCTCGGCCAACTGACTACGTACCTGTTCCTGGAACTGCTCGTTGCGCTGCGCGGCGCGCAGGTGCAGTTCGGTGATCTGCCGCTGCAACTGGCTTATGCGGCCGGCGTCATCGGCCAGCAGACCGATCAGCTCGGCACGCTGGCGCTCGGCATCGAGCAGGCGATTGCGCGGGATGTAGTTGTCCGCCGCCAACTCGCGCAGGCCCAGCAGTTGCTCATCGAGCACGCGCAACTGGGCTTGCTTGCTGCTGTACAGCGCACGCAGGCCACCCAGTTGCGCCTCGTTGCCGGCCAGGGTCTGCGCCAGGCCGTCGAGCTCCAGGGCCAAGGCCTGACGCCGGCTGGCGAACAGTTGACGCTGCAGCTCCAGGCTGGTGAGCGTCAGGGGATCGTCCGCGCGTGCCAGCAGCCAGGGGTCGAAGTCGATGCTCGCCGCACCGTCACGTTCGGCGGCCAGGCGCGCGGCGCTGGCACGGCTGCCGATCAGTTGCGCCCGCAGGCCATCGGCCTGCGTCTGCAAGACCTGGTCATCCAGCTCCAGCAAGGGCTGGCCAGCCTGCACTGCATCGCCATCACGGGCAAAGATGCGCCGCACCGTGCCCCCCGTGGGATGCTGAAGCGCCTGGCGATTGCCACTGACCATCACCGTGCCACTCACCGGTACTCCCTTGTCCAACGGCGCCAGCGCGGCCCAGGCGACGAAGCCACCGAAACCGATCAGCAACAACCACCAGCCCAGCCGTGTCGGCGCGTTGGCATCGACCGCTTGCAGGGGAAGCACAGAGGCCAGCGCAGTCATTGCTGGGCACCTGGCTGGGCGCCGTAGCTGATGCTCAGGGTTGGCGCGACACGCCGCACCGGTGCGCTCTGCGGCGCCGGGCGGGCCGCGTGCTGCAGATCCTGCAAAACCCGGGCGGCCGGGCCGAAGGCCTGCATTTGCCCACCGCGCAACACCAGCAACTGATCGGCGCCTTTGAGCAGTGCCGGGCGATGGCTGATCAGTACCAGCGTACGACCCTGTTCGCGCAATCGGTCGAGTGCGGCCACCAGCGCCTGCTCGCCAGACTCATCAAGGTTGGCGTCGGGTTCGTCGAGCACGATCAGCGCCGGCAGAGCGTAGACAGCGCGCGCCAGGCCGATGCGTTGCTTCTGTCCGCCTGACAGCCCGGCACCGCCCTCGCCCAACTGCGTGTCGTACCCCTGCGGCAGACGCAGGATCAGTTCGTGCACGCCGGCCATCTGCGCCGCGGCAACCACCTTGTCCGCATCGACCTCGGCGAAGCGGGCGATGTTCTCGGCGATGCTGCCGGCGAAAAGCTGCACGTCCTGCGGCAGATAACCCAGATGGGGGCCGAGAGTCTCTCTGTTCCACTGCTGCAGGTCGGCGCCGTCCAAGCGGACCTTGCCGCCCAGCGGCGTCTGCGCCGCTACCAGCAGGCGCGCCAGGCTGGACTTGCCACAGCCGGACGGCCCCAGGACCACCAGGCGCTGGCCCGGCTCCAGGCTGAAGCTGACGCCAGCCAACACTGGCGTGCGCGTGCCCGGTGCACAGGCCGATAACTGTTCTACACGCAGTTCGCCACGTGGCGCCGGCAAGCCCATGCCCATAGCCCGCGGCGGCTGCGCCTGGAGCAAATCACACAGGCGCCGGTAAGCCTGCTGCGCCGCACTCCACTGCTTCCAAGCACCGATCAGCTGATCCAGAGGGCCAAGGACGCGGCCGATGAGAATCGAGCCGGCGATCATCATGCCGGGAGTGATCTGGCCTTCTACGGCGAGCAAAGCGCCGAGTCCGAGCATCAACGACTGTAACGCCAGGCGTACCACTTTGGACGCGGCGCCAAAGGACGCGCCCTGCTCGCTGGCGCGGTTCTGCAGGTGAAGAAAGCGGCCGTGCTCGGCCTGCCAACGCTGGCGCAGACGCGCCAGCATGCCCATGGATTCGGTGGATTCGGCGTTGCGCATGTGAGCACTGGCAGCCTGGGTCGCCTGGATCGCCAGTTGCCCAGCCTCGGCTAGGGCTGCGCGGGTAAGCCACTGGTTGGCCCAGGTCAGCGCCAGCAGCAACGCCGCACCGCCCAGCGCCAGCCAGCCGAGCCAGGGGTGGAAGAGGAACAGCACCGCCAGGTAGAGCGGAAACCAGGGCGCGTCGAACAGCGCGAACAAAGCATTGCCGGTGGCGAACTGGCGCAGGCTGGTCAGATCGCTCAGCGGCTGCGCGCTGCTACCACGAGCGACGCGCAGGTTGGCATCGAAGGTGGCATCGTAGATGCGTGCGCCAAGCTGCCGGTCGATCTGCGCGCCAAGGCGAATCACCACCAGGCTGCGCACCCATTCCAGCAGCCCCATGAAGGCGTACAGGCCGAGCACCATCAGGGTCAGCATGGCCAAGGTCATGTGGTTACCCGAAGCCAGCACACGGTCGTAGACCTGCAGCATGTACAGTGCCGGGGCCAGCATCAGCAGATTAATCACCGCGCTGAAGGCGCCGACGCTGACGAAGCCGCGCCGGCAAGCCGCCAGTGCAGCGAGGATTTCGTTGGAAGGTTGCATGCTGTCGCGCCCCAGAAGCGCTGCCTACTGCAATTGACGCGGCGGGCAGCACTTGTCGAGAATTCGTGCGACCACCGTGGCGCGAGTTGTTCAGGCCGGCACCACGGCGGTCGTTGCCGGCGGCCGGGAGAGCGATCTCCCCGCCGCCTTTTTCATCACCGCTCGGTCAAGCCGCCAGGGCCAGATCGTCGGCCAACTCCGGCACGCCGATCAGTTCGGCCGAGCCGGTGCTCAACGGACCAGCAGCCAGAGCAGCGGCGACCACGTCGAAGGTGTCGGCAGTGGAGACGCCGTAGTCGTCGAGGATGTCGTTCAACTGCGCCTCGAGCTCACCGGTGTTGCCGGACATCAGGGCGTAGATGGTGTCGTGCACATCGCTACCGCTTAGGCCCAGACCATCGAAGGTCACCTGGTCGTCGAACAGGTTGTAGCCACTGGCGTCCTTGTACAGATAACCACCCAGGTTGACGCTATCCAAGTCGCCGGACAGTACGTGCGTGGTGATGTTGTAGCTCAGCGTGCCTTCGGCAACGAAAGCACCGGTGCTCTCATAGCCGGAGATGGCGTACTGCGTGCCGCTCAGGTAGCCCGGATAGAAACCACCGGTGTTGCTGCCCTCGTTGACGTTGCCACTGGTGTGGTTGTTGTCGGCGAAGGTCAGCTCCCAGGCCGAGAGGTAGCTGCTGATCGAGTTGCTGGCATAGGTGGCGCTGTAGGAAATGGACAGACTCATGGGTTGATCTCCTATCGGTGTCATTCACGGCCCGCCAACGAGCCGCGATTCGCTCGGGATGAGCAAATTCTCAGAACTGGTACTCGACGCTACCGGTCAGGGTTCTGCCGCGACTGAGGGTGAAGGCGTATACGTCCCCCAGCGGCACCAGGTAGGCGCGGTCGAAGGCGTTCTCCAGGGACAGGCTGAGCCGGGTCTGGGGCGTGGCCTTATAGCCGGCGAAGAAGTCGTAGACGACATAGGACGCCCAGTCCGCAGGGTAAATGGCTTCGAGGTTGCGCTCGGCGTAGGACTCGGTGTAGCCCTCGCTGTAACGAATACGCGTACCAACATCCAACTTGCGATCCAGCCAGCGGGTGCCCAGCACCAACGAACCGCGATCCATCGGCATGTACTCGGAGCTGCCCATCAGGCCGCCACAGCTGACCAGCGAGTTGGCATAGTCGTCCGGGATCGAGCCGATACCGACGCCCGGGATGATGCCGAATCGCTCGGCCCCACCCAGATAGGCATTGTTCGAGCAGTACTCGTTCTTGCCGATCATGTGGGTGAAGGTGAAGTCGGCGTAGAAGCGTCCGTTGTCGTAGTTGGCCTGGTACTCGACGCCGCGAAAGCGTGTCGAGGTCAGGTCGTTGACATGCGCCACCGTGCCCAGTGTCGGACCCGTACCGAACCCCGGCACCTGCCGGTTGATCGCCATATAGGTGAAGTTGTCCACCCGCGTATCGAAGTAGGCGACCTTGATGCCCAGACTGTCGTCCGCCTGTAGCAACCCCTGACGAAAGACGTTGAAACCAACTTCCCAGGCGCTGGAACGCTCAGGCTCGAGATAGGGGTTGGGGTACATCCACTCGCCACCGCCGCCATGCGGCCGCCCGTAGATGAGCGTTTCGGTCACGGCTGGCGGGCGCCAGCCCTTGCCGTAACTGGCGAAGAACTGCAGCCAATCCACCCCCGGCTTGATCGCCAGGCCAAAGGTCGGCGAAAAGCGCCCTTGCTCACGATCCACGTCGAAGGTCAGCGCTTCCTGGGTAAAGGTCGCAGGCGGCCTGAAGCGGCGAATGGTCATACCGGTTTCGCCCTGCAGCCGGTAGCGGTCGTAGCGTAGGCCGGCGCTGGCCGTCAGCCAGTCGTCATAGTGCAGGCGCAGTTCGCCGAACACACTGGCCATGCCACGCTTACCAGACGGCGTCATGCCTTCGACGTAGGGAAAGGAAGCGGCTGCGCTTTCGGTTCGCTGATCCGAACTGGGCCTGACCTTGTCCTGGAATAGCTCCGCACCGTAGTTGAAATCCAGGCTACTGAGCTGACCGAGCGCGAAGGTCGAGGTGTTCTCCAGCTGCAAACCGACGGTGCGAGTACGGTATTCGATCTGGTAGGCCGGCGAACTGCCGCGCGCAAGATTGTCCTGCTCGTTGCGGTTCTCGACGAAGTACAGCTTGCCTTTGAAATCGATCAGTGGATTTTCCGGGTCGTAGCTGTAGTCGAGGGCCAGGTTCTGCGAAGTCACCTCGCTGCTGCCGAGTTTCTCCCAGAGACGGTCACCGCTGACGCTCATCAGGTTGGCATCGTCATAGGAGACCTCAGTGCGCAGATAGCTCATCTGCACACGCTGCGTCTCGTCGAGATTCAGGCCGAGCTTGGCGAGGAACGAGCGCATCTCGCTGGCTGAATAATCGACGGTGGAGTTCTTCAGCCGCTCGGTTGCGTCATTGGCCGTACCCGCCTGGGTACGGATTTCGCCGATACGGCCGTTGGAGCCCGGCTCGTAGTTGCCCAGATTACGTTCACTGCCCGCTAACAGGACATCCCAGGCATCGTTGCCAAAAGCGAACACGCCGCTGCCGATGAAGTGAGTACCGTTGCCCAGGCCGCCCAGGCCACTGGTCGCCCGAAGCCGGCCACCAACCTCCTTGCCATCGCGTAGAAAATCGCTCGCCTCCACGGTACGAAACTCGGCTACGCCACCGATCACCCCCGCGCCACCCAACCCGGAACTGGCACCCTTGCTGATCACCACGCCGGACAACAGCTCGGGGTCGATATACATGGTGCCGTTGCGTTGCTGATGCCCACTCTGCTGGTAGTTCTGACGCATGCCATCGATGTTCATGTTGACCCGACCGTAGTCCTGCAGCCCGCGGATGTTCACCGACAGCCCCGGATCCTGCTGGCTCACGGCGGTATACACACCCGCCGACTGCTCGAGCAGATCGGCAGCATGATGAGGCGGTGTGCGGTCGATCTGCTCCCGATCAATCACCGCTACTGAGCGCGGTTGCAGGTAGGTCTCCTGGCGTTCGCTGAGCCATTGGCCCTGCACAGTGGTGGACTGCAGTTGCAGCGCCTGCTCGTCGGCGCGAGCACTACGGGTCAGGGTGACTTGCTGCGCGTCGTCGAAGCGGTAGTCCACCGGCGCCGTGCCGAGCAAACGGCGAAGACCTTCATCGAGGGAATAACGACCTTTCAACGCGGCGCTGGCAAAACCCTGTAGCCGCGCGCTGTCGAAGAACACCTGCACGCCAGCCTGCTCGGCGAAGGCCAGAGCAGCGCGATCCAGTGGCTGAGCAGGGATATCGAACTCCACCACCTGCCGCTGCACGGGCGTTCTGTCGCCTGTCGGTGCAGCAGCGACGATGGTGCTGCCCAAGGCGACGGCCACACCCAGCGCAACACCGCCGAGCAGCGGCGCAGGGCTACAACGACGAAGAGTGAGTGGTACTGCGCAACGACGATGACTCACGACTGACTCCAGGCTGATTTTGTTGATAATGAAAATCACTAACAACAAAGACGCCTGACAAACAGAAAGTCAGTAAGTCGATAAGAAACTTTTTTCGAAGGTCGTGAAAATGCTCAGTAGATCAGGCTGACGCCCATCAGCTCGTGATGCTGTAGTTGCATCTCACGTGTCAACGTCGTCAACGCAGCGTCGAGTGCATCGAGGCGGAAAACGCCGCTGACCTCACGCTGCATCAGCTCATCGCGACCGATGAGGATGTACCCAGGACGATACCGATTGAGCTCCTCGATCATCTGGCCCAGCGGCTGACGATCGAACACCAGAAGTCCTCGCTGCCAACTGGTTGCACGCTGCAAATCGAACCTTGTGTCATGCATCCCGGCAGCGTCATAGCGCAGGCTACTGCCTTCCTCCAGGCGTCGCTGCTGCTGCGCAGCATTGACCTGTACTGCATGCTCGAGAACGCCGACCAGCGCGCCGCCGCGCGCTTCATGCTGCACCAGGAAACGGGTACCCAGGGCCTGCGCAGTACCACCCGCAGCCTCGACGACGAAGGGCCGACCGGCTTGCGGCGCCACATTGAAGATTGCAGCTCCCGCAAGCAGTTCCACCCGGCGCTGGTCGGCGGAATAGTCGAGGCGAATGGCACTGGCGCTGTCGAGGATGACTTCGCTGCCATCGGACAAGGTCAGGCTGCGCACCTCACCACCGGCCGTATGGTGGTCAGCCAGCAATGGCAGCAGCATGCGCTCGCCCTGGCTAAGCCCCAGACCACCAAGCAACAGCGTCAGGCAGGCCGCCGCGCCCCAGCGGCGCAGCCGAGCGTTTCGCCCGGGACGGCGCGATACATTCGCCGCGACGGCAGCCACGCGGTGCGGTGTAGGTTTCTCGGCCGGCAAACGACCCAGCGCCGCCCAGGTGCGCTGAGCGAAGACCAACGCCTCGGCATGGCGGGCGTCGGCCTGCAGCCATTGCTGCAGCGCCTCTTGCTGACGATCATCGAGCGAACCGCCGGCGAGCAGTACCGCCCATTCGGCAGCCGCCTCGCGGATACTCCGCTGCTGCGGATCTTGGCTAATCACGCTCACTCTCGATTCTCGTTATAGGTCGTTGCGGCTTGGGTGGCACACGTCCGTCTTCAGTAATGACGCGCGACGAGGGATTTTACCGTAATGCTCACTCATGCCTGCTCGCCAGCCTCGACCAGACGCTCCATCACGTGCGCCAGGGCACGGGCCAGATGCTTCTGCACCGAGCTGTCGGAAATTCCCAGCTGGCGCGCCACCTGGGCATGCGTCAGGCCTTCAAGACGGTTGAGGCGGAAGATTTCCTGGGTGCGTGGCGGTAACTCGGCAATCGCCCGTTGCAGGCGTTCGAGCCCCTGGCGCGCTGCGGTGATATCGTCCAGCGAACTGCCCCCGACCTCGACCTCATGCAGCACGTCCTCACCAAGCAGATCGGTCTTGCGCCGGATCTGCTGACGCTGATGATCAATCAACAGATTGCTGGCCGTGCGAAAGAGATAAGCCGGCGAATTGTCGATGCGCTCGCCATCACGCTGCTCGGCCAGGCGCAGAAAGCTCTCCTGCGTAAGGTCCGCAGCCAGCTGCGGGTCGCGACTCTTACTCAGCAGAAAGTTATGAAGGGCCTTGGCGTGCTTCTGGAACAGGCCTTTGAGATCCAAGTCCGACAATCGTGCATCCCTGGTCTTGGGCGAGAGGAAAGCGGCATCTTATTTTTATTGAGAACCATTTTCAATTCTATGATCCCAGGCAGCTCAACAGACAATCCAGCGCCGGCTGGCGCTGCGCACGGCGCACCAGGGCAACTAGTTCACGGTTGAAGGTCGGCTCGCCCAGCTCGATCACCCGCAGTCGCGTCGGCCGCTGCAGCCACAGGCCGGCGCGTGGCACCAGGGCGACGCCCATGCCGTTTTCCACCAGGCGTACGATGGCGTCCAGCTCATCCAGCTCCAGCGCCTCGCGTACGTTCAGGCGCTGCTCGCGCAGAAAACGGCTGACCTGACGACCGCCGAACGAGGCGCGGTCGTAGCGCACGAAGGGCTGCTCCGCGAGCAGCCGCAGCGGGTCGTCGCCCGGCACGTCCAGCGGCGCGATAAGCACGAAAGGCTCCTGCGCCAGCGGCACTTCGAGGATTTCCTTGGGCAAGGCGAACGGCGGCTTGATCAACAGGGCCAGGTCCAGCTCGCCGGCATCCAATTGGCTGAACAGCTGTAAGGAAACGCCCGGCACCAACTTTAGCTCGACGAGCGGTGCCAGCTGGCGAAAACGCGGTAAAGCCTCGGCCAGCAGACCAGTCTGCAAGGTAGCGATGGCACCGACGCGCAACTCGCCCTGCCATTGATCGGCAGCCTGTGGCAGCGCCATCTGCGCATACAGCGCGAGCATCTGCTCGGCCAGCGGCAGGGCGTGGCGGCCCGCGGCGTTGAGCACAGCAGCGCGGCCACTGCGGTCGAACAGGCGTACACCCAGATGTTGCTCCAATACGCGCATCTGCGCGCTGACCGCCGACTGGGTCAACCCCACCTGCTGGCCGGCAGCGGCGAAGGTGCCCAGGCGAGCGACGGTGACGAAGGTTTTCAGCTCGCGCAGCATCCAGGCCTCCATTGATCAAAAATATTTGAGCTTGCGCGCAAGGATATTCGCTTTAGAACAATTTCGCTGTTGATAGGCTGGAGCAATGAACATCGATGACGGGTTGCACCCGCCCCACCCACAATAACCAGAGGTATTCCGTGATGTCCCTTGCGCCCTTCCACCTGGCAATTCCCGTTCATGACCTGGCTGCCGCGCGGCATTTCTACGGCGAGGTATTCGGCTGTGCCGAGGGTCGCAGCAGCGACCACTGGGTAGACTTCGATTTCTTCGGCCACCAGTTGGTGATCCATGAAGCGCCGAAGATGGCCTACCAGGAATCGGCCGCCAGCAACCCGGTGGACGGCCACGACGTACCGGTGCCGCACTTCGGCGTGGTGCTCGGCTGGGCCGACTGGGAAGCGCTGGCCGAGCGCCTGCGCAGCCGCGAAACGAAATTCGTCATCGAGCCCTATGTACGCTTCAAGGGCCAGGTCGGCGAGCAGGCCACCATGTTCCTCCTCGACCCCTGCGGCAACGCGCTGGAGTTCAAGGCATTCAAGGACATCGGCCAGCTGTTCGCCAAGTGAACGCAGGCTACCTGGGTAGCGAGCAAATGCCGCTCAATCCAGTGGATTATCGATCTGCGCACGCAGCAGCTCGGCGAAGGCGCTTGCCTCCACCGGGCGGCTGATCAGAAAGCCCTGGATCTCATCGCAGTTCTGGCTCTTGAGAAAGTCCATCTGTGCCTGGGTTTCCACGCCCTCGGCCACCACTTTCAGCTCCAGGCTGTGGGCCATGGCAATGATCGCGCGGGTGATCGCCGCGTCCTCGCCACCGGGCGAAAGATCGCGGATGAAGGTCTGGTCGATCTTCACGTAATGCACCGGGAAGCGCTTGAGGTAGCTGAGTGAGGAGTAGCCGGTGCCAAAGTCGTCGATGGCCAGCTTGACCCCCAGTTCACGCAGTTGGCGGAAGGTGACGATGACGCTGTCGACGTTATCCAGCAGTTGGCTTTCGGTCAGTTCCAGCTCCAGGTACTGCGGCGCCAGGCCGGTTTCTTCGAGCACCTGGCGCACCAGGCTAGTGAGGTTGCCCTGACGTAACTGATACACCGAGATATTCACCGATACTCGTATCTGCGCCAGCCCTTGCTGCTGCCACTCGCGCGCCTGGCGGCAAGCCTGACGCAGCACGAACTCGCCAATCGGCGCGATCAACCCGGTCTCTTCGGCCAAACCGATGAACTCGCCAGGCGCCACCATGCCCTGCTGCGGATGGCGCCAGCGCACCAGCGCTTCGGCGGCGTTGAGCTGGTCGTCGGCGAGGTTCAGCTTGGGCTGGTAGAACACCTCCAGCTGGCCTTCGTCGATGGCCTTGCGCAGCTGGTTCTCCAGTTGCAGGCGCTCCAGGGTGCAGGCCTGCAGGTTGTCGGTGAAAAACTGGAAGGTGTTGCCGCCCAGGTGCTTGGCATGTTGCACGGCCATGTTGGCCTGACTGATCAGCGCGCTGATCTCGCGCGCATAGTCCGGCAGCAGGCTGATGCCCAGCGAGGCGCTGATCACCAGTTCGTGCCCGCCGACGGTCATCGGCACGCGCAACTTGGCCAGCAGCCGGCTGGCCACCCGCGCCAGGCTGGAAAGGCTGCCGTAGGCATCGAGAATGATGGCGAACTCATCACCCGAGAGCCGAGCGATGCAGTCGGCCTCCGGCACGGCCTGGGTCAGGCGACGGCTCATCTGCCGCAGCAACTGGTCAGCCACTTCATGGCCGAGGCTATCGTTGAGCAGCTTGAAACGGTCCAGGTCGATGTGCACCAGGGCAATGCTGCGGCCGCTCTGGCGGGCACGCTGGCTGGCATCGTGCAGCCGCTCCTTGAACAGGCTGCGGTTGGCCAGGCCGGTCAGATCATCGTAGTGCGACAGGTAGCGCAGGCGCTCCTCGGCCTCGCGTCGCGCGCTGAGGTCGGCGAAGAAGCCGACGATTTGGCTGGGCCGGCCGCTGGCGTCACGTACCAGGTTGAGCTGCAGCCATTGCGGGTAAAGCTCGCCGCTCTTGCGCGTCTCGATCAGCTCGCCCTGCCAGGTGCCGCTGCTGTCCAGCTCCTGGCGGATCATCTGGTATTGCCGGCGCATCTCGCGGCTGCCGATCAGGCTGGTCACCGTGCGCCCGAGCACTTCCTCGCGGTTGTAGCCGGTCACCGCGCTGAACGCGCGGTTGACTGCCAGCACACGGTAGTCGGGGTCGAGAATGAAGATGCCTTCGCTGGCCGCCTCGAACACGGTCGCCGCCAGGCGCTGCTGCTGCTCCTGCTGACGTCGCGCGCTGACATCGCGTCGGGTACCGAGCATGCGCCGCACACGGCCGGCGGCGTCGCGCTCGACTGCACGGCCTCGGTCTTCGACCCAGACCCAGTGACCATCGACATGGCGCACGCGGTACTCGATCTGATAATCCTCGCTGCGTCCCTTGAGGTGCCGGACCAGCGCCCGGCGCAGCCCCGGCAGGTCATCCGGGTGCAGGCGCGGCGTCAGGTCACGCAGCATCACTTGTACCTGGCCCGGCTCCAGGCCAAACAGCTCGCGCAGGTGCGAGTGGTGCACCTGGTCGCTTTCCAGGTCCCAATCCCACAGCCCCAGCTCGCTGGCCTCCAGCGCCAGGGCCAGGCGCGCCTGGCTCTTGCCCAGCGCATGGGTCGCTTCGTCCAGTTCAAGGGTGCGTTCGGCCACGCGCATTTCCAGCTCACCATGGGCGCCGCGCAGTTCGCGCTCGGCGCGGCGGCGCTGCTCCACCTCGCGCGCCAGTTCCTCGTTGAGCCCTTCGGCGCGCTGCTTGGCACGCTCCAGGTTGCTGATCAGCGCCAGGTTGTGAAAGCGCTGCAACAAGCTGCGCTGCACCAGACGATTGACCTGCCAAGCCACCACCAGCAGGGCAAGAAACAGGATCACGCTGAGCAGCCCCCAGCCACGTTGCAGACCGCTGCCCGATAGCAGCAGATAGCCGGCCGACGGCAGCAAGCAGGGCAAGGCGAAAGTGAGGAAGGCAGGCAGGCTGACGGCATAGGCCACGCTGGCCGAGAGAATGGCGGCGGCGATCAGGCCGTAGACCAGCGCTTGCTGGTAGAACACATCGGTAGGCACCAGCACGATCACGGCGAAGGCGAGGGTCAGCCCGGAAGCACCGGCGCCGAAGAGGAAAATGCGTCGCCAATAGGGCTCGGCCTGACGACTGGGCAGCGCCTCGTTGAAGGCATTCACCTGGGTCAGGCGCAGCAGCGCCAGCAGCACCACCCAGCCCAGCCAGGCAGCGAGCATCGGTGCGCTCTGCTGACTCCACAGCAATAAGCTGCAGGCCAGGCCGACCAGCAGCATGAGCAACGTGGGCAAGCGCGAACCCTGGAACAACAGACGGGTACGCTCAACGGCAATATCCGTGGCGAACTGACGCTCAGCCTGATGCGAGTCCAGCGTCACCTCTTGAACTACGGCGCTAGTCGTGGCGGTCATAGGCGATTTTCTTGTAATGGTTGCCTAAGGGTATTGGGCGCTTTTTGTGGCGCTCCCAACCCTGACGTCGCGGGAGAATACCCGAGACAGACGCTGTGCCCAACAACGATGTGGCCCCTTTCACAGCGTGACGCCCAACTTTTGGCGGGCGCTGACGACCCATGATGGCCTTTGGCCTTCTATCCATGCACATCTGCGCCCTGACCCACCAGTCGTCGGCTGCGTCCGGCTCGTTTCGCCGCGCCTGGCTGACGGTTTGCCCTCCCCTGTCCGGCCCCCTAGAATGCCGCGATGCAAAATGACCTCGACCACAGACTCACGACCCTCAATCCCGCCCAGCACCATGCGGTCACCACGCCGCCTGGCCATCAGCTGGTGCTGGCCGGTGCCGGCTCGGGCAAGACCCGCGTGCTGGTGCATCGCATCGCCTTCCTGATCCAGCGCCTGGATGTCTCGGCGCACAGCATCCTGTCGGTGACCTTCACCAACAAGGCCGCCGCCGAGATGCGTCACCGCATCGAAGATGTGCTGGGCCATGCCCCTGCTGGTATGTGGGTCGGCACCTTCCATGGCCTGGCGCATCGCCTGCTGCGCGCGCATTGGAAGGAAGCGAAGCTGGCCGAGAACTTTCAGATTCTCGACTCCGACGATCAGCAGCGCCTGATCAAGCGGGTGATCCGTGAACTGGGCCTGGACGAACAACGCTGGCCGGCCAAACAGGCGCAGTGGTTCATCAACGGGCAAAAGGACGAGGGCATCCGCCCGCAAGGTATCCAGGCCAGCGGCGACCTGTTCCTGGCTACCATGCGCAGCATCTATGAAGCCTACGAGGCGGCCTGCGCGCGCACCGGTGTCATCGACTTCGCCGAACTGCTGCTGCGAGCACTCGACCTCTGGCGCGACAACGCCGGGCTGCTGGAGCACTACCAGCGTCGCTTCCGCCATATCCTGGTCGACGAGTTCCAGGACACCAACGCCGTGCAGTACGCCTGGCTGCGTTTTCTCGCCAAGGGCGGCGAAAGCCTGATGGTGGTGGGCGATGACGATCAGTCGATCTATGGCTGGCGTGGCGCGAAGATCGAGAATATCCAGCAGTTCGACAGCGATTTCGCCGATGCCGAGATCATTCGTCTGGAGCAGAACTACCGCTCCACCGCCAATATCCTCAATGCCGCCAACGCGCTGATCGCCAACAACCAGGGCCGCCTCGGCAAGGAGTTGCGCACCGACGTTGGCGATGGCGAGCCGCTGGCCCTGTATGCCGCCTTCAACGAGCACGACGAAGCGCGCTACGTGGTCGAGACCATCGAGGACGCCCTGCGCAAGGACGGCCTCAAGCGCAGCGAGATCGCCATTCTCTATCGCTCCAACGCCCAGTCGCGCGTGCTGGAAGAGGCGCTGCTGCGCGAGAAGATCCCCTACCGCATCTACGGTGGTCAGCGCTTCTTCGAGCGTGCCGAAATCAAGAACGCTATGGCCTATCTGCGCCTGCTCGACGGGCGCGGCAACGATGCGGCGCTGGAACGCATCATCAACGTGCCGGCGCGCGGCATCGGCGAGAAGACCATCGAAACCATCCGCGAGTACGCCCGCGCCCATGACGTGCATATGTGGGAGGCGATCCGCCTGATGCTGGCGGTCAAGGCTCTGCCGGGCCGGGCCTCCGGTGCGCTGGCCAGCTTCATCGAGTTGATCGAGGGCCTGGCCGAGAAAGTGCTGGCCATGCCCCTGCACCAGATGACTCAGGTGGTCATCGAGAAAAGCGGGCTGCTTGCCTATCACGAAGCGGAAAAGGGCGAGAAGGGCCAGGCCCGGGTAGAGAACCTGGAGGAACTGGTCAGCGCCGCACGCGCCTTCGAGAATGACGAAGACGACGAGCTGACCCCGCTGCAGGCCTTCCTCACCCACGCCTCGCTGGAGGCCGGGGACACCCAGGCCGCCGAAAACGAAGACAGCATTCAACTGATGACCCTGCACAGCGCCAAGGGCCTGGAATTCCCCCTGGTGTTCCTGGTGGGCATGGAAGAGGGTCTGTTCCCGCACAAGATGAGCCTGGAAGAACCGGGCCGATTGGAAGAAGAACGCCGCCTGGCCTATGTCGGCATTACCCGTGCCATGCAGAAGCTGGTGATCAGCTACGCCGAAACACGGCGTCTCTACGGTAGCGAGACCTATAACAAGGTGTCGCGCTTCGTCCGCGAAATCCCCGCACCGCTGATTCAGGAAGTACGCCTGAGCAACAGCGTCAGCCGCCCGGTGAGCACCAGCTCGATGGGTGGCGGCAGTCTGTTCGCCGGCAGCGCCGTACCGCAAACGCCCTTCAGTCTGGGCCAACGCGTACACCACAGCCTGTTCGGCGAGGGCACCATCCTCAATTTCGAGGGTGCTGGCGCCCAGGCGCGGGTCCAAGTGAATTTCGAAAACGAAGGCAGTAAGTGGCTGATGCTGGCGTACGCCAAGCTCGAAGCCGTGTGAAGAGCCTATGCACGATCAGCTGCACGTCGGCCCTACTGCGTTAAAAACAGGCTTGGAATGCTCATGTACAAAAGTACACTCCGCTTCCTCGCCTATTTTTGCCTTGTAGGACTCTAGCTCGCATGCTCGTGAATAGGCTCTGAGTACCTACCGTATCTGGAGATAATCGATGAATCGCCGCAATCTGTTCGGCACCGCCCTGGCGCTGATCGCCGCCATCGGCCTGGTTGGCTGCAAAGAAGACAAGGCTGCCAGCGAGCAAGCCGCTGCCAAGCCGGCAGAAACCGTCCATTGGAAGATGGTCACCTCCTGGCCGAAGAACTTCCCCGGTCTGGGCACCGCCGCCGAGCGTCTGGCCGAGCGTATCAACGCCATGAGCGCCGGGCGCCTGACCGTCAAGGTCTACGCCGCTGGAGAGCTGGTGCCGGCGCTGGAAGTATTCGACGCTGTTTCCCGCGGCACCGCCGAGATGGGCCATGGCACGCCGTACTATTGGAAAGGCAAGGTGCCAGCTGCGCAGTTCTTCAGCAGCGTGCCGTTCGGCCTCTCCACCCTGGAGATGAACGCCTGGCTCAGCCACGGCGGTGGCCAGGCGCTGTGGGACGAAACCTACGCACCCTACGGTGTGAAGCCGCTTTCGGCGGGCAACACCACCATGCAGATGGGCGGCTGGTTCAACAAGGAAATCAACAGCCTGAATGACATCAAGGGCCTGAAGATCCGTATGCCGGGCCTCGGTGGCGAAGTATGGAGCAAGCTCGGCGCGATCACCGTCAACCTGCCTGGCGGTGAGATCTTCACCTCCCTGCAGACCGGTGCCATCGATGCCACCGACTGGGTCGGCCCATACAACGACCTGGCCTTCGGCCTGCACAAGGCAGCCAAGTACTACTACTTCCCGGGCTGGCAGGAGCCGCAGGCCGTGGTCGAATCCATGGTCAACCAGAAGGCCTTCGACGCGCTGCCCGCCGACCTGCAGGCCATCGTCGTCGAAGCCGCGCGTGCCGCGACCCTGGACATGATGGACGACTACGTGTTCAACAACGCCAAGGCGCTGCAGAGCCTGAAGAGCGAAGGCGTGCAGTTCAAGCGCCTGCCGGACGAGGTGCTGCAAGCCATGCGCGAGCAATCCGACCTGGTGCTCGAGTCCCTGGCTGCCGAGAACGATCTCAACGGCCGCATCTGGGCCTCGCAGAAGGCCTTCCTCGAAGAGGCCAGCGCCATGCAGGCACTGACCGAGAAAGAGCTGTACAACTGGCGTTGAGCCAACTGAACGGGGCTGAAAAGCCCCGTTTTTCTTAGGGATTGCGCCCATGCACCTTCGTTCGCTGCTTCTACTGCCCCTGCTCGCCTTCAGCCTGATCGGCTGCAAGGAAGACTCCGCGCCGGCCAACCAGGCCACCGCTCCCGCGCAAAGCTTCCACTGGAAGATGGTCACCACCTGGCCGAAAAACGCGCCCGGCACCGGCACCGCTGCCGAACGCCTGGCCGAACGCGTCAACGCCATGAGCGCCGGGCGCCTGACCATCAAAGTCTACGCCGCTGGCGAGCTGGTGCCGGCGCTGGAAGTGTTCGACGCCGTCTCCCGCGGCACGGCCGAGCTCGGCCACGGTACCCCCTACTACTGGAAGGGCAAGGTGCCGGCGGCGCAGTTCTTCGGTGCGGTGCCCTTCGGGCTGTCCACCCTGGAAATGAACGCCTGGCTCAGCAAGGGTGGTGGTCAGGCGCTGTGGGACGAAGCCTATGCACCGTTCGGCCTCAAGCCGCTGACGGCGGGCAACAGCACCATGCAGATGGGCGGCTGGTTCAACAAGGAAATCAACAGCCTGGCTGACATCAGGGGCCTGAAAATCCGCATGCCGGGCCTCGGTGGCGAAGTCTGGAGCCGCCTGGGTGCGACCACCGTGGTGATGCCGGGTGGCGAAATCTTCACCTCGCTGCAAAGCGGCGCCATCGACGCCACCGACTGGGTCAGCCCTTACAACGACCTGGCCTTCGGCCTGCATAAAGCCGCCAAGTACTATTACTATCCGGGCTGGCAGGAGCCGCAGTCGGTGCTCGAACTGCTGATCAACCAGAAAGCCTTCGACGCCCTGCCCGCCGACCTGCAGGCCATCGTCACCGAAGCGGCGCGCGCGGCGACCCAGGACATGATGGACGACTACGTCTACCACAACGCCCTGGCGCTGGATGAACTGAAGAAGAGCGGCACGCTGCTCAAGCGCTTCCCTGACGAGGTGTTGCAGGCGATGCAACACGAGAGCGAACAGGTGCTGGGCGAGCTGGCCGCACAAAGCGAACTCAATGGCCGCATCTGGGCCTCGATGCAGGCGTTCCAGGCGCTGGCCATCCCCATGCATGCACTCTCGGAAAAAGAGCTGTACGACTGGCGCTGAGCCCGGCGATTGGTGACGGCGGTGCGCGTAGCGCACCCTACCCGTGGCGACCCACAACGGAGACGCAACCTAGGGTGCGCCACGCGCACCAGCCGGCAACGGCTCCGTTTGTCGTTCCAGGCGCCACCTCAAGCCCTGGCGGCCATACTTCAGGGATGAAGAAAAAGCCGACCGACCCCGCCCACATTCTTGATAACGCTCTGCAACTGGCCGACGTCTGTGGCTGGGAGCGCCTGCACCTGTTCGACGTCGCCGCCGCACTCGACATCGGCCTGGACGATATCGCCCGCCATTACCGCGACAAGGACGACCTGGTGGAAGCCTGGTTCGACCGCGCCGACCTGGCCATGCTTGGTCACGCAAAAAATCCCGCTCTGCAGGACCTGAACGCCGAACAGCGCCTGGAAAGTTGCCTGCTGGCCTGGCTCGATAGCCTCGCCGCACATCGGGCCGTCACTGGGCAGATGCTGCTGTACAAGCTCGAGCCCGGGCATATCCACCTGCAGGTGCTCGGCCTGATGCGCGTCAGCCGCACCGTGCAGTGGTGGCGCGAAGCAGCCGGACGGCAAAGCCTGCACCTGCGCCGTATCGCCGAAGAAACCCTGCTCACCAGCGCCTACCTGCGCAGCTTCGTGCATTGGCTGCGTCATCCCGAAGAGGACGCAGCAACCTTCCGCGCCTTTCTGCGTGCTCAACTACGCTGCGGCCCACTGCCTCTGCTGCTACAACGCCCGTAGGGTGCGCCATGCGCACCAGTGGCCGCTTCGGTACCAAGCCGGGCACGCACGGCGCCATCTAATGCAGGCAAAAGCCGGAAACATTCTGTCACTGGTCATGCGCCCCCATGGCGGGCAAGATGCCGACCAAGCTTTTCCACAAGAGAGAAAACCGTGATGCAGCGTTTCCTCAGTATCGCCATGGTTCTGTGCCTGGCACTGACCTTCAGTTTCGAAGCCCACGCCAAGCGCTTTGGCGGTGGCAAATCCTTCGGCTCCGCCCCCAGCCACCAGACCCGTCAGGCCACGCCGCCGGCGCAATCGGCTGCCCAGGCACCCGGTCGTCAACAGCCTGCCGCTGCCGCCAGCGGTGCTTCGCGCTGGCTCGGCCCGCTGGCCGGTCTGGCCGCCGGTGGCCTGCTGGCCTCGATGTTCATGGGTGATGGTTTCGAAGGCCTGCAGATCATGGACATGCTGATCTTCGGCCTGATCGCTTTCCTGCTGTTCCGCTTCCTCGCCGCCCGTCGCGCTCGCCAACAGCCGCAAATGGCCGCTGCCGGTGCGCCGTACCAGCGTGAAATGCCGAACGCCGACAACGTGCCGGCCGCTGGCAGCAATATCTTCGGTGGTCGTCTGGCCTCGGTCGCTCCGGTGATCAACGCACCGGCCTGGTTCAATGAGCAGAGCTTCATCGCCGCCGGTCGCGAGCACTTCATGAACCTGCAGCAGCACTGGGACGCCGACGAGATGGACAAGATCGCCGAGTTCGTCACCCCGCAACTGCTGGACTTCCTCAAGCGCGAGCGCGCCGAGCTGGGTGACGGCTTCCAGTCTACCTACGTCGATAACCTCGACGTGCAACTCGATGGTGTCGACGACAACGCCGAGAAGACCATCGCCACCCTGACCTTCAGCGGTGTGTCGAAGACCTCGCGCTTCGACCAGGGCGAGCCGTTCAGCGAAAGCTGGCGCCTGGAGCGCGCCCAGGGCGACAACCAGCCCTGGCTGATCGCTGGCATTCGCCAGAACTGATCGCTACTACGCAGAAAAAACCCGGGCTTGCCCGGGTTTTTTATTGCGGCATTTGCCGGTTATCGCGGCTGAAGCCGCTCCTACGATGTGGGAGGCGCTTTAGCGGCGACGTCCCCATCACGACAGATCCGTAGCAGCCCGGCGCATGCCGATATGCGGGATGTCGTCCTCCAGATACACCTCGGTCACCGCCTCGAAGCCATAACGCCCGTAGTAGCCCTGCAGGTGAGCCTGCGCCGATAGATAAACCGGCACCCCCGACCAACGCTGACTACACTCGACCAGCGCCCGCTCCATCAGCCGATGGCCCAGCCCGCTGCCGCGCGCCCGCTCGGCGATCACCACCCGACCGATTACCACCTCGCCGTCCATGCGCTGCGGATCGAGCAAGCGCAGATAGCCCACCAGCCCAGATTCATAACGCGCCAGCAGGTGGCAGGTGTCACCGACCAGGTCCTGGCCATCGGTTTCCAGGTAGGGGCAGTTCTGCTCGACCACGAACACCTGGGTGCGCAGTGCCAGCAGTTCATAGAGGGTCGCAGCATCGAGTTCGCTGTGGTGCAGGCAGTGCCAGGTAAGAGATGACATGAAAGGCTCCGCAAAAGCGCCAGTATGCAGTGACAACGACATGTTTTCATTCTGCCGGCCAGCTACTGTATAAAGCCGATCCCCCAAGATGAGGAGCCGACGCCGTGGAAGAAGTCATCGAACAGTTGCGCGAACTCAACGAGCCGGTACCGGTACCGCTGGAGCTGCCGGAAGAAGAGACCCTGGTGGAGATTCAGGAGCAGATCCTCATCCACTTGCCCTTCGAGCTGCGCGAATACCTGCTCAAGGTCAGTGATGTGGTCTACGGCCGCCTGGAGCCGGTGACCGCCAGTGATCCGCAATCGCACACCTACCTGCCGGAAGTCGCCTCGGTGGCCTGGGATCTCGGCCTGCCGCGCGATCTGGTGCCACTGTGCCAGGACGGCCGCGACTACTACGCGGTGGACGTGGAAGGCCAGGTCTGGCTGTGGGATGGCGACGAAGGCGAGCTGACCGACGAAAGCTGGGACTCGGTCTGGCACTGGTGCCGTGACGTCTGGCTGGAAAGCTGATCACGCCTTCGCCCTAGGGTGCGCCCTACGGACTATCGGCTTCTCGAACGCCGTCGCCGCTGAAGCGCCTCCCATGATGTGTAGCCGCGACTCAGCCCCGTGGGAGGGGCTTCAGCCGCGAGCCTCATCAAGCGAGTTACGCGAGCAGCGCCCTCACACCTCGCCCTGCTCCAACGCCAGCAGGTTGAGCAGAAAGCGCGCGAAGTAAAGCAGATCCTGCTCCATTGCCTGGCGAGCGCCCTTGGCATCGCCGGCTTCGATAGCGGCAAAGGCGTCTTCATGAAAGTCATTGAGCCGCAGCGACAGGTCGGCGCCGGTGAACAGGCGGTTGAAGAAGGGGCCGATCTGCAGCCATAGCGACTCGATCGAACGCAGCAACACCGGGTTGCCACATGCACCGTACAAATGCAGGTGAAACTGGCTGTTGGCGTTGAGGTAGTCCTGCACCTGGCGCTGCTCGATGGCGGCGTCCATGCGCTGCACACAGTCACGCAGCAGGGCCAGGTCGCTGCTGTCCAGACGCGGCGTGGCCAGCTCCACCGCCAGGCCTTCCAGCGCGAGGCGCACCTGAAAGATGTTTTCGTAACGCTCGCGGGTCATCGACGGGACGCGCACCGAGCGCTGCTGCTCGCCCTCCAGCGCGCCCTCGGCCACCAGCCGCTGCAGGGCCGCGCGAACCGGCATCGGGCTGGTGCCCCATTCGGTGGCCAAGTCGCGGATCTTCAACCGCTCCCCAGGTTGGAAACGCCCGACCAGCAGTCCTGAGCGGATGTTCTGATACAGCTGCTCCTGCAGATTGTCAGCCATGTGCCACCTCCATCGGTGGCGCCGGCAGTTGGGCAAGGGTCAGGCTACAGTCACGCATGGGAGGCTCCGATTGAAGATGCGGCGAGTCTACGACAGGAACTGATTTTGTGTGAAAAATGACTGAACATGAAATTTTTCGTGATCACAAATAGAGATTTAAAGCGTAAATAATCGATCATGATCTAAGCATTTACTATTTTGTGATCACAAAATATCATGCCGGCAGCATTCAATCGAGGTATGCCCCATGACCACCGCCAGTGGCATCAGCCAAGTTGCCGTTGACCGTTTCGTCGCCGCCGAGCGCGAGCGGTTCCTGTCCCGCAATCCGAAGTCCGTGGCCCTGGCCGAGCGCGCCCGCCACTCGCTGTACGGCGGCGTGCCGATGCACTGGATGGCCGACTGGTCGACGCCGGTACCGCTGTTCGTCGAGCGCGCCAAGGACGCACGTTTCTTCGACGTGGACGGTCATGAGTACATCGACTTCTGCCTCGGTGACACCGGCACCATGTTCGGCCACTCCCCCGATCCGGTGGCCCGCGCTATCGCCGAACAGGCGAACAACGGCCTGACCACCATGCTGCCCGGCGAGGACGCCGTGGTCTGCGGCGAGCTGCTGGCCCAGCGTTTCGGCCTGCCCTACTGGCAGGTGACCGCCACCGCTACCGACTCCAACCGCTACGTGCTGCGCTGGGCGCGCGCCATCACTCAGCGCAAGACCCTGCTGGTGTTCGACGGCTGCTACCACGGCACTGTCGACGACGTGATGGTGCGCGAGCGCGACGGCAAGACCGTGCACCGCTCCGGTCTGGTCGGCCAGGCCTATGACCTGACCGAGCACAGCCGCGCCATTCCCTTCAACGATGTCGCAGCGCTGGAGGCGGCGTTGGCTCAGGGTGACGTCTGCGCCCTGCTCTGCGAGCCGGCGATGACCAATATCGGCATGGTCCTGCCCGATCCAGGCTTCATGCAGAAATGCCGCGAGTTGACGCGTAAGTACGGCAGCCTGCTGATCATCGACGAAACCCACACCATCTCCACCGATATCGGTGGCTGCACGCGCCTGTGGGGCCTGGACCCGGACTTCTTCGTGGTCGGCAAGCCGATCGCCGGCGGCGTGCCTTGCGGCATCTTCGGTTGCAGCGCAGAGATGGCAGGCGCCATGACCCAGGCGCGTCAGCGCGCCAGCGAGGCAAGCCACGGTCACGGCCACAGCGGCATGGGCACCACCCTGTCGGCCAACGCCCTGGCCATGCACTGCATGCGCGCCAACCTGGAACAGGTGATGACCCAGACGGCCTACGACCACATGTTGCCGCTGGCGGCGCGCCTGGCCGAGGGTTTCCGCCAGTTGATCGACAAGCATGGCCTCAAGTGGTCGGTGACCGAGCTGGGCGCGCGTTGCGAGTTCCAGTTCTGCGCCACGCCGCCACGCACCGGCGCCGAGGCCGAAGCGGCGTTCCATGACGAGCTGCAAATGGCCCTGCACCTGTACCTGATCAACCGCGGCATCCTGATCACGCCATTCCACAACATGACCCTGTGCTGCCCGAGCACCACAGCGCAGGATGTGGACAAGCTGATCACCATGCTCGATCAAGCCCTCACCGAGCTGCTGGCCATACCCGGCGCCCGCGAGTAATTCATCGATCAGCCTGTGGGAGGGGCTTCAGCCGCGACAATCGCCGCTAAAGCGCCTCCCACGAGATAACGACTCACTGTGAGAATCACCATGCAATTCGCCAACCCGCAGGAAGCCCGCGACTTTCTCGCCGCCCACCCCGAGGTCCGCAGCATCGAGCTGATGCTGATCGACGCCAACGGCATCCCGCGCGGCAAGCTGCTGCATCGCGACGAGCTGCTGGCCATCTACGAAAACGGCCGACCGCTGCCCAGCTCGATCCTGTCGCTGACCATCCAGGGCGAGGACGTCGAGGAAAGCGGCCTGGTCTGGGAAGTGGCCGACGCCGACTGCTGGACATACCCACTGCCCGGCAGCCTTACCCTGCAACCCTGGCGCGTGGTGCCCACCGGCCAGGTGCAGGTGAGCATGCACCCCACCCAGGGTCTGCCGGCCACGCCGGGTGATCCACGCCATGTGCTGGTGCGCGCCATCGACGCGCTCAAGGCCGATGGTTATCACCCGGTGATTGCGGTGGAGCTGGAGTTCTACCTGCTGGACAAGCAGCGTGACGCCAATGGACGCCCACAGCCCGCCGTGCAGATGAACGGCGTGCGCCCACAGGCGCCGCAGGTCTATGGCGTGTATGAGCTGGAGCAGATGCAGCCATTCCTCGACGACCTCTACGCCGCCTGCGAGGCGCAGGGCCTGCCGGTGCGCACGGCGATCTCCGAATACGCCCCGGGCCAGCTCGAACTGACCCTGGAGCACCGTTTCGATGCACTGCAGGCGGTAGACGAAGGCGTACGCTACAAGCGCCTGGTCAAGGGCGTGGCCCACAAACACGGCTTGCAGGCCTGCTTCATGGCCAAGCCGTTCGGCGACCTGGCTGGCAGCGGCCTGCATATGCACGTGTCGCTGGCCGATGCCGAGGGCAACAACCTGATGGCCAGCGAAGATCCCCACGGCACTCCACTGTTGCGCCACGCCATCGGCGGCATGATGGCCACGCTCAACGATGCCCTGGCGATCTTCTGCCCCAACGCCAACTCCTTCCGCCGCTTCCAGGCCAACAGCTACGCGCCGCTGGCCAAGAGTTGGGGGGTGAACAACCGCACCGTGTCGTTCCGCGTACCAGGTGGACCGGCCAAGAGCCGCCACGTCGAGCATCGCATTTGCGGCGCCGACGCCAACCCCTACCTGGCGGCCGCAGCGATTCTTTCCGGCATCCGCCACGGCATCAAAAACCATATCGATCCGGGTGAGGAAATCATCGGCAACGGCTACGAACAAGCCCGCGAAACCCTGCCCACCGACTGGCTCACTGCACTGCGCAATCTTGAGGATTCAAGCTGGGCACGCGAAGCGCTCGGCGAGGATTTCCTCAAGGTTTTCCTGGCGATCAAGTGGGCCGAGTACCGCCAGTTCATGGGCGAGGTGGGTGAGCAGGATTGGCGCTGGTATCTCAATCACGCCTGATCTGACGGTGAGCTAGTCTGTAGCCAGCGAGGAGGCGGAGAACGACTCATGAAACGCTGGCGACTGCTGGCTCTGCTGATGGTGACTACGCTGGCGCAGGGCGAAACCCTGCGCGTCGGCATCGAGCAGCATGATTACTACCCTTACTACCGTGCCACGCTCGAAAGCCCACCCGAAGGCTACTGCCTGGATCTGCTGGAAGCCTTCGCCGAATATGAGGGGCTGACCCTCGAACTGCTGCCGCAGCCGCTCAACAGGCTGTACCGCAACATGCTCGACGAGCAAAACCTCGACCTGCTGTTTCCCGACAATCCCGAGTGGGCACGCCAGGCCAAGGCCGACCGCCACCTCTACTACAGCGAAGCAGCGGTGCAGATAGTCGACGGCACCATGGTCCTCGCCAACCGCCGCGGCCAGGGCCTGAACAACATCCGGCACCTGGGTACGGTACGCGGCTTCACCGCGCAGGCCTGGCAACCCCAGCTCGACGCCGGCACCGTGCACCTGGTGGAAACCCAGGACCTGCACAGCCTGATCCGCATGGTCGGGCGTGGCCGTCTCGATGCGCTCTACGCCAACCCACAGGTGGTGCGCTATCAGCTCGCCCAGCTGGACATGAGCAATAACTACCTGCAACTGGACCCGCAATTGCCGCTGATCTTCACCAGCTTCCACCTCAGCAGCGCAAGCCGGCCGGACCTGATCGAACGCTTCGACGCCTTCCTCGCCCACCAGCCGGACACGCTGCAGCGCCTCAAGGCGCGCTACGGCCTGTGAACCTCAAGGGCTTACCTTGATGTAGCGGCCACCGACGCTGATGCCCATGCCGCCGTAATCCTGGCAGCCCTCGGCGAATACCTCCTGCACGCGCAGCTCGATGCCTTCACGCAGCAGTTGCACTGCGCAATCGTTGCCCAGGCCGGCGTCCTGCAGGCGCATCTGCACCTCGTCGCCGACCAACTTGCCATCCAGCTCGCCAATCGCAGCCGGGCCGTACTCCTCGACCCGAGCACCAGCGCGCAAGGGCGAGAAGCTGGCGAGATAACCGCCACTGCCATCCTCGCTGATCAGCAGCTCACTCCATACTGCCTGGCCGCCGTAACGCAGGTAGCGTCCGGTCGGGCTGGCAGCGAGGGTCTGGTAATCCAGCGCCTGGGCTACCTTGGTCAGGTGCAGGCGAGTCGAAGAGCCGCTGAGGTTGTTGTCCAGCGCCACGCCTAACCAGGCGCGCGCCATGCCGGTCTGGCCGGAGCGCAGGTTAGCGAGGATGAGATTGTTCAGTGCCAACTCCAACTGTGCCGTATCGCCATCCTCGACGCGTCGTAACTGACGTTCGAACGCGCCGATGGCCTGCTCATAGCGACCGTCCTGATAAGCGGCCGTGCCGAACTGGTTGCACTGCACCGCCGTGGCGCACTCCTCGGTGGCCTGCACAGTAACGGTCAGGCCCAGCAGCAGCGGTAGAAGCAGAAATTTCGAGCGAATAAGCATGGATGGCATCCTTGCAGTAGTGAGTGTGTATCTTGCATCCCCAGAGCCAGCAGGCCTTACTCTCATAAGCCCCACACGTACTCGGAGCAACGATGGAAGCCGGAACCGCGCAACTGACGATGACCGTATTGATGACACCGGATATGGCTAATTTCTCCGGAAATGTCCATGGCGGCACGCTGCTCAAGTACCTCGATGAAGTCGCCTATGCCTGCGCCAGCCGTTATGCCGGCTGCTACGTGGTGACCCTATCGGTGGATCAGGTGATGTTCCGCGAACCGGTGCACGTTGGCGAACTGGTTACCTTCCTCGCTTCGGTCAACCACACCGGCCGCACCTCGATGGAGATCGGCATCAAGGTGATCACCGAGAATATCCGCGAGCGCTCGGTGCGCCACACCAACAGCTGCTTCTTCACCATGGTCGCGGTCGACGCTCATGGTCGCCCGGCGCCGATTCCAGAACTGCAACCGGACACCCCCGACGGCCTGCGACGCCAGCGCCAGGCCAAACAGCGCCGGCAGATTCGTGAAGAGTTGCAGCAGCGCTACCAGGCGCTGAGCGAGGAGAAGAACGCCTGAGGCATCAGGCCAGCGAGAGCGCCACCGTAAACGACTGCTGGCCGCCCGCCTGCTCCCAGGGCGGCCTGTGGAAGACCTCGAAAGCACCGTTGTTGATCGGCAACAATCGCTCCCCGGAATCCGGCAGCCAGGCCATGGCTACGCTGCTCAGGGTATTGACGATGCCCGGCAGATAAGCCCCCTCGCAGCGCAACGTGGCATAACGACCAGCCCGCAGAGCCTGCCCCGTCAGCGCCGTTCCCGTGGCATCGAAACCAGGGTCGAGCACCGCACAGTCGTAGCGGATCTGCTCGGTCGGCGTCACTAGCGAGCCATCGAGGGAAATACCTAACAGTTGCGCTCCTTGCAGGGGAAAACCGATCTGCTGCAGGTAGGCCCCGAATACGCGCCAGTGCTCCTCGCGATCCGTGTAGGAGCCATGAAAGCGCATGGCGAGCAGAGGCTGCGGCCTCAGCACGCAAGTTGCCTGTTCACGCTGCAACGGGGTTGGTAGCGGCCGGCGGGCCTGGGCGAACTGACGGTACTGCGTGGGCACCATGCCGAAGCGCCGCTGGAACGCACGGATGAACGCCTCGTGGCTGGCATAGCCGGCATCCAGAGCGGTCGACATCACCGACTCCGCGCCCATCAGCAGGTTCATCGCCGCCCGATCCAGCCGGGTGCGACGCAAATAGGCACTGGGCGACTCGCCCATCACCTCCTGAAAATAGCGCTGGAAATGAAAGGGACTGAGGCCGACATGCTCGGCGACCTCATCAAGCCCGAGGGGCACTGCCGGAATCCCCTCCAGCAGACGAACGGCGCAGGCGATACGTGGATCGTCCAGGCACCTGGGTGGTGGCTGGCGGCGTGGCGCGGGCGTGAGAGGCGCGACAGGAGGCGGCTGCGGAATCTGCGCCAACTCCCAGTCGATCGTGGGCCGAGTGGACAGTGCCAAATCGCCACCAAAGCACTCCCCATCCATTTTTTCTACCTGTAAGCTAGCCCGGCGCAAATTCTATCAAGCGTCTATTCTGCCATCGGTTTAAATTTCGCGACTCTCCCCCGCACGAAGACCGCCTCTACAGGCTGCTCTCACCAGTGCGTGGCAGGGAGAAGCCTCTATAACAATTGCCAATCACAGGAAGGCTGCCATGAACCGTGCCTACGCCCTCGTCTGGAACCCTCGCACCGGCGGCTGGAGCGTCGCCGACGAACACGCCAGACGGCACGGCAAAGGCGCCGGTGCAATACTGGCAGCCAGCTTACTGCTGGCTGGCCCGGTATGGGCCGCCGACCTGCCTACCGGTGGCCAGGTGGTGTCCGGCAGCGGCAGCATCAGCCAGCCCAATGCCCAACAGATGGTCATCGATCAGGCCAGCAACAAGCTCGCCATCGACTGGCAGAGCTTCGACATCGGCGCCGGTAACAAGGTGACCTTCAACCAGCCTGGTCGCGATTCCATCGCCCTGAATCGGGTGATCGGCAGCGACGGCTCGAAGATCATGGGGCAACTGGATGCCAACGGCAGGGTCTTCCTGGTCAACCCCAACGGCGTGCTGTTCGGCAATGGCGCCAGCGTCAATGTCGGCGGGTTGGTGGCCTCTAGCCTGGATCTGTCGGTCGAGGACTTCGACAAGGGCCAGTACCGTTTTCAGGGCGACGGCAGCCCAGCGGCAGTGGTCAACCAAGGCAACATCCGCGCAGATGGCGACGCCGTGGCGCTGCTCGGCGGCACAGTCAGCAACAATGGTGTGATCGTCGCCAATCGGGGCTCGGTCACCCTGGCGGCCGGCAATGCGATGACCCTGGACTTCGCCGGCGATGGCCTGCTCAACGTGCAGGTGGATGAAGCGGCAGTCGATGCCCTGGTGGAAAACCACCAGTTGATCAAGGCCGATGGCGGCCAGGTGGTGCTGACTGCCAATGCCGGTGATGCGCTGCTCAAGACGGTGGTCAACAACACCGGCGTGATCGAGGCCCGCACCCTGGGCGAGAAAAACGGCAAGATTCTGCTACTGGGGGATTTCGACGGCGGTGTGGTGAATGTCGCCGGCACCCTCGACGCCAGCGCACCGACTGGCGGCGATGGCGGCTTCATCGACACCAGCGGCGCCCATGTGAAAATCGCCGACGACGTCAAGGTCACCACCCTGGCGCCCAAGGGCAAGACCGGCGAGTGGCTGATCGATCCCTACAACGTCACCATTTCCAACGCCCCCAGCTCCGGCATGGGCGGCTTCAACGGTAACGCCAACGACAGCGTGCTCAACGTCACGACCCTCACCAACGCCCTGGCCAGCACCGGGGTGACGGTGACCACCGGTGTCGGTGGCAGCCAGGCCGGCAACATCACGGTGGACGCGGCGATCAGCTGGAGCGCCAATACTGTCCTCACACTCAATGCTGCCGGCAGCGTCATCATCAACAAGGACATCACCGCCACCGGCAGCAACGCCGGGTTGGCCTTGCTCTACAACGGTGGCTACAGCCTGAACAAGGGTGCCCGTGTCACCCTGTCGGGCCACAGCGCGAGCCTCAGCCTCGGCGGCACCAGTTACACCCTGATCCGCGACATTGGCACGTTGCAGACCATCGGCAGCAGTGGCTTCTATGCCCTGGGCAACGATATCGACGCCAGCGCCACTGCCGGCTGGAACGGTGGTGCCGGCTTCAACCCGCTCGATGGGGTCAGTGGGACTTTCACGGGGCTTGGCCACAGCATCGACAAGCTGACCATCGCCAGGGGTCTGGAGAACGACGTCGGGCTGTTCCGCTCGGTGAGTGGGTCGGTTCGTGACCTGACCCTGTCCAATGCAACCATCACCGGCCAGCAAAACGTCGGCGGCGTCACTGCCACGCTCGGCGGCAACCTCAGCAACGTCCACCTGACCGGCAGCGTAGTCGGTGCCGGCGTCTTCGTCGGCGGCCTGGCCGGCTCGGTGAACAACGGCACCATCCGCTATTCGTCCTCTGCCGCCGATGTGGTCGGCCTGGCCGTGGTGGGTGGCCTGGCGGGCAACGTGCAGAACATCACTGTCGCCGATTCCTACTCCACCGGCTCGGTCACCGCTACCGTCAACAACACCGGCGCCTATGCCGGCGGCCTGCTGGGCGAGGTGAGCGGCAGTGCGACGCTGACCAACACCTACGCCAGTGGCAAGATCTCCGGCTACACCGCCACGGGTGGCCTGATCGGTGGTGGCTTCCTGCCGACCATCACCGTCAACAACAGCTACTGGGACATCAACAGCACCGGCCAGTCCACCTCGCTGGGCGGCGGCACCGGCCTGTCCAGCGGCGTGCGTAACCAGGCCTCCTACGCCGGTTTCGACTTCACCAACACCTGGGTGATGTTCGAGGGAGATACCCGGCCGATGCTGCGCAACGAGTACTCCACGACCATATTCACGCCCCATGCACTGCAGCTGATGGGGCTGGACCTGTCCGCCAGCTACCGCCTGGGCACCGATCTGAGCCTGACCAGCGCCATGGCCGCCAGTGGCGGCTACTACGGCGAGGTGTGGGGCGCGTCGGGCTTGCGCCCGATCGGCAACAACGCCCAGCAGTTCACCGGCAGTTTCGACGGGCAGGGACACAGTATCAGTGGCCTGACCATCGACCGGGCAGCGACCAACTACGTTGGGCTGTTCGGTTACACCTACGGTGCGTCCCTGGCCAACGTGAAGCTGATTGGAGGCAACGTAACTGGCAACGACGGCGTCGGTGCCCTGGTCGGTTATATGCTGGGCGGCACCCTCGGCAACGCGTCGGCCAGCGCCACGGTCAGCGGCGCCAGCACGGGCGAGAGCAACACCGGCGGGCTGGTGGGCACCAACGACGGCGGTGCCATCGCCGATGCCTCCGCCAGCGGCAATGTCACCGGCGCCGGCTACCAGATCGGCGGCCTGGTCGGCTTCAATGTCAACGGCGGCAGCATTACCCGCTCCTATGCCACCGGTAGCGTGACCGGTACCAACTCGAGCGCCGGCTTAGGTTACGTCGGCGGCCTGGTGGGCGCCAACGGCTACAGCTTCGATGGCGGTTCCATCAGCCAGTCCTACGCCACCGGCACGGTGAGGGCGTCGTCGGGGCCGGTCGGGGGCTTCGTTGGTCACAACGAAGGCAGCATCACCGACTCCTATGCCACCGGCGCGGTGATCGGGCAGGGCTCCGCCAGCAACATCGGCGGCTTTGCCGGCGTCAACTTCGTAAACGGCACCATCGGCAACAGCTACTCCACCGGCTACGTCAGCGGCCCCAGCCAGGTCGGTGGCTTCGTCGGCTACAACAACGGCACCAACGGCGCCATCAGCAACACCTACTGGAACACCCAGACCAGCGGCCAGGTGCAAGGTACCTCTGGCGGGCTGGCGGGCGGCATGACCGGGCGCACCACCGCGCAGCTACAAGGTGGGCTGCCTTCCGGCTTTTCGTCATCGATCTGGGGCAGTGGCGCCAATCTCTACTCGTACTTCACCTGGCGCTACAACACCACCCCCGTGGCCATCAGCGGCCATGTCCTGGCCAATGCCGGCGGCAACGCCCTCGCAGGCGCCACCCTGACCGCCGTGTCCGGCGGCACGGCAATCGGCAGCGCCAGCAGCGGTGCCGACGGCTACTACTACATTCTCAGTGACGCCAGCGGCCTCGACAGCAATGGCGCCATCGCCTACCTGGACGGCAATGCCACGGCCGGCGCCGCCTTTGCCGACGTGATCGGTACCAACGGCATCCAGGGGCTGGATGTCTACGGCGATGCCGCGCATCTGGTGACGGGCCAGGGCAGCCTCACGGCCACCCGCAACCGCTACCTGGCCGCGCGGGGCAGCTACACGGACACCGATCTGGCCTTCCTCTCGTCAAGCAATTTCGCCGCCCTCACCAGCAGCGGCTACGGCCTGCAACTGACCGCCAGCGCCACCAGCTACAGCCTGGACACCAACCTCGGCTCCGGCGGCCTGCTCAGCCTCGACAGCGGCGGTGCCTTCGGCATCAGCGGCACCCGCCAGCTGTCGGCAGGCGGCAACCTCGATGTGGCCGACCGCCTGACCTGGGGCGACAACGCCGGGCTGACCCTCAGCACCAGCAATGGCGGCAACGTCCTGCTGGGGGATGGCATCGACGCCGCCAACGGTAGTCTGACTCTGTCCGCAGCCGGCACCGTAACCAGCAACGGTGGTGTCAACCTAGGCGTACTGAGCCTCGCCAGCGGCACCTGGAATCAGGTAGCCGCCAGCCTGCCCAGCTTCAGCGTCACCGATTTCCGCCTGAGCCCCGGTGCCACCTTCATCCGCGCTGTGGGCGGTGACGGCAGTGTCGCCACTCCGTACCGCATCACCGATGTCTATGGCCTGCAGGGCCTGGCCTCCACCAGCCTGGCGGGCAGCCGCTTCGTCCTGGCGAACGACATCAATGCCTCCAGCAGCGCGCTGTGGAACAGCGGCACCGGCTTCCTCTCCATCGGCAGCCTGGCCAACCCCTTCACCGGCCGGTTCGACGGGCAGGGGCACCGCATCAGCGGCCTGGCCATCAACCGCCCCGGCGCCACCTACAGCGGCCTGTTCGGCTACAACGCCGGTTACGTCGGCAACCTCAACCTGGTGGGCGGCAGCGTGGCTGGCGGCACCTACGCCGGTG
The DNA here is from genome assembly GCF_032621725.1 of Pseudomonas sp. zfem001. Classification (NCBI taxonomy): domain Bacteria; kingdom Pseudomonadati; phylum Pseudomonadota; class Gammaproteobacteria; order Pseudomonadales; family Pseudomonadaceae; genus Pseudomonas; species Pseudomonas sp. zfem001. Next base: position 323,877 of record NZ_JAVYJI010000004.1, on the reverse strand, counting down.
CCCTGGTGGGCTACAACGCCGCCGGCGGGGTGGTCGAGCGGGTCAGCAGCGACACCACCGTCACCGGCACGGGCAACGTCGGCGCCCTGGTAGGCACCAACGCCGGGACCCTCAGCGAGTCCCTGGCCACGGGCAGCGCCAGCGGCGGCCTGAATGGCGGCGGCCTGGCCGGCAGCAACGCCAGCACCGGCACTATCCGCGACAGCTACGCCACCGGCAGCGCCCAGGGCAGCGCCACGGCAGGCGGCCTGGTCGGGTTCAACGATGGCAGCCTGCTGCGTGTCTATTCCACGGGCACGGCCAGCTCCAGCGTCGGCGCGGTCGGCGGCCTGGTGGGCAGCAATGTCGGCACCGCCACCGGCAGCTTCTGGAACACCACCAGCAGCGGCCTGGCCCAGGGCGTCGGGGCCGGCACCGCCACCGGCATCTCCGGGTTGACCAGCGCCCAGCTCACCACCCTGGCGCCCTTCGTGGCCGCCGGCTGGAACATCGACGACGCCGGCGGCACCGGTGCCACCTGGCGCATGTACGAGGGCCACAGCGCGCCGCTGCTGCGCAGCTTCATGACCGCCCTCAGCGTCAACGTCGGCAACGCCAACAAGACCTACGACGGCAGCGCCACCAGCAGCACCGGCGCCCTGGTATTCCCCATCGGCTACGACCCGGCCCTGGTTGCCGGCAGCGCCTTCTACAATGCCAGCAGTGCCAATGCCGGCACCTACAGTGGTTCCGACCTGCGTCTCGGCGGGCTCTACTCCAGCCAGTTCGGTTATGACATCGAGATGCTCGCCGGCACCCTGACCATCGACAAGGCTGCGCTGACCATCACCGCTGGCAATGCCAGCAAGAACGTCGGCCAGACTGCCACTCTCAATGGTTTCACAAGCGCCGGGCTGGTGGCAGGTGATCAGGTCAGTGGCGTGAGTCTGGCCAGTGCAGGGGCAGCGGCCAGCGCCGGTGCCGGCAACTACGCCATCGTCGCCAGCAACGCCCAGGGCAACGGCCTGAGCAACTACGACATCACTTATGTGGACGGTGTGCTGAGCGTCACCGGCAGCATCCCCCTGCCCAGCCTCGTCGACCCTCGTCTCGTCGCTGCCCAACTGGCGGCCAGCCAAACCGATGAGCAGCCCAGCCGGCCCCTGATGATAACGACCCCGAAACTGTTCGACGCAACGACCTACAGCCCACAACTGAACCTCGTCGATAACGGCATTCGCCTCCCAGAAGGAATCTGAAGTTGCGTTCGACCTCCATGCTGGCGGGCCTTACCGCCTCTCTGATCACGCTGTCCGCTGCAGCAGCCACTGCGCCGGATGCCGGCCAGACACAACAAGGTATCGACCAGGCACCGCTGCAATTGCCCGAGCGGCAACGCCTCGAGCTCAATCTGCCCGATGCCCCGGCCGATCCAGCCGCCGAAGCAGGCCCGCGCCTGCAGGTTAACGGTTTCATCCTCGACGGTAACCAGGCGTTGTCCGATGAGGTGCTGCTCACTCAGCTCGCCGATCTCTCGGGACGCGAGCTGACCGTCGGCCAGTTGCAGGGCGCTGCCAACCGCATCACCCGCCTCTATCGCGAAAGCGGCTATCCACTAGCCCGCGCCTACCTGCCAGCCCAGGAAATCGAAGGCGGCATGGTGAAGATCGCCGTGCTCGAAGGTCGCTATGGCGAGATTCAGGTCAAGGATCAGGCCACCCTGCGCGGCAGCGCCCTAGCCCCCCTCGCGGCTCTGCAGGCAGGCGACGCGGTGCAGGGCAAGTCGCTGGAGCGCAGCCTGCTGTTACTGCAGGACACCCCCGGCGTCGAGGTGAAATCCACACTGCGGCCAGGCACGAGCACCGGCACCACGGATCTGCTGGTCGACGTACAGCGCGCGCCGCTGGTGTCCGGCTCGGTGGATGCCGACAACTACGGTAACCGCTTCGTCGGTGAGTACCGTCTGGGCGGCACCCTCAACCTCAACAACCCACTCGGCTTCGGCGACCGCCTGACCCTGCGCGCCATGGGTTCCGAGGAAGACCAGCGCTACGGGCGCATCGCCTATCAGTTGCCAGTCGGCCCCTGGGCGACCCAGGTTGGCGTGGCCTATTCGGATATGGACTACCAGCTGGGCAAGGACTTCGAAGATCTCGATGCACACGGCAATGCGCGCATCGCCAGCGTCTTCGCCCTGCAGCCACTGGTACGCTCACGCGATTTCAGCCTCTATGGCCAGTTGCAGTTCGATGACAAACGCCTCAAGGACGACATCGACCTGTTCGACCAGAAGAGCGACAAACGGGCCCGCGTGACCATCCTGTCGCTGACCGGCAACAGCCGCGACACGCTGCTTGGCGGCGGCGTCAACAGCTTCGCCCTGGCCTGGAGCCAGGGCAGCCTGAACATCGACGGCGCGCCCGCCAAGCGCGTTGACGATCTTACCGCCGGCACCCGCGGCCAGTTCCACAAGCTCAACCCCAGCCTGGTACGCCTGCAGCGCCTGAGCGATCGTTTCAGCCTCTACACCCAGCTACAGGGGCAATGGGCCGATGGCAACCTGGACAGTTCCGAGAAGCTCTACCTCGGCGGAGCCTATGGCGTGCGCGCCTACCCGCAAGGCGAAGCCTCGGGCGACCAGGGCTGGCTGGCCAACGTCGAACTGCGCTACGCCCTGAACGAGGCCTGGCAGCTGTCCACCTTCGTCGACCATGGCCAGGTTCGCCTGAACAAGAACACCTGGGCCGATGAGGACAATCATCGCAGCCTCTCCGGCGCTGGTGTCGGCGCTCGCTGGGCCGCCCATGGTTGGCAGATCAGCACCGTCGCCGCCTGGCGCCTCGGCAATGCCGATGCCGAAAGCGACGTGTCGCGTACGCCGCGCGTCTGGGCACAGGTGGTTCGGGCCTTCTAACCTTCGCCGGAACCGACCGACGAGCTGGAAAAAGCTGACCGACGCGACGACATCGCAGGACACTGGCAGAATGCCGCAATCGTCCTGCCGGTCGGCCTGGGTCATGGAAACGCTCTACTTCTCCCCACTGTTGCTGGGCATCAACCTGATGCTCGGCTGCGCTATCGCCAGCACCGCCCTGTGGTACTTCGCTCGTCCCTATTGCGGCCCGGGCGTGTGGATGAGCGGCGCCTGGACGCTCAACCTCGGTATCTGGCTGTTCATCGGCTACATGGCCAGCGGCAACCCGCTGCTGAACATCGCCGGCAACAGCCTGCAACTGGCCGGCGAAGCCTTGCTGATGGTCGGCGTGTTCCGTTTCCTGGGGCTGCCGCCGCCGTGGTGGACGGTACCGGCCAGTGCCGGTGCGATGAGCCTGGTGATGAGCTGGCACTGGTTCGTGGCGCCAATCAACACCGAATTCGTCGTCACCTTCTACGCGCTGATCGGCGGTCTGCTACCGATCCAGGCCTGCCGCGCCCTGTGGGTCGCCCGCGAGGAACCGGAGCTGCGTGGCGTACGCCGTTTCGTCGCACTGGCCTTCGCCGGTTTCGCCCTGATTACCCTGCTGCGTGCCCTGCTCGGCCTGATCGATGGCCTGCAGGGCATCGAACACGTCGACGTGACCCGTTCGGTGCCCTACCTGCTGCCCTACAACTTCGGCATCCCGCTGTGGGTGATCGGCCTGGTCGGCCTGGCGCTGATGACCATGCGTCGTATCCTCGCCGACAGCCGCCGCCACGCCGAGCAGGCAGAGGACAGCGCCGAGCGTTTCGAGCGACTGATGCGCATCACCCAGGCCGGCGTGGTGGTGCTGGAGCGCGGCCGCATCGTCGACGCCAACCCGATGCTCGAGACGCTGTTCGCCCGCTCTCGCGAGCATCTGCTCAGCGCGGATCTGCACAGCCTGTTCGCCCCCGCCGAGCAGACGCGCATCGAAGAGCTGCTGGGCCGTGCCGACGGCCAGCCGCATGACCTTGAAGCCCTGCGCGACGCCGTGCCCTTCGCTGCCGAAATCAGCATCGCCCAGTTGCGTGAGGACGGCCGACAGGTCGCCGAGATCCGCGATGTCAGTCGGCGCAAGGCGCTGGAGCAGCAGCTGCTGCACCTGGCCACCACCGATCCGCTGACCCAGGCGCTGAACCGCCGCGCATTCGAAGAGCGTGCTGGCCAGGCACTGCAGCGCAGCCAACGGCAAAACCTGCCGCTGTGCCTGGCCATGCTCGATCTGGATCACTTCAAACAGGTCAACGACCGCCACGGCCACACCACCGGCGACGCGGTACTGCGCGAGTTCAGCCTGCTCTGCAGGCAGCAGGCGCGCGCCACCGACCTGTTCGCCCGCGTCGGCGGCGAGGAATTCATTCTGCTCTTGCCGGATAGCGACCTGGACGCTGCTGCCCAGGGTCTGGAGCGCCTGCGCACGAATCTGGCCGAGAGCAATCTGCAAGGGCTGCGGATCAGTGTCAGCATCGGCCTGGCCGAGTGGCGCCCTGATGAAACCCTGGAGCAGTTACAGCAACGCGCCGACACGGCGCTCTACGCCGCCAAGGTCGCGGGCCGTGATCGCCTGATGCGGGCGACCTGAGCCGACGCGGGTGAAACGCCCTCAGTCGTGGCCGATGTAGAACAACAACTCACGCCGCTGCGGATGATCCTTGAGCCAGGCGCGGATCTCGTCGGCACGGGCGATGGCCTCTTCGCCGGCGATGCGGCTGAAGCGCTCGCGTCGTGCCTGTTCGCTGGCCTCCTGCCGTACCTGGCGCTGCCAGGCGTCGGTGAAGATCGCCGGCATGCGCTGGCTCAGCTCTAGGGCCTTGAGCAGTTGCCATTCGCCGCTGTCCAGCCAGGCCTCATCGCACGTGCCGCACAGGTCGAGACGATTGGCTCGGGTGCCGCTGATCTGAAACTTGCTCATCAGCTTGGCGCACTTGGGGCAACTCAGGGCATGACTGGTTTCGCCCACTTCAGCCTCAGCGGCCAGTTCGCTTGGCGTCTCTTGCGCTGGCTGACGCTCGGCCCAGTCGCGGTAGTGCAGCAGGCTGACCAGCGTGCCTTGGCACTGTGCGCAGCCATGGCCGAGCAGGCCATCTTCGAGTTTTGCCGGTTGCAGGCGAGTGGTGCGGCAGGCGGGGCAATGCATGGTGACGTCCTTTTCATCTGAAGAGAGCGAACGCTAATGCAGAGCCGACGCATGGGCAAGTCACTGTGCTGAGAAGCACGTGGCAGATAAGCTAAGCTCTGTCTCCCGAAGCTGGAGTCGCCATGATCAACCTGTTCGATGTGTTCCTGCTGATGCTGTTCGCCGCTGCCTGCGCCTGGCTATGGCGCGGCCACGGTATTCGCGAGCGTGCGCTGGCCTTCGCCAAGCAGCACTGCGCCAAGCTCGACGTGGAGCTGCTCGATGGCGCCGTAGCATTGCGTCGTCTGGCCATCCAGCGTGATGCCAAAGGCCATCGTCGCCTGGCGCGACTCTATGACTTCGAGTTCACCGTCACCGGTGAGCAACGACTGCGCGGACATATCAGCATGTTCGGCCCACACCTCGGCCGCATAGAACTGCAGCCCCACCCGATATTGGAGCCGCAGCCCGAACCGGTTGCAGTGCAACAACCAGGCAACGTCATTCGCCTGGAAGACTGGCGGCGCAAGGCGCAATAGCGCCTGCCCGATTCAGCCGCGCTGCAGCAGGAAAGCGGCCACGCGCTCGGCGCTGTCCGCCGGCTGCTCCTGCATGAAACAGTGCCCACCCGGCACCACCTGACTGCGCACATGGGCGTTGCCCGCGCACCAACGCGCCACGGACTTGGCAACGAAGGGATAGGTGTGCACACCGTGAATCACCTCGGTCGGCGTCGTCACCTTGGCCAGCGACGGCCACAAGCGCCGCGGGAAAGAGCCGAAGATATCGGCCTCACGGCTTGGCCGGCACTTGAGCTCGACACCGCCCTCGACATCCTTCAGCGCATGCTCAATATAGGCGTCGAACGCTGCCTCATCCCAACCACGGAACATGCCACGGCCATGTAACGCGGCGTGCGCACTGGCGCGGTCAGTCCATTGCCGGCGGCGCTTGTGCGCCTTCTTCGCCATGCCGGTGCGCTGCGCTAGGCCGACCACGTCGGACAATGCCATCACCCCGATCATCGCCGGGCTGAACAGCACCGGGTCAAGCAACACCGCACGCCGGAACAGCTCGGGATGGCGCGCCAGAATCAGGCTGGTGAGCACGCCGCCGAAGCTGTGCCCGAGGGCGAAGCGCGGCACATCGCCGAACGGCCCGCTCAACGCCTCGAACGCCTCCACCGCCAGCTCGGCGCTGCGGTTCCAGCCATGGAAGCGGCCGCCATGATCGCTGTCGCCATGGCCCTGCACGTCGCACAGCCAGAGATCGAAGTCCTCGACCAACGCGGCCAGCATTGGTGTGTAGACGCGCCCGCAATAGCCATTGCCGTGCAGAAAATGCAGCAACGGCTTGCCAGACGGGGGCGTGTGCCAGCCGCGCAGGGTGAAGCCGGCAGAGGTGTCGTAAGACCAGGGCAGCAGTTGCATGAAGGTTATCCACAGCGACGAGGGCGCGGCGAGTTTATCAGCCCACTGCCGGGATTCGGCACACAGCGAACGAAGCGCTTAGCGTTTCGGCGTCCTGCGCCTGATCGAAGATCAATTCCAGGCGCGAGTCCTTACGCCATTCGCTCGGGGACCAGGCCTCCAGCGTTTGCCCCTGCAAGGCATTCAACGAGTGCCAGCCTTCGCCGCCGTGCAGCACGGCCTTGGCCCTGCGCCAATCCATACGTTGCAACCACTGGCTCACCTGCGCGAGATCGAAACGCTGGCTGGGGTGCCAGCACCAGCCAATGCTCCAGCCCTCTGCCTGATCCTGCACCTGACAGATCGGCTCCGCGACATTGCGCCAGATCTGCGCCAGGCCCACCGCAGCTGTGGGTAGCTCGGCACTCGCCTCAACGGGCGAAGCCTGAGCCGCCAGGCCCGGCAGCAAGGCCAGGTCGAGCCGGCCCTGCGCGGTCCAGTACAACGGCACGGGCGGCAGATCGGTAGCAATCCGCGCTCGCGCCTCGGCGCCCAAGCCTTCGCTCTTGTTCAACAGCAGCAAGCCGGCCTCATCCAGCGCCTGACGCTGCACGTCCGGCAGCGGCTGACCGCTAGCCAGTGCGGCAGCATCCAGCACCATCAGTGCCGGTTGCACGGCCAGCACGCCTAGCCAGGGCGGCTGACGCAACTGCGCCAGCAACTGCGCCGGATGCCCCAAGCCGGATGGCTCGATCAGCAGGCGATCAGGCCTGGCCTTGCGCAGCAGGCGGCCAAGACCCACCTGAAACGGCGCACCGTTGACGCAGCACAGGCAGCCGCCGGCCACTTCGGCCATGGCGATACCGTCGTCGCCTTGCTCGAGCAAGGCGGCGTCCAGACCGATCTGGCCGAATTCGTTGATCAGCACCGCCCAGCGCTCGCCCGCTGGTTTTTGCGCCAGCAGATGACGGATCAGCGTGGTCTTGCCGGCGCCGAGCGGGCCGGCGATGAGGTGGGTAGGGATTTGACTGAGCATGAATTTATGTTCGGTGGTTCGCCAGACAAGTGCCAGCACAGACTGCAAAGAAGCAGCATGTTAGATTCGCCGGCAGTTTTTCGGGAGTCGAAACGATGCGTGCATGGCTGTTGCTGTTTTCCCTGCTGCCGGGCCTGGCCCTGGCCGAAGCTTGCGTGGTGCACAGCCAGGCCGAACGCCTGGACGTGAAGGTCTGCCAGGAGAATCGCAACATCCCCACCACGCTATTTCGCGACGGTTTCTGCCAGCCGCAGCTGCAAGGCCAGACGGTCGAGGTGGAGTTCGTCGAGCAGTGCCCCGAGGGTGCCCACGGCGTCTGCCAGAACGCACGCGCCGGCAGCGGTATGTACCTGCAGGATATCCACTACTACGGCGTGGCCAGCGACGCGTTGTACCTGGAGCCTGCCTGCAAGACGCAATATCAGGGCACATGGATCAAGCCCTGACATCAAAGCGTCATCCAACAAGCGCCTAATGACCTCGGGTACCTCACGTAACCCTCATGTCGAGTCACGCGTCGACATGATCTCTTGGTGCTTAAGGCCGGGGCAGTCGCTCCGGCCTATTTTTTGGTGATGTCCCATTGCAGTGGATAGCGTCTCGTAGGAGCCGCGCCCCGCGGCGAATGGTGTTCACACCGCAATTCTTCCTGAACAACCACGGCCGCTTCGCCCCGAGGCGGGGCTCCTACTGTTGCCTGCGGGCACTGCTATGGCTGGCGAATAACCCGGATGCAATCCGGGACGCTGGCGCACTGCAGCCTACGTAACGCCCCTGTAGGAGCCTGCTTGCGGGCGATATTCAGGCCAGCCAATCCAGGGTCAACAACAGACGTCGCTCACCCACTGGCGGCTGCGGGGAGCGGTGGATCAATCCGCGCCCTTCGTTGCCATGCCATTTCTCGCCCTTGGCCAACGCCACATGGCCGGCCTCCAGGCGCTGAATCAACGCTTCGTCCTGCGGCTCGGCACCCGGTTGACCGAGCTTGCTGCGCGGCATCGCGCCCTCCTCCAGCCAATCGCTGCCGACACCGGCATAGCTGGTGATCAACCGTACCGGCACGTGGTCGACGTGAAAGCGCGGGCACATGGCCTTGTCCAGCGCGCGCAGGCGCAGGCCGATGCGCTGGGCGTCGAGCAGGCAGGCATAGGCCCGCACCAGCCAGGCCACGTCGGCGAGGAAGGCCGCCTGACCCGGCAGATCGGCGTACTGCGCCACCAAGCCATCGAGATTCGGCTCGCTGTCCGCGCGCGGCAGTTCCAGGGTCATGGACTGCGCCAGCGGCTCACCTTGCGCCAGCAACGCGTCGGCGAAGTCGGCGATCTGCGCCGGCAGGCGACGCTGCCAGACGGCCAGGTTGACGCCGTCGTGCAGCACCTCACCAAGCACCTGGATATCCTCGCCCAGCACCTGCCGGGACAGGTACGGCAACTGCAGGGCGAACATCAGGCGGCCTCCTGCTGCCAGGCACCGAAGGGGTCAGCGAGCAGGCACCAGGCATCCGGGCCGCCGGCCATTTCCTCATCGGTAAGCAGGCAGTCGTCCAGCTCACGCACCAGTCGCGGGAAGTCGATGTTCTGGCCAATGAACACCAGCTCCTGGCGGCAATCACCGACTTCAGCGCTCCAGTGCTTCATGATCGTCTGCAGACCTTCCTCGTCCTGCGGCCAGTGCTGCTTGGGCACGAAGCGCCACCAGCGCCCGGCCAGCCCATGGCGCATCAGGCCGCCAGCCTGCGACCAACTGCCGGCCTCCTGGTATTTGCTGGCCAGCCAGAAAAAGCCCTTGGAGCGCAGCAGGCGGCCATTCGTCCACTCACGCGAGAGGAAGTCGAAGAAGCGCTGCGGATGAAACGGCCGGCGCGCACGGTAAGCGCTGGAGGCAATGCCGTATTCCTCGGTTTCCGGCACATGCTCGCCGCGCAGCTCCTTGAGCCAGCCCGGCGCCTGCGAGGCGCGGTCGAAGTCGAAGCGGCCGGTGTCGAGGATCTTGTCCAGGGCGATCTGGCCCATGCTCATGGCCTGAATGTCGGCGTGGGTGTTGAGCCCACGGAGGATGGCCATCAGCTCCTCGCGCTCGGCCTGGCTGATCAGGTCGATCTTGCTGATGAGGATGACATCGGCGAACTCCACCTGCTCGATCAGCAGGTCGGTGATCGAGCGTTCGTCCTCCTCGCCCAGGGTTTCGCCCCGGCTGGCCAGGCTGTCGGCCTCATGGAAATCGCGTAGGAAGTTCACCCCGTCGACCACGGTGACCATGGTGTCCAGCCGCGCCAGGTCGGACAGGCTGCGGCCCTGCTCGTCGCGGAAGGTGAAGGTCTCGGCCACCGGCAGCGGCTCGCTGATGCCGGTGGATTCGATCAGCAGATAGTCGAAGCGACCTTCGCTGGCCAGGCGGCTGACCTCGTCGAGCAGATCTTCGCGCAGGGTGCAGCAGATACAGCCGTTGCTCATCTCCACCAGCTTCTCTTCGGCGCGGTTGAGGCTGACGTCTTGCTGGACGGTGGCACCGTCGATGTTGATTTCGCTCATGTCGTTGACGATCACGGCGACCTTGCGGCCTTCACGGTTCTTCAGCACATGGTTGAGCAGGGTGCTCTTGCCGGCGCCAAGAAAGCCGGACAGCACAGTAACGGGTAGACGCTGATTCATGGGGTGTTCCTCGTTCAGTCACGGTCACGCTGATGTTTTTCGCGCTGCTCCTGACGCTCCTTGGCTTCGATGCTCAGGGTCGCGGTCGGGCGCAGCAGCAGGCGTTTCAGGCCGATGGGCTCGCCGGTCTCGGCGCACCAGCCGTATTCGCCACGCGCCAGGCGTTCGAGCGCCTGGTCGATCTTGTCCAGCAGCTTCTTTTCCCGCTCCAGCAGGCGCAGCTGCCACTGGCGCTGCTCCTCGGCGGCGCCGATATCGGCGACATCGCTGCTGATTTCGGGTTGGCGCAGCTCGGTGAATTCCTCCTCGATGCGCGCCTGCAACTCGGCTCGCTGGGTCAGCAGCAGCTCGCGAAAGAACTGCTGCTGGGCGTCGTTCATGTAGTCGTCGGCTGGCTGGGCCAACAGTTCGGCTTCGGTGGTCGCGGTCAGGGTCATGGCAAATCGGCTGGCTTGTTTCAACTGTTATAACATAACATTTATTTCTGACCGCTACCCACGGATTTACGATGAACGAACAGCCTCTGCCGGATATTGCCGCCCAAGCCACCCACCATGACCTGCCGCTGGACTGGGTCGGCATGGCCGGCATCGCCCTGCCCATTCGTCTGGCGGACGCCGCCGTGACCGCCAGCGTCGATATCGGCGTAAGCCTCGACGATGCCGGCGCGCGCGGCATCCACATGTCGCGCCTGTACCTGGCGGCGCAGCGTCTGGTGCATCAGCCATTGAACGTGCCGGCAGTGCTGCAGGTGCTGGACGACTGCCTGAGCAGCCACCAGGAGCTGTCCGACAGCGCCACCCTGACTCTGCGCGGCGAGGTACCACTCAAGCGTCCGGCGCTGGTCAGCCCGTTGAACGGTTGGAAGGGCTACCCCTTCGAACTGCGCGCCCGGCAGGACGGCCGCGGAGTGAACATCGAGTTGCAGGTCGAGGTCAGCTACTCGTCCACCTGCCCTTGCTCGGCAGCACTGGCAAGGCAGTTGATCCAGCAACGCTTCGCCTGGGACTTTCCCGATCAGCAGGTGGATTACTCCAGCGTGCTCGACTGGCTCGGCTCGACCCAGGGTATCGTCGCCACGCCGCACAGCCAGCGCAGTACGGCGACCCTGCAACTGCGCCTGGCACCAGGCTGTGTCGAACTGCCCGTACTGGAGTTGATCGACAGTGCCGAGCAGGCCCTCGGCACGCCGGTACAGACCGCGGTGAAGCGTGCCGACGAACAGGCCTTCGCCCTCGCCAACGGGCAGAACTTGATGTTCTGCGAAGACGCCGCACGCCGCCTGCACCGCGCCCTGCGCCAGTTGCCGCAGGCCAGCGCCTTCCACCTCAAGGTCGTCCATGCGGAAAGCCTGCACGCCCACGACGCGGTGGCGCACAGCCGCTGGAACTGGAGTTGAGCCATGACTGCCGACGCCTTCTGGTTGCAGCTGGAATCCGCCGACGCCGGCCACGCCGTGGCGCTTGACGAGGCCCTGGCGGCCATCGCCTGGAACGACGCCGGGCTGATCCCAGTGATCGCCCAGCGCCACGACAGCGGCGAGGTGCTGATGCTGGCCTGGATGAATCGCAGCGCGCTGCAGGAAACCCTGGCCAGCGGCCAGGTCTGCTACTGGTCGCGCTCGCGCCAACAACTGTGGCGCAAGGGTGAAACCAGCGGCCATCGCCAGCGCTTGCTCAGCGCGCACCTCGATTGCGACGGTGACGCCCTGCTACTCAAGGTCGAGCAACTCGGCCCGGCCTGCCATACCGGCCGACCCAACTGTTTCTATAACGATCTCGACGGCGAACAGCTGCGCGTGGCCGTGAGCGGCCCAGCATGAAGCGCCTGGCCATCGCCCTGGTGCGTTTCTACCAGTACCTGATCAGCCCGCTGCTCGGGCCGCGCTGCCGCTTTCACCCCAGTTGCTCGCACTACGCCGTCGAGGCACTGGAAAAGCATGGCCTGCTACGCGGCCTGTGGCTGAGCCTGCGCCGGCTGCTGCGCTGTCACCCCTGGCATCCGGGCGGCTACGACCCTGTGCCCGAACCCTCGCCCAAGGAGCAACCATGATCCGCAAGAATCCGTCCGGCCACCTGCCGGTCATCGCCGAGTCCGCCTACGTCGACAAGACCGCCATCATCTGCGGCAAGGTGATCATCCACGACAACGTCTTCGTCGGCCCCTATGCGGTGATCCGCGCCGACGAGGTGGACGCCAGCGGCGACATGCAGCCCATCGTCATCGGCGCCAACTCCAACATCCAGGACGGCGTGGTGATCCACTCCAAGTCCGGCGCGGCGGTGACTATCGGCGAGCACACATCCATCGCCCACCGCTCGATCATCCACGGCCCGTGCAGCGTCGGTAACCGCGTGTTCATCGGTTTCAACAGCGTGCTGTTCAACTGCGCCGTCGGCGACGGCTGCGTGGTGCGGCACAACGCCGTGGTCGACGGCTGCGACCTGCCGGCAGGCTTCCACGTCACCTCCACCCAACGTATCGGACCGAAGACTGACCTGGCCAGCCTGCCGCGCGTCAGCGTCTCGGCCAGCGAGTTCTCCGAGGACGTGGCCCGCACCAACATCGACCTGGTGCGGGGCTACAAAGCCCTGCAGAACGAGTTCTGAGCGTGCTGATCCGTAACGCCCGCCTGGTCAACGAGGGCCGCGTGTTCGAGGCCGACCTACGCATCCGCCACGGGCGCATCGACGCCATCGCCGGCAGCCTCGCCCACCAGCCCGGCGAGGACCTGCTCGACGCCGCCGGGCACTACCTGCTGCCGGGCATGATCGATGACCAGGTGCACTTTCGCGACCCCGGCGCGCCGCACAAGGGCAGCTTCGCCAGCGAGTCGCAGGCGGCAGTGGCCGGCGGTATCACCAGCGTCATGGACATGCCCAACACCAACCCGCCGACCCTGACGCTGGAAGCCCTGGCGGCCAAGGAACAACGCGCCGCCAGCTGCTCGAAGGTCAACTACGGCTTTCACTTCGGCGTCAGCCACGACAACCTCGACACCGTCGCCGCGCTCGACCCTAACCGCGTGGCGGCGGTGAAAGTGTTCATGGGCGCCAGCACCGGCAACATGCTGGTCGACGACCTGCCAGCGCTGGAACGGCTGTTCCGCGACTGCCCGACCATTTTGCTCACCCACTGCGAATACACCCCGCGCATCCGCGAACGCGAGGCGCAGTGGCAGGCGCAATATGGCGATGACATCCCGGCCGGCGAACACCCAGCGATCCGCGACGCCGAAGCCTGCTACCAGTCCTCTAGCCTGGCCGTGAGTCTGGCGCGCCGCTACGGCACCCAACTGCATGTGCTGCACCTGACCACGGCCCACGAGCTGAGCCTGTTCCAGTCTGGCCCGCTAGCCGGCAAGCAGATCACCGCGGAGGTTTGTGCCCATCATCTGTACTTCGATGAGCGCGACTACGCGCAGCTCGGCCACCTGATCAAGTGCAACCCGGCGATCAAGACCCAGGCCGACCGCGACGCCCTGCGCCAGGCGCTGCTCTGCGGGCGCCTGGACATCATCGGCACCGATCATGCGCCGCATACCTGGGAGGAAAAGCAGCGCCCCTATATGCAGGCGCCATCCGGCCTGCCGCTGGTGCAGCACGCCCTGCCGTCATTGCTGGAGCTGGTGGCCGACGACCTACTGCCCCTGCCCATGCTGGTGGAAAAGACCAGCCACGCCGTAGCCGAACGTTTCGCCATCGAGCAGCGCGGCTACCTGCGCGAAGGCTACTGGGCCGACCTGACCCTGGTCGAACGCCTGACCGAGCCACGCCCGGTGGCGGCCGACCCGATCCTCGCCCACTGCGGCTGGACGCCGTTCCAAGGGCGAGCCTTCCGCCATGCCGTGCGCAGCACCTTCGTCTCCGGGCAACTGGCCTGGCACGCCGGCCAGGTGCAGGACGACTGCCAGGGCTTGCCACTGCGATATCGGCGCGAATGACAGAACCTGTGTGGCCGCTTTTGTAGGGTGGGTCGGGCCGCGCAGGTTAGCGGCGCATAGGCATGGTGACAGGTCTCACCACGCAATCCGAGCGCCGCGTAACCCACCATGCGGTCTACAGATTTCACCTTCAACCGAACCTGATTAGAGACCCCTTATGCCCAGCATCACCCTGCCCGACGGCAATCAGCGTCACTATGCCCAGCCCCTGAGCGTCGCCGAGGTGGCCGCCGATATCGGCCCCGGCCTGGCCAAGGCCGCGTTGGCCGGTTGTCTCGATGGCCGCCTAGTGGACACCAGCACGCTGATCGAAAACGACGCCCAACTCAGCCTGATCACCGCCCGCGACTCACAGGGCCTGGAGCTGCTGCGCCACTCCTGCGCGCACCTGCTGGCCATGGCGGTCAAGCAACTGTACCCGAGCGCCCAGGTGACCATCGGCCCTGTGATCGAGGACGGCTTCTACTACGACTTCGCCTTCGAGCGCCCCTTCACCCCGGATGACCTGGCGCTGATCGAGACGCGCATGCACGCGCTGGCCGCCGCCGACCTACCGGTCAGCCGCCGCGAACTGCCGCGTGACGCCGCCATTGCCCACTTTGCAGCGCAGGGCGAACACTACAAGGCCGAGCTGATCCGCGACATCCCCGAAGGCGAGGTACTGTCGCTTTACCGCCAGGGCGACTTCGAAGACCTCTGCCGTGGCCCACATATACCGCGCACCGGCCATCTGCAGGCGTTCAAACTGACCAAGGTGGCCGGCGCCTACTGGCGCGGCGATGCGAAGAACGCCGCGCTGCAACGCATCTACGGCACCTGCTGGGCCACGCCGAAGGAGCTCAAGGCCTACCTCACTCTCCTGGAAGAAGCCGGCAAGCGCGACCACCGCAAGCTCGGCACCCAGCTCGACCTGTTCCACTTCGACGACTGCGCCCCCGGCTCGGTGTTCTGGTACCCCAAGGGCTGGACCCTGTTCCAGCAGTTGATCGGTTACATGCGCCAGCGCCAGGACGCCGCCGGCTACGTCGAGGTCAACACCCCGGACGTGATGGACCGCAGCCTGTGGGAAACCTCCGGGCACTGGTTCAACTACCGCGAGGCCATGTTCACCACCACCACCGAGGACGAACGTGTATTCGCCCTCAAACCGATGAACTGCCCTGGTGCCGTGGCGCTCTACGCCCGCGGCCTGAAGAGCTACCGCGACCTGCCGCTGCGCATGGCCGAGTTCGGCAAGGTGCACCGCTACGAGCCATCCGGCGCCCTGCACGGCCTGCTGCGCGTGCGCCACTTCACCCAGGACGACGCTCACATCTTCTGCACCGCCGCGCAGATGGAGCAGGAGTGTGCCGACACCATCGCCCTGGTGTTCGCCATCTACCGTGACTTCGGCTTCGACGATGTCGCAGTGAAACTCTCCACCCGCCCGGCCAACCGCATCGGCAGCGATGCCACCTGGGACCAGCTGGAAGGCGCGCTGTCCGGCGCCTTGCAACGGATGGGCATCGACTACCGGCTCAACCCCGGCGAAGGCGCGTTCTACGGGCCGAAACTGGAATACGTCCTGCGCGATGCGATCGGCCGTGACTGGCAGTGCGGCACCCTGCAGGTGGATCTCAACCTGCCAGAGCGCTTCGACATCAACTACGTCAACGAACAGGGCGAGCGCGAGCGCCCGGTGATGCTGCACCGTGCCCTGTTCGGCTCGCTGGAGCGCTTCACCGGCATCCTCATCGAGCACTACAGCGGCCTGTTCCCACTGTGGCTGGCGCCGCAGCAAGCCGCCGTGCTGACCATCTCCGAAGGGCAGAACGACTACGCCCGCCAGGTGCTGACGCGCCTCAAGCGCGCCGGTTTGCGTGCAGCGGCGGACCTGCGCAACGAGAAGATCGGCTACAAGATCCGTGAAGCCACCCTGCAGAAGGTGCCCTACCTGCTGGTGATCGGCGAGCAGGAGAAGGCCGAAGGTCGCGTCACCCTGCGCAGCCGTGCCGGTGACAACCTTGGCAGCCTGCCGTTGGATGAGCTGGTCGTACGCTTGAGCCAGGAGGCGCGCATGCCCGGCCAGGAGAACAGCCGGGGCTAGGGCCACGCCTTTGCCCTAGCGCGGCAGACGATAGGTGGTCGGCTTCCGATTAGACGCAGCGCTCAGCCGCAGCTAGCTTGAAAAAGCCAACTGCGAAGGTGAGCAACCATGAGCGACTGCAAACAGCACCAGAACCATGAACACCAACATCGACCGGGATGCGGTCACACCGCCATCGAGCACGACGGGCACGTCGACTACCTGCACGATGGGCATCTGCATCACATGCACGGTGATCATGTCGATGAGCACGTGCTACCGGTGAGCGGCGCAAACCCGCAGCGCTGCACGCCCCAGCACCAGTGCGCCGGGCACGCCGCCGACCACGTGCATGGCCCAGGCTGCGGCCACGAGGCCGTGCCGCATGGCGATCACGTGGACTACCTGGTGGACGGTCATCTGCACCATCCCCATGGCGACCACTGCGATGATCACGGGCCAGTCAAGCTGGTCAACTGAGCCCGCACAGCCTCACGCGCCAGGCGCCAGGCGAAGCCGTTGGCGGCATCAACTGCCCGGCTGCCTGCGCCGCAGCAGCACGAACAGCGCCACCGGTGCGCCGACTAGGCCGATCACCGCATTCAGATGCAGCACATGGCGGCTCCAGGGCAGATGGGTCACCAGGTCGGCCGCCAGGCCCAGCGCGGCGCCGAGCAGCACCGCACCCGGCATCAGCTGACGATGATCGCCCGTTCTCAACACCCCGCGTGCCACCTGCGCCGCCACCAGACCGAGAAACGCCACCGGTCCGCAGAACGCGGTCACCAGACCACATAACCAGGCGGCGATGAACAGTGCGCTGCGTCGTACCCGCTTGACCGACATCCCCATCGACGCCGCGTAGCGATCCCCCAGCAATAGCGCGTTGAGCGGCTTGCTCAGCACACCAAGCGCCAGCAGCCCGAGCAGCACGCCCGGTATCAGCAGGCGCAACTGCGCGACCGTGGCGCCGGCAAAACTGGCGTCATCCCAGACCTTGAAGGCCCGCGCCTGGTTCTCGTCGATGAAGTGCATCAACACACTGATCAGGCCCACGGCGAGATAACCGAACATCAACCCGGTGATCAGCAGGGTGATCGCATTCAACCGGCCAGACAGCAGCGCCAGCAGGCTCAGCAGCAGGGTCGAACCGGCCACCGAGGCCAGCGCCAGCCCGACGTTGCCCATCACTCCGAACTTGATCAGCAGGCTGTTGCCCGCCACGCCAGCCATGGTGACCAGCACCGCAGCGCCGAGGCGCGCGCTGTGCACGATGCCGAGCACGAACGGGTCGGCTAGCGGGTTGCGGAACAGGGTCTGCAACAGCAGCCCGGTCGCACCCAGCGCCGCACCGGAGAACAACGCGTTGAGTGCCCGCGGCATGCGGAACTCGAAGAGGATATTGGCCCACACCACGTCCACCTCGGCCCCCGCGATAGCGCCGACTACCGCCCTGAGCGGGATGCCCACCGCACCGACCGTCAGTTCAGCGACGAACAACGCCAGCACACACAGCAGCAACAACGAATAACGCAGCCAGGGCATGGGCCTGGGTTCAGCCGAATCGAAGGTCATGGCAAACGACGCAGGAAAGTGGATTGAACGGGAACCGGCAGCAACTCTGGATGCAGCGCCTGGACGAGGTCGCGCAGCGCCAGATGCGGGCGGGTCATGCCGTTGTCGTGCATCGGCGAGGCCCAGGCGCCAAGATATCCGCGGTCGAAGGCATAGACCTGGCCTGTGCGTACCGCCGCGAACCAGTCCGCCCGTGGAGTCGAATCGATCATTTCGTCGAGACTGGCGAAGCCCGGACGCGCGCCGACCCAGGCGGCGGCGTGCGCTCCAGCCACGTAGGCCTGCTCGAAGCTGACGTGCAGCAGGCTGCCGGGCTTGCGCAGATGCTCGAGCACATAGTCGGAGCCGGCATCGGCCAGCAGCTGCGCGCGCTGATTCAGCGCGCCGAATACCTCGAAACTGCCGCGCGTGGCCGGGAAGCCCACCATCACCCTGGGGCGTTCGGCGGCCGTGGCGGCGAGATCGCGCCAGCCCAGGTAGTCCGACTCGATGGCGGCGAAACGCACGTTACCCTCGGCCTCGCGGTTGACCAGCAGTGCCAGCAACTTCAGCCATTCGGCGCGCCCCAGTGGGTGGGCCTCGAGATGGTCCGCCTGGGGCACCGCGCGTACGCCCACGCGCTGCAACTGGGCGTGCAGATTGAACTCCGGGTAGGCGGAATAGAAGCTCAGGTATACGTCCGGCCGCATCGCCATGATCGGCTCGATATTGGCGTGGGCATGACCCCAGAGCTCGGTGATGCCACCCTCGGCAATGCGTTGCCGTACCGACTCCACGGTGACCGAACGCACGTTCTCCACCCCCACCAGGCGTTCGACCATGCCCAGCTCATCGGCCGCGCCGAGCATGGCCGAGTTGCCAGTGGCCAGGCGCTTGATCGGCACTTCGATGACGATACTACCCTCGGCATGCTCAGGCACCGGCGTGCCGCATTGCACCAGGAGTAGCTGCACCACCTCACCGGCATCGACTCGCGGGCGGAAGGTCACGCGCTTGAAGTTCGGCCCGTACTCGACCGCCAGTTGCTCGGACCAGTCGAAGCGCGAGTGTTGCGGAAAGTAGTCGAGGCCCTCGCGGTAGTCCGCGACGCATGCCGAATCCAGGTTGCGTGCCGGCCCCTCTGCGCCGACGCTGACGGCGGGGAATGTCTCAAGCGGCGGCGCGTCGATGCGTTCACAGGCGGCCAGCAGGGCCAGCAGGCTCGCCAACAGCACGCGCGGAATCACGGCCGGGCCTCGGCGGCCTGCAACACCTCGAGCAGATCGCCCAGGCGGGTAAAGTGGCGCTGCTGCTCATGCTCCCTGAGCCAATAGCCATCGTCCTCGGCATGCAGGGTCTGGGTGGCCGTGGCATCTTCGCGAAAACCGATGCGCTCCAGTGCGCGGCGCGCCCAGGTCAGAGCGCTGCCCTGCCCCTCCAGGCGAATGCCGGCGCCAGCGCCCTGATCCATCAGCCACTCACCACGCTCGATGTCGAAGCGCAGCTGTTCGGTGGCGAAGGTGGCACTGAGTACGCCACTGAGCACCAGGTCTTCCGGCGCGCCCACGTGCATCTGCCGCTGCCCATCGAGCAACCAGATGTGGTCGGCGCAGCGAATGGCAAGATCCAGGTCATGGCAGGAAAGCAGAATCGCCAGGCGCTGTTCGCGGGCCAGGCGTTGCAGCAGGTGCAGCACCTCGATGCGGCGCGGCAGGTCGAGAAACGCGGTGATCTCGTCCAGCACCAGCACCCGCGGCTTCTGCGCCAACGCTCGGGCCAGCATCACCCGCTGGCGCTCGCCATCGGACATCTCCTCCACCGGCTTGCCAGCCAGGGCCGCAGCACCGGCCGCCTGCAGTGCCTGCCGCACCTCGCGCTGATCGTCGACGCCGAGCCGGCCGCTCCACCCCAGGTGGGGATAACGCCCCAACGCCGCCAGCTCAAAACCGCTGAGCATCCCCGCCTCGACGCGGTCGGTCAGTACCACGGCGAGGCGCTTGGCTCTCTCGATGGGGGACAGCCGCGCCACTTCGACGCCTTCGAGTAACACCCGCCCGCTGACGGCCGGCTGCATGCCGCAGAGTGTGCGAATCAGCGTCGACTTGCCCGCGCCATTGGCACCCAGCAGGCAAATCAGGCGGCCGACCGGCAGCTGCAGATCGAGCGGCCCCAGCACACGCTTGCCGCCATAGCCGACACACAGGTTCTCGCAGCGCAGCATGCTCAGAAGGTCACTCCGAGGGTCAGCATGGCCGTGCGCGGCGCACCAGGGTAGGTCGGCACGAAGCTGCCGCCGGAGTCGTAGTAGCGCTTGTCGAACAGGTTCTGCACGTTGAACTGCGCCCGGTACTGCTGCGCCTGACCGAACTTGTAGCTGATATTGGCATCCCAGCGGGTGTAGGACGGCAGGGTGAAGGCGTTAGCGTTATTGGCTTCGCGCTCGCCCACGTAGTTGGCACCTATGCCCAAGCTGACGCCCTCGGCGATGCCCCATAGGTCGTAGGTTGTCCACAGGCTGGCGTTGGTGCGCGGTGCGTTGGCCAGGAGATTGCCCTCCATACCGGCATCGGTGTCGTCGCTGATGTAGGCCTTGAGGCGCGTGTAGCTGGCCAGCATGCGCCAGCGCGGCGTGATCATGAACGGCAGGTCGAGCTCCCAGCCCTTGCTGCGCTGCTCGCCGACCTGAATGCTGTAGGTGAAGGTTGGATCGTTGGGGTCCGACACCAGGCCGTCCTTGCGGCGAATGTCGAAGTACGCCAGGGTCGGCGTCAGGCGCCCGCCCAGCAGGCTGAGCTTGACCCCGGTCTCGTACTGCTCGCCCTTGACCGGCGAGGGGATAACGCCATCGCGCAGGATGCCGTTGTTCAGTTCGGTGCGCATCGAGCGCGACCAGCTGGCGTAGAACGAAACCGCATCGACTGGCGTCCAGGTAATCCCGACCCGCGGCGAGAACTCGCTGAAACTCTTCTCCGACGGCTTGTCGAGCCCGTAGAAGTCATCGATGGCCGACGCCTCGATATGGTCGTAACGCCCACCCAGCAACAGACGCCAACGCTCGGCCTCACCAAAGCTCATCTCGTCCTGCGCGTACAGCGCCCAGGAGTCGTTGATGAAGCGTCCTTCACCCGCCGGCGTCAGCGCCGAAGGCGGCTTACCGTAGACCGGATTGTTGAAGTCGATGGTGCTGGTCGTGCCGGCCGCCGCGTCGTAATCCCACCAGTCGCGGCTGTATTCAGTGCCGAACAGCACGCGGTGGTTGATCGCCCCCGTGCGCAGGTAGCGACTGACCTCGGCCAGGGCGGTGACGTCGATCTGTCGATCATGGTTGAGCTGCGGGCGCCTCGAGACGGTGGGGTTGTCCGGCGTGCCGCCGATTCCGCCATTGAAGAAGCCGTAGGAATACCAGTAAGCATCCAGCCGCGCATCGGAAGCCTGGATCGCCGCATGCAGATCCCAGTCGTCATTCAGCGCGTGATCCAGGGTGACCGAGGCCAGCTTGCTGATGGCGCTGGCGCGGGTGTGCGGCTCGGCGAAGTTGCGCTCGATGGGCGCCTGCAGATACAGCGGGTTGTTGCCGAAGCCGCGATCCATGTCGGCGACCTTGCGCGCATATTCGAACTCGAAGGTCAGCAAGGTTTCCGGCGCCAGCTGCCAGGTCAGCACCGGCGAGATGAAGGTGCTTTCGTTGTCGACGAAATCGCGGAAGCTGCCGTTGTCCTGCCAGGACGCTGTCAGCCGATAACCGAGGGTGTCGGACAACGGCCCGGTGCTGTCCAGCGTCGAGCGATAGAAGTCATAGCGCCCGGCACTGACGTCGATACGCGTGCTCTGCTCGGCCTGCGGTTTCTTGGTCACCATATTGACCACTCCGCCTGGCTCGAAACGCCCGTAGAGGGCCGATGCCGGCCCCTTAAGTACCTCGATCTGCTCGATGTTGACCAGATCATCGATGGCCACGAAGTTGGAGCGGCGAATGCCGTTCTTCAGATTGCTCTCGGTACCGAAACCGCGCAGCCTGAAGCGATCATTGACGCCACCGAAACCAACCTGATTGGTGATGCCCGGCACCGTGCGAATGGCCTCACCGAAGGTTGTTACACCACGATCCTCAATCAGCTCACGCGTCACAGTCTGGATCGAGAACGGCGTTTCCTTCACCGGCGTCAGGCTCTTGTTCGCCGTTGGTGCGGTGGTGGCGCGATAGCCCTGCTCGCGGCTACCAATCACCTCGCTGGTTTCAAGTTCCAGCGGTTCGGCCTGCGCCGCTGCGGCGCAGAAGGCAATCGCTCCCGCCAGAAGCGAATGCCTAGGGTTCAGTGCGGTCTTCATGGGTACTCTTATTCTCGATATGAAGTGAGCCGTCGGCAGAGATGGCGACTCAGTAAAGATACTTTATAACATATCAAGAATAAGGATCATGCCCCCGATAATAGAGGGCTTGCCTACAGGAACATGGCGGCTGACGAACCGGACTTACCAACCCCCGCCGCCGCCTCCTCCGCCGCCACCGCCGGAAGAGCCGCCACCGGAAGATCCACCACCACCGCCTCCCGAAGAGCTGCTCGACTGCGGGGGCGTCGACGCCAACGCCGTAGCGCTGCTGAGGCCGGCCGCCAGGGCACTGCTCATCGCTTGCGGGGAACTGTAGCTACTGCGACTGTGATACCAGGTCGGCTGATAATCGCGCTGCTCGGGGTCGATCAGGCCGCTGGCCAGTGCCGCGCTGAAGCGCGCGCTCCACTTGTCCTCGACGCCCAGGGCCATGGCGAAGGGCAGATGGCGTTCGTACAGGGCGATGCTCATCGCCGGCGCATCACCCGCCAGCGCCAGAACGTCGCTCTCGGCCAGTTGCAGGTAGTCGCGATAGCCTTCCAGCGCATCGAGCAGGTGTCGCCCCTCCAGGGTTGGCGCCGGCAACAGGTAATAGAACGCCAGCACCAGTGCGACATAGGCGACGATCAGCAGCAACGCTGGTACGGACACCGACGCTGAGATCATCATCAGCCCTACCGGCACTGGCCAGCCGAACATCAGCGCGACCAGATACAGCCCCATCTGCTTACCGAAGCTGGGCTGATGGCGGGCCATGTTGAACACGACCAGTGCCGGCACGCCAAAGCCCAGGCTGAACACCAGTCCGGCCAGACCTGTGGCCCACTCATCTTCGCCCTGGCCACTCAAGAGCACCGTTGCGGCACATGCCAATGCGGCCCACACCAACCCCAAAGCCCAGATGCCACGGTTGTTGGCAAACCAGGCCTTGCCCTGCTCGCCAAGCTGGCTGCTCAGCCCGGCCACCGCATCCGCCAGACGGGGCTCGTACTGAGTGCCGATGATCAGCGCAATACCAATCTTGTTGGCCGGAAACAGACGTTTGCGCAGGTCGCGATCCAGCTCGCTCATGTCACTGCCCGCGCCCTGGTCGCGGGCCAGGCTGAAGCCGCCGCCGTGCGGCTTGTCCTCGATATGCAGATGCTTGCGGATGGCCATGTCGGTGAGCCACACGCTGAAGGCGCGCGCCTCGCCAAAAGCGCCGCGCAACCCGCGATGCCAGAGATAGCCCGCCTGCACCGCACTCATGCCCTGCGGGCCCTCGAACAGCGGGATGATCACGCCCTTGCGCGGGTCGCGGCCGACACGCTTCCAGGCGCGCAGGTAGAACAGCAGCAGGCCGATCAGCAACACGGCACCGATGCCCACGCCCAGGTTATCCAGCATGGCGCGACTGGCGTTTTGCAGCAGGCCAGGCCGCGGTACCAGCCCTGCCTGCCAGTCCAAGGCCACGGTCAGGCCGTGATAGGCCGGCAGCGTCTCGGTGGTGGCCAGGCGCAGGTAGTCATCGCGCCGTTCGAGTACCCGGAAGTCCTGGCCCTGATCGCCCTGGGCTCCGGTATACGCAGCAAACTGGCCGATGCGCGCCCCCGCTGGCAGGCGCACCTCCACCGAGGCCTGGCGGATGGGGAATAGCCAGCCGTTGCCGGTGACGTTCCAGTACAGCTCGTCACTGTCGGCGTGATGCAACAACGTCCGCTCGACTCGATAGCGCAATTCGTAGCTATAACGCCCCGGCTCGAGCAGGACGCTAGCCGAGCCGAGGTAATAGCGCACCCAGGCGCCATTGCGCTCGGTGCGCACATGTTCCTTACGGCCGTCGCGGGTCACGCTCAGCAGGGTGATCGGGCTGCTTTGCTCCAACCCCATCGGTAGCGCATAGCTGACCGGCAGATCGCGGTATATGCCGCGACGAATATCCTGGCCCTCGGCGCGTACGGTAATGCGCTCGGTTACCAGCAGATTGCCGTCAGCCTCGACCTGCAGGGTGACGGCAAAATCTTCGATCGCCTCCTGCGCCAACACCAGGCCGGGCAGCAGAAAACAGCTAAGCAACAGGCCACGCAACCATCCTTGCATGCTCAGAACTCCATCTTCGGCGACTGGCCTTCACGCGGGTCATCCAGGGTGAAATATTCGGCCTGGGTAAAAGCGAACAGCCGAGCCACCAGATTGCTCGGCACCGACTCGACCAGTACGTTCAGCTCACGCACCGCGCCGTTGTAGTAACGCCGAGCCATCTGGATATGGTTCTCGACCTCGCTGATGTTGCCCTGCAGCTCACGAAACTGGCTGTCAGCCTTGAGCTCCGGATAATCCTCAACCAGCACAAACAGCTGGCGTAGCTGATGACTGAGCAGCGTCTCTACCGGCGCACGTTGGGCCAGCGGCGAATCCGCCAGTTGCACCGCGCGCATGCGCTCCTGCACCAACGCCTGCAGCGTGCTCTGCTCGTAGCTCATGTACTGCCGCACGCACTCCACCAGCACTGGAATCAGGCTGGAGCGGCGCTTGAGCTGCACATCGATGCCGCTGGCGGCCTCAGCCACGCGGTGGCGGTTGAATACCAGGCGGTTGTAGTAGAAAACCACGGCGCCGCCGAGCACCAGCAGCGCGCCCGCCAGCCACCAAAATCCTGAAACCTGCATAGCCTCTCCTTGTTTGGCCCGCGGCCGCCCGCTTTGCACTGACATCGTGGCAGCCCGTATCCTGTAGTGCCAGCCAGCCAGCGAGGCACGCATGCAGATCGAGTTGATCGAGATCCGCGACCACCTGAATCGCTTCGCCCCTTTCGACACTCTGCCGGAGCAGACTCTCGACGAGATCGCCCGCCAGGTGCAAGTGGGCTACTTCAAGGCCGGCAGTGAAATCCTCGCCGTCGCTGCGCCGATCCACGAGCTGCATTACGTACGCAGCGGCGCGGTGGAAATCCACCGGCGAGGCGGCGAACTGCACAACCGCCTGACCGAAGGCGACATCTTCGGCCAGGCCGGGTTGCTGCGCGGCAACAAGGTGCGCCTGGGCGCCACGGCACTGGAAGATTGCCTGATCTACTTCATACCGGGCCCCCTGTTTCAACAGCTCTGCGACCAGTTCGACAGTTTTGCCGACTTCGTCGAAGCCGAAGGCCAGTCGCGGCTCAAGTCCGCCCTCGAAGACAGCCACGGCAAGGCCAGTGAGCTGATGAAGATCAAGGTGCGCAAGCTGATCTCACGCGGCGCGGTCAGCGTGCCGCTGGATACACCGATCCAGCAGGTGGCGCAGGTGATGACCGAACACAGCGTGTCCTCGGTGATCGTCGTCGACCCCGGCACGCGCTGGCCCGACCCGAACCAGGTGGACGTCGCCGAGCAGCAGAACCAGGTGATGGCCGGCATCCTCACCGACCGCGACCTGCGCACCCGCGTGGTCGCCGCTGGTCTGGCCAGCGACACACCGGTCAGCCAGATCATGACGCCCAACCCGATCACCCTGCAGGCCGACGACTCAGTGTTCGAGGCCATGTTGTGCATGCTGCGCAACAACATCCACCACCTGCCGGTGCTGCATCGCCGCCGCCCAGTGGGCGTGGTGGCGTTGGCCGACATCATCCGCTACGAGTCGCGCAGCAGCCTGTACTTGGTCAACGGCATCTTCAACAAGACCTCGGTGGAGGGGCTCAAGAGCCTGCTGCCGGACCTGCGCGCCACCTTCGTACGCATGGTCGCCGACGATGCCAGCGCACATATGGTCGGCAGCGCCATGAGCGGCATCGGCCGCGCCTTCAGCCAGCGCCTGCTGGAGTTGGCCGAACAGACACTCGGCCCGCCGCCGGTGCCTTACTGTTTCATGGTCGCCGGCTCCATGGCCCGCGACGAGCAACTGCTGCTCACCGACCAGGACAACGCCCTGGTGCTCGACGATAGCTTCGATGCGGACGAACACGACGCCTACTTCGCCGAACTGGCGCAGTTCGTCAGCGACGGCCTGGCCGCCTGCGGCTACAGCTACTGCAAGGGCGGCATCATGGCCACCAACCCCAAGTGGCGACAGCCGCTGAAGGTGTGGCGGCAATACTTCAGCGAATGGATCGAGCGGCCCAACCCGGAAACCCTGCTCAACGCCAGCATCTTCTTCGACCTCGACGGCCTCTACGGCGAAACCGAGCTGGTGGAGAACCTCAAGGACCTGCTTGCCGCAAAAGCCAGCGCCAGCCCTGCCTTCCTCGCCGCGCTGGCGCGCAATGCACTCAACCGCACGCCGCCGCTGGGCTTCTTCCGCACTTTCGTGATGGAAACCGACGGCCGCCACCGCAACATCATCAACCTCAAGGGCCGTGGCACCGCGCCGCTCACCGACCTGATCCGCGTGCACGCCCTGGCCTGTGGCTCCAAGGCGCAGAACTCACTGGATCGTCTCGACGCCATCGCCGCCACCAAACTACTGCCTAAGGAAGCGCTGGAGCACCTGCGCTATGCCTTCGAGTTTCTCAGCCTGGTACGCGTGCGCCACCAGGCCCGTGAAGTCGAGGCCGGCAACGCGCCGAGCAACTACATCGAGCCGGAACAGTTCAGCGCCAGCGAACGCCAGCACCTCAAGGAAGCCTTCCAGGTGATCAGCAACGCGCAGAAATTCCTGCGCTTTCGCTACCCGGCGCAACCGGCGAGCCGCACGCGATGAGTGAGCGCGCGGCCCAGGACTGGCCGCAACTGTTCGCCAGCCTCGCCGACAGCAGCCGCGACCCACGCCTGCGCGCCTTCTACAGCGCCGGCTGCGTCGCCGCCGATACGCCATTGGCGGAAGTGCCGCTGGTAGCACTGGATGTGGAAACCACCGGCCTCGACCCACGTGAACACGCCATCGTCAGCCTTGGCCTGGTGCCACTGAGCCTGCAACGCATCCGCTGCGCAGAAGCCCGTTATTGGGTGGTCAAACCCACCAGCGAGTTGAGTGCCGAATCAGTCACCTTCCACCACATCACCCACAGCGACATCCGCCACGCCCCACGCCTGGCCAGCGTGCTCGAAGAGCTGCTGGAAGCCCTGGCCGGCAAGGTGGTGGTGGTGCACTACCGCAATATCGAACGCAGCTTCCTCGACCAGGCCGTGCGCCAGCACCTCGGCGAAGGGCTGATCTTCCCCACCATCGACACAATGGAACTGGAAGCCCGCCTGCACCCCAAGCGCACCGTAAGCTGGTGGGACCGCCTGCGCGGCCGCGAGCCCATTTCCATCCGCCTGGCCGACAGCCGCCTGCGCTACGGCCTACCGCTGTACTCGGCGCACCATGCGCTGACCGATGCGTTGGCCTGTGGCGAGCTGCTGCAGGCGCAGGTGGCGAGGCACTATCCGGGGCATACGCCAGTGGGGGCGGTCTGGGGCTGATTGATACAGGGCATGCGTGTATGCCCCCGTCAGAGCGGGAGGGCAAAAGTGGAAGTCAGGCAAACACTCTGCCCGGCCAGTCATCCCGAGATAAGGTTAAGCTTCGAAAGCCTTTCGCGTCAGGCGTAGCGCAATGATACGGAGCTAAATAGAGCGCTCAATTATCGGATTGATGCCGCCTTCAATCTAATCACTGTTAGAACACACAGGAACCAGAAGCTCGTGTCTCAGAAGCGACCGCGCGTCAACCTTGAGCCTGCAATACAATCCGATTTCGAAGCGCTCGTCGCCATCCGCATCGAAGCCATGCGCGAGAGCCTGGAGCGCATCGGACGGTTCGATCCAGCGCGCGCAAGAGAGCGCTTTCTTGCCGGCTTCTCGCCCGAGAGCACAAGGCACATCGTCGTCGCCGGCAAGCGCGTCGGGTTTGTCGTCACAAAGCTCCAAGAGCCGTACCTATTGCTCGATCACTTGTACGTCAGACCTGAGCATCAACGCCTTGGCATCGGCGCCCAGGTCTTGCAGTCCGTGTTCAGTCAAGCCGAGTCACTGCAAAAGCCGGTCAAAGTCGGTGCGTTGCGGGAGAGCGAGTCCAATGAGTTCTACACCCGCCATGGCTTCCAGCTTGTGGAACAAGGCGAATTCGACAACTACTACGTCCGTAGTCCCTCGAGTGCGCCCTGACCCTTCACACGGCCGGCCTCTCAGATCAGACGACAGACTCCGACGCACAGCATCTTATACGGCGATCCCCCCGCAGAGCGTGGGTACTACCGGCAACACCTTCAATCTATAACAGCGCAGACACACGCCCATGAATCGCCGCAAGAAGATCAAACAACTACTCGAAGCCCATGCCAAGAAGGCCAATGCCAAGCTCGCGCCCAAAAGCAGCAAACCCAAGTACATCAGCAAAGCTGACAGGGCGAAGTTGGAGGCTGAAACGGCTCAAGAGCCTCTCGCGCCCGTGGAGTAAAAGTCGGTTAGACGGATGATGTGGGCCCCATCGAAAAGCCAAGAGCATCGCGGCTAAAGCCCCTATCACACGAGCGGGCTAACCCAGCACCTTGTCTGCGGTATACACCGCCTCGTCGAGAAACACGTTCACCGCCGGGTGATCGCGCTCGCCCTTGCGGTAGGCGAGAAAGACGCCGCGCTGGATAGCCGGCAGCAGCGGCACGGCGGTGACGCCGGGTAGCGTTCGCACCAGGCGCAGGCCGGAAACAATGGAGATGGAGTTGCCTGAGGCGACCATGGCCGCGACCATCTCGAAGCCGGCGCAGTGGGCATTGATGCGCGGCGCATAACCCGAACGGCGGCACAGGTTGGTGATGAATTCGCCGAACGAGCTGCCGGTGGAATCCAGCGCCCAGGCTTCGTCGCGCAGCTCGGCGATGGTCAGGCTGTCGCGCCGGGCCAGGGCATGGTCGATGGGCAGCAGCACGTGCAGCTGGTCCTGAGTCAGGGGAATCAGCGCGTAGTTCTCGCGGTTTTCGTCGGGCTGCACGGCGAGGTCGTCGATCACCGCCACGTCGATCTGCCAGGCGCCGAGGGCGCTGAGGCTTTCCTGCGGTTCCAGTTCCAATACCACCACGTTCAGCCGCGGGTAGGCGCTGCGCAACGCACGCAAGGTTTCCGCGATCACCGCCACGGCAATCGAGGGGAAAGCCGCCACACGCAATTCACCGGCGATTTCGCCGCGCAGCAGCGCCAGCTCCGAGCGCGCTTCGTCGAGCACCATGAGGATGCGCTCGACATGCGCCACCAGGCGCTCGCCGGCCGGGGTCAGCACCACGCCGCGCCCGCGTCGTTCGATCAGCGCCATGTCCGCTTCGCGTTCGAGCTGGGACACCTGCTGCGAAACCGCCGAGGGCGTCAGGTGCAGCGACTCGGCAGCGGCGGCCATGGTGCGGCAACGGGCCAGTTCACGCAGGGTGCGCAGGCGGGTGATGTCCATGACGCGATCTCAATAGTTAAGGGTCGCTAACGAATAGGTTAAAAATAAATCAGTATACATAATGATATGGCCGGCCTTAGATAGAGATATCCACACGCGCTGAACCGGGCGCGTGGTTCACCCACATACAGGCATCGCTGAAAACCGGGTTTTCAGCCGTGCCCACAGAAGAAGAATCTCGCCATGGCTATCAGCGTTTTCGACCTGTTCAAAGTCGGTATCGGCCCCTCCAGTTCCCACACCGTCGGCCCGATGCGCGCGGCCGCGCTGTTCACCCACGCGCTGGAGAATCACGATCACATGCCGCAGGTGACCCGCGTCGCCGCCGAGCTGTACGGCTCGCTGGGCGCCACCGGCAAGGGCCACGGCAGTGACAAGGCGGTGCTGCTCGGTCTCAGCGGCCATGAGCCGGACACCGTCGACGTGGACCAGGTGCCGGGCTACATCGAGGCCATCCGCCGCGACAAGCGCATCGTCCTGGCCGGCAAGCACGCCGTCGCCTTCGACGAGAAGGCCGACCTGAAGATGTTCCGCAAGGCGCTGCCGCTGCATGCCAACGGCCTGCGCTTCGCCGCCTTCGATGCCGCCGGCATTCAGGTGCACGAGGCCACTTATTACTCGGTGGGTGGCGGCTTCGTGGTCAGCGAGGCGATCCTCGCCGACGGCTCCAAGCACAAGGTCATCGCCCCGGATGCCACCAGCCTGCCGCTGCCGTTCACCAGTGGTGCCGACCTGCTGCGCCTGGCGCGCGAGAACGGCATCGGCATTGCCGAGGTGATGCGCCGCAATGAACGTCACTGGCGCAGCGACGAAGAGACCGATGCCGGCCTGCTGGAAATCTGGAAGGTGATGCAGGCCTGCGTCGACCGTGGCTGCCGCACCGAAGGTATTCTGCCGGGCGGCTTCAAGGTACGTCGCCGTGCCGCGATCCTGGCGCGCAAGTTGGGCGGCTTCCAGCGCAGCTATCTGGAAGACCCGCTGCGCATGCTCGACTGGGTCAACCTCTGGGCCCTGGCGGTGAACGAGGAGAATGCCGCCGGTGGCCGCGTGGTCACCGCGCCCACCAACGGCGCCGCCGGCATCATCCCGGCCGTGCTGCACTACTACGCCAACGCCATTTCCGGCGCCAGCGACCGCGGCATCATCGATTTCCTGCTCACCGCCGGCGCCATCGGCATCCTGTACAAGGAAAACGCCTCGATCAGCGGCGCAGAAGTCGGTTGCCAGGGTGAAGTGGGCGTGGCCTGTTCGATGGCGGCCGGTGCGCTGTGTGCGGTGCTGGGCGGCACCCCGGAGCAGGTCGAGAACGCGGCGGAAATCGGCATGGAGCACCACCTGGGCCTGACCTGCGACCCGGTCGGCGGCCTGGTGCAGATCCCCTGCATCGAGCGCAACGCCATCGCCTCGGTGAAGGCCATCAACGCCGCGCGCATGGCGCTGTACGGCGACGGCTCGCACTACGTGAGCCTGGACAAGGTAATCAAGACCATGCGCGAGACCGGCGCGGACATGCTGACCAAGTACAAGGAAACCGCCCGTGGCGGCCTGGCGGTAAATATCATCGAGTGCTGATGCACTAGCGCCACAAACAAAAACGCCGCGAACCCTGACAGGTTCGCGGCGTTTTCATTTATGGCCGGAACGACCCGCTCCCGTCCATGGGAGAGGGTCGTTCGTCGCTTAACGCGGCTCGCTCATCAGGCCTTTGACGATGGAAATACAGCCCACCAGCAGCACGATGGTGAACGGCAGGCCCGTCGACACAGCCATGGCCTGCAGCGCCACCAGACCGCCGCCGAGCAGCAGGGCGATGGCGATCACGCCTTCGATGCTGGCCCAGAATACGCGCTGCGGTACCGGTGCGTTGACCTTGCCGCCGGCGGTGATGGTGTCGATCACCAGGGAGCCCGAGTCCGACGAGGTGATGAAGAACACCACCACCAGCACGATGCCGATGAACGAGGTGATACCGGTCAGCGGCATTTCACCGAGCATGCTGAACAGCTTCAGCTCCAGGCCGGCTTCCTGCGCACCGGTGAAACCATCGACCAGCAGCTGGTTGATGGCGGTACCACCGAAGGCAGTCATCCACAGCACCGACACCAGCGACGGCACCAGCAGCACGGCGACAAGGAACTCACGCACGCTGCGACCACGACTGACACGGGCGATGAACATGCCGACGAACGGCGACCAGCTGATCCACCAGGCCCAGTAGAAGGCGGTCCAGCCCTGGCTGAAGTTGGCATCTTCACGGCCGACCGGATTGGACAGCGCCGGCAGGTACTGCAGGTAAGCGCCGAGGTTCTTGAAGAAGTCGGTGAAGATCACCAGGGTCGGCCCGGCGATGATGATGAACAACAACAGGGCCATGGCCAGGCCCATGTTGATTTCCGACAGGCGCTTGACGCCCTTGTCGAGACCGGCAACTACCGAAGCCAGGGCGATCAGGGTGATGGCGATGATCAGCAGCACCTTGGTGGTGTCCGTCGCCGGGATGCCGAACAGGTACTCCACACCCGCAGCCGCCTGCTCCGCGCCAAGCCCCAGCGAGGTGACCAGGCCGAACAGGGTGGCGAACACCGCAAGGATGTCGACGATATGCCCTGGCCAACCCCAGACGCGCTCACCGAGTATCGGGTAGAAGATCGAACGGATCGACAGCGGCAGGCCCTTGTTGAACGAGAACAACGCCAGTGCCAATGCGACGATGGCGTAGATCGCCCACGGGTGCAGGCCCCAGTGGAAGATGGTCGCAGCCATGCCCAGACGCACGGCTTCTTCTGCGTTGCCGGCAGCGCCGCCAAGCGGTGCCCAGTCGGTACGCACGCCATCCTCACCGACGGTGATACCACCCATCGCCGCGCTGTAGTGCGACATGGGCTCGGACACGCCGTAGAACATCAGGCCGATACCCATACCGGCGGCGAACAGCATGGAGAACCAGCCCATGTAGGTGTAGTCGGGCGTCGCGTCCTTGCCGCCGAGGCGTACCTTGCCCAGTGGCGACAGGATCAGGCCGACACAGAGGACGACGAAGATGTTGGCGGCCCCGATGAAGAACCAGGCCATGTGGTGGGTGAGCCAGTCGCGCAAGCCGCTGAACAGCGGCTCGATCTGGTTCTGCAGAGCCAGGGCGAGGATCACGAAGATCACCGCGACCAGCGCGGAGATGGTGAAGACCTTGCCGTGGATGTCGAGGGCGAAAACGAATTGCCCTTTGATGTTGTCCTG
Organism: Pseudomonas sp. zfem001; assembly: GCF_032621725.1. NCBI lineage: Bacteria > Pseudomonadati > Pseudomonadota > Gammaproteobacteria > Pseudomonadales > Pseudomonadaceae > Pseudomonas > Pseudomonas sp. zfem001. The sequence continues at coordinate 291,279 of NZ_JAVYJI010000004.1, read as the reverse complement.
ACCGATGACGTAATCGGTGTCGATCAGATTGGCCTCACCGGACGGTGCCGGGATGCCTTCGTGGGTTTCCGCTGCGGATGGCGGGGTCGTGTCATGCGAAGGGACGTTTCCCATACGTGGCGTGCTCCTTGATGCGTTTGACTCGCTAGACGAGCGTGAACAGGACGGATGCCCTCCTCCAATTAAAGACGACCCACAGACGTGGTCGAACCGGAAAGGGTAACACATGAATTCCGCTCACTCAGACTCACAGACACATGAGAGTCCCGAATAATTCCCTGTAAGCTGGCAATTTGCCCGGCACTGCCACACCAGGACACAGCGTGGCAGGATGTACGCAGAACGCCCTGAAACCGCCGTAGTCAGTTGCACACAGCCTGTGAAAGGAAGAGCCTGCATGCCTGCCGATTTCGGCATTCCCCACTTGTTCGCCTACCTGATCGCCACCATTCACGCCCTTGGCGTACTGGCCGCGATCCACGCCGTGCTCACCGTGCGCACCGCCCAGGGTGCGCTGGCCTGGGGCCTGTCGCTGTTCTTCATGCCCTACCTGACGCTGCTGCCGTACCTGGTGTTCGGCCGCAGTCGCTTCGATGCCTACGTCAAGGCGCGGCGTCAGGCCGACAAGGAAATGCACCACGCCATGGCCGAGCAGGACTGGCGCCCCTGGGTCGAGGAAGCCAAGGCCGCGCACCTGTCGCCCGCCTACGACCGCGTACGAGCCCTGCCACGCCTGTCGCACTTGCCCGGCCTGACCGGCAACCGCGTCGACTTGCTGATCGATGGCGAGGCCACCTTCGCGGCGATCTTCAACGCCCTGGCCGGCGCCCAGCAGGTGATCCTGCTGCAGTTCTTCATCATTCGCGACGACCGCCTCGGCCGCCGCCTGCAAGACGTACTGCTGGAGCGCGCCGCCGCTGGCGTACAGGTGCATGTGCTGTATGACGGTGTCGGCAGCCATTCGTTATCAGCCGCCTTCATCGACCGCCTGCGCCGCGGTGGCGTACAGATACACGCCTTCCCCACACGCTCCGGGCTGCTCAATCGCTTTCAGCTGAATTTTCGCAACCACCGCAAGATCGTCGTGGTCGACGGTGAGATCGGCTTTCTCGGCGGACTCAACGTCGGCATCGAATACCTCGGGCAGAAGCCGCCGCTGGCGCCCTGGCGCGACACCCATGTCGAGGTGCGCGGCCCGGTGGTGGCCAGCCTGCAGGAAGCTTTCGCCGAAGACTGGTACTGGGCCTGCAAGCGCCTGCCACCGCTGCTGATGCCGAGCAAGCAGGATGAACCCGGCCTGCTCTGCCAGGTGGTCGCCAGCGGCCCGGCCGACCCGCAGGAAACCTGCTCGCTGCTGTTCGTCGAGGCGATTCATGCGGCGCGCGAGCGGATCTGGCTGAGCAGCCCCTACTTCGTGCCCGACGAGGCGCTGTTCGCCGCACTGCGCCTGGCAGTGATGCGCGGCGTCGACGTGCGCCTGCTGCTGCCGGCACGCCCGGACCATCGCATCGTCTACGCCGCCTCCAGCCTGTACGCCTTCGAAGCCTTGCGCGCAGGCGTGCGCATCTTTCGCTACCAGCCGGGCTTTCTGCACCAGAAGGCTTTGCTGATCGATCACGATGTCAGCATGCTGGGCAGCGCCAACCTGGATAACCGTTCCTTCCGCCTGAATTTCGAGGTCAGCCTGCTGACCTTCGACGAGGGCTTCAACGCTCAGGTCGCCGCCATGCTGGAAGACGACTTCAGCCGCTCGCGCGAGCTGGTCAACGCCGACCGGCGCAACCTGCACCGCCTGCAACAACTGGGCATGCGCGTAGCAAGGCTGATCTCGCCGATTCTCTAAGGCGCAGCTATGGTTAGGTTGCCAGCCGCTGTTAGCTGTCAGCGAGACCCTGCCTACCATGACCAAGTGCTTTGCCCTGCTGCTCTGCCTGCTCGCCCTGCCCGTCGCCGCGCAGGAGGACATTCGCGTCGGCGTCGAACTTCAGCCCTATCAACCGTATTCCGACGTGGAGAACGGTGAGTACCGCGGCTACGCCCGCGACCTGCTGGACGCATTCGCCGCCGAGTATGGCTATCGCTTCGTCTACACACCGCTGCCGGTCCGACGGCTGCTCGGCGATTTCCTGTCCGGCCGGGTCGACCTCAAGTTCCCCGATCACCCGCAATGGAATGCCGACCAGAAAGCCGGCCACGACATCCACTACAGCCACCCGGCAGCGCCTTATGTCGACGGCATGCTGGTCAAGCCGCGGTACCTCGGGCAGGGCCAGCAACGCATCGAACTGCTCGGCACACAGAACGGCTTTACGCCCTGGCCCTACCTGGCGGACATTCGCGCCGGAAAAATCCGCCTGATCCAGGCCAACCAGATCGACTCGTTGCTGCGCATGGCCGCCAGTGACCGCGTTGACGCGGTCTACCTCAACCCCAAGGTCGTGGCTCACCAACTCCGGCAGATGCGCATGGCGCCCGATAGCCTGGTGTTCGACCCGGAGCTGCCGCATGTGGAGGATCACTACTACCTGTCGAGCATCAACCACCCCGAGCTGATCGAGGCGTTCAATCGCTTCCTCACGGAGCGAGCCGATCAGGTCGCAGCGCTGCGTTTACGCCACGGCTTGTGAGCCGCTGCGCAAGCGCTGTTCGGCGAGCACGCGCGAACGACGCTTCCTGGCCCAGATCACCACGCCGGTCACGGACAAGGCCGCAACAGCCAGGCCCAGCAACGACACCAGAATCCGCCCCGACAAACCGATGATGCGCCCGGAGTGCAGCGGGAATTGCGCCTGCAGGAAGATATCCCCGGCACTGCCGGTGCCCGGCACATGCGCACCGGCCAGTTCGCCACTGCGGCTGTCGACGTAGATCCAGGGATTGCCCAGCCCGGCATCGCCATGGTCATCGCCCAACTCGTAGAAGCCGACGCCGTAGACACCGAACTCCGCCGAGTGGAACAGCCCGGCGGCAGGCGCCTGCCACCCCAGCCGCCGCGCTTCTGCGTCGGCAATGGCGATGGCCTGGCGGCGGTCGATCTGCGGCACGATCTGCTCGTCCAGGGTCACCGGTGTGCGACTGGCGAAAGGGCTTGGCGTCAGCGGCGAGAAAAGCTCCACCAGCGGACGCACCACCTGGCGTTCGAGGTTCATCGATACCGAGGTGACAGCGAGGATCAGCAGCAGCAGCCAGATCCACACGCCGCCGGAGCGGTGCAGGTCGAAGTTGAGCTTGTAGCCGCCCTGACGCCAGCGGAAGGCGAACGACTTGCGCCAGCTACGCAGGTTGGGGAACGACAGCCACAGCGCGACCAGACAATCGAGGCACCAGACGATGGCGACGATGCCGAAGAACAGCACGCCCAGCTCGATACCGAAGCCATCCGGGATGTGCAGGCTGTAGTGCAGCTTGTAGAGAAACGGCAGCAGGTTCTCCCGGCTCAGGGAGATCGCTCCCCACTCGCGCTGACCCTGGACATCGCCGTTCGCCGGGTCGATGCCCAGCTGATTGAAGCCTAACTCGTAGGCCTTGCCGGTAGCCGGATCGATACGCGGGTCGACGAAGACCCCCAGCGCATGGCCAGGCTCCAGCGCCAGCGGCATGAAGCTCACCTGCAAACGTGGGTCGCGTGCTTCCAGGGCATCCACAAGCTGCAGCGGGTCCTGCGCCGGCCCTGCGCTTTGCGCGTCGAACAGCTGCGGGTTGAGCCATTCGTCCAGTTCGTGATCCCAGGAAATGACAGCGCCGGTCAAGCCGGCGGTGAACAGGAACAGGGCAATGAACAGGCCGCACCAGCGGTGCAGCAGTACCAAAATCGGGCGCATCGAAATCTCTCATCGACGACAGGGCCGCCCTTTGGGGGGCCCTGGCTGTCAGTATTTCCAGGTCAGGGTGGCGCTGACGTTACGTGGGGCACCGTAGTAGGCCTGCGTCCAGTACAGGCTGTTCAGGTACTTCTCGTCGGTGAGGTTGTTGAGATTGGCCGACACGCTCCAGTTCGGGTCGATGTCGTAGCTGGCCATCAGGTCGACCACGGCGTAGGCCTTCTGCTTGGCGTCGGCACTGCCAATCGAAGTGAAACCGTCATCGGCCGTCAGTGGCACGGCGATCTTGATATCGTCCTGCCAGCGCACGGCGGCGCCGATCTTGAGCTTCTCCATACCTGGGATGCGGTAAGTAGCAGCCGTCTTGATCATGTGCTTGGGCGAGTAGGTCACCGCATGCGAGCCATCGGCATTGGTGATGTCGACAAAGGTATAACCGGCGCTGAGTTGCAGACCCTCCAGCGGTTCGCCAGAGAACTCCAGCTCGTAGCCTTCGCTGGTCAGGCCTTCGATGGCACGGTAGTAAGCCACCGAACCATTCATGCCGGCCTGCTCGGCGAAGTTGTCCTGTTCGGTACGGAACACAGCCAGGGAAACGTTGACCTTGTCGTCGAACAGTTCACCCTTGATACCGGCTTCGTAGTTCACGCCCTCCAAGGGGGCCAGACGTGAGCCACTCACATCGTTCTTGGTCTGCGGCGTAAAAATCTCGGTATAGCTGGCGTAAACCGAATACTGATCGGTGATGTCGTAAACGATGCCCGCGTAAGGCACCACCTTACCGCTGTTCTTCGACGACTTGGCCAGGCCATAGTTGGTGCCATCGCTCTTCACATCGACCACGCGAGCGCCAGTGATCAGGCTCAAATCATCGGTCAGGCTCCAGCGCGCAGCACCGTAGACGCTCTTCATGCGGTCGGTGAAATCACTGCCGTTGCTACCGTTGTCGTTAAGGGGATTCGGATAATTGCCGGTCCACTGCTCCAGCGGCGGCAGCATGGTGCCGGTGCTGGAGTCATACCAGGACAGATCCTCAAGCTCGGAGCGTGACCAGCTGCCGCCCAAAGCCGCTTCGTGCTGACGACCGCCCAGATTGAAAGGGCCACTGGCCTGCAGATCGACGATCAGCTGCTTGTTCTTTTCGTTGTATTCGGACGGATAGGAATACAGGCCCGCACCCGTCTGGCGGTTCGGCGTGCCGTAGACATAGAACATCGAGCCATCGCTCTTCTTCTCGACACGGGTGACCACTGTCTTGGCCTGCCAGCCATTGTCGAAGGTGTGCGCCAGCTCGGCAAAGGTGCGGTTTTCCTGATTGTCCCAGTAGGCCCAATCGGTCGCGGTGCTGGTAGAGCGCGAATAGTCGGTCTTGCCACCGTCCTGATAGACCAGCGGCAACGCCCCCCACATCGGCGAGTTGGCGTCGCTGGTCTGCAAAGTGTGGCCGAGGGTGAAGAGGGTGCGGTCATCCAGATCGAACTCCAACACACCATGGAACACGTTCTTCTCACGCGAGTAGCGGTCGAGGTAGGAGTTCTTGTTTTCGTTGGCGTACACCACGCGGCCGCGGATGTTGCCGGCATCGGTCAGCGCACCGGATACGTCGGTATCGATACGCCGCTTGTCCCAGGAGCCGGCCGTCAGATCGACGCGCGCCTGCGGGGCCAGCGTGGGTCGCTTGCGCACGAAATTGACCGTCGCCGAGGGATTGCCGGTACCGGACATCAGGCCGTTGGCGCCGCGAATCACCTCCACTCGTTCATACATGGCGGTGTCCAGATCACCTTCGACATTGCCGTAGACGAAGGGTACGGCGATGCCGTCGTACTGGAAGTTGGTGATGTCGAAGCCGCGGGCGGTGTAGTAGGTACGATCAGTTTCGACTTCCTGCACCTGCACGCCCGGCACCGCCTTGAGCGCATCGTTGACGCTGGTGAGCTTGAAGTCGCGCAGCTGGGCGCTGCTCAGGGTAGAAATCGACTGCGGAGTCTGCCGCGGGGTCAGGTCGAGCTTGGTCGCAGCACTGCTGGGCGTGGACTTGTAGCTGTCGACCTCGGCCGCTGCACTGTCGCCGACCACGGTCTGGGCATCGAGCTCGAGCTGCTCCTGCTCGCTGGCCACGGCATGGTTGAAACTGCAGGCGGCCGCAATCGCCACGGCCAGGTGGGTTTTTCTGCTGAACAAGGGAGGATCTCCTGATGCGCTGTCGATAACCGCTGGCAGTCCCTTCGCAGCCGAATGCCTCCCTGGCAGACATTTGCCAATCGCAAATGCAAATAATTAGCGACAAAATTCTCGCAGCAGGCACCTTACCAAGTCAATACGAATAATTTACATATTCAGTTGTATCTCAGTTTCCTTTGAGAGTAGCGCAATCCGCCCCCATCCAGCGGGCTTGGCTCTCCATGCTGCTCGGCTGGCCCTTGTAGGTACCTTTGACCTGGGTGGTAAACTCCTTGTCGCTGACGAAGCGGGTTTCCCCTTCGCCTTGCGCATCCGGGCAGGTGAAGCGGAATTTCCACAGGTTGCCGCTGCGTTCGGTGATCTGCTGGTTACAACCAGAGTTGGGGTCCTGCAGGGGAATGTCCTGCGACTTGATCTGCTCTTCGGTCAGGCAGATTTGCACCCCACCGGCACCGAGTTTCACACCGCGCTCGGCCATCATGCCTTCCATCATCTGACGCTGCGCCGGCGGCAGGTTCTGCATCTGCGCAAGGATCTGATCCATGCCCGGCATAGCCTGACCGCCGACTTGCATGTTGTGCGCGCTGACCTCCCAGACACCGGGCTGCAGCTCTACGGCGCTAGCCACCACGGGCGACAGACAGAGAGCAAGAGGTAGAGCGGTACGATAAAGAATGCGCATCACAGGTCTCCTGAGCGGATAGTAGGCCAAGCCGACGGCGCCTCGGCGAGACCAAGGCATCGAGCCGTCACTCCAACAAGAGTCACGCCCCGCGGCGATTTGGACAGTTCATCAGCGCATAAGATTCGTAGCGCGCATAGCCCTGCAGGCCCGGGATGAACAAAACCCCCACAGGCTTGCGCCGCATGGGGGTTTCCTTTTTTGGAGCTGTTCACGATCTCGCGAGCTAGAGTCATGCAAGGCAGAAACAGGCGAGGAAGCGCAGTGTACGAGCTGTACATGAGCATTACTCGCCTGTTTTAACGCAGCAGGACCGACGCGCAGCAGATTGTGGACAGTTCCAGCCGGCACTTGTGGCGCCGGGAGCATGGATTCGCTCGGGCGAACCTAACCCGCGTCAGCCGCGGGGGAGCTCAGCTCACAGCTCCAGAGTTCCAACGCCGGCTGGCTTGCTTTTGGCGGGCCGAGCCAGTCGCTCATCGGGCGACAACGCTGGTTGAAACACAGTTGGTAATCCCCGGCCTCAGGCGTACGCCCGACTCGCAGGGGTTGCAAAGGCGGTAGCTGACGCTGGTAGTGCCAGCTGCCATTGCGCAGTTCGGCGCCGTCGGGAATTTCCATTCCGGCGCCGGAACCCTTGACCCGCGCCTCACCGAGAACCAGGCCCTCGGCGGTGACGCGGTAATCCTCTTCCCAGCGAATCTTCTCGATGGTGTGCGTCCAGGCCAGGGTGAAGGACGGCGTGGGCAACTCTGCCCACACCGCGCCGGCCAACCCCAGGCACAGGCCGATCACGCCGTCGCTGCCTCGGCGCGACGGGCGCGCCAGAAGTGCTGAGCGATGAAGATGGCACTGAGGGCAAAGCCGATTTCGTCACTGATCGGGGTGGCGAGAATCAGGCTCGCACCGGCGGCCAGACCCAGCAGACGCTCCCACCAGGTCAGCTTGGCCTGCAGGTAGCCGGTGAACACGGCGCCCCAGATACCGATGGCCAGCATCGCTTTGAGACCGACGTAGACCGTCGCCAGCAGGCTATCGCCCTGCAGCATCAGCGCTGGCGAGTAGACCGCCATGAACGGCACGACGAAGCCAGCGACAGCGATACGTACCGCCCAGAAGCTGATCTTCAGACCACGCTCCTTGGCGATCGGCGCTGCAGCGAAGCAGGCCAGCGCTACCGGCGGCGTGAGGTCAGCCATGATGCCGAAGTAGAAGACGAACATGTGCGAGACGATCAGCGGTACACCCAGTTCCAGCAGTGCCGGCGCCGCGATCGAGCTGGTGATGATGTAGTTGGGGATGGTCGGAATGCCCATGCCCAGCACCAGGCAGGTGAGCATGGTCAGCACCAGCGACAGGAACAGGTTGTCCTGGCCGATGGCGAGGATGTAGCCGGCGAAGGTGGAGGCCACCCCGGTCAGCGACACCACACCGATGATCACGCCGACCAGGGCGCAGGCGATGCCGACCGGTACGGCATGACGCGCACCTTCGACCAGCGCGTGCAGGCACAGGGTCAGGGTTTCACGGCCGCCTTTGACGAACCAGCAGATCGCCACCAGCGCGGCGATGACGCCGAACACCACACCGATACCCAGCTGGAAGAAGCCGGCGCAGAGCACGCCGAGGGCGATCCAGAAGGCAAAGCGCATGGCCTTCGACGACACCCGCAGGATGATCGCCGAGCCGAGGATGACCATGGCGGTCAGCGCCAGGCCGACGGTACCGGAGAACAGCGGGGTACGGCCGGAGAACAGCAGGTAGATGAGGATGAACAGCGGGATCAGCAGGAACCAGCGCTCACGCACGGCCTTCCACGGGTTCGGGCATTCGTCCTTGGGCAGACCGCGCAGGTTGGCGCGCTTGGCCTCTAGGTGAACCATCCAGAACACCGAGCCGAAGTACAGCAGCGCCGGGATCAGCGCGGCCTTGGCCACTTCGAAGAAAGGTACGTTGATGGTCTCGGCCATGATGAAGGCCACCGCGCCCATGATCGGCGGCATGATCTGGCTGCCCATCGACGAGGTCGCTTCGACGCCACCGGCGAAAGCCGGGCGATAACCGAAACGCTTCATCAGCGGGATAGTGAACTGGCCGGTGGTAACCACGTTGGCCACGCCGGAACCGGTGATGGTGCCCATCAGCGCCGAGGACACCACCGACACCTTGGCCGGGCCGCCGACCTTATGGCCGAACAGGCCCATGGCGAAGTCGGTGAACAGCTTGATCATCCCGGCCTGCTCGAGGAAGGCGCCAAACAGGATGAACAGGAAGATGTAGGTCGCCGACACATAGGTCGGGGTGCCATACAGACCTTCGGTGCCGAACGACAGCTGGTTGACGATCTGGTCGAGGCCGTAGCCGCGGTGCATCAGATCGCCCGGCAGGTACTGGCCGAGCATGCCGTAGGCGAGAAAGCACGCGCAGATGATCGGCAGAGCGATGCCCATAACCCGGCGCGCAGCTTCGAACACCAGCACGATCAGGGTCAGGCCGATGATCATGTCGCCGGTGGTCAGGTCACCGGAACGTTGAATCAGGTCCGCCTCGAAGTACCACTGATAGATGGCCGTGGCCATGCCGGCCAGGCCCAGCAGCCAGGCCAGCGGTTGCCACGGGCGGCCCTTGCCGAGCGCCGGAAAGCTGATGAACACCAGCAGCAGCAGAAAGCCAACGTGCACCGCACGCAATACCTGGGTCGACACCGGGTGAAAGGCTGCGGTGACGATCTGGAAGATGGAGAACAGCAGGGCGACGGCAAAGAGCGCCTTCGGCCAGTCGGACGGGCTGGCGGCCAGGCCGTTGTTTTGTTCACTCATGGAGTGCAAACCTCATGACTACTTCGATTGCGGAGACAGAGTCGCCAACAAAACCTACCGCCCACGGGCGCCGGTTTTATTCGCGATTCTGTGAAGACCGGACCGTGGCGGGCTCGCCACGGTCCGAGCCGTCATTACAGCGCGCCGGCTTCCTTGTAGAAGCGCTCGGCACCCGGGTGCAGCGGGATCGGCAGGTTCTTGGTAGCGGTTTCCAGCTTGATGTCCTGGGCCGCAGAGTGAGCGGTGCCCAGACGGCCGAGGTTGTCGAACATCAGCTTGGTCATCTGGTAGGCGACTTCGTCGGAAACGCCTTCATGAGTGACCAGGATGTTGGTGATGGCAACGGTGGGCACATCAGCGTCCTGACCGTCGTAGGTGCCGGCCGGAATGGTGGCAGCCTCGTAAGCGGCGTTGTCGATCTTCGCGGTCACTTCGGCCGGGATGGCGACGAAGCTGATCTTCATGGTCGAAGCCAGGTCACGAATGGCGGCCATACCCAGACCGGAGGACTGCAGGGTGGCGTCCAGCTGACGGTTCTTGATCAGCTCGACCGACTCGGCGTACGGCAGGAACTCGACCTTGCCCATGTCCTTGTAGGTCAGGCCGGCGGCTTCGAAGATGGCGCGGGCGTTGAGCTCGGTGCCGGACTTCGGTGCGCCGACGGAGATGCGCTTGCCCTTGAGGTCTTCCAGGGTCTTGATGCCGGATTCAGCGTTGGCAACGATCTGGATGTAGTTCGGGTAGGTACCGGCGATGGCGCGGATCTTCTTCAGCGGCGCTTTGAAGCCAGCGTCTTCGACGCCGTTCCAGGCATCGGCGACCGAGTCACCGAGGGCGAAGGCCAGCTCACCGCGACCGGCTTCGAGCAGGTTGAGGTTTTCCACCGACGCCTTGGTCGCCTGGACCGAGGTCTTGGAGCCTTCGATGCCGTTGCTGTACAGCTGCGAAAGGGCCACGCCAATCGGGTAGTACACACCGCTGGTACCGCCGGTGAGCACGTTGATGAAGGTCGGGGCAGCGAGCACTGCGGTGCTGGCAGTGATGGCCGCAGCAGCGGCGAACAGGCTGATTTTCTTGGTCAGTCGCATGGAAGTATCTCCGTCGTTGTTATTGGCTATATGCAGAGTTTCACTCTAGACGACGCCACACAGGCGGCGTCGACGGTGCGCGATCAGCAGCGCAGGGTGCAGCGTCGGACAAGAGCCACGGCGGGCGCGGTAGGAAGGCGGCCCATGCACGGCAGCGAGTGCGGCATGGCGCGAGGGGCATGGCAGTTCATGGGCTGACCTCTTGTCGTTTTTATGGTCGCCGCGTCGGCAAGATGCTGCACGGCTGCAACTGTCATAGCAGATGCCGTGCCAGGGCCTGAAAAGCCCGATTTAGAGAGGTTGAATCTAAAGACCGATGGGTCACTGAGCGGTAAACCGCTTACCCTCGCGAGGGCATAGGCAGAATTCCGCCTACCAGGTGAGCGAGATACAGTCGGGGGATGAGGTGAGCGCTACTTGCCGGATTGCATCCGGGTGACGGCTGGCCGCCAAACCGTAGGGTGCGCCATGCGCACCGGTTGACTCGAGATCATGACACCAGGTGCGCATGGCGCACCCTACATGCCCGCGCGCCCTACTCTTCTCCACCCGGCAGGTATTCACCACGCGCCAGTCCATGACGCTGCATTTTTTCGTTGAGGGTGCGCCGCGGCAGCTGCAGCATTTCCATCACTGCGGCGATATTGCCCTGGCATTGCAGCAGGGCGTTATGCAGGCACTGCGCCTCGAAGGCCTCCATCTGCTGCGCCAGGGCCTGGCCGGCAAAGCGCTCGGCCGGCGGTGGACTGGAAAGCCCCAGCGCATGGCGCTCGGCGGCGTTGATCAACTCACGCACGTTGCCCGGCCAGTCATGCCCGAGCAGCCGCGCCAGTTCGCTCGGCGCCAGCGGCGGCGCTTCGCGACCATGACGCAGCGCCGCCTCGCGGGCGAAATGCTCAAACAGCAGCGGAATGTCCTCGCGGCGCTCGCGCAGCGGCGGAATATGCAGGGTGGCGACGTTCAGGCGGTACACCAGGTCCTCGCGGAAGCGCCCGGCCTTGACCTCGTCGAGCAAGTCCGGCTTGGCCGCGCTGATCACCCGCAGGTCGACCTGAATGCTCTTGTTCGAACCGAGGCGTTCCAGAGTCTTTTCCTGCAGCACGCGCAGCAACTTGACCTGTTGCGCCAGCGGCAGACTCTCCACCTCGTCGAGGAACAGCGTGCCGCCGTCGGCATGCTCGATGCGGCCGATGCGCTTGGCCTGAGCGCCGGTGAAGGCGCCGCTCTCGTGACCGAACAGCTCGCTCTCGAAGATGGTCTCCGGAATCGCCGCACAGTTGAGCGCGGCGAAGGCCTTGCTGGCCCGTGAGCTGAAGTCGTGCAGGCTACGCGCTACACGTTCCTTGCCGCTGCCGGTTTCACCACGAATCAGCACGTTGACCGAGGTGCCGGCTAGTTCGAGGATTTGCCGACGCAGGTTTTCCATCGGCCGCGAAATGCCGATCAGCTGGCTTTCGATACGGCCCTTGTCGGCCACCTGCTGGCGTAGCTGGCGGTTCTCACAGACCAACCGACGCTTGTCCAAAGCACGGCGTACGCTGTCGAGCAGACGCTCTGGGGTGAAGGGCTTTTCGATGAAGTCATAGGCGCCCTGGCGCAGTGCCTGCACCGCCATGGGCACGTCGCCATGGCCAGTAACCAGGATCACCGGCAGGTCGCTATCGATCTGCAGCAGCTTGTCGAGCAGTTGCAGCCCGTCACTGCCGGGCATTCGAACATCGCTGACGACAATGCCGGGGAAGTCGCGGTCGACCAGGGCCAGGGCCTCGGTCGCACTGGCGCAGGCGCGTACCTCGAAACCGGACAGTTCCAGCCACTGCTGCACCGCCTCGCGAATCGCCGCTTCATCGTCGACCACTATGACCTGAGCGCTCATGGCACCTCCTCTTGAGAACGGCGGGCAGTGTAGCCCGACGAATGCAATCCGGGGCAACGACCGGTTCGCACGGCGCACCCTGGGATCGGACGCGCAACTCGTAGGGTGTACCGCGCGCCCCGGCCGCAACAGCGCTGTGAATAGTTTCTACGGCGCAACCGGCAGCCTCATGCTGAACACCGCACCCAGCTTGCCGTTGTGCGCCTCCAGCGTGCCGCCGAGATCGCGCACGATACCGTAGGACACCGCCAGCCCGAGCCCAAGCCCCTGCCCCACCGGCTTGGTGGTGAAGAAGGGTTCGAACACCCGCCCGAGGGTCTCCTCGGCGATACCGCCGCCGCTGTCCTCGACGCTGAGCAGGCAGCCGTCGCCTTCGCGGGCGATATGCACCAGAAGAATCCGCGGCTCGCTCTCGGCCATGGCATCGAGGGCGTTGTGCAGCAGGTTGAGAATCACCTGCTCGATGCGAATGGCATCACCGAGCACTTCGGCGTCATCGTCGATCTGCGTGCGCAGTTCGATCTGCTCGTTGCGCATGCGCGGCGCCAGCAGCTGCAAGGCCTGCTCCAGTACGTCACCGAGACACAGGCGCTCACTGAGGCCAGCCGGTGTCTTGCGGGCGAATGTCTTGAGGTGACCAGTAAGCGCGGCCATGCGCTGCAGCAGGCCGTCGATGCGCTGCAGACCGTCGCGCACCGCTTCCGGTCGACCACTGTCGAGCAGCAGGCGCAGGCTGCCGAGCTGCATCTGCAAAGCGGTCAGCGGCTGGTTGATCTCGTGCGCCAGGGCCGCCGACATCTGTCCCAACGCGGCCATCTTGGCGGCATGCACCAGGCCGTCCTGGGCCTCGCGCAGCTCGGCGGTGCGCAGCGCTACCTCGCGCTCCAGGCGCTCGCGGATGCCGGCCTGCAAGCGCTGGTTCTTGCGCCGCTGGAAGAGGAACAGCAACAGAAAGGCTAAGGTCATCCACACCCCGGCAGCGGCCAGGCGGTAGCCACGCACACTGTCGGCCAGGCCGATCGGCTCGCTGAGCAGGTGCAAGGTCCAACCTTCTTCGGGCATGTACAGGCGCTGCCAGAGGTAATCGCGATTGCCGTCGGGGCCGTCGACCCGCGCCCAATCCGCATCCTTGTCGATTTGCCGATGTACCTCATGGGCGAGCGGCTGCAACGCCTGCTCGGCGTAGCGACGCACCTCAACGAGCTCGGCACGCGCCTGTTCGTCGAGTGGTTGCAGGGCGCGAAAGCGCCAGATCGGCTTGTTGCTGAGGATCACCACCTGATAGCTGTCGGCGACCATCAGCACGCCCGGCTGGCCGACCCATTCGCGCTGCAGGTCTTCCAGCTCAAGCTTGACCACCAGCACGCCGAGCAGCTCGCCCTTGTCATCGCGCACCACATGAGAAAGGAAGTAGCCGGGAATACCGGTGGTCACCCCCACCGCGAAGTAGCGCGCACCGCCATCACGCACGGCGTTCTGGAAGTACGGGCGGAAGGCATAGTTGTTGCCGACGAAGCTGCTCCAGTCGCGCCAGTTGCTGGCCACCAGGGTTTCGCCCTGGGCATCGAGCAAGTACAGGACGGTGGAACCAGCGGCGGCGTTGAGGCGCTCCAGGCGCTGGTTCAGGGCCAGCCGTAACTGGCGATCATGTGGCGCGCGCAGCAGGCTGCGGATGTCACTGTCCAGCGCCAGCACCTCGGGCACCGAGCTGAAACGTTCGACCAGGGTGCGAATGGATTGGGCATAAAGCTGCAACTGCCCGCGCGCCTCGACGCTGCGCTCGTCCCAGGCCCGGTGCTCGGCATAACGACCGCCCAGCCACAGGCTCACCAGCAAGCCGGCGGCAATCGCCAGAACGGTGAGCAGAACGCGGTAGCGATAGCGGGGGCGCTGCGGCAAGGGCATGGGCGGCTCGCGGAATCAAGACGAGCCGCATGTTACCCCATCATGAATAAAGGTCGGCGCGCGTCCACGGCAGATCGTGGCTGCCGTCGTCGCGTGACTTCACCGCCAGGATCTGATGCAGGTTCATCCAGCCATGCTGGAAGCCATAGGCACAACCGGCCAGGTACAGACGCCAGATACGCAGAGACTTTTCCGGTACCCACTGCGCGGCCTGCTGCAGTTGCCGTTCCAGGCCCTGGCTCCACAAGTGCAAGGTGCGCGCGTAATGCAGGCGCAGGCTCTCGACGTCGACGATCTCCAGCCCAGCCTCGCTAAGCGCCTTGCTGATGGTCACCAGATGCGGCAGCTCGCCCTGCGGGAACACGTAGCGGTCGATGAACTCACCCGCACCACGGCCGACCGGACGACCATCGGTGAAGCGCGAGGTGATGCCATGGTTCATCACCAAACCACCGGGCCGGACCGCCTCGAACAGGCGCTGGGCGTACAGCGGCAGATTGGCGTGACCAACGTGCTCGAACATGCCGACGCTGACCACCTTGTCGAAACGGCCGTCCCGCGGCAGGTCGCGGTAGTCGAGCAACTCCAGGGTCACCCGCTCGCCCAGCCCCTCCTCGGCCACACGCTGACGCGCCAGCTCCAACTGCGCTTGGCTGAGGGTGATGCCATAGACCTCGGCGCCGAACTCGCGCGCGGCGAAACGCGCCAGCCCGCCCCAGCCACAACCGACGTCGAGCAGCCTGTCGTCCGGCTGCAGGCGTAGTTTGCGGCACAGATGGCGCAGCTTGGCCTGCTGGGCTTGGTCGAGATCTTCCTGGCCGGTTTCGAAGTAGGCACAGGAATAGACCATGTCGCGGTCCAGCCACAGGCGGTAGAAGTCGTTGGACAGGTCGTAGTGGTAGCTGATGGCTTCGGCATCGCTGTGCTTGTCGTGGCGGGTGACGAGCTCCACCGCGGCGGATTCATCACCGAGCAGCGCCGAACTCAGCGCATCGCCGACCTCGATGGCATCTTCGATGGAGCCTTCCAGATCCACCCGGCCTTCGACGTAGGCGGCGCCCAGGGCATCCAGGCTGGGATGCGCCAGTTGCGTGACCAGGCTGGGGTCCTTCACCACCAGCGTCACCCGAGGTTTCGGCCCCAGGTCGAGCTGCTTGCCGTCCCAGAGTTTCAGGCGCAGCGGTAGCTGGAGATCACGAAGTGCAGTGGACAGTTGCGCAAGCATGATTGTCCCTCCCGGCCAGGCGTGTTTTGCAGAGGCCTGATGCAGATGACCTGGCCCCTCTCACCGGGTTCGATTGCGGCGACTAACGGCGTGCGTGGCACGGACACGCCTGAATCCGCGGCCAGATTGCACAGCCTATGGCAGCGGTCAGGACTGGGCGCTGTCGACCCGCTGCAGCAGGCCGTCAGTCAGCCACTGGCGCAACCAGCCTACCGCCTGAGCTGGCGCCTGTTCACCGAGATGCGCCAGCTCGCCACACAGTTCGGCGAAGCTCCAGCCGTGCACGGTCATGCCCCGCAATGCCGCCGCTTCATCGGCTGCCAGACTGCGATAGCGGGTAACCAGCTGATCGCGCCAGATCACGCAGGTCTCCACCTCCTCCAGCGGCTGACTGCCGGGGAAATCGCCCTGCTCCTTGCACGCGCGCCACAGCGCCAGGCTGTTATGCCGACAAACCAGCCACTGCACGCTCGGCAGCAGGCGGACCTGCAAGGTAGGCCAGTCTTCGGCCGGCAGTTCGGCCATTTGCGTCAGGCTCAGGGGCAAGCCATCGGGCGCATCGAAGGCCAGGGTAAAAGCCCATTCCAGCCGCGCCAGCTCGCTGAGCGGCGCAGCCTGGGCCGGGACCAGATAGCCGTCGATAAAGTCAGCCAGCTGCGAGCCGAGCCAGCGCAGGCTGAAATGCTGCGAGGGGTGCGCATCGAGATAGGCCAGGGCCAGAGCATCGAATTCCTCATCACCGAGCCAGCCGTGCACCGCAGGATAATCACCCCGTAACGCTTCCAGGAGACGCGCGCGGTAGGCGTTGTGGTAAATCGCCAGGCCCTGTTCGGCACTCAGCGCCGCGCTACCCAGCAGACTGGCGCGCAGCGCCGGGTTGGGCTGTGCATCGCGGCCCAGCAGGTAGGCCTGCACCTGCGCCTGCCAGTCACTCAGGCGCATTGCGGCGTGCCTTGCAGCGCCTGGGCGGCGAAGCGGCGTGCAGTGTTCAACTCGTCGAGCAACACATCCAGGTCGGGAAAATGATCGTCGCGCTCCAGCAGTGTGGACACCGGGCCGAGGTGCTGCAGGGTGCGTTGATAAAGCTGCCAGACCGGATCACTGACCGGCTGATCATGGGTGTCGATCAGGTAGCTGCCGTAATCGCTGTGACCGGCCAGGTGCAACTGACGGATACGCTGCTTGGGCAGGCTGCTGATGAAGGTCCAGGCATCGAAGCCATGGTTGCGCGCGCTGACGTAGACATTGTTAACGTCCAGCAACAGCTCGCAGCCGCTCAGTTCGCTGAGCGCGGCGAGAAACTGCCATTCGCTGAACTGATCATCGGCGCAGCGCAAATAGCTGGAGACGTTTTCAAGCACCAGCGGCCGTTCGATCACGTCCTGCACCTGGCGCACCCGTGCGGCCACATGCTGCAGGCTTTCCTCGGTGTAGGGCAGCGGCAGCAGGTCATGCAACTGGTGGGCATTGCCCTGGCTCCAGCACAGGTGATCGGAGATCCATGCCGGCTGCACGCGCGTGGCGAGGTGCTTGAGCTGACGCAGGTAGTCGCGGTCCAACTCATGAGGGCCGCCAATCGACAGCGACACGCCATGCATCACCAGCGGGTATTGTTCGCCGATGGCATCGAGAAAGTAGAGGGCCTTGCCGCCCGCTACCAGGTAATTTTCCGAGACGATCTCGAACCAGTCGATGGCCGGCTGCTGCTCGAGAATGGCTTGGTAGTAGGTGCTGCGCAGGCCCAGGCCGAAACCCAGATTACCGCGTTGAGCATTCATCGCTGGCTCCTTGCAGGGTGATGCGGGGCAACCGAACGGCGGCCGCCCCGGCTCACTTACTCGCCGACAGTACCTTTGGCGGCATTGCACTCAGCGAGGGTCATCGATTTGAAGCCGTGACCTTTGCAAGCACCCTGGCCTTTGCAGCTGTTTTCGGCGGTTTTGCAATCATTCTGGCCTTTGCAGGACGTGACGCCGTAACAATGTACTTTGGCTTCCTCGGCCACTGCTACGGTGCTGGAGAAAGCAGCGAACATGCTGGCAGCAGCGAAGGCGATAGCGGCACCAGTAGCAGCGGTGGATTTCATGGTCATGTGCGTATCCTCGAGTGATCTGGGTTAGCCGGGCTAAGGTGTTTTGCGTGCCGGCATTGAACTAGAGCAACGAGGCGAGCCAGCGTTACAGCAGGATTGAAAAATTTCAGCGCCTCAGCGCCGACGCAGTAGAGCGACGAAGAACACCCCGCCGATGGCGGCAGTGACGATGCCGATGGGCAGGTCCTGCGGCGCCAGCCAGGTGCGCGCGGCGACATCGACCCAGACTAGGAACAGCGCCCCCAGCAGCGCCGCCACCGGCAACACGCGACGATGCTCGGCACCGACCAGAAAGCGCGCCACGTGCGGCAGCATCAGGCCGACGAAACCGATGGCGCCAGACAGCGACACCAGCACGCCGGTAAGCAACGACGCCACCACGAACACCAAAAGGCGCACGCGGCGCGGTTCCAGACCAAGACTCACCGCGCTCTGCTCGCCAGCCATCAGCGCGTTTAGCGCGCGGCCCAGGCCGAGCAGCACGGCCAACGCCAACGCCAGGCACAGCGCCGGCAGCCAGAGCAGCTCCCAGCGCGCCAGACCGAGGCCGCCGAGCATCCAGAACAGCACCGAGCTGGCCGCGTGTGGGTTGCCCAGGTACAGCAGCAGGTTGCTCGCCGCCATCATCACGAACGACACCGCCACTCCGGCCAACAGCAGGCGATCACTCTCCAGCCGCCCACTGCGACTGGCGATGGCCAGCACCAGCAGCATGCTCGCCAGCGCACCGGCGAAGGCTGCCAGCGGCAGGCTGAGCAGACCGGCGAACTCGCCCAGGTAGAGCACCACTACTACCGCACCGAAGGCCGCGCCGGAGCTGACGCCGAGCAAGTGCGGGTCGGCCAGCGGGTTGCGCGTTACCGCCTGCAACGCCGTACCCACCAGCGCCAGCCCGGCGCCCACCAGCGCGCCAAGCAGCACCCGCGGCGCGCGCAATTGCCAGACGATGCTGTCCTGGCCAAGGCTCACCGCTGCCTCGGGCACGATGCCGAACAGGTGCTGGCCGAGGATCGCCAGTACCCGCTCGAGCGGCACCTGCGCCGCGCCGAAACCAAGTGAGACCGCGCAGGACAGCGCCAGCAGTACGCTCAAACCGAGCAGCAACAGACGAAATCGACTCACTGAGTGAAGGCCTCGGGGTGCAGCGCCGCCGCCAGCGTCTCGATGGCCGTCGCGTTCTCCAGGCTCGGCGTGACGGCCAGGTAGGACAGCACCACGAAGCGTCGTTCGCGGATCGCCGTCACGCCTTGCAGCGCCGGGTGTTGCAAGAGGAAATCGCGCTTCTGCGCCGCCGTGCGCTCGCCGTAATCGACGATCAGGATCAGTTCCGGGTCCTGCTCGACCACCGACTCCCAGCCGACCTTCATCCAGTTGGCCGCCACCCCATCCATCACGTTGCGCCCGCCGGCCGCCTCGATCAGCGGTTGCGGCATGCCCAAGCGTCCGGCGCTGAAGGGCACGTCCTCGCCACTGTCGTAGACGAACACCCGCGGCCGTGTGGGCTGCTGGCCCAGGCGCGCGTCGACAGCCGCCACGCGCGCCTGCATGGTGTGCACCAGCGCATCGGCACGCGCCTCGACGGCAAAGATGCGGCCGAGGTTGCGCAGGTCGTTGTAGACATCGTCGAGGCTGGCGACACGGCCAGGCGTGACGTGCGCGCAGGATTCGCTGAGTTCATACACCGGAATGCCGAAGCGCTCCAGGCTGGCCGGGGTGACCTCGCCGCCGATGCGCATGCCGTAGTTCCAGCCAGCGAAGAAGAAGTCAGCGCCGGCATCGAGCAGGTTCTCCAGCGAGGGGTAACGCGAAGCCAGCTCGGGCAGATCATCCAGATCGGCTTGCAGCTCGGGGGTCGGCGTCTTCCAGCCGCTGACGCCGCTATAGCCGACCATGCGCTCTTTCAGGCCCAAGGCCAGAAGCATGGCGGTCAGGGTGATGTCGTGGCTGACCGCCCGCTGTGGCGGCTGCTCGATGGTTACCTGACGGTCGCAGCTGGTGACGGTGACGGCCCAAGTAGGGCTGGCCAACGCCAGCAAAAACGCGCCAACGAGTGTAGGAGCGAGCTCTGCTCGCGAAGCTTTTGTCGATCCCCAGGGTTCGCGAGCAGAGCTCGCTCCTACCGATGCAACCGTGCGTAAACGCTTCATCAAACGATCCAGGTAATACGCGGGTAACCCGCCAGTGGATGGGTATCGACCAACGCCTGCACGCCGAACACCTGCTGCAGCAACTCGGCGCTCAGCACCTCGGCGGGTGTACCGGCGGCCACCAGACGGCCTTGGTCGAGCACGCACAGACGGTCGCAGAAGGCCGCTGCCAGGTTGAGGTCGTGGAAGCTGGCCAGCGTCGCCAGGCCCAGCGCCTTGATCTGCCGCAGCAGCTCCAGTTGGTAACGCGGGTCGAGGTGGTTGGTCGGCTCGTCGAGGATCAACAGTTGCGGCTGCTGCACCAGAGCGCGAGCCAGCAGCACGCGCTGCTTCTCGCCACCGGACAATCGCACGAATGGCTGTTGCGCCAGGCCGCTGAGGCCAACGCGCGCCAGCGCCTCGTCGATCAGACGGCGATCCTCGGCATCGTCGCCATCGAACAAGCCCTTGTGCGGCGTGCGGCCCATGGCCGCCACCTCCGCCACACGCAGGCCGAAGTCCTGGGGAAATTCCTGCAACACCACCGCCACGCGCTGCGCACTCCAGCGCGGCGAGCGCTGCCACAACGCCTCGCCGTCCAGTTCGACGCTACCCGCACTGGGCCGCTGGAAACGGTAGGCGCAGCGCAGCAGGCTGGTCTTGCCGCTGCCATTGGGGCCGATCAGCCCCAGCAGCTCGCCGTCGCCGACCTCCAGGTCGATGCCGTCGAGCAGCGGGCGCTGGCCGTCGGGCGACCAGGCCAGCTCGCGGATACGCAGGCGCGGCATCAGAAGCTGTAGTCCGTAGTGACGAACAACGAACGCGGCGCCCCCAGGTACCACTGCTCGCCGGCACTGCTGGCGGTGGTGGCGTACTGGCGGTCGAACAGGTTGTTCAGCTCCACGCCCAGGCGCACGTCGGGCAGCGCCTGCCAGGCGATAGTGGCGTCGACCACGGTGTAGCCGGGCACCTCGATCTGGTTGGCCGCATCGGCGTAGCGAGCGTCAACGTAACGCGCGCCCATGCCGACATCCACCCCGCTGCCGAGCGCCTTGTTCAGCCACAGATTGGCGGTGCGCCGCGGCACGTTGCTCGGGCGATTGCCGCTGCGGTCACCGCCACCTTCGACGAAGTCGTCGTACTCGGCGCGCACCAAGGCGGCATTGGCCGATACCTGCCAGCCGTTGCCCAGGGCCAGCTCCAGCGTGGCCTCCAGGCCATCGGAGGACTGCTGGCCGATCTGCTCGGTGGGCGAAGCCGGGGTTTCGCGGCTGAGCAGCTTCTTCTTGACGATGTGGTAAGCGGCCAGCGTCCACTCGCCCTGGCCGTTCCAGAACATCTGCTTGAGGCCGATTTCGCTCTGCTTGGCTTCGCTCAGGTCGAACTGCTGCTGGCTCGGGCTGAGGGTCAGCAGGTTGTTCACCCCTTCGGTGCTGGTGGCGTACTGGCCGTACAGCGACAGCTCGGGCGTCAGGGCGAAGACCAGGCCGGCGCGCCAGTTGCCGCCACTCAGGCTGCGGTCGACGCTGCTATCGCTCAGCAGATCATCACGCTGGATATGCACCTGATCACGCCGTACTCCAGTGACCAGCGACAGGCGCTCAGTCAGCTGGGTGCGGTTCTCGGCGAACAGCGAGAACTGCCGCGCCAGGTTGCGTTCACGTGGACCATAACCGCGTGGGTCATTGCTCTGGTACTGACCGCCACCGGAGCCTGCCAGCGGGACAGTGTCGCTGAAGCTGCTGGCGAAATCGTGCTGGCGCGCGAAGTGGATGCGGTTGTAATCCACGCCCACCACGGTGCGGCTGTCGAGGCCGAACAGTCTGTGATCCAGGGTGAAACTCTGGCGGTCGCCGACCTGTTCCTGGGTGTGCTTGATCTCGTAGAAGCTGCTGCGGTTGATCAGGTCGCCCGGTTGCCAACGGTAGGTCTCGGCGTTGCGCCAGTAGCGCTGGGTCTTGATGTAGTAGAGCTGGTTGCTGGCACTCAACGCATCGCTGATGCGCCAGTCGGTCACCAGCCGGGTGATCTGGTCGTTGTAGCGAATGTCAGCATTGGCGACGTTGTAGTTGCGATCACGAATGCTCTCGCGGTACTTGCCATCGACCAGAGGGGTGCCGAAGTAGCGCTCGGGGCTCTGGTCGCCCTGGTCGTGAGACAGACTGAAGCTCAGGTCGTCACTGGCATCCCAGCGCAACGCAGCGCTCAGCGCCAGACTCTCGGAATCACCGCGGTCGACCCAGCCATTGCTGGCCTGCTGGTTGAGATTGAAGCGGTAGCTCAGGGCCTCGCTCAGCGAGCCGCCGCTGTCCAGCGCGGCCTGGCGACGGTCATCGCTGCCATAGCCGAGGCGCAGCTGGTTACGGATCTCGCCGGCGAAGGGCTTCTTCGGCACCACGTTGATCACCGCACCGGTGGCGCCTTCGCCATAGAGTACCGACGCCGGGCCGCGCAGCACGTCGATGCGCTCCACCGACCAGGTGTCCACCGGGAATGTCACGGTGCCTGCACCGATGTACTGGCGCGTGCCGTCGTACAGCTGCATGGTCGAGGCGTGGCCGCTAAAGCCACGCGCCGACAGCGCCGTGCCACCGTTGCCCGGCGTGCCGATGGTGCTGATGCCCGGTGTGCGGGTCACCGCATCCTGCGCGCTGCGGTTGTTGCGCTCACGTACTTCGGCGCCGCTCAGGCTGCTGGTGCTGGCTGGGGTTTGCAGGGCCGACAGGTCGAGGCGCGAGCCCGCCGTGGTCGGCGTGTGCAGGCTGGTCTCGCCCTCCTGCGCGGCTTGCGCCTGGACAGTGACAGCGGGGAGATCGACAGGGGATTCGTCGGCCAGGGCGACACCGCCAGCCAAGACCACCAATGGCAGAGAACAGAAGCGCAAGAGGTGTTGCACGTGAACAATTCCGGGGCGTTGAAGAGGCTCGTCGAGTCGCTTCGAGGCGTTAGAATCAGATCTTGCAACGGCCAGTGGCGACCGCTGATGACCCTGGCCCGGAGCGATAATGTTATAGTTATAACATAACATTATCTTGTTTTTCAGGTGACTGAAGATGGGCTCAGGCCCTACTTTCAGGCATGACGAAAAGAGGTTCTTGTAGCGGAAATGGCGCGCCATATTGCTTCCATCGCAAAGAGAAAAGGCACGGCAATCCGATGGAAAATGCGCAACAGCAGACAGGGGCACGGGGCGCCCTACTGGAGTCAACGCCCGCCCACCGCGGGTTGCCAGACACAAACGACTCCAGGCCGGTCTCCGGGCTCGCGAGGGTCATGAACGCATCGCCTTCCCATGCGCGTGGCGCACAGTGGCGTATCGATGCGGTCGCTCGCTTACCGTTGCGGGGGCAGCGTCGGACTTGAACCGACTTCCCGTTTCACCTCACGCGCGGCGGCGTGAGACACCTGAAGCGGGGCGGATATGACCACCCGCCTCCGCTCAAGTCAAGGCGCGGGACATGTTGTGGGAGGCGCTTTAGCGGCGATTGCTCTTCTGTAGGAGCGGCTGGCCGGCATTGCGCTTCAGCCGCGAAAGGGGGCGTTAAGCCTGCTCGTCGATACGCAATTCCGGCAACGCCCTACCCGCCACCAGGCGCTCATCGACCAGACGAATCACCGCCGCTTCATCCTTGATGCCATACCACTCGCCCTGTGGATAAAGGCTCGCGGTCGGCCCCAGGTCACAGGGAAACTGGCACTGGCTGCGGGTGATATGCACGCCGCCCTCGCACTCCAGCTTGCCGGCGGCCTTGAGACGCTGGCGCAGGGTTTTCCACAGGCCCAGCGCACCCTTTCGCGTGCAGCGCGGGCCGTTGCATAGCAGCAGGCGTTGCGCATGCGGCGGAATCTGCGACCAGGCGTGGTGCTCCGGCACAGGCGGTACGTCGCTACAGGGGAGATGCGCTTCGTGATGCGCCAACAGCGCACCCAGTCCATCGAGCCAACTGTCCTCCAGCGCCGTACAAACTACGAACACCTTGGCTCCACCGCCCCGCTCGGCGATACGTTCACGCAGCCAGTCGCGGTGCGCAGCATCGGCGCGCGGCTCCAGATCGACCACCAACAACGGACGTGGCGCCTCATCGATGGCCAGCCAGAAACCATCCTGCTCCGTGTCATGCAGGTGCGTTTCACCGAGCAGCATTTCGATGCGCTGCCGCAGACGCTCGGCCGAGGCTCCACGACCCAGGCCGGGGCCGATGAACAGAACGCGGGCGTAGGGGGTTTGGCTCATGACGGTCTCCAGAACGGGCCGGCAGTCTAGCAGCGTGCGTAGGGTGGACGTCGCTTTTCACGTCCACCACAACGGTGGATCGATAAAGCGCGATGCAACCGCCGCGACGATCGCAAGCGTAGGACGGGTGCAACCCGCCAGACCGGCGTTGGCGGGTTTCACCCGCCCTACAGGAACAGCGCCTCGTAGAGAGCGTCCAAGTCCGCGAACTCACGCGTTACCGCCGGCAACTGCGGGCGACGCAACAGCAAAACCGGCAATCCAAGCTCACGGGCGACTTGCAACTTCGGCTCGGTGGAGGCGCTGCCGCTGTTTTTGCTGATCAGCACGTCGCAACACAGGCGGGCGAACAGGGCGCGTTCCTCGTCCAGCGAGAACGGCCCGCGCGCACCGATAATCTCGGCGCGCGGCGGCGCCGGCTCGGCCTGCAGGCAGCGCACCGTCCAGTGCTGGTGCTCAGGAATTTCATGCAGGTGCGTCAGTGGTTCGCGCCCGGAGGTGAAGAACGGCCGCTCGAACAGCGCCAGCGCGCGGGTCAGCTCATCCCAACCGTCCACTTCGCGCCAATCGTCATCCACGCCTGGCTGCCAGCCGGGTCGACGCAGCGCCCAGCAGGGCACGCCGGCAATCTCGGCAGCGCGAGCGGCGTTATGACTGATCTGCGCGGCATAGGGATGGGTCAGATCCAGCAGTAGCTCGATGCCTTCATTAGCGATAAAGGTCGCCAGCCCCTCGGCGCCGCCGAAACCGCCAACCCGCACATGGCAGGCCAGGTCGTCCGGCACGCGGCCCAGACCGGCCAGACTGTACACCGTCTCCGGGCCCAGCCGACGCGCCAGACGCAGCGCTTCGGTAGTGCCGCCAAGCAGCAGGAGTCGCGCGCTCACGGCTTGCGCACCATCAGCAGGGTGATCGGTAGGGCCGCACGCCAAGTGTCGAAGCCGCCCAACGGCTGCGCCTGGGCCACGGTCAGACGCAGCAGCTCACCGCCGTGCTGCTCACGGAAGGCGACCAGCGCCGCCTCGCTCTGAATGGTCACCGCGTTGGCCAGCAGACGCCCGCCCGGCTTGAGCGCGGCCCAGCAATCATCGAGCACGCCTGGCACGGTGACGCCGCCGCCGATGAAGATCGCTTCCGGCGCCGGCAGTCCATCCAGTGCTTCGGGCGCATGTCCAGCGACCAGTTGCAGGCCGGGCACGCCGAGGGCATCGCGGTTGTGGCGGATATGATCCTGACGCCCTTCGTTGGCCTCGATGGCGATGGCCCGGCAGGCCGGATGGGCGCGCATCCATTCGATGCCGATGGAGCCGCAACCGGCGCCGACATCCCACAGCAACTCGCCAGGCAGCGGTGCCAGCCGCGCCAGGGTGACCGCGCGCACGTCGCGCTTGGTCAGTTGGCCGTCGTGACGGTAGGCGTCGTCCGGCAGGCCGCAGGTCGGTGGCAACAGTTGCGCGCCGGTGTCGGCCAGGCACTCCACGGCCAGCAGGTTGAGATCGGCACCGCGTGGCAGGTTCCAGCTCGCGGCCAGACCATCGAGACGGCGCTCCTCAGGGCCACCCAGATGCTCCAGCAGGGTCAGGCGACTGGCGCCGAAACCGCGTGCACGCAGGGCTTCGGCGACCTGCCCAGGCGTATCACCATCGGCGCTCAGTACCAGCAGACGCGTGCCGGGATACAGCCGCGCATTGAGCGTGGCCAACGGCCGCCCTACCAGCGAAACGACCTCAACCTCCTGCAACGGCCAGCCCAGGCGCGCCGCCGCCAGCGACACCGAAGACGGCGCCGGCAATACCTGCAACTCGTCGGCCGGCATCTGGCGCACCAGGCTGGCGCCGACGCCATAGAACATCGGGTCGCCACTTGCCAGCACACACACGGCTTCACCACGCCGCGCCAGCAGCGGTTGCAGGTCGAAGGGGCTGGGCCAGGTTTCCCGCTCACCCGTGATGCACGGCGGCAACAGCGCCAGTTGGCGCGGTGCACCGACAATACGGGTGGCCGCCAGCAAGGCGCGACGCGCGGCCTTGCCCAGGCCGGGGTAGCCGTCTTCGCCGATGCCGACCAGGGTCAACCAGGGTTTCATCCAATGTCCTCGCACAGGCCCGACGGACCGCCTGTCCGCGCTCCGGGCAAAGCGGGCATAATAGCGCCTTCGTCGGTGCCCTTGAGTCGATACGACTCAACAGCGGGCCTAAGAGGGAATCCGGAGCGATCATTGATCGTGACCGAGCTGCCCCCGCAACTGTAAACAGCGAGTCCAACGCAATCGGCCACTGGGTAACCGGGAAGGCGCGGCGGATGAAGACCTGTCAGCCAGGAGACCTGCCGACGAACGCTGGTCGCGAGTGCCAACATCGGGCGGGGTGTACCGATGCCATGGAGTCCCCTATGGGATTTCGCTGGTTCGGTCGCCGCGTCGTTATCCACAGGTGACCGCTTGCCCACATCCGTCCGCCCTTCCGCCTGCCCCGGCCTGCTGCGCATCGTCCCCGCGCTCGATGGCGGCATCTGCCGCATCAAGCTGCCTGGCGGCGCGCTGCGCAGCGCCCAGGCGCGGGCGATTGCCGAGGCGGCCAGGCACTGTGCCAGCGGCGTGCTGGATCTGACCAACCGCAGCAACCTGCAGATTCGCGGCGTGCTGCCTGGCCAGGAAAGCGCGCTGATCGACGCCCTGCTCGGCGCCGAACTCGGTCCCCGAGTGGCCGCTGCCGACGATGTGCGCAACCTGATGCTCAGCCCCGCCGCCGGTCTCGACCCGCAGGCACGGATGGACGTGCGTCCGCTGGCCAGCCAGTTGCTCGACCTGCTGCAGGACACCCCGGAGCTGCATGCCCTGTCGCCCAAGTTCGCCCTGCAACTGGACGGTGGCGAAGCCCTGGCCATGCGCGAACACCCCCACGACCTGTGGCTGACCGCCGAGGACGACCAGTACCTGCTGCTGGGCCTGGCCGGCTGCCCCTTCGACGCGCCGCTGGCGCGAGTCGAGGCGACACATACGGTCACGCTGGTGCGCGAACTCCTGCTGCTGTTCCTTGAACTGGCGATACCCGAACAATCGCGCATGCGCCAGTTGCTGGCACAGATCCCGGCCAGCGAGCTGTTGCAACGCCTGCAGACGCGTCTGGATTTTCCCCTGCAGCCGGCACCGGCCAATTGGCAGACTGCCGCGACGATCAACCGCTCGCCGGCTGGGATTTATCCACAAGCGCAGAGCGGCCTGTGCATGGTCGCAGCCGGCGCCCAGTTGGGCCGACTGCATGCCGAACAGCTGCTGTCGCTCGCAGACCTCAGCGAGCGATTGGGAGACGGCGAGCTGCGCCTGACCCCCTGGCAAGGCGTGCTGCTGGGCAATGTGCCGGAAGCCGCCAGCGGTGAGCTGTTTGCTGCGCTAGGTGAGCTCGGCCTGCTGACGCATATCGACGAACCGTTGCTCGGCCTGGTCGCCTGCACCGGCTCGGCGGCCTGCGCGCGCGGCCTGGCCGACAGCAAGCACCACGCTCTACACCTGGCCGAACGCCTGCGCGAAAGCGGCGCCCGCCCGCAGGTACATCTCAGCGCCTGCCCGCGCAGTTGCGCCAGCGCCCGCGTGCGGCCCTACACCTTGCTGGCCAGCACGCCCGATCATTATCAACTCTACCAACGCACGCCCGAGACGTCCGGTTTCGGCCGCCTGCTGGCGCCCGCCATGACCATCGATGAAGCCGGCGCCTGGTTCGCCCGCCACCACCCCGCAGGAACCCCCGATGCTTGATTACATCCGCGACGGCCAGGAAATCTACCGCCGCTCCTTCGCCACCATTCGCGCCGAGGCCAACCTCGAGGGCATCCCCGCCGACCTGGAAAAACTCGCCGTGCGGGTGATCCACGCCTGCGGCATGGTCGACGTGGTGGAAGACCTGCGCTTCTCCCTCGGCGCGGGCGCCGCTGGCCGAGCAGCGCTGCTGGCCGGTGCGCCGATCCTCTGCGATGCACGCATGGTCGCCGAAGGCATCACCCGCCCGCGCCTGCCGGCCAATAACCCGGTGATCTGCACCCTGCACGATGCCGGCGTGCCGGAGCTTGCCCGCGAAGTCGGCAACACCCGCTCGGCCGTGGCCCTGGAGCACTGGCGCGAGCATCTGGAAGGCAGCGTGGTGGTGATCGGCAATGCGCCGACTGCGCTGTTCTACCTGCTGGAAATGCTCGATGCCGGCGCACCGAAGCCGGCGCTGATCATCGGCATGCCGGTGGGCTTTATCGGCGCGGCGGAATCCAAGGATGCCCTGGCCGCAGACAGCCGTGGCGTGCCCTACGTGATCGTCCGTGGCCGCCGTGGCGGCAGCGCCATGGCGGTGGCCGCAGTCAACGCCCTCGCCTCGGAGGTGGAGTGATGGCTGGCCGTCTGCTCGGCCTCGGCGTCGGCCCCGGCGACCCCGAACTGCTCACCCTCAAGGCCCTGCGCCTGCTCAAAGGCGCGCCGGTAGTTGCCTATTTCGTGGCCAAGGCCAAGCACAATGCCGGCCATGGCGGTAATGCCTTCGGTATCATCGAGGAACATCTGGACGCCGCCCAGCAGCGCCTGCCGCTGGTCTACCCGGTGACCACCGAAAAGCTCGCCCCGCCGCTGAGCTATGAGGATGTGATCGCCGATTTTTACGACACTTGCGCCGAGCAGATCGCCCAGTTGCTGGATGCCGGCCAGGACGTGGCGGTGATCTGCGAAGGCGACCCGTTCTTCTATGGCTCCTACATGTACCTGCACGACCGTCTGGCCGACCGCTACGAGGTGGAAGTGGTGCCCGGCGTGTGCTCGATGCTCGGCTGCGCCTCGGTGCTCGGTACCCCGCTGGTGTACCGCAACCAATCCCTGAGCGTGCTTTCCGGCGTGCTGCCGGAAGACGAGCTGGAACAGCGCCTGCGCGACGCCGAAGCAGCCGTGGTGATGAAGCTCGGGCGCAACTTCGACAAGGTTCGCCGCGTGCTGCGCAAACTCGGCCTGGACGACCGTGCCCATTACGTCGAACGCGCGACCATGGCCAGCCAGAAGATCGTGCCGTTGGACGAGGTGGAGCCGATGGATTCGCCGTACTTTTCCATGATTCTGGTGCCTGGGCAGAAGTGGAAAGGCTAACCCGGACGTGTGGGAGGGGCTTCAGCCGCGACAGTCGCCGCTGAAGCGCCTCCCACGGATCGCTGCCTGCCCTCCCGGATGCAATCCGGGAAACCCATTCCCCGGATTGCGTCCGGGCTACAGGATTTACCGCATGAACATCATCATCCTCGGCGCCAGCGCGCTGGCCACTGCACAACGCCTCAAGGCGCTTTATCCACAGGCGCTTACCCACGGCCTGCGTGGCCGTGCCGATGGCGCCGAGCGTCACTACGACGAGTTCGGTGAACACCTGCGCGCCCTGTATCGCGCCGGTCAACCGCTGGTAGTGCTGTGCGCCGCCGGGATCGTCATCCGCAGCCTCGCCGCGCTATTGGCAGAGAAAGGCGCCGAACCGCCGGTGCTGGCCCTGGCCGAGGATGGTAGCGCCGTGGTGCCGCTGCTCGGCGGCCTGGCTGGGGTCAATCGCCTGGCTCGCGAGATCGCCGCGCACCTGGGTGTGACGCCGGCCATCACCACCAGCGGCGAGCTGCGCTTCGGCACCTGCCTGCTGGAGCCGCCTGCCGGCTACGCGCTGGCCGATCTGCAGCAAGGCAAGCGCTTCGTCAGCGACCTGCTCGGCGGCGAAAAGGTACGCATCGAAGGCCAGGCGCCCTGGCTGGAAGCCGCGCAGTTGCCTGTGGATAACGCCGCCAGCCGGGTCATCCATATCACCGCGCAGGTGCGCCCGGCCCAGCCTGATGAGCTGCTGATCCACCCACGCTGCGCGGCCGCGCTGATCGAGCGCCCCGGCGCCGACCTGTCGGCACGACTGCAACAGGCGCTGAGCGAAGCCAACCTGGCACCACAAGCGCTGGCCTGCCTGCTCGCGGACACAGGCTGGATGGCCAACGCCGAACTGCACGCCGCCGCCGCCGAGTTGAACCTGCCGCTGCGCTTTATCCACAGCACCACCGAACTGCCGCCCGAGCACCATGCTGGCGACGGCCTGCTCCTGCTGCTGGGTGAACAGCCGCTGGATATCGAACGCCTCGGCCAGCGCCGTGGCCGCCTCAGCGTGGTCGGCCTCGGCCCTGGCGCGGCCGAGCAAATGACTCCCGCCGTACGCCGTGCCCTTGACGAGGCCGAAGATCTGCTCGGTTACGACACCTACGTGAAGATGGCCGGCCCGCTGCGCGCCGATCAATGCCTGCACCCCAGCGACAACCGCGAGGAGCTGCAGCGCGCTGCCCACGCCTTCGACCTGGCCGCCACGGGCCGCCGCGTGGTGATGATCTCCTCGGGCGACCCTGGCGTATTCGCCATGGCCGCCGCCGTGATGGAGGCGCTGGAAACCCCGCAGAGCGAGGCCTGGCACGGCGTTGAGCTGGAAGTGCTGCCGGGCGTTTCCGCCGCCCTGGCCACCGCCGCCAAGGCCGGCGCGCCACTGGGCCACGACTTCTGCCTGATATCCCTGTCCGACAACCTCAAGCCCTGGGCGGTGATCGAGAAACGCCTGGAGCACGCCGCCATCGCCGATCTGGCCATGGCCTTCTACAACCCGATCTCCAAATCCCGCCCCTGGCAGCTTGGCCGCGCGCTCGACTTGCTGCGCCAGCACCGCGCGCCGGAAACGCTGGTGGTGCTCGGCCGCGATATCGGCCGCCCCGCCGAAGCGCTGCGCAGCCTCACCCTCGGCGAGCTGACACCGGAGATGGTCGACATGCGCACCCTGGTGATCATCGGCTCCAGCCAGACCCGCCGCTTCCCCCGCGCTGACGGCGGCGAGTGGGTGTATACGCCGCGCTGGTATCCGGCGCAGGCCGACTAAACCATCGCCCTCAAACATGATTGCCAAGCGTTTGTAGGAGCGGATTTATCCGCGATTTTCGCGGCTGAAGCCGCTCCTACAGATCAAGGTGCTTGGTTTTATCCACAGCCCCTACCATCTGCACAAACGTTCTAGGCACGCCCGGCAAACGGGTTAAGCTCAGGCGTTCAACTTTCCACCGCGGGCAACAGGCGATGAACGCGCAGTCATGGGTCGACCTCAAGCAGGATGCCGATACCGGCATCGAGGTGATCCGTGCGCATTTCGAGGGCCACGCCTACGACCCGCACTGGCACGACAGCTACCTGATCGGCTTCACCGAGCAGGGTGTGCAGCAGTTTCATTGCCGCCGTGCGCTGTTCAGTAGCGTCCCCGGGCAGACCTTCTTCCTCGAGCCCGGCGATATTCACGACGGCCACGCGCCGACGCCGGGCGGTTTCACCTACTCCACGCTCTACCTTGAGCCAGCCTGGCTGGAAAAGGCATTGCCAGCGCTGTTCGAACAGGCACCCGCCGACTGCCTGCCCGGCGTGCCGCGCACCCAGCCGGACGACCCCGGCTTGCTGCCATGTATCGCCAACGCCCTGCAGGCGCTGCGCGACGGTGAACCACGCATGGTGCGCGACGCCGCGCTGGATACACTGCTGGAACGCATCTCGCGCAGTCTGCACTGGCGCCAGCGCCTGTCGGGCAACCCACAGATCGCCAGCGTGGCCCTGCGTGCTCGCGACTACCTGCATGCTCACTTTCACGAAAACATCGGCCTCGACGAACTGGCGCAGGTCTGCGGCGTCGACCGCTTCCGCCTGAGCCGTGCTTTCAAGGCAGCCTTCGGCATCGCCCCGCATGGCTACCTGATCCAGCTGCGTCTGGTACGCGCGCGGCGCCTGCTGGCCATCGGCACGTCACCCGCGGATGTCGCCAGCGACCTGGGTTTTGCCGACCAGAGCCACCTGGGCCGCTGGTTCCGTCGCGCCAACGGCCTTACCCCGGGCGCCTACCGCAACCTCTGCACAAAGCTTCAAGACCACGGCTAGAACGAGCCGGACAATCGCGCCATACCCAATATGGAGCGATGCCCAATGCCTTTCCCCGCCCGGCGAGCCCAGCCATGAACCAGTGGCTGCCCTTCATCCTCTTCGCCTCAGTAGCGTCGATCACCCCCGGTCCGACCAACCTGCTGATCCTCGGCAGCGCTGCCCGCTTCGGCCTGTCCATCGCCCTGGCCATCGCGGTAGGGGCGAGCCTGAGCGCCAGCCTGATGCTGCTGGTGGTCGGCCTGGGCCTAGGGGAACTGCTGGCCCGCGCCCCGCTGTTGCAGACGGCGATGACCTGGGCCGGCGCCGCCTGGATCAGCTGGATGGCCTGCAAGCTGATGCGCGCCGAAGCCGCTGGCCTGGACGAGCGCCGCGTCGACCAACGCCAGGGTTTCATCCAAGGCGCCGGCCTGCAACTGATCAATCCCAAGACTTGGCTGATGACCGTCTCGGTCACGGCGATCTTCCTCGACGGCCAGGCCTCATTCGGTGCGGTAGCGAGCTACGCGACGCTGTTCCTGCTGGTGTCCACGCCCTGCCTGTTGGCCTGGGGAGTACTGGGCGCCGGTGGTGCGCGCCTGTTACGGCAA
Source organism: Pseudomonas sp. zfem001 (assembly GCF_032621725.1). Lineage (NCBI taxonomy): Bacteria > Pseudomonadati > Pseudomonadota > Gammaproteobacteria > Pseudomonadales > Pseudomonadaceae > Pseudomonas > Pseudomonas sp. zfem001. The sequence goes on along the minus strand of NZ_JAVYJI010000004.1, from coordinate 258,698 downwards.
CCGACCAGGCTGCTGTTGTTCAACCGCTGCATGGCCGTTCTACTGCTCGCTTCGGTGTGGCTGCCGCTAATGACAAACCTGTAGGAGTGCCGCCCCGGCGCGAAGCGATTGCAGCGATGCCGCCATACCGAGGCTATCCACCACATTCGCCGCGGGGTGCGGCTCCTACAACGCGCCGCCCTGACGGCGGAAGGTGCCGGGCGCCAAGCCAAAGCGCTGGCGGAATAGCTTGCCCAGGTGGCTGGCATCGCTGACACCGATCTCGTCGGCAAGCTGCGCCAGGCTGTGGCTGGAGTTGAGCAGACGCCAGCGCACATGTTGCAGGCGTAGCTCATTCCAATATTCGCGCGCACTCATGCCCTGGCTGGCCTGAAACAGGCGGTCGAGCTGACGGCGGCTGATGCCGACACTGGCCGCCAGTTGCTCGATGCCGTCGGCACTGGCCAGGCCGTGGCGCATCAGGGCGATGGCGCGGTCGACATGGCGTTCGCCACTCGACGTGGTGTGCAGCGAACGCAACGCATGCTGGCCGCTGCGCGTCTCGTCCACCAGCATGTCGGCCAGGCCTTTTAGCGCCCTTGCCCGGCCACTGCCCTGGGCCAGCAGCTCCACGGCCAGGTCGATGGCCGCCGTGCCGCCGGCGCAGGAAATCCGCGCGCCATCGAGGCAATACAGGCGCTCGCGGGCCAGGCGCAGGTGCGGGAAGCTGGCGCGAAACTCCGCCTCGTGACGCCAGTGCACCGCCACCTGATGACCGTCGAGTAAACCGCAGGCGGCGAGCATAAAGCTGGCATTGTCGATCGCCACCAGTTTCACGCCAGCGCGCGCCGCGCGCCGCAGCAACGGCTGGTAGGTCGGCGCCAGCGCGGCGGTGGCCTGCGCGTTGCGCCCGCCGAACAGCACCAGGTAGTCGTAGTCGGCCAGCTTCAGCTCGTCCGGCGTGGCCTCGATGCTCAGCGCCGCACCGCTGCTGGACGACACATGCCCAGGCTGCAGGCCGAGGATCGTCCAGGCGCAGTAGCGCTGACGGCTATAGTCCTCGTCGTCGGCGCTGAAGCGCAGCTTGTCGAGGAAACCACCAAACGGCAGCAGGGCGAACTCCGGTAGTGGCAGCAGGAGAAAACGCAGATCGGGGTTTTCAGTCATGCCCTGTCCAGAACCAACCATTAGATGACCAGAATCTACCTCATTCCCGCCACTGCCGCTGACTAGACTGGCCGCGCATTCACAGGAGACCCGCATGGCCCTCGAACTCTGGCTCGTCTACTTCGTCGCCACCCTCGGCCTGGCGCTGACGCCCGGCCCCAACAGCCTGCTGGCGCTGACCCACGGCGGGCTGTACGGCGCGCGCATGGCCTTGGCGACCATTATTGGTGGCGTAGTCGGCTTCAGTACCTTGATCGCCCTGGCCATGTTCGGCCTCAGCGCGCTGCTCAAGACCGCACCCACTGCGCTACTGGCGCTGAAGTGGATCGGTGGTGCCTACCTGATCTGGCTGGGTGTGCAACTGTGGCGTTCGCCGCCGATGAACCTGACCCTGACCGACAGCGGCACCCGCCCCGGCGCCGCCCGGCTGTTTCGCCAGGGCCTGCTGTCGGCGCTGTCGAATCCCAAGGTGATCCTGTTCTACGGCGCCTTTCTGCCGCAATTCCTCGACCCGCAACGCGGCCTGGCCGTGCAGTTCGTGGTGATGGCGGCGACCTTCGCCGTGGTCGAGTTCCTCGTCGAGCTGCTGCTGGCGCTGCTGGCCTTCCGCGTACGGCCCTGGCTGGAGCGCGGCGGTCGCGCCTTTAACCGCAGTTGCGGCGTACTCTTCGTGCTGATCGGCGTGGCGCTGCCGCTGGCGCGCTGAGCACGCCTGGCATCAGGCCTTCAGCGCCTCACCAATCGCGTAGTAATGCCCGCCCGCCACGTGATGCAGGCTGCGCAGGCTCGGGTCGGCCGTCTCGAAATGCCAGCGACCGTCGCGGAACACGCGCTCGTCAGCCCAGGCCGCGATCACCTCGCCGATGAACAGGTCGTAGGCCTGCTGGTTGTGCGGCTCATCGAGCAGCCGGCAGACCAGCCAGGCCGAGCAACCCGCCACCAGCGGCAGGTTGTGGCCTTCCATCGCGAACAGCTCGACGCCAGCATGGGCCAGCTTCGCCGGGTCGTCGGCCAGGCTGGCGTTGCCCACCGCCTGGGTCAGTTGCAGCTGCGCCACGGTCGGCACCTGGATGGCGAACAGACCGCTGCCCTCGATCAGCGCGCGGGTGCGAGTGGCCTTGTCCAGCACCACGGTGAGCTTCGGCGGATCGAAGTCCAAGGCGCAGCACCAGGCTGCCGCCATGACGTTATCCACAGCCTGGTGGCGGGCCGACACCAGCACGGTGGGGCCGTGGTTGAGCAGACGGTAGGCCTTGGCCAGGTCGACGGGGCGGATCGACGCGTTCATGCAGACTCCTGAAAGCGAAAAAGGCGCTCGCATGCTGGCCCGTGAAGACCCGCATCGCAAGCGCCCGCAGCATCGGTTGTGGATCAGAATTCCTGCACGGTCGGGCGCAGGACGATCTCGTTGATGTCGACATCGGCCGGCTGTTCGATGGCGTAGGCAATGGCGCGCGCCACCGATTCCGCCGGGATCGCCTGCTTGTAGAAGTCGACGACGAAATCGCGGCTCTGCTGGTGCGCACTGCCGAACTTCAGTTCCGAATCCACCGCGCCTGGCTCGATGGTGGTGGTGCGGATGCTGCCACCGACCTCATGGCGCAGGCCTTCGGAGATGGCGCGTACGGCGAACTTGGTGCCGCTGTAGACGGTACCACCCGGGCTGAACACCTTGATCCCGGCCACCGAGGCGATGTTGATGAAGTGCCCGGCGTTCTGCTGCTGGAACACCGGCAGCGCCGCGGCGATGCCGTACAGCACGCCCTTGATGTTGATGTCGATCATGCGCTCCCACTCCTCGACGCGTACGTCGCTCAGCGGCGCGATGGCCATCAGCCCGGCGTTGTTGACCAGCACATCGACGCGGCCAAAGCTGTCCAGCGCGCCCTGGATCAACGCCTTGACCTCGTCGGCGCGGGTCACGTCGGTCTGGTAGGCCACGGCCTCGCCACCAGCGGCGACCAGTTCGCTGACCAGTTGCTCGAGACGCTCCTTACGCCGTGCCGCCAGCACCACCTTGGCGCCCAGTTGGCTCAGATGACGCGCTGTAGCTTCGCCCAGCCCGCTGCTGGCGCCGGTGATAACCACGACCTTGCCGGAAATGTTGTTGCTCATGGGTAAGCCCTCTCTCGATTCGTTGAAGTGTCCGTGCCATACGCCGGACATGGGCTCACGTTAGAGGCGATTTCAGTTTCAATGAATGGAAGAGTTTGGATTAGGCTATTCCATATTCTGGAATACAAAGGCGCCCCGACATGCTCAATCGCATGGAGATGATCCGCATCTTCTGCAGCGCGGCCGACTGCAGCAATTTCCGCGAGGCGGCGACTCGGCTCGGGGTTTCGCCGCAGGCGGTGACCCGCGCGATCAAGGCGCTGGAAGAGGAACTCGGCGAGATTCTGTTTCACCGCAACACCCGCCAGGTGCATATCACCGCCTTCGGCGAGGCCTACGCGGTGCGTGCCCGGCAGATGCTGGAGGATTTCGACGCGCTGTTTCGCGGCCATCGCGCGGAAACCGAATCGGCCATCGCCGGGCGCATCGGCATCACCGCGCCGCAGGCCATCGGCAAGCGCTTTCTGGTGGGTTTCCTGCAACCCTTGCTCAAGCAGCACCCGCAACTGGTGCTGAACCTGCGCCTGGAGGACGAGATCACCGACGCGGTGGAAGCGCAGATCGATATCGGCATCCGCGTCGGCTTCCTGCGTGACAGCCGCTACGTCGCGCGCGCCCTGGCGCCGGTGCCGCTACTGGTGGTGGCCACGCCGGAATTGATCGCTGCCACGAGCCAGCCGCGCAGTCTCGACGAGCTGCAGCAGCGGCCACTGTCGGTGCTGATCGACCGCAAGAACGGCCGCCCCTGGCCGTGGACATTCGCCCATGGCCCCAGCCTGCATCCGCCCGCGCCAGCGCTGGTCTGCGATGACCCCGAAGCCGAGCTGGAGGCCGTGCTCGCCGGCCTGGCCTACGGCCAGTTGCCCGCCTACCTGGCGCAACCCTATCTGGAGAGCGGCCGCCTGCAGGCAGTGCTGACCGAGCAGGCGCCCGATCCCTGGCAGCTGTTCATCTACCGTCCGCAGCAAGGCCCGGTGCCGCCCAGGGTGCGCCTGGTGTTCGATCACCTGCGCGCCTGCTTCTCCGATCCGGCGCAGTTTCCTCAGGGCTGAGGTCGCTCACGACAACGCCACTGTCGCCTGCGAAGCGCCCTCCCCGGCCATCGCTCCGTAACCTGCCTGAAATCGTCTAAATCAGGGATCAGGAGCGTCGTATGCATGCTATCCACACGGGCCAGCAGGTGAGCCCGGCCACCTTGCACAAGGTGATCGCCGCCTCCGCCATCGGCAACTTCGTCGAGTGGTTCGACTTCGCGGTCTACGGCTTCCTCGCCGTCACCATCGCCTCGCTGTTCTTCCCACCGGGCAATCCGACCCTGGCGCTGCTGCAAACCTTCGCCGTGTTCGCCGTATCGTTCGCCCTGCGCCCACTAGGCGGCATCGTCTTCGGCATCCTCGGCGACCGCATCGGCCGCAAGCGTGTGCTGTCGATCACCGTGCTGCTGATGGCCGGCGCCACCACCCTGATCGGCCTGCTGCCGACCTACGCCAGCATCGGTCTGTTCGCCCCGCTGCTGCTGGCCCTGGCGCGCTGCCTGCAAGGCTTCTCCGCCGGTGGCGAGTATGCCGGCGCCTGCGCCTTCGTCATGGAGCATGCGCCCACCGAGCAGAAAGCCCGTTATGGCAGCTTCGTGCCGGTCTCGACCTTCATGGCATTCGCCTGCGCCGCCGGCCTGGTGTTCGGCATGGGCTTCTGGCTGGACGAAGCGCAGATGCAGGCCTGGGGCTGGCGCGTGCCCTTCCTGATCGCCGCGCCGCTGGGTCTGGTCGGCCTGTACATGCGCCTGCGTCTGGACGAATCGCCGGCCTTCCAGGCCCTGGCTGCCCAACCTCACCCTGAACATTCGCCGCTACGCGAAACCCTGCGTGAGCATGGCGGCACCGTGCTCTGCATGTCGGCGTTCATCTCGGCGACGGCGCTGTCGTTCTACATGTTCACCACCTACCTCACCACCTATATGCAGGTGGTCGGCGGCGCCGCGCGGCCGACCGCCTTGCTCGCCAGCCTGATCGCGCTGTTCTTCGCGGCCCTGCTGTGCCCCTTCGTCGGGCGCTATTCGGATCGCGTCGGCCGCCGCCGTACCATCCTCACCGCCGGGGTGGCGTTGATCGTCGCGGTGTATCCGGCCTTCACCCTGGCCGCCTCGGGCACCCTGCTGGCTTCAGCCCTGGGCGCCATGCTGCTGGCAGTGGGTGCGGTGATCTGTGGCGTGGTGACGGCGGTGTTGCTCTCCGAGCAGTTCCCCACCCGGGTGCGCTACACCGCCTCGGCCTTCACCTACAACCTGGCCTACACCATCTTCGGCGGCACCGCGCCGCTGGTCGCCACTTGGTTGATCGAGGCGACCGGCAACCGCATGTCGCCGGCCTACTACCTGATCGCCATCGCCCTGCTGGCCCTGGCCGGCGGCCTGGCGCTGCCGGAGTCCTCGAAGCGGCCGCTGAGCTACCAGCACTGAGCGATCAGTACTGCACCGAGTAGCTGAGGCCAAAGGTGCGCCCCGCCGCCGGCAGGCTGGAGATGGCGCCGTAGGTGGCCTCGGCCTGCTGACCGTAGACGGTCTTGTAGTCGCGGTTGGCCAGATTGTAGACGCCGAAACCAACCTCGCCGCCTAGCCAGGGCGCGTGAGCGATCAGGTCGAGCACGGTATAGCCCTGGATCTTGGTCGCCGGGGTGGCGCGGATGGTCGGGCTGATCGCGGCCGACTGCGCGTCGTCATAGGCGCGGTCACTGCCGCCCACGGTGAGCGCCTGCAGACGCACGCCATAGCCATCGAGGAAGCGCCAGTCACTGTAGACGGTGGCCTTCAGCGGCGAGACGCGGAAGGCATTCAGCTCGCGCCAGTTACCGGCAGCGTCCTTGTACTGGCCACGGGTGTAGGCCAGGGTACCGCCCAGCGTCCAGCCCTCGACCACCGGCACCTGCAGGTTGCCTTCGGCGCCCCATACGCGCTCGTCGGTATCAGCCACCGAGACGCTGAAATCGCGGTTGAACTGCACCACCTTGTCGGAGGTGTTGTAGAACGCGGTCACCCCGGCATTGAGGCCGCTGGCATCGCCCAGGCGCCAGCCCAGTTCGTAGTTGTTGACCTTGATCGAATCGATGCTGCTGCTATCGATGACGAAGCTGGCCGGCACGTCGCGCAGCATGCGCTGGGTGTCGGGCAGGCTGAAGCCCTGGGAGAAGTTGGCGAACAGCTGCTGAGTGTCGGTCAGCTTGTATACCGCGCCGAGGTTGAACAGGGTTTCGCTGTGGCGCACGTTGCCGCCTTCCAGGGTGCGCGCCTGGTAACCGGCCACGGTGGCGGCGGTGACGGCCTCGCCATAGGGGATGGAGTCATCCACCTGGTTGCGGATGGTTTCGCGGCGTACCCCAGCCCGCAGGCTGAGGCGCTCGGTAAGCTGGTAGTCGCCCTGGAGGAACGCGCCGGTCTTGCTCACCTCCACGTCCGGGCCCATGGAGGAGCTGTAGGTCTCGCGGTAGTTCAGGCCATTGCTGGTGAAGAAGCTGTTGAAGTCGTAGAACTGGCCGTCCTGACGATCCTGCTCGCGCTCGTAATCCAGGCCATAGGTCAGTTGCAGATCGCGCCCGGCCAGCTCGAAGCCCTTCTGCAAGGCGGTGCGCACACCCCAGACATCGATGTCGGTGCTCGACTGCAGCACCACGTTGGCCACGCCACCGGGCAACGCGGCATTTGCCGCGCGACTGGCGAACGGGAACCAGCGCGATTTTTCCTTGCGGTAGTAGGCCTCGGCGGTCAGTTGCTGGCCACCCAGCAAGTCGCGGTTGAGGTATTGCACATTGGCGCCGTAGTGGCGGGTGCGCGGCTGATCGTCGAGCTGCAAACCGTCCACCGCGTTGTGGCTGGGCTGGTAGTTCGAGACCAGTAACGCCGACAGGTTGGGGCCATAGTCCGGGCCGTAGTCGCTGTCCTGCTCGTCGTTGTAATAGCGCACGCCGGCGCTCAGTTGCTGGTCGTCGTCCAGGTGCCAGGTCAGGCGACCGTTGAAGTCGAAGCTGGTGGTGTCCTGGCGGTCGGTCTGGAAGATTTCCGGGCCGATGCGATCACCATGGGCGTCGCGAATCTCGCCTTGCTTGGTGAAGCTCAGGCCGGCGAAACCGCTGACCGCGCCCTGGTGGAAAGCGGCGGTCTGCGAGGCCTCGTAGGCCATGGCATCGCGCGCGGCCTTGCCGGGGGTGCGCAGGCCGATACGGCTGCTGAAGTCGCTGGTTTCATCGTCGGCGTTACGCGTGATGATGTTGATCAGACCGCCGGTGGCGCCGGCGCCATAGATGCTGGTAGCACCGGAGATCACCTCGATGCGCTCGATCATCGCCGGGTTGATGCTGTTGAGCTGGCGCGAACCGTCACGCGAGCCGGTCAGCGGTACGCCGTCGATCATCACCTGCACGGTGCGCCCGCGCATGGTCATGCCGTAGTTGCTGGTGGTGCCGCTGCTCGGCGCCAAAGAAGGTACAAGCTGGCCAAGAATATCGGCGGTGGAGCGCCCGGCGGCGGCCTGTTCGGCAACCTGCTCGCGATCAATGCTGTACACCGTACCGGCGATCTCGGCGATGCTCTTGGCCGAACGGGTAGCGGTGACCACCATCGGGCCGAGTTCCTTGACTTGGCTGCTCGTGGTGTCGTCGGCCTGCGCGTGGAGCGCGCCGCTCACCGCCAGGCTGAGCAAGGTGACCTGCATGGATGCCGAAAGATGCCTCATGGTTTCCCCCAGAGAAAGCGCGTCAATGATTGCCGGAGCCGGCCTGGATCGACCGGACGATAGGTTTGCAGAGCAGCACGCTGAGCACTGAAAGCGCGCCCAGCAGCAGGTAATAGGTTTCGTAGCCCAGGCCCTTGGCGAGGAAGCCCGACAGCGAGCCACCGACGAAAAACACCAGCAGCTCGAAGCACACCAGCACGGTGAAGTCGGTGCCGGCCTGCTGCCGCGAGCACAGCTGCATGAACAGGGCGTAGAGGCTGGTCATCGCCAGGTAGCGGATGGCCAGGAGCACCAGCACCATGGTGCCGAGCCACAGCGGTGAGCCGTCGGCCAGGCCGCTGAGCAGCAGCCCGGCGACTGCCAGGTAGGCCAGGCTGCGCAGCCAGCCGGCACGTAGCAGCAGGGTCGCCGCGCGCTGGCGCTGCAACAGGAGCGCTGCTGCCACGGCGGCAAGTAGCCCGACGCTGGCGCCGGCCACCGACATCAGCAGGCCGATCTGCGTCAGCGACCACTGCCGATCCACCAGCATCGGCGTGAGCATGGCCATGGCCGGCGCCTCGACCAGGCGATAGACCAGGATCAGCAGCAGCGCCCAGCGGATCTCCGGGCGCTTGAAGGTGGCGATGAAGCCCGGCCTGGCGGCATCGGCCTGCGCCGACAGGCGATCATCGACCCGCGCTACCGCCAGCATGGTCAGGGCGCTGAGGCCGGCCAGGGTCAGCAGCGCGCTCTGCCAGCCGACCACCTGGTATAGCCACAGCACGCCGGCACCGCCGAACAGGCTGCCCAGGGCCACACCAATGCTCTGCGCCATGCTGCCCAGGCGATGATCCTCGCTGGCCAGCGACTCCACGGTGTAGCCGTCGATGGCGATGTCCTGGGTGGCGGCGAAGGTGGATATCCACAGGCTCACCAGCACGAACAGCAACAGGCCGTGCTCCAGGCCGGTCAGCGCCAGCACCAGGATTCCGGCCACCAGCGCCGCCTGAGTCAGCCACAGCCAGGTGCGGCGACGGCCGAGGCTGTGCAGGTAATGCCGGTCGACCAGCGGCGCCCAGAGAAACTTGAACGCCCAGGGGACGTACAGCAGCGAGAGCATGCCGATCCAGCGCAGGTCGACACCCTGGCTACGCAGGATGGCCGGCATCGCCACGTTGAAGAAGTACAGCGGCAGCGCGTGGGCCAGGTACAGCACCACGATCACCGCCAACGCCAGCCGGGTCACCGGCACCTGCTCAGACGGACGCTGCATGATCCACCATGCGCTCGGCGATCCAGCGATAGCCGTGCGTCCTGTCCAGGGTGACGAAGTAGGGCACGCCCCAGGCGGCATGCAGCGCCGGGGTGTCGAGCCGGGCCTGCTCCTCGGCGTCACAGGCAATGCGCACCAGCCCCTGGCACACCTCGCGGAACGCCGCCTTGTGCTGCTTGTACCAGACGCCCTGGATGGCCCGGTAACCCTCGGCGAAGGTGCTGCCCTCGCGGGTACTGGAAATGAAGAAGAACGGCTGACGGCCTTCGATCAGACGCTCGATGCCGTCCAGCCACTGGCTTATCTGCGCCGCGTCGACCTGGTCGTGAAAGACCGCCTCGACCACTGCCGTTTGCGTGAGGAGCAAACCCATCGCTGTGTGATTCCCATGATCGTTGGTGACGCAACCAAGACGATTGCGACCTCATTGCACATGAGAATAATTCTGAACAATGTTGCGCGCTTAGGGGAAAAGAAGGAAAAATTAGCCGCAACGAAACTTCCACCGGTCAAGCCAGCATGACGGTCTTCACCTGCGGTCAGCTCAGCGATGTCGTCCACACCCTGGGCGGCAACCTGCATTTCCAGCGCGAGCTACCGGGCGAACAGCCAGTGCTCGACGGCGAACAACAAGTGCAAGTGCTGAGCGAAGGCCTGGTGCTGTACTTCAGCCACAGCCGCGATCTGGTCGACGCCAGCAGCGACAACCGCCTGGCGCCGGGCATCACTGCCGCCTTCCTGCTACAAGGCGAAGCCGAAGTCAGCCTGCCGCGCCAGCGCCTGCACTTCGATGCCCGCCCTGGCGGTCAGCGCGCCATGCTGGTCAACCTGACCGATAGCGACCAGTTCCAGCGCCACTGGCGCAGCGGCCGCGAAGAAACCAAGGTATGCCTGAGCATCACCCCGGACTGGCTGCAGCAGTTCGCCCTCGACAGCCAGCTGCGCAGCGACGCCCTGATGCGCTTCAGCCGCAGCCACTGGCACAACCTGCCCTGGCAACCCTCGGTGGACATCCTCCAACGTGCCCACCAGTTGCTCGAACGTGACGCGAGCCTGCCGCCGTTGATGCAACGCCTGCAACGCGAGAGCTTCGCCCTGGATCTGGCCTGCGACATCCTGCGCGGCATCGATGCGCCGCCGGAGAAACGCCTCGGCAGCCATCTGGAACGCTGCCTGCTGCGCCTGAAGGAGTGGCTGGACAGTGGCGAGGCCGACACCCTGAGCATCGCCGACATGGCGCGTCAGCTCGGCACCAACCCGGTCGACCTGCAGAACGCCTTCCGCAGCCGCAACGGCACCACCATCGCCGCCTACCTGCGCCGCCAGCGCCTGGCCCGCGCTTATCAGGCCATGCGCCAGCAGGGCCTGTCAGTGGAGGATGCCGCCAATCTGGCCGGCTACGAGCACCTCAGCAGCTTCAGCGCCGCCTTCAAGCGCGAGTATGGCTTTCCGCCGTCGCAAGCCCGACGCTGAGCGAAGTGGATCAATCCGAATCTGCACAATTGGATCTATGTGACTGGGCCACCTCTGCGTAGATTCATCGCTACCGGGGCAGGCCATCGCGCCCCTCAACGCGGATACGGATGATCACCATGAGCCAGCGCCTCGACTACTTCGCCCTCTCCCCCAAGGCCTCCGGCAAATACGCCGAGTTCTCCATGCTGCTGACCCGCAGCCCGTTCCTCGCGCCGCTGGCCCACCTGGTCATGCTGCGTGCGTCGCAGATCAACGGCTGCGCCTTCTGCGTCGACATGCACGTGAAGGAAGCGAAGATCCATGGCGACCGCGAACTGCGCATGCACCATGTCGCCGTGTGGCGCGAATCGCCGCTGTTCTCCGCACAGGAGCGCGCCGCGCTGGAATGGACGGAAGCCCTGACCCAGCTGTCGCCGCACGGCGTGTCCGACGCCATCTACGCCAGCGTGCGCGAGCAGTTCTCCGAGCAGGAACTGTCGGAGCTGACTTTTCTGGTGGTCGCCATCAACGGCTGGAACCGCCTCAACGTGGCCTTCCGCACCGTGCCCGGCTCCGCCGACAAGCAGTTCGGCCTGGACAAGGCCGGCCTGGCCTGAGGGTTATCCACAGGGTCGGTCGCCAGTCGCGCGGCGGCCCTGCTTCTCTCTGAGCGGCCCGCTGCACAGCACGGGCAAAACCGGCATGATGTGCCCCCGCGCCAGCACCGCGCTGGCGTGACGAATCCTCGTCGACCTCCATCAGACACACTCGCCGCCCGCTCAACGGAGCCCTTGCATGCTGCCCCTGCCGTTTTCCCGCCAACCCGCCCACCTCACCCTGCTCGCCCTCGCCTGCCTGAGCGGCCACAGCGCCTTCGCCGAAGAGCCCGTGCAACTCGATCCACTGCAGGTCACCGGCGAACAGGTAAGTGAAGTAGAGGCCGCGCGCGAGGAGCTCAAGCGCGTCCCCGGGGCCACCAATGTGGTGGATATGGCCAAGGTCGAACAAGGCCGCGTGGCCGGCGTCGCCGATGTGCTGGCCTACCAGCCCGGCGTCTACGCGCAGTCTCCCGGCAACGAAGGGGTGAAGATCAGCGTGCGCGGCTCGGGGATCAACCGCGGCCCCGGTTCGCATGCCTCCGGCACCCATATCATGCTCGACGGCCTGCCACTGACCGGTCCTGGCGGCACGCCTTACGAACTGCTGGAGCCGCTGTGGATAAGTCGCGCTGAAGTGCTGCGCGGCGCCAACGGTTTCGACCGGGGTTCGCTGGCCCTGGGCGGCGCCATCGACTACATCACCCACACCGGCTACACCGCGCCCAAGCTGCAACTGCGCTATGAAGCAGGCAGCCGTGGCTACCAGAAGCGCAGCATCGCCTCCGGCCAGGTGCTGGGCGATTTCGACTACTACTTCGCCCTCACCGACAGCGAAACCGACGGCTATCAGGATCATTCCTCAGGCAAGGGCAAAGGCGTCGCCGCCAACTTCGGCTATCGCCTCAACGAGAACCTGGAGACGCGTTTCTACCTGCGTTACCGCGAGACCGAGCACGAAGTACCGGGCCGTCTGACCAAGGCGCAGATCGAACATGACCCACGCGCCGCAGCCGCCAACAACCTGCGTATCGACGCCTACCGCGACCAGCCCGGCAGCACCTGGATCGCCAACAAGACCACCTGGCAGATCGACGATGACTCGACCCTGGTGGCGGGCCTGGCTTATCACCATTACCCGATGGATATCGTCGAGAACAGCTCGCCCAACGGCAACACCTACCGTGTTCGCGTGGACTACAGCGACGTCAGCGGCACGCTGAATTACACCCGCCGACACACCCTGTTCGGGCTTAACAGCACCACGACCCTGGGTTTCCGTAGCACCACCACTCTGCCCAGCAGCAAGTCGAAGGAGAACGCCGCGTTACCGATCACCGTCGGCGGCACGGACTACCCGGCCGGCACGCTGATGCGCGCCTACGAACACCTGGGTTCGGACACCGTGCTGCATATCGGCAACGAGCTGGAGCTAACGCCCGACCTGTGGCTGACCAGCGGCCTGGCGCTGATCCATACCCGCCGCGAAGTGCAGGTGACCTGGCCAGCCACCGACGACAAGCTCGACGAAAGCACTTGGGACTACGCACCGCGCATCGGCCTGCGCTACCAGCTCAACCCCGAAGTACAGCTATTCGGCAATATCACCCGCTCGGTGGAACCGCCACATGCCTGGTCGATGATCTGGAGTTCGCCACTGCGCTTCCCGGCCAATAACCAGCCTTACGCTTCCCGCCAGCGCGCACCGATCTCGATGGACAACCAGACCGCCACCACCTTCGAGGTCGGCGGGCGCGGCGATTCCGTACTAGGTCAGTGGGAGCTCACCTACTACTACTCGCAGGTACGCCACGAGCTGCTCACCGTCGAGATAGAGAACAACGTCTTCGCCGAATCCAACGCCAGCCCCACCGTGCACCAAGGTATCGAAGCCGGCCTCACCAGCCCGCTGTGGCAAGGCGGCGCGGCCGGCGCCCTGAGCCTGCGCCAGGCTTACACCTTCAGTGATTTCCACTACCGCGACGACGACGAATTCGGCGGTAACCGCCTACCCAGCCTACCGCGCCACTACTACCAGGCCGAGGTGCGCTACGACCACCCGAGCGGCTTCTACGCCGGCCTCAACACTCAGTACGCTTCCAAAGTCGCGGTCGACTACGCCAACTCCTATTACGCCGACGCCTACGCCACCTTCGGCGCCACCCTCGGCTACGCCTCGCCAAAGGACGACTGGCAAGCCTGGCTCGACCTGCGCAACCTGACCGACAAACGCTATGCCGCTACCGTGACGCCGGGCTATAACGACAACGGCGTGGATGTAGCGCGCTCCACGCCTGGAGAAGGGTTTGGGGTGTATACGGGGGTTTCTTGGAGTTGGTTGTAAGACGACGGAGCTGATTTGGAGATGGTGGAAAAAACTTCGCGGTTTTCCACCCTACGGACTATTCATCGAGGCAACTTAGGTAGCTATGGCAGTAACCACCGGACATGGAAATCCAAAATGGACACGAGAAGAAGTAATCCTCGCTCTGGATCTATACCTCGAATGCGGCTTGAGTATTCCTTCTGCCTCAGATCCAAGAGTTAAAGCACTCTCTGAAACCTTGCGAGCGTTCCCCCATCACAGCGCTGCTGCCCGAAAAGCCTCCTTCCGCAATGCTGACGGGGTTGCTTTTAAGCTTCAGAACTTGCGCCAGGTGAGTACCGGCCTAGGCCTAGGTAATGTTTCCAAAACAGACCGAGCAGTCTGGGAAGAACTTGGTTCCTCTCCAAATAAAGTGAAGGAATTGGCAGCCCTCATTAGAGCTGGGCTTGATACTTTGAGCGAAGTTAGGGAAGACCAAGCAGAGTACGAAACCTTTGCAGAAGGACATGTCGTAACAGAAACACACCTCCGTCGAGAAAGGAGTCCTGTTCTTCGCACCCGCCTTATAGATTTACGAAAGAAACAAGGTCGTTTCGCCTGCGAGATTTGCGCAAGGAAACCAAACGTCCTCGATAACACACTGGCAGATGCAATCTATGAAGCCCACCACGTTGTCCCACTAGCAATAGGAGATGAACGTGTCACCAAGATTGCAGATATGGCTTTGCTATGCGCTTGTTGCCATAGACTGATTCACAAGGCCATCGTCGGCCAAAAGCGCTGGCTCAGTATTCTAGAAGCAAGAAAACTCATATATGGATATGAATGCACCGATTAACAGACTCGGCGTGTAGGGTGGACAACGCTCTTCTTGTCCACCACTTCTAACCTCAATCCCCCGCCGCACCCTCCTTCCTCAACAAATAACTATCCATGATCCACCCATTACGCTCACGCGCCTCGGCACGGGTCGTGACGAGGCGTTCGGCCACCTCATCCAGCGGGCCGGCGATCAGGATTTCATCGGCTGTACCGACGTAGGCGCCCCAGTAGATATGCAGGCCCTGGCCGACGAAGCGGCGGTAGGTGTCCTTGGCGTCGAGCATCACCGCCACGCTGTCCACGCCCTGCGGCCAGCCTTCGGCGAGCAGGCGACCGGTGGTGATTTCGACTGCGCGGCCGATGTTGTTGAGCGGGATACGGTGGCGCGCGGTCAGCGCCTGTAGGCTGGTGATGCCGGGGATCACGTCATAGATGAAGTCGCTACGCCGCGCGGCGATGGCTTCGATGATGCGGATGCTGCTGTCGTACAGCGATGGGTCGCCCCAGACCATGAAGGCCGCCGTCTCGCCATCGGCCATCTGCTCGTCGATCAGTTGCTCGAACACCGCCTGCTTGTCGCGGTTGAGTTCGTCGACGCTGGCGCGGTAGTCCGCCGCCTCGCGTTCGCGCTCCGGCTGCTGGCCTTCGGCGAAGCGCGGCGTGTGGCCGTCGAGGAAACGTGCGCAGATCTCCCGGCGCAGGGCGTTTAGCTTGTGCTTGGCCGCGCCCTTGTCCATCAGGAAGATCACGTCGCTGCGGCGCAGCGCCTTGATCGCCTGGTAGGTGATGTAGTCCGGGTCGCCGGCGCCGATGCCGACCAACAGCAGGGTTTTCATGGGGTTCTCCAGGTGCGGCCCGGCGCGCCGGGCGCCAGGTCGTCGATATGGTGGTAGTCGGCCTGCAGCGCCTGCGCCAACTGGCGGGCGCGGCCCAGGCGGATGGGCGCACGCTCGGTATCGAGCAGCAGGGTTGGGCATGGCAGCGGCGCCAGATTTGGCAGGTCACGCAGGCGGCCATCGGTGAGGATCAGCAGGCGCTGGCGTTCGCTCGGTTTGGCGCGCTGCCGACACAACAGCCAATCACCCGCCTGATTCAGCGCATCGAACAGCGGTGTGCCACCGCCCGCGCCCAGCTCGTGCAGCCAGCGGTGCAGCTCGGCGCTGGCCTTGCGTCCCTGCCACAGCCATTGCGCCTCGCGGCCACCGGCCTGCAGCACGGCGAGGCGCGCGCGCTGGCGATAGGCGCTGTCGAACAGCTCGGCGAGCACGCCCTTGGCCCGGCTCAGCGCACCATGGCGCCGGGTCGAGGCGGAGGCATCCACCAGCACCAGCCAGAGTTCTTCAGCCTGCTGGCTGCGCGGGCGCAGAACCAGTTGTTCACGGCGTTGCGGTCGGCCCTGGCGCAGGGTCGCCGGCCAGTCGATACGCCCGCGCACGCCCGTACGTGCGGCGCCACGCAGGCCGCCGCCGAGTCGTCCGGGCCGGTTGCGGGCATCCGCGCCTGTGGCTGTGCGCGGGCGGATGCTCAGGGCTTTTTTGGCCAGCGTGGCGGCACGCGCCGCTCGCCCATGGCCTGCGGCTGCGCCGGCAGCTCGCCCCACTGACCTTCGCCCTGGCTCTGTTCCTGCGCCTGCTGCGGCGCCTGGCTCTGCTCTGGCGGCGTGGCAGCCGGCGGTTGTGACTGGCGACGGCGATGGCGCAGAACGAAGTGCTCCACCGCCTCGATATCCACAGGCTCGATGCCCAACGCGCCACGCCAGGCCGCATGAGCACGGGCGGCACGCAGCCAGACCAGGTCGGCGCGCAGACCATCGACACCCGCAGCGAAGCAGCGCTGGCTGATCTCGCCCAGGGCGGCGTCATCCAGCGGGATATCGGCCAGGCGCTGGCGGGCATTCTGGCAACTGGCCGCGAGGGCAGCCTGCTCGGTTTGCCAGCGCTGCAGGAAGGCAGCAGGGTCGGCATCGAAGGCTAGGCGGCGACGCACGATCTCGGCGCGCTCGGCCGGTTGCGGCTGACCGTCCAGGGCCAGGTTGAGGCCAAAACGATCGAGCAGTTGCGGGCGCAGCTCGCCTTCCTCGGCGTTCATGGTGCCGATCAGCACGAAGCGTGCGGCATGCCGATGCGAGATACCGTCGCGCTCGACGTGGTTGACGCCACTGGCAGCGGCATCGAGCAGCAGGTCGACCAGATGATCCGGCAGCAGGTTGACCTCATCGACATACAGCACACCGGCGTCGGCACGCGCCAGCAGGCCGGGAGAAAACTGCGCCCGGCCTTCGCCCAGCGCGGCGTCCAGATCCAGAGTGCCGACGATGCGCTCCTCGCTCGCCCCCAGCGGCAGGGTGACGAAACGCCCGCCATCGAGCAGGTCGGCAAGGCCACGGGCCAGGGTCGACTTGGCCATGCCGCGTGGGCCTTCGATCAGCACGCCGCCGATGGCCGGATCGATGGCCGCCAAGCACAGCGCCAGCTTCAGCGAGTCGGCACCGACCACGGCGGCGAGGGGGAAGTGATGTTCGGTCATGGCAGTGATCCGTGGAGGTGAAGGGTCGCGCCTGGCTGTTGTGGGAGGGGCTTTAGCCGCGAGCTTGTCGCCGCTGAAGCGCCTCCCACGATGGGCATGCTGCACCCGTAGGGTGGGTTAGCGGCGCATAGCGCTGATAGTGCATCCGCACAGGGAATTAGCGCGCCGCGTAACCCGCCAGGCGATATATCGTGTGGCGCCAATGGTGGGTTATGCCGCACCCGCTTCTGCGAGTTGGCTGGCAACCGCGCAAGGCGGCTAGCCCACCCTACGGGAACGAGTCGCTTCATGATTCTTCGCTATCGAGCAACAGGTTTTCCAGCGCTTCGCGATACTCGCCGGGATTCTCCCACAGGCCGCGTTGCTGAGCTTCCAGCAAACGTTCGAGGATATCGTTAAGCGCGCCGGGGTTGTGCTGCTGGATAAAGTCGCGGGTGTCCTTGTCGAGCAGGTAGGCATCGGTGAGCAGCGCGTACTGGTGGTCGTCGACCAGCTCGCTGGTGGCGTCGAAGGCGAACAGGTAGTCGATGGTCGCGGCCAGCTCGAAAGCACCCTTGTAGCCGTGGCGCTTCATGCCCTCGATCCACTTGGGGTTGGCGGCGCGAGCACGCACGACGCGGTTGAGTTCTTCCTTGAGGCTGCGGATGCGCGGCGTGTCCGGCTGGCTGTTGTCGCCGAAGTAGCTGGCCACCTTGAGGCCGCGCAGGGTTTCCACCGCCGCCAGCATGCCGCCCTGGAACTGGTAGTAGTCGTTGGAATCGAGAATGTCGTGCTCGCGGTTGTCCTGGTTGTGCAGCACCGCCTGCATCTGCTCCAGGCGCTCGACGAAGCGCTGCCGCGCCGGCGCGCCCTCGGCGCCGCCGCCGTAGGCGTAGCCGCCCCAGTTGAGGTAGACCTCGGCCAGATCCGCACGGCTCTGCCACAGGCGTTCCTCGATGGCGTTCTGCACCCCGGCGCCATAGGCCCCCGGCTTGGCGCCGAACACCCGCCAGCCGGCCTGCCGACGTGCTTCGGCTTCATCCAGGCCGCCGTCCTTGAGCGCAAGCGATTCGCGCCAGACCCGCGCCGACAGCGGGTTCATGTCTTCCGGCTCGTCCAGCTCGATCACCGCCTGCACGGCGTCGTCGAACAGGCGGATCAGGTTGCTGAAAGCATCGCGGAAAAAGCCAGAAACGCGCAGGGTGACGTCCACCCGGGGTCGGCCAAGTTGTTCCAACGGCAAGACCTCGAAGCGCTCGACGCGCTGGCTGCCGGGATGCCATACCGGGCGCACGCCCATCAACGCCAGGGCCTGGGCGATATCGTCACCGCCGGTGCGCATGGTCGCCGTGCCCCACATCGACAGGCCAAGCTGGCGCAGGTGGTCGCCTTCGTCTTGCAGATGGCGCTCCAACAGGCGATCCGCCGCCTGCACGCCGAGGCGCCAGGCGGTCGGCGTGGGCAGGTGGCGCACATCGACGGTGAAGAAGTTGCGTCCGGTGGGCAGTACGTCAAGGCGGCCGCGACTGGGCGCGCCACTCGGCCCGGCGGGCACGAAACGCCCTTCCAGCGACGCCAGCAGGCCGCTCATCTCGGCGTCGCCACAGGCATCCAACAGCGGCGCGATATGCTCGGCCAAGCCGTCGAGAATCAGCGCCACCTCGGCACCAAAGGCTTCGCTGCGCTCTCCTGCCAAACGCTGTTCGATCAAGCTTAGCGCCAGCAGCTCAAGGCGCTCGCGGGTATCGCCGACGGTACGCCACAGGCTGTTATCCACAGCCTGCAACGCCTGTGGACGCAGCCCTTGCCAGAGCTGGCCCATATCGCAGTCCAGTGGATCGAGGCCCAGTTCCAGGCCTCGGGCCAGCGCGCGCAGCAGGCTGGCATTGGCGCCCTGGCCGTCGCCCCGGGGGATGCGCAGCAGCGCCAGCAGGGTGTCACGACGCAGTTGCCCGACGGGCGATTCGCCGAACACATGCAGGCCATCGCGGATCTGCGATTCCTTGAGGTCGCACAGGTAGGCGTCGAGCTGCGGTAGCCAGCTATCGCCGTCGTCGTTGAGTTGCAGGCCCAGCTCGCGGTCGAGGCTGGCCTCGCGCACCTTGGCCAGAATCTCACCACGCAGCTCCACGGCGCGGCGCTGATCGAGCTGGCTGGCGTCATAGTATTCGTCGGCCAGGCGCTCCAGATCGCGCAGCGGACCGTAGCTCTCGGCACGGGTCAGCGGCGGCATCAGGTGATCGATGATCACTGCCTGGGTGCGGCGCTTGGCCTGCGCGCCCTCGCCCGGATCGTTGACAATGAACGGGTAGACGTTGGGCAGCGGGCCGATCAGCGCCTGCGGCCAGCAGCCCTGGGACAGGCCAACGCTCTTGCCCGGCAGCCACTCCAGATTGCCGTGCTTGCCGACGTGGATCAGCGCATCGGCGGCGAAGGCCGTGCGCAGCCAGGCGTAGAAGGCGATATAGCCGTGCGGCGGCACCAGGTCGGGGTCGTGGTAAACCGCTGCCGGGTCGAGCTGATAACCGCGCGCCGGCTGGATGCCGACGAAGGTCAGGCCGAAACGCAGGCCGGCGACCATCATCCGTCCGCTACGGAACATCGGGTCGTCCTGCGGCTCGCCCCAGCGCTCGTGCACCGCCTGCTGGTTGGCCGCCGGCAGACTGTGGAAAAACGCCAGGTAGTCGTCCAGCGCCAGGCTCTGTGCGCAGGGCCGCGTATCCAAGCCATCCAGATCGTTGGTAACGCCACCCAGCAGGTTGTGGACAAGTGCAGTCCCGCTATCGGGCAGGTTATCCACCGGATAACCCTGGGCCTGCAGGGCGCGGAGGATATTCAGCGCAGCAGCCGGTGTATCCAGGCCGACGCCGTTGCCGATGCGGCCATCGCGGGTCGGGTAGTTGGCCAGGATCAGACCGATTCGCTTCTGATCGTTGCTTTTAATCGCCAACTGACACCAGTTACGCGCCATTTCGGCGACGAAGGCCATACCTGACTCGTGCGCCTGGTAGCATACCACATCGCTCTGGCTACGCTCGCTGCGCCAGGCCAGGCCCTTGAAGCTGATGGCAGTGCCGATCAGCCGGCCATCCAGCTCGGGCAGCACCACATGCATGGCCAGGTCACGCGAGCCCAAGCCTTGGGCGCTGGCCTGCCACTGCGTGTGGTTATCCAGCGAACAGATGGCCTGCAGCACCGGGATATCCCGGCGAAACACCCGCGCCTGCGGCGCCTCGGGGTTGGACAGGGCAAAGCCGGTGGTATTGATGATCAGCGCGGTGCTCGTCTCGTCCAACCAGGCCTGTACCTGATTCAGGCAGGCCGGCTCCTTGAGGCTGGCCACGGCAATCGGCAGCGGGTTGAGCCCCTGAGCGATAAGGTGCTGGCAGAAGGTATCGACGAAGGCGATGTTCGCCGATTGCACATGGTTGCGGTAGAACAGCAGCGCCACTACGGGCGCATCCGGCTGCCACTGTGCCTGCCAGTCAGCCAGGGCTGCCGGGCTACGCTGCGGATGATAGAGGCCAACGCGCGGCAGCGGTTGCGGCTCCTGCCAGGCATCGTCGCGCCCCAGCCAGCGGCTACCGATGCAGTGGAACAACTGGCGGGCGTTGTCCAGCCCGCCCTGGCGCAGGTACTGCCAGAGGCGCTGGCTGTCTTCCTCGGCGACGTTGCCCAGGGCATTCAGCTCCGGGTCGGGTTTGTCGTCGCCCGGCACCATGATCACCATGGCACCACGCGCGCCCAGTTCCACCAGGCGCTCCACGCCATAGCGCCAGTAGCTCACCCCGCCATGCACGGAGATCAGGATGACCTTGGCATGCTGCAGCACCTGCTCGACGTAATAATCCACCGAGGCGTTGTTGCTCAGTTGCGCCGGACTGGCCAGGCGCAGGCTGGGGTAGTCCTCCGGCAGTTGCCGGGCGGCCTCGGCCAGCAACGACAGGTGCGAATCCCCCGTGCACAGGATCACCAGCTCGGCAGGCGTCTGGCCAAGGTCGGCGATGCTGTCGGCCGGCAGTTGGGCGCCGGGCTGGGTGCGCAGAAGATGCATATTCGCTCTGTGGGAGGGGCTTTAGCCGCGACTCTCCGCGAATTGGATCGCGGCTAAAGCCCCTCCCACAATCCTCAGGCCAGTGCCGCTTTCAGCTCGGCCTCGATGGCCGCGCGGTCGAGCTGCTGGCCGATCACCACCAGGCGGCTCAGGCGCGGCTCGTCGGCCTGCCAGGCGCGGTCGAAGTGACGGTCGAAGCGCTGGCCGACGCCCTGCACCAGCAGGCGCATGGGCTTGCCAGGGATCGCCGTGAAGCCCTTCACCCGCAGGATGCCGTACTTGGCCACTGCGTCTTTCAGTGCGGCGAGCAGCCGCGCCTCCTCTGTTTCCGGTAGTTCCACGTGGAACGAGTCGAACTCCTCGTGATCGTGGTCGTCGTCTTCATCGTCGTGATGGGTGCGGCGATTTTCGATATGCAGCTCGGTCTCGCTGTTCAGGCCCAGCAGCACGCTCAATGGCAGATCACCACCGTGTGCCTCGATCACCTTGACCGCTGGCGGCAGTTCCTCGGCCACCTCGGCACGCACTGCAGCCAGCGCCTCGGCATCGAGTAGGTCGGCCTTGTTGAGGATCACCAGATCAGCGCTAGCCAACTGGTCGGCGAACAGCTCATGCAGCGGCGACTCATGGTCGAGGTTGGGGTCGAGCTTGCGCTGTTCGTCGACCTGATCGGGGAAGGCGGCGAAGGTGCCGGCGATCACCGCCGGGCTGTCGACCACGGTGATCACCGCATCGACCGTGCAGGCATTACGGATTTCCGGCCAGTTGAAGGCCTGGACCAGCGGTTTGGGCAGCGCCAGGCCGCTGGTCTCGATGAGGATATGGTCGAGATCGCCACGGCGCGCCACCAGTTCGCGCATCACCGGGAAAAATTCTTCCTGCACGGTACAGCACAGGCAGCCGTTGGCCAGTTCGAAGACGCGGCCATTCGCCTCTTCCTCACTGCAGCCGATGGAGCACTGCTTGAGGATCTCGCCATCGATGCCCAGCTCGCCGAACTCGTTGACGATCACCGCGATACGACGGCCGCCGGCATTGGCCAGCAGATGGCGTAGCAGCGTGGTTTTGCCGGCACCGAGAAAACCGGTGACGATGGTGACTGGCAGTTTGGCGAGGGTTTTCATGGAGGGCCCCGTGGCGTCGTTAAATTCGGCGGACGGGTACGCGCAGGCGGGCACGCGAAGGCGTGCTGGCCGCGTCGGATCACCCCGTCCGAGCATGTGGCTGGTCTATCGAGGCAGGTCTCCTGGCTCACGGCTTGCGCTACGCGCATCCCTTCACCTTCCCGCTATAGAGCAGTGGTGTATTGAAGGGTTTAAGACCGTTTACAGTTGCGGGGGCAGCCAGGGCATCGACCCTGTTCCCTCTTAGCTCCCCAGCGGCTTGCCGGGAAGAACCTCGAAAGCGAGAAGGCTACGCAGGCCGCGGCGGCCGGTCAATCGCGGTTGACCGCTGGCAGGTGCCATGATGAGCTACGTCACCCTCCGACACGAATGCCGCTCATGACCGCCAGCCACCTCGATCCCCTCGCTGCCCCCTGGGTGGTTGCCGGCCTGGGCTGTCGACGTGGTTGTGCACAGGACGAACTACTCGACCTGCTGGCTCACAGCCTGGCGCAACATGGGCTGACTGTGGATAACCTCACCGGGTTGGCCAGCATTGCACATAAGCAACACGAGCCGGGGCTGCATGAGCTGGCCAAGCACCTGAAGCTGGAACTGAGCTTCTTCACCCCCGACGACCTCATACCCTACCAGTCGACACACCCTGCCAACCGGCTCACGCAATCCACCACCGGCAGCCCCGCCGTGGCAGAACCCTGTGCCCTGGCACTGGCCACCCGCCTGGGCAGCAGCGCGCAGTTGCTCGGCGTGAAGAACCGCAGCGCCAGCGCCACCTGTGCGCTGGCCACATTCGACAGAGAATCCGCATGACCGTCTACTTTATCGGTGCCGGCCCCGGCGATCCCGAGCTGATCACCGTCAAGGGCCAACGCCTGATCCGCTCGTGCCCGGTCATTCTGTATGCCGGCTCGCTGGTGCCAGAAGCAGTTCTTGCCGGTAATAGCGCCGAAAAGGTGGCCAACACTGCCGAACTTAACCTTGGCGAGATCATCGCGTTGCTGCGTGAGGCCCATGAGCGCGGCCAGGATGTGGCCCGCGTGCACTCCGGCGACCCTTCACTGTATGGCGCCATCGGCGAGCAGATTCGCGAGCTGCGGGCGCTCGGCATCCCCTTCGAGATCATTCCCGGGGTCACTGCCACCGCGGCCTGCGCGGCGTTGCTGGAGTCCGAACTGACCCTGCCCGGCATCGCCCAGACGCTGATCCTCACTCGCTACGGCACCACCTCGCCGATGCCCGAGGGTGAGCAGTTGCATGACCTGGCCAGACACCGCGCGACTATGGCCATACACCTCGGCGTACGCCAGTTGCCGGCAATAGTTGCCGAGTTGCTACCGCACTACGGCAGCGACTGCCCTATCGCGGTTATCCACAGAGCGAGTTGGCCGGACCAGGACTGGGTACTGGGTACCCTGGCCGACATCGAAGCCAAGGTCGCGACCAAGGATTTCCGCCGCACGGCGCTGATCCTCGTCGGTCACGTGCTCGGTCCAGGCGCCTTCGCCAAGTCGGCGCTGTACGACGCCGCCCATCGGCATCTCTACCGCCCCGGCCGCGACTGATCTGGCGATAATCTGCACAAATCTCTGAAAGCCTCGTATCCATTGACTTTCGATGATTTATCAACAGGAAAGTAATGAAGTTATCCCAGGCCACTGTGGATAGCTGTTTGCCGAGGATCAGTTTTTGTACAACTGGCTACAAGACCCAATAGTACAGGGCTGTAGCCAGGTATCACGAGGATATCCACAAGATGATCCACGCCAATTGTGAGCAACTGTGGATCAGAGCTGTACCTCGACCCGCTTGATACCCAATGCCCGCAACTCCACCATCAGCTCGTTCAGGTCGGAAAAGGTCTCCACCTGTTCGGCCTCGTCCACCAGAAAGAAACTGCGCCCGGCGTCTTTCTTGAAAAATACGATCCATTCAGCGGTATTGGCCGGGTTGGCCATGATCTGGGTATCGAACAGGACGCCCTCGGCCGTTCTGCGTTTCACATCCTCGCGCTTCATCCTCTCTCCTGTTCCAGCGTGACTCAGATGACCCCACCGCCTGCATAAGGCAGCGGATACTGCTCCTAGTGTAAAGGATGAGGTGAGCACGCCTTGTTCACTGATGATCGGTGAGTGAAATCAGCCACACTCTTATATATGATTTATATACAAAGCATATATGAGGGATTTTCCATGGGTATCGTCAACATCGATGACGAGCTACACGACCAGATTCGCAAGGCGAGCAGCGTGTCAGGCCGTTCTATCAACGCCCAGGCGGGTTTCTGGATTCGTATCGGCATGCTCTGCGAAATGAACCCGACACTGAGTTTCAATGAAGTGATGGCCGCCGAGATGCGTGCAGCTGGTGTGGTGATTCCGCCAAGAATGGCGAACGCGTCATGATCAAGACGCCGCAACAGATCGCCCTGATGGCGGAGTCCGGCAGGCTGCTGGCGTCCGTGTTCGGCTATCTGGATCGGCTGGATCTGCTCGGCATGTCCACTCTGCGGGTCAACAACCTTGTGGATAACTACATCGTCGGCGAACTCAAGGCGCGTCCGGCGAGCAAGGGCCAGTATGGTTTCGCCTATGCCATGAACACTTCACGTAACGAGGTGGTGTGCCATGGAGTCCCCAGCGCCAAGGAGTTTCTGCGCAGCGGCGATTTCGTGAATTTCGATATCACCCTGGAAAAGAACGGCTACATCGCCGATTCGAGCAAAGTCTACCTGATCGGTGACGTATCGACGCAGGCGCAACGACTGGTGCGCATTACCTATGAAGCGCTGTGGAAAGGCATCGCTGCTGTACGCCCTGGCGCCCGCCTGGGAGACATCGGCCATGCAATCGAAAGCCACGCGCGTGCGCATGGCTATTCGGTGGTTCGCGATTACTGCGGTCACGGCATCGGCCGAGAAATGCACGAAGCGCCCGAAGTGTTGCACTGGGGCAAACCCGGCACCGGCCTGACGCTACGCGAAGGCATGACCTTCACCATCGAACCCATGCTCAATCAGGGAACAGCGGAGGTTCGCACCTTGCGCGACGGCTGGACGGTGGTGACCTGCGACGGCCAACTCTCCGCGCAATTCGAACACACCGTGGCGGTAACTCGCGATGGCGTTCAGGTCCTGACGCTGCGGCCCGACGAGCCTCACTGATCACAGCGGAATCGCGAAAATCCCCTGTGGATAAGCGCCTCCGGCACTTACCGTCAACCTGGGCAATTCAACTGGTCGGGATGAATCTCGACGGAAAACAGCACGCCATCTCGGCCGAGGTAGGAATGTTCCTGATGGATCCGGTACTTGCGCATCGCTGCCATCAGTTGCGGTTCCTTGCAGGCCAGGCGCTCAAGGCCGCTACGGGCCCGCACTTGCATGCTGGCCATGAGCTCATCGGAAAACATACGTGCGGGGCGGTCGATCCGATATCGGTAGAAGATCTTGTCACCACCAATCAGCCCGATGTACTCGAGCGTGGTCAGCGCATCAACCTTTCTAGGTAGTGCAGCGTTCATGCTCGCCAAACGCCCACTCAGCTCGGCCTGCTGGGCAGCCCTTTCCTGTTCGCCCTTGTAAGCGAAGTAACGGCCCGCGCCGACAATGACAAGCACGGCCGCGACACTCAGGTAAAAGTTACGCGGATTGCGCCGTTTCTTCGGCGCCAGTTTCATCAACATCCCTGTCTACCTCTACTACCGAGAAACACCCCTGGCGGAACCAGGGGTGGCAGCGAATGAGCTAGCTCACTCCACCGTTACGCTTTTTGCGAGATTTCGCGGCTGGTCGACGTCGGTGCCCTTGAGCACCGCTACGTAGTACGACAGCAGTTGCAGCGGCACGGTGTAGAGGATCGGCGCGAGCAGGTCATGGATATGCGGCATGGCCACCACATGAGTGCCCTCGCCGTTGCTCATGCCAGCCTGCTGGTCGGCGAAGACGATCAGCTCGCCACCACGCGCACGGACTTCCTGCAGGTTGGACTTGAGCTTTTCCAGCAGCTCGTTGTTCGGCGCCACGGTAACCACCGGCATATCGGCGTCGACCAGCGCCAGCGGGCCGTGCTTGAGCTCGCCAGCCGGGTAGGCTTCGGCGTGGATGTAGGAGATTTCCTTGAGCTTGAGCGCCCCTTCCATGGCCACCGGGTACTGCGCGCCACGGCCGAGGAACAGGCTGTGGTGCTTCTCGGCGAACAGTTCGGAGATTTTCTCCACGGTCTTGTCCATGGCCAGGGCTTCGCCCAGACGGGTCGGCAGGCGACGCAGTTCGTCGACCAGTTGCGCTTCCAGCGCCTTGTCCAGGGTGCCGTGCACCTGGCCGAGGGCCAGGGTCAGCAGCATCAGGCCGACCAGCTGGGTAGTGAAGGCCTTGGTCGAAGCCACGCCGATTTCCGGGCCGGCCTGGGTCAGCAGGCACAGGTCGGATTCACGCACCAGCGAGCTGGTGCCGACGTTGCAGATCACCAGGCTGGCCAGGTAACCGCCCTGCCCTGGTGCCTTCTCCTTGGCGTTGCGCAGTGCGGCCAGGGTGTCGGCGGTTTCGCCGGACTGCGAGACGCTGACGAACAAGGTGTCCGGCTGCACCACCACCTTGCGGTAGCGGAACTCGCTGGCCACTTCGACCTGACAGGGAATCCCGGCCAGTTCTTCCAGCCAGTAACGGGCGACCATGCCGGCATGGTAGCTGGTGCCGCAGGCGACGATCTGCACGTTCTTCACCTTGGCAAACAGCTCGGCCGCCTGCGGGCCGAAGGCCTGCACCAGCACGTGGTCGCTGCCCAGTCGGCTCTCCAAGGTTCGTTGCACTACTTTGGGCTGCTCGTGGATTTCCTTGAGCATGAAGTGGCGGTACTCGCCCTTGTCGGCGGCCTCGGCACCTTCGTGGTACTGCACGGCTTCGCGCTGCACCGGCTGACCGGCTGCGTCCCAGATCTGCACGCCGTCACGGCGGATTTCGGCGATATCGCCTTCTTCCAGGTACATGAAACGGTCAGTGACCTGGCGCAGGGCCAACTGGTCGGAAGCGAGGAAGTTTTCGCCCAGGCCCAGACCGATTACCAGCGGGCTGCCACTGCGCGCGGCGAGCAGGCGATCCGGCTGCTTGGCGCTGATCACGGCCAGACCGTAGGCGCCATGCAGTTCCGGGATGGCAGCCTTGAGCGCGGCCGCGAGGTCACCGAACTGCTGCAACTTGTGATCGAGCAGGTGGACGATGGTTTCGGTATCGGTATCGGAGCTGAACACGTAACCCAGGCCCTTGAGGCGTTCGCGTAGCGCTTCATGGTTCTCGATGATGCCGTTGTGCACTACGGCCAGATCCTGGCCGGAGAAGTGTGGGTGAGCATTGCGCTCGCTCGGCGCACCGTGGGTAGCCCAGCGAGTGTGGGCGATGCCCAGACGCCCGGCCAGCGGCTCGGCGTCCAGCGCGGCCTGCAGTTCGCTGACCTTGCCGACCCGGCGACGGCGATCCAGTGCACCCTGCTCGGTCAGCAGCGCTACACCGGCGCTGTCGTAGCCGCGGTATTCCAGGCGCTTGAGGCCTTCGACCAGCACCGGGGTGATGTTGCGCTCAGCGATGGCGCCTACGATTCCACACATGAGGTTCTCCTTTAGTTTTCCAGCGGCGCGAGGATCAGCTGGATGCCGCGCGCGCGTATCTGTTCGGCGGCCTGGGCATCCAGGCGCTCGTCGGTAATCAGGGTGTGGAAGCTGCTCCAGGGCAGTTCCAGATTAGGAATACGCCGGCCGATCTTGTCACTCTCGACCATGACGATGACCTCACGAGCCACCTCGGCCATCACCCGCGACAGACCGAGCAGCTCGTTGAAGGTGGTAGTGCCACGCTCCAGGTCGATGCCATCGGCGCCGATGAACAACTGGTCGAAATCGTAGGAACGCAGCACCTGCTCGGCGACCTGGCCCTGGAAGGATTCCGAATGCGGGTCCCAGGTGCCGCCGGTCATCAACAACACCGGTTCGTGCTCGATATCGCGCAGCGCGTTGGCCACGTTGAGCGAGTTGGTCATCACCACCAGGCCTGGTTTGTAGCCAAGCTGCGGGATCATCGCCGCCGTGGTGGTGCCACTGTCGATGATGATCCGTGCGTGCTCGCGAATACGTGCCACGCCAGCGCGGGCAATCGCCTGCTTGTGCGGGGAAATGAACTGCGTCGGCTCGCTGATCAGTTCCTGCGGCACCGGCACCGCACCGCCATAGCGACGCAACAACAGACCGTTTGTTTCCAGGGCGGCAAGATCCTTGCGAATGGTCACTTCGCTGGTGGCGAAGTGCTGAGCCAGGGCATCCACCGACACCTCGCCCTGCTCGGCGAGCAAGGCAAGAATGGTGTGACGACGCTGCGGCGTGTTGCGCTTCGACATGCTTAAGTTTCGATTCGAAAGATAATGGCGCGAATCAAAACATATGATCGAAAAGCCCGCAAGCGTCCTCCGATCAGTTCAACGTCAGTTTGACCCCGAAACCTACCAGGCACAGCCCCGCCAGTTTCTCCAAAACCCTTGCAATACGCGGGTTGGCGCGCATGCGCTCGGCGAGAAAGTGGGTCAGCAGCACGATCAGCAGGCCGTAGAGAAAGGTCAGCGCCATGATGGTCACGGCCATGAAACCGAAAGTAATCAGGCCCTGATGGCGCTGCGGATCGATGAACAGCGGGAAGAAGGCCATGTAGAAGATGATGGCCTTGGGGTTGAAGACGGTGATCACCAGGGTTTGCCACAGGTACTGGCGCGGCTTGATGTCCAGCGTCGGTGCCGCGCCGGGCTTGGCCAGAATCATGCGCAGGCCGAGGTAGATCAGGTAGGCCGCACCAAGCCACTGCACCACATGGAAGGCCGCCGGGTAAGCCTTGAGCAGCGCGGCGACGCCTGCGACTGCCAACCACAGCAGCACCTGATCGCCGAAGATGATGCCGAAGGTCGATGCCAGCCCGCCTCGGATGCCGCCCTTACCGGTGGACAGGATCAACGCCAGGTTACCCGGCCCGGGAATGGCCAGCAGGATGATGAAGGCCACCACGAAGGCGGCGTAATCCGTCACACCGAACATACAGAACTGCCTCCGGCAGGTTATCCACAGGCCTGGTCGGCCAGAGCGGTTTTACTTCTTGGTCGGACGCTTCCAGCCTTCGATATTGCGCTGCTTGGCGCGGCCGACGGCCAGGTTATCGGCCGGCACATCGCTGGTCACCACCGAACCGGCGCCAGTCGTCGCGCGGTCGCCCAGCGTGACCGGCGCCACCAGGGCACTGTTGGAGCCGATGAAGACGTCCTCGCCCATGACGGTGCGGAATTTATTGGCACCGTCGTAATTGCAGGTGATAGTGCCGGCACCGATGTTGGTCCGCGCGCCGATCTCGGCATCGCCCAGGTAGCTCAGGTGGCCGGCCTTGGCGCCTTCACCCAGCACCGCGTTCTTCAGTTCGACGAAGTTACCCACATGGGCCTTGGCACCCAGTTTTGTGCCAGGACGCAAGCGAGCGAACGGGCCGCAATCGGCGCCCTCGCCCATCTCGGCGCCGTCCAGGTGGCTGTTGGCCTTGACGATAGCGCCCTTGCGCAGCACCGAGTCCTTGATCACGCAGTTCGGGCCGATCTGCACATCGTCTTCGATGACCACTTTGCCTTCGAGGATGACGTTGATATCGATGGTCACGTCGCGGCCTACGGTCACCTCACCACGCACGTCGAAGCGATGCGGGTCGCGCAGGGTGACGCCCTGGGCCATCAGGCGACGCGCCATGCGCTGCTGGTAATGGCACTCAAGTTGCGACAACTGGATACGGTCGTTGGCGCCGAGCACTTCCATCTCGTCGGCAGCACGCTCGGTGGCCACAGTCAGGCCATCGGCCACAGCCATGGCGATCACGTCGGTCAGGTAGTACTCACCCTGGGCATTACTGTTGGACAGGCGCCCCAGCCAGTCAGCCAGGCGCTTGCCCGGAACGGCGAGGATGCCGGTGTTGCCTTCGCGGATCTGCCGTTGTGGTTCGCTGGCATCCTTGTGCTCGACGATCGCCTGCACCACGCCAGTGGCGTCGCGCACGATGCGGCCATAGCCAGTGGGGTCAGCCAGTTCGACGGTGAGCAGGCCAAGCTGATCATCGCTGACCAGGGCCATCAGCCGCTGCAGGGTAGCCGTTTCGATCAGCGGCACGTCGCCGTAGAGGATCAGCACGGTATCTGCGCTGAGTTGCGGCAGGGCCTGGGCCACGGCGTGACCGGTACCGAGTTGTTCGGCCTGGATGACGAAATTCAGGTCGTCGGCGGCCAGGCGCTCACGCACCTTGTCAGCGCCATGACCGATCACCACCTGGATGCTCTGCGGCTGCAGGCTGCGCGCAGTGTCGATGACATGCCCCAGCATGGGTTTATCGGCGACCGGGTGCAGCACCTTGGGCAGCGCCGAACGCATGCGCGTGCCCTGACCGGCGGCAAGAATGACGATATCCAGACTCATAGAAAGCTCCTTGCTGGGCAGGATTTGACCGCGGCCAGAGGGAGCCGCATGAAAGAACGCTAGTTTGCCAGAAACGCAAAGGGGCGACCTAAGTCGCCCCTTGCGTGATACCGCGATACGCGATCAGCGGCTGCGGCCGCCGAACTTCCGGCGCATCTCTTCGATGGTGCGCAGCTGGGCAGCAGCCTCGGCCAGGCGTGCCGAAGCACTGCCGTAGTCGAACTCGGTGCCCTTTTCGCTCAGCGCCTTCTCGGCAGCCTTGCGTGCCTCGATGGCAGCGGCTTCATCCAGGTCGCCAGCGCGAACAGCGGTGTCGGCAAGAACCTTCACCATGCTCGGCTGAACTTCCAGGAAGCCACCGGAGATGTAGAACACCTCCTCGGTGCCACCCTGCTTGATCACTCGCACCGGACCCGGCTTGAGATCGGTCAGCAGCGGGGTGTGGCCCGGCAGGATACCCAGGTCACCCAGGTGACCGTGGGCGATGACCATTTCCACCAGCCCCGAGAACAGCTCTTCTTCCGCACTGACGATATCGCAGTGGACTGACATAGCCATAACAATGCCTCGGTTGAGAGGCCGGATTGGGCTAGTGCCCGCTCCGGCCCGGACGCCCCCTAGAGGGCGCACCCGTTACTTACAGTTTCTTGGCTTTCTCGATGGCTTCGTCGATGCCGCCTACCATGTAGAACGCTTGTTCCGGCAGGTGGTCGTAGTCGCCTTTGAGAATGCCGCTGAAGCCGGCAATGGTGTCCTTCAGGGACACGTACTTGCCCGGGGCACCGGTGAAGACTTCAGCCACGAAGAACGGCTGGGACAGGAAGCGCTGGATCTTACGAGCGCGCGATACCAGCTGTTTGTCGTCTTCGGACAGCTCGTCCATACCCAGGATCGCAATGATGTCCTTCAGCTCTTTGTAGCGCTGCAGAACATACTGAACGCCACGAGCGGTCTCGTAGTGTTCCTGGCCGATCACGTTCGGGTCCAGCTGACGGCTGGTGGAGTCCAGCGGGTCAACGGCCGGGTAGATACCCAAGGAAGCGATGTCACGGCTCAGTACGACGGTGGCGTCCAAGTGGGCGAAGGTAGTCGCCGGGCTCGGGTCGGTCAGGTCGTCCGCAGGTACGTATACGGCCTGGATCGAGGTGATCGAGCCTTTCTTGGTGGAGGTAATACGCTCCTGCAGAACGCCCATCTCCTCGGCCAGAGTCGGCTGGTAACCTACTGCCGACGGCATACGGCCGAGCAGTGCGGATACTTCGGTACCGGCGAGGGTGTAACGGTAGATGTTGTCGACGAACAGCAGAACGTCACGACCTTCGTCACGGAACTTCTCGGCCATGGTCAGGCCGGTCAGTGCGACGCGCAGACGGTTGCCTGGTGGCTCGTTCATCTGACCGTAAACCAGGGCTACCTTGTCGAGAACGTTGGAGTCCTTCATCTCGTGGTAGAAGTCGTTACCCTCACGAGTACGCTCACCCACACCGGCGAACACGGAATAACCGCTGTGCTCGATGGCGATGTTACGGATCAGTTCCATCATGTTCACGGTCTTGCCGACACCGGCACCACCGAACAGACCGACTTTACCGCCCTTGGCGAACGGGCAGACCAGGTCGATAACCTTGATGCCGGTTTCCAGCAGCTCGTTGGAGCCAGCTTGTTCGGCATAGCTCGGCGCAGGGCGGTGAATTTCCCACTGCTCTTCTTCACCGATCGGGCCGGCTTCGTCGATCGGGTTGCCCAGCACGTCCATGATCCGGCCCAGGGTCGCTTTACCGACCGGTACGGAGATGGCCTTGCCAGAGCTGTTGACGTCCAGGCCACGCTTGAGGCCTTCGGTCGAACCCATCGCAATGGTACGTACCACGCCGTCGCCCAGCTGCTGCTGAACTTCCAGGGTGGTTTCGGCGCCAACTACTTTCAGCGCTTCATAAACACTCGGCACCTTGTCACGCGGAAATTCCACGTCGATGACGGCGCCGATGATTTGAACGATACGTCCGCTACTCATCTTTGGTTCCTCTGAATATTTGAACCGTTCTTAAACCGCGGCAGCGCCGCCGACGATTTCCGAAATTTCCTGGGTGATCGCTGCCTGACGTGCCTTGTTGTAAACCAGCTGCAGGTCTTTGATGAGATCACCGGCGTTGTCGGTTGCGTTCTTCATCGCGATCATCCGCGCAGCCTGTTCGCACGCGCTGTTCTCGACCACGGACTGATAGACCTGCGACTCGACGTAACGTACCAGCAGCGCATCCAGCAATTGCTGGGCGTCCGGCTCGTATACGTAGTCCCACAGACCTTTCTGCACGCCTTGCGCATCGCTCGCGGCCAGCGGCAGCAGCTGCTGCACTTCCGGCTTCTGCGTCATGGTGTTGACGAACTTGTTCGACACCAGATACAGACGGTCGATACGGCCCTCGGCGTAGGCATCCAGCACAACCTTGACGCTACCGATCAGGTCGTTGATGGACGGCTCTTCACCCAGCTTGCTGATGGCGGCAACCACGTTGCCCCCGTTGCTGCGGAAGAAGCTCGCGCCCTTGCTGCCCACCACGCAGAAATCAGCCTCGACCTTCTGGTCGCGCCATTCCTTCAGGCTTCTGAGCAGCGCCTTGAACAGGTTGATGTTCAAGCCGCCACACAGACCACGGTCCGAGGTCACCACGATATAACCGACGCGCTTTACATCACGCTCCACCATGAACGAGTGGCGGTATTCCGGGTTCGCCTTGGCCAGGTGACCAATCACCTGACGAATACGCTCAGCATAGGGACGACCGGCAGCCATGCGCTGTTGAGCCTTGCGCATTTTGCTGACCGCCACTTTTTCCATGGCGCTGGTGATCTTTTGCGTGCTTTTGATGCTCGCAATCTTGCTGCGAATCTCTTTTGCGCCTGCCATTTCACACCTTTTGGTTCAAGCAGGCGGGGGCCGAAGCCCCCGCTGCGGTTACCAGGTTTGGGTGGCCTTGAACTTCTCGATACCGGCTTTCAGGCCAGCGTCGATTTCGTCGTTGAAGTCACCCTTCTCGTTGATCTTCGCCATCAGGTCGGCGTGATCACGCTTGAAGAAGGCGATCAGGGCCTGCTCGAAGCTGATGATCTTGGCGACTTCGACGTCCTGAAGGAAGCCACGCTCGGCTGCGTACAGGGACACCGACATTTCGGCAATGGACATCGGCGCATACTGCTTCTGCTTCATCAGCTCGGTTACGCGCTGACCATGCTCGAGCTGCTTGCGGGTGGCTTCGTCCAGGTCAGAAGCGAACTGGGCGAATGCCGCCAGTTCACGGTACTGAGCCAGAGCGGTACGGATACCACCGGAGAGCTTCTTGATGATCTTGGTCTGAGCCGCGCCACCGACACGGGATACCGAGATACCGGCGTTGACGGCCGGACGGATACCCGAGTTGAACATGGCCGATTCCAGGAAGATCTGACCGTCGGTGATCGAGATCACGTTGGTCGGAACGAACGCGGAAACGTCACCCGCCTGGGTTTCGATGATCGGCAGAGCGGTCAGGGAACCGGTCTTGCCAGTCACGGCGCCATTGGTGAACTTCTCGACGTACTCTTCGGAAACGCGCGAAGCACGCTCCAGCAGACGGCTGTGGAGATAGAAAACGTCGCCCGGGTAGGCTTCACGGCCTGGCGGACGGCGCAGCAGCAGGGAGATCTGACGGTAGGCAACGGCCTGCTTGGACAGGTCGTCGTACACGATCAGGGCGTCTTCACCGCGGTCGCGGAAGTATTCACCCATGGTGCAACCGGAGTACGGCGCGAGGAACTGCAGAGCAGCCGATTCGGAAGCCGAAGCTGCTACCACGATGGTGTTGGCCAGAGCGCCAGCTTCTTCCAGCTTGCGCACCACGTTAGCGATGGTCGATTGCTTCTGACCAATGGCGACGTAGACGCAACGGATGCCGCTGTCTTTCTGGTTGATGATGGCGTCGACGGCCAGAGCAGTCTTACCGATCTGACGGTCACCGATGATCAGCTCACGCTGGCCACGGCCTACCGGGATCATGGCATCGACCGACTTGTAACCGGTCTGCACCGGCTGGTCGACCGACTTACGCCAGATCACGCCCGGCGCAACCTTTTCAACGGCGTCAGTAGCTGCGGCGTTGATCGGGCCTTTGCCATCGATCGGGTTGCCCAGTGCGTCAACGACGCGACCCAGCAGCTCCGGACCAACCGGAACTTCCAGGATGCGACCGGTGCACTTGGCGCTCATGCCTTCGGCGAGGGTCAGGTAACCACCCAGTACTACGGCACCTACGGAGTCTTGCTCCAGGTTCAGGGCCATGCCGTACACGCCACCAGGGAATTCGATCATCTCACCGTACATGACGTCGGCGAGGCCGTAGATGCGCACGATACCGTCGGAAACGCTGACGATGGTGCCTTCATTACGGGCTTGAGCGGATACATCAAGCGACTCAATGCGCTGCTTGATGATTTCGCTAATTTCGGAAGGATTCAATTGCTGCATGCCAGTTCCCTCAAATCAGGATTTCAACGCTTCGGCCAGCTTGTTCAGCTTGCCGCGGACCGAACCGTCGATGACCAGGTCACCTGCACGAATGACAACGCCGCCGATCAGGGCGGGATTGACCACGGGCGTGGGCTGGACGGTGCGATCGAGCCGCTTGGAAAGGGCGGCAGCCAGAGTTTGCAATTGCTCAGCACTGAGCTCGAACGCCGACTCGACTTCGACATCGAGGGCGCGTTCGGCTTCAGCCTTCAGCACAGCGAATTGTTCGAGTACTACCGGCAGCAGCGACAGTCGGTCGTTGCTACCCAGCGAGTGCAGGAAGTTGCTGAACGAAGCGTCGATGTGACCGGCACAGAGCTGCGCCAGCACATTGACTTTCTGCTCATCGGTCAACGCCGGGTTGACCAACTGCTGAGCCATGGCCGGCGCTTGAACCGCAGCAGCGGACAGCGACAGCATGTTCAGCCAGGCATCGGCCTGCTGTGCAGCACTGGCAAACTCAAACGCAGCTTTCGCGTAGGGCCGAGCGAGCGTGTTGGTATTGATCATCGCGAGCCTCGCTTAGAGTTGAGAGGCCAGTTTTGCGACCAGATCGTTGTGCGCAGCGCCGTCCACGGAGGACTGCAGGATCTGCTCAGCGCCGGTGACAGCCAGAGCTGCTACCTGTGCACGCAGTTGTTCCTTGGCACGGTTCACTTCCAGATCGATTTCGGCTTTGGCGCCAACAATCAGCTTTTCACCTTCAGAGCGGGCCTGGGCCTTGGCTTCTTCGACGATTGCGTTGGCGGTCTTGTTCGCCCGGTCGAGAATTTCGGCAGCTTGCTCTTTGGTTTCACGAAGCATCTGGGCAGCGCGTTCCTGGGCCAACTGCAGATCGCGCTCAGCGCGCCCGGCAGCATCCAGACCTTCTGCGATTTTCTTCTGGCGTTCCTGCATGGCCAGCGTCAGCGGCGGCCATACGAACTTCATGCAGAACCAGACGAAAATAGCGAAGGCAATCGTTTGACCGAACAGGGTCAGGTTAATGTTCACAGCGATTTACCTCGTGCTATCTCGTGTTCAGGGAAGAAAAGCCTGAAGAGGCAGCACTCATCATGCTGCCTCGACTCAGGAACTCTTAACCCGCGACAACGAAGATCAGGTACATCGCGATACCAACACCGATCATCGGAACGGCGTCGAGCAGACCGGCCATCAGGAAGGTCTTGGTTTGCAGCTGCGGGCCCAGCTCAGGCTGGCGAGCGGTGGATTCCAGCAGCTTGCCGCCCAGCAGGGCGAAGCCGATACCGGTACCCAGGGCACCCAGACCGATCATGATGGCAGCGGCGATGTAGACGAGTTCCATAGTTAGCTCCAGAGTTTTTAGAGGTTAAGGTTACGAGTTAGGGGTTTTCGGGTTTTTCGATGTCGATCAGTGGTGATCTTCGTGCGCAGCACTCAGATAAACCACGGTCAGCACCATGAAAATGAACGCCTGCAGCGGAATGACCAGGATGTGGAAGATAGCCCATGGCACGTTGAGACCCCACTGAACGTAGAAGGGCAGCAGCGCGATCAGGATAAACACCACTTCACCGGCATACATGTTGCCGAACAGACGTAGGGCCAGGCTCAGCGGCTTGGTCAGCAGGCCGATGATTTCCAGGAACAGGTTGAAAGGAATCAGCGCCCAGTGATTGAACGGGGTGAACGACAGTTCCTTGGTAAAGCCACCGATGCCCTTGACCTTGATGCTGTAGAAGATGATCAGCAGGAACACGCCCAGGGAGATACCGAAGGTACCGTTAGGGTCAGCGGTGGGGACGATCTTGAAGTACGGCAGGCCCATGGCATGCGCCAGGCCAGGAATGTAGTCGACCGGGATCCACTTCAAGCTGTTCATCAGGAACACCCAGACGAAGATGGTCAGGGCCAGCGGCGCAACCAGTGGGTTCTTGCCGTGGAAGGTGTCCTTGACGATGCCCTGGACGAACTCGATGCACATCTCGGCCACGTTCTGCAGGCCAGTCGGTACGCCGGTAACGGCGCGCTTGGCGGCAATGCGGAACAGGGTGATGAAGATCAGGCCCATGAACAGGGACCAGCCCAGAGTGTCCACATGGACAGCCCAGAAGCCCATCGCTTTCACCTCTTCCGGGGTCTGGGCAATGATCCAGCCCTTATCCGGGTGAGAGCCGTAGACCAGGTTCTGCAGGTGATGCTGGATATATTCTGCTGGGGTATCAGCCATAAACGCCTCAAACGGTCCAATGCTTCAGAAAACTTTCATGAGTAGGGGAGCACAAGCTGCAGCCAGAAGGCCTAGCAGATAACCGATGAACAACTGCATCGGTGCAAGTGGTTCAACCCCTACGAACGCCAGTGCAAACAGCACTGCCGTGATAATCCATTTACCCATGGCCCCGGCCCAGATCGACTGGACGATGGCTCGGGCCGAACGCGCGCCAAAATAACGAAAGGCCTTGAATGCAAAATACGCGTTGGCCAGCAGGGCGATAAGCCCGCCCAGCAGTGCCGAATAGGCCGCAACCCATCCACCACTGACGGCAAAAATCACTGCAATTACAGCCGTCACGATGGCCTGAAGAATCAGGATCGGAAAACCTGGCTGACGATGAAACGGGACCTTACTGGGGATGCCCATCGACCTCTCCCTGCAAGGTGCCGAAACTCGGCCCATAGCCGACAAAATTGCGCGGGGAGTATATGGGCCAGCCTGCGCCCGATCAACCGTGCTGTAGTAGGAGCGAAGTAGGACTACAGACTGAATTGTTTCAACGAATGTGCGCCAGTACGCCCTGCAATTCGTCGAGGGAGCTGTAGCGGATCACCAGCTGTCCTTTGCCCTTGCTACCGTGCTTGATCTGCACTGGCGAGCCCAGACGCTCTGCGAGCTTCTGTTCCAGGCGACTGATGTCCGGGTCGGCCTTGGCTTTGGCCGGGGCCGGTTTGGCACTCAACCATTGGCGCACCAGGGCCTCGGTCTGACGAACGGTCAGGCCACGTGCGACAACATGTCGCGCGGCTTCAACCTGCTGTTCGAGGGGTAAACCGAGCAGTGCACGGGCATGACCCATTTCCAGATCGCCGTGGGAAAGCAGGGTCTTGATCTCGTCCGGCAGGGCGATCAGGCGCAGCAGGTTGGTGATGGTCACGCGCGACTTGCCGACGGCATCGGCGACCTGCTGCTGGGTCAGCTCGAATTCCTGCTGCAGGCGCTGCAGGGCCACGGCTTCCTCGATCGGGTTGAGGTCTTCGCGCTGAATGTTCTCGATCAGCGCCATGGCGATGGCGGCTTCATCCGGCAACTCACGGACCATGGCCGGGATCTTGTCCTGGCCAGCCAGCTGGCTGGCACGCCAGCGCCGTTCACCGGCGACGATCTCGAAACGACCACCACCGATGGGGCGCAGAACGATGGGCTGCATCACGCCTTGGGCGCGGATGGAGGCGGCGAGTTCTTCCAGCGCGGTCTGGTCCATGTCACGACGCGGCTGATACTTGCCGCGCTGGATCAGCTCCAGCGGCACGTATTGCAGCTCACGCGTGTCGACCTGGGCGGCCTCTTCCTGCAGTGCATTGACGGTGTTGCCGCCGAGCAGTGCGTCCAGACCTCGACCCAGACCTCGTTTCTTCGCAGCCATGCGGATGTT
Organism: Pseudomonas sp. zfem001; assembly: GCF_032621725.1. Classification (NCBI taxonomy): domain Bacteria; kingdom Pseudomonadati; phylum Pseudomonadota; class Gammaproteobacteria; order Pseudomonadales; family Pseudomonadaceae; genus Pseudomonas; species Pseudomonas sp. zfem001. The sequence continues at coordinate 219,947 of NZ_JAVYJI010000004.1, read as the reverse complement.
CCTTAAGCGGTAGCGGTTTTCGCGGCGGCGCGCTGACGGCGCACCAGCTCGCCAGCCAAGGCCAGGTAGGCGATGGCTCCACGGGATTGTTTGTCGTAGACCAGCGCCGGCATACCGAAGCTCGGCGCCTCGGCCAGGCGCACGTTGCGCGGGATCACGGCGTCGTACAGCTTGTCGCCAAAGTGCTGCTTGAGCTGGGCGGTAACGTCATTGGTCAGGCTGATGCGCGGGTCGTACATGGTGCGCAGCAGACCTTCGATCTGCAGCTTGGGATTGAGCAATTGGGCGATGCGCTGGATGCTGTTGACCAGGTCGCTCAGCCCCTCGAGCGCGTAGTACTCGCACTGCATGGGGATGATCACGCCGTCGGCGGCGACCAGGGCGTTGATGGTCAGCATGTTCAGCGATGGCGGGCAGTCGATGAGGATGTAGTCGTAGTTCTCGCGGATCGGCGCCAGGGCATAACGCAGGCGGCTTTCCTTCATCTTCATTTCCAGCAGGGCAACTTCCGCGGCGGTCAGGTCGCGGTTGGCCGGCAGTAGCTGGTAGCCGCCGTGCTCGGAGAACTGCATGGCCTGACTCAGATCGCATTCACCGATCAGCACGTCGTAGATCGAGTGCTCGAGGCCGTGCTTGTCGACGCCACTGCCCATGGTCGCGTTGCCCTGAGGGTCGAGGTCGATCAACAGCACGCGGCGCTTGGTCGCCACCAGAGAAGCAGCCAGGTTGATACACGTCGTGGTTTTGCCCACGCCGCCTTTCTGATTGGCGATCGCGAATACCTTGGCCATCTTCTTTCCCCTTAGACCGAGCGACGCAGTATCAACAGATGGCGCTGGCCTTGGCAACCGGGAACCCGCAACACATGCGTGGCGCTGAGACGGAAGTCGGTCGGCAGGGCCTGCAATTCGTCATCCGGGTGTACGCCTTTCATCGCCAGCCACTGGGTGTCGACGCTGCCGAGGTGGCGCGTCCAGTTGCTGAAGTCTTCCAGGCTGCTGAAAGCGCGCGAGCTGATGCCATCGAACGGCTGCTCAGGCCGATACGCTTCGACCCGGTTGTGGACAACCTCGAGGTTGGCGAGTTTCAGCTCCAGCTTTACCTGGACCAGAAAACGGGTTTTCTTGCCGTTGGAGTCGAGCAGGGTGAAGCGGCGCTCGGGGAACATGATCGCCAGCGGAACACCGGGCATGCCGCCGCCGCTGCCGACGTCGAGCCAGTTATCTCCAAGTTCGGCCACGAACGGGACTACCGACAGGCTGTCGAGCAAGTGGCGCGAGACCATCTCGTCGGGATCGCGCACCGCGGTGAGGTTGTAGGCCTTGTTCCATTTGATCAGCAGGCCCAGGTAGGCGAGCAGTTGTTCCTGCTGCAAGGCGCTGAGCTCGATGCCCAGTTCGCGGGCGCCCTGGATCAATTCTTCGGCATGACGCTGAGTGACCGACATCAGGCGCTCTGCTCCAGCTTCTGTCCCGCGCTACGTTTTTTCAGGTGAATCAGCAGCAGGGAAATAGCCGCCGGGGTAACCCCAGGGATACGTGAAGCTTGACCGAGTGTGGCCGGGCGAGTGGCGCCGAGCTTGAACTGGATTTCCTTGGACAGCCCGGAGATCGAGGCATAGTCCAGATCATCCGGCAGCTTGGTGTCCTCGCTGGCCCGCAACTTGGCAATTTCGTCCTGCTGACGGTCGATGTAACCGGCGTACTTGGTCTTGATCTCGACCTGCTCGGCCACCTGGTTATCCACAACCGGTGCCTCGGTCAGTTCGACCAGTGTGGCGTAGTCGATCTCCGGGCGAGCCAGCAGGTTGAGCAGGTTGTATTCGTGTGCCAGCGGCGTACCGAAGCGCGCGGCAATCGCATCCCCCTGAGGCGTGCCCGGGCGCACCCAGGTGCTTTTCAGGCGCTGCTCTTCCTGCACGATACCTTCACGCTTGGCCTCAAAGGCTGCCCAGCGCTCGTCATCGATCAGGCCCAGCTCGCGGCCTTTCTCGGTCAGGCGCAGGTCGGCATTGTCCTCACGCAGGATCAGCCGGTATTCGGCGCGCGAGGTGAACATGCGGTACGGCTCCTGGGTGCCCAGGGTGATCAGGTCGTCGACCAACACACCGATGTAGGCCTCATCGCGGCGCGGGCACCAGGCCTCTTTGCCTTGGGCGCGCAGTGCGGCGTTGCAGCCCGCCAGCAGGCCTTGCGCACCCGCCTCTTCGTAGCCAGTGGTGCCGTTGATCTGGCCGGCGAAGAACAACCCGCCGATGACCTTGGTTTCCAGGCTGTACTTGAGGTCGCGCGGATCGAAGTAGTCGTACTCGATGGCGTAGCCAGGGCGAACGATATGGGCGTTCTCCATGCCACGGATGCTGCGCACGATCTCCAACTGCACGTCGAACGGCAGCGAAGTGGAGATACCGTTGGGGTAAAGCTCGTGGGTGGTCAGGCCTTCCGGCTCGATGAATACCTGATGGCTGTCCTTGTCGGCGAAGCGGTGGATCTTGTCTTCGATCGACGGGCAGTAGCGGGGGCCGACGCCTTCGATCACGCCCGAGTACATCGGCGAACGGTCGAGGTTGGCGGCAATGATCTCGTGGGTGCGGGCATTGGTATGGGTGATCCAGCAGCTGATCTGCTTGGGCTGGTGCTCACGCTTGCCGAGGAAGGACATCAGCGGCGTGGGGGTGTCGCCTGGCTGTTCAGTCATCACCGAGAAATCAACCGAACGTCCATCGATGCGCGGCGGTGTACCGGTTTTCAGGCGGCCGACGCGCAGCGGCAGCTCGCGCAAACGGTGGGCTAAAGCGATGGAGGGCGGATCTCCGGCACGGCCACCAGAGTAGTTCTGCAGACCAATGTGGATAAGTCCGCCGAGGAAGGTGCCTGTGGTCAACACCACGGAGTCCGCATGGAACCTGAGCCCAATCTGGGTAACAACGCCTTTGACCTCGGCGTTTTCCACAATCAGATCATCGGCTGCCTGTTGAAAAATCCACAGGTTGGCCTGGTTTTCCAGAATCTCGCGCACCGCAGCCTTGTACAGCACACGGTCAGCTTGCGCGCGCGTGGCACGGACAGCTGGGCCCTTGCGGCTGTTGAGAATACGGAACTGGATACCGCCCTTGTCGGTAGCGGTGGCCATGGCGCCGCCGAGGGCATCGATTTCCTTGACCAGGTGGCTCTTGCCGATCCCGCCGATAGCCGGGTTGCAGCTCATCTGGCCGAGGGTCTCGACATTGTGGGTGAGCAGCAGGGTCTTCACGCCCATGCGTGCTGCAGCCAGGGCTGCTTCGGTACCGGCATGACCGCCGCCGATCACGATCACGTCAAAACGGGAAGGGAAATCCACCACGCACCTCGTGCCTGTTGAGAAAGGGGTCTGAAAGAAAGGCGGCAAGTATAGGGACTTAAGCCTGCTGAATGAAGCCTTCTGCACAAAAAATAGCCAACTGGTTGGCCATGGTTGTTCGCACGATTTCCATTACCTGATCACCCTTGCCCTGTGAAAAACGCGCTCAGGCTTATAAAGAATAGAAAGAGAGAATTTTTATAAAGCTTGTTCTTTATGTTTATGTATAGAGCAAGGCTTTTCTGTGGATAACCATCTGCATCCCTTGCTGTTATTGGTGTACAGAGAATGATAAGCCTGTGGCGTTCCTGCTCGGATCCACTGAGAAAGCTGCTGAACCACTGTGGATGGAAGTGCCAGTTACCCACAGGGGTGGTTACGCCCAGCTTTGTCATAGGGTTATGGGCAGGGTTTAAGTGCGATTTTCCACAGGGTTTATTTTGGCCTGAATAACTCAGTAAATGCGCAGCAGCAGCCCATTCATTGGTGATCCAGCAAGCTTATTTGTGGGGAAATCTGCTTGGCGCGTAAGGCCTGTCAGTTGTGTGTAGGAGCGGTTGCCCCGCCGCGAATCAAGACGACGCGCAGCGGTTCTTAACCCGGGTGAAAGCTCGGGAATGACAAGGAGGGGAAAGATTGATGGCGGGCACGCATGCGCTTTCGCGGATAAATCCGCTCCTACAAGAGCCCTGTAGGCAAGAGCATGGAGGAAGGTTTCACTTGCCGATGCAGAAGCTGGAGAAGATCCGCCCCAGCAGGTCGTCGCTGCTGAAGGCGCCGGTTATTTCGCCCAGGGCCTGCTGGGCCATGCGTAGATCCTCGGCCAGCAGTTCGCCGGCGCCCATCAGAGTGAGCTGGTTGCGGCCGTGCTCGAGGTGCTGCTGCGCCTGCAACAGCGCTTCGAGGTGACGCCGCCGCGCGCTGAAACCGCTTTCGGCGGTCTGTTGATAACCCATGCAGGCTTTCAGGTGCTCGCGCAGCAGTTCGAGACCTTCGGCGGATTTGGCGGACAGGCTCAGCGTGACGTGGCCGTCGGCGCTGGTTTCCAGCGCGACTGCCTCACCGGAGAGGTCGGCCTTGTTGCGGATCAGGGTGACCCGTGCTGGATCCGGACGCTGCTCCAGAAACTCTGGCCAGAGGGCAAAGGGATCGGCGGCTTCCGGCGCAGTGGAGTCCACTACCAGCAGCACGCGATCCGCCTCGCTGATGGCCTTGAGCGCACGCTCCACGCCGATGCGCTCGACCTGATCGTCGGTATCACGCAGGCCGGCGGTGTCGACCACGTGCAGGGGCATGCCGTCGATGTGGATATGTTCGCGCAACACGTCGCGCGTGGTGCCGGCGATATCGGTGACGATGGCTGCTTCACGCCCGGCGAGGGCGTTGAGCAGGCTGGACTTGCCAGCATTGGGACGGCCGGCGATGACTACGGTCATGCCGTCGCGCAGCAATGCACCCTGGCCCGCTTCGCGCAGCACTGTGGATAAGTCGGCGCGCACACCGTCGAGCTGGTTCAGTACATGGCCATCGGCGAGGAAGTCGATCTCTTCCTCGGGGAAGTCGATGGCGGCTTCGACGTAGATGCGCAGTTGGATCAGCGATTCGGTCAGCGCGTGCACGCGTTTGGAGAACTCGCCCTGCAGCGAACGCAGCGCATTGCGAGCGGCCTGCTCGGAGCTGGCCTCGATCAGGTCGGCAATGGCTTCGGCTTGGGCCAGGTCGAGCTTGTCATTGAGGAAGGCGCGTTCGCTGAACTCACCTGGGCGTGCCAGGCGTGCCCCCAACGCCATGCAGCGGCGCAGCAGCAGATCGAGCACCACAGGGCCGCCGTGGCCCTGAAGCTCCAGTACGTCTTCACCAGTGAAGGAGTTGGGGCCGGGAAAGTAGATGGCCAGACCTTCATCCAGGGTCAGCTCGCTCTCGCCATAGAACGGCCCATGATGAGCGAAGCGTGGCTTCAACTCACGTCTGCAGATGGCCTGAGCCAATTGACCTGCCAGTGGACCGGATACCCGCACGATGCCCACGCCACCACGACCCTGGGCGGTAGCGACGGCGGCGATGGTGTCTCGGGCGTGGTTCATGGCGGTTTACTCGATGTTTATGGGGCTAGTAGGCACGCGGAAGAAGAGCTGTGGATAACAGCGATTCGCGAGCAGAGCTCGCTCCTACGATAAATGCTCGGATAGCAAAACGCCCCAATCATGGGGCGTTTGCTTGATGCTTGGAAGCCTTGGCGAATCAGGCGTTGGCCGCTTTCGTTGCTGCTTCAATCCGGCGGGTAATGTACCACTGCTGGGCGATGGACAAGCAGTTGTTGACCACCCAGTACAGCACCAGACCGGCAGGGAACCACAGGAAGAAGAAGGTGAAGATGATCGGCATCAGCTTCAGCACGCGGGCCTGCATGGGGTCCGGCGGCGTCGGGTTGAGCTGCTGCTGGATGAACATGGTCGCGCCCATGATGATCGGCAGGATGAAGAACGGATCCTTGATCGAAAGGTCGGTGATCCAGAACATCCACGGGGCCTGACGCATTTCGACCGATTCCAGCAGTACCCAGTACAGGGCGAGGAATACCGGCATCTGCACCAGGATCGGCAGGCAGCCGCCCAGCGGGTTGATCTTCTCTTTCTTGTACAGCTCCATCATCGCCTGGGACATCTTCTGGCGATCGTCACCGTGCTGCTCTTTCAACGCCTGCAGTTTCGGCGATACGGCACGCATGCGCGCCATCGAGCGGTAGCTGGCAGCAGACAGCGGGAAGAAGATCAGCTTGATGATGATGGTCAGGACGATGATCGACCAGCCCCAATTACCGAGTACGCCGTGGATCACTTCCAGCAGCCAGAAGATCGGCTGGGCGAGGAACCACAGGAAGCCGTAGTCGACGGTCAGCTCCAGGCCTGGCGACAGGGTGCCGAGGTGTTCCTGCAGCTTGGGACCAGCGTAGAGGATCGCACCAGTCTCGCCTTGGGCGCCGGCAGCAACCTGCACGGACGGGCCGGTGAAGCCGACGATGTAGTTGCCCTGGCTGTCTTTGCGGGTCTGAATCAGGTTCGTGCTGTCCTTGCTCGGCACCCAGGCGGTGACGAAGTAGTGCTGCAGCCATGCAACCCAGCCGCCCTGCACGGTTTCCTTGAAGGACTGCTTGTCGATGTCCTTCATCGACACCTTTTTGTACGGCTCGTCGGTGGTCCACAGAGCGGCGCCAAGGTAGGTCGCGGTGCCGGTAGCGGTGGTCGAGGACGGGTCGCCGCTGTTATCGCGCTTGAGCTGGGCAAACAGGTTGCCGCTCCAGGCTTGCTCGCTCTGGTTGTCGATCAGGTAACGAACGTCGACCTGATAGGCGGACGGATCGATGCAGCCAGGCTTCTTCAGTTCCTGCTCGCGCGCGGAGCATTGCGGGTTGAGGCCGCGTTTGAAGCTGTAGCGCTTGATGTAGTTGACACCGTTCTCGCTGAAGGTGAGATCGACCACCAGGCTGTCCTGGCCTTCGACCAGCTCGTAGCTCTGCTTCTCGCTGCTCCACAGGGAACGACCGCTGGATTTGTCCGGAGCGTTCTGGCCGATCAGGCCGCTCTGCGCGAGATAGGTGCGCTCGTTGCCGTTGTCGAACAGCTGGAACGGAACGTCCGGGCGGTCCTGACGGCGCGGGTACTGCGGCAAACGCAGTTGCACGACATCACCACCACGCGGGTCGATGGCCAGGTCCAGAACATCGGTCTTGACGCGAATCAGCTCATCGCTGGTAGCGGCAGTAGGCGCGACAGCAGCTGCAGTAGGCTCGGCCACGGCAGTTGGAATGTCGTCGCCGCCGGTGTTGGCGGTTACAGCAGGTGTGTCGGGCAGGGCAGGCGTCGCCGCGGTCGAGGTACTAACCTCGGCTGGCATAGCAGCCTGGCCATAGTCCTCGTTCCATTGCAGGACCATGAGGTAGGACACGACTGCCAGGGCGACGATCAGGATCGAACGTTGGATATCCATGATTATTCGGCCATCGAAGGGGAACGGGATGTTTTAACGGGTGGAACCGGATCGAAACCGCCGGCATTCCATGGGTGACAGCGACCGAGACGGCGCGCCGTCAGCCAGCCACCACGCAGGAAGCCATGTTGTTCGATGGCTTCGTAGGCATAGCAGGAGCAGCTGGGGTAGAAACGACAATGACTGGCCATCAGCGGGCTGATGGCGTAGCGATAAACCTGGATACAGGCTAGAGCCGCTTTACGCATGGGGATTGTCGCTTGTCCCGGGGGATAAGTCTGCGTCGCGACTGGGCCGGCTTCGGGCCAAGCGTTTCCAGAGTTTGCCGAACTGCTGGGCAAGTTCGCCATTCTCCAGATCACCTAGCCCTTTGCGGGCGACCACCACGATGTCCCAGCCTGTCAGGTTGACCTGATTGAGGCGAAAGGACTCGCGGATTTGACGCTTGATGCGGTTGCGCTCGACGGCGAGCTTGACGCTCTTCTTGCCGATCACCAGACCTAGGCGGGGATGATCAAGCTGGTTATCGCGCGCTAGCAACAGGACACTTTTGCCCGGAGCTTTACCGCTTGGGGAGTCGAAGACTGCCTTGAATTGCCGGGGAGTCAGCAGTCGCTTTTCCCGGCCGAAGCCTCGACTCACCACCTGTCTGGATTAGTTAGACAGCAAGACGCTTGCGGCCCTTGGCGCGACGACGCGACAGGACGGCACGGCCGTTCTTGGTGGCCATGCGGGCACGGAAACCGTGGGTGCGAGCGCGCTTGATGGTGCTGGGTTGGAAAGTGCGTTTCATGGTGCGTTACCTGGGTGATCGACTAGGGTCGGTATGACCCCGGTTTTAAGAGACCGGCAATTCTAGAGAAAGCCGCGCGGTAGGTCAATTTCCAACCAACCTTATTCGCTAGATAGAAATAGAAAGAAGGAAAAGGGTTTAAAGCTCTTTTTCTATGTTTATGTTGAATGGTGCTGCCGATACCTGTGGAAAACCCGCTGGCAGCCCCTTTCCGGCTGCTCATGCGGCGATGATAAGTCTGTCCAAAAGGCTTGGTTGGTCTGTGCGTCTCCTGCATACAGCCTGAGGATAGAAAGCAGGGTTACCCACAATGCAGTTATCCGCCCGTTCGTCCCCAGGGTTTTACAGAAGGTTATAGGGTGCTTATCCACAAGGCTCATGGGCTGCTGATAAGTCTGATGAATGTAAGTAAGGCTTTGATTTTACTTGGCCATCTAATCCCTGCTGTGTGGATAACTCGGTCGTTCGCCGTTACAATGTCGGCTGTTTTTGCATCGCCGCCTGGATAGGGGATAGTCAGTGTCAGTGGAACTATGGCAGCAATGCGTCGAGCTCTTGCGCGACGAGTTGCCGGCCCAGCAATTCAACACCTGGATACGTCCTCTGCAGGTCGAAGCCGAAGGCGACGAGCTGCGTGTATATGCGCCGAATCGTTTCGTACTCGATTGGGTCAACGAAAAGTACCTGAGCCGTTTGCTCGAGCTTCTGGGTGAGCGCGCCGGCGGTCTGGTCCCTGCGCTTTCCTTATTAATAGGCAGCAAGCGTGCAGCGACTGCCCGCGTCGCGCCAACGGCCCCTTTGCCTGCCGCTGCACGTGCAGCTCAGGTTCAGGCCGCCGCTGCCGTCAGCAAGCCGGTTCCGCCGCCTGCACAGCAAGAGCCATCGCGTGCCAGCTTCGATTCCATGGGGGGCTCCGCGCCGCAACCGCCGACTCCTGCCGTGGCGCCACGCACCGAACGTACCGTACAGGTCGAGGGTGGCCTCAAGCACACCAGCTACCTCAATCGCACCTTTACCTTCGATAACTTCGTCGAGGGCAAGTCCAACCAGTTGGCGCGCGCTGCTGCCTGGCAGGTGGCGGACAACCCCAAGCATGGTTACAACCCGCTGTTCCTGTATGGCGGCGTCGGCCTGGGCAAGACTCACCTGATGCATGCTGTGGGTAATCACCTGCTGGCGAAGAACCCCAACGCCAAGGTGGTCTACCTGCACTCCGAGCGCTTCGTCGCTGACATGGTCAAGGCGTTGCAGCTCAATGCCATCAACGAATTCAAACGTTTCTACCGTTCGGTGGATGCGCTGCTGATCGATGACATCCAGTTCTTCGCCAAGAAGGAGCGCTCCCAGGAGGAGTTCTTCCACACCTTCAACGCGCTGCTTGAAGGGGGTCAGCAGGTTATTCTCACCAGCGACCGCTACCCGAAAGAGATCGAAGGCCTGGAAGAACGCCTGAAGTCGCGTTTCGGCTGGGGGCTGACGGTAGCAGTCGAGCCGCCGGAACTGGAAACCCGCGTGGCGATCCTGATGAAGAAGGCCGACCAGGCCAAGGTCGATCTGCCGCACGATGCGGCGTTCTTCATCGCTCAGCGCATTCGCTCCAACGTTCGTGAATTGGAAGGCGCGTTGAAGCGGGTGATAGCCCACTCGCACTTCATGGGCCGAGATATCACCATCGAGCTGATTCGTGAATCGCTCAAGGATCTGCTGGCCCTGCAGGACAAGCTGGTCAGCATCGACAATATTCAGCGCACCACCGCTGAGTACTACAAGATCAAGATCACCGATCTGCTATCCAAGCGTCGTTCGCGCTCGATCGCCCGACCACGTCAGGTGGCCATGGCATTGTCGAAGGAACTGACCAATCACAGCCTGCCGGAAATCGGTGTGGCCTTCGGCGGTCGTGATCACACCACGGTGTTGCACGCATGTCGTAAGATTGCTGAACTTAGGGGATCCGACGCGGACATCCGCGAGGACTATAAGAACCTGCTGCGTACCCTGACTACCTGATCAAATCAATGCAGCTCCACGAGGCAAGGGACTAGACCATGCATTTCACTATTCAACGCGAAGCCCTGTTGAAACCCCTGCAACTGGTCGCCGGTGTCGTGGAACGACGCCAGACGCTGCCGGTTCTGTCCAACGTCCTGCTGGTGGTCGAAGGCCAGCAGTTGTCGCTCACCGGTACCGACCTCGAGGTCGAACTGGTTGGCCGCGTCACGCTGGAAGACGCGGCCGAGCCGGGTGAAATCACCGTGCCGGCGCGCAAGCTGATGGACATCTGCAAGAGCCTGCCAAGCGACGCGATGATCGACATTCGTGTCGATGACCAGAAGTTGCTGGTCAAGGCCGGTCGCAGTCGCTTCACCCTGTCGACGCTGCCAGCCAACGACTTCCCTACCGTCGAGGAAGGTCCAGGTTCGCTGACCTTCAACTTGCCGCAAGCCAAGCTGCGTCGCCTGGTCGAGCGGACCAGCTTCGCCATGGCTCAGCAGGACGTACGCTACTACCTCAACGGCATGCTCCTGGAAGTTCAGAGCGGCCTGTTGCGTGCAGTCGCTACCGACGGCCACCGTCTGGCCATGTGCTCGATGGAAGCTACTATCCAGCAGGAAGGCAAGCACCAGGTCATCGTGCCGCGTAAAGGTATCCTCGAGCTGGCTCGCCTGCTGACCGAGCAAGACGCCGAAGTCGCCATCGTTCTTGGGCAGCACCACATCCGTGCCAACACCGGTGAGTTCACTTTCACTTCGAAGCTGGTGGACGGCAAATTCCCGGATTACGAGCGTGTGCTGCCGCGCGGTGGCGACAAGCTGGTGCTGGCGGATCGTCAGGGCCTGCGCGAAGCCTTCAGCCGCACCGCGATTCTGTCCAACGAGAAGTACCGCGGGATTCGCCTGACCCTGGCTTCTGGTCTGCTGAAAATTCAGGCCAACAACCCGGAGCAGGAAGAGGCCGAGGAAGAAATCGTTGTCGACTATTCGGGCAGCGGCCTGGAGATTGGTTTCAACGTCAGCTATCTGCTGGATGTGTTGGGCGTGATGGGCACCGAGCAGGTGCGCCTGATTCTTTCCGACTCCAATAGCAGTGCTCTGCTGCAGGAAGCCGATAACGACGACTCTGCCTACGTTGTCATGCCGATGCGTCTTTAATGTCCCTGAGCCGTATCACGGTCACTGCGGTGCGTAACCTGCACCCGGTGACCCTCTCTCCCTCCTCCCGCATCAATATCCTTCACGGTGCCAACGGCAGCGGCAAGACCAGCCTGCTTGAGGCGATCCACCTGCTTGGCCTCGCCCGCTCCTTCCGCAGCACACGATTGCAGCCGGTCATTCATTACGAACAACCTGCCTGTACCATTTTCGGTCAGGTGCAGTTGGCTGAAGGCGGCTCCAGTAATCTGGGTATCTCTCGCGACCGTCAGGGCGAGCTGCAGATTCGTATCGATGGGCAGAACGCACGTAGTGCTGCGCAGCTGGCTGAGCTATTGCCACTGCAGGTGATCAACCCCGACAGTTTTCGCCTGCTTGAAGGTGCACCGAAGATTCGCCGGCAGTTTCTCGATTGGGGTGTGTTCCACGTGGAACATCGCTTTCTCGGTGCCTGGCAGCGCCTGCAGAAAGCCCTGCGGCAGCGGAACTCGTGGCTGCGCCATGGTACACTTGATGGTGCTTCGCAGGCCGCGTGGGACCGCGAACTATGCAGCGCGAGTGAGGAAATCGACACCTATCGGCGTGCCTACATTCAGGCCTTGAAGCCGGTGTTCGAAAAGACACTGGCTGAGCTGCTGGAGCTGGAAGGGCTGACCCTGAGTTACTACCGAGGGTGGGACAAGGATCGTGAGCTGAGTGAAGTGCTCGCCACCTCCCTCCTCCGCGACCAGCAACTCGGGCATACCCAGGCCGGGCCGCAGAGAGCTGATTTGCGTCTTCGACTTGCGGGGCATAACGCGGCAGAAATCCTGTCGCGAGGACAACAGAAACTGGTCGTGTGCGCGTTGCGCATCGCTCAGGGTCACTTGGTCAACGAAGCCAAGCGTGGCCAATGTATCTATCTGGTGGACGACCTACCGTCGGAACTGGATGAGCAGCATCGTCAGGCACTGTGCCGGTTGCTGGAAGATTTGCGCTGCCAGGTGTTCATCACCTGTGTAGATCATGAATTGTTGAGGGAAGGCTGGCAGACGGATACGCCGGTTGCCATGTTCCACGTGGAACATGGCCGTATCACCCAGACCCAAGACCATCGGGAGTGAAGGCATGAGCGAGAACCAAACGTACGACTCCTCCAGCATCAAGGTGCTGAAAGGACTGGACGCCGTACGCAAACGTCCCGGGATGTACATCGGTGACACTGACGATGGTAGTGGTCTGCACCACATGGTGTTCGAGGTGGTCGATAACTCGATCGACGAAGCGCTGGCAGGCTATTGCAGCGAAATCACCATCACCATCCACCCGGATGAGTCGATCAGCGTGCGTGACAACGGCCGTGGTATCCCGGTCGACATGCACAAGGAAGAAGGCGTCTCGGCGGCCGAGGTCATCATGACCGTGCTGCACGCCGGCGGTAAGTTCGACGACAACAGCTACAAGGTATCCGGCGGCCTGCATGGCGTGGGTGTCTCGGTGGTCAACGCCCTCTCCAAGGAGCTGGTGCTGACCATTCGCCGTAGCGGCAAGATCTGGGAACAGACCTACGTGCATGGCGTACCACAAGCGCCTCTGGCCGCTGTCGGCGATACCGACGGTACCGGCACGCAGATCCACTTCAAACCGTCCGAAGAGACCTTCGCCAACATTCACTTCAGCTGGGACATCCTGGCCAAGCGTCTGCGTGAGCTGTCCTTCCTCAACTCCGGCGTAGGCATCCTGCTGCGTGACGAGCGCACTGGCAAGGAAGAGCTGTTCAAGTACGAGGGTGGTCTGAAAGCCTTCGTCGAGTACCTGAACACCAACAAGACCGTGGTCAACCAGGTCTTCCACTTCAACATTCAGCGCGAAGAAGACGGCGTGGGTGTCGAAGTAGCCCTGCAGTGGAACGACAGCTTCAACGAGAACCTGCTCTGTTTCACCAACAACATTCCACAGCGCGACGGTGGTACTCACCTTGCCGGCTTCCGTTCCGCCCTCACCCGCCACCTGAACAACTACATCGAGGCCGAAGGCCTGGCGAAGAAGTTCAAGGTTTCCACCACTGGTGACGATGCCCGTGAAGGCCTGACTGCGATCATCTCGGTCAAGGTGCCGGACCCGAAATTCAGCTCGCAGACCAAAGACAAACTGGTATCGAGTGAGGTGAAAACCGCAGTCGAGCAGGAGATGGGCAAGTACTTCTCCGACTTCCTGCTGGAGAACCCCAACGAAGCCAAGGCCGTGGTCGGCAAGATGATTGATGCCGCGCGTGCTCGTGAAGCGGCCCGTAAAGCGCGTGAGATGACTCGCCGTAAAGGTGCGCTGGATATCGCCGGCCTGCCCGGCAAGCTGGCCGACTGCCAGGAAAAAGATCCGGCGCTGTCCGAACTGTACATCGTGGAGGGTGACTCCGCGGGCGGTTCTGCCAAGCAGGGCCGTAACCGCAAGACCCAGGCGATCCTGCCGCTCAAGGGCAAGATCCTCAACGTCGAACGTGCACGCTTCGATCGCATGATTTCCTCGCAGGAAGTCGGCACGCTGATCACTGCGCTCGGTTGCGGTATCGGTCGTGAGGAGTACAACATCGACAAGCTGCGTTACCACAACATCATCATCATGACCGATGCTGACGTCGACGGTTCGCACATCCGTACCCTGCTGCTGACCTTCTTCTTCCGTCAGCTGCCGGAGCTGGTCGAGCGTGGCTACATCTATATCGCTCAGCCGCCGCTGTACAAGGTGAAGAAAGGCAAGCAGGAGCAGTACATCAAGGACGACGAGGCCATGGATGAATACATGACTCAGTCGGCCCTGGAAGACGCCAGCCTGCACGTCAACGAGAACGCTCCAGGTCTTTCTGGCAGCGCGTTGGAGAAACTGGTCGGCGACTACCGTGGCGTGATGAAGACCCTTGATCGCCTGTCGCGCGTCTACTCAAAGGACATCACAGAGCACTTCGTCTATCTGCCGCGTATTTCGGTGGAGCAGCTCGCGGACCAGGCCTTCATGCAGAACTGGCTGGAAGGCTTTGCGGCACGTTTGAAGACTACCGAGAAGTCTGGCCAGACCTACAGTGCCAGCCTGCGCGAAGACCACGAACGCCACCTGTGGCTGCCGGAAGTGGAAGTCAGATCCCACGGTCTTTCCAGCTACACCACCTTCAACCGCGACTTCTTCGCCAGCAACGATTACAAAACTGTCACCAGCCTGGGTGATCAGTTGAACAACCTGCTGGAAGAAGGCGCCTACGTGCAGCGTGGCGAGCGCAAGAAACCGGTCAACACCTTCAAGGAAGCGCTGGACTGGCTGATGGCCGAAAGCACCAAGCGCCACAGCATCCAGCGATACAAAGGTCTCGGTGAGATGAACCCGGATCAGCTGTGGGAAACCACCATGGACCCGGAAGTTCGCCGCATGCTCAAGGTGACCATCGAGGACGCCATCGCCGCCGACCAGATCTTCAACACCCTGATGGGCGACGCTGTGGAGCCGCGCCGCGACTTCATCGAGTCCAATGCGTTGGCGGTGTCGAATCTGGACTTCTGAAGACCTGTCGACGGGCAGGTTAATTGGCATGATTTTACGAGTTATTGTCATGACAATTTCTGTCACTACCCCGGCCTAGCGCCGGGGTTTTTCTTTGTGGATCAGGGCATTAGCGATTGGCGAAGAACCCGCCACTGGTAGCTTCTGTAGTGAGGCTACAGAAAAGCGCCGGAAATCTCGTTCTGGAGGGCCTGAATCCTGGGCGAAATACTGAGGGCAGGACGGAGTAGGTCAAGTTGCGTCAATTCAAACCGCATCACCCATCAGCCTAGGAAACCACCTTTGATGGGCAGCACGATGCGATACGCTTGCGGCTTCTTCAACGCTAATCGCATGCTAAGCCACATGGCCACTCGGCCCAGATGAGATACGTGAAGTCCTGAAGTGATTCAGACGGAGAATTCTGACCACATGCAGCAGCAGAACATACCCATCGGCACCCTGGTAGATATGTACAAACGTGGCGAGCTACGTCTACCCGAGATTCAGCGCCACTATGTCTGGCGCGCGACGCGAGTGCGAGATCTGTTTGACTCGCTGTATCGGGGTTACCCCAGTGGTTCCATCCTGATGTGGGAGACCGATGAGCCGGTTCCCACTCGTGAATTCGCTATTACTCAGGATACGAATGCCTTCGCTGGGCGAAAGCTGCTGCTCGATGGTCAGCAGCGTCTTACCTCTCTGACAGCGGTACTTAATGGTGATGCGGTGCAGGTGCGGGGACGGAAGCGTCCCATCGACATCCTGTTCAATCTGGAGCATCCAGACGGCCCGCCGAGCTACGACACCGAGGTGACCAGCGATGAGGATTCACCGGTTGCCGCCGAGGATGAACTGAGCGACGACGCCGATGATGGTGACGACAGCGAGCAGGGCATCCTGGAAAAGATGAACCGCCGCACCTTCGTGGTGGCGAGCAAGAATCTGGCCTCACAGCCACAGTGGATCTCGGTGAGCGCTGTTTTCGGTACGGCCAATGATGCAGAAATTCTGGAGAAAGCCGGGATCGAGTCATTCAAAGATCCGCGTTACCAAAAGTATTCCGACCGCCTGAAGAAGCTGCGTGCCATCAAGGACTACCAGTATGTGGTGCACGTGCTGGAGCGCAGCATGAGCTACGAGGAAGTCACCGAGATCTTCGTGCGGGTGAACTCACTGGGGGCCAAGTTGAAGTCCTCTGACCTGGCGCTTGCGCAAATGTCTTCGCGCTGGCCCAATCTGCTCAAGGAGCTTGAGGTCTTCCAGGAGGAATGCGAGCAGAGCTGGTTCACCATCGAGCTTGGTCAGCTGGTGCGCGCCATCGTGGTGTTCGCCACCCAGCAGTGTCTATTCCGCAGCGTGGCCAGTACTCCGGTGGACAAGCTCAAGGAAGGTTGGAAGCAGGCCCAAGAGGGGCTGCGCTTTGCCATCAACTTCCTCCGCACTAATGCCGGCATCGAGGACGAGTCGCTGCTCTCCTCGCCCATGTTCATCCATGCCCTGGCCGCAGTTAGCCGCATCAAGGACAACAAGCTGACCGCTGAGGAGCAGAACAGCCTGCTCCACTGGTTGCTGGTCGCCAATGCGCGAGGACGCTATTCGCGTGGCTCAACCGAAACTCTGCTCAACGAAGACCTGGCGATCCTGTTCAGAACGGGTGATATCGCCGCGCTCATGGAGCCGGTGAAGCGCCAGTTCGGTCGTTTGCACATCGAATCGAGTGATCTGGCTGGTCGGGGCGTCAACAGTCCCCTGTTCTCACTTGCCTACTTGGCCTTGAAGGCTGCGGGAGCCAAGGACTGGTACAGCGGGCTGGGGCTATCGCTTACCCACCAAGGCAAGCTGCATTTCATCCAGTGGCATCACATCATTCCCAAGTCGCTACTCAAGGCGATGAGCTATGAAACCGGCGAGATCAACGAGATCGCCAATATGGCTTTCATAACTGGGCAGACCAACCGCCGCATCAGCAACAAGGAAGCGACCAATTACCTAGTCGATATCATCGACAAGCAGGGTGAAGAGGCATTGGCCAGTCAGTGCGTTCCCACCGACCCTGCACTTTGGGCCACGGAAAGGTATCGCGAATTTTTGCACCATCGGCGTGAGGCACTTGCACTGAGAATGAATGAGCACATAACGGAAAAAGCCAAACTATGAATAAGCTCGTGCTCCCAAGCTCCCGCAGTGAGGAGCTGTAAAACCCGGGGACGCCTCGCAATATCGGCAATCAGAACAGCTTCGCCCATTCGGCCAAAGTTAGAGCGTTAGGCCAAAGTTAATTGCCTGCTGCCCTCCTCCTGGAAACCCCGGTTGACTGAAAGGTCTGCCGGGGTTTTGTCGTTCAGGGGGAATTGATTTTTCGGGCTTCAAGTGGCGTCGACTTGTAGAATCGAGCCCACATTTTTTGATGCGCGCCTAGGCGGCATGGCAGCAATCGCCAGGTGCTGGGCTTCGTGCTTTGTATAGGGATTGATTTACCCATGGCTGACAAGCTGTCACTCGAAACGCTGGAGTCCTGGCTCTGGGAGTCCGCCAACATTCTGCGTGGCTCCATCGACTCCTCTGACTTCAAGAACTACATTTTCGGCCTGCTCTTCCTCAAACGTTACAACGATGTGTTCGAAGAGCGCATTGCCAAGCTGATGAAGGACGAAGGCCTGACCTTTGGCGAGGCTCAGGATGAGATAGAGGACAAATGGGGAACATTCCCGATTAGTGCCCGTTGGTTCGATCTGATCTCGCGCACCGAGAATATCGGTGAGGCCCTGGACAAGGCGTTCGCGACCATAGAGGCCAACAACCCTGAGCTGCAACACGTGCTCACGGCTACACAGTACGGTGACAAACGAGTGCTGGCGGATGTGACCTTGCAGCGTCTTTTGCGCCACTTTAACCAGTACAAGCTGGGCAATGACGATCTGTACAAGGCCGACATGCTGGGCGATGCCTATGAGTATCTGATCAAGCAGTTTGCCGACGACGCCGGTAAAAAAGGTGGCGAGTTCTATACGCCCAAAGCTGTGGTGCAATTGGTAGTTGAGCTGATCGATCCGCAACCCGGTCACAGCGTGTATGACCCGACCTGTGGTAGCGGTGGCATGCTGGTAGAGAGCGCCCATCATGTAGCCGCTTTGCCCAATGGCACTCTGATGGGTAAGCCAAATGTTTTGCTGTATGGGCAGGAAAAGAACCTGGGCACTTGGGCCATCGCCAAGCTCAATCTATACCTGCACAACATGCATGCCGAGATTGAACGCGGCGATACGCTTGTTGAGCCCAAGCACCTCGACGGCGATTACCTGAAGACCTTTGACCGTGTGATTGCCAACCCACCGTTTTCAGCCAAGTCCTGGTGGGCTCCGTTGGAGTTGAGCAACGAAAACGAGCAGGAGAACGGTAAGAAAACCAAAGCCCCCAACTACAAGCAGGTAAGCGACCCTTATGGGCGGCTTGTTTATGGCATCCCGCCACGCGGTTATGCCGACCTGGCTTTCGCTCAACATATGTTGGCCAGCCTCAAGGCCGATGGTCGTATGGGGATTATCCTGCCCCACGGGGTTCTGTTCCGCAGCGGTGAAGAAGGCAAGATTCGCGAGGGAATGCTATTCGGCACAGACGCAGCCAATGGCAGCCAGCCGGGTGATCTGATTGAAGCCATCGTCGGCCTGCCCTCTGCACTTTTCTACAACACAGGCATCCCGGCTTGCGTGCTGATCCTTAACAAACAGAAACCTGCTGCTCTCAAGGACAAGGTCATCATCATCGATGCCAGCCGCGACTACCTCGAAGGTAAGGCGCAAAACAGCCTGAGCACTGAGCACATTACCCGCATCGTCAGCACCCACAAGGCGGCATTTGAGCAGCAAGCCGAGGTCGAGAACTATTGCCGGTTGGTGACGCTAGATGAAATCCGCAGCAACGACGGCAATCTCAATATTGCCCGCTATATCGACAATGGAGAGACCGAAGAAACTGTCGATGTGGCCGCGACCTTAGAGCAACTGTCCACTCTGGCCGAAGAAGAAGTATCGATTGACATGCGGCTGAATGGTTATTTAGCGGAGTTAGGGTTGCTGGAGGCTGAATTATGAGTTTGGTGGGGAGGTCGGAGTATATAGAAACCAAGGTTGGCTGGATTCCTGATACTTGGTTTGTCTGTTCCCTTGAAAAAATTTCTACTGACACCATTACATATGGTGTTGTGCAGCCCGGCCCGGAAGATGAAAACGGTGTACCTCTGGTACGTGGTGGCGATATCAAGGACGGACGAATAAGCAACACTCTCCGCACAATTTCCAGCGCGGTGTCCAAACAGTTTTCACGTACTGTTTTGCGCGGAGGCGAGTTACTTGTCTCCTTGGTTGGGTATCCTGGCGAGACAGCAATTGTTAGTAAGGAATTAATTGGAGCAAATATTGCCCGGCAAGTTGGTCTGATAAGGCTTGGTGAGGCCGTTAGCTCCCGGTTTGTGCAACAGTACCTTTCATCTCCCATCGGCAAAAAGATACTCCTTGGTGGAATGATTGGTTCAGCACAGCAAGTTATCAACCTGAATGCATTACGCGAGGTCGATGTACCTTTACCCCCTCTACCCGAACAACGAAAAATCGCTGCGATCCTCACTGCCGTGGACGACAAGTTGGACGTGATAGCCCGCCAGATTGACGCCACCCAGACTCTCAAGCAGGGTCTGATGCAAACGCTTTTCAGCCGGGGTGTGGGTACCCAAGATGCTACTGGCCGTTGGTCACCGCATACCGAGTTTAAGGACAGTGAGCTGGGGACGATTCCTTCGCTATGGTCTATAAAGGAAATTGGTGAAGCCTTAAGTGTTGTGGAACGCCCGATCAAAATGGAAGACGATCAGCTTTACCGGAGAGTGACGGTGAAGCGGCGTTATGGTGGGGTCGAGCTTAGGGATGAGTTACATGGAGCAAATATCAAGGTCAAGAACCAGTTTCTTCTTGAAGCAGGAGACTTCCTTATCTCAGAGCGTCAGATTGTCCATGGCGCGTGTGGAATTGTTCCCGAGCACCTTGCGGGCGCATTGGTTTCAAACGAGTATCTTGTGCTTCAAGCAAAAGAAGGCTTTGACGTAACCCATTTCAACTATCTGGTTCAGTTACTGAAATATGCAAAGCTGTTTCTTGTTTGTAGTCAGGGTGTGGACATCGAGAAGTTTCTCTTCAAACCCAAGGACTGGCTGAAAAAGCGGATTCCTGTACCTCCGCTCGCGGAGCAGCAACGAATCGCAGAGATATTGGGAGCCAGCGAAAAGAAAACTAATGCCCTGCAAAGGAAGCAGTCTGAGTATCAAAACCTCAAGCGTGGCCTGATGCAAAAACTGCTAACCGGCGAATGGCGGGTCAAGCTCGATAGCCCTAGTGGCATAGCCTGAGCATTTCTTCATGGACGAAATCATCCCCCTGCCCTCGGATCCTGTGCCTGACCTTCAGCGCACCGTGCAGCGCAAGCTCGGGCGCTGCATGTTGCAGTTGCAGCAGTATGAGCGGTTGCTGAAGGCTATGGTGGCCCATAGCGAGTTGAGTGGCCCTCCGGAAAGACTTCAGGCGATTCGCGACGAGAAGGTTGCCTGTGCCCATAAGAAAACCTTGGGCACCTTGGTGGGGATGCTGACCGAAAGCTATCTCAAGCTGCCGGACTTAGCTGATGAACCAGAGCAGGCTGAGCCTATTGATCAGATATGGGTCAGCTTTCGATGCCAGATGGAGTTACCCGAGGAGCGCTACGCCGAAACCAAGGCTGCGCTCAAGGAGCTGGTCGACCTGCGTAATGAGTTGGTGCACCACTTTCTTCACCGCTTCGACCTTTGGAGCGTCGATGGCTGTATAGCCGCCGAGGCATACCTTGATGAAAGTTACGAAACCATCGACGGCCATTACCTGACACTGCGCGACTGGGCCAAATCCATGGATGAGGCTCGACAGCTCATGGTGTCCTTTATGCAGACCCCGGAGTACAGGGATTTCGTTATCAACGGTATTGGGCCGGATGGCACCGTACACTGGGCTAGCAGCGGTATAACCAATTGCTTACGTGAAGCGGAAACCAAGCTGGCTCAGGCTGGGTGGACACCCCTTTTCGAAGCCATTCATTGGATTGCCAAGACCTACCCCGAGCAGACGCCCAAGCGCTATGGCTGCGGAAGCTGGCGTCATGTTATCCATGCGTCGCAGCAGTTTGAAATTCGTAAGCAAAGCCAAGCCGATAATGGCCCTACGGTGGTTTGGTATCGCAGTCGCCCGAGGGAAACCTCCAAGGAACAGGAGTAAGTAATGAGCCAGTCACCGGAGAAGGTCGGGGTCGAACTGCCCGCTATCAACTGGCTGATCAAGTTAGGCTACACCCATCTGCCTGGTAGCCAGGTACAGGTCGAGCATCGTCACCTGGCTCCGGTACTGGATGATGTGTTGCAGGCTCGGCTGCTCATCCTCAACCCATGGCTGGCGAGCGCCCCCGGTGGTATCAGCGCGGCGTTGATCGAGCTACGCAAGCGCGTCAATGATGAGCTGTTACCTGCCAACAAGGCGTTCTGGGAACAGGTGGTGCACCGTTCGAATATCCAGGTGAAGGATGTCGAGGGTAAGCCACGCAGCGTGCGTTTCTTTGATGCCAGTGATGCCAGCAACAACGACTTCCATGTGGTTGATCAGTACGTGGGGCGCAATGCGGATGG
The DNA here is from genome assembly GCF_032621725.1 of Pseudomonas sp. zfem001. Taxonomy (NCBI): domain Bacteria; kingdom Pseudomonadati; phylum Pseudomonadota; class Gammaproteobacteria; order Pseudomonadales; family Pseudomonadaceae; genus Pseudomonas; species Pseudomonas sp. zfem001. The sequence goes on along the minus strand of NZ_JAVYJI010000004.1, from coordinate 198,469 downwards.
GGATGTTTTCCGCCCTGACCTGCTGTTGTTTGTGAATGGCTTGCCGCTGGCCATCATCGAATGCAAAGCCAGCCATCACCGCCTGGACGAAGCCTTGGGCCAGTTGGATGGCTATCAAAGCACCTTCCCTACCCAATTTGTATTCAACCAGGTCTGTGTTGGGTTGAATCGGCGTGAAGGGTTGTATGGTGCGATCCTGACCAAACCTGCCTATTACGCCCGATATCGGTTGCAGGCACAGGAGACTGCTGCTGTTACTGCCCTTTTAGGCGAGACGCCCAGTGAGCAGGACAGCCTGCTGTGGGCATTGTTTGAGCCGAGCCGCTTCCTGCAACTGATCACCCATTTTGTACTGTTCGAAACCCGCGACGGCAAGACCGTGAAGAAGCTGCCGCGCTACCAGCAATGGCGGGCCGTTCGCAAAACGGTAGACCGGCTGTGCGCGCCGAAACCCATGGGAGGTGTTGTTTGGCATACCCAGGGTAGCGGCAAGTCACTGACCATGGCCCTGCTCGCGCGGATGCTGCGTGCCGATAGCACGGGTTTGAACAATCCTACTGTGCTGGTACTGACCGACCGTAAAGACCTCGACAAACAGATTTTAGATACCTTCCATGCAGTAGGTATCACGGCAGCTCAGGCTGTGTCGGTTGATGGGTTGTTGAAGATGTTGTCCAACGACTACGGCAGCGTGTTTACCAGCACGGTGCAGAAGTTCCAGGAGAACGATCAGCCCTCTGATCAGGCTGCCGAGACGCCTGACGAAGAAGATGATGCCCTACAAGCGATCCGCCACCGGCGGATTCGTGAGGAAAAGGACTTCTTCATCGTGCATGAGCGCAATGTCCGCCACCTGGCGGTGGATGAGAACGGTGCTCCGGTAAAGGCCCAGTGGGAAGAGATCAACCGGGAGAAGGTGCACTTCCGAGTGCTGAGCACCAAGCCCAACTTCTATGTGCTGGTCGATGAAGCTCACCGTAGTCAGTACGACTTTCTCGCTGCCTTTATGCGCGCCAGCTTGCCTAACGCCAAATTCATCGCCTTCACCGGTACGCCGCTGCTGCAAGAGGACAAACACACGCTGGGCGAGTTTGGTGGTGGCGAGTACATCGACGAATACCGCCTGCATGAGGCAGTGGTGGATGGCGCAACACTACCGATCAAATACCTGGATGCCTGGGTAGGGTTGTCAGCCAATGCTAAGTTGGATGCCGCGTTCAAAGAGCAGTTTGCCGACCAGAGTGAGGTTCGCCAGCACGAGTTGAAGCGTGAACTGCTGCGCCGTTGGCGCCAGGCCGGTGATCGTATGGAGCAGGTCGCCGAGCATCTGGTCGAGCACTTCCTCAGTAACGTAAAAGCCAAGGGCTTGAAGGCCATGCTGGTGTGCGATGGTCGCGACATGGCGGTGCGCTACAAGGATCTGCTCGATGCGATCATGGTCGAACGGGCGAACAAAGGGCTGCCCACTTTTGACAGCAAGGTGGTGATATCCCTAGCCAGCATCACCTCTTCCCGTACGGGCGCTTCCGCCATGGAAGAGGCAGCAGAGTATGAAGTAGAGGCCGACAAGATTCGCAGCATCGAGGAGCGGATCAAGGCCGAGTTGAAAGCCGGAAAGACCCCAGTGGCTATGCCGTCCGAGCAGATTGGCAATTTTGTCAGCAAGCTGTTTCCCCTGCCCTACGGGGAAGAAAGCAAGGGGCTTGATGGTAAGCCGCAGGCGAACAATGTCGGGCTGATCATCGTTTCTGACATGCTGCTGACAGGCTGGGATGCCCCGATTGTCGGCACCATGTACCTCGACAAGCCGTTAAAAGAACACACCCTGTTGCAGGCTATCGCACGGGTGAACCGCACCCTGCCTGGCAAGAATGCTGGCTACATCGTGGACTACTACGGGGTAGTCGATCACCTTGATCACGCCCTGAAAATATATGGTGGCGAGGTGAAGCCTTCGCAGGTCTGGGAAGGTGTTGAAACGGAACTGCCTAAGCTGCAAGCCACGCTCGACCGCATCCTCAAGTTGCTGCCTAAAAAGCATGACCCGGTGGCGCAGCGCGAGGCCTACAAAGACGATGCCGAGCGCTTCCTCGATCCTGCCAACCGGTTGGACATGGTCGAAGAATTCCTCGACCTGGTGAAGCAGTTCAACCGCTCAGTGGACATCATCCTGCCGGATGTCCGTGGTGTTCCTTTCAAGCCCTACTTCACCCTGCTGGGTGAGATTCGCCTGATGCTGCGGGACAAACTGCCGGGTAATACCTACAAGGAGCGCATCACCAAGCTGGAGTCTGCACTGCTGCAACAGCTGCTGGATGAGTACATCGCGGCCAGCCCGGCCAAGAGCCTGCTGGGTCATGAGGTGTCGATTCTGGATGCCAGCGATATGGAGCGTTTGAAGAAACTGGCCAGCCCCGGTAGCCGCGCCCTGGTGATGAAAAACCAGCTCAAGCAAACCATCGTCACCGGCAAGGACAAGGATCCAGCATTCTTCGACAAGATCGCCGAGGAGCTGGAAAAGCTGCTAGAAGAGGAAAAGGCGGGGCGCATTACCCAGGCCAAGTTCTTGGAGCAACTGGAGCTTTTCAGCCAGCGTATTCAGGACAAGGACAACACCGGTTTTCATAAGCCAGCGCACTCAGCCGTTTACCACTACCTTGCCGCCCAACTGGCTGAGGACACGGCAAGAGTGGCAACCACCAAGCTGTTCGAAGATGAAATGCTAAACCGTGCGCTGGCGACTGAAAACTGGAAGAAAATGCCGGATACGCACCCTGATTTTAGAGACCACCTGCGCGGAGTCTTGATGCCCCTGGCAGGCTGGGAGCGTTCAGTGGCGCGTGATCACGCGAAGCGAATCTTCGATATCTTGCTGAAAAACTAAAGCGGCGTTATCCATGCCAGTCTTGAATTACGGCCAAACGGCTATCGAGTGGTACTTCCAGCTTGATAGCAAACTCAAGCGCCATTACGTGACCGTGGAACGGGGGCGTCCCGTGCTTTTGCGCGGGCCGCAGGTGGATGAGCCTGAGCAAGAGGCTTTGGTGCTGCGCCGAGCACGCTGGATTCGAGAAAAGCTGGTACAGGTGAATCAGCCCCTGGCCAGCGAACCCATCGTAACTGGCAGTCGCCTGCGCTATGCAGGGCGCACCTATTACACCGAAGTTCGTCACGTGCCAGACGCCCTCAAACCTCGGTTGGCCTTCACTGCGTCACGCTTCATCGTTGATAACCCTGAAGGTTTGAGTATTCATCCCGACGCCCTGATGCCCATGCTGGAGCAGTTCTACAGGGATCGGGCTCATGAGAAGCTGCCGCTACGTGTTCGTCACTGGCAGCGTGAGACCGGGCTGCTGGCTGCGGGTGTGCGTATTCGTCATTTCCAAAGCCGTTGGGCGAGTTGCGATGCGAACCACATCCTGGAGTTTCATCCTCGGGTAATGGAGCTGCCGGCCAGCGTGCAGGACTACGTCATTGTCCATGAGCTGTGTCATACGGTGGAGAAGAACCACACCAAGGCCTTTTGGGCGCTAGTGGCCAGCCATATGCCGGATTGGCAGAGGCAGCATCAGGTGTTGGAGCGGGCAGTGTTTGGGGATGCAGTGTGATAGAAAGGTTTCGATGCCTTTGGTCAATGTTGACATCCCAACTCGCTAAGGACATTCTTCAGTTACTTTCTTAGAGAAAGAACGGAGCACCTCTTTTAGCAGCTAACGCTGCGCAATCGGGGGCGTAGCGTCAAAACTACACCAACCAAATGAAAACTTACTTTTACTAGGTTTGTTCCGTGGAAGGCCCGAGGTAATACTCGGGCTTTTTGTTTTTAGGAGTCGGAGTCGAAGATGGAGCAAAAAATATACAGTGCGATAGTGAAAGAATGTGAGAAACTCATTCTTAGGCATCATAGCTATCATAATAAGCTTCATGTTGAATGGGTTCGAAATAGTAAGAGGATTAAAGACGCCCCACCAAAGGTGGTTGAAACCCCTGAGTATTGGGAGGTAGATAAAAAATTTAATCCTTTTTACGTAAAATCTAATGCCAAGGCCATAGCGCGCTCTATTGCTAAAAAAATATCACAAGGAACCTACGCGCCGGCTGAACCATTCAAAAAGTTGATTCCTAAGTCCGGTGGGGGACGTCGAGAGTTAACCATCTATCAAATACCGGACGCAGCCGTTTCGCGGTATTTCTATGGCAGGCTTCTTGCCAAAAATAGACATAGGTTTAGCTCCTTTTCATACGCGTACCGAAATGACAGAAATGTGCATTTTGCCATTCAAGATATAGCGGTTGACCTTTCTCAAGATGCAAGAACTTTCATTGCTGAATTCGATTTCTCGGATTTCTTCGGTTCTATCGATCATGCCTATCTATATAGACAGCTGCATGAAAATGGTTTCTATGTCAGTGAAGAGGAAGAGGCTGTCATTAGATCTTTTTTAGCCTCTCGTACTAAAGGTATTCCGCAGGGGACTTCGATATCGCTGTTCTTGGCGAATCTTGTGTGCTGGAAAATTGATAAGGCACTGGAAAAATCCGGTCTCAAGTTTGCGCGGTACGCTGATGACACTGTCATTTGGAGCCCGGACTATACAGCGATATGTAAGTCATTCTCGATTATCAATGACTTTTCCAAAGAAGCTGGTGTGCCTATCAATGCTAAAAAGTCGGATGGCATTAGCTTATTGGCACGGGATGGTTTGCCAGCAGAAATTGCATCAAAGAACCATTTTAATTTTCTAGGTTATTCGATTGGTGTCGGAAAGGTTTCTATTAGGGAAGCCTCAGAGAAAAGAATAAAGAAACAAATATCTTACTTGCTGTATCGGTCAATGATTCAGCCGCTGAAGTCGACGCCACTTAAAGGTCTTGTCATTCCGGCTAATAATCGAGACAAAGCACTTTTGGTTGCCATTATGCAAGTTAGACGCTATATGTATGGCGGTTTATCAAATCGTGATATCGCTGACTATATTTCTGGTCGGAAAAAGCACCTTCATTTTAAAGGGGTGATGAGCTTCTATCCCCTTCTTGATGATGAGAGTCAACTTAAAGCGTTAGACGGTTGGCTTACCTCCACTCTCTATAGGTGTATCCAGCTGCGGTCGAAGCTTTTAATATCGCATGGATATAATAGAAGCTCCTCTTTCCCATTTTGCGTAAAACACGCGGATCTGGTCGACCAACTAGCGCGTAGAAGGGTCAAGGGTAAGCGTCTATTAGAGGCCCCTAGCTTTATGCTGATTTATCGAGCTCTACAGCGTGGATTGCGTGAGGCAGGGATCGAGCGGGTCATGCATCCGGAGTCTATAAAGTACGAATACAGAGGTGTCTAAATTTTTAAATTCCAACAGAGCCTGTAAGGCATCCTACTCTCTTGCTCGGTCAGTTCACTGGGATCTGGTATAGCGCAGGGCTGAAGTCCGGTCACCGCAGTTCATCGAGCGGCCTCCGACCCGAGGTCAACTGTGGGGTTTGATTGACCGTAACGTCCTATTACGCGCAGTGAGCTGGGCTCACTCGGCAAATCCATAGGCCGCAATTGACTGGCTTAGGTTCACAAGTCCAGATCAACGCTCAGCTTGCCTCGTCTCTCCTGACGGGTTGCTGAGTCGCTATTGCCAACTGCCCAAATGCGCGCTTGGACAACCTCGCGGTAGCTTCGCGTCTTGCTAGGTTTCGGTAGAGCCAGCAGAGGCCGCAAGGGAATAGATTCAGGAGCCGGTTGCCCATCCAGCGCTTCCAGCGCACAGAACAGTTCCGTCTTCTCGATCAATCCTTGCCCCGCGTTAATTCGTACAATGAGCTCGGCAAAGTAGTCTTCGAATAAGACCTGCAAATGGCCGGTGTCAATAAAGTGCGATAAGAACAGCCAGTGGCCCTTTTTGTCATACGGTGAGCCCCCCCAGTAGAGGCTCAGCTCCGCCATACGCTGAAGCACCCCGTTATAGCGCTCGAAAACAAACCAAATAGTGGGAGCTAGGTGACGCTGTGCGAGGGCATGTTCATACAGTTCTCGCGCGGCTGTGGCGGGGTCGCGCCAAGCGCCGGGCTGGATACACAGCACTAGGCACTTCCGTTCTCCCTGTGCATCGTAGAGGTAGTAGCCACCTGGGCTGCCCAGGGTGCCGCGTCGTCGAATGACGCGCCCTTTATAGGTATTGAAAGGGTGCAATTTGGACGAATCAAAAAACTCTTCGAGCTGGTTAAACAGCGCATATTTCTGCGTCGTGTTGCGAGTGGGCCGTGTGTGGTCAGCTCCTTGCTGCGATTGAGCATCGCCACGAATCAAGGTTTCCAGGTCGGCTAGCTTGAGCTGATTGCTCAGCACAGCGTCGAAGAGTTCTTGAGCGGTACCTGGTGCGCTCGACCAGAGCTTAGCCAGACGTTCCAGCGGGGCATAACCGCATTGGATGCGCTCCCGTTCGATGCCCGGCTTGAGTCCATCCAAAAAACGGCCAGCAGCTTTTACCCGCGCCCAGGTTTTCGGCTTCAGTCCCAAAAGACCTGCCAGTTCAGGATCGCTGAGCGGCCCTTCAGCCAGGGATTGTTCCACCACCCTGCTCTGCACGTAAGTGTCGTACCAGCTCGTATCGACGTGCCGCCCCATCGCCTTCCCTAAATTTGTTGGACTCGAATCTATTGACAAGCCTAGCAAGGCTGGCTATTAGTGTAAAGGCTATATATTGGAGGCCAATAAATGCCGACTAGAAAGAAAGGGACTAAGCCTGTACGCGATGTCGCTAAGCGCACCAACCGTGGGCGTAAGGCCTATATCGTGCCGACTGAGCGCAACGCCACTGGCTTCGTCGCCGGCGAAAGTTTTCTTGAGAGGAACCACCTGCTCCTGCTCAGCCTCCAGGTTGGATTGAGGCGTGTGTCGGATCAGGCGGTCTGTATCGACCTTGAAAACGAAACCCTAGTGCCTAGTCGCGCTGAGCTGCCCAAAAAAGCGGGAAGGAAGGTCACCAGCTACACCGCAGACAGTGAATATGAGCGCGCTGATGGTCAGATCGGCGTTTGCGAAAGTAAGCCCAGTGCCTTTTTGGAAAAGCATGCTGAGAAGCATGCACGGGCAGAAAAAATCCTCAGTAAATACGGCAAGCCGTTTATGACGCTGACCGAAGAGGGGTTCACTCCCGTATTTATTTCTAACTTGGAAAACCTGAAGAAAGCACTTAGCTCGGCTCAGGAGCAGCACGCCGCAGAAGCGGGCCAAAAAATCAGCCGTGCGCTGTTGCGACAAGACCGGTGGCTGACACACGAACTTAAGCAGTGGGCTGCTTTGACGAGCGCTGACATTTTCTTTGGCCTCGCCTACGGCGTACTCCGTGCTGACCTTACCCAGCCGCTGTTTTCAGCCACCGCTTGTGTAGAGGCAGCTCACGGCACGCTTGATCATCTGATGTTCGTGGAGCTTTGACATGGCGGTGTTCAACGACAGCCACATCACTCCGCGCCGTTACAAAGTTGATGGCCTCGTCGCTGGTCGCGACGGGCGAACCTATGTGATTGGGAGCATTCACACCAAGGCACGCCAGGTAGTGCTGCTGGGGCCCTTGGGGGAGACATATGTCTATCAAGACGATGAATTTCGTAATGAGGTTGCAGCAGGAGAGCTGAAGCTCGTTGTGTGCCAGCGGAATGAGCACGGTGTCGATGAGATTTTTCAGCCTCGGGAGTTGACTAGAGCAGAGGAAAAATCTCGGGATGAGAGAAAGCAGTATATCGATATCATCTTGGAGCATATTGAAACGGGTACGTGGGAATTTATCTACGCTGAGATTCAGAAAAAATATTCTGGCAGTCGCAAAATTCCATCACGACGGACTATTGAGCGCATCTGGGCGATCTATAAAAGATCGCTCTCCCCCAACTGTCTAGCAGCCAACTATTCGCAGCGAGGTGTCCATCGCGCGCTATCAATCGATCCGATTGTCGAAGAAGTTATTCTTAATGTCATCGAGGAGAAGTACTGTAATAACTATCAATTTGGCATCCAAGACATTGTTAATGATATCAACAAAAAATGCGATGATAAGTCTGCTGAATTAAAAATCGATTTGGGTGGGGTATCCAGGCGCACGGTGAGCCGATTTATCGGCAAACTCAATCTGAAAAAAATTAAAGGCCGCCTGAGTCGAAATTCATTCCGCTTGATTATGCGCAATGCATTGAATTATCTCGACGTCAAAGAGCCGTACGCTCGCGTTGAGATCGACTCGACGGTACTGGACATCTTTATTGTCGATGCCTTTGGAAACGTTATCGGCTGTCCCACGCTCTACGCGATGATCGACACTGCTACCCAAACGATTGTGGGTATTCATCTGACGATTCAAGCAGCTAGTCAGATTGGTGTATTACAGACCCTTCAGTTCGCATTCTCGCCTAAAGGCGAAGCCTTCCGTCAACAGTATGAATGCCTTAATACATGGCCGGCGCCCGCGGATGTTCGCACGCTTGTAATGGATAATGGCTCCGATTTTCATGGCCCCATGGTTGTTAAAGCCGCCAGTTTTCTCTCGACGCTTTTGGAGTACTGCGTTGCTGGTGCGCCATATCAGAAACCTTTCATTGAGCGCTTCTTTGGCACGCTACACACGATGCTGATTAATAAGTTACCCGGCGCAAAGTTTTCGCACGACAAGCGCGAGCAACACGCGCTGGAGAATGCAAAGGCATCGGCGAAGCTAACGTTAGATGAATTGAAAAAATATATTATCCGCTGGGTTACGGATACTTACCATATTAAGAAAAATGACCGACTTTCCAGTAGGTACGGCTTCAATTGCTCACCGATTGAGGCCCTGAATATGCTGAGTCAGCAATATCCAATTTTCCCTGCACCCTCGCCAGACGAAATGATGAGTGCTTGTCGGCATCACCTTGGAGTCAAACTTAATGTGACCCGAGAAGGGGTCAATTATCAGAAGCAACAGTATCAAAGTGCTTATGTGTCGGCGCTATATAAGACAAATTCTAGAGTTAAAGTGGATGTCTGCATCAATCCGTTGGATTGCAGTGTGATCCATATTTTTGACGAGGATTCGAAGAGCTGGCTGGTGGTGCCGAACAAAAACACTTACATGCCGGCCATGAGTTTTGAACAGGCCAAGTATTACAGAAGCCAAAACTATCTGTCAGACCATGCTTTTTCGAAAGAGTCGCATGTGTTGAACCAGCAGAAAATTATCGAAGACGCGAACGCTAAGAAGAGCAAAAAGGGCGGTATTAACAGCAATCGTAAGGCCGAGCGTGAGATCGAGCGGGCGCAGGCCTCGATTACTACTGCTGGCCAACAGTCGGAGCCTGATGTGCCACAGGCAGCGCCAGCTTCGCTCGAAGTGGCTGCAAAACCCCACCGGAGGAAGAAGTGATGACGAGTACTGTGAGCAAGGTGGTGCGTTCCGAGGGCTTCTTCCATGGTCGGCTTTTGCAGTCGTATGAGCGTGGCAAGCAGGTAATCGAACAATCATTGCTGGGTGAGCGGCAGATTTTGCCGCTGTTCGGCCCGAGCCGTGTTGGCAAGACCGAGATTGCTCAAACCTGGATGGCCGACTTTCCGAATCAAGGCACGGATGGCAGGGTCTGCAAGCCGTTGATCCGGGTTATCTCCCCTGCGGAGCCAAACCAGCGTTCGCTCACGTTGAGCATCATTCGCGGTCTCGATGGCCGGGTGCTGAGTAAGTGCAATACCTCCGACCTCTATAACCAGGCGCTGCGGCAACTGGAGGTTGCCGGGGTCAGAGCGATCATCTTCGATGAAATTCAGCACCTATCTGAATATGGCAGCGTCCAGAAGGTAAGGGCGTCAGCTGACTTTCTCAAAGTGTTGAGCGACGAGTTGAACATCTCACTCATTCTCATGGGACTGCCATGTGCAGAACGCTTGCTCAGCTTGAACGAGCAGTTGCGGGGCCGCTGTCTGACCACGGAGCTTATTTACCCTTACGCCTGGATCAGCAACACAGATCGAGCAGGTTTTGCCGCAGGTGCCCAGTTGATCGCTGAGGCTTATCGCGAACAAGGTTGGTCAATCCATGTAGAGGATGTCCCAACCCTGAAGGCACTTTATGCCGCGTGTGTCGGGCGTTTCGGCCTTCTGGTTGACCTGTTCAGTCATGCTGAAACTGGTAATACCCGCAAGGTCATCGACGCAAAGTGCTTGGCCAAGGCCTATGCCCATGCTGTTAACGAGCAGCACTTTTCCGGTAATCCGTTTCTCCCAAATACGGATATTTCGGAGCACGAGCTGAATGCAGCTTATGTGAAAGTGCTCAATCAAGCGCACCTGCCTATTCCGAAGCTTTGAGCGGGGCTCACCATGTCTTTTTTCCAGACCGTTGTCCTGAAGCCCGGAGAAAGCCTGAACTCGCTGTTCATGCGTAAAGCCGAACTAAACGGCTACGGCACGGCCCATGCGCTGTTGAGAGAAGCTGGGTTGACGATGAAAGTCAGTTATTCGCTGGATGAGCTTGAGCAGCTGCGACTCTGCTTTGAACTAGCTAGCAATGAGCTGACGCTGTGGTGCGATGGTGAGGGCCGTTACCTTGCACAGAAAAGCTTTTTGCGCCGCAATCAGTCGCCGATTTGCCCAGCATGTCTGACCACCGAGGGTGTGGCTCGGGAAGCCTGGTCTCACCTTTTGGTAACCGCCTGCCACATCCATAAAGCAGCATTGGTCAGCCAGTGCCCGCAGTGTACGCGAGAGATTTGCCAAAGCCGTCGCGAGCTAATGCATTGTGATTGCGGCTACGACTTTCGCTGCGCGTCAGTTGCATCAGCTTCGCCGTTTTCCGTGGAGCTGTCGGCCCTGATGGCTGGCGTTACCTTGTCAGTTTGTAAGACCTTACCTGATGCACTCAATCAGCTCGGCTACGAGCCGCTTTTGCCTGAATTTCTTGTGTTATTGGCTAAGGCACAGGGCCGACTAAGTGAGGCGCTGCCGGTCAAATTTCGCTTGGGCAGTAGCTCTTCTGTAGAGGACTCGGTGGCAATGGTGAGTTGTCTTGAGTCGTTACTGGGCGAGTGGCCTCGGCGCTTTGATGCGACCCTCCAGAATCAATTGTGCAATGGAACTGGAGTGGGCCTGGCAGAACGTATTGGCGTTTGGTATCGGGAGCTTTTCAGTACTTACTCGGCGTCGAGCTTTGATTTTCTACGAGATCGATTCAAAGGCCTGATCGCCGAGCACTTCGATGGACGTCTGGGTGTTAGCACTCGCGGCCTGATGTTTGGAGCTGACAACGCAGATGCCATGCACTGGTTCGCTGCCGCTGAGGCCGGCAGGCTTCTGGGTGTGGCTCCCGATATTTTTGCCAACCTGGTGATTACGCAACAGATTGATGGGCGAGTGCATCAAGAGGGCAAGAGTCGTTTCGTCGCTGTTCACCGCTCAACGCTCGACCAGATTGACGCTGATCGAGCTAGCTATCTCTCTGCGACGGAAGCCCGTCAGCGCTTGAACGTCTCGAAGAACTTCTTTGAGCGCTTTGTCCAAGCAGGCGGGTTGCGCCGCTACAAGCGCAATGAGCGACCGGTGCTGGTGGCGGGTGAGTTCCGGGTTCAAGACGTCGATCAGGTGATTCAGCAGCTGGTGGGGCGTGTCCGCAAAAAGCCCAGAACCGTGCAGTTGATCGGCATCCAAGACATCTCCGCCAAGCACGGTATTTCTAACAGCAAGATCGTGTCGGTATTGCAGGACATCCTGCAAGGCATTGTGCGGCCAGTGGCTCACGTCAGCTCACTCGCTGGGCTTGCCGGGTTGCAATTCGACAAGACGGAGATCGAGCAACGGGTTCGGGACAGTGATCCTGATGTTGCGCTAAGTGTTGACGACCTGGTGCAGGTCTCAGGTTGGAAAGCCGGAGTGATCAAAAAGTGGATTCAGGGTGGGTTTCTACAGGCTATTGAAGAGCGGCATGGCAAGGCCAAGCGCGATGTCGTTCCGGTCTCTGCGCTGATCAGGTTCTTGTTGACCTACAGCCCGACCGCAGAACTGGCGAAGCAATTGAATACCCAGTCGCTGTACCTGATGCAGTCCTGGCGCCCAGCTAGGATCGAGGCGCTCGTGCCGCCGCAGGATGCGTATGGGGGACAGCGTGGGTTGCTTGTGCGAAATGCTGACCTGGCACTCGCTGCACAACTGCGTAAGCCCACCATCCGAGAGCTCGCTGAGCAATTGGAGGCATCCCCATGTTGACCCTTGTGAAGAAAGCCAAGCTCGCCGATGCCCTGCTGGATGATTACCCCGAAGTCATCACGGGTTACATCGTAGACGCCACGGTGGTGTCCGGATGTTTGGTCGGGGAGGCATACAAGACCTGGGGCTATGCCAGAGGTGAAAAGCTGATCTCCGGCAGCATCACGCAGGTCATCGAGTGCGGCCACCGCTGGCTGATCAAGACCGGCGAGCAAGATTGCCTGGTCGTTGTGAATTTTTCACGGGGTGGTCGGCAATCGCTGCTGCATCTCATCGATCTTTTTGATTCCGCGCGGCTTACTCATTCGCGCCGCTGCCTGCACTGAGGAGAAACGGAATGAAGCCTTCCAAGCAACACTCCAGTATCGATGACATTCAGGCCAGCAAGGAAAGCGCCTGGATTGCCGATGTTGTAATTCTCAGCACAGCGAAAGGCCCTCTGCACTGCGCGCTCGTTCAAGACCTCAAGACTGAGCGATTACTCGGCTGGTCGACGGCGCTTGAGGCTGATCCGACGTTGATGATGCGGGCTATCGAACTGGCATGCACCAGGCATGTTAGGACGCGCCCGACCAACCTCTTCCTCTACCCAATCAACGATAACTTCGCTCCCCATGTAGTTGCGACATTGGTATGCCAGGAGTTTCAGTTGAGGTCTATCGAAGTGCGGGACATGCATCTGGCGAGATCCATGGAACGTGTCTGGGGGGAGCTTCAACTTCGTTTCAGTCAGTCGCTGTCAAAGCCCGCCCAGTTTCACGACGAGCTGGATGATTGAGGGCTCTGCAATGGACGATCTCCAAACGATAACTGACCTGCTCTATTGCCCTGGTGAGCCGATGGCCGGCTCCGGGATGACCGATGAGCAGGCGCTGGCTTATGCACGCGAACGCTTTTCCTACTTCGAGTTTTGCCTGGTTCGCCACTGGCTGTGGATCGATCTCGATGTGACCGACGCGCAGCGTGTTGAGTTGGAAAAGACACGCCGCCAACCGGTGATCCTTTATGCGCATCAGGTCATCTATGACTCGGCCCGCAGGTGGGACGTGGGCGACGTAGTGCGGACATCCCCCCTGGTCTCTTTCGAAGACGACTTCCTATTTCGGACGTTGAATTCGGTCTACCTGTTGCTTGGCGATGGTCAGCGCAAAAGGTCGACCTTGGAAACCGTTGGACGCATTTTCTGATGCCAGTGGCCAGGTCAGGGGGATTCGAACCGGGCTGCGCATAACACCAGATCCGTTAAAGGACGAGACGACCCAGGGCCGCCGAATACGCCCAGGACATGAGGAGTAATCGTGATGAGTGAAAAAGGCCAAAGCGAATCCGATATCCACTGCGCGGTGTGCGGAGACGCCACGCGTGTACCGGGTTACGGCCAGCAGTTCGGTACCTTGCAGGCGTTGTGGGGGTACGGCTCGCAGCACGATGGCGAGCGGTACCAGGTGCATCTGTGTGAATCCTGCTTCTTCGGCGCGTTGGCCTATCTGCGTCAGGAGCGACGTATTCACACTTTGTTTGATGACGAGCAACCAGCAGACGACCAAGTGTTTGGCCGGGTCGCCCGCGATGACCTTTTTGGCGGCTCTTAACTCACAGCCAGGGCCTTGGACATGACGATGCGTATCCACTTGCTGTCCGATCTGCACAATGAGTTCAGCGCATTTACCCCGCAGGTGCTGGACGCTGAGGTGGTCATCTTGGCCGGTGACATCGATGTCAAAACGCGTGGAGTGGCGTGGGCCAAACAGACCTTCTCTGGCCCTGTTCTATACGTGCCGGGTAACCACGAATATTACGGTGGCCATCTGAGTCGCACCCTAGAAAAGATGCGCATGGCTCAGGATGAGCGGGTGCGGGTGTTGGATCGGGATGAGGTCGTGATCGCGGGCGTGCGGTTTCTCGGCGCAACGATGTGGACGGATTTTGCGGCCACCGGCAACCCGCCCATCGCGTCCTTCAGTGCACAAAATGCCATGAACGATTTCCGGCAGATCCGCACGGAAAACTATCGGCGTATTCGGCCCAGTGACCTCGTCGAAGAGTCAGTAAAAACTCGTGACTGGCTGCGCGCCAAGTTGGATAAGCCCTTTGATGGCCACACTGTGGTGATCACCCATCACGCCCCTACCCTGCGTTCGCTCCAGGACAACCCCCATGCGGGGGGCCACATGGATGCTGCGTATGCCAATCGTTGGGAAGACCTGATGGGGGGCGGCCAAGTGGCATTGTGGGTTCACGGTCATTCGCACACGGCAGTCGACTATGACGTGGCGGGTACTCGCGTCGTGTGTAACCCCAGGGGCTACCCCGGCGAAGAGACCGGCTTCAATGCCAACCTGGTGCTAACGCTGTAGTCATGGGGACGATCACCGTGGGCACGCACTCTGGGTCTCTGGCAGAAGCGTTCAACTACCCATTCGATGAGCCGGTAACGGCATACCTCACCGAGACGGTGATTGTTTCTTGCTGTGGTTACGGCGTAATGCACCGGCATGTCAAAGCCGAGCTATCTGGCCGGTTTCAAGACGGTCATCGGCTAAGAACGTCGGACATTCTTGAGGCTGAGCAGCACGGGCCGCACTGGGTTTTGCGAACGCTCAGCGGGAGTTTTTACGTGATTGTCAGCTTCCACCCAGACGGTGGGTGGCAGTCACTCCAGTCGTTTCTCAAACTGCGCGAACAGGGTGTTCACTTAACACCTCGACGAGTGCAGTAACGATGCGATACATCCCACATGGCCAGTAAGCGAGGATCTGATGCTTCATCGCCCCATCCATGACGCGGTCATGAACCAAGCTTTGCGCCGGGCAAAGGAATGTCATCCGACGGTTGCAGAGCGGCATGCTGATGAGCTGGCGCGGTACGCTCGATTAACGTCAGCGTGCGAGGCCCTGGAGTCCTTCCTAGGGTGTCGTCCTCTCGCTGATGAAGATGTGTTCGGCATGCTTGCGCAACGGCGCACGCAGATCGCAAATTTGCTCGCCCTGGCTAACTTGGAGGCTTACGAGCAGGAAGCTGAACCCGGGCTTTACCTTGCTATCCCCTTCTTCGACCGCTGCGCCGATAAGCAACCTGTTTTCCTGGTGAACCGAACCACGCAGCGAATCACTTACATCCGCCGATCTATGTACGCATTTGCGAGCACAGACGATGGGGTCGACGAGTACCGAACGGTGGGGAGTGCTTTTACCGACGGCATTGCTGCGGGCGCAGTGATCGAGCCAGGTGAAAAATTTCAGGTCGATAACTATTCCATGAGTTGGGACGGGGACTTTGTCAGCAACCGGCGGGTTGTGCTGCTGGTCGATGGTGAGCGCGGAGAATGGTGGACTAGCGTCTCAAAGCTTGCAGGCTATCTCTGGGATGGAAATTTGCATGGGCTGCATTTGCTCAAGATGGTTAAAAGTCTTTGAGCCCTCAGGGGATGCGCACCGGGTGCGAATAGGCATTGGTGCGCTGCCCCCTAGTTGCTTTGCCCACGGTAGTGCCGTTTTTCCCCTGCGATGGAGACTTTCCCATGCGAGAAGAGTACGACCGCGCCAAGCTGTTAGACGAAGTGTGGGCCGAGCCGATGATGGTGGTTGCGCCGCGCTACGGGCTATCAGATGTCGGCTTGAAGAAGCTCTGTACGCGCTTGCAAGTACCAACCCCGACCAGAGGGCACTGGGCGAAAGTGAAGTCAGGGCGTGGTATTCCTCCCAAACCCCGACTCAAGCTCTATAAGGGCAACCCCCGCTATCTACTGAAGCCGCCTGAGGCCCAGCGTCATCGCCCTGCGGAGCCAGAGGTAATCGATGAGCGATTGGCTGCCGTAATTGCCTACGAACAGAATCCGGCAAATCTCATCAAGGTACCCACGCGCGGTACGCACTGGCACCCACTGGTTGCGGCAACACGCGATGCGTTTCATGCGACTTATAAGGATAGCCGTGGCCTTCCGCTACCCGGAGGTAAGGGGATCAACATTGCGGTTTCAACCAAGCAGCGTCCCCGCGCACTACGCATTGCCAATGCTCTGGTACGAGCAATAGAAAAGCGCGGATTCACCTTAGTGGCAGGAAAACACCACCTAGAAGTCGAGATGTTTGGAGTGGGCTTAGCTTTGAACATCTTTGAAGCTACAAAGCGGTCTGACTATGAGCCGACAGACTCGGAGCGAGCAGCGAAAGCGCGTGGTGATTGGTCGTATTGGCCACGTTATCGCTATACCCCGTCAGGCTGCCTGGAGATCCGCAGCGGAGGTTATGGCGGCTCGATCAAGGATGGCCCCCACCAAGTGGTGGAGGATCAGCTGAACAAGCTGATCATGCGGATGGCTAAGCAGGCCCTGCATATTGTGGGGGCACGTGAAGAGTGGGCGCGTGCTGAGGAGCGAAAGCAGATTCAGCGCCGTGAGGCGCTGGCACAGAAAGCTATACAGGATGCTGAGAAGGAAAAATTGGAAGCCCTCAAAGCAGCTGCACGTCGTTGGCAGCAAGCACAGGCAATTCGTGCATACCTGGCGGCACTTGAGCAGACGACGCAGTCGACTGGGGTGGGGCTGGATGAAGCCCAGCAACACTATATTGCTTGGGCCTGGGCAAAAGCGGACTGGCTCGATCCGCTGGTGCTGTGTCCGGATGCCATTCTGGATCAGAAGATCGAGATTCCTTACTGATCCTTTAGCAGTGGTATGGGGGGGCCAAGGTACGTCCCACGAAGCGTCATCCGATCAAAGCTGTAGACATGGGCATGCGGGCTTTCAACGCAGCGGCCTACGAGAGGAAACTTTTGGTCAGGTTTGCCGGGTTGGAGCTCAATGTTGCTACCGCAAACCGGGCAGTCTGCGGAGAAGCGCACCAGGCGTGTCCAGCGATATTTCTCGTGCCGGAACATCTCTAGCTCGCAGCTAACCTCCTTGAACGCAGAGACCCAATGGGGGGCTTTGACAACGCAATCGTCTATGACGCGGAACCAAGGGGCGTATACCTGTTGCCACACGAACACGAAACCTAGCAGTGTCAGGGCGAGAGTAATGAGGCTGCCCATGGAGATTGGGCCTGCACGTGTGCCAAGACTGAGTAGCATGATTCCCAGTAGGGCCACCCAGAAAGCACTGCCCAATAGAATAGTGCTGAGAAAGCTAATGCCCCGAGCGCTAAGGTTGCGCATTTCCCCGTTGCGTAGAAACAGACGGGCTGCGAGTGATGCCTTAATAGCGCCATTGGCTGAGCGGCGATAGCGGATGGTGGATGAAGGTTCGACCTCTGGGGGCTGGGCAGAAGCCTCTTCGGTCGCCAACTCTAGCCAGTAAAGGCTGACATTGCCTCTGCCGCCACCAGGTTGGTAGCCGAGTTGCAGACGTTGCTTAGAGGACTCTGGTTGGGTCAGGCGTAGCGCGCGTCGCAGAATCGCGATGGACGGCACCCAGTCTTTGGGATCCATTTCTTGCTCTGACGCGGTACCGCAACCTGCCAGCAACGCTTTGGCTTCGAAGCTCAGCTTGTCTGTGCAAGCTGGGCGAGCAAGGCCGGCGTCGACCATAAAAGACAGAATCTCATAGGAGCGCCCGCGCGATGGGCTTGCCTTCAGCTGGTGCTGGATGCGTTGAAGTGCTTCGATCATGCATGTCCCTATGCGTCTTATAAGTAAGGGTTTTTAACCGGAGTTTCCGGAATGTGGCGGTTTCTGGAGGTTTTTGACCACTGTTATTTTCACTCTGGAGGTCTTCTTAACTCCAGAGGAACGCCTCATGACCATGACGATAGCGGTGGATGCCAATGCCCGAGTTGTATCGATTGACGAGGTAGAGCGTGGCTTGGCTTGTGGGTGCCGCTGCCTCGAATGCGACGAGCCATTAGTTGCTCGACAAGGGCGGCAACGGATTCATCACTTCTCCCACGCCTTGCAAAAAGTCCCCTGTGAGGTAATGCCGGAAAGCTTCTTGCATCGGTACGCCAAGCAGGTTGTGAAAGAAAGTATGGGGTTGCAGCTACCGCCCCTGCCCGGACATTTCCCCGACTCTGAAGACCCAAGCTCTTGGTGGGACTTTGCGTCGGTCAGAGAAGAATGCTGGATGGGCGATTTCAGGCCCGACCTACGCGCTGAGTTGTTCGATGGCCCCTTGTTGATCGAGCTTGCCTGTACCTCCTTTGTCCAGGAAGAAAAGCAGGCGCGAATAGAGCAGTTGGGGATTCGTACCGTCGAGATCGATCTGAGTGGCTTAGCGGTGAATCCCTCAAAAGAAGGGCTGTTGGAGCTCAGAGTAGCCATCCTGCACGACACCACTCTGAAGCAGTGGCTCTATCCGCTATTGCCGCAGCCAACAAACGTCAGCGAACTCACTTTGCCCGTTGTTGAGGCCATAGAGGTGCAAGACCGGAGTCCTCAGCCTGCTGAGCGGATGAGATTTACTATCCAAGGGCTCTGGATTGATTTGCGGGTGCTTGAGTTTGGGTCAGTCGTTGTTCGCTCGGTTGCATACAGCCCAGCGATGGCTGAAACGCTCAAACAATTGGCCAGGCAATACAGCGGACGCTATGTCCCCAAATACAAGAACTGGATGTTCCCATCCTGGGCTAAATCTCTTCTTCAGCAGGAGCTTGAGGCCTTGGCCGATAGCGACCAACTGATCTCCGGTGTCCACTAAGTTATAGTGGCGTCCGGCCAGCCTAGCTGTACTGGCATGCGTTGTAGGATCGAGAGATATCCGTCGAGGTCTGGTAGAGCCTCTGGATGCCAATAAGCCAAGGAGACTAGGTGGTTGATTGCTGACGTTGAGCGTTTTCTGCGGGAAAACCCAGGCTCAAAGGCAAGGGATATTGCCAAGCATCTAGGGGTGGACAAGGGGGAGGTCAATTCGCTTCTTTATAAGAGTCCCGATAAGTTCGCCCAGGATGCTGACCATCGGTGGTCGATGGTGAAGAGTGTGCTGACCGTCGTCCTTAAAAAGGAGGCGTGGGTGGACAGTGCCTCCTTTGAGGGTGCGCTGGCTGCTGCTGGGTCGCCCTTGGATTCTGCCTGCACAGACGCGGTGTTCGTTGTGCCTAAGGGCTGCAAGATCATGATTGATGCTGCGGCGCGAATGCTTGCGCTATGCAATCAGCTCGTGATGGTTGGTAAGGCGGTGTCGATTGATTTCAGTGCCTGCAAGGCAACGCTGACTTACTTCAATCGGCTAGGTTTTTTTGACCACCTAGCTGGGGCCGTGAGTGTGATACCGGAGCGACCCTCCCTATCAGGGGCGGCAACCTACCGTGGCAACAATCATGGTGTGGTTGAGCTTGCACCGATTGCACCTCACATCCCCGATGAGTCCATTCCGAAGCGTTTGAAAAACAGCCTGGTGGAGTGTGCAGGTGAACGCTATATGCAGTCCGCATTCACCTTCATTTCGGAGCTATTTGGCAACGTGAGGGATCATGCAAAGTCCGAGATTCCGGGCGTTGCAGCTCTTCAGTACTACCCGAAAGGCCGCAAAATTCAGACAGTGATCTCTGACAGCGGGATTGGTATTGTCGGAAGCCTACAACCTGTTCTGGAACGGAAGTACCCAGAGCTCTTTCAGCAGCTCGATTTCTCGAAAGCAGAGTCAGGGCCGGAGCTGGTCTTGCACGTCTTCAAGCAGGGGCGAGTCTCCAGTTCCGACGACGATGGCCGAGGGCTCGGGCTGAAACGAAGTGGTGATATGGCCGCTGATTTCAATGCCACGGTTACGGTGAGACAGAGAAACTTTGAGCTGACGATGGTTTACAGCGATGGTCGATTCAACCGTAGCTACCCCCGAATGGATATGCCAACCATCCTGGGAACCCATATCTGCTTTGACTTCTTAATTGACAGCTAGAGCCCTCTCGTTAAACTGAGCAAATGAATCAGAAATCAATCACGGTCAAGCTAAGAGACTTCACCGAGGACGACCACCCCTTTGGAAACGTCCAGGGGAAGGCAACCTTTGGGAAGCTGCTCGACTTCGTCCACTCCCATCCGCAGTACTCCGTTTTTGGGATCTCCCTCTCTGGCATAGAAGCGACGGATGCATCATTTCCGAGAGAGAGCGTGGTTGCTGTTGCGAAGCTTTTTAGGGGAGAGCGCGGCTTCTTCCTCACGGATGTCAAAAATCGAGATTTGCTGGATAACTGGAGCTACGCAGCCCAGGCCAAGGAGATTCCTCTGACTGTCTGGGCTGAAGACCATTACCAAGTCATCGGCCCTGAAATCAGCTCGTCCACGAGGGAACTGCTCGATTGCGTGCTGCCGCAGCGCGCGGTTACTGCCGCCAAGGTGGCTGAGGTACTGAACATTTCGGTAGCCAATGCCAGTACGAAGCTCAAGAAGCTCAAGGATCAGGGGTATATCCTTAGAGCCGAGGAGACCGCCGAGTCCGGCGGAATTGAGTACATTTACCGCGCCATCGGCGATTCTGCTTAAACGGCTTTACAAATCCAGATTCGAGGCGTAACGTTCGCGTCGACTCCAGAGGTTTTTTGCAGTCTCTGGTTAAACTGGATCAATTAAGCAGATTGGTGATCGACATGGCAACTAATCCTCCAGCTGGTGATGGGCATCGCAATGGTGCGGTACGTCAGCGTTCCCAAACCCAGACGCCGTCTGGGCATTGGGTTAAACGTGACACGGAAACCGGCCAGTTCATGGACGTGAAAACGTCCGACAAGACGCCGTTCAAAGGCGTGCGGAAAGAGAAATAGGAGAGCAGCTTATGAGCGCGAAATACGAGATTTTCCTGGGAACGGATCGTCAGTACTACTTCCGTTTGAAGGCGCCTAATGGCGAGAAAATCCTTGCTAGCGAGGGCTATACCACTAAGGCGAACTGCCAGAATGGTATTCAGTCGGTAAGGGTCAACTCCCCATATGATGCCAACTACAAGAAGCTGACGTCCGTAAACAGCCAGTACTACTTCACTCTGCATGCAGGTAATGGGCAGGTCATTGGCAAGAGCGAAATTTACAGCTCCGCTCAAGCACGTGATGGTGGTATCGCGGCGGTTAAGGCGTATGGCCCTAGTGCTCCGGTGGTAGATCTCACCTGATCCAGTGTGCTCGTACGAAGCCCCTGCTCTGTAGGGGCTTTATTCGAGCATCTGGTTATGGGGCGAGGATGCCGAGAGGCTGAGTGCCCCCGCTACTAATTGTTAACGATATAAGCTGAAGACATGGACATAGCAAAGTGCACCTTGGATGGCGGTGAATATTCCGCAGTGAAATTTGCCAAGCTCCCGGCTCCTGAGTTAGCAAATAAGCGTCGGCACCTTGTTTGTGTCAGATGTGGCACTCGGGCGATTTTTGTCAAAGAGGCTCGAAGCGGACAAGGCCCCCACTTCCGAGCAAGACCTCATCGAAATTGCCCGCTCGCCGCACCAGAGTCCGAACGGGGTGAGGGTGGTGGCGATGATAAAGATATGCTGCATAACCCCGGTGATCACATCGTTCTCGATCTTCGCTATGGGGCTGCTGAGCAGGTAAACGGTGACCCGGTATTAGAGGGTGGCGGCGGTACTAGGGGCGGTCGGCATGTGG
Source organism: Pseudomonas sp. zfem001 (assembly GCF_032621725.1). NCBI lineage: Bacteria > Pseudomonadati > Pseudomonadota > Gammaproteobacteria > Pseudomonadales > Pseudomonadaceae > Pseudomonas > Pseudomonas sp. zfem001. Next base: position 176,740 of record NZ_JAVYJI010000004.1, on the reverse strand, counting down.
GGCTTGGAAACAATCGCCGAGCGATATCTAGGCGTAGGCTTCGCCCTATCTTAAAGAACCTAATATTCTCGGAAGAATTTAGGCTCTCAGAACAAACCATTGAGTTACCTGATGTTGATCAGTATCGGGTACGCGATTTGTTCGTCAATTTCTCTGATGTCACAGACGCTCATGTAGGTTGCTTCAGAGGCTTCTGGGGGGACATCCATGATACCCGCCAGTCCAAGAATGAGGCGCGCTGGATCAATACTGGTGATAAAGACAACGTAAGCGTGATCATCCGTAAGGACATTTGCACGGAATTCCTGGACTATCACGGTGCCACTTGGGAGGAGCTTGAGGGTATGCATTTTCTGGTCTTTGGTTGGCTAAACCGGAAGCAGGAAAGCAACAAGCTTTGGATCCGGCCCAGAGGCATTGAATACACCGCCATTTATGATGGGATGTGAACTCTCTTGAGCCATTCCTTTTGCACAGGTGGGGCAAGGGCACTCGGCATCGGCTGAGATGCGTAATCCCGGATAGCTAGAAAACCCGCTTCGGCGGGTTTTTTGTTGCCCCAGAAATGAAGGTTCCCGCTACGGAGCTGTGGGATCGAGCTTCAGTCCTTCGACGGACGGAGATTCCATCCTCCTATCGAGCTCTTTAATCTGGATTTTAATGACAGCGGGGTGAAATCCGCATGCTTGATGGGCTTGGGGCTTTTCGCTGCATGTAGGATCCGAGCTGTGAAGCCTACGGAAAATGCCACTTATTGCGGTCATTTTGACGAAAAATGCCACTTTATGTGGCTCGATTATGCCAATAATGGTGCCCATTATTTTTAGTAAGTCATTGATTTAACTGCTTTTATTTATTTTGGCGAATGCCAGTTTTGTTGCCCATCGACAAGACCTGTTGTAGGTGGGAAAGATTTAGTTCTCTAGCCCTTCCCTGAAGAGTCCCGGCCCTACCGAAAGGTGAGCCGGGATTTTTCATTAGCGCTATGTGGCTACCGGTAAATGGGGTTTGGCGCCGCAGTCAGGGAGCACTTGGTCGGTGTGTTACTGGCGGTGCGCCAACCCGCTTGCCAAACGGCGGTTGTCCTGTCACTGTAAATACGATTGTCATTACAGTGAGGGCCGCACGATGGCGTCCATCAATATCCGCATCGACGACGAGCTTAAAGTCCGGGCTTACCGGGAACTGGAAAAGCTCGGCGTCACCCCTTCTGAGCTGATGCGCCAAGCCCTGCAATACGTGGCCGAGCGCGGGCAGCTGCCTTTCCGTCCGGTACTGATGACCGAGGAAGATGAAGCCCTGATTGCCACGGTGCGTGAGCGCCTTGCTGCTCCGCAGCGCGTGAAGGTCTCGCTGGATGACCTATAGCCTCGAATTCGATGCACGAGCACTGAAGGAGTGGCACAAGCTGGGGGACACCGTCCGCGAGCAGCTCAAGAAAAAGCTCGCGGAGGTGCTGGTCAACCCGCGCGTTGAGGTGAATCGCCTTCACTCGCTACCCGACTGCTACAAAATCAAGCTGCGCAGCAGTGGTTATCGCCTGGTGTATCAGGTAATCGACCATGAAGTGGTGGTGTTTGTCGTCGCGGTGGATCGACGTGACCGTGAGCAGGCTTACCGCAAGGCCGCTGAGCGGCTTAAATAACGCCCTCGCAAAAGAAAGCTTGGCTATGTCTTGCCATCTAGTGTCGCTGTTTCTTCTCGCGCTTACGCCACGCCGCGCGCTGGCCTCGTACTTCCACCATGGCTGATAGCATCGCGCGATAGCGCTTGCTGTTGAGGGTTAGCAGGGTAGCCAACGACAGCAGCAGACCGATGGAGTACAGCAGATCAGGCGCTCGCCTGCCCCAGTGTCCGACGACCACCAGTATGCACACCACCATGGCTGCGACGATCAACCAGACCGCCCAGGGACGGCCGCGGATCACCAGAAGGTTGGCGCCACACAGGTATAAGGATATCCCGCAGCTACCCAGCATCATGTAGATGCCATAGTCATCCAGGCTGGGCGGATAGACCTCCAGCAGCAGAATCTGACTGACCGCCAGGGAAAACAGCGCCAGAAAGAACGCAGCGATGAAGACCGGGAAGTGCCGGTGCAGTATCGAGAGAAAATCGAGTCCTTGCTTCACTCTAGTTCCTCGTAAAGGCCGATGGCATAAGTCTGCACCATGCTGCTGCCGAGCAAGCCGAGGCCGGCACCCAGTGCATCTCTGATATTGATCGCCAATGTCGACGAGATTTCACTGGTACTGAAGCGTTTCGGAAGCTCGCCGCTATTCTGCAGCGCTTTGCGCAGCGCGGGAGTAAGCGCTGGATTGCGGTTTTCCAGGATCTCGTTGGTCAAACGTCGCCTTTCCTGACGGCTCAGACCATTCAGGCTTTGGTACCAGCTTCGTCCTGTCATGGCCCTGCGCATGTTCATCACACGCAAAATGGTTGCTCCGGCCCCGGCTACGCCGCCCAGAGAAATGATATCCAGCGCTCTGGATACGTCCTGATACCACTGCTGGCTATCCAGCCTATCGAGTGCTTCCGGGTTGTTCACTTCGGTATAGACCCGCGCAGCACCGGCTAAGCATTGCACGGAACTCGCCGAGGCAGCCGCTACGCCTAGCGTCGTGATCACCAGGCTCGCTCCACCCGTAAACGGCACGATGGCTGTGCCTCCGATGATCGCGATCCAGCCCAGCACCGCGCCGGCACAGGCCAGGCTGGTATTGACGCTCTCGGCCACCAGCCGCGATTCACGTGGGTTGGACTGCACCTGCTGAACGAATTGCTGCGGTGACACGTTGCGCTGAGCTTCACGAATGATGATGCGCTTGGGTCTGATGCTGCAGATGGGCGTGAACTCGCGCAGCGTCACCGAATTGAACTTGGAGTCGATGTACACCACGCCAGCACCTGAGATGGCAGGATCTGCGTCGATGGCGGCATAGAGCTTGCGCAGGTCGATCATGGCTTCGATGCGCTGCCGCGCCATCATCTGTGATGGGGTGTTTCTCAACCCGATCAGGTAGTCGGACATTGGCCCTCCTTGGTCGAAATTCCGATAACCGCCGGCCCTACCCAAGAAGGAGAACCGGCGGAGTATTCGGTCAATTGCTTATCCGAAATGACTTAAACCGGGCAGGGAATCGGTGCCCAGTCGCCCATGTCCGGGTTGCTGCACATGCTGTTGACCTTGGTGGTGCCGGCAGTCGCCACTTGCTGGCTCTTGGCCTTCTTGGCTTCGGCCTGTTGCAGGACCTGTTCGGTCTTGACCGCTTCGGCAGGCACCTTGGCCGGCTTCTTGGCGGGGGTCTTGGCGGCTGTAGCTACCTCAGTGCGTGCGACGCCGACATTCTTCAGGTCCGCCTCGTAAGCCTGGGTGTAGTTACTCAGGTCTTCGCCGGCCTTGCCATTGACGGCAGTGATCAGATTGTTGGATTCGTTCAGGCCGGAAACAATTTCGGCCAGACGCTTGCGACCTTCTTCCTCGTTGACTGCACCGGACTTGCGCTGCTTCAGCAGGTTGCTGAATTCGTTCTGGTAGCAGCTTTGGGAGGCTTCGGCATAGGCGATGCTGCGGTCGAAAGTACTGGCGCTGGCATTGATGTCGGTCGAGTAGGAGCCGATGCGCTGACGATCGTCACTGATCTGTTGTTGCTTGGTGGTGTAGTAGGCCGCTGCGCCACCAACCAGGGCACCGCCAGCAGCGCCGATGGCAGCGTTGCGCTTGCGATCTTCCTTGTCGGCAGTCAGTGCGCCTGCCAGTGCACCGCCTACCGCACCGAGTACGGCGCCGGTGGCCACCGAGCGGGTCAGGTTCGAATCGGTATCACGCAGGTGTTGAACCGGCTGGTAGCAACTTGGGTAATAGGTAACCTCGGTGCTTTTGCCGACACGGTTGACGGCGGAGGTGGAGCAGCCGCTGATCAGTACGGTCATCGAGGTGAAACCGATAGCGGCGAGTGTCAGAACGCGGCTACGAGGTTGCGAGGTGAGGTTCGTTTTGGATGGACGCATAGCTAGGCTCTCTCTGCTGGTGGTGGATTGTTGTTTGGAGACAATGGCTGGCGTATTCACGGCTGCGGCACCGCTTGCGTTTCCAGCAATTGCTTGAGGATCTGGGCCGGGTCGGCACGTTGTTGGGCGCGGTACAGCGCGACGTGACTGACGAACAGAGTGGCGCGGTTGACCAGGCTGTTGCCGATCACCGGTTTGCGTGCGAGTTCTTCCTTGATGCGCTGGAACTGTGCCTGGATCACCGCGTTGGTGTAGCGGGTACCGCTGGCCATGTTGTCGATATAGATCGCCACAGCGCCGTTGAGCGCCTTGGTGCCATTCTCGATGGCCCCGGCGAATATCTGCGCCGAAGCGGCATCATTGTTCTGCTGAGCCTGGCGTTGGCTCTGACGCAGGTTGGTCAGGCGGATGTTGTAGTTGTTGATGGTTTCGGCCACCAGGGCGGCAGACTGGATCAGGTTGCCGGCGGCCTCTTCGCGCTGGCGGGCGATCAGCGAGACGTTGCGCTTGAGCTCTTCGTTGACCACACCGAGCTCTGCCTGCAGGCGTGGGTCGGTCGCGCTGGCGATGATGCTGTCCAGGCGTTGAGTCGGGTCCTCGGCATCGCCGATATCGTCGGTGAGGCCAGATAGACGTCCCTGTTTCTGCCATTGAGCGAACAGTTCGTCATAGCGCGAACGCGGGGCAGACAATGCGCCGATCGCCACACGAAACCCGGTGGTTTCGTTGCGTTGCTCGCTGCCATCGGTACCGAACAGTGGGTATTCGCGGCGCATGCCGGTAAACAGCGTGCCCTCGCCTTCCAGGTAGTTGCCGCCTTTGACCACGAAGCCGCCATAGGTGCCCTGGCGGCGCCCGGCACTGACCAGCTGGAAAGATTCCTGCACCATCTCGGCGGCGTTGCCGATCACATCGAAAAGCCCCAGCGGGTTGGCCTGCTTGGTGCCGATTGGCATCAGCCGGGGCGCCTGTCCGGTACCACCTGCCACCTGGTTGAACACGGCCCAGTTGGCCAATGGGCCATCATCGTCACTGCCCTCGACCGGGCGTGGGAAAAGTCGTGATTCAAGTTCCTGACGGCTGACCTGCGAGCCGCCTCGGGCAGCGAACTCCCATTCCACTTCGGTGGGTAGGCGAACGAAAGCCGCGCCACCCTCTTCCGCTTTGCTGCCGCGACCACTGACCGGCAGCAGATCACGGTGGTTGGCCAGCAGCCAGGCGCTGTAAACCGCGGCGAAACGCTCGGCTTCGAAGCGCGACAGTTTGACCTGGGGCAGTCGTCCTGCCGCGCTGGTGACCGGCGCACAATTCGGGCTCGGCTCACCACTGGCCAGTGCCTGAGCCTGGGCCATGACCTGAGCGTACTGGCGGGCAGTGACCTCGTACTTGCCGATGAAATACATCATCGGTTTCAGCGGGCTGCCGGCGTCGATCTTGGGCAGGCGCTCGGCGATCTGTTTCTTCCACTGCGGAGCCAGGTCCTGCAGGCTGAACTGGCCGTTGATGAAGTCGCGGCGATAGCCGGAGATGAAGGATTGCTTGTAGCCGGCTTCACCTTCGCCGAATGGATAGCCCAGGCTGACTTCGCGGTCATCCAGGCTGCCCTGAGTCAGGACATAGACATGGCGAAAGACCATCTCGCCACCGCAGGGCAGCGGCAGACTGACATCGCCCGGTAGGGGTTTGGGGTTGTCCAGCCTGGCCAATTGTTCCGCATCGAGTTCGCGTGGCGCCTCGGCCTCTGATTGCGCAGGTGCGGCGGGTGCGTTCGCCGCTGGTGGTTCATCGCCCGGCGAGCAGGCGGCCAGGGCGAGCGTGGCGAGTATCAGGGCGGAGGGAGCGAAACGACTGTCAGACATCACGAATTCCTTGAGAGGCGTCGATCCGGGCCACGCGCCGACCGCCCAGCGCAGCGGCAAGGGCGCTGGCCAGCAGGACGGCTCCGAGGGCCACCAGGTAGTGCTCGGGCAGCAGGCGACTGGCGTAATCGCCCGGTACCTGCACGAAAAGATGGTTGATACCGCCCTCTGCCAGTCGGTACAGCAGAGCTGACAGGGCGCTGGCGAACAGGCCGCTGTACAGCGCCTGGAGGATCACGAAAAACAGTAGTGCGCCGCTGCCGAAGCCCAGCAAGCGCAGCACGGCCAGTTCACGCTGCTTGCGCTCGATGGCAGCCAGGGTACCGGCGCTGGTGGCCGCTAACGCGCCCCCGAGAGCCAGGGTGGTGATCAGCCAGAACAACAGATCGAGATTGCGGCTCAGTGTCTGTACCTGGGCGATTTGCGCCGCCTGGGTCACGACCTGCACCTGCTGCGCGGCCAAGTACTGGCGCAGCGGCTCGACGTCTTCCAGCGCGCGCGCGTACAGACGAAAACCGGGATAGATACGCGACGCTTGTGTCGACGTTGCGCCTGGCCAACCCAGTGCAGCCACTGCCAGGCCGTCGCGGTAATCCTCGACGGCCTCCAGCAGCGTCGCCTGCGCGAACAATGCATCGCGCTCGAAGGCCGCCAGCGGCAGCACAGCCAGCACTTGCAGGGTGGTCTGCTGCCACTGCAGGTCGTTGCCTCGCTGGCGACCGAAGCGCGCCTGCAACTGGCTACCTGGCGTGATCCCCAACTTCTCCGCAGCGGTATGGCTGAGCACCACCTGTTGCAGCGCCTGTGGCTCCGGCAGGTCCTGTAACAGCGGATCACCGTCGGCCGTCGGCAGCATCTCCACGCTGACCCTCGCCTCCCCTGGCGCCACCTGCAGTTCGCTGGTAGCGGCAATCTGCCGGGTACGCGGGATGGCAAAGGCGACGTCGTCTCGTTGGCTCAGTGCCTCGATGAATTCTGCCTGCAGGCGTGTGCCGCCCAGCGGGATGATCTCGCGCACCGCAGGGTCGCGTTGCAGGCGTTCGGTAAGACTGCCGACCAGGCCATGCTTGAGGCCGAACAGCACCAGCAGCGGCGCGATCACCGCCACCAGGGCCAGCACGGCACATGCCGACAGGCGCGCTTCGCGGCGGTAGTCCTGCCAGGCCAGGTCGGCGATCAGCAGCGGGCGCATCAGGCGGCCTGCTCAAGATGGGCACTGACACCGCCGTCGGCGTCGCGGCGGCAGTGCATGCGCAGGATGCTCAGACCGGCGCGCTGCGCCAGCGCCTCGTCGTGAGTCGCCACCACGCAGGTGGCGCCGGTCTGTTCGGCCTGAGCGAGCAGCAGCTGCATGACCCGCTCGGCATTGAGTGGGTCCAGCGCCGCAGTAGGTTCGTCAGCCAGCAGTAACTGCGGCCCGTGAGCCAGGGCTCTGGCACAACTGACGCGTTGGCGCTGGCCGATCGACAACTGCGCGGGATACTTGGCCAACTGCTCCTGCACATCCAGCGCCTGCGCCAGACGCAGTACCTGGCCGCTGTCCGCCATTCCGAGCATTTGCCGGGGCAGCGCTATATTGCTGCGCACATCGAGAAAGCCGAGCAGCCCGCCTGCCTGCAGCACGTAACCCAGATGCCGGCTGCGCAGCTGCGCCAGTTGGTTCTGCCGGCCCTGTCGCCACAATGTGGCGATATCGCTGACCGAGCCGGTCAACTCCATGTCGAAGGTCTCGGCGACATCCGGGGCCAGCACCAGGGCCAGCAGGTCGAGCAGCGTGCTCTTGCCACAACCGCTGGGGCCAACCAGTGCCACTCGCGCGCCGGCCTCCAACTGCAACTGCTCGATGGCCAGGCTGTAGCGCTGTGCGCCCTGGCCACGTTGCTTTAGGACCTGCTGAAGGCGAATCATCATGGCAGCGTCGACAGCGGTACACGGTACAGGGCGTCGCCCGGTTCGGCATTGCCGAAGCGCACCCAGTTGGCCATGTCATTGTGGAAGGTTTCGTAGAGGCGAATCTTCGACTCCAGTTCGTCGATGAAATCCTCCTGCTCGGCCACCGACAGCGACAGCCAGAGGTCCTGGGTCATGCTCAGCGCCTTGCTACGATATGGCAGGCCGTCGAGGTACTCGCCGAGCACGCCGCTTTGCGCCAGATTGGTACCCTGGCGTAGCGCAGCGGGGTCGCGACTCATGTAGGCGCTGGCGCTGGCGATCTCGCTGAAGAAGTCGGCCGGCGAGGTCTTGGTCTTGCGTGCTGCATCGACGATCAGCTTGAGCGACTGCTGCAGGTCGTTGAGTTGCAGCTTGGTCAGCATCACGCACACCTGCAGTGTCGGCAGGTTCGGGTTGCTCAGGTCACGGTCAGCAGTCCAGGCGCTGACCAGTTGCGGCGCCTGGCTGGAGCTGCGGCGGCCGAGAAAGTCCATGTGCATGGCGTAGCCGATGGCCTGCGATTTGGTCGCCAGATTGGCGCCACCGGCCAGTTGCGGGGTGACTGGTGCCTGCTGTGCGCGAATCTGCTGCGCCAGTTCGGCGAAGGTCGAGCCGATCTCGCGCACGCGCTCGCCGAAGGCTTCGACATCACCGCCCGGTACCGAGACGTAGAGGTCGCCGATCTGCGGGTTGCTGTCGGCCGTCAGCACCCGATATTGCTGCTCGGCAGCAGCGTGGTTGGCTTTGCCGGCCGGTGTGCGCAGGTGCAGGGCGAAAATCTTGATCTGCTTGCTCAGCGCCGCTTGGCGTACCTCGGCCTCGTTCATCAGGGTGCTGCTGAAGGGGTCGTTCTTGCGCAGCGCGCCGGCATCGCTGACCAGCAGGATCAGGCGCCCTCCATAGCTCGACCAGTCCATGCCCTCGACGGCCTGCATGACACCGGCGAAGGCGTCCTCGTCGAAGGAGTGGCTGGATACCGTGGTCGCCTGCACCTGCTCGGCGGCGCGCAGGAAACGCTGCGGATCACTGCCCTCCTGCAGGTTGACCAGCGTCTTGCTCAGGTACTGCAGGCCCGGCGTGCGCGACGTGCTGTTGCGATAGCCGACCAGGCCGAAGCTGACGTTGTCCAGCTCACCCCGCGCCTGCAACTGGCTCTGCAGCTCGCTGACCACCTGGCGTACGCGGTCGATGTAGGGCTGCATCGACACCGAGGTGTCGACCACCAGCACGATGCCGGTGCGGAAGCCCGAATCGGTGGCAGCGACCGGCTTGTCGGTAGAACTCTGTGCGGCGCTGCCGGGATCGATCGAGGCGATGTTGAGCAACTGCACCGGCTGGCCTTCGGCGTCGAAGGCCTCGCGGAAGTCGAAGATCGGCATCAGGTAGAACTGGTCCTGCGGAACCGCACTGTTTGTCGGCTCCAGCGCCACCACTTGCGGCACCTGCTCGGGATCGTTCTGCGCCTGCAGCAGCAGCTCGCGAGCCTGGCTGGTATGGTCGATCAGACGTTCGACGTCGGCAGCCTGCTGCATGAACAGCACCGGTGCCCGCCCGGAGCGCTCGGTGAATTTCAGCACCAGGCTTTGTTTCCAGTCGGTTGCCTGTTCGGCGGCGATCCAGCCCTGCACTCGGCCATCGCTGGCCGCGCCGACCTGCAACCAGGATTGGCCGTCCTGGTTGCGCCGGGCATACACGTAGAGCACCGAGAAGGCCGGCAGCGCTTCGCCTGTAGAAGCGCCCGGAGCACTCAGTAACTGTGCCCCAGGCTTGGCCAGGATGCGTTGGTAGAGGGTTGTCTTGCCCGGCATCAGCAGCGGTCGTTCGCCGGCCTCGCCCGTATCGGCTGCCAGTGGCTCGATAGCTGCGTCCTGCCCGGTGCTTTGCGGCGAGCTATCCGCAGCCACCACCGGGGAGGGCTGGGAGAGCCACCAGTAGGCGCCGCCGCCCAGGCCAAGCGCAGCAGCAACGGCTACTGCCAGCAGCGCCATGCGCGGACGCTTGCTGCTGGTGCTCGGTTGTGCCGCCGCACTGTTGGCAGTGGCAGCCGCTGCGGGTGCCACGGTGGGAGCCGATGCCGGCGTACTGCGTGGAATCTCGATGGAGACCGGTTGCAGTTCTCCCAATTCGCTGGCTGAAGGCGCACCCAGCGTGGCTTGGTGGGTGAACGCGGGACGGACCAGAGTGGCGTCCAGGTCCGGCGCTGGTTGGCTATCGAGTGCGGCCAGCAGCTCCGCTGCATTGCTGAAGCGTTCATCCGGATTCTTCGCCAGCAGCCGTTGCAGCAGCGTCTGATAGCGGCTGTGCTGTATCGGCAGTTCCGGTAGCGGCTGGGTCAGATGGGCCAGCGCCGTGGACAGCGCATCGGTGCCCATGTACGGCAGCTCGCCGACCAGAATTTCATAGAGCACCACGCCCAGCGCATAGAGGTCGGCGCGGCCGTCGATATCCAGCCCGCGCGCCTGCTCGGGGCTCATGTAATTGGGCGTGCCGACGGCGAAGCCGACCTGAGTGAACTGAGTCCGGTCATCGAGTGACTTGGCAATACCGAAGTCAGACAGCACAGCGGTACCGTCGGCGCGAAAGAGGATATTGGCCGGTTTCACGTCGCGGTGGATCAAGCCCTGGCTGTGGGCGTAGCCCAGCGCCGAGGCGATCTGGCGGATGTACTGCAGCCCTTGCTCGGGGCTAAGACCGGCGGCGATACGCTCGCCGAGGGTACCGTTGGGCAGGTACTCCATGGCCATGTAGTAATGCTCGCCGGCGTTGCCGATGTCATGCACGGTGACGATGTGCGGGTGCGCCAGGCGCGCCAGGGTTTTGCCCTCACGCAGGAAGCGCTCGCAGAACGAGGCATCGGCCGCCAGTGCCGGAGCCATGATCTTCAAGGCCACCTTGCGCTCGAGTGAGCGTTGCAGTGCCAGGTAGACGGTGGCCATGGCGCCTTCGCCAATCATCCTGTCGATGTCGAAACCGGGAATGTTCAGGTCCATGAGACGGGCTCGCTCGCCTTGATGACGATGGCAGTGATGTTGTCGGGTGCGCCGCGTGTCAGGCCCAGGTGAACCAGGCTGCGCACCACCTGATAGGGGTCGGTATGCGTCAGCACATCGCAGATCTCGTGATCTTCGGCCGTGCGAGTGAGACCGTCGCTGCACAGCAGCCAGGTGTCTCCGGGCTGGATGTCGAAGACGCTGCAGGCGAGCTCCAGCTGGTCCTGCACACCGATGGCGCGGGTGACGATGTTGGCGCGTGGATGCAGACGCGCCTCGGCTTTGCTGAGCAGGCCGCTGTCCTGCAGGTCCTGCACATAGCTGTGGTCACGCGAAACCGCCTGCAGCTCGCCTGCCCGCAGCCGGTAAAGGCGGCTGTCGCCGGCCCACAGGCAGAAGCCCCGGTTGCCGCGGGCGACCATCAGCACCACGGTACTGCCCATCATGGTCACACCGCGCAGGTGGGTTTGTTCGCGCACGGCAGAGTTGACCTGGCTCAGGCTGAGCCGCAGGGCATGCTCGTAGTCACTCAGGGTGTCGCTCGCCTTGATGTTGCGCAGGCTGTCGACGATCAGGCTGCTGACGTAATCGCCGGCCGCGTGCCCGCCCATGCCGTCGGCAACCACCCAGAGACCCGCTTCGGGGCGCTCCAGATAGGCATCTTCGTTGATCTGGCGCACCAGGCCGACATGACTGTAGGCCGCCGACTGGTAAAGCAGTGCATTCATTGCGCGACCACCTCCGGGCCCAGCAGATAAGCCGCGAAGGACTCGGTCGGTGGCAGCCCCTGACAACGGCGCAATCCGGCCGCGATGCGTTGCGAACCACGTCCCCACCACAGGCTGGCACCGCTGCAGGCCTGGGCAGCGAGTGCTGCCAGACGGCCCGGCGCATCGACCACCGGCCAATGCTGCAGGCCATGCGCCTGGTCGTATGCGGGCAGCGTCGTAGCCGGCAGGGGCTCGAGGCTCTGCACCGCTGTCTCGAAGTCTTCGAAGCGGGCGCCCTCTTCCAGGGTACTCAGCAGCAGGTCCTCGATCCGCTCGAACCATGCTTCGCTCGCTTGCAAGGCCTGTAGCGGTTGCCCGCCAGGCATGCGGCAGGCAACCGTCAGGGGGAAGTAGCGGCCGACGCGGTCGATGCTCGGCATCAGCACCCCGGCCATGGTCTCGCTGCCGCACACTCCAGGTGCCAGGGCGAAGCGCCACAGTGGGCTAGTCAGATAGGCATCCAGCCAGTTTTCGCCGAGTTGGCCCTGGCTGGTCTGCAGACCGGCCGACAGCCAGGCGTCCCAGCTGCGCTGGAAGTCCTTCGGCAGATTGCGTTCGATGAAGTCGCCGCGGCTGGCGACCTTGCCGTAAAAACCCATCATCGTCATAGCCGCTCCGGCAGGGTGAAGCCGGCCACTGCGCGACTCTTGAAAGGATTGAAGGCGCTGCTGGCGCGCAGTTCGTAGGCAACGCTGGAGCGATCCAGGCGTACGCGCAGGTTGAATCGATCCGGCGAGGCACCGCCAATCAGCTCGGACTGGTCGAGCAGGCGGAACCAGGCCCACGGCCCTTCCAGGGTCAGGGCCGAGCGTCCGCCCTCCACTGGTGGCGACACCGACAGGCGCACCACACCGATGCTGCTCGGGTTCGGCCATTGCACCGCCACCGGACGGCTCGGGCCGTGGTCGAAACCGATCAGCTGACCGTCGAGGTCGAGCTGCGACTGGCTGATAGTGGCATCCATGCTCACCGGCTTGAGGTCGAAGCGCACGCTGGGCTGCAGGCCGCCGCTGCGGAAGAATTCGTCGCGGATCAGCGCCGCGCGCTGGAAGGTCTGCAGCACGCCGGCGGAGATGCCCAGCTTCTGCGCCGCGCCAGGCTGCCAGCGCCAGTTGCGTGCCGAGGTATCGACGTAGGGCTGCAGGTACTTGCGGAAATAGTTGTCCATCACCCCGCCAACACCGAAAAACTGGCCGAAATCATCCAGCGTGGCGTCGCGCTGGCTGCCCGGTACCATCGGGTAACGACCGCTCAGCGACTGCCGCCAGACGTTGACCACGTCGCTCTGCCAGGCTGCATTGAGCTGGTTGCGCACCCCGCCCATCATGCTGTTGGTGCTGGCGGCGACGACCGAACCTACCAGGCCCTGAACCAGCTTCGGCTGGCGCGCGGCGGTCAGGTTGACCCTTGCTGCGGCAGCACTGGCCTGGTTCTTCGCCTCGCCGAGCAGCGCTTCGCCGCTGGCGCCGACCATGCTGCTGAGCTGCACGTAGAGCTCGTTGAGGTCCGCCAGCAGGCCATCGATGGCCATCGGCGCCGAAGGGTCCTGGCTGACCAGACTGTTGAGTTCAGCGAAATGACTGCTGACCGGATCGATCGCGCTCACCGCCGCCACGGCATTGCCGGCCGGAGTCTGGCCGAGCAGCGAGCCGAGCTTCTGCTTGAGCTGGTCGACACCCTCGTCGGCGGCCTTGGCCACACCTTCGGATTCGGGTGCTTGCTGCAGATCGGTTTCCCGCGCTACCGCGATCAGCAGTTGCTTGAGCGGCGAGGACGGCCCCGAGAGTATCCGCAGCACGTCCGCCGCCTGGGCGACGCTGGTGATCGGCACAAAGTCGAGGTCGGCCAGCAGCGCATCCCACTGTTGCACGTAATCGCGCATGTACAGCTGGCGTACATCGGCGGCCAGGTTCACCGCATCCTGGGTGCTGTCGAGCTGACGGCCCAGCACCCATTGTTCCTCGGCCACGACACTGGCCTGGCCGACACTGGCAAGCAGGAAAGCTTCGCGGTAGCCACGACGGGTGTAGAAACCGCTCAGCGGGTCACTCAGTGCCTTGCCACTCTTGCGTGTGAAGACCAGTGCGGCGTCGCGCCCGGCGGCCTCGCTGATGCGAAAGTCGCTGACCCCGGCTGGCAGCTTCTGCCGTTTGACTCGGTCATACACCCGCTGCGCCAGCGGCAGGCGTTGCAGCTGCATGCGCAGCTCGTCGATCAGACGCTGATCCAGGCGGGCATCCGGCGGGCGCCGCTCGAACAGCGCCTGCAGGTGTTCGTCGAGGGCTTGGCGTTGCTCGCCCGACAGGTCGCGCGGCAGGCTCTGATCCCAGTCCAGAGCGATCCATGCCTTGATGAATTCGGCGTCGTATTGCTCGCCGCCACCGAGCATCAGGTAGGCCTTGAGCCCTTCGTAGAGGTAGTCCGAGCCACCACCCGTGCGCAGCTGTTCCTCCACTCGGCTGAGCAGGCGTGGGGCGAAGGTGGCCACCAGCAAGCGGCGATAGACGCTGGCGGCCTGCTCTTCGAGCATGTCGCCCTGATACAGACCCAGACCTTTGGCCCAGTCCGGCGGGCTACCCGCCAGGTTGCGTACGGCGCTGAGCAGGGGCAGCACCGCCAGTACGTCACGTTGCGCCGGGCTGAGGCTGCGCACCTGCTGCTCCAGCGGCACGGTACGCGCGCCGACCTGGGCGATATGCTCACGGTTGGCGTTGAAGCTGAGCAGCCACAGCGTACTCACCACCAGTACCAGTGCCACGCTGGCGGCCAGCGAGCCGATGGCCAGCCATCTGCGACGGCGCTCGACCTTCTGGTCGACGCCGACCAGGCCGCGCTCGGCGAAGGCGACGCGGCTGAACAGGTGCTGGAGGAAATAGCTGCGGCCGCTGCCGCTCTGCCTGGCCAGGTGCTGGCGGTCGAGGTTCATGCTCTGCGCCATGGCGCCGATCAGGCGGTCGATCGGGCTGCCTTCCTGGGTGCCGCTGGTGAAGTACACACCGCGCAGCAGGCTGCGCTCCTCGTAGGCATTGGGTTTGAACACGCCGTTGAGAAACTCGCCGAGCAGGCTCTTGATCGCCGCGAACTGCTGCGGGAAACCGTAGATGAGGTCGCGTCGTGCCGGATCGCGTTCACGCTGCAGGCGTTCGACCAGGCGCTGGTTGAGGCGCTGTTCGAGGGCGACGAACTCGCTGTCGAAACGCTCCAGCGGGCCGCCGACGCTCTTGCCGTCATCCAGGGCGAAGGTAAAGCCCCAGACCTGGGCACGCTCCTCACGGCTGAGGTCGTCGAAGAACTCCATGAAGCCCGGCACCAGGTCGCACTTGGTGAGCATCACGTAGACCGGGAAACGCACGCCGAGCTGGGTATACAGCTCCTGCACCCGCGAGCGGATCGCCGCCACGTGTGCGGCGCGCTCGCTGTCGCTGCTTTGCAGCAGATCGGACAGGCTGATGGCGATGAAGGCGCCATCGATCGGGCGACGCGCACGCTGGGTCTTGAGCAGGTCGAGAAAACCGAGCCAGGCCGCTTTGTCCACCTGGGCGTGGCTGTCCTGAGTGGTATAGCGCCCGGCGGTGTCGAGCAGCACCGCTTCGTCGGTGAACCACCAGTCGCAGTTGCGCGTACCGCCCACACCGCGAATGGCGCCGGCGCCGAGTTGCGCCGCGAGCGGGAAGTTCAGGCCGGAGTTGACCAGTGCGGTGGTCTTGCCGGAGCCGGGTGGCCCGATGATCACGTACCACGGCAGTTGATACAGGTTGCGCCGCTCATCGCCGCCCAGGCGCGCCTTCTTCAGCAGCGTCAGGGCTTCGTCCATGCGCTGGCGCAGCGTCGCCAGCTCCTCGGCGGTGGCCACGCTGGCGGCGTCCGGCGCGGCCTGTGCTGCCAGGCCGTCGAGCACCTTGCGTTCCTGCTGGCGTTCGCGCAGCAGACAGAACAGGCGCCAGCCGAGCCACAGGGCGAACAGCAGTATGATCAGCGTCCAGCGCGTCCAGGCCGGCTGCAGTGCATTGAGCAGCGGACCGATGAACCAGATGATCAGGCTCAGGGCGATCAGCCCGAGCAGCGGGATGACCCAGCGGGTGATGAATCCGAACAGCGCCTTCACTCCACACCCTCCGCCAGCACGGTGATCTCTACCCGGCGATTCTTCGCCCGTCCTTCGGCCGTGGCATTGGATGCCAGCGGTTCGGTGTCGCTCAGGCCCTCGGCGCTGAAGCGCTCGGCCTGGCCGGTGCGCGCTGCGAGAATCTGCAGCACCTCTTCGGCGCGGGCACGCGACAGTGCCCAGTTGGAGGGGAAGCGCAGCGTGGCGATCGGCTGGTTGTCGCTGTGGCCGGTGATGCGCACCTGGCCCTTGACCTTGGCGACAGCCTCGGCGATGCGCAGCAGCAACGGCTGGAAGTCGTCACGGATGCTGGCGCTGCCGGAGCTGAACAGCTCGTCGCCGCGGATGGTCACCACCGAGCGGTCGACGCCATCCTCGACCGCTACGCGGTTGGCGCGGATGTCGTCGGCGAGGAAGGTGGCCAGGCGCGGGCGCTCCACTACACGCGGCTTCACCACGGCCGGTTCGATGCTCTGCACCGGTACTTCGCCCAGTGCGTGAATCTGCCGGAACACCGGTTCGGCATCGGCTGCCAGTTTCATCCGCAACACCAGCAGCACCAGCAGCAACAGCGCCAGAGCTACGGCCAGGCCGACCCAGGGCGGCAGCAGTCGTGACAAGCGATCCGGGGCCACGTTGACCCCGCGCCAGTGCGGTGACAGCTCGTGTTCGCGCTCGCCACGCACGCTGCGCAGGGTCGCGGCGGTGCGCTCGCGCAGCGCTTCCAGCTGGCTGCGACCGTCATGCATGACCCGATAGCGACCCTCGAAGCCGAGGCTGGTGCACAGGTACAGCAGTTCGAGCAGATCGAGCCGTTCACGTGGGCTTTGCAGGCAGTGTTCGAGCAGCTGGAACACCTTCTCGCCGCCCCAGGCCTCGTTGTGCACGGTGATCAGCAGGCTTTGCTTGCCCCACTCGCTGGTGCTGCCCCAGGGCGTGCTCAGCACGGCCTCGTCGAGCGCGGTGCACAGCGCGTAGCGGGCCAGTAGCACATCGTTGCGCGGCACACCGGCGGCCTCGGCACGTTGCTCGAATTGGCGCAGATAGCCAAGCAGTTGCGCACGCAGGCTGGCCGGTGCGGGATGGGCCAGGGTGCTGCGCAGTCGGGTGAGCATGCTCAACAGCGGGCCGGCGGCCTGCTCCAGTGGGTTCATGCCACGGGCCTGGCCTGCCGGCAGTGGCGCGGCAGGCATCTGCAGTGGGGCAGCCGGCGCCTCGGCGACGGGCTGCGGACCACGGCCGCCCGGGCGCGGCATGAACTGGGTGCGATCATTGTTCTGCGGCTGCGGTGCCGGCGGCTTGTTCAGCCAGTCATCTTGATCCGTCATGGATTAACCCCGTATCGCCCAGAAGGCCAGGTTCAGGCCGGGGTATTCACCCGCCACGTGGAAAGCGAAACCGCCGGAATGTGCCAATTGCTTCCAGTGCTCGCTGCCGCGGTCGAGCTCGTAGTAGGTCGAGCCGGCATGGAACGGAATCTGCCGCGGGGCCACTGGCAGCGGCAGCAGGTTGATGCCTGGCAACTGCAGGTTGACCAGATCGCGGATGTGCTCGACCGAGCCGACTTTGCTCTGCTGGCCGAAGCGGCCACGCAGGGTTTCGGCGGGCATGTCGGCGCGTACCACCAGGACGAAACTGGCGTTGTCCAGCAGGCTGCGGTCGGCCAGCATGGCCACGTGTACGCCATAGGCCTTTTCGACGATGGGAATGGGCACGGCCTTGCTGTCGATCAGCATCGACAGCGCTTCGCGCAGCGCCTGCATCACCGGAGTGAAGCTGGTCTGCAGGTCGTCGTGCAGGTAAGTCGGGAACTCCGAGGGGCGCCGGCCGGAGCTGGAGAAGGTGGCGAACTCACCAGCCAGGGCCAGCAGTTCGCTGTACAGGCGCTCCGGGTGCAAGGGTTGCAGTTGGGCCAGATGGGCGAACAGAGGCTGGGCGCGGTTGACCAGCTGCAGCAGCATGAAGTCGGCGATCTCCGAGGCGCCGCCGGCGCTGGAGGCCACCACGCGCCCGGCCAGGGCTTCGCCGCGCTGATGCAGCAAGCCCAGCAGCTCGCCGCGAAAGGCAGCCAGTGGCGCGCTGGCTGCTACGTCGAGCAGCGGCGGGATGTACTGTTCGTCCAGCACCAGGGCGCGGTCGGCGCGTTTCTCGCGCACGCGCGCTACGCCCAGCACGGCGTATTCCTGCAGGCCATCGGCGGCGGTCAACAGGCGCAGGGCGCGTTCGCCAACCATCACCGGCACACGGCTTTCGAAGGCTGCGTTGTCGTCGCGCACTTCGCGGACCTGGCCGCGATAGCGCGCGCCGCCAAGTGCTTCACCCGCTTCGACGGTGTCTCGCACACCCGCCCGGCGCAGCGGCAGGGCCAGATAGATCACGCCGTCGCGCAGGTCGTCGGGGATATCCAGCGGCTCCGGCGCCACGTCATCCTGGGGAATGTTGAACGGCGTGCCGTCAGGCAACAGGCCACGGGCGCTGACGATGGCCAGCTTGCCCTGTGTCAGCAGGCCGATATCCAGCTGCAGCTCGGCGAAACCCCAGCCGGCGGCTGACAGTGGGCGGCTGCGGGCATCGATCAGAGCCTCCAGGTAGCGATCATGTTGCTGGAAATGCTGGGTGCCGATGAACATACCTTCGGACCAGATCACACGGTTGTTCCAGGACATACGGGCTCCTGTTAGCGAGAGTCGAGGCGGGACGGCGCGGCGAGCTCTGCAGCGCTGGCGGCGTTGATCCCGAGGTCGATACGGTAATGGTTGAGCGCACCCTGCTTCGGCTCCAGGACCACGCGCCACTGCGCCCGGTCAATTTCGCGGTAGCCGACCAGCAGGCCGAGATGACGCGTTTCCGGGGCGAGCGTGCGTTTCAGTTCCCGGGTCTGGCCGGGATGGACCAGCCATTCGTCCTCGGCCACCAGCTCGCCGCCCAGGGTCGCTGCCGCGCGTTCGGCGAGGCTGAAGTAGTCGGTCCGGCTGAATGCGGCGGCGCTGCGCAGCTCCAGCAGGCGCACACGCACCGGGGCGCTGTAGCCTTCGACGGTAGGGTTCAGCTCATCGCCTGCCTGCAGCTGCAGCACGACGCTGGTCGATTCTTGCGTGGCGGCGCTGCCGTCCATCGCATCCTTGCTGCAGCCGCTGCCCAGCCCTGCCAGCACCAGGCCCAGCAGAGCGGGCCGAAGAAGTCGTTGTCGCACGTTGTTCATCCTTGCCCACGCCGTCAGGGGCGTCGTTGACGGGCGATATGTTGCTCATAGGCCCGGCCGAACTCGCGGCCGAACAGGTCCTGAAAATCGTCTTCGGCTTCGCGCGACAAGGTCGCGTACAGCTCCACGAACTGCTGCCAGCACTGAGCCTGGCGCGAGCCCGGCAGCAGGCTGGCCAGCCCGCCTCCCTTGCCCATGCGTGCTTCCAGTGCCTGCGGTTCGAAACGCGCCAGCAGGTGCCGGATGGCAGCCTGTACACCCGCCATGACGGCCAGTTGATGGGCGCGCAGGTCCTCGAAACCGTCCTGCACGGCCTGGTCCGCCGGCATGAACGCCGAGTTACCGCCACGCAGCAGCAGGAGCAGGGCTTCTTCGGCGTTGGGCGCGAACTTCAGCGGGTTGTTTTCCACCGGCTGAACCATGGTCTGCTGCAGGCGGAACTCGCCCTTGAGGCTGCTGCGCGCCCGCAGTACATCGATCAGGCCCTCGACCATCAGGCGGTAACTGCGCCCGATGCTTTCCATCTGCGCGGCTGCCTGCTGGGTATCCAGACGCAAGCGCTCCAGCGTCGCGCCGCGGAGGAAGGCCTGCAGCAGCAGGTCGTCGTTCCGAGCAGCCTGCGACGGGCTGGCGACAGGGGCAGGTGTGGGGGCTGCTGCTGGCGGAGGCGGTAAAGGTGCCGATTCGATCTGCGCCGGCTGCGGGGAAAGGTCCGCAGGTGGCGGTGCTGCCGGGGGTATCGCAGCCGGTGTGATGTTGTCGAGAAGGTCCCAGTCATCGGGGATCAGACCAGGTACGTCAGTTGGCTTCTGCTCGACGGGAGGGTTTTTGATCTCTGGCGGACGGAAGTCATGCTGCTGCGCCGGCACATGGTCGGCAACGGGCGCCGGGGCCGATGTGCTTGGGCCGAGAAAATCGAATAGATCGGGCAAAGTCTCGTGCGGAGCGACGCTCTGCAGGTGAGCGCTGGCCGAGGCATCGAAGGGGTTTGCTGGAGGGCTGAGCGGTACGGGCGGAGCGTCCTGATGACTGGCCATCAGGGCTTCGAAACTATTCCCGGAGGGAGCGGTTGAAAATGGTGCCGAACCTTCTGCAACGGAACTTTCCAGCGCTACCTGAATTTCGTATTCACCGATGCGAATAACTTCGCCGTGATTCAGAAGTTCGCTGTTACCGCGCTGCATGCGTATGCCGGCTTTGACCAGCTCCACGCCGTTGGTGCTGCTGTCGGTGATGTAGTAGCGACCATCCCTGTTCTGTACGAGGCAATGTTTCGATGAAACAAGGCGGGCTGGGTCCGGTAATACCCAGTCATTATCCGGGTTGCGGCCAATTGCCATCGAGCCATATTCCAGGGTTTTCTCGGGGCATTGGCCGGGGGTGATCTTGTGATAGCTGGTGATGGTCAAACGCAGCGCCATGTGGCCTCCCTGCCCGGCTTTCGTGACACCCGCAAAAATCATGAAAGCCTTTATTCATGGGGCTTTCAGGCCGAATGGAGCTCTGCTGGAAACTTCCGTCAAGCGAGCTCTGAATCGCGAGAACACGCGATCTTACCTTCCATTTCGTGATGCAAGTATGCACTTGGTCGCATAACTTACCGAAACTTTGTCATTGTTCACAAAGGTTCTTGGTGAGCGGATTCTACCTTGACTTTAAATATTTTTAAGTTAAAAAATGCGCGACGACATAGAAATTGTGTAGTGGCCAGTTAGTATTAAATAGTGACTGGCAAAGTGCTAGCTAGGACGAAGTTGCTGCACTTTTGTGACACAGTTCAAATCGATAAGGAGATCGAAACGTGGAGACTTCGTTGTTGCTCGCCGCTATTTCAGATGCTTCGCCATGCGGCGAAGATTTGGAATACGACAGTGACTTTCTCCAGCTCGAGCGTGATGCTCTGGGGCGCCCCGAACGTAGCATGGGTGATGCCATCCAGGCCGCCGAGCCACCCGAATGGCGCCAGTTGGAACAGGCCTGTCATGCCCTTCTGCAGCGCAGCAAAGATCTGCGAATCACCCGTTACCTGCTGCAGAGTCGCCTGGCTTTGCACGGGGTCGAAGGCCTTGCCGACAGCCTCGAACTGATCCTCGAACTGCTCTCGCGCTACTGGCCCGAGATTCATCCGCAGCTCGATGCCGATGACGACAACGACCCCACCGTACGCATCAACACCCTCTCTGCGCTGACCTGCGAAACCAATATCGGCCTGCTGCGCAGTGCTGTGCTGGTCCGTTCACGGGTATTCGGCAACATCACCGTGCGTGCGGCGCTGAATGCCGCCGGCCTGCACCTGGCCAGTAGCGAAAGCCTCAGTATCGAAGAACTCGGCGGTGCCCTGCAGGATGCCGACAGCGAAGCCTTGCAGCTCACTCATCAGGCACTGCAGCGTGCGCTGCACAGCTTGAACGCCATAGAACAACTGGTCAGCGAACAGGTCGGCTCCGCTCAAGGCGTGGATTTTCTTGCATTGCAGCAACCGCTCAAGCTTGCCTTGCAGGTGCTCGGCGGCAGCCCGGTGGAGGCCGCTGCAGGGGATCACTCGACAGACGCTGAAGCGGCGCAAGAGCAGCACCTCTCGGCGCCTGCCGCAGCACGTGCCAGCGGCGAAATCGCCAATCGCGACGATGTGCTCAGGAGCCTGGAGCGGATCCTCACCTACTACGCCCGCCACGAGCCATCCAGCCCGTTACCGGTGCTGCTCAACCGGGCTCGCAGCCTGGTCAACGCCGACTTCGCGACCATCGTGCGCAACCTGATTCCCGATGGCATGAGCCAGTTCGAAAACCTGCGCGGCCCCGACGAGTACTAGGCCGACCGGCCCAGGTATGCGGGATCACGCTTTACCGTAGACGGCCGGTGGCCGACACGCCGCGTCGCGTCAGGCGACCAGGAGAGAAAGCATGGCGAACAGCAGTTCTCAGAAATTCATCGCGCGTAACCGCGCGCCACGGGTACAGATCGAGTACGACGTCGAGCTGTACGGCGCCGAGAAGAAGGTGCAACTGCCGTTCGTCATGGGCGTCGTGTCCGACCTGACTGGCAAGCCGGCTGAGCCGTTGGCGCCAGTGGCCGAGCGCAAGTTCCTGGAGATCGACGTCGACAACTTCGACTCGCGTCTCAAGGCGATGAAGCCGCGTGTGGCCTTCAACGTACCCAACGAGCTGACCGGCGAAGGCAACCTGAGCATCGACATGACCTTCCAGAGCATGGACGACTTCAGCCCGGCCGCGGTGGCACGCCAGGTCGACGCCCTCAACCAGTTGCTGGAAGCCCGTACCCAGTTGGCCAACCTGCTGACCTACATGGACGGCAAGACCGGCGCCGAAGACATCATCATGAAGGCGATCAAGGACCCGGCACTGCTGCAGGCCCTGGCTAGCGCGCCGAAACCCCAGGACAACGAGCCCCAGGCCTGATTCGGAAGACGACCATGAGCGAACAGTTGCAACACGACCAGGCCGCACTGGCCAACACCGAGCAGACCAGCGAATTCGCTTCGCTGCTGATGCAGGAATTCAAACCCAAGACCGAGCGTGCCAAGGAGGCGGTGGAAACGGCCGTGCGTACCCTGGCCGAGCAGGCGCTGGCGCAGACCGATCTGATCTCCAACGATGCGATCAAGTCGATCGAGTCGATCATCGCGGCCATCGACGCCAAGCTCACCGCGCAGGTCAACCAGATCATCCACCACAACGATTTCCAGCAGGTGGAGAGTGCCTGGCGTGGCCTGCACTATCTGGTCAACAACACCGAGAGTGACGAGCAGCTCAAGATTCGCGTGCTCAACATCTCCAAGACGGAGTTGCACAAGACTCTGAAGAAATTCAAGGGCACCGCCTGGGACCAGAGCCCGGTGTTCAAGAAGCTCTACGAAGAGGAATACGGCCAGTTCGGTGGCGAGCCCTACGGCTGCCTGGTTGGCGACTACTACTTCGACCAGTCGCCGCCCGATGTCGAGCTGCTCGGCGAGCTGTCCAAGGTTTGCGCGGCGATGCACGCGCCGTTCATTTCCGCGGCCTCGCCCACCGTCATGGGCATGGGCTCCTGGCAGGAGCTGTCCAATCCGCGTGACCTGACCAAGATCTTCACCACGCCGGAATACGCCGGCTGGCGCTCGCTGCGCGAATCCGAGGATTCGCGCTACATCGGCCTGACCATGCCGCGCTTCCTGGCACGCCTGCCGTATGGCGCCAAGACCGATCCGGTGGAGGCCTTCGCTTTCGAGGAAAGCACCGACGGCGCCGACAGCAGCAAGTACACCTGGGCCAACGCCGCCTATGCCATGGCGGTGAACATCAACCGTTCGTTCAAGCACTACGGCTGGTGCTCGCGCATTCGTGGCGTGGAGTCGGGCGGTGAAGTGCCGAACCTGCCGGCGCACACCTTCCCCACCGACGACGGTGGCGTGGACATGAAGTGCCCGACCGAGATCGCCATCTCCGACCGTCGCGAGGCCGAGCTGGCCAAGAACGGCTTCATGCCGCTGCTGCACAAGAAGAACACCGACTTCGCCGCCTTCATCGGTGCGCAGTCGCTGCAAAAACCGGCCGAGTATGACGATCCGGACGCCACCGCCAACGCCAACCTGGCCGCGCGCCTGCCGTACCTGTTCGCCACCTGCCGCTTCGCGCATTACCTCAAGTGCATCGTTCGCGACAAGATCGGCTCGTTCAAGGAGCGCGACGAGATGCAGCTGTGGCTGCAGGACTGGATCCTCAAGTACGTCGACGGTGACCCCGCGCACTCCACCGAGACCACCAAGGCGCAGCATCCGCTCGCCGCTGCCGAAGTCGTGGTCGAGGAGGTCGAGGGCAACCCCGGCTACTACAACTCGAAGTTCTACCTGCGCCCTCACTATCAGCTCGAAGGGCTGACGGTGTCGCTGCGGCTGGTTTCCAAACTGCCGTCGGCCAAGGGCGCCTGAGCCCCGGCAGGCAAGCTGGCCTCACGCGGCTTCGCCGGGTGAGGTCTCTGCCTGATACATGGAAAGCCCCGGGCTTTTCGCATTTCCAGACCCTCGTGGCGATGACCACACCCAGGAGAAAACATGGCTGTCGATATCTTCATCAAAATCGGTGACATCAAGGGCGAGTCTCAGGACAAGACTCACAAGGACGAAATCGAAGTGCTCAACTGGAGCTGGGGCATGTCCCAGTCCGGCAACATGCACACCGGCACTGGCGGTGGCGCGGGCAAGGTCAGCATTCAGGACCTGTCGCTGACCAAGTACGTCGACAAGGCCAGCCCCAACCTGATGATGCATTGCTCCAGTGGCAAGCACGTACCGAAGGTCACCCTGACCGTGCGCAAGGCGGGCGGTGACTCCCAGGTCGAGTACCTGATCATCAACCTCGAAGAAGTACTGATCTCCTCGCTGAGCACGGGTGGCTCGGGCAGCGATGACCGTCTGATCGAGAACGTCACCCTGAACTTCGCCAAGGTCACGGTCGACTACCAGCCGCAGAAAGCCGATGGCACCAAGGACGGCGGCCCGATCAAGTACGGCTGGAACATCCGCTCTAACGTCAAGATCTGATGTCCTTCCGCCCCCGGCGCTTGCGTCGAGGGGCGGCAGCATTGGGACGACTCCGACTCACGCAGTAATGAGACCGTTTCATGGCCAAGCCTTCGTTTATCAATCTGTGGAACGAATATCTCAAGATCTGGGGCGAGTACTCAGACGGCAAGGTCTGTGATGGTCCATGGGAGAACCAGTGCGCCATTCGCATGAGCTACACGCTCAATGCCGACAAGACCATCCAGGTCAACAAGGCCACCTACACCGAACCCAAATGTGCTCACGCACACGCCAGGGGCGCTGAATCATTGGCCAACTGGTTGTGGAAGCATCACCTGGGCCGTCCGCTGATCATCGGGGGCAGTGCACAGGAGCGTCTCAAGCTGGCCGACAAGAGCGGACGGATCTTCTTCAAGGACTGCTTCCAGCAAGCCGGCCAGACCGTCGATGAGCGCACTGGCGATCATATCGATCTGTGGAAGCGCGGTCTCACCGCAGGCCGTTACGCTGATCCGAGGCACATGGCCCGGCAAATCTGGTTTTGGGAGCTGGCATGAGCAAGTGCCTTCGTACACCGTTACTGCTGCTCGGCGTGCTGACCAGCCTCTGTGCATGCGCCGAATCTACTCCACCGCCTGCCGCAGGTAATGCTGGCTACCCGGAGCAAGTGGAGCTTGCAGGGCAAACTTATAGATTGGAGAACGCCGGACAGGCCTGCGTATTGCGCAAGCCAGACCAGAGCGTGCTGCCGCTGGACATTGCCTCGCCGTGTCATTTCAGTGTTGGCGCGGATGGCCAGGCCCATGTCGAAACCTTCCAGAATGTGCCGATCGTCATGGTGCTGCATGTAGCCCCCGTGGCGGACAACAAGCTGGAGTGTCGTTCGCAATACAAGGCCATTCGACTGATCAAGGGCCAGTTGGAGCCATCGGTGCTGGCTCAGAGTGCCAGTTGCCTGCGCGGCGTCGGCGATCAGAAGAGCTACACCGCGATGTTCGACTGGTAAGCCTGCGCATGAGCAGCCCCATGACCCCGCGCGAGCGTCTGCAGCCATCGCTGCTCGACCGCCTGACCGACGATGAGCCCGGCAATCCGCAGGAAAGCGCGGACCGTCGCGTGCTCTCGCTGAACCAGCTCAAGGCCTCGGTGCTGCGCGATCTGACCTGGCTGTTCAACACCATCGCCCTGCTCGATGCCGACAGCACACGGCACACGCCAGCCGGCACTTCGGTAATCAACTATGGGCTGCCAGCGTTGGCCGGCAGCAGTGTGTCCGGGATCGACATCGCCGCCCTGGAGAATCTGATCCAGCGCGCCATCATCACCTTCGAGCCGCGCATCCTCGCCCACAGCGTGCGGGTGCGGGCGCATGTCGGTCACGAACAGATGAACCATAACGCCTTGAGTTTCGAGATTCAGGGTGACCTGTGGGCACAGCCGGTGGCCCTGCCCTTGTTGCTGCGCACCGAGCTGGACCTGGAGTCCGGCCATGTGCAGGTGCTGCCCGCCGAGCAGCGGAGACGCGCATGAATCCCCGTATGCTGGAGCTGTATAACCAGGAACTGCAGCACATCCGCGAAAGTGCCCAGGAGTTTGCCCGCGAATACCCGAAGATCGCCGGGCGTCTGACCCTGGCGGGAATGGAGTGCGCCGACCCCTATGTCGAGCGCCTGCTCGAAGGTTTCGCCTACCTGACCGCCCGTGTGCAATTGAAGCTCGATGCCGAGTACCCGACCTTCACGCATAACCTGTTGGAAGTCGCCTACCCGCATTATCTGGCACCGACGCCCTCGATGACCGTGGTGCAGTTGCATACCGATGCCAACGATGGCGCGCTCAACGGCAGCTTCAACCTGCCGCGCGACAGCGTACTACGCGCCACCCTCGGCAAGGACAGTCAGACTCCCTGCGAGTACCGCACGGCCCACCCGGTGACCCTGTGGCCGTTGCAGGTGGCGGATGCCGAATACATCAGCAACCCCGCTGCTGCGCTGGGCCGTTTGGCCGCCAGCGAGCCGCGGGCCAAGGCTGCGTTGCGTATCACCCTGCGCAGCGGTGCTGAAATGCCTTTCGCCAGCCTGGATCTGGACAATCTGCCGCTGTATCTCAACGGCCTGGATGAATTGCCGTTCCGTCTCTACGAACAACTGCTGGGCAACCGCGTCGCGGTGTTCGCCCGCCAGCCGGGGCGCGACTGGGTGGAAAGGCTGCCGACCGACGCCTTGCGCCCGTGCGGTTTCGATGATGCCGAGGCGGCCCTGCCGGTGGTGCCGCAGGCCTTCCAGGGTTATCGCCTGCTGCAGGAATACTTCGCCCTGCCGCAGCGCTTTTTGTTCGTCGACTTCTGCGGTTTGCGCCGTGCCGTACGCCAGTGCAGCGGCAACGAACTGGAGTTGATCGTGCTGTTCGATCGTTTGGACAGCCACCTGCAGAATCAGGTCGATGCCAACCAGTTCCTGCCGTTTTGCACCCCGGCGATCAACTTGTTCCCACGGCGCCTGGATCGCATCCACCTGAGTGACAAGGTGCACGAGCACCACGCCATCGCCGACCGCACGCGGCCGATGGATTTCGAGATCCACTCACTGCGTGGCGTCACCGGCCATGGCAGTGGCCCGGAGCAGCCCTTCCTGCCCTTCTATGCCGTACGCGACCCCGCTCGCTATGGTCGTGATCAGGCCTACTACATCGTGCGCCGTGAACCGCGCGTGCTGTCGGCCGAGCAGCGCCGCAGCGGCACGCGCTCCAGCTATGTCGGCAGCGAAACCTTCATCAGCCTGGTCGACAGCCACCAGGCGCCGTATCGGCATGATCTGCGTCAGCTGGGGCTCAGTGCCCTGTGCACCAACCGCGATCTGCCGTTGTTCATGACCGTTGGCATCGGCAAGAGCGATTTCACCCTGGCCGATAGCGCGCCGGTGCAGAGCGTGCGCTGCGTCGCGGGGCCGAGCCGGCCACGAGCCAGCCCGGCCCACGACAACCAGGCCTGGCGGCTGATCAGCCAGCTGTCACTCAACTACCTGTCACTGGCCGAGCAGGGCCAGGGCGCTGCTGCCCTGCGCGAGATGCTGCGTCTTTACGGCGATGTGCAGAACCCGGCGCTGCAACTGCAGATCGAAGGCCTGCGCGAAGTCAGTGCCAAACCCTGTACGCGGCGCCTGCCGATGCCCGGCCCGATCGTCTTCGGCCGTGGTCTGGAAATTACCTTGGAGTTCGACGAGAACGCCTTCCGCGGTACCGGGGTCTTCCTCCTCGGCGCGGTTTTCGAGCGTTTCCTGGCGCGCTACGTATCCCTCAACAGCTTTACCGAGACGGTGCTGCGTAGCACCGAGCGCGGCGAGATCATGCGATGGAAAGCCCGGCCCGGCCGTCGTCCGAACCTCTAGACACGCTTGCACAGATGCAGGCGCAGCCCTGGGAGTACGACTTCTTCCAGGCCCTGCGACGCATCGAGAACGAGCACCCGCATCTACCGCGCCTGGGCCGTTCCCGGCGCCTGGCGGACGATCCGCTGCGCCTCGGCCAGCGCCAGGAGGGCAGTTTCGCCCCAGCCACTCTGGCTGCCGTGACGCCTGCCGGCGATGAGCGCCCGGCGCGTCTGGAACAGTACTTCTTTGGCCTGGGCGGGCCCAACGGGCCGCTACCGTTGCACCTGACCGAGTACGTGCGCGAGCGCCAGCGCAACCACGCTGACAGTACCAGCAAGCACTTCCTCGATCTGTTCCATCATCGTCTGCTGACCCTGTTCTATCGCGCATGGGCCGAAGCCCGCCCGACCGTCAGCCACGACCGCCCTGACGACGACTACTGGTCGGCGCGGCTGGCCGCCTTCAGTGGTCGTGGCATGCCCAGCCTGCGTCAGCAGGGCCTGCTGGACGATACGGCGAAGCTGCATTTCAGTGGGCACCTGGCGGCGCAGACGCGTTACCCCGATGGCCTCAAGGCGATCCTCGCTGACTACTTCGGCGTGCCGGTGCAGATCGAGGAATACGCCGGCAGTTGGCTGAGCCTGCCTGAGCGCACCCGCCTGGGCGTGGAGTCCAGCCAGCTGGGCGTGGACTTCTGCCTGGGCAGCCAGGTCTGGGACCGCCAGCACAGCTTCCGTATCTGCTTCGGTCCGCTGACGCTCGAGCAGTACAACGCCATGCTGCCCGATGGCGAGTCCTTCGCCGCGTTGGTGGCCTGGGTCGCCGAGTACCAGGGCGACGAACTCGATTGGCAACTGAATCTGATCCTGCAGCGCGAGGAAGTCCCTGCGCTGCGCCTCAACGGCCAGGCTCGCCTGGGTTACACCACCTGGCTTGGCCAGCCACAGCATGACGCCAGGGATCTGGTGCTGGCCCGCCATCACGCCGCAGCGACTCCGCCGGCGGATCAATCAAGGAGAACTCCACATGGGTGAAATCAGTCGTACCGCGCTGTTCGGCAAGCTCAACAGCGTCGGCTACAAGGCCATCGAGGCCGCCACCGTGTTCTGCAAGCTGCGCGGCAACCCCTACGTCGAACTGGCGCACTGGTTTCACCAGCTCCTGCAACTGCAGGACTCCGATCTGCACCGCATCGTCCGTCAGTTCAGCCTGGAGCCGGCGCGTCTGGCGCGTGACCTGACCGACGCACTCGACCGCCTGCCGCGTGGCTCGACCTCAATCACCGACCTGTCCTCGCACGTCGAGGAAGCGGTCGAGCGTGGCTGGGTCTACGGCAGCCTGATGTTCGGCGAGCATCAGGTGCGTACCGGCTATCTGGTCATCGGCATCCTCAAGACGCCAAGCCTGCGCCAGGTGCTGCTGGGCCTGTCGAGCGAGTTCGCCAAGATCAAGGTGGAGACTCTCAGCGAACGTTTCGACGAATATGTCGGCGATTCGCCGGAGAATAACCTGGCTGCCAACGACGGTTTCGTCGCCGCCGCACCGGGCGAGGCCAGTGGCGCCATGGCGCCGGCGGCGATGGGCAAGCAGGAGGCGCTCAAGCGCTTCACCATCGACCTCACCGAGCAGGCGCGCAAGGGTGAGCTCGACCCCATCGTCGGTCGCGACGAGGAGATCCGTCAGCTGGTCGACATCCTCATGCGTCGCCGCCAGAACAACCCGATCCTTACCGGTGAAGCGGGTGTCGGCAAGACCGCCGTGGTCGAAGGCTTCGCCCTGCGCATCGCCGCCGGTGATGTGCCGCCCTCGCTCAAGGACGTTGAGCTGCGCAGCCTGGATGTCGGCCTGCTGCAGGCCGGTGCCAGCATGAAAGGCGAGTTCGAGCAGCGCCTGCGTCAGGTCATCGAAGACGTGCAGGCCTCGCCCAAGCCGATCATCCTGTTCATCGACGAAGCCCACACCCTGGTCGGCGCCGGTGGTGCGGCTGGCACCGGCGACGCGGCCAACCTGCTCAAGCCGGCGCTGGCGCGCGGCAGTCTGCGTACCGTGGCCGCTACTACCTGGGCCGAGTACAAGAAGCACATCGAGAAAGACCCGGCGCTGACCCGCCGCTTCCAGGTGGTGCAAGTGCCCGAGCCCTCCGAGGACAAGGCGCTGCTGATGATGCGTGGCGTTGCCTCGACCATGGAGAAGCACCATCAGGTGCAGATCCTCGACGAAGCCCTGGACGCCGCGGTCAAGCTCTCGCACCGCTACATCCCGGCGCGCCAACTGCCGGACAAGTCGGTTAGCCTGCTCGACACTGCCTGCGCTCGCGTAGCCATCAGCCTGCATGCCGTGCCGGCCGAGGTGGACGACAGCCGCCGGCGCATCGAAGCGCTGGAAACCGAACTGCAGATCATCGCCCGCGAGCACGCCATCGGCATCGACGTCAGCCTGCGCCAGGCCAACAGCGAGAGCCTGCTGGCCGCCGAGCGCGAGCGCCTGGCCGAGCTGGAAAGCCGCTGGGCCGAAGAGAAGCAACTGGTCGATGAACTGCTGGCCACCCGCGCCAGCCTGCGCGAAAGCGCTGGCGTGGTCGACCAGGACAGCGGTACCGATCACCAGGCCCTGCGCGCCCAGTTGGTCGACCTGCAGCAGCGGCTGAGCCAGCTGCAGGGCGAAGCCCCGCTGATCCTGCCAACCGTCGATTACCAGGCCGTGGCCTCGGTGGTGGCGGACTGGACCGGCATCCCGGTCGGGCGCATGGCGCGCAACGAGGTCGAGACCGTGCTCAACCTCGACAGTCTGTTGGCCAAACGCATCATCGGGCAGGACCACGCGCTGAAGATGATCGCCAAGCGCATCCAGACCTCCCGCGCCGGCCTCGACAACCCCAACAAGCCGATTGGCGTGTTCATGCTCGCCGGCACCTCCGGCGTCGGCAAGACCGAGACCGCGCTGGCGCTGGCCGAGGCGCTGTATGGCGGTGAGCAGAACCTGATCACCATCAACATGAGCGAATTCCAGGAAGCGCACACCGTCTCTACCCTCAAGGGCGCGCCGCCCGGCTACGTTGGCTACGGCGAGGGCGGCGTGCTGACCGAGGCGGTGCGCCGCCGGCCATACAGCGTCGTGCTGCTCGACGAGGTGGAAAAGGCTCACCCGGACGTGCACGAGATCTTCTTCCAGGTGTTCGACAAGGGCGTGATGGAAGACGGCGAAGGGCGCCTGATCGACTTCAAGAACACACTAATCCTGCTCACCACCAACGCCGGCACCGAACAGGTGGCGCAGCTGTGTCAGGACGCGGACAACCTGCCCGACCCGGAAAGCATCGCCCGCGATCTGCGCCAGCCGCTGCTGGAGATCTTCCCGCCGGCGCTGCTCGGCCGTCTGGTGACCATCCCCTATTACCCGCTCAGCGACACCATGCTCAAGGCCATCACCCGCCTGCAACTGGGGCGCATCAAGAAGCGCATCGAAAGCACCCACAAGGTGCCCTTCGACTACGACGAGGCGGTGGTCGACCTAGTGGTTTCGCGCTGCACCGAGAGCGAGAGTGGCGGCCGGCAGATCGACGCCATTCTCACCAACGGCATGCTGCCGGACATGAGCCGCGAGTTCCTCACCCGCATGATGGAAGGCAAACCGCTGGCCGGCGTGCGCATCAGCGTGGCCGACAACGACCTGAACTACAGCTTCGCCGACAACGCCTGAGCCCTAGCGCGGGTCGGCTAGTGCCGGCCCGCGTCATGGCAGGCTGGAACCCCGACCTATGCTATTCGCCCAATCCTCTCGCTTTGCCCGCATCACCAGCCCGCTTGGGCCGGACGTTCTGCTGTTGCGCTCGATGCACGGCAGCGACGAACTGGGCTGCCTGTTCGAGTACGAACTACAGTTGGTGTCCCACGATGCCAACCTCGATCTCAATCAGTTGCTCGGCAAGCCGCTGTCGCTCTCCGTACAGCAGCATGGCGACGGTGAACGGCATTTCCATGGCATCGTCGCCGCTTGCGGGCAGAGCGTCGACGGTGGCCAGTTCGCGGCTTATCGAGTCACCCTGCGGCCCTGGTTGTGGCTGCTCAGCCGCACCTCCGACTGCCGCATCTTCCAGCACATGAGCGTGCCGCAGATCATCAAGCAGGTGTTCCGTGACCTGGGTTTCTCCGACTTCGAAGACGCGTTGAGCCGTCCCTATCGCGAGTGGGAGTACTGCGTGCAGTACCGCGAAACCAGCTTCGATTTCGTCAGCCGGCTGATGGAAAAGGAGGGCATCTACTACTACTTCCGCCACGAGGCTGATCGTCACGTGCTGGTCCTGGCCGATGCCTACGGCGCCCATATGCCGGCCCCCGGTTACGCCAGCGTGCCCTACTACCCGCCGGACGGGCAGCACCGTGAGCGCGACCACATCAACGACTGGCAGCTGGCGCAGCACGTGCAGCCGGGCTCGATGGAGCTCAACGACTACGATTTCCAGCGCCCCAGCGCGCGCATCGACGTACGTTCGGTCATGCCGCGTCCGCACAGCGCCGGCGACTATCCGCTGTACGACTATCCCGGTACCTACGTGCAGAGCAGCGACGGCGAGCAGTACGCGCGCAATCGCATCGAGGCGCTGCAGAGCCTGCACGAGCGTGTCGAAGTTGGCGGCAGCGTGCGCGGCATCGCCTCGGGCAACCTGTTCAGCCTCACCGGCTTCGGCCGCGCCGACCAGAACCGCGAGTACCTGGTGGTCTGCGCGCGTTATCACGTCGCTCAGGAGTCCCTGGAGAGTGGCAGTGGCGGCGGTGGCCAGTTCGAGTGCCAACTCACCTGCACCGACGCGCAGCAGACCTTCCGCCCGCTGTGCGGCACGCCCAAGCCGATGGTGCAGGGGCCGCAGACCGCCGTGGTGGTCGGCCCCGCCGGCGAGGAGATCTGGACTGACCAGTACGGCCGGGTCAAGGTGCACTTCCACTGGGATCGCCACGACCAGTCCAACGAGAACAGCTCCTGCTGGATTCGCGTCTCGCAGAACTGGGCCGGCAAGAACTGGGGCCATATCCAGATTCCACGCATCGGCCAGGAGGTCATCGTCAGCTTCCTCGAAGGTGACCCCGACCAGCCGATCATCACCGGCCGGGTCTACAACGCCGAGCAGACCGTGCCCTACGATCTGCCCGCCAACGCCACCCAGAGCGGCATCAAGAGCCGCTCCAGCAAGGGCGGCACGCCGGCCAACTTCAACGAAATCCGCATGGAGGACAAGAAGGGCGCCGAACAGTTGTACATCCACGCCGAGCGCAACCAGGACATCGTCGTCGAGGTGAATGAAACCCACTCGGTGGGCAGCAATCGGGTCAAGAGCATCGGCATGAACGAGACCGTGACCATCGGCAACAACCGCTTGCGTGCGGTGAAGCTCGACGACGTGCTGCTGGTGGGCTCGACCAAGACCGACAGCATCAGCCAGAGCTACCTCATCGAGGTCGGTCAGAACCTGCGCCTGGTCTGCGGCAAGAGCATTCTAGAGCTCAACGCCAGCGGTCAGATCAACCTCAGCGGCGTGGCGATCAACTTCCACGCCAGCGGCGACGCCGAATTCAACACCGGCGGCGTGCTCAACCTGAACATCGGCGGCGGCCCTGGCGCCACCCCCGATGGCCAGGGTGACCAGGGCAGCATCGATGCGGCCGTCAAATCCCTGTTCGGGCAAGAGAAAGGAAACTCCTGATGAGCTACACCACCCAAGAGCTGAGCCTGCAACTGCCCGGCAAGGACCTGCAGGACAGCAGCATCAACATCCTGCGCCTCAACGATCTCGGCACCTCGCTGGTAATCACCCGTGGTGCCCTCGGCGATGGTGAAACCCTGCGCAGCCACTTCGAAGCTCAGGTCGCCAAGCTGGCGAAACAGGTCAAGGACCTGCGCTGCAGCGCCCTGCAGGATGTCCAGGTCGGCCCGGCCCAGGCGATTGTCGGCGTCGAGCTGCGCAGCCAGTTCAGCAAGGGGCCGGAGCAGGTCTACCAGTTCCAGCTTGGCGTGCTGCTGGCTGATGGGCGCCGCCTGCTTGCACTCAGCTACGTCAAGCCGACGCCGCTCGATGATGCCGACGCCGCGCACTGGGCGCAGATCAAGCACAGCCTCAGCCTCAACGGATGACCTGCGATGTCTGATGCGCTCTGGGCCGCCCGGCTCGGCGACGATCTGCTGCACACCACCTTGCTCGCCGACATCGTCGGCGGCGTGCTGGAGGTGGCGGCTTATGCCGCCATCACCGCGGTCGCCTGCGCCGCCATCGTTGCCGCCACCGGCCTGACCGTCCTCACCGGCGGTCTCGGTGGATTTGCCCTCGCTGCAGTAGTAGGTATCGCCGTGGGGGTCGGCATGAACAAAACCGGCTGGGACAAGGGTCTCACGACCCTCTGCGAAGGCCTGGGCAACGCCATCTCCCCGCCCAATGTTCAGGCCAAGATCGTTACCGGCGCCAACAAGACCAAAACCAACGGCCTGCCTTCCGCGCGCGCCGCTGGCAAGTTGGGCAGCGCCGCTGCGCCGGCCGGCACCGAGCTGGAGCAGCCGCCGCCCGCCGAGGAGCCTGAGCCGAGCTTCCTCGACATGGCCAAGAGCTTCTTCAGTGAGATGTGGCAGCCGACGGTTGCCCAGCCGGCACCTGGCGTCATCCCCTGCCCGCTGGATGCCATCGAGTGCAAGAAGCACTCGCCGATGCCCGTGCAATTGCTCGCCGAAGGCTCGATCAAGGTCAGCATCGAAGGCCAGCCGGCGGTGCGCAGCGGTGATCGCAGTACCTGCGAGGCCACGGTGGTGGAAAGCGGCAACATCTCACCGAACGTGCGCATCGGTGGCGATGCAGTGGTGGTGCAGCCGATCCGCAGCGGCAAGACGCCCGGCATCGGCCTGGCTCTGGCCGTGCTCATGGCGTTGCGTGGCAACCCGCGCAAGCTGTGCAGCAAGCTGCCCTGCCTGGTCGCCGGTTTTGCCGGCAACATGGCTATGGGTGGCGCGACCGCCTACGCCACCAACGCCATCTCCAACGCCCTCGGCTCGGCCAGCAGCGGTGCACCCAACCCGGTGCACGCCAGCACCGGGGCCAAGGTGCTCGGCGAAGACGACGACCTCGACTTCGTCCTGCCGGGGCTGATGCCCATCGAGTGGCAGCGCTTCTACAGCAGCTGCGACGAGCGCCGTGACGGTCTGCTGGGGGCTGGCTGGAGCCTGCCGTTCGAGATCGCCGTGCAGGTGCACGTCCACCCGGAGGGTGGCGAGGCGCTGACCTATATCGACGAGCAGGGCCGCCCCATCGAGATCGGCAGCCTGCCTCCGGGCGATGCCTGCTACAGCCCGGGTGAAGGTCTGAACTTTCGCCGCGATGAAAGCGGTGCGCTGCTGGTGGAAAGTGTCGATGGCCTCTACCGCCTGTTCGAGCCTCTGCCCGAAGCGCCGCATCGGTTGCGCCTGAGCAAGCTGGGCGATCGTAACGACAACCGCCTGCTGCTCGAATACGACGCCACTGGCCGGCTGCGTGCCGTGCGCGATGGCCACAACCTGCTGTGCATCGAGCTGATTGCCGACGCTCAGCACCCGCAGCGCCTGGGCCGGATCGAGCGCCTGTTTGCCGATGAGCGGCGCGAGGTACTGGTCGCCTACGCCTATGACGCACAAGGCGATCTCAGCGAAGTCCGCGACGACAAGGGCCAGTTGCTGCGTCGCTTCGTCTACGACAACGGCCGCCGTCTGATCGAGCATCAGCGTCCCACAGGCCTGCGCTGCTTCTACGAATGGGGCGAGTTTCAGGGTGCCGATGGCCGCGAATGGCGGGTGACACGGCACTGGACCGACGACGGCGACGAATACCAGCTGCATTACGATCTGGATGCGGGAATCACCCGGGTCACCGACGGCCTAGGTCGCACCAGCGAACGCCACTGGAACAGCCAGTACCAGATCACCCGCTATCGCGACGCCCTCGGCCAGCTCTGGTTGTTCGAATGGAATGACGAGCGCCAGTTGCTGGCCGCCGTCGCACCGGACGGTGCGCGTTGGCAATTCGCCTATGACGAGTCCGGCAACCTCTGCGAAACCCTCGACCCGCTGGGGCGTCGCGACTTCACCCAATGGCTCGGTCACTGGTCGCTGCCGGAGGCCGAGACCGACGCCGCCGGCAATGCCTGGCAGTACCGTTATGACAAGCGCGGCAACTGCGTCGCCGAGATCGACCCGCTGGGCCATGTCACCCGTTACCGCTACGACACCAGCGGCCTGCCAGTGGAGATCATCGACGCCAGCGGCAAGCGCAAGACCCTGCGCTGGAACACCCTCGGCCAGCTCACCGAGCAGGTCGACTGTTCCGGCTACCCCACACGCTTCGCCTACGACGAGCGCGGCAATCTGGTGCAGATCACCGACGCCCTCGGCGAGATCACCCGCCACCACTACGACAGCCAGGGACGCCTGTTGCAGACGCAACTCGCCGACGGCCGCTGTGAGGAGTTTCAACGCGACACCATTGGCCAGCTCAGCGCCTACCTCGATCCTGCCGGCAAGCCCGTGAACTACCGCTACGACCGCCGGGGCCAGGTGCGTCAGCGTATCGATGCCCTGGGCCGCAGCGTCGGCTTCGAATACGACGCCTATGGCCGTCTGCTCGCCCTGAGCAACGAGAACGACGAGCGCTACCGCTTCACCTGGGACGTGCTAGACCGCCTCACCGCCCAGCACGATCTCGATGACAGCGCCCGGCATTACCGCTATGACGCGCAAGGCAACCTCATCGCTCTGGCCTATACCCCGGCACCCCACGGTACCGGTCTGGGCAGCGTCCCCGAGACACTGCCGGCACCGATCATCCACCGCTTCGAGCGCGATGCCGTTGGCCGGCTGATCGCCAAGCTCACCGATGATGGCCGCACCGAGTACGCCTACGACCCGCTCGACCGCCTGACCGGCATCGACTTCAGCGCCGTCGACGGCCAGGTGCAGTCGCTGGCCTTCGCCTACGATGCCCTCGGCCAGTTGCTCAGCGAACAGAGCGCTGCTGGCGCCCTGCAGCATGCCTACGACGAACTCGGCAACCTGCTGGAAACGCAACTGCCTGACCAGCGCCGTATCCGCCGCCTGTACTACGGCAGCGGCCACCTGCAGTTGCTCAACCTGGATGATCAACTGGTCAGCCGCTTCGAGCGCGACCGCCTGCACCGCGAGGTGCTGCGCACTCAAGGACAGCTCGTCACCCGCAGCCAGTACGACCGCACCGGACGCCTCACTGCGCGCCTGCGTCGGCGCCTGGAGCAACCCGTGCAGCTGCCGGCCGAAGCCGAGCGGCGCTATGCCTACGACCCCAGCGACAACCTGATCGGCCGTCTCGACCGTGACCCGACCAGCCAGCGCGAACAGAAGCAGCAGCTGCACTACGATGCCAGCGGGCGCATCATCGCCAGCCAGGACCTGATTCGCGGCAATCTGGAAACCTACAGCTACGACGCCGCCGCCAACCTGTTGCACCCGGTCGGCGGTGATGCCGCCAGTGGCGGCTGGGTGCGCCATAACAAGCTGCTGACATACCAGGACAAGCGCTACCGCTACGACGCCTTTGGCCGCCTGGTGGAGAAACGCAGCGGTCGTCACCTGGTGCAGCGGCTGAGCTACGACGCTGAGAATCGCGTGCGGGAAGTCACCAACAACGACGGCAGCCGCGTGGTCATGCATTACGATCCGCTTGGCCGGCGTATCGGCAAAAGCCACTACGATGCCCACGGCGTACTGCTCGGCCAGACCGACTTCACCTGGGACGGCCTGCGCCTGCTCAGCGAAACCCGCAACGGCCGGCACAGCCTCTACCTCTACGACGAAGGCAGCTACGATCCGCTGGCGCGAGTCGATGGCCAGGGCGAACATGCCCGCTTGCGCTACTACCACACGGATCCGAACGGTTTACCGCAGCAACTCACCGAAGATGACGGCCGCTGCATCTGGCAGGCCCGTTATCAGGTCTGGGGCAACACCCTGGCCGAACAGCAGGAAAGCTTCTTTGTCGAAGAACAGAACCTGCGCTTCCAGGGCCAGTACCTGGACCGCGAAACCGGGCTGCACTACAACACCTTCAGATTCTACGATCCGGATATCGGTAGGTTTATCAGCCCGGATCCGATTGGGTTGGCGGGTGGGATCAACCTGTTTCAGTACGCGCCGGAGCCGTATGGGTGGGTGGATCCGTGGGGGTGGAAGTGCTGGAGTTCCTCAAGGCGTAGTTATTGGAAAAACGCGGCTAAAAATTCTCCGCCTGGAAAATTCTCTCCTCGAAACCTAAGCAGAATGCGGAGGGGGCTCGCTCCACGGATGGTCGTAAAAGTAAGGTACAAAGATACGTTGACGAATAGAGTCAAAGGTCGAGTTGGCCAAGAAAGAAACATTACGGTTCCTATTGAGCTAAATCACCAATATATCCCGCAGCGCTCAGGGTCGAGCACAGTTGCACATGAGGGCTGGAACCTTCAGCCGGCTACTCCCTGGGGGCACGCATCAATGGACCCTTATCGAAACCTTGGATGGGATCTGATAAAAATAATTACCCCTGTAAATAAATTTTAGGAGAAGGTTATGGAAAGAGAAGAATTCGAAGATGTCTTGAATGGTTTTCTAAATAAAGAAAAGAAGGCTTGCATTTTTACAGTGGGTGCAGAGGTGTTTGTAGAAGGTCTTTACTTGGAGATATTGCAAGATAAGCCAAAGAATCCAAAAAAGTGGTTAGCTGAGAAGCTACAAAGCAAATTTCTCTGTTTGTCAGAACCTCCAATTTGGAGAGGTGAGCCGGATTGGCCTTTTTATAAAGGTGAGCCGATGATTTTCATGACGCAGACATCTACCTCGCTGGAGAAAAATAAAGAGCTTGCAGAGTACTTTCCGATAGGTGATACCGTTTATGTGTTTTCAAGTAAAAACCCTCCAAAACCCCAAGAAGGTGAGTCATGGAATACGGTTTATAAAATAGTTATTCAGGACAATGAAGGTGGTTATACAGAAGAGGCTAATTACTGCGAGGGGATGTAGGTAAAATTTGTCGCGGCAACGAATACTGGAGTAGACCACGATTAGCTCCATAAAATTTGGAAAAGGAAAAGTGGGGCAGGGTTATTGTCGGCCACTGGTGGTGCGGGCCAGTAAATAAATCCCTTTGTCCACCCTGGTACCAACCTCATTTCCTTCGGAGCCTTCTAATGGAGCTACTGGAGCACGATTATCCTGGCGACGAGACCTGGCACAACTATGTTGACCTCTACCGAGAGGATTACAACGATGCCAAGGCTAGCGTCCTAGCCCAGCGCCTTGATGGTCATGATGACATCGCGGTGGTCATCTATGGGAAAAGGGGTCTAGAAGAAGGGCTATGGTATGTCGAGCAGCAGGTGCCGGCGCTTGATGGCCTACGTCCTGACGCGTGTCTCACCGATCCGATCTTGCTGAAGCGTCTAAAGACCGCGCTAATGCGCATGCCCTAGCGAAGAGTAAAAATGGGAAAGGGGGCAGATTTAATTTCTTCACACCTGTTGTGGGTAAATAAATCTGTCTGCGTTTTTATTAAGGAATCATGAGTAATCCTGTTAAAAAACGACTATTCGATGGCGTTGAAAGCGATTTCTACGTGTTCAGTTCAATATTGGATACGCCAGATTTTGGACCAGTGCACTTCGACAATCGGCAGGTCCAGTATTTATGGGAACTGGGTGAACGGCAGGCCGATGCGCTGGTAGGTCTGATTCCTGGCGCAAGAAAGCATCTGGATTTTCTAGGCGAAACGCCCGCGTACAAGCAAGGAAACCTTGCGCTCTACGTGCAGCGCGTTACTGGTCGAGACGACAACCACTCGGTACTCATCGTCGTAGCTGCAGGCGAATCGCAACCTGCGCGCTTCGTGGTCGATCTGTGTGGCGTGTTTGTGGACGAGTAATAGCGTCAGGCTCAAGTCATGGTCTTTTGCGATTACCGCTATGGCAAAAGGCTTACACGCCGAAGCGCAACGGACTTCTCCCGTCGCTTCCGTGGGCTGGTTAATCTATATACACCTACCGGGAACTGGATGTCCCGAGTCATGGAAGACAGACCGCGCCAAGACGGCAAACGACAGGATGTCGGAAGGTCTTAAAAAACCCGCTTCGGCGGGTTTTTTGTTGCCTGCAGGAAAGTCAGGCGACGCTGAACGCTGGTAGCCAGGCATGACA
The DNA here is from genome assembly GCF_032621725.1 of Pseudomonas sp. zfem001. Lineage (NCBI taxonomy): Bacteria > Pseudomonadati > Pseudomonadota > Gammaproteobacteria > Pseudomonadales > Pseudomonadaceae > Pseudomonas > Pseudomonas sp. zfem001. Next base: position 136,782 of record NZ_JAVYJI010000004.1, on the reverse strand, counting down.
CAGGTCTGCCCGTAAATCCGAGCCCTCCTGTCAGTCCGCCGTGGCCAGAACCTGCGTGTTACGCCCGGCATGCTTGGCGCGATAGAGCGCGGTGTCGGCCTTCAGCAGCATGCCGGTTATGTCCTCGGCGACTGGGCTGGTGCTGCCGTAAACACCGGCGCTGAAGCTCAAGTCGATGGTTTTTTCGTCGACCTGCGCCGGGTGCTGGGTCAGGGATTGGCGGAGCTGATCGACCAGCTCCAGTGCGCCGTTGGCGTCGGTGCCGGGCAGAATCAGCAGAAATTCCTCGCCACCATAGCGGCCGATGCTGTCGTTACGCCGCAGGCGCTGCTGAAGATGGTCCGCGCAGTGCCTGAGCACGCCATCGCCGACCAGGTGTCCGTGGCTGTCGTTGATCTGTTTGAAGTGATCCAGATCGAGCATGGCGATGGACAGCGGCGTGTGTTGGCGGCGGGCGCGCTCCAGCTCGTCGATGAGTCGTTCGAGTATCGCCAGGCGATTGGGCAGCCGGGTAAGCGTGTCGCGCAGAGCGGTCTGGCGCAGCTCCGATTCGATACGCTCGCGTGACAGCAGCACCAGGCCAAAGGAGAACATGATGATGGTGGCGGCGCCGAGGGCGACCGATACCGTCTGCTTCAGATTGCTGACGTCGTAGTGCATCTCCGCTGGCGCACCGCTGAGGATGACCGCCACGCGAATGCCCAGGCCGAACAGGCTGATGCCTGCGCCGATCATCAGGATGCGATGGGCGCGCCCACCCTGCACGGCATGGAGACGGCTCAAACGCAGGATCACTAGGCATTGAGTGAACAGCAACAGGCAGGCCACCAATTGGCGGGGTTCTTCGGTGTGGATCAGCAGGCTGAGCAAAGCGCCCAATAGCAGCGGGAAAGCGAAGGCCAGCCGCCATGGCGGGCGGCGGCCATGGATCAGCGGCAGGCTGACGGTGTAGAACGCCAGCGCGGTGGACAGCAAGCTGTTGGCCAGCACATAGGTCAGCCACATCGAGGCCAGCCCGAACAGGGTAAAGCCGATGTAGGCCAGCGCATGGGAGAGCATGCCCAGCCCAGTGGTGAGCATGCCGTCGCGATGACGCAATTGGCCAACCAGGATCAGACAGCTGCCCATGATCACGGCGACCAGCGCGACGGCTCCGAACAGTGTCTGGGTGTGGGCGACCATATCGGCCTTCTGGTTCTAGGGGGTTGCTTAACTCTAGTGCAATCCCCTGTCACATTGCTCGTGTTCGATCAGGCCCACCAGTAGCGCACCATATGGAAGAACACCGGTGCGGCGAAACATACCGAATCGAGGCGGTCGAGCATGCCGCCGTGGCCTTCGATCATGTGGCCCCAGTCCTTCACACCACGATCGCGCTTGATCGCTGACATCACCAGGCCGCCGGCGAAGCCGAGGATGCATACCAGCAGGGCGAACAGTGCGGCCTGCCAGAAGGCGAACGGCGTGATCCAGCACAGCATGGCGCCGATCAGCGTGGCCAGGGCTACGCCACCGACAAAGCCTTCCACGGTTTTCGAGGGCGAGAGATTCGGCGCGATCTTGTGTTTGCCGGCCAGCTTGCCGCAGACGTACTGCAGCACGTCGGAGAGCTGCACGACGATGATCAGCCAGGCGATCAGCAGCAGATTGCGCCCCTCGTAGCCGGGAATGTCCAGGGTCAGCAGCGCCGGTACCGAAGAGATGCAGTACACGGCGATCATCAACCCCCACTGCACCTTGGCCGCGCGCTCCAGATAGCGCGTGGTGTCGCCGCCCAGCGAGGCGAGGATCGGCAGCAGCAGGAACAGGTAGACCGGGATGAAGATAGCGAACAGGCCATACCAGCCCAGGGCGATCAGCAGGTATTGCATCGGCAGGGCGAAGTAGAAGGCGGCCACCAACGCCGGGTAGTCGCTGCGCCGGGTCGGCGTCAGCGTCATGAACTCGCGCAGCGCATAGAACGACACGAAGTAGAACAGCACGACGACGCCGACGTTGCCGAACAGGAAGGCGATGCCGATTACCAGCACCATCACCCACCAGGCGTTGATCCGCGCGTTGAGGTTGTCGATCACCGGGTTGGGCTGATCGCCACTGCGCCGCTTGAGGACGAAGCCGACCAGGCTGGCCAGCAACAGCAGGGCACCGATACCGGCGAACAGCAGCAAAGTGTTGTTATCCATCTCAGGCCTCCTCGGGTGCTAGTGCCAGCAGGGCGTTACGCGCGCGTTCCAGAAAGGCATCTTTGCCCTCCCCCTCGATGGGCTCCAGTGCCGCACCGAAGCTCAGGGTGCACAGCAGCGGCAGCGGTAGCGCCCTGCCCTTGGGCATCACTCGGTTGAGATTGGCGATCCACACCGGCACCAGCTCCACCTCCGGCCGCGCCTGAGCCAGGTGATAAAGGCCGCTCTTGAACGGCAGCAACGGCTCGTCGCCGAGGTTGCGCGTGCCCTCGGGGAAGATGATCAGCGAGTCGCCGCCATCCAGCGCATCGAGCATCGCCTGTAGCGGGTTGACCCCTTCCTCCTTGCGCTCGCGGTCGACCAAAACGCCGTTGAATACCTTGTTGATCAGGAAGCTGCGTACGCCCGGCTTCTGCCAGTAGTCGGCGCCGGCCACCGGCCGGGTGCGCTTGCGCAGCTCCGGCGGTAGTGAGGCCCAGAGCAGGACGAAGTCGCCGTGGCTGCTGTGGTTGGCGTAGTACAGGCGTTGCGTTGCCTGCGCGGTGCTGCCGAGCCACAGGGCTCGGGCACCGGTCAGCAGGCGAGCTGCCGAGGTGATGGCGAAAGCGGTCAATGCAGCGAGCATGGCGACTCCTTAAGCGAAAACGATGAAGAACCCGAGTACGACGATGACGATCTGTAGCAGCAGGTACAGGGCCTGTTTGCGTAGCAGGCTCAGTGCCCCGCGGCAGCGAAGGTCCCAGGCGCGGCCAGCCTGCTGCGCATTTTGCAGGCCCAGATTCTGTAGCGCCTGATCCAGCGCATGAGTCTGGCTGTCGAGTTGGTCGCCAGCCTCGGCCAGGCGCTGGAACAGTTCGGCATCCAGGGCCACGCGCAGCGCCCAGTATTTTTCGACCAGGCCGGCGATCAGCAGCGACGCGCAGATCAGCGCCAGGATCAGGCTCGCGGCGGCGCCAAGCCATGGCGCCAGGCCGAAGACCACGGCGACCAGGCTCAGCGCGCTGGAGCAATGATCGAGGCTGCGACCACGTCGTAACAGCGCCGCGACCAGCAGCAGATCAGCCTGCATGAGCGACCTCCAGTCCCGCTTGCGCATCGATCATGGATTGCAGCGCGGCCAGATGCTGCGGGCCGAGCACGACCTGTGGCCGAGCCTGGCGGATCAGCTCTACGGCGGACTCGACGTTGTGGCAGCGGCCACTGTGCAGCAGCCAGGCCGCCACGGCAGTGGCACTGCGCGAATAACCCAGGGCACAGCACACCAGCAGCGGGCCGTGATGACGCAGGTGTTCGATGGCCTCGGCGGCGCGTAGACAGGTCAGCGCATCCGGCGCCACCAGGTCCAGCGATGGCAGGCTGCAATAGTGCGGTGGCGTGCGCTGCAGTGGCAGCTCGGCGCAGAGGTCGACCAGGGCCGCATAGTCATCGAGGTCGCCAGTGGCAGGTAGACGGCCCAGGTGGACGCCCTCCACCACCTGGCTCGGCTTTGGCTGGCGATAGGTCCACAGCCGCGAGTTGATCCAGGCGCCGAGCAGATAGGGTGCGAGCAAGACCGTAGCGGCCGGACTGAGGCGACCGTCGGCTTGCTTCTGGAAGCCGCCAGCACCGAACAGCAGGTAGTTGAGCGCGACCATCGTCAGGGCAACGGCCGGCCAGAACAGCCACAGCCAGGCACCACCCAGGTTGACGGCCAGCGCCGTGCACGCCAGTGCAACGAGGCTGTAGCATAGCGCCAGGCGCCAACGCCGTGGATCGCTGCTCAGGTGCATCTGCTGCAGCGGTACATCGCCCTGCAGCGGCAGCAGCCACAGGCAGACGAAGCCGGCCAGCGCCCCGGTGGGCACATCGATGAAGTGATGCTGCCAGGTGGTCAGTACGGAAATACCGATCAATGCCATCCACAGGTGCAGCAGGCCACGCCAGAGCAGCCCACGGGTGTGATTGGCGAACATCGCCCAGATGATCACCAGCAGGGTGATATGCAGCGACGGCGCCTGGTTGAAGGGTTTGTCGAAGCCCATCAGCACATCGAACATCAGGCCGAAGGTGCCATCCAGTGGCGGCCGCTCGAAGGTGAAGCGCAGTGGCCAGAGCAGGAAGCAGGCGACGCAGATCAGCTGCGCGGCAAGCAGGCGCAGGGCGTGGCGATCCATCTCACGGCGGCAGGTCGGCAACAGGAAGGACAGGCCATAGAGCAGGTCGATCGACCAGTACGGCACGATGGTCCAGGGACACAGCGGTATCTGCGGCTCCCAGGCGAAGACCAGGCTGCCGACGTCATCGCGCTGCCCGGTGAACCAGTTGGCGAAGCCGTAGCTGGCGAAGAACAGCGGGCCGAGCAGCAGCAGCCAGAGTACGCCGCGCTTCCACAATCCTTGTTCGCGGGCGTGCTCCATCACTTCACCCGTTGCGCGAGGGACACGCTGAAGATACCCCACTGGTCGATGCGCTGCGCCACCTTGCGAAAGCCTGCGGCCTCGACCAACTGGTCCATTTCCGCCTGGCTGCGCCGGCGCATGACCCAGGCCTGACCGTCACGGTGGCTGGTCAGGGCGCGGGCGATCAGCTCCAGTTGCGGGTGCCAGGGCTGGCCGGTGTAGACCAGGTAACCGCCCTCCTCGACCGCAGCCGCCAGGCCAGCCAGCGAGTCGCCGACCATCTGGTTGCTGCCGAACAGTTCATACAGACCGGAGACCACTGCCAGGGTCGGTTTCGGCTCCAGCACGGCGAGATCCTCGCGGTCGAAGGCATCGCCTTTGACGAAGCGGGCGATGTCGCCCAGGCCCTTCTGCTCGATCAGCGCATTGCCGTCGCGCACGTTGATGTCGCTGTAATCGCGCAGCAGGATCGAGTCGGGGCGCTGCGCCTGGCCTTCCAGCGATTCGAGGATGTAGCGGCCATGGCCGGCAGCGATATCGACAATGCGCACGGCGCTGCCCGTTTCACGCAGGCGCGCCATGGCCAGGCGCAGCAGCTCTTCGGCGTGCAGCTTGCGCTGACGGATGCCACGCCAGCCGATGGAGTCCAGGTAGTTCTGGTCGATAAGGCGGCCCAGCGCGCCCTTGCCGGTCGGCTGGTTGCGGTAGACGTAATCGAGGGTGCTGCCGGAGTCGAAGCCGGTGTCGAAGCCAAGCTTTACCCCGGCCGACAGCGTGCTGCCCAGGCGCATGCCGGCACGGGTGGCGCGCCAGTAGAGATCGCGCAGCGAGTTCTTCGGCAGTGGTGCGGCCAGCTCTTCGGCTTCGGCGCAGGTGGCGCCCAGGCGGTCGGCATCGAGCAGCGAGGGACGAGCCAGCGGCTCCTCGAAGTTGCGCAGGATGAAGCGTCGCGCGCGGCTCAGGGCATGGGCGCGGTCACGTTCACCCAGGGTGTCGTGGAAGAAGCCCGGCAACAGGTGCTTTTCCTTGCGCAGGCTGCCGAGGCGCTCGTAAAAGTCTTCCTGTGGTTTGCGGTGGACGACGAAATCGGCGCCGGAGATCAGTAGCTGGGTCGGCACCTGGATCGCCTGGGCGTCGACGACGATGCGGTCGGCGGCTTCGTACAGGCCGAGCAGCATGGTCACCGAGATCGGCCGGGCGATCAGCGAGTCGTTCTCGAAGGAGGCGATACGCTCGGGATCGTGGCTGAGGAACCTCGCCTTCACGTAACTGTTGACGAAGAAGTTGCCGCGCCAGGCGTGCATCAGCTTCAAGCCGGGGCGGGCGAAGGGCACGTAGAGCTTGACCTTGAACGCCGGCGACGCGAGCACCAGGCAGCGCACCTTGGGCGCGTAGTCGTGGGCCCAGGTGGAGATGATCACCGCGCCGACGCTCTGCGCCACCACCGCCAGGTCCTCTTCGGCGATGGCGTGCTGGCTGCCGATGTGCTCGACGAAGGTCTGCACGTCACGCACGCTGGTGGCGAAGCTCGGGCTGTCGCCGCGTGCACCGGGCGACAGCCCATGGCCACGGGCATCCCAGGCGAAGAAGTCGCAGTGCGGAAGATCCAGTTCGTCCACCAGGTGGGCCATGCGCCCGCCGTGCTCGTGGCCGCGATGAAACAGCACCACGGCCTGGCGTGGGCCATCGGCAGGCGTCGTCGCCGGCCAGTGGCGGTAGCTCAGCTCGACGCCATCATGGGTACTGAACGTGTGCAGTTGTACGGGGCGCATGGAATCTCCTTATTCCGTAGGACAGCTCAGGCCACTTCGGCCAGGCCATGGCGAACGCGGTTGTAGAGGGTGTAGAGCAACAGGGCGAGGATCAGGCCCAGCAACAGATTGATCCACAAGGCTGGCAGCAGGCCTGTGGCGACGCCAGCGCCGATCACGCCGAAGCAGAAGGCGCGGTCGCTCTTGCCCATCGGCCCGTCGTAGCGCCGGGAGGCGCCGACCATGGGCCCGAGTACGCCGGCGTATTCGCTGATCACCGCCAGCAGCACAACAACGATCACCAGCAGCGGCGAGACGCCTGCCAGCAAGGCGAAGGGCAGATACAGGGCGCTGTCGGCGACCACGTCGCAGAGTTCGTTGAGGTAGGCGCCAAGTTTCGACTGCTGGCCGAATTCGCGCGCGAGCATGCCGTCGACGGCATTCAAGGCCATGCGCAGCAGCATCCACAGGGGGATCAGGGCGAATAGCCAAATGATGTGGCTGAATGCAGCGAGCAGGGCGCCGAGCAGCACGGAGACCACGGCCGCGGCCAGGGTCACCTGGTTGGCGGTGACGCCACGAGCATGCAGGCGTTCGACGCCGGGGCGCAGCAGGTTCTGGAAAGCCGGTTTGAGCTGGTAGATCGACGGCATGGCAGCGAATTCCCTTTCTTGTCCCATCTTCGGCCATTGCCGCGGGCGAGACTGTGAACCCGTCGTGGTAGAGGCGGATTTATCGGCGGCATGTAGCCGCCGGAAGGCCAATAGCAGTCAGGCGTGAGCCACAACTTATACCCTGTTACGGGATTTTCCTAGCGCAGTGGATTCGCCAGGAAAATCAGCCAGATACGAGCGATGATGGCGCTTTGCTTGCATTTGACGCACAGCTTATCCACAGATCAGACGGTTTCGCCTAGCCGGCTCAGTTGCGGCTCTTCGCCGCGCAGTTCGGTCTGTTGCTGGCGTACCCACTGGAAGGCGCGCTCGTTGAGCTCGGCGATGGCACGCGGGCCTTCGCCCTCGGCGTACATCGGTGCGCCGATGATCACCTGAACCGTTCCCGAGCGCTTGGACCAACCGACCTTGGGCCAGAACTCGCCGGCGTTGTGCGCGATGGGCAACACCGGCAGGCCGGCATTCACCGCCAGGGCGGTGCCGCCGCGGGAGAACTTGCCGATCTGGCCCGGCGGAATCCGCGTGCCTTCGGGGAACACCAGTACCCAGGCGCCCTGCTTGAGGCGCTCGTCGCCCTGCTTGGCCAGCTGCTTGAGCGCGGCCTTGGGGTTGCTGCGGTCGATGGCGATGGGCTTGAGCAGCGCCATGCCCCAGCCGAAGAACGGCACGCGCAGCAGCTCGCGCTTGACCACCTGCGACAGTGGCTCGAAGAAGCCGCAGAGGAAGAAGGTTTCCCAGGTGCTCTGGTGGTTGGAGAGGATCACGCAGGGGCGCTCGGGGATGTTCTCCACCCCGCGCACTTCATAGCGGATACCGACGATCACCTTGGCCAGCCACACGGCGCAGTTGCACCAGGCCTGGACGACGAAGCGGTAGCGCTGGCGGAACGGCAGCAGCGGTGCGACCACCAGGCTGATCAGGCACCAGAAGAACGAGCTGGACGACAGCAGCAGGTAGAAAAGCGTGACTCTGAATGCCTGCACTAGCGCCATGAACCTTCACACCTTATGAGAGCAGTTGATCGGCGACAGCCGCCAGATCATCGAATACCAGGGTTCCTGGCGGCAGGGGCTTGGCCAGGGTTCGCTCGCCCTTGCCGGTTTTCACCAGCACAGGCTGACAATCGACGGCCAGCGCGGCCTGCAGGTCACCGCTGGTATCGCCGACGAACCAGATTCCCGCCAGTTCCGTGGCGTAGTGCGCAGCGATCTGCTCGAGCATGCCCGGTTTCGGTTTGCGGCAGTCGCAGCCGTCGTCCGGCCCGTGCGGGCAATGCACGATCAGACCGACCTCACCGCCCTGCTCGGCCACCAGCTGGCGCAGGCGCGCGTGCATCGACTCCAGGGTCGCCAGGTCGTAATAGCCACGGGCGATACCGGACTGGTTGGTGGCCACGGCCACCGTCCAGCCCGCTTTCGACAGGCGTGCGATGGCGGTGATCGACGACGGGATCGGAATCCACTCGTCGAGCGTCTTGATATAGGCGTCGGAGTCTTCGTTGATGACACCGTCGCGGTCGAGGATCAGCAGTTTCATGCAGCCACGCCAGAAGCAGAGATGGAAACGAACGCTGGCCGCGAAAATCTTCGCGGCCAGCGCCTGGCGTCAGCCCAGTACCGAGATGTCCGCCACACCGAGGAACAGCCCGCGCAGGCGGGCCAGCAAGGCGTAACGGTTGGCGCGCACGCGCGCGTCTTCGGCATTGACCAGCACCGCCTCGAAGAAGGCGTCCACCGGCTCACGCAGGCTGGCCAGCTTGGCCAGGGCCTCGTTGTACTGACGGGCAGCGGCCAGCGGTTGCACCGCGTGGTCGGCCTGCTGGATGGCGGCGTGCAGGGCGAACTCGCTGGGGTTGTCGAAGTAGTGCGCTTCGACCTGGGCGGCGACGCCACCTTCGGCCTTGCTCAGCAGGTTCGACACGCGCTTGTTGGCGGCGGCCAGGGCAGCGGCTTGCGGCAGCTTGCGGAAGGCCTGCACGGCCTGCACGCGTTGGTCGAAGTCCAGTGGCGAGGTCGGGCCCACCGCACGCACGGCCTGGTACACGGCGACTTCGATGCCTTCGTCTTCGTAGCGCGCACGCAGGCGGTCGAAGATGAACTCCAGCACCTGAGCTGCCAGACCGTCGGTTTTGATCTTGCCGGCGTACTGGGCGACGGCGAAGTCGACCGCAGTGGCCAGGTCCAGATCCAGGCCCTTCTCGATCAGGATGCGCAGCACGCCGAGGGCGGCGCGACGCAGAGCGTAGGGGTCTTTAGAGCCGGTCGGCAGCATGCCGATGCCGAAGATGCCGACCAGGGTGTCGAGCTTGTCGGCCACCGCCACCGCGGCACCGGTCAAAGTGCTCGGCAGTTCGGCGCCGGCACCGCGCGGCATGTACTGCTCGTTCAGGGCCAGGGCGACGTCCTGCGGCTCACCGTCGTTGAGCGCGTAGTAGTAACCGGCGATGCCCTGCATCTCGGGGAATTCGCCGACCATCTCGGTGGCCAGGTCGCACTTGCTCAGCAGGCCGGCACGGGCGGCGCGCTGGGCGTCGCCACCGACTTCGCGGGCGATGAAACCGGCGAGCGCCGAGACACGCTGAGCCTTGTCGAACACCGAACCCAGCTGGGCCTGGAACACCACGTTGGCCAGGCGCTGGTTGAAGCCTTCGAGCTTCTGCTTCTTGTCCTGCTTGAAGAAGAACTCGGCGTCGGTCAGACGTGGACGCACGACCTTCTCGTTACCGGAGACGATCTGCGCCGGGTCCTTGGACTCGACGTTGGCCACGGTGATGAAGCGCGGCAGCAGCTTGCCGTTCGCATCGAGCAGGCAGAAGTACTTCTGGTTGTCCTGCATGGTGCTGATCAGTGCTTCCTGCGGCACCTCGAGGAAGCGTTCCTCGAACGAGCAGACCAGCGGCACCGGCCATTCGACCAGGGCGGTGACTTCATCCAGCAGCGCTGGCGGCACGATGGCGCTGCCCTGCTCGGCGGCAGCCAGTTCGTCGACGCGGCGGCTGATGATCTCGCGGCGTTCGGCAAAGTCGGCCAGCACATAGGCGCTGCGCAGATCTTCGGCGTAGTTGGCCGGGCTGCTGATGCGCACGTCGTGGTTGGCGTGGAAGCGGTGGCCGCGGGAGACGCGACCGGCTTTCTGCGCGAGGATCTCGCAGTCGACCACGGCGTCGCCGAACAGCATCACCAGCCACTGGGTCGGACGCACGAACTCGTCGCGGCGTGCGGCCCAGCGCATGCGCTTGGGAATCGGCAGGTCGTTCAGCGAGTCCTGCACGATGGTCGGCAGCAGGTTCAGCGCCGGCTGGCCGGGGATGTGCTGGGCGAAACGCAGTTTCGCGCCACTGCGGTCGATCTCGGCGATGTCCACGCCACACTTGCGGGCGAAGCCCAGGGCGGCCTGAGTCGGGTTGCCGTCGGCATCGAAGGCGGCCTGGATGGGCGGGCCGTCGAGGTTCATGCTGCGGTCGGCCTGCTGCTCTTCGAGCTGCTCGATCAGCACCGCCAGGCGGCGCGGCGCGGCATACACACGGCTGGCGGTGTAGCCCAGGCCGGCGCCCTTGAGGCCTTTCTCGATACCGGCGAGGAAGGCATCACCGAGGCTCTTCAGGGCTTTCGGTGGCAGCTCTTCGGTGCCCAGTTCGACCAGGAAATCGTGTGCACTCATGCTTGCGCCTCCAGCTTGGCCAGTACTTCATCACGCAGTTCGGGGGTGGCCATGGGGAAGCCGAGCTTGGCGCGCGCTTGCAGGTAGCTTTGCGCCACGGCGCGGGCCAGGGTGCGCACGCGAAGGATGTACTGCTGGCGCGCGGTTACCGAGATGGCGCGGCGGGCGTCGAGCAGGTTGAAGGTGTGCGAGGCCTTGAGCACCATCTCGTAGGTCGGCAGCGGCAGCTGAAGCTCGATCAGGCGGTTGGCTTCGCTCTCGTAGAAGTCGAACAGCTCGAACAGCTTCTCGACGTTGGCGTGCTCGAAGTTGTAGGTGGACTGCTCCACTTCGTTCTGGTGGAACACGTCGCCGTAGGTCACGGTGCCGAACGGGCCGTCAGTCCAGATCAGGTCATAGACCGAGTCGACGCCCTGCAGGTACATGGCCAGGCGCTCCAGGCCGTAGGTGATCTCGCCGGTCACCGGATAGCACTCGATGCCACCGACCTGCTGGAAGTAGGTGAACTGGGTGACTTCCATGCCGTTGAGCCAGATTTCCCAGCCCAGACCCCAGGCGCCGAGAGTCGGCGATTCCCAGTTGTCTTCGACGAAGCGGATGTCATGCACTTCCGGGTCGAGGCCGATGGCCTTAAGCGAACCCAGGTACAGCTCCTGAAAGTTCTCTGGGTTGGGCTTCAAGACCACCTGGAACTGGTAGTAGTGCTGCAGGCGGTTGGGGTTTTCGCCATAGCGGCCGTCGGTGGGGCGACGCGAAGGCTGCACGTAGGCGGCGTTCCAGGTCTCCGGGCCGATGGCGCGCAGGAAGGTGGCGGTGTGGAAGGTGCCGGCGCCTACTTCCATGTCGTAGGGTTGCAGCACCACGCAGCCCTGCTCGGCCCAGTAGTTCTGCAGGGCCAGGATCAGGTCCTGGAAGGTGCGCACGGCAGGCTTGGTCTGGCTCACGAAAAAATCACCTGTGGAGGCTTGCGAGGGAAAGCCGGGGAGTATATCGAAACTCGGCGCAGGCCGCAGGGTACGGCACATCGGCATCATTCAAGTCGTATGAAACTGTATTTATATCCAGTTATTTTGCCGCTATAGTCGTCGCTTCGACCCCTAACCGAGGCCTACGATCATGCCGCGCTGCTTCTGGTGTACCGACGATCCGCTGTACCAGGCCTATCACGACGAGGAATGGGGCGTGCCGCAGCGCGATGCTGGCCATCTGTTCGAGATGCTGCTGCTCGAAGGCGCGCAGGCCGGCCTGTCGTGGATCACCGTGTTGAAGAAGCGCGAGCGCTATCGCCAGGTGCTGCACGGCTTCGACCCCGAGCGTCTGGCGCGCTTGAGCGATGAAGAGATCGAAGTGCTGATGCAGGACCCCGGCATCATCCGCAACCGCCTCAAGCTCAAGGCCGTGCGGCAGAACGCTCAGGCCTGGCTGAAGCTGGACGACCCGGTAACGCTGCTCTGGTCTTTCGTGGGCGGTGTGCCGAAGATCAACCACTTCAGCGACCGTAGCCAGATGCTGGCGGTGACGCCCGAGGCCGAAGCGATGAGCAAGGCGTTGAAGAAGCTCGGCTTTACCTTCGTCGGGCCGACCATCTGCTATGCCTTCATGCAGGCCACGGGTATGGTGATGGACCACACCACTGACTGCGATCGCTATGCGCAACTGAGGGCGCCATGACCACTACCATCACCACGCTGGACCAACTGCAGGCGCTGTATGGGGAAAGCCACGAGCGCTCGCGGCGCAAGGAGCTGCCGCGACTGATCGAACCCTACCGCGCATTGATCGAGGCGTCGCCCTTCGTGGTGCTGGCGAGCGTCGGCCTGGATGGCCTGGATTGCTCGCCGCGTGGTGATGCGCCGGGGTTCGTGCACATCCTCGATGACCAGACCCTGCTGCTGCCGGATCGCCCCGGCAACAACCGCATCGACAGCCTGCGCAATATCCTGCTCAACCCGCAGGTGGCGCTGCTGTTCCTGATTCCGGGCGTGGGCGAGAGTCTGCGGGTCAACGGCCGTGCCGAAATATCCCTCGACCCCGAGCTGCTGGAATTGGGCCGTGCCCAGGACAAGCTGCCGCGCAGCGTACTGCGCATCCATATCGACAGCTGCTACTTCCAGTGCTCCAAGGCGGCAGTGCGTTCCGGTCTGTGGGATGCATCGCGCCAGGTGGAGCGCGCCAGCCTGCCGAGCGCGGGCGATATCTTCCGCTGCATCTATGAGGAATTCGACGTCGAGGCCTACGAGCGCGATCTGCAACGGCGGCTGCGGACGAGCCTTTACTGACTGAGCTGGTCCTGGCCGTTACGCCTTGTCTTGCCTGCCTCACCAACGTTTTTGAACGTCCTGTTAAACTGGGCGCTTTGCAGAAACGCTTGGAGTCTCTCGTGGAAAAACTCAAGGGCGCCCTGGTGGTCGGGTTCCTGCGTCTGTTCGCACTGCTGCCCTGGCGTGCCGTGCAGGCCGTGGGCAATGCCATCGGCTGGCTGATGTGGAAGCTGCCGAACGGTTCGCGTGACGTGGTGCGCATCAACCTGAGCAAGTGCTTCCCGGAGCTGAATCAGGCCGAACTGGACAAACTGGTCGGGCAAAGCCTCAAGGACATCGGCAAGACCCTGACCGAAAGCGCCTGCGCCTGGATCTGGCCGGCGCAGAAATCGCTCAAGCTGGTGCGCGAAGTCGAGGGCCTGGAGGTGCTGCAACAGGCTCTGGTATCCGGCAAGGGCGTGGTCGGCATCACCAGCCACCTAGGCAACTGGGAAGTGCTCAACCACTTTTACTGCAACCAGTGCAAACCAATCATTTTCTACCGCCCGCCCAAGCTCAAGGCCGTCGATGAGCTGCTCCAGCAGCAGCGCGTGCAGATGGGTAACCGCGTCGCGCCGTCGACCAAGGAAGGCATCCTCAGCGTCATCAAGGAAGTGCGCAAAGGCGGCGCCGTGGGTATTCCGGCCGACCCGGAGCCAAGCCGTTCGTCGGGTGTTTTCGTACCCTTCCTCGGCACCACCGCGCTGACCAGCAAGTTCGTGCCGAGCATGCTCACTGGTGGCAAGGCGGTCGGCGTGTTCCTGCATGCGCTGCGCCTGCCGGATGGCAGCGGCTACAAGGTTATCCTCGAGGCGGCCCCCGAAGGCATGTACAGCGAGAACGTCGAAGAAGGCGTGGCGGCGATGAGCGAAGTGGTATCGCGTTACGTGCGTAACTACCCGAGCCAGTACATGTGGAGCATGAAGCGCTTCAAGAAACGCCCCGAGGGCGAGGCCAAGTGGTACTGACGTACTGCCACTGAGCACGATGATGAACGAAGGCGCCTCGATGGCGCCTTTTTTCTGTCGAGCGTTGGGAATTGCTTCGATTTTGCGTTATTAAAGGCTGCATCGCCCGCCTATCCCCCGGAGCCGTCATGCCGAACCAGCGCCAGCAGGTGCGTACCCCGATGAAGTGCCGGATCAAGATCAGCCACCCCAGCTTCGGCGAGCTGTTGGCGCAGACTCGTGACCTGTCCGATAGCGGTGTTTACGTGAAGCACCCGGACATGGCCAGCTTGTCGGTCGGCACCGAAGTTATCGGCCAGGTGCAGGATTTGCCCTTCCCTGCGCCGGTATTGAAGATGGAAGTGATGCGCGTGGATGCTGAAGGGGCGGGCTTGCGTTTTCTCGGCGAGGCCTGAGCCGCGCCAGCCAATCTGGACTTGCGTCAGGAATGTTTCGAAGCTGCGGAACATTTTGTTACATCTACACTCTGATCTAGGCCTCACTCCGAGGTGGCGTCCATCAGAGGCGTTTTCGACATGAGTCGAGCGGTACCCGAACTTCCCGCTGAAAGCGCAGGCGCGCCAGATCTTCCTCCCTCTCCCCAATCCGGCTGGCTGCAACGCAACCGACACCTGATCGGCCTCGGCCTTTCGCTGCTGTTGTTCGGTCTGGCGCTGGTCGCCTGCTGGCACCTGGTGCGCGAGATCAATCCGGATCAGGTGCGTGAATCCCTGGCGGCTGTGCCGCCGCAGGCCTTGCTCGGCGCCTTGCTGGCCACCGTGCTGGGCTTTTTGGTGATGCTCGCCTACGAGTGGTCAGCCAGCCGCTATGCAAACGTCGATCTGCCGCCGCCGACCCTGGCGCTCGGCGGTTTCTGCGCTTTTGCCATCGGCAATGCCGTGGGCCTGTCGGCGTTGTCCGGTGGTTCGGTGCGCTACCGCCTGTACGGGCGCAATGGGCTGAGCGCGGGCGATGTGGCGCGCATGAGCCTGTTCGCCAGCCTGTCGCTCGGTGTCAGCCTGCCGATTCTCGCGGCGCTGGCGGCCCTGTTCGATCTTGAGGATGCCTCGGCCGCGTTGCGCCTGTCCGAGCCTGTGCTGGCAGTGCTGGCTGTTGCGATATTGCTCGTGGCGCTGGTGGTGGGGCTACTGGTCAGCCGTAAACGCCTTGCCGAGCGACCCGCACCCGGTTGCTGGCAGGTGGATCTCGGGCGTTTCAGCCTGCGCTTGCCGGGCCTGCGCATGAGTCTGACGCAACTGTTGATCAGCAGCCTGGATGTGCTGATTGCCGCCAGCGTGCTGTACCTGTTGCTGCCCGAGGCACCACCTTTTTCCTCCTTCGTGCTGATCTACATGCTGGCGCTGGCAGCCGGTGTGCTCAGCCATGTGCCGGGTGGCGTCGGGGTGTTCGAGGCGGTGCTGCTGGCAGCTTTCTCCTCGCGCATCGATCCGGCCGGATTGGTCGCGGCGATGCTGCTCTATCGGCTGCTCTACGTGATTTTGCCGCTGGTGGCGGCTGGGCTCCTGCTGCTGGCCGCCGAGGCGCGTCGTCTGTGGTTCCCGCGGCAGGTGGCGCGCATGGCCAGTGGTATGGCGGTACCCCTGCTGGCGCTGCTGGTGTTCTGCGCCGGTGCGGTGTTGCTGTTCTCCGGGGTGACGCCGACCATGGACGAACGCCTGGAGGCATTGGGTTTCCTCATGCCGCCGCAACTGGTGGCGGCCTCGCACCTGGCGGCCAGCCTGGTCGGCACGCTTTGCCTGCTGCTGGCGCAAGGGTTGCGTCGGCGCCTGTCGGCGGCCTGGGCACTGACCCTGGTGCTGCTCTGCCTGGGCGTGGTGTTGTCGCTGCTCAAGGGCTTCGACTGGCCGGAGGCCCTGGCCCTTGCGGCCATCGCCGGCTTGCTGGCGCTGTTTCGCCGCGAGTTCTACCGGCGTAGTCGGTTGATGGATGTGCCGGCCTCTGGCCTGGTACTGGCGGCCACGGCCGGGGTGATCGGCGCTTCGGTCTGGCTACTGTTGTTCGCTTATCAGGATGTTGCCTACAGCCATCAGCTGTGGTGGCAGTTCGAGCTGGATGCCAATGCCCCGCGCGGTCTGCGTGCGGCGTTGGGCAGTGCGCTGGTGCTGCTGGCAGTCGGCCTGACCTGGCTGCTGCGCGCCACGCCGCCAAGTATCAGCCTGCCAGACGGGGAGGCGTTGCTGCGCGCCCGTGCCATCGTCCAGGCCTCGCGTCAGCCGGAAGGTGGCCTGGCGCTGAGCGGTGACAAGGCGCTGCTGTTCCATCCAGATAGCGAAGCCTTCCTCATGTACGCCCGTCGCGGGCGCAGCCTGGTGGCACTGTTCGACCCGATCGGTCCGCCGGCTGCGCGTGCCGAGCTGATCTGGCAGTTCCGTGACCTCTGCGACCGCCACCATGCGCGGCCGGTGTTCTATCAGGTGCGCGCGGAGAACCTGCCCGGCTATATCGACATCGGCCTGACTGCGCTGAAGCTCGGTGAAGAGGCACTGGTGGATCTGAAAACCTTCGATCTGGCCAGCAACGGCAAGGAGATGAAAGCGCTGCGCTACACCTGGAATCGTGGTCAACGCGATGGCTTGAGCCTGGAATTCCACGCCCCCGGTCAGGTGCCGATGGAGGAGCTGCAGGCGATTTCCGATGCCTGGTTGCAGGGCAAGAACGTGCGCGAGAAGGGGTTTTCCCTGGGCCGCTTCAGCCCCGAATACCTGGCGCATTTTCGTGTCGTGGTGGTGCGCTTCGAGGGCCGCGCGGTGGCCTTCGCCAACTTGCTGGAATGCGAGACGCGTGCTGTGGCCAGCCTCGATCTGATGCGCGTGCTGCCGGATGCGCCGAAGTCGACCATGGAATTTCTCATGCTTGGCCTGATCCAGCAGTTTCAGAGCGAGGGCTATGCGCGCTTCAGCCTCGGCATGGTGCCGCTGGCCGGCCTGCAGACGCGCAAGGGCGCGCCGCTGCCGCTACGTCTCGGCGCGCTGGTGTTTGACCGTGGCGAGAACTTCTACAACTTCCAGGGCCTGCGCCGCTTCAAGGACAAGTTCCTGCCGCAGTGGGAGCCGCGTTACCTGGCCGTGCCGGCCGGGCTCGACCCTTGGGTGGCATTGGCCGACACCGCCACGTTGATCGCGGGCGGCCTGGGTGGACTGGTGAGGCGTTGAGATGAGCGGGACGACAAGGACGCTGGGTGGCGTGTTGATGGTGGTTGCCCTGGCGGCAGGCGCGGCGGGTTGGTGGTGGTCGATGCGTGGCACCACGCAGTTCGAGACGCTGCAGATTCAGGGTACCTCGGCGCAACTGCTGAGCCAGGGCGAGGCGCGTCAGCGTGTGCTGCTGCTCGCGCCGACCGACCAGGCGCTGGACGAAACCACGCTACGGCGCTTTGCCGAAGTGGGCGATCTGCGTTTGCTGCAATTGCCCTTCGTTGCGGGCGACTGCAAGGCGCAACAGCAACTGATCAGCCAGGCTAGCGAGGCGCTGGGCGGCGCGCCGACACTGGTCGCCGGTATCGGCCCGGCAGCAGCCTCGGCCTGGCGCTGGCTGGCGGCGCAGCAGAGTGACGAGGCTCAGGCGCTGTCGGTCGGCTTCGATCTGGCCAAATCCGATTGCGTCGAGCCGCTGCCACAAAGGGCGGAGCATGGTCACTGGATCGCCCTGTGGAACGACAATCCGGGTGATGACAACGCCCGCTTCCTGCGTGAGCAGCAAAACGGCGAGCCGCGCATCGGTACGTTGGGCACGCCGCTGCCAACGCTGCTGGCCGATCAGTTGCAGCACCTGCTCGCCGGCCAGGGCGCGGCGATGCCAGTGATCGAGCATCCCTCGGCGCAACCGGCCGATACCCTGACCCTGTTCTATTCCGGTGATGGTGGCTGGCGCGATCTGGACCGTGCCTCGGCCGAACACATGGCGGCTGCCGGTTATCCGGTGGTGGGCATCGACACCCTGCGTTACTACTGGCAGCACAAGAGCCCGGAACAGAGCGCCGCCGACCTGTCGCGACTGATGCAGCAGTACCGCGACAACTGGCATATCAAGCGCTTCGTGCTCGCCGGCTATTCCTTCGGTGCCGACGTGTTGCCGGCTACCTACAACCGCCTGCCGGCCAGTGATCAGCAGCAGATCGACGCCATGTTGCTGCTGGCCTTCGCCCGCAGTGGCAGCTTCGAGATCGCCGTCAGCGGCTGGCTCGGCAAGGATGGCGCGGAAGCGGCCACTGGCCCCGAACTGCGCAAGGTGCCGGCGGCCAAGGTGTACTGCATCTACGGCAGCGAGGAAGCAGCCGAGAGCGGCTGCACCGAAGCCGGTGCCCCGGGCGAGCACCTGATGATCAAGGGTGGGCACCACTTCGATGGTGATTACGCTGCGCTGGCGCAGAAGATGCTGGCGGCGATAAAGGCGCGGCAGCCGCGTTAGTCTCGCTGACGCATGCCAATGGATTGCCCTGATTCTGTAGGAGCGGATTCATCCGCGAAAAATCGCGGCTAAAGCCGCTCCTACGGAAACGGCAGAGCGCTCTGAGAGCCGCGACAGCCTTGCTACCCCGTCGCCGCTGAAGCGCCTCCCACAGTCCGTCTCAGTGCGCCTCGTTCACCGCGCTGAGAAACGCCTTCGTCCGTTCCTGCTGCGGGTTGCCGAATAGTTGATCCGGCGTGCCCTGCTCATGGATGCAGCCCTGGTGGAAGAAGCACACGCGGTCGGCGAACTCGCGCGCGAAGCCCATCTGGTGAGTGACCATCAGCATGGTCAGGTTGTGCTCGCTGCCCAGGCGGCGAATCACGTTGAGCACCTCGCCGCACAGTTCCGGGTCGAGTGCCGAGGTCACCTCGTCGAACAGCATCACCTTGGGCCGCATCGCCAGCGCGCGGGCGATGGCCACGCGTTGCTGCTGACCGCCGGAGAGCTGTGAGGGAAAATGGCGCAGCTTTTCGCCCAGACCGACCATCGCCAGCAGGTCCTCGGCGCGTTCGGTGGCTTCTTTCCTGCCCATGCCGAGCACCTGCATCGGCGCCTCGATCACGTTCTGCAGCGCGCACATGTGCGGGAACAGGTTGAAGCTCTGGAACACCATGCCGATCTTGCCGCGTACCTTGCGCTGGTGGCTGGCGCTGGCCGGCACCAGGCGGCCGTCGCGGCCGGGCATGTGGGTCAGCGGCTCGTCATCGACGGCGATCACGCCTTCGTCGATGCTCTCCAGGGTCATCAACGCGCGCAGCAGGGTGGACTTGCCCGAGCCGCTGGGGCCGATGATCGCCACCTTCTCGCCGGGAGCGACATCCAGATTGAGCTTGTTGAGTACGGTGAGGTTGCCGTAACGCTTGGTCACGTCGGTGAAGCGAACGATGGGCTGGGGCATGGAGGAACTCCCTGCAGCGTTTGTAGAGTTTAGAAAAGCAGTCATCGGGCAGTGACCTCCAGGCGATCTTCCACGCGCCGCACGCACCAGGCCAGGGCCAGGCTGAGCAGCAGGAAGAAGAGACCGACCATGGTGATGGGCTCGAGGTAGCGGAAGCTCTCCGAGCCGATGTTCTTGGCTTGTTGCATGATTTCCACCACGGTGATGGCCGACAGCACCGGGGTGTCCTTGAGCATGGCCACCAGGTAGTTGCCCAGCGCCGGCAGGATCGGCCGCAGTGCCTGCGGCAGGATGATCTGCCGATAGGCCGATAGCGGCGACATGTTCAGCGCCGTCACCGCCTCCCACTGGCCACGCGGCACGGCATCCAATCCGGCGCGATACACCTCGGCGGTGTAGCAGGCGTAGTGCAGGGCGATGCCGAGGATGCCTGCCTGCAGCGCGGTGAGGTTCAGTCCGTAGTTGGGGAACACGTAGAACAGGAAGTACACCTGGATCAGCAGCGGCGTGCTGCGGATGAACTCGATCAGCCCGGCCACCGGCCAGGACAGCCACAGGTGCTTGCTGCGTCGGGCGATGGCCAGCAGCAGGCCGAGCACGATGGCAATGGCGAAGCCGGCGAAGGTGATCAGCAGGGTATTGAGCGAGGCCTTGAGCAAATCCGGGAGGATGCTCAGGGCGAAATCCCAGTCGAAGAAATTCATTGCAGGCCTCCGCGCATCCGGCCACGGCTCAGGCGTTTTTCCAGCAGGCGCATGCCGAGGTTGATCACCTGGGCCATGAGGAAATACAGCACCAGGGCCAGAGCGAAGATCTCCAGGGTCATGAAGGTCGCCTGATCCAGCTGACGGGCGCGGAAGGCCAGGTCAGACAGGGTGATCAGCGACACCAGCGAGGTGTTCTTCAGCAACTCGATCAGCAGGTTGGTGCCTGGCGGGATCGCTGCCAGCAGTGCCTGCGGCAGGATGATGCGCAGGAAACGCTTCGACGGTCGCATGTTCAGCGCCGTGCAGGCCTCGTACTGACCTTTGGCTACCGAGCGGATGGCGCCGCGCATCACTTCCGCGCCATAGGCGCCGATATGCAGGCCGAGGCCGACGATGGCCACGGTGAAGGCGCTCATCTCGACGTTGAACGGTGGCATTGGCAGCACGAAGTACAGCCAGAACAGCTGCACCAGCAGCGAGGTGCCACGGAAGATCTCGATGTAGGTGATCGCCAGCCAGCGCAGCGGGGCGATGGGCGACAGCCGGCCGAGGGCGGCGATGACAGCCGAGACGATGGCCAGCAGCGAGCCCCAGAAGGTGACTTGCACGGTGACCCAGGCGCCTTGCAGCAGCAGGGGAAGAAGATCGGTCATGAATGTCTACCGCTCTATGCACGAAAGCGCGCCGCGCACCGTAGTGCGCGGCGTGTCCGTTCATTACTGGCCGCAGAGTTCGGCGGCGGTCTTGTCGGTGATGTTGGACTGGTCGAAACCGAAGGGCTTGACCGTGGTCAGGTGCTCTTCGCTGCCGATCCATTTCTTCAGCTCGGCATTCACCGCATCGCGCAGGTCCTTGTCTTCCGGACGGAAGGCCAGGGCGCCATAGCCGGTGTGGGCTGGATCGTCCTTGAATTCGGCGATGGCTTCGACGCTGTCGCCGCCCTTGTCGGCCAGGCCCTTCATGGTCAGCTGAGTGCCGACTGCAGCGTCGGCGCGACCGGCGCGCACGGCCTGCAGCTGCGCGGTGGTGTCCGGTACCTGGAGGATCTGGTCATCGGTGATGCCAGCGCTGCGGGCATAACCGAGGTTCACCGTGCCGGACATGATCGCCACCTTGGCGCCGCTCTTGGCGATGTCCTCGTAGCTGTGCAGGTCCTTCGGGTTGCCGGTTTTCACCAGCAGGGTATCGGGCAACTGGTAGTGCGGGTCGGTGAACAGCACCTGCTTGCAGCGCTCGGGTGTGATGTACATGCCGGCGGCGATCAGGTCGAAGCGGCTGGCGCGCAGGCCGGGGATCAGCGAACCCCACTCGGTGAGCACCGGGTTGATCTTCTCGACGCCCATGCGTTCGAAGATCTTCTTGACGATCTCTGGCGACTCGCCGGTGACGCTGCCATCGAGGGCGGTGTAGGCGAACGGCGTTTCATTGGCGTAGCCGATACGCACGCTGCTGCTGTCCTTGACCTTGTCCAGGGTCGAGGCCTGGGCACCGGCAGCGAGACCGGTGAGCAGGGCGCAGGCCAGTGCGAGGCGGCCGAAGCGGGAGGGGATAACGCTACTCATCTTGGTGTTCTCCTGTTTCTTGTAGTCCGCCAACGGCGGCGTGCTGTGTTAGGAGGCAGGTAAATCAAGAGCGTTGGTGCGCAGTAGGCCTGCGCCGGGTGGTGTTCTTTTGAGTTGCCTGAGGCACTGTTTTCCACCCTTGGGCCGAGCATACAAAGGCTTTTTTGGCTACGGCATTGCACTAGGACAATTGAATCGTAACGCTTCACGCGGGATGCTTGAACGCAGTCGCCGGAGGAGCCATCGATGCACAACTGGAAGAAGGCCCTGGCCAACGCTCGCCCGGGCGAATCGAAATACAAGCTGCTGGTCCAGGCGGTCGCCGCCGATATCGAACAGGGTACCCTGATCGACGGTCAACGGTTGCCGCCGCAACGTCAGGTTTCAGATGCGCTGGGCATCAGCGTGCAGACCGTGACCAACGCCTACAAGGAGCTGGAACGCCAGGGCCGCGTGCGTTGCGAGGTGGGCCGTGGCAGCTTCGTCTCGCGGCGCACCAGCGAGCGCGTGGCCACCAGCATGCTCGATCAAACCGAGCAGGCGCTGATGGACTTTTCCAACGCGCGCATCCTGCATACGGCCGATCACGACCGCCTGTGGCGGCAGACCTGCATGGAGCTGGCGCAGGAGCCGGACCAGCCGTGGATTCACGCCTTCCGCCCGATTGCCGGCATGCAGCACCAGCGCGAGGCCGCGGTGCGCTGGCTGGCGCGCCTGGGTATGGATGTCGGCATCGAGGATGTGCTGCTGACCAGCGGCGCCGCCCACGGTATTTTCCTCGCCCTGGCCACCCTGGCCGGCCCGGATGACGTGGTGCTCTG
Source organism: Pseudomonas sp. zfem001 (assembly GCF_032621725.1). Lineage (NCBI taxonomy): Bacteria > Pseudomonadati > Pseudomonadota > Gammaproteobacteria > Pseudomonadales > Pseudomonadaceae > Pseudomonas > Pseudomonas sp. zfem001. The sequence continues at coordinate 114,431 of NZ_JAVYJI010000004.1, read as the reverse complement.
CGAAGGCCTGACCGACCACGGCGCCATCGGCAGTTCGCAGGTGCTCGGCTTCACCCTCAAGGGCCTGGAGATGGATCGCTACGGCCTCAACCCCGAGCACTTCGAGGACATGTGCGGCAACGAGCGGATTACCGCGTTGGTCTGCACGCCCAATCTGAACAACCCGACCAGCGCACTGATGCCCGACGAGCGTCGCCGCGAGATCGCCGAGATCGCCCGACGCTATGGCGTGTACATCATCGAGGACGACGTCTACGGCCCGCTGCTGGCCGGACAGCAGGCCACGCGGCCGCTCAGCCATTACGCGCCGGAGCTGTCGTTCTACTGCACCAGCATGACCAAGTCGGTGCTCACCGGCCTGCGCATCGGCTACCTGGTGATGCCCAAGCGCCTGGCCCTGCGCACCGAGAGCATCCTGCGGGTCAACAGCTGGATGGCGCCGTCGTTGCTCGGTGAGATCGCCACGCGCTGGATCGACTCGGGCGAGGCTGAGGATCTGGTGCAGTTGCAGCGGCAATTGCTGGCCAACCGGCAGGCGCTGGTGGAGCAGGAGCTGGGTGAGCACCTGATCGGCAACCACCCCTATTCGCTCAACAGCTGGCTGCGTGTGCCCGAAGGATGGGAAACCGACGGCCTGCTGCGCGAACTGCGCCGGCGCAACGTCGCGCTGACCTTGCCCGATCCCTTCGTCCCGCCCGGTATGCCACGGCCGCGCGCGGTGCGCCTGTGCGTCGGCGCCGAATGCAGCGAAGCGAAGATGCGCCAGGGCGTGCAGATCGTGCGTGACGTCTTCGAGCAGTACCCTAAGGTGCATGATTTTTAGCGCTGTTGAAGAGCTTCGCGGCTGAAGCGGAATGCCGCCCAGCCGCCCCTACAATTTTGCCCATCATGCCGATCAGCCCCTCCCGCTTGCGGGAGAGGGCTACAAGCTGTTGCGCGCGGCGCACCCTACGGTCGACGGGGCTGTAGGGTGCGCCGTGCGCACCGATTTCCACACGGTACAAACGCCCAGATAAAAAATCGTCCTAGTACATTCAGCCACTCAATTTCCCGCTCATACACTCGGCCGCACACCTTCTCGGAACGTGCGCCATGTCTTCCATCACCGCCGATGATCTACTCAAGGCCCGCCAGCGCATTGCCGGCCTGGTGCGCCAGACGCCGCTGGAACATTCGCCCAGCCTGAGTCGCCTGGCCGGTGTGCCGGTGTGGTTGAAGCTGGAGTCGCAGCAGGCCACCGGCAGTTTCAAGCTGCGCGGCGCGAGCAACGCGGTCGCGCAGCTGGATGCCGAGCAGAAGCGCCTCGGCGTGGTTACGGCCTCCACCGGCAACCATGGCCGTGCGCTTGCCTTCGCCGCCTCGCAGCAGGGCGTGAAGGCCATTGTCTGCCTCTCCGAGCTTGTGCCGCAGAACAAGGTGCGTGCCATTCGCGAGTTGGGCGCCGAGGTGGTTATCAAAGGCCGCAGCCAGGACGATGCCCAGCTCGAAGCCCTGCGTATCGCCCGCGAGCAGGGCGCCGCATTTATCCCGCCCTTCGACCACCCGCATGTGATCACCGGCCAGGGCAGCCTGGGCCTGGAGATTCTCGAGCAGTGTCCCGACGTTTGCGAAGTGCTGGTGCCGCTGTCCGGCGGCGGCTTGTTCGCCGGGGTGGCGCTGGCGATCAAGACGGCCAGCCCGGCCATTCGTACCCACGGCATCAGCATGCAACTGGGTGCGGCGATGCACGCCAGCCTCGAGGCTGGTGAGCCAGTCGAAGTGGAGGAACTGCCAACCCTGGCCGACTCGCTCGGCGGCGGCATCGGCCTGGACAACCGCTTCACCTATTCCATCACCCGCGAGCTGTGCGACCAGGTTCACCTGCTCGACGAAGCTTCCATCGCCCGTGGCATTCGTCACGCCTACCGCGAAGAAAGGCTGGTGGTCGAGGGCGCGGCGGCGGTCGGTATCGCCGCCCTGCTCGACGGCCTGATCGAGCCGCGTGGCCCGGTGGTGGTAGTGATCAGCGGCCGCAATATCGATATCGATCAGCACCTGCGCGTGCTCAATGGCGCAGACGCCTGAGGAGTCCCCATGGCCAAGACCCTGATTCTCAACCAGGCCGACCTGCGCGACTGCGTCGGCCTCGACAGCGACAGCCTCGAAGTGGTGGAAAACGCCTTCCGCCTGCTGGCCACTGCCGCCGTGGCGATGCCGCCGATCCTGCGTCTGGACGTGCCCGAGCATAACGGCGAGGTAGACGTGAAGACCGCTTACCTGCCCGGCGTGGCGCACTTCGCGATCAAGGTCAGCCCCGGTTTCTTCGACAACCCCAAGCTTGGCCTGCCCAGCCTCAATGGCCTGATGATGCTGTTCTCGGCACAGACCGGCCTGGCCGATGCGCTGCTGCTGGATAACGGCTACCTCACTGCCGTGCGCACTGCCGCCGCCGGCGCCATTGCCGCCAAATGGCTGGCCCGCGAAGATGCCAAGGTGGTCGCCATCCTCGGTGCCGGTGAGCAGGCGCGCCTGCAGTTGCAAGCCCTGCGCCTGGTGCGCGAGGTGCGCGAGGTACGTATCTGGGCGCGCGATCCCGCCAAGGCCCAGGCCATGGCCGCCGAGCTGGACGATACGCGCGCGGTAGACAGCGTCGACGCGGCGCTGGATGGCGCCGATATCGCCATCACCACCACGCCTAGTCGCGAGCCGCTGATCCAGCCGCAACACCTGCGCTCCGGCCTGCATATCACCGCCATGGGCTCGGATGCCGAGCACAAGAACGAGATCGCTCCGGCCGTGCTGGCGCGGGTCGATGCCTACGTGGCCGACCGCCTGAGTCAGACCCGCGTGCTCGGTGAGCTCAATCACGCCATCGCCGCCGGCCTGGTGCATGCCGAGGATGACTTCGCCGAGCTCGGCCAGGTCATCGCCGGCCAGCGTCCCGGTCGCACCGCGCCCGAGCAGATCACCCTGTGCGACCTGACCGGCACCGGCGCTCAGGACACCGCCATCGCCAGTCTTGCCTACCAGCGCGCCGTCGCGGCCGGCAAAGGCCTCAGTTTCGATTCCTGAAACCTGCGGGCGCGGCACGCCGCGCCTGAATAACCGTTCCATCACGAGGGCAACGCAATGTCCGAAATCGTCGTCAACCTCCCCTTCAGCCGGGAGGAATATGCCCAGCGCCTGGCCAAGACGCGCAACGCCATGCAGGCCAGGGGCATCGAGCTGCTGATCGTCACCGATCCGTCCAACATGGCCTGGCTCACCGGTTATGACGGCTGGTCGTTCTACGTGCACCAGTGCGTGCTGCTGGCGCTCGATGGCGAGCCGGTCTGGTACGGTCGCGGCCAGGACGCCAACGGTGCCAAGCGCACGGTATTCATGCAGCCGAGCAACATCGTCGGCTACCCCGACCACTACGTGCAGTCCACCGAGCGCCACCCGATGGACTACCTGTCCAAGGAAGTCATCGCCGCGCGTGGCTGGGATAAGCTCGCCATCGGCGTCGAGCTGGACAACTACTACTTCAGCGCCGCCGCCTATGGCTCGCTGCAGCGCAATCTGCCCAACGCGCGTTTTGTCGACTCCACCGCCTTGGTCAACTGGCAGCGGGCGATCAAGTCGCCCACCGAGATTGCTTACATGCGCGTCGCGGCGAAGATCGTCGAGAAAATGCATGCGGCGATCTTCGACAAGATCGAGCCGGGCCTGCGCAAGAACGAGCTGGTCGCCGAGATCTACCGCACCGGTATCCTTGGTGCAGACGGCCATGGCGGCGACTATCCGGCCATCGTCCCGTTGCTGCCCACCGGCGCCGATGCCAGCGCGCCGCACCTGACCTGGGACGACTCGCCGATGATCAGCGGCGCCGGCACCTTCTTCGAGATCGCCGGCTGCTACAAGCGCTATCACTGCCCGCTGTCGCGCACCATCTACCTGGGCAAGCCGCCGCAGCATTTCCTCGACGGCGAGAAGGCCGTGGTCGAAGGCATCGCCGCCGGCCTGGAAGCAGCCAAGCCGGGCAACACCACCGGCGACATCGCCCGCGCCTTCTTCAAGGTGCTGGAGAAGTTCGGCATCCACAAGGACAGCCGCTGCGGCTACCCCATCGGTATCAGTTATCCACCGGACTGGGGCGAGCGCACCATGAGCCTGCGCCCGAGTGACGAGAGCGTGCTGCAGCCGGGGATGACCTTCCACTTCATGCCCGGCCTGTGGCTGGACGACTGGGGCCTGGAAATCACCGAATCGATCCTGATCACCGACAGCGGCGTGGAAACCTTCTGCGGCGTGCCGCGCAAGCTGTTCGTGAAGGATTGATCTCTGTGGGAGCGGCTTCAGCCGCGAAAGCGTTTTCCACTCCACCCATTCACCTCAACGGTGGACAAGCCTTCGGCATGTCCACCCTACGTGGAATGTCGTAAATGACCTCTTTACGCGACAACCCCATCAGCCCCACGGTCGATTTCGACCGTGATGGCGTGCAACACGGCTTCCTCAAGCTGCCCTATTCCCGCGATGATTCGGCCTGGGGCGCGGTGATGATCCCGGTGACCGTGGTGAAGAACGGCAGCGGCCCCACCGCGCTGCTAACCGGCGGCAACCATGGCGACGAATACGAAGGCCCGCTGGCGTTGAGCAAGCTGGCCCAGCGCCTGCGCGCCGAGGACGTCAGTGGCCGGGTGATCATCGTGCCGTTCATGAACACTCCGGCGGTGCAGGCGGGCACCCGTACCTCGCCCATCGACAAGGGCAACCTCAACCGCAGCTTTCCTGGCAAGCCGGACGGCACGGTGACGCAGAAGATCGCCGATTACTTCCAGCGCAGCCTGCTGCCCATGGCCGACGTGGTGTTGGATATCCATTCGGGCGGCAAGACCCTGGATTTCCTGCCCTTCGCCGCCTGCCACGTTCTGCCGGACAAGGCGCAGGACGCCGCCTGCGCCGCTGGCATGCGCGCGTTCGCCGCGCCCTACTGCATGCGAATGCTGGAACTGGACGCAGTGGGCATGTACGACACCGCGGCCGAGGAACAGGGCAAGGTATTCGTCACCACCGAACTGGGCGGCGGCGGCAGCAGCACGGCGAAAAGCCTGGCTATCGCTGAGCGCGGCGTGCGCAACCTGCTGATCCATTTCGGCTTGCTGCAAGGCGAGATCGAGGCCGGCAAGTCGGTAATGCTGGATATGCCCGACGGCGACTGCTTCGTCGCCAGTGAGGACGATGGCCTGCTGGAAATGTGCCGCGACCTCGGTGATACCGTGGAGAAGGGCGAGGTGATCGCGCGGGTGCACAGTGCGCGTCGTACTGGCGCACCGGCCACCGAGTACCGTGCCAAACGCAGCGGCCTGCTCGCTGCGCGGCATTTTCCGGGGCTGGTGAAAAGTGGTGATACCCTCGCGGTCATCGCCGAGGTGGTGGACTAGAAACGGTCGCGGSTAAAGCCCCTCCCACAAGAGACGCAGACAGTGGGAGGGGGCTTTAGCCGCGAACTGGCCTCTACATCTTTAAACCCTTAGCCAACCGAGAAACCGATGCACAAGCTCGACCGCTATGACCTGAAGATCCTGCGCATCCTCGCCGAGGACGGGCGGATCACCAAGTCGGCCCTGGCCGAGGCGATCAACCTCTCGGTGACGCCGGCCTGGGAGCGGGTGCGCAAGCTGGAAAGTGCCGGGTTGATCAAGGGCTACCGCGCGCAGATCGACTGGGCGGCGCTATTTCGCAGCCAGCAGGTGCTGGTGGAAATCACACTCGCCCGCCACACCGCGCAGGATATGCGCCGCTTCGAGCAGCGCCTGAGCGAGGCACCGGAGGTGGGCTTCTGCTACGCCACCGGCGGCGGTGTCGACTACATCGCGATGATCCGCGCTCGCGATATCGACCACTACCAGCGTTTCGTCGATCAGCTGTTGCTCGAAGACCTGGGCATCGAGCGCTACTTCACCTACATCGTCACCAAGACCATCAAGGCGGACACGGCGGGTGCGCCCGCCGAACTGGACGACTAGAGCTTCGCTTTCACCGCCGCCAGCCCTTCACCGCCATCACGGGTTTTCACGCCCTCCAGCCAGCCATCGAGCACCTGCGGGTTGGCCTTGATCCAGTTCTTGATCGCCGTGGCGTTGGCTACCTTGCGGTTGAGCACGTCGTCCATGATGGTGTTCTCCATCTCCTGGGTGAACTTCAGGTTGGTCAGCAGCTTGCCTACGTTCGGGCATTCGGCCACATAGCCCTTGCGCGCCAGAGTGTTGACCGAGCCAGTGCTGCCGAAGAATTTCTCGCCGCCCTTGAGGTACTGCATATCGAACTGCACGTTCATCGGGTGCGGAGTCCAGCCGAGGAACACCACGAACTCGTCGCGCTTCACCGCGCGGCCGACTTGTACCAGCATCGCCTGCTCGCTGGATTCCACCAGCTGCCAGTCGCCGAGGCCGAACTCGTTGCCGGCGATCATCTGGCGGATGTAGTCGTTGGCCGGCGAGCCGGAGCCGATACCGTAGATCTTCTTGCCGAACTTGTCGGCGAATTTGGCGAGGTCGTTGAAGTCTTTCACGCCAGCTTCATAGGCGTAAGTCGGCACGGCCAGGGTGTATTCGGTGCCGCCGAGGTTTTCCACTACCTTGTCGATCTGTCCGCTGGCCACGTAGCGGTCGTAGTCATGCTGGCCTGCCGGCATCCAGTTGCCGAGGAACACGTCGACCTGCCCTTTCTGTAGTCCGGCGAAGATGATCGGCACGGCCAGGGTGCGCGTCTGCGCTTTGTAGCCCAAGCCGTCGAGCAGCAGGCTGGCGATGCCATTGGTCACGGCGATGTCGCTCCAACCGGGATCGGCCAGGGTCACCGTGGAACAGCTGGTGTTTTCGGTCTGCGCCTGGGCGCCGTGGGCGAGTGCCAGGAGCGAGGCGCCGAGCAGGAAAGCTTTGAGCGTCATGAGTGAATCCTTTCCGAAGATGAGTCGCTCCGCGACCTTAACGGCCGAGGGTTAGAGGCTCAACCTCCGAGTCGTGATTGGACGCGATTGGTTGGGAATACGAAGGTATCAGCGGTAAACCGTTCGTCGGCTCGTCGCCTTGGAAATGAACCAAAGACTTTTCCTGGCAGTCCGTCTCCGGGATGGGCAGGAGGCTCGTTTCCGATGCAATGCCTTGATTCGGAAGGGCTTCCGCGCAAAGGCCAATCACCAGGGTCACTGGGTTTGAATAAGTTCTTCATGTCACTTTGCCTGGGAGGCGCTCTTTTACTGGGAATTTGTACCCAAGCCTCCGCCACCTTTCGTATCCACACCCTTCCTGCCAGCGCGCCAGCGGTTGCGCCAAAACCGTCCAGCGAAGTGATCGACCGCGCCCTCGGCGCGTTGGGCACGCCTTATCGCTGGGGTGGTACCAGCCTGCGCCACGGTTTCGATTGCAGCGGCCTGGTGCAATACGCCTTCAAGACTCAGGACGACCTCGACCTGCCGCGCACCTCCCGCGCGCTGTCGCGCCTGGACGCACCTTCGGTGAAGCGCAGTGATCTGCAGCCGGGCGATTTGCTGTTCTTCCGCATTCGCAGCCGCTCGGTGGATCACGTGGCCATCTACATCGGTGAGGGCCGCTTCGTCCACGCGCCGCGCCGTGGCACCAACGTGCGTATCGACTTCCTCAACAACTCGTATTGGCAGCGGCATTTCCAGCTGGCCAAGCGGGTGGTGCCGGAAGCCTGAGTCAGCGGCGGCGCGACCTTCCATCCGAGCGGTTTGGTCATCTGCGGGAAAACCTATCCCGCGGGTCAACAACGCGCTAGAATGCGCGCCGCTCGCGGCCATGTCGGCTGCGGCAGTGGGTTCCCTAACCCCACTCCATGAAAAAGGACATCGACATGACCCTGATTCCTGCGTCGGTCAGTCGGCCCGTGCTGGCTGGCCTGATCGCCTTCCATATTCTTATCATCATCGCCAGCAACTACCTGGTGCAGCTGCCGATCACCCTGTTCGGCTGGCATACCACCTGGGGCGCGTTCAGCTTCCCGTTCATCTTCCTGGCCACTGACCTTACCGTGCGCCTGATCGGCAAGCATGCCGCGCGCGTGGTGATCGCCCGCGTGATGCTGCCGGCGCTGGTGGCCTCCTACGTGGTGTCGGTGCTGTTCCATGAAGGGGTATTCGGCGGTCTGGCGACGCTGGGCGAATTCAACCTGTTCGTCTTTCGCATCGCCGTGGCCAGTTTCCTGGCCTACGCCTTCGGCCAGTTGCTCGATATTCAGGTGTTCGACCGCCTGCGCAAGATGCGCCAGTGGTGGGTCGCGCCGACGGCCTCGACCATCTTCGGCAACCTGCTCGATACCTTCCTGTTCTTCTCAGTGGCCTTCTGGCGTAGCGACGATCCGTTCATGGCCGCCAACTGGGTGGAGATCGCCACTGTGGACTACGTGATCAAGCTGGCCATCAGCCTGATCCTATTCGTGCCGTTGTACGGCATGCTGCTCAGTGCCATCGTGCGGGCCTTGCCGCAGCGCACTGCCACGGCGTGATGCTCACTCGCCGCTGAAGCGCCTCCCACGGTGGCCAAGTATGTGGGAGGGGCTTTACCCGAGTGCCGCCGTCAAGGCATGACGGGCGCCCCAGAAATCTTCTGTTCCGGCTGATCCTTCAGAAAAAACTGCGGTAACGCCTGCCCGGCTCGGAAAAAATGCCAAGCCGCTCTTCCCTAGCATGTCTCCCATGCCCATCGGCCCGGAGACATCGCCATGCCCCTCGACCATCCCCTGCTGTTCAAATCGCTGTGCTATGTCGACGGTCACTGGCTGCACAGTGACGACGGCACCAGCATTGCCGTGCACAACCCTGCCGACCAGAGTGTGATCGGCCATGTGCCGATGCTTGGTGAGCAGCAGCTCGTAGCTGCAGTGGACGCCGCCCAGCGCGCCTTCGCCGGCTGGCGCGAGCAGAGCCTGGAAACCCGCGCGGCGCTGCTGCGGCGTTGGGCCGAGCTGATCCTGCAGCATCAGGAAGACCTGGCGCGCATCCTCAGCCAGGAACAGGGCAAGCCGCTGGCCGAAGCCCGTGGCGAGATCCGCTACGCCGCCAGCTTCATCCCCTGGTTCGCCGAGGAGGCGCGCCGGCTCTACGGCCAGACAATCCCCAGCCATATCCCTGGTGCCCAGCTCGGTACGGTGAAGGAGCCAGTGGGCGTCTGTGCCCTGCTCACGCCGTGGAATTTCCCCAGCGCGATGATCACCCGCAAGGCCGCCGCGGCGTTGGCCGCCGGTTGTACCGTGGTGGTCAAACCGGCGCACGAGACGCCCTATTCCGCCTTTGCCCTGGCGCAACTGGCCGAGGAGGCCGGCTTGCCAGCCGGTGTGTTCAACGTGGTATTGGGTGAACCGCAGATGGCCATGGAAACCCTGGTCAAAGATGCCCGTGTGCGCTCGGTGAGCTTCACCGGCTCGACTCGCGTGGGCAAACTGGTGCTGCAGGCGGCTGCTGAGGATGTGAAGAAGGTGGCGCTGGAACTGGGCGGCAATGCGCCGCTGATCGTTTGCGCCGATGCCGATCTCGATCACGCCGTGCAGGTGGCGCTGGATGCCAAGTTCCAGACCTCCGGCCAGGACTGCTGCGCCGCCAACCGCATTCTGGTCGAGCGCCCTGTTTATGAAGAATTTCTACAGCGCTTCGCCAAGGCCGTGCGTGGCCTGCGCGTCGGCCCTGGGCATGACGCGCGCAACCAGATCGGTCCGCTGATGCACCAGGCTGCGCTGGATGCCACCGCCGCTCGGGTCGCCGATGCCATCGAACAGGGCGCGCGCCTGCTGGCCGGTGGCGAGCCGCATGCTCTGGGCGGCTGGTTCTGGCAGCCGACGCTGCTGGCCGACGTCACCGACGCCATGCGCATCTACCGTGAGGAGAACTTCGCCCCCATCGCCGGTGTACGCGCTTTCGACACCCTGGACCAAGCCGTGGCCATGGCCAACGACACCGAATACGGCCTGGCCGCCTACATTTGTTCCAACCGCGTGGATGTCGTCCACCCGCTGATCCGTCGCCTCGACCACGCCATGGTCGCGGTCAACGGCACCAAGTTCACCGGCCACCCGATCCCCTTCGGTGGCATGAAAGCTTCCGGTCTCGGCCGTGAGGGCGGTACGGAAGGCTTCGAGCCCTTCGTCGAGACCAAATACTTCTGCATTCATCATCAGGGCCAGCGCTACTGAGCCAAACCGGAGGATTTTCCATGAGCCATTACGACGAGTTGTTCGCCCAGGACCGTGCCCACTTCATGCACCCGTCCACCCACGCTCACGACCACGCCAGCGGCGCACTCAAGGGGCGCATCATCACCGGCGCTTCCGGCATCCGTATTCGCGACCACGAAGGCCGCGAGCTGCTCGATGCCTTCGCTGGCCTGTACTGCGTGAACATCGGTTATGGCCGCACCGAGGTCGCCGAGGCCATCTACAAGCAGGCTCAGGAGCTGGCCTACTACCACACCTATGTCGGCCACTCGACCGAGGCAATCATCGAACTGTCGGCGCGCATCATCGACTGGGCGCCGAAGGGCATGAAGAAGGTCTACTACGGCCTGTCCGGCTCGGACGCCAACGAGACCCAGATCAAGCTGGTGCGTTACTACAACAACGTGCTTGGCCGCCCGGCGAAGAAGAAGATCATCTCCCGCCAGCGCGGCTACCACGGCTCGGGCATCATGACCGGCAGCCTCACCGGTCTGGCCAGCTTCCATCAGCACTTCGACCTGCCTCACGCGGATATCAAACACGCCGCCTGCCCGCACTTTTACAAGGCTCCGGCCGGCATGGATGAAGCGGCTTTCGTGCGCCATTGCGCCGAGGATCTGGAGCGTCTGATCCTGGCTGAAGGCCCGGACACCGTGGCCGCCTTCATCGGTGAGCCGGTGATGGGCACCGGCGGCATCATCGTCCCACCCACTGGTTACTGGCAGGCCATCCAGGCCGTGCTGGCCAAGTACGACATTCTGCTGATCGCCGACGAGGTGGTCTGCGCCTTCGGCCGTCTGGGCACGCCGATGGGCAGCCAGATGTTCGGCATGCAGCCGGACCTGATCACCACCGCCAAGGGCCTGACCAGTGCCTACGCGCCGCTGTCGGCGGTGATTGTCGGCGAGAAGGTGTGGAGCATGATCGATGAGGCCTCCAGCCGTGACGGCGCCATGGGCCATGGCTGGACCTACTCCGGCCATCCGATCTGCGCCGCCGCTGCGCTGGCCAACCTGGATATTCTCGAAAAGGAAAATATCTCTGCCAACGCCGCCGATGTCGGCGCCTACCTCAACCAGCAACTGCGCCAGACCTTCGAAGGTCATCCCCTGGTGGGCGAAGTGCGCGGTGTCGGCATGCTTGCCGCGCTGGAGTTCATGGCTGACAAGGAGGCGCGCACGCCATTCGATGCCGCGCTCAAGGTCGGCCCGCGGGTCTCTGCTGCCTGCCTGGAGCGCGGTATGATCGCCCGCGCCATGCCGCACGGCGACATCCTCGGCTTCGCCCCGCCGCTGGTACTGACCAAGGCCGAGGCAGACGAGGTGGTGGGCATCGCCAAGGCGGCGGTGGATGCGGTGGCGAGCGAGGTGCTCTGAGCTCGATAGCGCGAATAGGTTGCCATCCTGTGGAAAGGGCTTCAGCTGCGATGGCTGAGCCCTGATCCTTCCAGGATGCCCAGAAGCTCGCCGCTGAAGCGCCTCCTACAGTCCGTGGGACTTTTCGATCAGCGGGGTAGTGCTGAGCTTGTGGGAGGGGCTTTAGCCGCGATTGCTCCCCGGCTTGTCCAGCTTGCGCAAAAACACGGTCATTTCCTTCTCGGCCTGCTTGTCGCCCTTGGCCTGGGCGGCGGCAATGCCCTGCTGCCAGGCCTGGCGCGCGCCGTCGTGGTCGCCTTCGGCCTGCAGCGCCTTGCCCAGCAGCTTCCACGCCGCTGAATAGGCCGGGTCGAATTCCACGCAGCGTTGTAGGTGCTCTGCCGCCTGCACCGCATTGCCGCCATCCAGGTGGGCTTTGCCCAGACCGAAGCGCAACAGGGCGTTGTCCATGCCCTTGGCCAACATCTTTTCCAGTGCCTCAGTGCTCATCTCGGCTCCCAGTCTGCTGCGCGTCGGCACTGCTGCGTTAAAAACAGGCTCGGACTGCTCATGTACTGTTCGTACACTCCGCGTCCTCGCCTGTTTTTGCCTTGCATTGCTCTAGCTCGCGAGACTTTGAAATTTTTAGAAGAGGGTCAGTCGTAGCCCGATGCAATCCGGGACTCAGAAGAACGTCAGACCCGCCTGGAACAGACGCTCGACGTCGCGGATGTACTTCTTGTCGACCAGGAACAGGATCACGTGGTCGCCGGACTCGATCACCGTGTCGTCGTGGGCGATCAGCACCTGTTCGTCGCGGATGATGGCGCCGATGGTGGTGCTCGGTGGTAGGGCGATGTCTTCGATGGCGCGGCCGATCACCTTGCTCGATTTGGCATCACCATGGGCGATCACTTCCAGCGCCTCGGCTGCGCCACGGCGCAGGCTGTGCACGCTTTCGATATCGCCACGGCGCACATGGGTCAGCAGGGTGCCGATGGTGGCAAGCTGCGGGCTGATGGCGATGTCGATCTCGCCACCCTGGACTAGGTCGACATAGGCCGGGTTGTTGATGATGGTCATCACCTTGCGCGCGCCCAGGCGCTTGGCCAACAGCGACGACATGATGTTGGCCTCGTCGTCGTTGGTCAGGGCGAGGAAGATGTCGGCATCGTTGATGTTCTCTTCCACCAGCAGGTCGCGATCCGAGGCGCTGCCCTGCAGCACGATGGTGCTGTCGAGGTTCTCCGACAGGTAGCGGCAGCGCGCCGGGTTCATCTCGATGATCTTCACCTGGTAGCGGCTTTCGATGGCTTCGGCCAGGCGTTCGCCGATGTTGCCACCACCGGCGATCACCACGCGCTTGTAGCTGTCTTCGAGGCGGCGCATCTCGCTCATCACCGCGCGGATGTGCGCTTTGGCAGCGATGAAGAACACTTCGTCATCGGCCTCGATGACGGTGTCGCCCTTGGGCATGATCGGCCGGTTGCGGCGGAAGATCGCCGCGACGCGGGTGTCGACGTTAGGCATGTGCTGGCGCAGCTGGCGCAGTTGCTGGCCCACCAGCGGGCCGCCGTAGTAGGCCTTGACCGCTACTAGCTGCGCCTTGCCTTCGGCGAAGTCGATCACCTGCAGGGCGCCCGGGTATTCGATCAGGCGCTTGATGTAGTTGGTCACCACCTGCTCGGGGCTGATCAGCACGTCGACCGGAATCGCTTCGTTGTCGAACAGCGCCTCGCGGGTCAGGTAGGCCGCCTCGCGCACCCGGGCGATCTTGGTCGGCGTGTGGAACAGGGTGTAGGCCACCTGACAGGCCATCATGTTGACTTCGTCACTGTTGGTCACCGCCACCAGCATGTCGGCATCATCGGCGCCGGCCTGGCGCAGCACGGTGGGGAAAGAGCCCTTGCCCTGCACGGTGCGGATATCCAGGCGGTCGCCAAGGTCGCGCAGGCGATCACCATCGGTGTCGACCACGGTGATGTCGTTGGCCTCGCTGGCGAGGTGTTCCGCCAGGGTGCCGCCCACCTGGCCGGCGCCGAGAATGATGATTTTCACTGATTGCTCCGTTAGCTGTGGCTGGTCACAGCGGTCTTTATCAGCTTGGCATAGTAGAAGCCGTCGTGGCCGTCCAGCTGTGGCAGCAACTGGCGACCGTGGGCTGGCTGCAGACCGAACTCGCCAGCGATGGCGACTTCCTGCGCATCGGCGGTGCGGGCCAGAAACGCGGCGATGGTCTCGCTGTTTTCCGTCGGCAGCACCGAGCAGGTGGCGTAAAGCAGGATGCCGCCGGGCGCGAGGGTTGGCCACAGCGCATCGAGCAGTTCGCCTTGCAACTGCGCCAGGGCGGGAATGTCCTCGGGCTTGCGGGTCAGCTTGATGTCCGGGTGACGGCGGATCACGCCGGTAGCCGAGCAGGGCGCGTCGAGCAGGATGCGTTGGAACGGCTGGCCGTCCCACCAGGCCGCGGTATCGCGACCGTCGGCAGCGATCAGCGTGGCCTCCAGGCGCAGGCGTTTTAGGTTCTCGCGCACGCGCGCCAGGCGCTTGGCTTCCAGATCGACGGCGACCACTTCACTTAAGCCTGGCTCGACTTCCAGCAGATGACAGGTCTTACCGCCCGGTGCGGCGCAGGCATCCAGCACACGTTGGCCTGGCGCCAGTTCGAGCAGGTCGGCGGCCAACTGCGCGGCTTCGTCCTGCACGCTGACACGGCCTTCCTTGAAGCCGGGTAGCGTGGTCACGTCGCAGGGCTGCAGCAGGCGCACGCCGTCACGGCTGAAGGCGCAGGGCTCGGCATCAATGCCGGCGTCGCGCAGTTCGGTGAGGTACGCGTCGCGGCTGCCGTGACGGCGATTGACCCGAAGGATCAGCGGCGGATGCGCGTTGTTGGCGGCGCAGATGACTTGCCAGTGCTCGGGCCAGAAGGCCTTGAGCTGTTTTTGCAGCCAGCGCGGGTGCGCGGTGTGCAGCACCGGATCGCGATCGAGCTCGGCGTACAACACCTCATGCTCGCGCTGGGCGCGGCGCAGCACGGCGTTGAGCAAACCCTTGGCCCAAGGCTTTTTCAGCGCACCGGCGCAGCCGACCGTTTCGCCGATGGCGGCATGCTCCGGGATGCGGCTGTGCAGCAACTGATAGAGGCCGATCAGCAGCAGCGCTTCCACGTCCTTGTCAGCTGCCTTGAAGGGTTTTTCCAGCAGTTTGTCGGCCAGCAGTTGCAGGCGTGGCTGCCAGCGGGCGGCGCCGAAGGCCAGGTCCTGTGCCAGGGCACGGTCGTGGTGCTCGACCTTGTCCAGCTGCGGCGGCAGGCTGCTGCCCAACGAAGCCTTGCCAGAGAGCACGGCAGTCAGGGCGCGGGCGGCGGCCAGGCGCGGGTTCATTGACCGAGTACCAGACCGGGGGCGAACTGCTCGCGGCGGCTGTTATACAGGTCGGCGAAGGCCAGCGGCTTGCCGCCGGGCAACTGCAGGCGGGTCAGGCGCAGTGCACCTTCGCCGCAGGCCACGGTCAGGCCCTGCTTGTCGGCGGCGAGGATGGTGCCGGGAGCGCCCTTGCCTACGCCGATCTCGGCCGCATGCACCTTGAGTGCATCACTGCCCAGCGTAGTGTGGCAGATTGGCCAGGGATGGAAGGCGCGCACCAGGCGCTCCAGCTCCACGGCTGGGCGGCTGAAGTCCAGCAGCGCTTCTTCCTTGTTCAGTTTGTGCGCGTAGTTGGCCAGGGCATCGTCCTGCACTTCGCCCTTCAGCGTACCGGCAGCCAGGCCGTCGATTGCCTGCAGCACCGCCTGCGGGCCGAGCTGGGCGAGACGGTCATGCAGGCTGCCGCCGGTATCGTCAGCACTGATCGGCGTGTTGACCTTGAGCAGCATCGGCCCAGTATCGAGGCCGGCCTCCATCTGCATTACGGTGACGCCACTCTCGGCGTCGCCGGCCTGCACTGCGCGCTGGATCGGCGCGGCGCCGCGCCAGCGCGGCAGCAAGGAGGCGTGACTGTTGATGCAGCCCAGGCGTGGGGTGTCGAGTACCACCTGCGGCAGGATCAGGCCGTAGGCGACTACTACCATCAAGTCCGGCTTGAGCGCCGCCAGCTCAGTCTGGGCCTCTTCATTGCGCAGGCTGGCCGGTTGGTAGACCGGGATGCCGTGCTCGACGGCGAGTTGCTTGACCGGGCTCGGCATCAGCTTCTGGCCGCGACCTGCCGGGCGATCCGGCTGGGTGTAGACGGCAATGATCTGGTGCGGGCTAGCCAGCAGGGCCTTGAGGTGTTCGGCGGCGAATTCCGGGGTGCCGGCAAAGACGATACGCATGGGGCAGTCACCAAAGAAAAAGGCTTGCCGTGGCAAGCCTTTCGGGTAATCGGAGGTCAGGCGCGTTGGCGATGCTGTTTTTCCAGCTTCTTCTTGATGCGGTCGCGCTTGAGGTTGGACAGGTAATCCACAAACAGCTTGCCGTTGAGGTGATCGCACTCATGCTGGATGCACACAGCAAGCAAGCCTTCGGCGATCAGCTCGTAGGGCTGGCCATCGCGGTCCAGTGCCTTGATCTTGACCTTCTGCGGGCGGTCGACGTTCTCGTAGAAGCCGGGCACCGACAGGCAGCCTTCCTGGTACTGGTCCATCTCGTCGGTCAACGACTCGAACTCGGGGTTGATGAACACCCGCGGTTCGGACTTGTCCTCGGACAGGTCCATGACCACCACGCGCTTGTGCACGTTGACCTGCGTCGCCGCCAGGCCGATACCGGGTGCGTCATACATGGTCTCGAACATGTCGTCGACCAGTTGACGGATGGAGTCATCCACGACGTCCACCGGTTTGGCGATGGTACGCAGGCGTGGATCAGGAAATTCGAGGATATTCAGGATCGCCATATGCGTTTGTGATGCACTTGTGGAATAAAGTCAAAATCCGCTGCTAAGATGATGAACAGCATTGAAAAACGGCTTCACGCCGCGTATTCAGCGGGTTTGGCACGCGGCGCTAGGGCGCTTCACGTGAAGGCACATAATAAAGGGATTCACCGTATGAGGAAATCACTACTCGCCCTGCTCTTTGCAGCGGGCGGACTGGCCCTGACCAGCTTGGCTCAGGCCGAAGTGCAACTCAAGGACGGTCACCCGGACCGCTACACAGTGGTCAAGGGCGATACCCTCTGGGACATTTCCGGCAAGTTCCTGCGCCAGCCGTGGAAATGGCCGGAGATCTGGCACGCCAACCCGCAGGTGGCTAACCCGCACCTGATCTATCCCGGCGATACCCTCAATCTGGTCTACGTGGACGGTCAGCCGCGCCTGATGCTCAACCGCGGCGAGTCCCGCGGCACCATCAAGCTGTCGCCGCAGGTGCGAAGCACGCCGATGGCCGAAGCGATCCCGACCATCCCGCTGGAGGCGATCAACAGCTTCCTGCTGAGCAACCGTATCGTCGACACCCCGGAAGAATTCAACGCCAAGCCTTATGTCGTCGCCGGTAACGCCGAGCGCGTGGTCAGCGGTGCCGGCGATCGCGTCTACGCCCGTGGCGAGTTCGACGAACAGAACCCTGTCTACGGTATCTTCCGTCAGGGCAAAACCTACGTGGACCCTGAAACTCAGGAATTCCTCGGCATCAACGCCGATGACGTCGGCTCTGGCGAGATCGTGGCCGAAGAAGGGGATGTGGGTACGCTGCTGCTCAAGCGCTCGACTCAGGAAGTACGCCTGGGAGATCGCCTGTTCCCCACCGAGGAGCGTGCGATCAACTCCACCTTCATGCCTAGCGAGCCGATCACCGACATCGATGGTTTGATTCTCGATGTACCGCGTGGCGTCAGCCAGATTGGTCAGTTCGATGTTGTCACCCTGAACAAGGGGATACGCGACGGCCTGGAGATCGGCAACGTGCTGGCGGTGTTCAAGACCGGCGAGACCGTACGTGACCGCGTTACTGGCGAAAACGTGAAAATCCCGGACGAGCGTTCCGGCCTGCTGATGGTGTTCCGCACCTATGACAAGCTCAGCTATGGCCTGGTACTGCAGGCCAGCCGCCAGCTGGCGGTGATGGACAAGGTCCGCAACCCGTAATACCCAACGAGCCCCGCACTAGCGGGGCTCGTGCTTTCAGGCCGCCAGGATGGCGGTGCAACTGCTCAGGGACGAATCGCCATGCCTGCATCCTCCTCGCTTTCCCCCGCCATCTCTCCTGCCGAACTCGAAGCTCGTCTGCGTCTGCATTTGTTGCCGGAGTTGGGGCCGCGGCGTTTTCGCAAACTCCTGAGTGCGTTCGACAGCGCCTCGGCTGCGCTCAGTGCGCCGGCCAGCGCCTGGCGCGCGTTGGGGTTGCCGGCGGCTTGCGCCGAGCCCCGGCGTAATGCGGACATTCGCGAGCGAGCGGCTGCCGCCCTGCAATGGCTGGGTGAGCCTGGTCAACATGTGCTGATGTGGGACGATCCAGGCTACCCGGCTCTGCTCGGCGAGTTGGCGGATGCGCCGCCGCTGTTGTTCGTAGCGGGCGAGCCGGGCGTGCTGGAGGCGCCGCAACTGGCCATGGTCGGCAGTCGGCGGGCCTCGCAGCCAGGCCTGGATAACGCGCGTGCCTTCGCCCGTAGCCTGGCGGGCGGCGGTTTCGTCATCACCAGTGGTCTGGCCTTGGGGATCGATGGCGCTGCACATCAGGGGGCGCTGGAAAGCGGCGGCAAAACGGTGGCCGTGCTGGGCACCGGTTTGCAGTGCCTTTATCCACGACGGCATGTGAGGCTGGCGGCGCAGATCAGTGAGCAAGGCGGTGCGCTGGTCTCCGAGCTGCCGCTGGACTGTCCGCCGCAGGCGAGTAACTTCCCGCGGCGCAACAGGATCATCAGCGGGCTGTCGCTGGGTGTGCTGGTAGTCGAGGCTAGCCCGTCCAGTGGTTCGCTGATCACCGCACGCCTGGCTGCCGAGCAGGGGCGTGAGGTCTATGCCATCCCCGGATCGATCCATCACCCTGGCGCGCGTGGCTGCCATCAACTGATCCGAGATGGCGCCACCCTGGTGGAAAGCATCGAGCATATCCTCGAAGCCCTGCGTGGCTGGCAGGCGCCAGCCGTCCAGCCCACATCGGCGCCGCTCGCTGGCGTCGAGCATCCATTACTGGCCTTGCTGCATGCCGCGCCGCATAGCACCGAGGCGTTGATGCAGGCCAGCGGTTGGCCGCTGTCACAGGTGCTGGCGGCTTTGACCGAGTTGGAGCTCGATGGCCTGGTGTGCAACGAGTCCGGGCGTTGGATGGCGCGCAGTCGCTAGCAGGCCGTGGCGGGTCGTGATTGGCTTGGATAGACTGCCGCCCATTGATTCAGCGGGAGACAGGCGATGGCCAGCAACTGGCAGATAAAGCAAACGGCGCGAGTGGTGCGCGAGGGCGGCGTGATCGCCTATCCGACCGAGGCAGTCTGGGGCCTGGGCTGCGATCCCTGGAACGAAGAGGCGGTGTATCGTCTTTTGGCGCTCAAGGAGCGGCCGATGCGCAAGGGGCTGATTCTGGTTGCCGATGACATCGAACAGTTCGATTTTCTTCTCGATGATCTGCCAGAGGTCTGGCAGGAGCGCCTGGCTGGTAGCTGGCCAGGCCCGAATACCTGGCTGGTGCCGCATCAGAATCGTCTGCCCGAGTGGGTCACGGGCGAGCACGACAGCGTTGCCCTGCGCGTCAGTGATCATCCGTTGGTACGTGCGCTGTGCCGCTACACCGGGCCGCTGATTTCTACCTCGGCCAACCCGGCTGGGCGTCCTTCGGCGCGTTCGCGCCTGCGCGTCGAACAGTACTTCCCCGGTGAACTGGACAAGGTGCTCGGCGGCGCACTGGGCGGGCGCAAGAACCCTAGCCTGATTCGTGACCTGCGCACGGGCGATGTGATTCGCCCGTCCTGAAACATGAAATCGTGTAGGAGCGGCTCTGCTCGCGAAGCGTTTGCAGGGGCCGGGTTCGCGAGCAGAGCTCGCTCCTACGCTTACGGCAGCAAGATGGTCGAGCCAGTGGTCTGCCGTGAACTCAGTGCATCCTGCGCGGCGGCGGCGTCCTTCAGTGCGTAGCGGTTGCTGATTTCCACCTGCAGCTTGCCGCTGGCGATCATGCCGAACAGATCATCGGCCATGGCCTGCAGACGCTGTGCGTTGGTGGCGTAGCCGGCCAGGGTCGGACGGGTGACGTAGAGCGAGCCCTTCTGCGCCAGGATGCCCAGGTTGACCCCGGTGACCGCACCGGATGCATTGCCGAAGCTGACCAGCAAGCCGCGCGGTGCCACGCAGTCCAGCGAAGTTTCCCAGGTGTCCTTGCCGACGCCGTCGTAGACCACCGGACACTTGGCGCCGTCAGTCAGCTCCAGCACCCGCTGCACGACGTTCTCATGGCTGTAATCGATGGTCGCCCAGGCACCCTGCTCCTTGGCCCGCGCGGCCTTTTCCGCCGAGCTGACGGTGCCGATCAGATTCACACCCAGCGCCTTGGCCCACTGACAGGCGAAGGAGCCGACGCCACCAGCAGCGGCATGGAAGAGGATGGTTTCGCCGCCCTTGAGCTCATAGGTCTGGCGCAGCAGGTATTGCACGGTCAGCCCCTTGAGCATTACCGCAGCGGCCTGTTCGAAGCTGATGCTGTCCGGCAGTTTCACCAGCTTGTCGGCGGGCAGTACATGCAGCTCGCTGTAGGCACCCAGCGGGCCGGTGGCGTAGGCGACGCGATCGCCGACTTTGAAGCCTTCGACCTCACTACCGACGGCTTCGACCACGCCGGCACCTTCGGTACCCAGGCTCGACGGCAACGCCGGTGGTTGATACAGGCCGCTGCGGAAATAGGTGTCGATGAAGTTCAGACCGATGGCCTGGTTGGCGACCCGTACCTCGCGCGGGCCTGGCGCTGCCGGCTGGTAGTCACGGTACTGCAGCACGTCGCTGCCGCCGTGCTGGCTGAACTGAATACGCTTGGCCATCTCGGATTCCTTGTCTGCTCGAGCCGCTGCTAACGGCGAAAGGGTCTATCCAATCGTCTCGTTTGACTGACGTCAACTGCGGATGTGCCTGGGTGAATGCTATGCTGCCCGCCGATTCCGCCCTGCTCTCTGTTCAAGGTGCCGCCGTGACTGACCGTACCGAGGCCGTTAAGGCCTACCTGCTCGACCTGCAAGATCGCATCTGTTCCGCCCTGCAAGCCGAAGACGGCCAGGCTGTGTTCGCCGAGGACGCCTGGCAGCGTCCGGCCGGTGGTGGCGGGCGCACGCGGGTGATCGAAAACGGCGCGCTGATCGAGAAAGGCGGGGTGAATTTCTCCCATGTGTTCGGCGACAGCCTGCCGCCGTCAGCCAGCGCCCATCGTCCCGAACTCGCAGGACGCGGCTTCCAAGCACTTGGCGTTTCGCTGGTGATCCACCCGGAAAACCCTTACGTGCCGACCTCGCACGCCAACGTGCGCTTCTTCAGCGCCGAGAAGGAAGGCGAAGAGCCGGTGTGGTGGTTCGGTGGAGGTTTTGACCTCACGCCCTACTACGCCAATGAAGAAGACTGCGTGCACTGGCACCAGGTCGCGCACGACGCCTGCGCGCCGTTCGGTGCCGAGGTCTATCCCAAGTTCAAGGCCTGGTGCGACCGCTACTTCCACCTCAAGCATCGCGGTGAGCCGCGCGGCATCGGTGGGTTGTTCTTCGACGACCTCAACGAGTGGGATTTCGACACCAGCTTCGCCTTCATGCGTGCCATTGGCGATGCCTATATCCAGGCCTACCTGCCCATCGTCCAGCGCCGCAAGCTGACGCCGTTCGGCGAACGCGAGCGCGAGTTCCAGGCCTTCCGCCGCGGCCGCTACGTCGAGTTCAACCTGGTGTTCGACCGTGGCACGTTGTTCGGCCTGCAGTCCGGCGGGCGCACCGAGTCGATCCTCATGTCGCTGCCACCGCACGTGCGCTGGGGCTACGACTGGAAGCCCGAGCCGGGCAGCGAGGAAGCTCGCCTGACCGAGTATTTCCTGACCGATCGTGATTGGCTGGCGCAGGCCTAGCTTCCATTCTCTCTTGTAGGAGCTGCGCCCCGCAGCGAATGACGGCGGCGTGTGCTACCGCGGCGAAGCAGAGGCTTCGCCCCGAGGCGGGGCTCCTACAGGACGGCGTCAGTTTCGTAGATTTCTACCGTTACAGGACTTTCCATGGACCGCTACTGCGTCTTCGGCAACCCCATCGGCCACAGCAAATCACCGCTGATCCACCGCCTGTTCGCCGAGCAGACTGGCCAGGTGCTCGACTACCAGGCACGCCTGGCTCCGCTGGACGACTTCACTGGCAATGCCCGCGCCTTCTTCGCCGACGGTCTGGGCGGCAACGTCACCGTGCCGTTCAAGGAGGAGGCCTTCCGCCTCTGCGACGCACTCACCGAGCGTGCGCGCCGTGCTGGCGCGGTGAATACCCTGAAGAAACTCGAGGACGGTCGCCTGCTGGGTGACAACACCGATGGTGCCGGCCTGACCCGCGACCTGCAGGACAACGCCGGTTTCAGCCTGGCGGGCAAGCGCGTGTTGCTGCTCGGTGCGGGTGGCGCTGTGCGTGGCGTGCTCGAGCCCTTCCTGGCGCAGAAGCCGGCGGTGCTGGTGATCGCCAACCGTACCGTGGCCAAGGCCGAACAACTGGCGCGTGAGTTCGCTGATCTCGGCCCGCTGGTCGCCGCTGGCTTCGACTGGATCGATGCGCCGGTGGACCTGATCGTCAACGGCACTTCCGCCAGTCTCGGTGGTGATTTGCCGCCGATTGCGCCGAGCCTGATCCAGCCCGGTCATACCCTCTGCTACGACATGATGTACGCCAAGGAACCGACCGCCTTCAATCGCTGGGCCGCCGAGCAGGGTGCGGCGCGCTGCCTGGACGGCCTCGGCATGCTGGTCGAGCAGGCCGCCGAGGCGTTCGAGCTGTGGCGTGGCGTGCGCCCTGACACTGCACCGGTGCTGGCCGAGCTGCGTCGTCAACTGGCCGGCTGAATCTCCCATAGCTCGTGATGAGCGCCACCCTACGGCTGGCTGTGGCGCAGGTCACTCAATCCTCGAACAACACCGGGCAGCTCTCGGCGCCCTCCAGCTTGAGGATTTCCTCTACCACCTGCGGCCGTGCCTGGCGCAGCACCAGGCTGCGCTTCAGTGCCTGCAAACGGCGCGCTTCCTGGTGCAGCATTTCCACGCCTGCGTAGTCGATGAAGTTGATGTGCCGCGCGTCGATTACCAGGCGCTGCCCGCGGCTGCGTTGCAGCAGTTGCTGGATGTACTGGCAGGCACCGAAGAAGATCGAGCCGTCGATGCGCAGCACCTCGTCGTCGCCGTCGTGCCACAGGCGCACGCGTGGCTGTGAGGTGCGCTTGAGGTAGAAGAACAGCGAGGCCAGCACGCCGGCATAAATCGCTGTCTGCAGCTCCAGCACCAGGGTGGCGGTGAAGGTCAGCAGCATCACCATGAACTCGGCGCGGCTGACCTTGCGCAGTGCACGGATCGCTGGCAGATCCACCAGGCCCCAGCAAATCAGCAGGATACCGGCGGCCATCACCGGCAACGGGATATGCGTCAGCAGTGCCGTACCGAACACCGCGAACAGCGCCACCAGCAGCGCCGAGAACACCCCGGCCAGCGGCGTGCGTGCGCCGGCCTGCAGGTTCAGCGCCGAGCGGGTGAAGGAGCCGGCCGACAGCGACGCGGAAAACCACGGCCCGAGCATGTTCGACAGGCCCTGGGCGCGTACTTCCTGGTTGGCATCGAGGAACTGGTGCGATTTCACCGCCAGCGCGCGGGCGATGGACAGGCTGGTGACCAGCCCGAGCATGCCGCAGGCTACCGCTGCCGGTAGCAGGCGCAACACGTCGTCGAGGTCGAAGCTCAGCAGGGTCAAAGGCGGCAGACCACCTTCGAACGGCGCCACCAGGGCGATGTCAGCGGTGAAACGTGCCGGCAGCAACCAGGCCAGCAGGCTGCCGCAGACCAGGCCGATCAGCAGTGCAGGCAACTTTGGCCAGAGCTGCCGCACCATCAGGCTGAGCAGCAGGGTGAAGGCCGCCAGGGCCACGCTGGGCCAGTGCGCCTGCGGCAGGTGCTGGCCGATCTGCAGCAGGCTGGTCAGCGCCGTGGGTTGGCTGGCGACTTCGACGCCGAGCAGATTGGGCATCTGCCCGATGGCAATCACCAGTGCCGCGCCGAGGGTGAAGCCGAGCACCACTGACTGCGAGACGAAGTTCACCAGCGCGCCGAAGCGCAGCAGGCCGAGCAGCCACTGGAACAGCCCGGCAAGAAAGGTCAGCAGCAGGATCAGGGCAATGAATTCGTCGCTGCCGATGCGTGCCATGGGGCTGACGCTGGTGAACAGGACGATGGAGATGGCTGCGGTCGGTCCGCAGATGAGGTGCCAGGAGGAGCCCCACAGGCAGGCGATGATCACCGGTACGATGGCCGCGTACAGGCCGTATTCAGCCGGCAATCCGGCGATCAGCGCATAGGCCAGCGATTGCGGCAGAGCCAGGATGGCGCCGGTCAGGCCCACCAGCAGGTCATTGCCGAGGGTCTTGCGGCTGGTGCCAGGCAACCAGCGGAGAAACGGCAGCAGGGTCTGTCGGTCAGGTAGGCGCATGGTTCGGGTCGAGGGTGGGCCGCGGGCGACTCCACCCTACTCACTTGCCGCGGTTAATTCAAAGCCGCGCCTTCACGGCGGCCAGGCCGTCGCCACCGTCGCGGGTGGTCACGCCGTCCAGCCAGCCATCGAGCACCTGCGGGTTGGCCTGCAGCCAGGCCTTGATCGCAGCGTCGTTGCTGGCCTGCTTGCTCAGCACCTGATCCATGATGCTGTTCTCCATTTCCTGGGTGAAGGCGAGGTTGCTCAGCAGCTTGCCGACGTTGGGACACTGTGCGGCGTAGCCCTTGCGCGCCAGGGTGTTGACCTCGCCGCTATCGCCGAAATATTTCTCGCCGCCTTTCAGGTACTTCATGTCGTACTGAACGTTCATCGGGTGCGGGGTCCAGCCGAGGAAGACCACGAACTGATCGCGTTTCACCGCGCGGCCGACCTGCACCAGCATCGCCTGTTCGCTGGACTCCACCAGCTTCCAGTCACCCAGGCCGAACTCGTCGGCGGCGATCATCTGCTTGATCGACTCGTTGGCCGGCGAGCCGGAGGCGATGCCGTAGAGTTTCTTGCCGAACTTGTCGGCATGCTTGTCCAGATCGGCGAAGGTCTTCACCCCGGCCTCATAGGCATAGGTCGGGACCGCCAGGGTGTACTCGGTACCTGCGAGGTTCTGCGCCAGCTTGTCCACTTCGCCGCTGGCGACGAACTTGTCGTAGTTGCTCTGCTGCGCCGGCATCCAGTTGCCGAGGAAGACGTCGACCTGGCCCTTCTGCAGGCCGGCGAAGATGATCGGTACGGCCAGGGTCTGGCTTTCCGCTTTGTAGCCGAGGCCATCGAGCAGGAAGCTGGCGATGCCGTTGGTCACGGCGATGTCGCTCCAGCCCGGGTCACCCAGCTTGACCGTGGCGCAGGCGGCGTCCTCGGCCCAGACGTTGCAGGCACTGGTGAGCGCTGCAGTGAGTAGTAGCACGCTGAATCGGTTCATGGCGTCTCTCCTTTTTTCTTCTGTTTTGGGGGCGGCAGTCGGTAAAGGTTCATACCTGAGGAAAACGGGCTCGGCGTTCCAGGTCGTCGAGATCGATATGGTTGCGCATGTACTGTTGGCTGGCGTCGACCATTGGCTGGTGATCCCAACTGGTCAGTTTGCCCTGGCTCAGGGCCTCAGCCACCAGACGGCGGCGGCGCTGGCTGGCCAGGGTGGCGGCGTGGATGGCCGGGATGTCCCAGCGCTCGCGGGCCTCGGCCAGGAAGCCGGCGAGGATGCCTTTGTGCTCGCTGCAGTTGGCGAGGTTGCGGCGCTCCTGCGGGTCGCTGTCGAGGTTGAACAGCAGCAGCGGGTCCTGTTCGGAATAGACGAATTTCCAGGGGCCGCGGCGAATCATCATCAGCGGGCTGACCGTACCTTCGGCCATGTACTCACCAAGCACTTCGTCATGGCCGCCCTTGCCCTGCAGGTGCGGCAGCAGCGAGTGGCCCTCCAGCTCTAGCCCCTGCTCGACCTGGCCGCCGGCCAGTTCAACCAGCGTCGGCAAGAGATCGAGGGTCGAAACGGACTGGCTGACCCGGTGCGCGGCGAAGCGCTTCGGCGCGTGCACCAGCAGGGGTACGCGGGCGGACATCTCGAACCAGTGCATCTTGTACCAGAGGCCGCGCTCGCCAAGCATATCGCCATGGTCGCCGGAGAAGACGATCAGGGTGTCTTCGGCCAGGCCGCACTCTTCCAGGGTCTTCAGCAGCTTGCCGATGTTGTCGTCGATGTAGCTGCAAGCGCCGAAATAGGCGCGGCGGGCGTCGCGAATCTTGTCCTCGGGCAGTGGTTTGTCCCACAGGTCGATGACCTTGAGGATGCGCTGCGAGTGCGGGTCCTGCTCGGCCTGCTCGAGGTGTTGGCGCGGCAGAGGAATGTCCACATCCTCGTAGCGATCCCAGTATTCGCGCGGGATGGTGTAGGGGTCGTGCGGGTGGGTCATCGACACGGTCAGACAGAACGG
Organism: Pseudomonas sp. zfem001; assembly: GCF_032621725.1. NCBI lineage: Bacteria > Pseudomonadati > Pseudomonadota > Gammaproteobacteria > Pseudomonadales > Pseudomonadaceae > Pseudomonas > Pseudomonas sp. zfem001. Next base: position 88,301 of record NZ_JAVYJI010000004.1, on the reverse strand, counting down.
CTGATCCGGTGTCATGCGCACATGGTCGTAGAGGTACTGGCGCGCCTTGAACACCACCTCCTCGTCGAAATCCAGCTGATTACTGCGCACGCAGGGGCCGGCCTGCAGCACTGAGGACATGTTGTGGTACCAACTGGCGCGCACGTCCGGCTCGTCCCAGTTCACCGCCCAGCCGTAGTCGGCCGGGTAGATGTCGCTGGTCAGGCGTTCCTCGTAACCGTGCAGCTGGTCCGGGCCGCAGAAGTGCATCTTGCCCGACAGCGCGGTGCGGTAGCCGAGGCGGCGCAGGTAGTGGGCATAGGTCGGTACATCGGCCGGGAAGTCGGCGGCGTTGTCATAGGCGCCGATCTTCGAGGGCAGCCGCCCGCTGACCAGGGTGAAGCGCGACGGCGCGCAGAGCGGGCTGTTGCAGTAGGCCGAGTCGAACACCACGGCCTGCTCGGCCAGTTTCATCAGGTTGGGCATCTGCACCGGCGAGGCGGCATCGTGCAGTGGCAGGATCGGCGCGGCCATCTGGTCGGCCATGATGAAGAGGATGTTCGGGCGCTTCATGGTGGCGGCTATTCCATACTGTTGGTTTATGCGACAGTGCTGGCTCCATGATTCCGGTAGAACAACAGCAGGGTAAACCCAGCTGCGACACATGCCTTGGATAAGCAGAGCTTATGTTTAAAGCCATCGATGGATTGTCGCTCGACGCGTTGCGGGTGTTCGAGTCGGCCGCGCGCCAGCTCAGTTTCACCGCCGCCGCCAGTGAATTGGGCAGCAGCCAGCCGGCTATCAGCCAGCAGATCAAGCGTCTGGAGCAGCAACTGGCCACGCGCCTGTTCGACCGCGTCTATCGCGGGATCGTGCTGACCGAAGCCGGTGAGCTGTTGCTGGCCCATGTGCAGGAGGGACTGGCCAGCCTCGATGCCGGGCTCGTTGCTGTCACCGCACGGCAGCAGCATGAGGTGCTGCAGGTGGCCACCGACTTCGCCTTCGCCGCTTACTGGTTGATGCCGCGCCTGCAGCGTTTCAATCGGCTGTACCCGGAGGTGGACGTCAGCCTGATCACCAGCGAGCGTGACCCTGCCACGGTGCCCAGCGACATCGACGTGGCGATCCGCTTTGGTGATGGCCGTTTCAAGCACGGCGAGGCACGCCTGCTGTTTCGCGAGGAGGTGTTCCCGGTGTGCAGCCCGCGCCTGCTCGGCGAGCGTCAGCCGCCGTTGCCGATCTCAGCGCTGGTCGACCTGCCGTTGCTGCACCTGCGCCCCGAGCACCGTTCGCGCTGGTTCGACTGGGATGGTCTGTTTCGCGCGCTGGGTATCGCCAGCCTGCCAACGCCCGGCGCGCTGCGCTTCGACAACTACACCCTGTTGATCCAGGCGGCGATTGCCGGGCAAGGGGTGGCCATCGGCTGGCGCCATCTGGTGGATGAACTTCTGGCTCAGGGGCTGCTCTGTCGTCTGGGTGATGCCGAGGCGCATTCGGCACTTGGCTATTACCTGGTACTGCCCGAGCGCAAGCGTCGTCAGCGCCTGACCGCGCGTTTCGTCGACTGGTTGCAGGCCGAGCTGGATTCGTCGGCAGCGAGCGTTTGATCGGGCCATACTGCAACAGCGAGACGTGAGTCTCTATACTGTTCGCCGCCGCTCTAGCCGGTCGTTTTTATCACCTGCCAGCGGCCCCCACACTCCAACCGGTGAAGTGAACCGTGAAACTCCGTCATTCGATTTTGGGCCTGCTGCTGTGCGGCAGCCTTGTTGTTTCGAACCTCCAGGCCGCGCCGGCCCAGCCGAAGCAGGAGCTGGCCGCTGGTAGCGCATTGCTGATCGACCTGAAGACTGGCCAGGAGCTCTATTCCAGTAATCCGGATCTGCGCCTGCCGGTCGCCTCGGTCACCAAGCTGATGACCGCCATGGTGGTGCTCGATGCCAAGCTGCCGTTGGACGAGGTGCTGCCGATCACCATCCGTGACACCCATGAGATGCAGGGCGTGTTCTCCCGCGTGCGTATCGGCAGCGAGATCACCCGCCGCGAGATGCTGCACCTGGCGCTGATGTCCTCGGAGAACCGCGCCGCCGCCAGCCTTGCGCACCATTACCCGGGCGGCCATGGTGCCTTCGTTGCAGCGATGAACGCCAAGGCCAAGGCACTGGGCATGCGCAACAGCCATTTCGTCGAGCCCACCGGCCTGTCCGAACTGAATGTCGCCACCGCGCGCGACCTGGCGCTGATGGTCAAGGCGGCCAACCAGTATGCGCTGATTCACCAGTTCAGCACCGACTCCGAAGCCACGGTGGCCTTCCGCAAGCCCAACTACACCCTGGGCTTTCGCAACACCAACGCACTGGTGCGCAAGGCGGACTGGAACATCAACCTGAGCAAGACCGGCTTCACCAACGCTGCAGGCCGCTGCCTGGTGATGGCCACGACCATCGCCAACCGCCCGGTAGCTTTCGTGGTGCTCGGTGCGTTCGGCAAGTACACCCACATGGCCGACGCCAACCGCCTGAAGCGCTGGATGGAGACTGGCAAGGTCACTCCGGTGCCGGCTGCGGCGCTCAGCTACAAGCAGCAGAAGCTGGCCGAGTGGAGTCTGCAGGCCGCACAGTGACCTCAGGCTGATGATGCAAAAAAGGGCGACTCATTGAGTCGCCCTTTTTCGTTGTGCTGTCGTGCTGCGTCAGTGCGGGGAGCCCAGCCTCTCGCTGAGAAAATCGAGAAAGCAGGTGATGCGCGACGCCAGCGCGGTGTTGCGGTAGTACACCGCGTTGATCGGCTGGCGCACCTCCACGCGCTGCTCGGCCAGAACTTCTACCAGCGCGCCGCTGGCACGGGTGGCATCGGTCATGAAGTCCGACAGACATACCAGGCCTTCGCCGGCCAGGGCCAGTTCGAGAATCGTGTCGCCACTGGAGGCCCGCAGGCTCGGGGTGATGCGCCAGCGCTCGCCGAGGGCGTGGCGTAGCGGCCATTCGTTGAGGCTGTCCGGTTCGGTGAAGCCGATCAGGCTGTGTCCGGCCAGGTCTTCGGTGCGCGCCGGGTTGCCGTGTTGGCGCAGGTAGTCGGGGCTGGCCAGTACGCGGCGGCGGCTGTGGTAAAGCGGCCGGGCGTGCAGGCTGGAGTCTGGCAGGTTGCCGATGCGAATGGCCAGGTCGGTGCGGCGCTCAAGCAGATCGATGATGCGGTCGTCGCTGTTCAGCTCCAGTTCGATCTGTGGATAGAGCGCACGGAAATCGCCAATCAGCGGCACGATCACGTGCAGCATGAAGGGCGAGGCGGTGTTGATGCGCAAGCGCCCGGACGGTGCCTGGCGACGCAGGGTCATCTGCTCCTCGGCTTCCTCAACGCTGGCCAGGATGCGCCGCGCCTGGGCCAGGAACACCTCACCCTCCTCGGTCAGCTCCAGGCGCCGGGTGGTGCGGCGTAGCAAGGTGACGGCGAGTTTTTCTTCCAGCCGGCTGAGGGCACGGCTGACACCGGACGCGGTTTGTTCGAGCTGCTCGGCGGCGGCGCTGATCGAGCCGCAGTCGACCACGCTGACGAAGGCGAGCATTTCTTCCAGGCTGGTCTTCATTGTTGCTCTTCAGTCAAAGGTGTTTGCTGGCTTGGTAGGTTTTTCCGCATGAGTCTGGCGCGGATACTGCTCGCCAGCAAGCCTGCCTGCTGCTCGCCCTTAATCCCGGGCCTGCAACTTTTACCCGTTGAGTCAGGCCGAATCATTCAGTCCCTGTCGATCTGCTGATCGGCCATCCATTCACCACCAGTGAGGATCTTCGTCATGAAATTCATTCCCCCCTTCGGCCTCGGCACCTTCCGCCTCAAGGATCAGATCGCCATCGACTCGGTGCGCACGGGTTTGGAGCTGGGTTACCGGCATATCGACACGGCACAGATCTACGGTAATGAGGCCGCAGTCGGCCAGGCCATCGCCGCCAGCAACGTGGCGCGCGACGAGTTGTTCGTGACCACCAAGATCTGGACCGAGAACCTCGGCAACGGCCGAGTGATCGCCAGCTTGCAGGAGAGCCTGCAGCGCCTGGGCCTGGAACGGGTCGATCTGACGTTGATCCACTGGCCGTCGCCGAACGACGAGATCCCGGTGGCGCAGTACCTGGGCGAGCTGCTGGAGGCCAAGCGCCAGGGGCTGACGGCTGCGATTGGCGTGTCCAACTTCACCATCGCTCATTTACGCGAGGCCATCGATGCGGTGGGTGTGGAGGAGATCGCTACCAACCAGGTGGAAATCCATCCGCTGCTGCAGAACCGCAAGCTGGTGGAATTCGCCCGGCAGCAGGGCATCCACCTCACCGCCTACATGCCGCTGGCCTACGGCAAGGTGTTGGCCGAGCCGGTGATCCAGCGTATCGCCGCAGCCCACGGCGCCAGCCCGGCACAGGTCGCCCTGGCCTGGTCGCTGCAGCAGGGCTATGCGGTGATTCCGTCCTCGACCAAGCGTGAGAATCTGGCGGCCAATCTGGTCGCTGCCGAGTTGCGTTTGAGCGAAGAGGATATGGCCGCCATCGCCACTCTGGAGCGTGGCGAGCGCGTCGCCAACCCGGGCTTCGCACCGCGTTGGGACTGAGCCGTTCGTGTTGGTGCGCGCGGCGCACCTGACCACGAATGTGTGGGAGGGGCTTTAGCCGCGACTCTGGTTTCTATCTGCCGCCAGCTATATCGATCAGCGCGCCGGTGGTGTAGCTGGCCTTGTCGTCGAGTAGCCAGACGATCGCCTCGGCGACTTCCTCGGCGCGTCCGGCGCGTCCCAGCGGTGTCGCCTTGCCCAGGCGCTCGGCGCGATCCGGTTGGCCGCCGCTGGCGTGAATCTCGGTGTCGATCAGCCCCGGGCGCACGGCGTTGACCCGCACGCCCTCGCCGCCCAACTCCTTGGCCAGGCCGCGGGTCAGGACATCCATGGCACCTTTGGCGCCGGCATAGTCGACGTATTCGAAGGGTGAGCCAAGGCTGGCGGCTACCGATGACACCAGCACCATCGATCCCCCATTACCACCGCGGCTGCGGGCCATGCGTCGGGCGCCCTCGCGTGCGCTGAGGTAGCTGCCCAGTACGTTGACCTCGAACATGCGGCGCAACCGCTCGCTGCTCATGTCCAGCAGCGGCATGGGTGGGGCGACGATGCCGGCATTGACCACCAGGCCGTGCAGCGGACCGAATTGGTCCATGGCCTCGAACAGGCGCAGCACGTCCTCTTCATTGGCAACGTCGCCAGGCAGCGCGACGGCCTTGCCGCCCATGGCCTCGATCTGCGCCACCACTTCATCGGCGGCGGCGCGGTCATTGCGGTAGTTCACGCCGACTGCCCAGCCGTCAGCGGCAGCCAGCAGGGCAGCTGCGCGACCAATGCCTCGGCTGGCGCCAGTGATTAGCAGGTTCTTGCTCATGGCTGGACTCCTTTCTTGTGCTTGTATTCAGGTTGCCGGATTTACGCCGGGCCCGCCACGGCGTGAGTCTTCCGATGAATGGCGTGCGCGGCAGCAGCGCGTCTATGACGGCCGCTGTAGTCATCCCGTTAATACTTTGCACAACGCTGCCTGAATGAATAGTCGAGTGAAAAAATTGGAGAATTGAAAGCGTGATATAAGATTCGCTTCTTATTCTTTAAAGAAATATATGGCCGCGGCGCAGGTGCAGTGGCAGGCAAACTCGATTAGCAGGAGGTGCGATGGAGCACAACATATCCCTCATCACCATGTTGGCCGGTGGCTTCGGCCTGGCTCTGATCTTTGGCTTTATCGCAGAAAAGCTGAAGCTGCCGGCGTTGGTGGGTTATCTGTTGGCGGGTATCGCGCTGGGTCCGGCGACCCCAGGTGTCGTTGCGGACATGGAACTGGCCCCGCAGTTGCTCGAGATCGGCGTGATGCTGCTGATGTTCGGCGTCGGTTTGCATTTCTCCCTGAAAGATCTGTTGGCGGTGAAGAAGATCGCGCTGCCCGGCGCGGTCGTGCAGATGAGCATGGCCACCGTGCTTGGCCTCGGTGTTGCCAGCTGGTGGGGTTGGACTTTCGGCGAGAGCCTGTTGCTCGGGCTGTCGCTGTCCTGCGCCAGCACCGTGGTGCTGCTTAAGGCATTGGAAACGCGCGGCATCACCGATTCGATGAATGGCCGCATCGCCGTAGGCTGGCTGGTGGTGGAAGACCTGGCCACCGTACTGGTATTGGTACTGCTGCCGCCACTGGCTGGCATGCTCGGCGGCAAGGTAGTCGGTGCCGATATCGGCACGCCGCTGTGGCAGGTGCTGGGCATGACGCTGTTGCAGGTGGCTGTTTTCATCGCACTGATGCTGGTGGTCGGGCGCCGCGTGTTGCCCTGGTTGCTGCTGCAGATTGCCAAGACCGGCTCGCGCGAGCTGTTCACCCTGTCCGTGGTTGCCGCCGCCATTGGCATCGCCTACGGCGCAGCAGTGCTGTTCCATGTGTCTTTCGCGCTTGGTGCCTTCTTCGCGGGTACAGTGATGCGCGAGTCGGACCTCTCGCACCGTGCGGCTGAAGAGTCGCTGCCGCTGCGTGATGCTTTCTCGGTCCTGTTCTTCGTCTCGGTTGGCATGTTGTTCGAGCCGGCCGTGCTGGTCGAAGAGCCGCTGCGTGTGCTGGCCGTGGTGGCCATCATCATCGTCGGCAAGGGCCTGGCAGCGGCGCTGCTGGTTCTGGCTTTCCGTTATCCCCTGAGCACGGCACTGACCGTGGCGGCGAGCCTGGCGCAGATCGGCGAGTTTTCCTTCATCCTCGCTGGGCTGGGCAAGGACCTGGGCCTGCTGTCGGCTGAGGGCATGAGCCTGGTGCTGGCCGGCGCGCTGATCTCGATTGCTCTCAATCCGCTGGTGTTTGCCTGCATCAAACCGATCAAAGAGCTGGCTCTGCGACGTTCGGCTCTGGCTCGACGCCTCGAGTTTCGTGAAGACCCGCTGGCGGTGCTGCCGGCCAGCACCGAGCGCAAGTACCTCGAGGGGCAAGTGGTAGTGGTTGGCTACGGCCGGGTCGGCCGACGTATTGCCAAGGCCTTGCTGGAGCGCGGCATTCCTTTCGTCGTGGTCGAGCAGAATCGCGAGCGGGTCGAGCAGATCCGTGGTCAGGGCATCGCCGCCGTCAGCGGTGACTCGGCCGAGCCGGGTACGCTGATCCAGGCGCACATCGCCAAGGCATCGATGCTGGTGATCGCCACGCCCGATCCGCTGAACGTGCAGCGCATGGTCGAAACTGCGCGGGCGTTGAACCCGCAGGTGGAAGTCGTGATCCGTACGCACAGCGCCGATGCAGTGGAAATTTTCCGCCGTGAAGGTTTCGGCGAGGTGTTCTTCGACGAGGAAGAACTGGCGCGCGGGATGAAGGACCACGTCCTGTCCAAGTTCGCCCCGGCTCAGCCGCACGCAGATAGCAGCCCGGCGCACGGTCACTGACAGACGATGGTAAAGCCGCTGGAGGGGCGACCCTTCAGCGGCTTTTTCGTGGCGATTGTCCGGTGATCGACGAGATGGCATCTGCGTCATCCGTGCCCACAAAGCACCTGAAAGTCAGTAGCATCTGCGCCGCTCGTTCGCTGTGAGCGTGCTTCATTACCTGATAAGGAAATCCCATGAGCAAACTGCTATTCGTCTCCCTGCTTGCCGTTGTCTCGAGTGCGAACGCCCTGGCCAGCGCCGCCACGGTCGACAACCAGGAACAACTGCTCGGCATCTGGGCCATGACACCGCTGAACAATGGCATCGCCAACGTGGTGGAGTTCAAGGCCAATGGCAAGAGCGACCTGCATCCATTCAATTGCGCAGAGCAGGGTGAGCGCGAGGTGGAAGTCTCCGACTATCGCCTCAGCGAGGATGGCCAGACGATCCACATCACCTCGCCCTACCAGAGCTTCGATCTGCAGGTACTGGCGTTCAATGCCAAGACCATGGAGCTGGGCATGGAGATCGAAGGCCACAAACTGAGCTTCTCCTACGTCAAAGGCGACAAGATCGAGCCGCTGTGCGCCTTGTATCGCTGATTCTGGCCTGATCGGCCGTCTGCCGCGCAAGGCCAGCCCTTGCGCGGCAGAACTCAGCGCGGGTGCATGACGGCGGTGGGCTCGGGCGTTACCATGCGCGCCCCTTCTCCATCCGCTTACCTCGCCATGAAACCCGCCTCCCTACGCGCTGACCTGCTGGCCGGCCTGACTTCGTCCTTCGCCCTGGTGCCCGAGTGCATCGCCTTTGCCCTGGTAGCCCAGGTCAACCCGCTGATGGGCCTGTACGGCGCCTTCATCATCTGCACCCTCACCGCCTTGTTCGGTGGCCGGCCGGGGATGATTTCCGGCGCCGCCGGCTCGATGGCGGTGGTGATCGTCGCCCTGGTGGTGCAGCACGGCGTGCAGTACCTGCTGGCCACGGTGCTGCTTGGTGGCCTGATCATGCTGGCGTTCGGCTTGCTGCGCCTGGGCAAGCTGATCCGCATGGTGCCGCACCCGGTGATGCTGGGTTTCGTCAACGGCCTGGCGATCATCATCGCCATGGCCCAGTTCGAGCACTTCCAGCACGACGGCCATTGGCTGCAGGGCAACGCGTTGTACCTGATGCTCGGTCTGGTGGCGCTGACCATGCTCATCGTCTACCTGCTGCCACGCCTGACCCGCGCCGTACCGCCGGCGCTGGTGGCGATCCTTGGCATCGGTGCGCTGGTCTATCTGCTGGATCTGCCCACGCACACCCTGGGTGACATGGCGCAGATCGCCGGTGGTCTGCCCAGCCTGGTGCTGCCGGACATTCCCTGGACGCTGGACACTTTGATCATCATCGCCCCCTACGCCGTGCTGATGGCCCTGGTCGGCCTGCTGGAGACCCTGCTGACCCTGAACCTCACCGACGAAATCACTGCCACGCGCGGCCACCCGGATCGCGAATGTGTCGCCCTCGGCGCGGCCAACATGGTTTCCGGCGCATTCGGCGGCATGGGCGGCTGCGCGATGATCGGTCAGACCGTGATCAACCTCGGCTCCGGCGGCCGCGGGCGACTGTCCGGCGTGGTCGCCGGGGTGATGATCCTGCTCTTCGTGCTGTTCCTCTCGCCGCTGATCGAGCGTATCCCGCTGGCGGCGCTGGTCGGCGTGATGTTCGTGGTGGCGCAGCAGACCTTCGCCTGGGGCTCGCTGCGCGTCGCCGGCAAGGTGCCGGCCAACGATGTGCTGGTGATCGTCGCGGTGACCGCCATCACCGTCGCCACCGACCTGGCTACCGCCGTGCTCTGCGGCATCGTCATCGCCGCGCTCAACTTCGCCTGGCAGCATGCCCGCGAGCTGTATGCCGACAGCGATATGCAGGCCGACGGCAGCAAGCTGTACCGCGCCCACGGCACCCTGTTCTTCGCCTCCTGCACCACCTTCCTGGCGCAATTCGAGCCGGCCGATGACCCGCAGCAGGTAACCCTGGACTGCCGCCACCTGAGCTTCGTCGACTACTCCGCCATCGCTGCGCTGAAGACACTGCGCGAACGCTACGAGCGTGCGGGCAAACATCTTCGTGTGGTGCACTTGTCCGAGCGCTGCAAGCAGTTGCTCAAGCGTGCGAGCGAATGAGGTTGCAACTGCGGCTGAGTGCCTTGCCTGCTGCTAAGGCAGGCCGCGTTCTCGCTATTAAGTGAAGAAACCATTGAAGAGTCCCTAAAAGGGAACTATCGTTCCTTTTTTGGGACTCATTGGGCCGCCCATGCAAACTCTTTCATTAGGCGAGGCGCTGTTCACCGGCACCCAGCGCAAGGTATTGGGGCTGCTTTACGGCAAGCCGCAACAAAGCTTCTATGCCAATGAAATCGCCCGCCATGCTCAGGTTGGCAAAGGCAGCCTGATGCGTGAGCTGGAGCGTCTGCAGCAGGTGGGTATCCTGAGTATGACCCGTCAGGGCAACCAGACCCATTACCAGGCTAACCCGCACTGCCCGATCTATACCGAGCTGCAAGGCATCGTGCGCAAGACTTTCGGAATTGATGCCCCGCTGCGTGAAGCACTCGCGCCGTTGGCTGGACAACTGACGTGGGCATTCGTCTATGGTTCGCTGGCCAAAGGCAGTGAACACGCTGATAGCGATATCGACCTGATGCTGATCGGCAATGGACTCAGCTATTCCGACGTGATGGAGCGCTTATTGCCGGTGGAGGCCCAACTAGGACGCACCATCAACCCGACGCTCTATACTCCGCACGAGTGGCAAGCCAGGAAAGTCGCTGGCAACAGTTTCGTGCTGCGGGTGGCGCAGCAGGACAAGATCGAGCTGATCGGCCACGATCCGGAGGGAACCGAACATGGGCAATAACGACAATCTGGACAACCTGCTGCGCACAGGCGGCCTTAAGGCCGAACCGCCAGACCCCAAGGAATGCGAAGGACTGCTGCGTTCGGCCGTCGACCGCCTGCAGGACGCCCACAACCCTGCGCTGTCATTCGCCAGCCGCTTCGACCTCGCCTACAACGCTGCTCACGCACTGGCTCTGACTGCATTGCGCCTACAGGGCTATCGTTCCGACCGCCGCTATCTGGTGTTCCAGTGCCTGGCGCACACGCTTGCCGTCAGCAAGGCGCAAGTGCGCCTGTTTGCGCTATGCCATGACCGACGCAACCTGGCCGAGTACGAAGGGTATATAGACGTGGATGAGCCGCTGCTGGCCGAGTTGATTGCGGCGACCGATGCACTTCTGCCTGACGTACGGAAAGCCATGGCGATGGCGTAATCTACACGAGCACCTAGGATGCGTTGATCCTCGCGAAACCCATCAAACAATTCCCCGGGTATCGCTACGCTCGACTCAGGCTACAAAGCCATGAAAAAGCCGCTGACAGATCGCTCCGCCAGCGGCTTTCTCGTATGCCAGAGAGGGTATCAGCGGCGCGCGCCGCGTACCCCTTCGGCCAGTTCGCGGCACAGGCCGAGCACGCCGTCGATGGCCTGCTGCGGGCTTTTCGCCTCGGCAATCTTGTCGATCAGCGCCGAGCCAACCACCGCGCCTTCGGCGCGCTTGGCCACTTCGGCGGCGTGCTCCGGGGTGCGGATGCCGAATCCGATGCATACGGGCAGCTCGGTGTGGCGACGCAGGCGCGCCACGGCTTCCTCGACATGATCCATGGTTGCCGCACCAGCGCCGGTAACGCCTGCCACCGATACGTAGTAGACGAAGCCGGAGCTGCCAGCCAGCACGGTGGGCAGGCGGTCATCGTCGGTGGTCGGCGTGGTCAGGCGGATGAAGTCGATACCCGCGCTCTGCGCCGGCTCACACAGTTCGTCGTTATGCTCCGGCGGCAGGTCGACCACGATCAGGCCGTCGACACCGGCCTCTTTTGCGTCGGCAATGAAGCGCTCGACGCCGTAGACGAAGATCGGGTTGTAGTAGCCCATCAGCACCAGCGGCGTGCTCTGGTTGCCTTGGCGGAATTCACGAACCATCTGCAGTGTCTGCTGCATGCCCTGCTTGCCGGCCAGCGCGCGGATGTTGGCGAGCTGGATGGCCGGGCCGTCGGCCATCGGGTCGGTGAACGGCATGCCCAGTTCGATCACGTCGGCGCCAGCGTCCGGCAGGCCCTTGAGGATGCTCAGTGAGGTGGCGTAGTCGGGGTCACCGGCGGTGATGAAGGTCACCAGCGCAGCGCGGTTTTCCGCTTTCAGTTCGGCGAAACGGTTCTGCAGGCGGCTCATGCGTGTTTCTCCTGGTTGTCCTGCATGTGGTGCATCACGGTCTGCATGTCCTTGTCGCCACGACCGGACAGGTTGATCACCATCAGGTGATCCTTAGGCAGCTTCGGTGCGCGTTTGAAGGCTTCGGCCAGCGCGTGGGCGCTTTCCAGGGCCGGGATGATGCCCTCCAGGCGGCAGCAGTGGTGGAAGGCTTCGAGGGCTTCGTCATCGCTGATCGGCACGTATTCGACGCGCTTGATCTCGTGCAACCAGGCGTGTTCCGGGCCAACGCCGGGATAGTCGAGGCCGGCGGAAATCGAGTGGGCATCGGTGATCTGGCCGTCCTCGTCCTGCAGCAGGAAGGTGCGGTTGCCGTGCAGCACGCCAGGCGCGCCGCCAGCCATGCTCGCCGCATGCTTGCCGGTGTCGACGCCATGGCCAGCCGCCTCGACGCCGACGATCTGCACGCCTTGGTCATCGAGGAAGGGGTGGAACAGGCCGATGGCGTTGGAGCCGCCGCCGATGCAGGCCACCAGGGAGTCGGGCAGGCGCCCTTCCTTCTCCAGGATCTGCTCACGCACTTCGTTGCCGATCACCGACTGGAAGTCGCGCACCATGGCCGGATACGGATGCGGGCCGGCGGCGGTGCCGATCAGGTAGAAGGTGTTGTGGACGTTGGTCACCCAGTCGCGCAGGGCTTCGTTCATGGCGTCCTTGAGGGTACCGGTGCCGGCGGTGACCGGAATCACCTCGGCGCCGAGCAGTTTCATGCGGAAGACGTTGGCCTGTTGGCGATCGATGTCGGTGGTGCCCATGTACACCACGCACTGCATGCCGAAGCGCGCAGCCACGGTGGCGGTGGCCACGCCGTGCATGCCGGCGCCGGTCTCGGCGATGATGCGCTGCTTGCCCATGCGCTTGGCCAGGAGGATCTGGCCGATGCAGTTGTTGATCTTGTGCGCGCCGGTGTGGTTCAGGTCTTCGCGCTTGAGGTAGATCCTCGCTCCGCCGAAGTGCTCGCTCAGGCGCTCGGCGTAATAAAGAGGGGTAGCGCGACCAATGAAGTCGCGGTGGAAATAAGTGAGCTCTTCGAAGAAAGCCGGATCACTCTTGGCCTTCTCGTATTCGGCGGCCAGCGAGTTGATCAGCGGCATCAGGGTTTCGGCGACGAACTGACCGCCGAAGCGGCCGAACAGGCCGCGAGTGTCGGGGCCGGTGCGAAATGAGGTCATGGCGTGCTCCTTGTCGACAGCACTGGGCTGGCAGGGCGAGTGGGTGATGGGGCCATTTTACCGCTGGCCGACGCGGTGAAAAGCGATTAGATTGCAGTAACACGTCAGAAAAAGTCACATAATCATGAGCCGAGAACTGCCCCCGCTCAACGCTCTGCGCGCCTTTGAGGCCGCCGCACGCCTGCAAAGTATCAGCAAGGCAGGTGAGGAGCTGCACGTCACCCACGGTGCGATCAGCCGGCAGATTCGTGCCCTGGAAGAACGGCTCGGTGTTAGCCTGTTCGACAAGGACGGGCGTGGCGTAAAACTCACTGATGCCGGCTTGCGCCTGCGTGATGTCACCACTGAGAGCTTCGAGCGTCTGAGTAGCGTTTGTGCTGATTTGCGCCGTGAAACCGAGGAGCGGCCCTTCGTCCTTGGCTGCCCGGGCAGCCTGCTGGCGCGCTGGTTCATTCCGCGCCTGGATCGCCTGCAGCGCGAGCTGCCGGAACTGCGCCTGCAACTGTCGGCCAGCCAGGGCGAGCTGGACCCGCGCAGCGCCGAGGTGGACGCCACTCTGCTGTTTGCCGATCCGCCGTGGCCGAGCGACATGCAGGTATTCGAGCTGGCGCCCGAACGCATCGGCCCTGTACTCAGCCCGCGCTATGTCAACCACGCGCAGTTGAGTTCGGCCACCGCCGATGCGCTATACGCTGAGCCACTGCTGCACACCACTTCGCGTCCGCAGGCCTGGCCGCAGTGGGCCCGTGCCCAAGGGCTGGCGCCCGAGCGACTGCAGCACGGCCAGGGTTTCGAGCATCTCTACTATCTGCTGGAAGCCGCCGTGGCCGGGCTCGGCGTGGCCATCGCGCCGCAAACGCTGGTTGCCGACGACCTGCGTGCCGGCCGCCTGGTCGCGCCTTGGGGCTTCGTCGAAACCGCGGGCTGCCTGGCGTTGTGGACGCGTCGCGCCGATCCGCGCAGCGAGCGCCTGGCGCAGTGGCTGAGGCGCGAGCTGGCGTAGCACTGGCGGTGTTGCCAAGTCGATGAGGTACGGATGACAATGCAATTCATTGTCATTTGATATGAAATCGCGCTATGCCCGCCGACGCCCAGGTGCTGCACACCCTCTACCGTGACCATCACAACTGGCTGCAAGGCTGGCTGCGTCGGCGCCTGGGCAATGGCTGCGATGCCGCCGACCTGGCGCAGGACACCTTCGTGCGTCTGCTGCGTGCCGGCAATGCGGCGAGCATTCGCGAGCCACGTGATTACCTGGCCACGGTGGCGCGGGGGCTGATGGCCGACTTTCTGCGGCGGCGTTCGCTGGAGCAAGCCTATCTCGAAGCGCTGGCCAATCAGCCGCAGGCCGAACACCCCAGCGCCGAGCATCAGGCGCTGCTCCTCGAAGCGCTGATGGAGGTCGACCGTCTGCTCGCCGGTCTCGGCCGCACGGTGCGCGAGGTGTTCATTTTGTCCCAGCTCGACGGCCTTACCTACGCGCAGATTGCCGCGCGCCTGGGCATTTCCCTGCGCAGCGTGAACACCTACATGGCCCGCGCCGTGGAGCATTGCTGTCTGCTGCAGGCAGGCTGGCAGCCGTGACCGAGGTGCAGCGCGCGGCGCTCAAGGCCGCCAGCAACTGGTACGCGCGGCTGTGCGCCGGTGACAGCGATGTCCATGAGCAGCAGGCCTGGCAGCACTGGTACGACGCCGACGAGCTTCATCGCCAGGCCTGGCAGCAGATCGAGCAACTGCGCGAGCAACTGGGCCTGCTGCCCGGCCCCATTGCTTCGTCGGTCCTGCGTGGCGTCGACCATGGCCGGCGCCGTCTGCTTGGCAGCCTGGCGTTGGTCGGCCTGGCGCTGCCGCTGGGTTGGTTCGCCTGGCACAGCGATACGCGGCGCTACTGGCTGGCCGACTACCGCAGTGGTGTGGGTGAGCGCCGCCAATGGCAATTGAGCGATGGCAGCCAGCTGATGCTGGGCACGGCCAGCGCCGCGCAATGGTATGTCGATGGGCAGCGCCGCCTGTTGCGCCTGGTCAGTGGCGAGGCGCTGATCCAAAGCTTCGACGAAGCCCGCCCCTTGCTGGTGGAAACCCGTCACGGCGTGGTGCGCAGCGAGGGCGCGCGGTTCTGCGTGCGCAGCGACGAGCAGGGCTGCCGCGTCGCGGTGCTGGAGCAGCGGGTGGAGGTCGCGCCGCTGCGGTATCTGCAAGCCATGCAGACGCTGCTTGCCGGGCAGCAATTGCATTTCGATGCCGAACGACTCGGGGCGCCGCGTGCCAACGATGCCGCCACGACGGCCTGGGCGCAGGGCAGCCTGATCGCGCTGGATCAGCCGCTGGGTGAGGTGATCGCCGAGCTGGCGCGCTATCGCCATGGCGTGCTGCGTATCGACCCGTCCCTGGCCGGGTTGAAGGTGTCCGGCAGCTTCCCGTTGGCCGATACCGATCGTGCCCTGGCGGCGCTGGAACACAGCTTCCCGCTGCGTGTGGTGCGGCGCAGCGATTACTGGGTAACGCTGGTGCCAAAGGTTTAATTAGCAAAAATATTCATTGTCGTTTGCACTTTTTTCTCGACTGGATCGGCCCTCCTGACATCTCGGCTACAGGCCTTTCGTTCTCAGGGGAAATCCATGCGTCAACCTCGCTGCAAACTGCATTCGCTAACCCTCGCTGTGCAAACTGCCCTGCTCTGTTCCGGCCTGGCGCTGGCCGTGCCGCTGGCCAGCGCTGCACCCGCCGAGCCTGCCGTGCAGACACAGGTTTTCGACATCGCTGCCGGTCCGCTGGCCGAGGTGCTCAACCGTTATGCCAGCGCCGCCGGCGTGGCGTTGTCGTTCGATGCCAGCGCGCTGCAGGGGCAAAGCAGCCCGGGTCTGCAGGGCCCCTATCAGGTCGAGGACGGCTTTGCCCGTCTGCTGCAGGGCAGTGGCTTGCGCGCGGTGCGCCAGGCCGAGGGGGTCTACGGCCTCGATGAGCTGCCCGCGCCAAGTAAGCTGGGCAGTGATGTGCTGCAGCTGGAAGCGATGACCGTCAGCACCCTGCGCAGTGACAGTGCAGTGGGCGAGACCACGCAGCGCGTGACCGTCATCGACCGCCAGCAGATCGAGCAGCAGCTGGCGCTGAGCAGCGACCCAGGCCAGGTGTTGAGCAACCTGATTCCGTCCTACTCGCCGAGTCGGCAGAAGATGTCCAACGCCGGTGAGACGCTGCGTGGGCGCACCCCGCAGTTTCTCGTCGACGGCGTGCCGCAAGCCAGTTCGATCCGCAACGACGGGCGCAGCAGCTACACCATCGACCTGGCACAGATCGAGCGCATCGAGGTGATTCATGGCGCCTCGGCCGAGCACGGCGGCGGCGCCACCGGCGGCATCGTCAACTTCATCAGCCGTCGGCCCGAAGGTAACGGCGTCAGCCAGCACGCCGGGGTCAGCCTGGAGAGCGACGACCGCTTCAGCAAGGATGGCCTGAGCTACAAGATGAACTACCGGCTCAGCGCCCAGCAGGGCGACTGGGAAACGTTGTTCGGTGCCACCTGGCAGGAGCGCGGTGCGTTCTACGATGCCAACGATGAGCTGATTGGCGTCGCCTACCCGGGCGAGATCCAGGACACCCGCGACCACGACCTGATGTTCAAGCTCGGCTACTGGATCGACGACGTGCAGCACCTACAATTCAGTGCCAATCATTACGAGCTCAAGGGCAACAACGACTACGTGCCGGTACTCGGCAACCGCGCCGCCGGTATTCCCACCACCGCGCGCAAGGGCGATCCGCAGGGCGACCCGGCGTTCAACGAGAACCGCCAGTACACCTTCAGCTACAGCAATCAGGACCTGTACGGCAACGTGCTCGATATGCAGCTCTATCACCAGCGCTACCGTGGCCAGTTCGGCGCGTTGATCTCAGCGACCTTTCAGGACCCCAACATCGCGCCGGTCGGCACCCTGTGGGAGCAAAGCCGCAGTGACTCGGAGAAATGGGGTGGCAAGCTGACCCTGCGCCGCAAAGGCCTGTTCGACGGTCTGCTGGATCTGACCGGTGGCCTCGACCTGATGCGCGACAAGGGCGAGCAGGTGCTGGTGCAGACCAATCGTAGCTACGTGCCGCCGTCTACCTACGACAACCAGGCTGGTTTCCTCCAGGGCGACCTGCACCTGACCGACAAGCTGACCCTGATGGCTGGCGTGCGCCGCGAGCATTCCGAGCTCGACGTGGATGACTTTCGCACCGTGTGGGGCACCAACAACGCCGGCGGGGTGAGCGTCACCGGCGGTAAGGTGTCGTTCGGCAAAACCCTGAGCAACTACGGCTTCACCTACCAGGCTACCGATTGGGCACAGCTCTACGGCGGCTACTCCGAAGGCTTCGGCATGCCGGACATCGGCCGTGTGCTGCGTGGGTTGGACGAACCGGGGCTGGAGGTGGAAAGCCTGCTGGAGCTGGAGCCGATCGTCACCCGTTCGCGTGAAGTGGGCTTGCGTCTGAACTTCGACCGGGTGGACATGGAGCTGAGCTATTACGAGTCCTTCTCCAGCGTCGGCGAGCGCCTGTCGGTGAACAGCGACGGCAACTACATCGCTAACCGCGAGCGAGTGGAGATCCAGGGGTACGAGCTGACCGGCAACTGGCATATCGATGACCGCCACAGCCTGCGTGGCAGCTACGCCCACAGCCAGGGTAAATCCGACACCGATGGCGACGGCAAGGTGGATACTCGCCTGACCGGCCTGAACATCTCGCCGGACCAGTACAGCCTGGGCTGGCAAGCCAACTGGAACGACGACTGGTCGAGCTACCTGCAATACAACTACTACGTCAGCCGCAGCTTCGACGACCCGCGCCTGGAATTCGACGGCTACGCCCTGCTCTCCGCCAGCGTCAGCCGCCGCCTGCCGGTGGGTAGCCTGTCGCTGGGCATCGACAACCTGCTCGACGAGGACTATTTCACCTACTACTCGCAGTCGGCACGTATCGCCAACGACTACAACTTCAAGGGTCGTGGGCGCACCTTCACCCTGGGCTACCAGGTGGACTTCTAACGCCAGCCCAGGCGCTGGAAAGCCCGTGGCGGCTTTCCAGCAGGCCGGATAAGGGGGCGACAGATGACACTTCTACGGGGCGGGCTAGTCTGAACAAGAACCTTCACCACTCAGGAGTCCGTCATGTCCACTCACCACACCTACAAGAAGATCGAGATCGTCGGCTCGTCGCGCACCAGCATCGAGGAAGCCATCGAAAATGCCCTGGCAGAATGCGCCAAGAGCGTGCGCAACATGGATTGGTTCGAGGTGATCGACACTCGTGGCCATATCGAGAATGGCAAGGTGGGGCACTATCAGGTCACGCTCAAGGTTGGCTTTCGCCTGAGCGGTAGCTGACGGGCACTCAGACGCAAGGCTGTGGCACCGCGCACAGCGACGAGGGCTGTCGCTGGCGAGGTGTGCTCGGTTCGGGCAAGCTGCGCGGGTCAATTCAGGGAGGAATGCCATGTTCAGACTCGTGCTGCTGCTCAGCCTGCTCGCACTCGCGGGCTGCGTCGACAACGAACCGCCTCTCGCCGAGGAGCGCCGACTGCTGCTCAGTGGCGAGGATTTCGCCGCTTACGAGGCCCCGGACGAGGGGCGCTACGAGAAGCTGGTGACCTACGCTGCGCGCAGCATCGACCTCAGTTTCGAGAGCGAGGGCAGCGACTGGTTCTACCTCTACAGCGGTGTCTCTCTCTACCCGCGCGCCGGTGATGCCTTGATGACCAGCTACGCCGAGACGTTCGGCGCCTCGTTCGGCCTGCGTGACAGCGGGCTGGTGCAACAGGATCTGCCGCTGGACACCAAGCTGGCCAGCCGCGCCAGCCTCAAGCTGCTGACCCAGGACGGTGAGCCGGTGGGCAACCTGTTCTATGCCACGGTCGGCAACAAGTCGATGTTCACCATTTTCACCGGGGTGTACTTCGAACAGGCTGAGGACTTCGAGGCATTCATCGCGCCCAAGCTGCTGGCGTTGCGCGAATACCAGCACAGCGATCCGTTGCTGAGCTGGGCGGGCGACAAGCTGGGGTTGGGCGCTGACTGAGCAGCCCTGACTTCGCGGCGATCAGCCGAAGAACCAGTAGCACACGCCGATGGCGGCGATGATCCCGGCCGCATCGGCGACCAGGGCGCAGCCCACTGCGTGGCGGGCGCGCTGCAGGCCGACCGCCCCGAAGTACACCGCCAGCACGTAGAACGTCGTTTCGGTACTGCCCTGCACCGTCGCCGCAACCAGCGCCGGGAAGCTGTCGACGCCGAAGTTCTCCATGGTTTCGATCAGCATGGCGCGCGCGGCACCGCCGGAGAAGGGTTTCATCAGCGCAGTGGGCAGAGCATCGACGAAGCGGGTATCCCAGCCCAGCGCTTCGATCAGCCAGCGAATGCCGTCGAGGCCGAAATCCAGCGCGCCGGATGCGCGCAGAACGCCGATGGCGCAGAGCATGGCGACCAGATACGGCAGCAGGCTCTTGGCCACGTCGAAGCCTTCCTTGGCACCGTCGATGAAGCTCTCGTACACCGCCACCTTGCGCAGCGCGCCAACCACCAGAAACATCAGGATCAAGCCGAACAGGGTGAGGTTACCGAGCAGCGATGACAGCGCCGCCAGCGCCGTGGCGCTCATGCCGGCGAGCAGGGCCATGAAGCCACCGAGCAGCAGCGCGGTAGGAATCAGGTAGGCCAGCACCACCGGGTCCCACAAACGCAGGCGCTGCATCACTGATACCGCCAGCAGGCCTGCCAGGGTCGACGCACTGGTCGCCAGCAGGATCGGCAGAAATACCAGCGTGGGATCTTCAGCACCTTGCTGCACGCGGTACATGAAGATCGATACCGGCAGCAGGGTCAGAGAGGAGGTATTGAGTACCAGGAACAGGATCTGTGCATTGCTCGCCGTGGTGGCGCTGGGGTTGAGATCCTGCAAGGCGCGCATGGCCTTGAGGCCGATGGGCGTGGCGGCGTTGTCCAGCCCCAAGCCGTTGGCGGCGAAGTTCATGCTGATCAGCCCCAACGCTGGATGGCCGCGTGGCACTTCCGGCATCAGGCGGGCGAACAATGGGCCCAGCATGCGTGCGAGCAGATCGACCAGCCCGGCCTTTTCGGCGATACGCAGCAGCCCCAGCCAGAGTGTCAGGGTGCCGAACAGCACCACCATCAGCTCCACCGAGAGCTTGGCCATGGCGAACAGGCTTTCGACCATTGCGCCGAATACGGCTGCAT
This sequence comes from Pseudomonas sp. zfem001, assembly GCF_032621725.1. Taxonomy (NCBI): domain Bacteria; kingdom Pseudomonadati; phylum Pseudomonadota; class Gammaproteobacteria; order Pseudomonadales; family Pseudomonadaceae; genus Pseudomonas; species Pseudomonas sp. zfem001. The sequence continues at coordinate 68,202 of NZ_JAVYJI010000004.1, read as the reverse complement.
CACCGCCAATCAGCCAGCGTGCCAGAGCGGCAGCGGCTCCCAGCAGAAAAAAGCTCAGCCACAGGCCATTGAGCATTGCGATCCCCCTAGATTGGCAAGCGACGCCTTCCCTGATCGCCTTCTCCCTGAGGAAGAAGATGGCGCAAAGCGCCAGATGAAGGAGGACATGCCGTTATGGCGGGGGATGATAACGTGCCGGCGGTGTCTGTGGGACAGCCGGCAAACTGCCGTCACTCAATACCAGTTGGGATCGCTGCGCAGCTGTTCCATCAGCATCTGCTGGATTTCCTCGTCCGGCTCGCCCAGCCAACGCAGGCTGGCATGCTCGCTTGGCGCGCGGTCTTCCGGCAGGCCATCCGGTACCTGCACATACAGCGCGTAGGCATCGTCGTCTTCCCATTCGAAGGCGACATAGGCGCGCTGATTGAAGCATCTGTTCGCTTCGCAGATCTGGCCAACCAGATAGCGATCACTATCGGCTTCCACTGTCTGCATGGGAGTGGACAGGCCGCTGAGGTTGATCAGCCAGTCCGGCAAGCGCTCTTCGTTCTTCACCAGATCCTGCCAGGCTTCACGGTACTCGGTGTTGCTGGTGAGCAGTTCGCCTGGATGGAAACTGGCGTCGCGGTCGGCGGCCTGAGCCGCCAGGGCGCCGCCCATCAGCAGGGCGGCGGCAATGGCGTGGATCGATTGCATCTATGTCTCCCTAGAGGCGCGGGCGGCGGCCCATGACAAACGAGACGATGAACAGCACCAGGAACACCACGAATAGAATCTTGGCGATACCTGCAGCGGTGCCGGCGATACCACCGAAGCCCAGTACGGCGGCGATGATGGCGATGATCAGGAAAGTGACTGCCCAACTAAGCATGGTGTTTCTCCTTGATGGATCAGTGGGTAATGGCCCAGGCAGGCCAGGGGTCTTGCGCGTTGCTCGGGTCCACAGGCTGGGGCGCGGCGCCCGTAGGCAGCTCCAGCTCGGCGGTATTGCGGCTTGCGCACAGGGTCTGGCCAATCAGTACAACGCTTGCGAGCGTCAGACTGAGCAGAAGCAGCAAGGTGGCGAGCACCAGAGCAACTATCCACATGGCGGTTCTCCTGTTGCGTGTAAGACGGATCTCTCGTAGTCGTGGCATGTCCGTCTGTTGTTCCTTTTCTTGCATTGCAACCAGCACATGACCGGTTGCCCACTGATAACATTGCAGTGCCCGTGCCAGAGTTTTTCCTTATATAAAATCTTTTAAAATCATTGGCTTATAATTTTTTGATGGCATTTTGGGGCAGGCATACTGCCCGAATGGTGCTGGTGCGGCCGTGCGTTTTGCCCGACAGGGCCGATACTGCGGGGCTTTGCGCCCTGCCAGAGTGGTCGCCCGTCGACTGCACAGTCGGTATACTCGTTGCGCCCGTGTGCCATGCGGGTTCCGCGCCCAGAACAACAACCGCGCCGCGAGTCTCGAACCGATGAACGACTACGAACAGGAAGACCCGATTCCCCAGGGCGACCTCGCTCTGCAGATCACCGCGTTGCCGCGCGAGACCAATGGTTTCGGTGATATCTACGGTGGCTGGCTGGTGTCGCAGATGGACCTCGCGGGCACCGCGATGGCGAGCAAGGTTGCAGGTGGCCGCGTGGCGACCGTCGCCATTGATCGCATGGCCTTTCTGGTTCCGGTATCGGTGGGCGCGCAGCTCTCGTTCTACACTCAGGCGCTGGAGATCGGCCGCAGTTCGATTCAGATGATGGTCGAGGTGTGGAGCGACGATCCGCTGTCCAACGAGTGGCGCAAGGTCACCGAAGCGGTATTCGTGTTCGTCGCCATCGACGGCAGTGGCCGCACTCGTCCGGTGCCGCCGCGTCGAGGCTGACCGCTTTCTGAATTGCAGTAACGAAAACGCCGGCTAGAAGCCGGCGTTTTGTTTTGCCCTGAGCGGTCAGCCGCGGATGTTGTAGATATCCTTCTCGTTGCTTTCCGCGTATTCGTACAGGCGCTTGAGATAGGCCTTCTGATGTTCCCAGACTTTGGTTGCCGCCGGATCGGCCGCAGCGCTGGCATCGACTACCTCGGCAGCCACTTCCTTCAGGCGTGCCAGGACTTCGTCCGGCAGGCGGCGAACTTCCACGCCGTCGGCCTTGAGCTGCTCCATGGCCTCCATGTTCTTGGCGTTGTAATCGTCGAGCATGTCGCCGTTGACGTCACGAGCAGCCGCGCGAACGATGGCTTGCAGATCTGGCGGTAGGGTTTCCCAGGCCTTGATGTTGACGTCCAGCTCGAACAGAACGCTCGGCTCCTGCCAGCCCGGGGTGTAGTAGTACTTGGCTGCTTTGTGCAGGCCGAGGGCCAGGTCGTTGTATGGGCCGATCCACTCGGTGGCGTCGATGGCGCCGGTCTGCATGGCGGTGAAGATCTCACCGGCCGGCATGTTGACCACGGTACCGCCCATCTTGGTCAGCACTTCGCCACCCAGACCCGGGGTACGCATCTTCAGGCCCTTGAAGTCGTCGACCGAGTTCATTTCCTTGTTGAACCAGCCGGCGGTCTGCACGCCGGTGTTGCCGCAGGCCATCGGCAGTACGCCGAACGGTTTGTAGACCTCTTCCCACAGCTGCTGACCACCGCCACGGTGCAGCCAAGCGTTCATTTCCTGGGCATTCGGGCCGAACGGCGAGGCGCAGAAGAACTGAGCCGCCGGAACCTTACCTTTCCAGTAGTACGGCGCACCGTGACCCATCTCGGCGGTGCCGCGAGAGACTGCATCGAATACTTCCAGGGCCGGCACCAGTTCACCGGCTGCGTATACCTTGACCTTCAGGCGGCCGTTACTCATTTCATCGACCAGCTTGGCGAAGCGCTCGGCCCCCACGCCGACGCCCGGGAAGTTTTTCGGCCAGGAGGTGACCATCTTCCAGTTGAAGGTCTGAGAACTCGAACCCTCTTGAGGTGCTGCGGCGCTTTTGGCTTCTTCTTTACAGCCAGCCAGTGCGGTTGCTGCAAGGCCTACGCCCGCTGCGGCGAGTATGTCGCGACGTTTCATGCAATGCTCCTTCTTGTTGTATTGGTCTTACCACGGGATCGCCGAAGGCAGACCGGGCGTGAATAACATAGGGGGTCGTGACCTACAAGCCTAGCTACTACGACTAAAGTTGTACGGGCATTGCTGCAATACTAGTAGCCTGCATAGAATCGCCGGCCTGCGGCCCATAAGGACGCGGGCGGCGTGATATGCAGCCAACAGGTTTGCTGTCCTGTCTCCTACTCATAACGATAAAGGACTCACTATGTCCGACAAGCCTTCATTTCCCCTCGCTCTTGCATATCTGATCGATGCGCTGAACAGCTGGTTCGGCAAGGCCTGCGCCTGGCTGACGGTATTTTTGGTAATCGGTACAGCCATCGTCGTGGTGCTGCGTTACGGTTTCGGTATCGGCGCGACTGCCCTGCAGGAAGCGGTGCTGTACGCTCACGCACTGGTGTTCATGGGCGCAGCGGCCTGGGTGCTGCAACGCAACGGACACGTGCGTGTGGACATCTTCTACCAGAAGTTCAGCGGCCGCCGTCAGGCGCTGGTCGAGATCTTCGGTAATCTGCTGTTCCTGCTGCCGGTCGCGCTATTCCTCGGTTGGGCCAGTTGGGATTACGTCAGCAACTCCTGGTCGACGTTCGAAGCGTCCAGCGAATCTGGCGGCCTCAAGTTCGTCTACCTGCAGAAAAGCATCATCCTGGTACTGGTCGTCAGCCTGGTACTGCAAGGTATTTCCAATCTGATCAAGGCAATCTACGTCTTCAGCGGTCGCCTGCCAGCTCCGGAGGTGAAACATGGCTGAGTTGATGGCGATTCTGCTGTTCGTCAGTATTTGCGTGGCCTTGATGGCCGGCTTCCCGGTAGCGTTCACCCTGGCTGGCGTTTCCCTGCTGTTCGCCGCCATCGGTGTCGTCACGGGCACCTTTGATCCTGGTTACCTCAGCGCCCTGCCGAACCGTCTGTTCGGCATCATGAACAACCAGACGATGCTCGCCGTGCCGCTGTTCGTGTTCATGGGGGTGATGCTGGAACGTTCACGGGTGGCCGAGGATCTGCTCGAGTCCATGTCGCGTCTGTTCGGCACCCTGCGTGGCGGCCTGGCCATCTCCGTGTGCGTGGTCGGTGCCCTGCTGGCCGCTTCCACCGGTATCGTCGGCGCCACCGTGGTGACCATGGGCCTGCTGGCACTGCCGACCATGTTGCGCCGTGGCTATGATCCGGCCATTTCCACCGGTACTCTGGCTGCTACCGGCACCCTGGGGCAGATCATTCCGCCGTCCATCGTCCTGGTGCTGCTGGGTGACGTGATGTCCAGCGCCTATCAGCAGGCGCAGTTGAAGATGGGCATCTTCTCGCCGAAGACCGTCTCGGTTGGCGACCTGTTCGTCGGCGCTCTGCTGCCCGGTCTGCTGCTGGTCGGTCTGTATATCGTCTACATCATCGCTGTCGCCATCTTCCAGCCGAAGAAACTGCCGGCGCTGCCGCAAGAAGAACTCGGCCCGATCGAGTGGGGCAAGCTGGGCAAGGCGCTGATTCCGCCGCTGATCCTGATTGGCGCGGTACTGGGCTCGATCCTGGCTGGCTACGCCACCCCCACCGAAGCCGCTGCGCTGGGCGCCGTAGGCGCGATGCTGCTGGCCTTCAGCAAGGGCAAGCTGAACTTCGGCCAGCTCAAGGAAGTGGCCTACGGCACCACCGAAATCAGTGCCATGGTATTCATGATCCTGATCGGCGCGTCGCTGTTCTCCCTGGTGTTCCGCGGCTTCGGCGGTGAGGCGCTGATCGAGGACGTGTTCGCCCAGCTGCCTGGCGGCGTGCTCGGTGCGTTCTTCCTGGTGATGGTGGTGATCTTCCTGCTCGGCTTCATTCTCGACTTCATCGAGATCACCTTCGTGGTGGTGCCGATCGTCGGTCCGGTACTGCTGGCCATGGGGCTCGATCCGATCTGGCTGGGCGTGATGATCGCACTCAACCTGCAAACCTCCTTCCTCACTCCGCCATTCGGCTTCGCGCTGTTCTATCTGCGTGGCGTGACACCGGCGAGCATTCCCACCAGTACCATCTATAAAGGTGTGGTGCCGTTCATCCTGATCCAGATTCTGCTGCTGGTGATCGCCTATATCTTCCCAGGGCTGATCACTTGGCTGCCGGAGCAGGTCTACGGCAAGTAAGTCTCGCTGGCTGGTTTGGCAAAACGCCCGTCCTCGTGATGGGCGTTTTGCTTTTTGCGTTGTCACACTATTGGTCATCTATCTCAACGAGAGGTCGTCATGAGCACCGCCCAAGTCGAACGCGTGGAACTGGATCAACTGGTCTGCTGGCGCATTCGTGCTGCCGGCAGCGAATTGCTGGTAGCCCAGCAGGGCGCGCAGATTCTCAGTTACCAGCAGGGCGAGCAGCCGCCGCTGATCTGGCTAAGCCCGGATGCGGCCTATCAGCGTGGCCAAAGCGTGCGCGGTGGTGTGCCGGTGTGCTGGCCCTGGTTCGGAGATCTACGCCGCAATCCGCAGGCCGTGCAGGCGCACTATCACCTCGAGCAGGCGCCGGCCCATGGCCTGGTGCGTGCATTGGACTGGGAGTTGCTGGGCATCGACGAGGAGGACGACGCCGTCACCCTGCGCTTTGCCTACGACACGCGCACTCAGCCGCTGGAGGGCTGGCCCAGGGATGTCGGCCTGACCTTAGTCGTGCGCCTGGCAGACGATCTCGGCATGAGCCTGGAAACCCACAATCGCGGTACGGAGCCGCTGACCCTGAGCCAGGCGCTGCACAGCTACTTCGCCGTCAGCGACGTGCGCCACGTCAGCGTCGAGGGGCTGCAGGGCTGCCGCTATATCGACACCTTGCAGGACTGGCAGGAGCTGCGTCAGCAGGAAGCGCTGGCGTTCGATTCGGAGACCGATCGCATCTACTTCGACACCGCCGCGCGGCTGAGCATCGTCGATCCGGGCTGGGGTCGGCGCATCCATCTGGATGCTCGTGGATCACGTTCGGCTGTGCTGTGGAATCCCTGGGTCGACAAGGCCAAGCGCCTGTCGCAGTTCCCCGGCGAGGCCTGGCAGAACATGCTTTGCATCGAGACGGCCAACGTGCTGGAAGACATCGTGCAGCTGAAAGCCGACGAACGGCATCGTCTGGAGCTGCGCCTGTCCAGCGAGCCGCTCGCTAGTTAGCGCCGCCCTGCTGCTCCAGCGCCTGGCGAAGCGGCTCGGCGCTGGTAAAGGTCTGTTGCTGAACCAACTTCCCATCCTCCAACTGCAACCACAGCACCTCACCCTCGCCAGCCGGATAACGCGGGGCGATGCGGGCGTCGCGGTCGAGGAGGATGCGGTAGTTGTAGTCGCGCATCTTCGGCAGGGCGAAGAGCGTGGCGATGATACGGGGCATGCGGCTGACGTCGGCGAGGAAGACTGCCTGGCGCTGTTCCAGATAGCCCTTGGGTTTGCCTTCCAGAGCGGCGTCGACCAGCTTGGCGCCATCCATGTCGCGCGCGACCAGCAGGATCTGCGTCTCGTCGTTCAGGGTGTAGGGCGCGTCGAACTGATCGAGCAGCGTCCAGGGCGCCAGGCGCTCGCCGGGCTCCAGGGCCAGTGCAGCGGTGGACAGCAGGCACAGCAACAGCAGGGCGGCAGCTTTCATGCTGGAACTCCTAGCAGGGGATGGCAGGCAGTTAGAGATCTTCGTCGGTCACCAGGCGTACTTCGCCGGCATCCATGGCATAAGCGGCGTCGGCCAGGTCGTTGCTGACCTGCTCCACCTTCAATTCGCCACTGACCCACAGCGGGGCGTAGATGTCGTCGAGCGGGATGCCTTTCGGGTAGCGCACCAGCACAAGCTGATTGGGTGGTGGTGGCGGCACATGGATGCAGGCGCCCGGATAGGGGACCAGGAAGAACAGGGTGCTGTTGCCCTTCTCGTCGTTTTCCAGCGGCACCGGATAACCACCCAGGCGGATGGCCTTGCCATCGAGCTCGGCGACGGTCTTGGCGGAGTACATCACCGCAGGCAGATCCTGATCCTGCTGGCGCAGGCCGCCCTCGCTGTAGAAGGTGCTGTCGCCTTCAGGACTGTCATGGCTGATCTCGGGCATTTCCTCGAGAGCCTTGCGGTCTTCGGGGGGCATCAGATCGAGCCAGTCGGTTTCCGGTAGTTCGGCGTGAGCCAGGCCGGTACAGAAGAGTAGGGCGAGCAGCAAGTGGCGCATGGGGTATGGCATCTCGTGGCAGCGTAAACGAGGAGCCGACAAGTCGGCTCCTGGCTGGGCTAGTCAGCCCTTCTTGATCGCGCCGTAGATTACCAGCAGAACGATGGCGCCGATCACTGCGCCGATGAAACCGGCTGCCTGGCCAGCTTCGTAGATGCCCAGCGCCTGCCCGCCGTAGGTGGCGGCAATGGAGCCGCCGATGCCGAGCAGGATGGTCATGATCCAGCCCATGCTGTCATCGCCGGGTTTGAGAAAGCGTGCGACCAGACCGACGATCAGGCCGATGAAAATGGTGCCGATAATGCCCATTGGCGTATCTCCTTGATCCAGGTCGCCGCGATTGCGGCGACCTGATATCTGACCAACGAAGGTGCTATCGGTTCGCCAGTTACCGGACTTACGCCTTGCTGATCAACGCTTCGACGGCGGCAATACCGGCATCGAGGCTGGCACGGTCTGCGCTGCGCAGGGTGGCGTGGCCAACCTTGCGCCCGGCCTTGAAGGCCTTGCCGTAGTGGTGCAGGTGGCAGTCAGCGATGTTGATCACCTTGTCCACCGGCGGCACTTCACCGATAAAGTTGAGCATGGCGCTCTCGCCCAGCTTGGCGGTGGAGCCCAGCGGCAGGCCCGCGACGGCGCGCAGGTGGTTCTCGAACTGGCTGCACTCGGCGCCTTCGATGGTCCAGTGCCCGGAGTTGTGCACGCGCGGGGCGATCTCGTTGGCCTTGAGGCCGCCGTCTACTTCGAAGAACTCGAAGGCCAGCACGCCGACGTAATCGAGCTTGTCCAGCACGCGGCCGACGTAGTCTTCGGCCAGCGCCTGCAGCGGGTGATCGGTGCTGGCGATGGACAGGGCGAGAATGCCGCTGTCGTGGGTGTTGTGCACCAGCGGGTAGAAGCGCGTTTCGCCATCACGGGCGCGCACGGCGATCAGCGATACCTCGCCGGTGAAGGGCACGAAGCCTTCAAGGATGCACGGCACGCTGCCCAGTTCGGCGAAGGCGTCGGTGACGTCTTCAGGTTTGCGCAGGACTTTCTGGCCCTTGCCGTCATAGCCCAGGGTGCGAGTCTTCATCACCGCTGGCAGGCCAATGCTGGCCACTGCGGCATCGAGGTCGGCCTGCGACTGGATATCGGCGAACTCCGGTGTGGGGATGCCCAGCTCGCGGAACATGGACTTCTCGAACCAGCGGTCACGGGCGATGCGCAGGGCTTGCGCGCTCGGGTAGACCGGTACGAACTGCGAGAGGAAGGCCACGGTTTCGGCCGGCACGCTCTCGAACTCGAAGGTGACCAGGTCGACCTCGTCGGCCAGTTGGCGCAGGTGATCCTGATCGCCGTAGTCGGCACGGATATGCTCGCCGAGCGCCTGCGCGCAGGCGTCCGGCGCCGGATCGAGGAAAGCGAAGTTCATGCCCAGCGGGGTGCCCGCCAGCGCCATCATGCGGCCCAGCTGGCCGCCACCGATTACACCGATTTTCATAACAAAGCCCCTTTTCAGCAGGTGGCGAACCAAGCAGTTGAACGTTGCCCGCAGCGGAGGAAGCGGAGTTTACGCCGGTAAATGAGCCTTCCGAGCAGCGCACGGCGTTCAAATACGCCGTGTCGCAGCCCTGATGGAATGGGCTTCAGGCCTCGCGCGGGTCCGGGTTGCTCAGCACGGTATCGGTCTGTTCCTGGCGGAACTGCTTCAGCGCCGCATGGAACTGCGGGTGCTGGTGACCGAGGATGCTGGCGGCCAGCAGGGCGGCGTTGACTGCACCGGCCTTGCCGATGGCCAGGGTGGCGACCGGAATGCCGGCCGGCATCTGCACGATCGACAGCAGCGAGTCGACGCCCGAGAGCATGGACGACTGCACCGGTACGCCGAGTACCGGCAGGTGGGTCTTGGCTGCGCACATGCCTGGCAGGTGAGCGGCGCCACCGGCACCGGCGATGATCACCTGGATGCCGCGTGCTTCTGCCTCTTCGGCGTACTGGAACAGCAGGTCCGGGGTGCGGTGGGCGGAAACCACCTTGACCTCGTGGGGGATGCCCAGCTTGTCCAGCATCTCGGCGGTGTGGCTAAGGGTGGACCAATCGGACTTGGAGCCCATGATCACGCCAACCAGTGCGCTCATCGTCGTGCCTCTTCTCTCGGGCGCCTCGCGGCGCGTCAAAAACCAACAAGCCACGCGGGCGGGCCAGCGTGGCTTGTCATGATTCGTTGGCCGGGTGCTGCCGGCCGAAGGCCGCGCAGTATAACGCAAAGCCAGCGCTGGCGGGCAGTGGCGACGACCGTTTGTCATGCAGGATGTGGCAGAAGGGGAAAACCGCCTAAACCTTGCTCTGGAGCAATGCCGGCACGGGCTGCGCGCGCACACTGGTGTTCCACTCGCATGGAAGAGGAACAGCACATGAACCAGACCATGAAAGCCGCAGTCGTCCACGCCTTTGGCGAACCCCTGCGCATCGAGGAGGTGAAAACGCCGCTGCCCGGGCCTGGGCAAATTCTGGTCAAGATCGAAGCTTCGGGCGTCTGCCACACCGACCTGCATGCGGCCGAAGGCGACTGGCCGGTGAAACCGAGCTTGCCGTTCATTCCCGGTCACGAGGGCGTCGGCTACGTGGCGGCGGTCGGTAGCGGCGTCACGCGGGTCAAGGAGGGCGACCGCGTCGGCGTGCCCTGGCTGTACACCGCCTGCGGCTGCTGCGAACACTGCCTTACCGGCTGGGAAACCCTGTGCGAGAGTCAGCAGAACACCGGTTATTCGATCAACGGTGGCTATGCCGAATACGTGCTGGCTGACCCGAATTACGTCGGCATCCTGCCGAAGAATGTCGATTTCCTCGAGATCGCGCCGATCCTCTGCGCGGGCGTGACGGTGTACAAGGGCCTCAAGGAAACCAGGGCGCGCCCCGGCCAGTGGGTGGCGATCTCCGGTATTGGCGGTCTCGGCCACGTGGCCGTGCAGTACGCCCGCGCCATGGGCCTGCACGTGGTCGCGGTGGACGTCGACGATGCCAAGCTGGAGTTGGCGCGCAAGCTCGGCGCCAGCCTGACCATCAATGCGCGCAAGGAAAACCCGGCCGAGGTGGTGCAGCGCGATATCGGCGGCGCCCACGGCGTGCTGGTCACTGCGGTGTCCAACGCCGCTTTTGGCCAGGCCATCGGCATGGCGCGCCGGCACGGTACGGTGGCGCTGGTCGGCTTGCCGCCAGGCGACTTCCCCACGCCGATCTTCGATGTGGTGCTCAAGGCCATCACCATCACCGGCTCCATCGTCGGCACCCGTGCCGACCTGCAGGAGGCGCTGGACTTCGCCTGTGAGGGCTTGGTCAAGGCCACGGTGCGCAGCGACAGTCTCGACAACATCAACGGCATCTTCGACCAGATGCGCAGCGGGCAGATCGAGGGGCGCGTCGTGCTGCAGTTCTAAGACAGGGAAATCGCCACGGATAGGCAATTTTCCTACAGAACGGACGCGGAAGAGCGCACAGATCGCCGCCAGACGGCTGGCTATACTGTGCGCCCTTCATCCGTACAAGGACGTGTCGTCATGAAACAGTACGTTTCGCTCGTTGCTCTCTCCCTGCTCTCTCTTCAAGCCGTTGCGCTGGATCTGGCCAAGCATCCGCAGGTCTTCGATGCCGGCCAGGGCGTCAGCCTGGCGCTGGCTCCTTCTGCCGATGGCAAGCAGGCGCTGGTGCAGGTCCGCGGCATCAACCACCCGCTCGACGAAGTGGTGTTTCTCACCGACGTTCGCGAGCTGGGCAACGAGCAGCGCGACTACGGCATCCGCCTCGATGGTCGTGACTACAACCTGTTGAACAAGCGGCGCGCCTGGAGCGGCGAGAGCTACCAGCTCAACCTGCCGAACACTCAGGGCTTCGAACTCAGCTACAACGAGGACAAGACCAAGGCGCTGAAGCCGAAGGATCTCCTGGCGCTCTATGAGCAGCAGGAAAAGGATGGCCTGCAGGCGCGCCTGGCTGCCTTCGACCGCAAGCAGCGTGTTGCCGATTACAGCGCGCGCCTGCAGCAAATGGACGGCGAAGCCACTAAGGCCTGCGGTACCTCGCTGGCGACCAAGGTGGACTGGAGCGCGATCAGCGACGAGCAACTGATTGGCCTCAGCGTGCCGAGCTTCTGCGGCGAGGTAGTCAATCAGATGGCCTATCTGTGCGGCCGTGATGACCGCTACAAGGCCGAAGCCAAGACCCTCAAGGGCGTCGACTGCCGCTTCGGCGAGGCGATGAAACTGCACGAGAAGGACGGTCAGCTGCAGTTCACCACCCAGTCGGATGAAGCCAACCAGGGCGACTTCATCAACGCCATCCTGCGTAACCGTTGATCGTATCGGGCGGGCGTTGACCCGCCCCTCGCGGCATATTTCTTGCGTTCTATTCTCAGTCTTCCCCCACGGAACGCATCATGCTGCACGCCTCGCTGACCACCCTGCACGTGGTTTCCCTGATCCTGCAACGCTTCGCCGACCAGCCCGAGTTGCGCCCGCAATTGCTGGCCGGGAGCGGTATTGGTGCGGCTGATCTGGACAATGCCGACGCGCGCATCACCCGGGTGCAGGAGTTGCAGGTGTGCGCCAATGCCCTGGCCCTGCGTGCCGACATGGGGCTGGAGTTGGGGCGCAGCCTGCATGTTTCCTCCTATGGGCTGTTGGGTTACGCCGCACTCTCGGCTGCCACCTTTGGTGACGCCTGGCGCCTGCTGTTGCAGTACCCGGCGCTGCTCGGTACCTATTTTCGCCTCGATATGCAGGTGGAAGGCGAGTTGGCCTGGATCTGCGCCAGCGGCTATCGCGATGCCGAGGCGCTGGAAGTGTTCAACGTGGAGATGTGCCTGGCTTCGCTGAAACTGATCGGCGATGAGCTGCTTCGCCAGCCGCTGCCGTTGGAGGGTGCCGAGTTCACCTATGCCCAGCCGCGCTATATGAAGCGCTATGCAAAGAGTTTTCCCTGCCCGTTGCGCTTCGCGGCGCAACGTAATGCCTTCGCCTTTCCTGCCGCGTTGCTGGAACGCCGCCTGCCGCTGGCCGACAGCGTTACCCACGGCGACATGGTGGAGCGCTGCCGGCGGCTGAACGCTGAGTTCAGCAGCCGCCAGGCCTGGCTGGAGCGGGTGCGCCAGTTGCTCGCCGCGCAACTGGCCGAGCCGCCGGGGCTGGAGAACCTGGCGCAGCAGATGCACTGCTCGCCGCGTACCCTGCGTCGTCACCTGCAGGAGCTGGGCACCAGCTACCAGGGCCTGCTCGACGAGTTGCGCTTCGAGCGCGCCAAGGCGCTGCTCAATGAGCAGCAATGGCCGGTGTACCGCATCGCCGAAGTGCTCGGCTTCAGCGAGACCGCCAGCTTTCGCCATGCCTTCCAACGCTGGAGCGGGGTGCCGCCGAGTCGCTTTCGCGCCTGAGACGGGTCATGGCATTCGCGGCTGAAGCCGCTCCTACAAGAGCGGCAACTCACACCCCGTAGGAGCGGCTTCAGCCGCGATAAAGGCTCGCCGCTAAAGCGCCTCCTACAGGGGGAACTCATTTCTCTGCCTCCACGTTGCGATACATCTGCAAGCGCGCTGCTTCATGCAAGCCACGGCTGAGCGCCAGCAAGCGCTGGAATTCCTTGGGGTGCTGCTCGGCCACGTTGTCGCGCGGCGTCGGCGAGCGCAGGGCGTGCAGCGTCGGTGAGCTGCCGTCGTGTTGCATCTGCACGAGAAAATCTCGGGTCACCGCGCCGATCACCGGGAAGGTGCCTTCCTGTAGCACCAGCGGCACCACGCGTTCGCCTTCCGGTGCTGGCAGTTGCAGGTCGCGACCGAGGCCGCCGTTGTCGAAGGGCACGCCGACCAGCCCGGCCACCGTCGGCAGCAGGTCGGCCAGACCCACGGCTGCGTCGAACTCGCGCGGCGCCAACCATTTCGGTGCATGAATCAGCAGCGGCACGTTGTTGCTCTCCAGCCCCAGTTGCTCGAAGGCCGGCGCCATGTGCGGAATCTGGCTGATGCGGGTGTTGTGGTCGCCAAAGAAGACGAAAATGGTGTCGTCGTAGAAGCCCTGCTCCTTGGCCAGCTCCATCAGGCGGCCGATGTTGAAGTCCAGCAGGCGCACGGCGTTGTACTGCTCGACGCTGCGCGAGCCGGCCTGTTGCACTTGCTCCAGCGGCAGGTCGAGCGCCTCGAAACCGTCGTTATCCTTGGGAATGGTGAAGGGACGGTGGTTGCCGGAGGTCTGCAGGTAGGCGAAGAACGGTTTGTCCTTGGGCAGGGCGCCGAGGATGCGAGTGCTTTCCTTGAAGAAATCCAGGTCGGAGATGCCCCACACGTCCACCTGCGGCGACTGCCAGTGACGCTCTTCATAGAGCTGCACGTCGTCGATACTTTGGCGGATCAGCGCGTTGATGTTGGCCCAGCCGGCGTTGCCGCCGATCATGTAGAACTTCTCATAGCCGTCGAGCGCGTTGATCAGCGTGCGTTGGCGGGCGATCAGCGGGTTGCGCGTGGCGGTCTCCTGGCGCGACACGTCGGGGATGCCGGTGATGCTCGCCCACACCGTCTTGGCGGTGCCGGTGACCGGTACGTAGAAGTGACGGAAGAACCAGCTCTCTTCGGCCAGACGATCCAGATTCGGCGTCGGGTTCAGCGGGTTGCCGTAGGCGCCCACGGCGCTGGTGCCGAGGGATTCGAGCATGACGAAAACCACGTTGGGCTGGCGCCCGGCCTGGATGCGATGCGCTTGCACCGGCTGATGACGGAAGAAGTTCAGCCCCTGCGCATCGCGTTCGCTGACACCCAGGTAATCGGCCACCACCTCGTAGTGCTCGCGCGTGGCGGCCTCGTCGAAGGCGGCGGGTTCGAGCTTGAGGGTGTCGAAGAGAAACAGCGCCGGGTTGAGACCGAGTGCACCGATCTGGCTGTTGCCGCTGTAGAAGGCATCGCTCCAGCGCAGCGGTACCGGGTTTTCCAGATTCAGCGCGCTGGCGCGGCCGAGCAGGCCGAAGAACACCAGCACGCTTATCGCCGCCGCGCCGCCAAGGGCTGGCAGCATACCGACCTTGCCGCTGACGGGGCGATCCAGAGTGGCGCGCTCCAGCCGCAGCAGCGCCCAGGCCCACAGCGCCACGCCCAGCAGCCAGGCTAGGGTTATCCACAGCACCGGGTAGGTCTGCCAGAGCATGCCGGCCGAGATCTGCGCATCGCCGGCAAAGCGCAGCACCGTGGCGTTGAGGCGCACGCCCAGGTAGGCGTAGTGGCCGAAGTCGACTATGTACAGCAGGCCCAGCGCCGCCACGGCCAGCAGTAGATAGCCGCGCAGCAACCAGCGTATGGCGCGAAAGCGCGCCAGACGCAGCTTCGGCAGCGCCAGCAGGATGCCGCCGGGCAGCATCAGCAGCAGGGCCAGGCGCAGGTCGAAGCGCAGGCCGATGCCGAGGGTGGGCAGTACGTCCGGCTCGCTGAGGCTGTCGACAGCGGAAAAGCCCAGCAGAAACAGCATGCGCAAGGCGGCGAAGAGCATGAACAGCAGCGCCGTCAGGCCTGCCAGGTAATGCAGGCGGCGAGATTTCAACCAACTCATGCGAGGTTCCTTGTTCGAGTCGAGAGTCGAATCAGCAGCCAGCGTCCGCCTGTCAGAAGCAGTGCACCGAGGCTGTAGAGGGCCAGGTAGGGGTCGATCAGGTAGTCCCAGTAGTTTTCCGATGCGCCCAGGCGCAGGGTGAAGGCCAGGGTCGCCAGTACCAGCGCGAGGGCGCCGAGCCAGCTACGCTGGACGATCAGCACCACGCACAGCAGGCCCAGCACCAGTAGCATCGGCCGCGGTTCGAAGCCGAGCTGGTAGGGGTCGGCATAACTCAGGCCCAGCGCCGCCGGGTAGAGCAGCGCGGCCAGGCCGGCGAACAGCGCCAGGCTGGCCAGGCGATCACCGGCGCTGGCAGGTGGCACGCCGAAGCGACTCAGGGTCGCCCAGCCGAGCAGCGCCAGGCTGGCTACCGACAGGTCGCCGATATAGGTGCGCAACTGCAGCGCCAGGCTAATGCCCTGCACCGGTACCAGGCTGAGCAGCAGGCAACCCGCCAGCAGGATGCCGCGTTGTGTCTTATTGCGCGTCAGTCGCGTGAGGATCAGGAAAACCACCAGGGCGAAGGCCAGGTGCGGCAGCCAGAAGTCAGTCATGCGGGCGGCGCTCCGACAGCCAGGCCTCGTTGAAGGCCAGGTGCTTGATGAACATGTCGTTCCACGAATAGACGAGGTGGTAGGTGCCCTCGCGGTCGCGGGTGAAGTAGGGGTACTCGTAGTCGAAGGTGCAGCCTTCGGCGCTGCACATGCGTGCGCTTACCTGTTCGAGAAAGCGCGCCTGCAGCTCGGGCTTGCCGCCGCTGGCGCGGTATTTCTCGCTGACCACGGCGGGGAATTCATCGCGCGGAATCGGTTCGCCCCAGGGGTTGGGCGTCTCGTCCAGCTCGCCCAGGGTGCGCCAGTTGCCCAGCTTGGCGTCGGTGGCGTAGAGGGTCAGGCGGAAACGGCCGTCCTCCAGATCGTTCATCGCCACCAGCAGGCTGCCGTCGGGGCGACCGACCGCCGCCAGGGACGAGTTGGGGTTGCTCGGTTCTACTGGTTCCGGTCTGCTCCAGCTACGCCCGGCGTCTTCGCTGTAGCTGGCCAGCACGCGGTGATGCTCCTCACCGGCATAGCGCAGCAGGGCCACAGCGCGGCGTTCGTCCAGCGCCACGACGGTCGGTTGCAGGGAGTAGCGGCCCTTGCCGATGCGGTACTTGCCCAGCACTTCGCCGCTCGCGCTCAGGTGCAGGTATTCGGGAAACTTGCCGAGAAACTCGTGGTACACCGGCAGGCCGATGCTGCCGTCGGCGTGGAACACCGGCGCGGTGCGCACCAGGGTGCTGATGTTGAGAAAGGGGCTGGTGACCAGCTGGCGGGGCGCCGACCAGGTTTCACCGAGGTCGTCGGAGACCATGGCGTTGACCGCGCTACCAGCCCAGCCGCCGAGCGACACCGAGACGTAGAACAGCCAGAGACGGTTGTCCGGCGCCAGGCTGATCACCGGGTTGCCCAGCTTGCGGATGTGCTTGCCGACCGCGCGCTGGGTCGATTCGCGCGTGGCCAGCACGCGCTCGCCGCTCCACCGACCGCTGGCGGCATCGAAGCGTGCGGCGCGGATCTGCACATCGGCAGCGCCTTCGCGGCTGCCGGCAAACCAGGCCGCCATCAGGTCGCCGCCGGGCAGGCCGGTGATGGAGGCGGAATGCACGAAGTCTTCCAGATCGGAGGAGGCGAAGTGCGCGGCCAGGGTCGATGTCGCGTCGGCTGCGGGTGGCGCCGGCTGGCTGGCGAAAGGGGCCAGTGCATGGGGCGCGGCGCCGAACCAGGCGCAGGCGAACACCGTGGCTGCGCCCAGCAGCAGGGCGCAGGTCTTGAAGGTCGAGGTCATGGTTGCGGGTTCAGGGATATCGTGGCGACGCCAGGTGCGAGCTGGCGACTTCTTCTACCGGGCGGGCGTCGACCGGGTCGTAGTAGATCTCCAGCTTGCGACCGGCAGCATCGAAGCCGTAGATCTCGTAGCAGTGGCCGGGAGTGATGCGGAACTTGGTGATCTGTACGCCCTGGCGCTTCATCTGCTCGCGGAACTGCGACTCCGGCATCCAGGCGCTGCGGTCGGGGCGGGCACAATCGGTGTCGGCCAGCAGCGGCGTGGCGCCGAGCAGCAGCAGACCGCCCAGGGCGGTGCGGGCTAAAAGGGGCATGGCAGGGCTCTCATCACGAGGCGCTGGCCGCCAGGGCCGGCGCCGGGGGCTGCGATCAGTCTTCGATCTCGGTCTTCACGGCCTTGCCGCTGACCGGGTCGTGGTAGATCTCGACCTTGCGGCCTTCTTTGTCGAAGCCGTAGATCTCGTAGCAGTTGCCTTCGGTGACCTTGAACTTGTTGATCTTGTAGCCATCGGCCACCAGCTTGGCCTGGAACTGGTCGGGGTCTTGCCAGGTGGAGCGTTCGGCCGTGGTGCATTCGGTCTTGGCGAAGGCCGGCGCGGCACAGGCCAGCAGGGCGGAAACGAGCAGTAGACGACGCATGGTAAGGCTCCTGATGGGGTTCGGAGCCGTTACCTTCGGCGCCCTGGCTTAACGAAAACTTAAGGCTCACACCTCGTTACATCTTCCCGGTGAGCATCCGGGTGGCAGCGCAATTTGGCCATTTCGATCCCCTTTTGGCCGTTGCCAGCGTTCTCGACGCTGGCCGCGCAGGCGAACAATGCAGGCACAACAACGAGCCTGGAGCGCTTTGCATGCTCACCTACTACAGCGACGACCACCACCTGCATCACGGCAAATGCGAGCTGATCGACGGGCAACTGATGCCCTGCTTCGAGAAGCCGCAGCGCGCCGACCATATCCTCGCCCGTGTGAACAATCGCCAGCTCGGCGAGGTTCGCGCACCCAAGGACTTTGGCCTGGCGCCCATCGAGCGCATCCACAGCAAGGCCTACCTGGAGTTCTTCAAGAGTGCCTGGGCGCGCTGGCAGGAGCAGGGCGGCAAGGGCGACCTGCTGCCGTTCACCTGGCCGGCGCGCACGCTGCGGCGGATGATCCCCAATGACCTGCATGGTCAGCTCGGCTACTACAGCTTCGACGGCGGTGCGCCGATTACCGCCGGCACCTGGCAGGCCGCCTACAGCGCGGCGCAGGTGGCGCTTAGCGCCCAGCAGGAAATCGCCAACGGTGCCAACAGCGCCTTCGCCCTGTGCCGTCCGCCAGGCCATCATGCCGCTGGCGACGTAATGGGCGGCTACTGCTACCTGAACAATGCCGCCATCGCCGCCCAGGCCTTCCTCGACCAGGGCCGCAAGAAAGTCGCCATCCTCGATGTCGACTACCACCACGGTAACGGCACCCAGGACATCTTCTACCAGCGCAGCGACGTGCTGTTCGCCTCGATCCACGGCGACCCGGCCGAGGAGTTCCCGTTCTTCCTCGGTTATGCCGACGAACTGGGCGAGGGCGCCGGCGAGGGCTACAACTTCAATTACCCGTTGCCCATGGGCAGCTCCTGGGAGGCCTGGAGCGCCGCACTGGAGCAGGCCTGCCAGCGCATCGCCGAGTACGGCGCGGAGGTGGTGGTGGTGTCGCTGGGTGTGGACACCTACATGGAAGACCCGATCTCGCAGTTCAAGCTCGACAGCCCGGACTATCTGGCCATGGGCCGGCGCATCGCCGCGCTGGGCCTGCCGACGCTGTTCATCATGGAAGGCGGCTACGCGGTGGAGGCCATCGGCGTCAACGCGGTCAACGTGCTTGAAGGCTTCGAGGGCGCCTGATCGGCGCCTCATCAGCAATTAGAAATCTGCCAAACAAGAGCAATATTTCAGGGGTGAGAAACGATGAAAGCCATCAAACAGATGCTCGGCGTCGCCCTGTGCGGCGCCACCCTGCTCAGCGGCGCGGTGCAGGCCAAGGAGCTGCGCGTATACAACTGGGCCGACTACATCCTTCCGGAGGTGCCCAAGGACTTCCAGAAGGAGTCCGGCATCCAGATCACCTGGGACACCTTCGAGACCAACGAGGCGCTGGAGGCCAAGCTGCTCACCGGCAACTCCGGCTATGACCTGGTGATCCCCTCCAACCAGTTCCTCGAAACCCAGATCAAGGCCGGCGTGTTCGCCCCGCTGGACAAGTCGAAGATCCCCAACTGGAAGAACCTCGATCCAGTGCTGCTTGGCCTGCTGGAGAAGAATGATCCCGGCAACCAATACGGCGTGCCCTACATGTACGGCACCGTGCTGATCGGCTACAACCCGGACAAGGTCAAGGCCGCGCTCGGTGAGGACGCGCCGGTCAACAGCTGGGACCTGGTGTTCAAGCCCGAGTACATGGAGAAGCTGAAATCCTGCGGCGTGGCTATGCTCGACTCGCCCACCGAGATCATCCCCATCGCCCTGCACTACATGGGCCTGGACCCCAACAGCACCAACCCGGCCGACTATGACAAGGTCACCGAACTGCTCCTCAAGGTGCGCCCGTACGTGGCCTACTTCCACTCCGCCAAGTACATGACCGACATCGCCAACGGTGATATCTGCGTGGCCATCGGCTATTCGGGCAGCTTCTACCAGTTCGCCAACCGCGCCAAGGAAGCCGGCAACGGCGTGACGATCAACTGGCGTCTGCCGAAAGAAGGCGCGCCGATCTGGTTCGACACCTGGGCCATCCCCAAGAGCGCCAAGAATTCGGACGAAGCCCACGCCTTCATCAACCACCTGCTCGAACCCAAGGTGATCGCCCCGATCAGCGATTTTCTCGGCTACCCCAACCCCAACGTACCGGGCATGGAACTGGTGGGCGCTGAAATCGCCGACGACCACGATCTGACGCCGACGCCGGAGCTGCAGAAGTCGCTTTACGTGGTGCAACCGCTGCCGCAGAAGATCGAGCGCGTGCGTACGCGGGCGTGGACCTCGATCAAGTCGGGCAAGTGAGCCTCAGCGGTTTGGCTCGAGCATAAAATCTCGCGGCTGAAGCCGCTCCTACGGGGTATGTGATGCTCTGTAGGAGCGGCTTCAGCCGCGATTGCTTTACCCGTAGGGTGCGCCATGCGCACAGCGCACCCTAGCTACCCACCGCCCCCGTCTCCAACTTGCGCCACAGCAGGCGCACGGCCGCCTTGCGCGACATGCCCCAGCGATACAGGCGAATCTCCAGCGGGATGTGCCAGTGTTCCTTGCCGCACACCACCAGTTCGCCACGGGCCAGCTCGGGGCTCATCGACAGGCGCGGTACCCAGGCCACGCCCAGGCCTTGCATGGCCATGGCCTTGAGGCTGTCAGCCATGGCGGTTTCATGCACGGTGGTCGAACGCAGGGCGCGCTGGCGCAGCAGCAGGTTCACCGAGCGGCCGAGGAAGGTGCCGGCGCTGTAGGCCAGCAACGGCACGCTCTGTCCGGTGTCCAGGTCGAACAGGGGCGCGCCTGTTTCATCCGCGGCGCATACCGGCAGCATTTCGCTGTAGCCCAGGTGCAAGGACGGGAACATGTCCGGTGCCAGTTGCACGGCGGCGTCCTGGTCGTGGTAAGCGAGGATCAGGTCGCAGGTGCCCTCACGCAGTGAGTGCACCGCTTCGCCGACGTTGGTCGCCACCAGGCGGGTGCTCAGCGGCAGGCCATCGCGGCGCAGGCGGGCGATCCATTCGGGAAAGAAGCCGAATACCAGCGAGTGCGCCGCTGCTATCTGTAGCGCTTCGCCCTGTTGCCCTTCGAGGTGATGCAGGTGACGCACCACCTCACCCAGCTGCTCGACCATGCTGCGTGCGGTGAGCAGGAACAGCTGGCCGGACTCGGTCAGCTCCACCGGCGTGCGGGAACGGTTGACCAGCGTCAGCCCCAATGCGGCCTCGAGGCTGCGGATGCGCCGGCTGAACGCCGGCTGGGTGACGAAGCGCTTTTGCGCCGACTGGGAGAAACTGCGGGTTGCGGCGAGGGTGACGAAGTCTTCCAGCCATTTAGTTTCCAGGTTCACAGGCGCGTCCTCCGCTCATGTCAGGGCAGTGCACACGGTTGGTGCGTTGTTGCGGTCACATCCACATTATGCCGATAATGCATAGGGCAGCAAGTAACGGCATTGGTAGCGAGACGGTCAAGGCCCCTATTCTATGGGCATCGCGGCACTCGCCGTATTTCCCAAGAGTCATCTCTATCATGTCCTCTGCTGCATCTGTTCGCGTCGAAAAAGACCTGCTCGGTACCCTCGAAGTCTCCGCTGATGCCTACTACGGCATTCAGACTCTGCGCGCCGTGCAGAACTTCCGCCTGTCTGGCGTGCCGCTGTCGCACTACCCGAAGCTGGTGATCGGCCTGGCCATGGTCAAGCAGGCTTCGGCTGACGCCAACCGCGAACTGGGCCACCTGTCCGCTGCCAAGCACACGGCGATCAGCACTGCCTGTGCACGCATCATCCAGGGCGAGTTCCACGAGCAGTTCGTGGTCGACATGATTCAGGGCGGCGCCGGCACCTCGACCAACATGAATGCTAACGAGGTGATCGCCAACATCGCCCTCGAGGCTATGGGTCACGAGAAGGGCCAGTACCAGCACCTGCACCCGAACAACGACGTGAACATGGCGCAGTCGACCAACGACGCCTACCCGACCGCCATCCGCCTCGGCCTGCTGCTCGGTCACGACAGCCTGCTGAGCGCTCTGGACAAGCTGATCCAGTCCTTCGCAGCCAAGGGGCTGGAATTCGGCCACGTGCTGAAGATGGGCCGCACCCAGCTGCAGGACGCCGTGCCGATGACCCTCGGTCAGGAGTTCCGTGCCTTCGCCACCACCCTGGGTGAAGACTTGCAACATCTGAAACTGCTGGCGCCGACCCTGCTCACCGAAGTCAACCTGGGCGGTACCGCGATCGGCACCGGCATCAACGCCGACCCGAAATACCAAGCCCTGGCGGTCAAGCGCCTGGCCATCATCAGCGGTCACCCGCTGACCCCGGCTGCCGACCTGATCGAAGCCACCAGCGACATGGGCGCCTTCGTGCTGTTCTCCGGCATGCTCAAGCGCACCGCGGTCAAGCTGTCGAAGATCTGCAACGACCTGCGCCTGCTCTCCAGCGGCCCGCGTACCGGCATCAACGAGATCAACCTGCCACCGCGTCAGCCGGGTAGCTCGATCATGCCGGGCAAGGTCAACCCGGTGATCCCCGAAGCGGTCAACCAGGTGGCCTTCGAAGTGATCGGCAACGACCTGGCGCTGACCATGGCAGCCGAGGGCGGCCAGCTGCAGCTGAACGTGATGGAGCCGCTGATCGCCTACAAAATCTTCGACTCGATCCGCCTGCTGACCCGCGCCATGGATATGCTGCGCGAGCTGTGCATCGACGGCATCACCGCCAACGAAGACCGCTGCCGTGAGCTGATGGAAAACTCCATCGGCCTGATCACCGCGCTCAACCCCTATATCGGTTACGAGAATGCCACCCGCATCGCCAAGGTCGCTCTGGAAAGCGGACGCGGCGTACTGGAGCTGGTGCGTGAGGAGCAACTACTGGACGAGTCCACCCTGGCCGACATCCTGCGCCCCGAGAACATGATCGCCCCGCGCCTCGTGCCCTTGCAGTCCTGATTGGATATTCAGCCACGCCGACGGTCAGCTGCTCGTCCGTCCGCGTAGCTGACAACCTGATTCATAGGAGGCCTTCACCAGCCTCAACCTTCAGGGATGGCCTCGGCCATCCCTTTTTTTGCCCGACATTCTGGGGGTAGATGCGATACACCAGTCGCGGCTACGACTGCATGGATGCAGGAGGTAGAGCGAAGCAGGATGCCAGAGCCGACCGCCCCTCCCACAGGCTCTATCTCGGCTTGCTACAGCTTCCAGGCCTGCCTTAGCCGCTGCACCGCCTCGACGATCTGCGCTTCTGGTACTGCGGCAAAACCGAGCACCAGCCCGGCGCGAGCATCCTCAGCCGTTTCGCTGCCGGGCAGCCAGTAATCGCTCAAGGGGTTCATCTCGATGCCGGCGGCGCGTGCGGCGGTGATCAGCTCGCGTTCCCGCGCAAGACTCTCCACCTTGATGCTCAAGTGCAGGCCGGCGTCCACAGCCGGTAGCGAAGAGCATCCCGGAATCATCGCCGGCCAGGCCGCGAGCAAGGCGTCGCGCCGGCTGCGTGCGGCCAGGCGCATGCGTCGTATGTGGCGCTGGAAGTGCCCGGCAGCGATGAATTCGGCCATCACCGCTTGGCTGCCGATCTCCGAGTGGCGCATCTCCAGCGCTTGGCGCCGGGCGAAGCTCTCGGCCAGCGCAGGCGGCAGCACCAGATAGCCCAGGCGCAGAGCCGGAAAGGCAAGCTTGCCGAACGTGCCGATGTAGATCACCCGCTGCTGCTCGTCCAACGCTGCCAAAGGCGCGAGTGGCGTACCGCTGTAGCGGTACTCGCCGTCGTAATCGTCCTCGATGATCCAGCCGTTCACGCGCTTTGCCCACTCCAGCAATGCCAGGCGCCGTGGCAGCGACAGGGTCACGCCGGTGGGATACTGGTGCGCGGGCGTGACATAGGCCAGCTGGCAATCGTTGAGACGCTGTAGCGCGGAGACATCAAGGCCTTCGCCGTCCACCTCGATGCCGCACAGTTGCGCGCCGGCCACTGCGAAGGCATGGCCCGCCGCGCGGTAGCCGGGGTTTTCCAGCGCCACCCGCGCGCCGGGCTGTACAAGCAACTGCGCGCAGAGGCTGATGGCCTGCTGCGAGCCGCAGGTGATCAGGACCTGCGGCGCCTCGCAAGTCAGGCCGCGGCTGTTGCGCAGATAGGCGGCGATCAGCTCGCGCAGCTGCAGGTCTCCGGCAGGGTCGCCATAGCCCAGCCGGGCCGGCGACGGTTTGCGCCAGAAGCGCGCCTGCAGGCGTGCCCAGGTCTCGAAGGGAAACAGGTCGAACGCCGGCACACCGATGCGAAAGGCGCGTGGCGCGCCCTTGGCAGGCGTGGCCAGATGGTGACGCTGCAACAGCTGCAGGGCCGGGCTGTCCGCCTCGGCAGTAATGGCGACGGTAGGTCGGTTATGCGGCAGCTCGGCAACGTAGGTGCCATCGCCGACCCGTCCGGCTACGTAGCCCTCGGCATACAGCTGGTCCAGCGCACGGGTCACGGTATTGCGCGAGATGCCCAGCAGCGCGGCCAGCTCACGGCTGGCCGGCAGGCGTGTGCCACTGGCCAGGCGGCCGTCGAGGATGCGCTCGCGCAAGGCTTGGTAAAGCTGGCGCGCCAGGCCCTGACCGGGCTCCAGGTGAATGCCGGAAAGATCGAATGGCAGGGCAGGCGAGCGCGTCATGATCGGCAAATTGGCTCTATGAAAGTCGTCAGAAATGGATCTTACATCAGGCCAATATCCTGCCTAGCATGGCCCCATCACGCTAGGAGAAACCCTCATGTACTGTCCCGCCGCCTTTCGTCAGGACGACCTGCCCACCCTGCATGCGCAGATGCGGTCCAGCGTACTGGCCATCGTGACCAGCAGCGGTGCGCAGGGCTTGCAGGCCAGTCATCTACCGCTGCTGCTGGCGCCTGAAGAAGGCGAGTTAGGCACCCTGTATGGCCACTTTGCCCGGGCCAATCCGCACTGGCGTGATCTGGCCGGCGGTACCGAGGCTCTGGTGCTGTTCAGCGGCGCGGACGCGTACGTGCATCCCGGCTGGTATCCGGCCAAGGCCGAGCACGGCAAGGTGGTGCCGACCTGGAATTACATTGCCGTGCATGCCTGGGGCCAAGCGGAAGTGTTCGACGACCCCGGGCGCCTGCTGCAACTGGTCAGCCGCCTCAGCGACCGCCATGAGCAGGGTCGCGCGCAGCCCTGGGCAGTCGAGGATGCGCCGCGCGACTACATCGACGCCATGCTGCGCGCCATCGTCGGCTTCGCCCTGCCGATTCGCCGGCTCGAAGGCAAATGGAAACTTAGCCAGAACCGTTCCGAGGCAGACCAGGCCGGTGTCCGCGCCGGCCTGGCGACCTCCGCCAGCCCGCGTGACCACGAACTGGCAGCGCAGATGAATCCCACCGACTGACTCCACAGGAAGGCCATCATGCTCGACATCCGTCCCATCACCGCTGCCGATCACACCGTCTGGCTGCCGCTTTGGCAGGGTTACCAGCGCTTCTACCAGGCCGAGATCCCGGCCGAGACCAGCGCCCTTACCTGGCAGCGCTTTCTCGACCCGGCCGAGCCGATGCACGCCGCGCTGGCCTGGCAGGACGGCGAGGCGGTCGGCCTAGTGCACTTCATCTATCACCGCAGTTGCTGGACGAATGGTGACTACTGCTACCTGCAGGATCTGTTCGTCGCCGAGCACATTCGCGGTGGCGGCATCGGCCGCGCGATGATCGAGCATGTCTACGCCGAGGCGCGCGCTGCCGGTGCCAGCCGCGTGCATTGGCTGACCCAGGAAACCAATTACCAGGGACGTATGCTCTACGACCGCATTGGCGACCGCTCCGGTTTCATCCAGTACAGGAAACTCTTCTGATGACGCGTGACCTCGCTCACTGGCAACCCCGTCCCGCACCGGACCAGCGCTCGTTGCAAGGCCGCTTCGTGCGTCTCGAAGCACTTGATGTCGCGCGTTATGGCGATGATCTGTGGCGCGCGTTGCAGGGTCCGGACCCGGCGCTCTGGGATTATCTGCCCTACGGCCCCTTCACCGAGCGTGGCGTCTTCGATGCCTGGTTGGCCGGCAATGCGCGGAGCCGCGATCCGCTGTTCTACGCGGTGGTCGACCTGGCCAGCGGCCTCGCCCTGGGGCTGTTCAGCTACCTGCGTATCACCGCGCAGGACGGCAGCATCGAAATCGGCCACGCCGCCTTCGGCGCGCCGATGCAGCGCACGGCGGGGGCGACCGAGGCGATCTATCTGCTGGCGCGGCATGCCTTCGACGACCTCGGCTACCGGCGCCTGGAATGGAAGTGCGACGCGGCCAATGCCCGCTCGCGGCGCGCTGCTGAGCGCTTTGGCTTCATCCAGGAAGGGCTGTTCCGTCAGCACATGGTGCGCAAGGGGCGTAACCGCGACACCGCCTGGTTCTCCATCATCGACGGTGAATGGCCGGCCCGCCGGGATGCCTTCGAGCGCTGGCTGATGGTGGATAACTTCGACGAGCGGGGCCAGCAGCGGCAGCGCCTGGAGACGCTGCGCGAGTAATGCCTCACTCCATCTCGAACAGTCCATTGCGTAGCTGTGCGCCGCCCAGGCGCTCGCGGATGTCGTCGTCGATGCGCGGGTCGTCGGGGGCGTAGAGCATCAGCTGGCGATAGGCGTTGACCCGGTTGATCTCGTTACCCAGGTATTGCCAGACCACACGGGTGCAGGCAGGCGTGCGGCGGTCGCCGCTGGAGACGCCGGTCTTGATGCCGTTGAGGCGGATGATGCGGCTCTTGAAGCTGGGGATGAGGATGGTCTGGCTTATCTCGTTGCCGGTGAGCGACTCGTAGTCCACCAGAAACAGGCGGTCCTGCAGGAAGAACGCCGTGCCCAGGTAGCGGCAGCGCACCCAGTCCTCGCCACGTGCGGGTTCCTGCCGCTCCTGACGTTCCTGGCGCTCGAACAGGTAGTTGCCGCGCTCCTCGCGCAGGTGCACCAGCGATAGCAGCACATGCCCCGGCACCGACATGCAGTTGGAGTATTCGAAGTAGTAGCCGCAGTAGCGCTCCATCGGGCTGGCCTGACGGCGCAGCGGCGTGAACAGCTCCAGCAATGGATCGTTGCCACTGTGCGGCTGCGCATCACCGCTGCGTGCGCCGATCAGCCGGGTGAACTGCTCGGCCGGCATGCTCAGCTCGAAGGGTTCGACGCCGAAGAAATCGCAGATGCGCTTGAGGTTGTGCGTGGTCGGCCGGCTCTGCCCGGCCAGGTAGCGGTTGAACTGCGCGCGGTTGATCGACAGCTTGCGACATACCTCGGCAATCGAGCGGTAATGGCTGCAAAGCAATTTCAGATTGCTGCCGAGGGAATCGGACATATGGCCGCTCCAGCTGATGCGAATGACGCGATTCTAGCATCAACTCGCATCAGGTTGCCGCGACCTGCGAAATTGTCCCGCGCGGCGCCTTCACCAAAGATTGCGCCACCCGCCCGGCGCGGCGCATTCCCATTCAGAACAACAAGAGAGAAAGCCTCCATGCTCGATCTTCTCAATGACCTCATCTGGAGCAAGCTGCTGATCGTGATGCTGATCGGTCTCGGCCTGTACTTCACCATCGCTTCGCGCTTCGTCCAGTTCCGCTACTTTGGCAGCATGTTCCGCATCTTCAGCGAGGCATTCCAGCGTCAGCCGGGCCAGCTCAGCTCGTTCCAGGCCTTGATGCTGTCGGTAGCTGGCCGTGTGGGCGCCGGCAACATCGCCGGTGTGTCGGTGGCGATCATGCTCGGTGGTCCGGGCGCCATCTTCTGGATGTGGGTCGTGGCCCTGGTCGGCATGGCCACCAGCTACTTCGAGTGCTCGCTGGCTCAGCTGTACAAACGTCGCGAGGCCGATGGCGGCTACCGCGGTGGCCCGGCTTTCTACATCCAGCACGGCCTTGGTCAGCGCTGGCTGGGTATCGTCGTGTCGATCCTGCTGCTGATGACCTTCGGCTTCGGCTTCAACGCCGTGCAGTCGTTCACCGTCGCCAACTCGCTGCACGACACCTTCGGCATCCCGACCCTGGCCAGTGGCATCGCCCTGACCGTGGTGATCGGCCTGATCATCTTCGGCGGCATCAAGCGCATCGCCAAGTTCGCCGACGTGCTGGTGCCGGTGATGGCGTTCTCTTACCTGGGCATGGCGCTGCTGGTGATCGGCATGAACATCAGCGAAGTTCCAGCTACCTTCGCCCTGATCTTCAAGAGCGCCTTCGGCCTCGAGCCGGCCTTCGCCGGCGGCATCGGCGCGGCCATCATCATGGGCGTCAAGCGCGGCCTGTTTTCCAACGAAGCCGGCCTGGGCAGTGCACCGAACGTGGCCGCTGTCGCCGAGGTCAAGCACCCGGCTGCGCAAGGCATCGTGCAGTCGCTCAGTGTGTTCATCGACACCCTGATCCTGTGCAGCTGCACCGCGCTGATCATCCTCCTGTCGGGCGTGTATCAGCCGGGTATGGAACAGGCTGGTGTGGTGCTGACCCAGAGCGCGGTTGCCGCCGTGGTCGGCGAGTGGGGCCGGGTGTTCGTCAGCCTGGCGCTGCTGCTGTTCGTCTTCACTACCCTGATCTACAACTACTACCTCGGCGAAAACGCCCTCGGCTTCTTCAGCCAGAAGCGTGGCCCGGTAATGATCTACCGCGTGCTGGTGGTCGGCCTGGTGCTGTGGGGTTCGGTGCAGGATCTGGGCACCGTGTTCGCCTTCGCCGATGTGACCATGGGTCTGCTAGCCATCGCCAACCTCATCGCTCTGGCGCTGCTGTTCAAAGTGGGCATGCGCCTGATGCGCGACTACGATAGCCAGATCAAGGCGGGTGTTGAGTCGCCGGTATTGGATGCCAAGCAGTTCGCTGATCTGGACCTCGACCCTGCCGTCTGGGGTAGTCAGCCAGGTGAAACCGCCGACCAGGCGGAAATCGGAGATCGCGTCTACCAGCGCTGATCTGACTCAGATGGAAGAAGGGGGCGAGGCCCCCTTTTTCTTGCCTGCCAGCTTTGGCAGCCATTGTTCGGGCAGTCGTAAGCGACGTCATGAATGTCGCGCAGGCCCGTGATTTGTGAGGAGAGCCCATGGCGACCCCAGAAAAACTCGTGGTGCTGTACACAGGCGGCACCATCGGCATGCAGATGAGCGCAGACGGCCTGGCGCCGGCCTCGGGTTTCGAGGCGCGCATGCGCACCCAACAAGCCAGCGAGAACGCCAGCGAACTGCCGCAATGGACCTTCCGCGAGCTGCTGCCGCTGATCGACAGTGCCAACATGAATACCGGCCACTGGCTGGCGCTACGCGACGAAATCATCACGGCAGTGCAGGCGGACGGCCACGACGCCGTGCTGGTGCTACACGGCACCGATACCTTGGCCTACAGCGCTGCGGCGTTGAGCTTCCTGCTGCTCGGGCTCGATGCGCCGGTGGTGCTTACCGGCGCCATGCAGCCGGCTGGTGTCGATGGTGGAGATGCCTGGCCCAACCTGTTCGGCGCCATGCGTGCGCTGTACCGTGGCGTGAAGCCGGGCGTGCACCTGTACTTCAACGGGCAGTTACTGCATGGCGCACGTTGCTCGAAGTTGCGCAGCGATGCGTTCGACGCCTTCCAGGTGCTGCCGCGTCAGCGTCAGGCCGAGCGGGCCACGGTCGATGACCGTATCGATTTCCGCCAGCCGCGTCAGGCGGTCAATCTTGCCGTGATGCCGCTGCATCCGGCGGTGCAGGCCGGGCAGCTGCAAGCTCTACTGGCCAGCGGCGTGCAGGGGCTGCTGCTGGAGTGCTACGGCAGCGGTACCGGCCCGGCTGGCGACGCGCCATTGATGAGCGTGCTGCGTGAGGCGCACCAGCGCGGTGTGGTGCTGGCGGCAATCAGCCAGTGCCCGCAAGGCCACGTGCAGTTCGGTGTGTATGCGGCCGGCAGCCGTCTGGCCGAGGTCGGCCTGGTGTCCTGTGGCGGCATGACGCGTGAGGCGGCACTGGGCAAGCTGTTTGCCCTGCTCGGCGCCGGTTTGCCGCAAACGCAGGTCGAGCACTGGCTGGCGCGCGATCTCTGTGGTGAGATGAGCGACTGATCCACCTGCCCAAACAGAGGAAGGACGATGAGTATCGACATTCGCCCTGTAATCGCTGCCGATCAAGAAGCCTGGTTGCCCCTGTGGCAGGGCTACCAGCGCTTCTACATGACCGAGATTCCAGCCGAGACCAGCGCCGTTACCTGGCAGCGTTTTCTCGACCCCGGCGAGCCTATGGGCGCTGCCCTGGCCTGGCGTGATGGGCAGGCTATTGGTTTGGTGCACTGGGTCATCCACCGCTCGACCTGGACCACCGGCGACTACTGCTACCTGCAGGATATTTTCATCGCCAAGGGCGAGCGCAGTGGCGGTGTTGGGCGCAAGTTGATCCAGCATGTGTTTGAGCAGGCGAGCGCCGCCAGCTGCTCGCGGGTGCACTGGCTGACCCATGAAACCAACAGCCAGGCCAAGCTGCTGTACGAGCGCATCGGTGAGCGCTCGGGGTTCGTGCAGTACCGCAAGCTGTTGTAGTCAGCCTCAGGGCCGCCGCGCAATGAAATCGATTTCCACCAGGGCGTGGCGTGCCAGCCCGGTGGTGCCGATACAGGTGCGAGCCGGGCGTTTGCCCTCGGGGAAGTAGCTGGCGTACACCGCGTTGAAGCGCGCGTAGTCGCCATAGAAATCGGTGAGAAACGCCCGCGCCGAGACCACGTTTTCCAGACCCAGGCCGAGCCCTTCGAGGACCACCAGCAGGTTGTCGAAGGTCTTGTGGGTTTGCGCCTCGATGCCTTCGGGCAGCGGCGCCGCTTCGTTGCCTGGGTCGATGGGCAGCTGGCCGGTGATGAACACCCAGCCATCGGCTTCGCAGGCGTGGGAGAACGGCGCGACTGGCTCGGGCGCGGCGGCGAACATGTGGTATTCAGGCAACGACATAAGTACTCCAGGGCTGATCGATGGGCACCGACACAGCACTGCGCCGGCCCCTGTGACCATACCTCAGAATACCGACCAGCCGATGCGTTCGCTGAGCAGCTCCAGCGCCTTGATCCCGGCCAGGGAGTTGCCCGCAGCATTGAGCTCCGGTGACCACACGCACACGCTGAACTGCCCCGGTACCACGGCGAGAATGCCGCCGCCGACGCCGCTCTTGCCCGGCAGCCCGACGCGGTAGGCGAAGTTGCCGGCCTCATCGTACAGCCCGCTGGTGGCCATGATGGCGTTGACCTGTTTGGTCTGGCGTGGCGATAGCACCTGTTCGCCGCTGTGCTGGCAGAAACCTTCATTGGCCAGGAAGCCGAAGGCACGCGCCAGGTCGACGCAGCTCATGCGCAGCGCGCAGCAGCTGAAGTAGCTGCGCAGCACCGCCTCGACTTCGTTGTGAAAATTGCCGAACGACTGCATCAGGTACGCAGCTGCCGCGTTGCGCGCGCGGTGCTGGTACTCCGATTCGGCGACGTGGTTGTCCACTGTGACCTCGGGGTTGCCCGACAGACGCCGGACGAAGTCGCGCATCGATAGTGCCGGTGCGGCATAGCGCGACTGGTTGATATCGCAGATCACCAGAGCGCCCGCGTTGATGAAGGGATTGCGCGGCTTGCCTCGCTCGAATTCGAGCTGCACGAGCGAGTTGAACGGCTGCCCGGACGGCTCATGGCCCAGGCGCTGCCAGATGCTCTCGCCGCTGTGGCCGATGGCCTGGACCAGGCTGAACACCTTGGAAATGCTTTGGATCGAGAAGGGCGTACGTGCATCGCCGGCGACATGTACCTGGCCGTCGTTGCCGTATACGGCGATGCCCAGTTGGTCAGGCACCACGTTGGCCAGCGCGGGAATGTAATCGGCCACCTTGCCCTGGCCGATCAGCGGGTGGACTTCATCGAGAATTTCGGTCAACAGCGCTTGCATGTTCAGGCTCGCGAGTAGGCCGGGGAGCGTCCCGGCAGGTCAGAGCTAGACGCCTGCGGGCGCTACGGAATCACAGGTAGGCGCTTGCCCTGAGCAGCGCGGCCACCTAGTCTCGGTCCTCCCCTGTCGTTGGCGTGGTTCGATGTCCACCGTTCTCAATGTACTGCTGCCGATCTTCGGTCTGATCCTGGTTGGCTTCATCTGCCGGCGAACCAATCGCTTGGGAGAGACCGCCGCATCGGAGATGAACCGCTTCGTGGTCTGGCTCGGCCTGCCTGCGTTGCTGTTCAGCCTTACGGCCAAGGCCGACTGGGCACACATCTGGCAGCCCGGTTTCCTGATCGCCTTTACCGGCGGCATGCTCGCGGTGTTTCTGGTCACGCTGGTGTATCGCTGGAAAACCACTGGCAGCCTGGTCGACGCCAGTATCGACGGGCTCAGCGCCGGTTACGCCAACACCGGCTATATCGGCATTCCGCTGTGCGTGCTGGTACTGGGCGAGGACGGCATGGCGCCGGCCTTGATCGCCTCGCTGATGGTGGTCTGTGTGCTGTTCGGCCTGGCAGTGGTGTGCATCGAGGTAGGTCTGCAGAGCAAGAAGGGGTTGGGCGGCGCCATCTTTCAGGTGGTCATGGCGCTCCTGAAAAACCCGCTGGTGGTCGCGCCATTGCTTGGTGCTGCCTGGGCGTTTGGTGGCGTGCAGATGCCCGCGGCGCTGGACGAATTTCTGCGCCTGCTCGGCGCCGCCACGGTGCCCTGTGCGCTGGTGTCGCTGGGGTTGTTCCTGGCGCAGCGGCAGAGCGGGCCGAGCGAAGGCGCCTGGCCGCTGGTGGCCTTGAAGCTGGTGCTGCAGCCGTTGGTGACCTGGTTCATTGCCTTCGTGTTGCTCGACCTGCCGCCGTTCTGGGCGCACGCCGCATTGCTGCTCAGCGCGCTGCCAACGGGCACCGGGCCGTTCATGCTCGCCGAGTACTACCAGCGCCAGGCGGCGCTGGTGTCGCGGGCGATCCTGTTCTCTACCCTCGGCTCGCTGCTGACCTTGACCCTGATCCTGCTGCTGATCACGCCTTGAGTTGCAGCTCCACGCCGAGCTGCTGCGACAGGCAGGGCCAGCGCCGCCAAGCCGAGGCGGTATCCGGCGCCGCCAGACGTTCGCGGTAGGCCTGCACCGAGGGTTGGTCGAAGCTGGCGTCATCGAGCATGCCGGCCAAGGCATGATGCACCGCTTCGTCGAGCTGGTTGGCGAAGGGCTCGCCAATCAACTGGTGGGCGATCAGGTTGGCGCGTGTGGTGTCCAGCGGGATCAGCGGCTGGCCGAGGTGCGCGATATAGCGGTCGTTGACCTCTTCCACCAGGCGATGGGCCAGATAGGCCTCGTCGAGCAGGCCTTCGAGTCCTTCGTGGCCCTCCATCAGCGCTGGTGGCTGCAGGAAGAAATGCTCGGCGATCTTCAGCACCGGTTTCACGGCGGCCTCGATTCCTGCTTCGCGCGCTACTTCGGCAGCAGCGTCGAGCACGTCCGGCACCTCCTCGATATAGGCGATGACGAAGGCGGTCAGTGCCCCAGGCGCATCCTCCTCCGGTAGGCGGATGGACGGGTGCAGGCGTTCCAGCTGAGCCTGCAGGTAGCGCGAGAGAGCCTGGCTGCCACTTTCCTGCTGACGAGCCTGGGTGATCAATTGACGAAGGGCGGCGGTGTTCATGACGGCTCCTACATTTCAGGACATGGACGTGAACCTTAGCCGGCTCCGGCAGTCGGCTAAGACGCGATTGTCATAACTTTTTCATACTTATGCGAGTTAGCTATAAATGCCTGTATCAGAACGGCTACACCCCGCGTCAGTCGGGGCGTTTAGCACAAGGCTTGCGCGCCTTCGGCGATTTTTGCGCGTACGTTGCGAGGTGAAACTCCCCGTCTATACTCGAGTTCGAAAGGCAGTACCTGATGGAACCGGACGAGCTCAGGCACGGAGAGGTTTCGGCAGTAGTCGCCAGCAGTTGAGCGCGGTACGCGGACAGTGATTCCGCCTTGTCGCTCTATGGCAGTCGATCCCTTAGCCGCAGGCTCAGCCGGCGGGATAACAAGAACAATCAAGGGGAACCCGCAATGATGCGACATCCACGAGTCTGGATGGGCCTCCTGCTGTGGCTGGCATTAGGCTCGGCGCACGCGCAGTGGACGGTCAATATGGCGCCCGGTGTAACCGACGTCAGCCGCTCCGTTTTCGATCTGCACATGACCATTTTCTGGATCTGCGTTGTGATCGGCGTGATCGTGTTCGGCGCCATGTTCTGGTCGATGATCATGCACCGCCGCTCCACTGGCCAGAAACCCGCGCATTTTCACGAAAGCA
This sequence comes from Pseudomonas sp. zfem001, assembly GCF_032621725.1. Lineage (NCBI taxonomy): Bacteria > Pseudomonadati > Pseudomonadota > Gammaproteobacteria > Pseudomonadales > Pseudomonadaceae > Pseudomonas > Pseudomonas sp. zfem001. The sequence goes on along the minus strand of NZ_JAVYJI010000004.1, from coordinate 34,570 downwards.
CAACCGTCGAGATTCTCTGGACCGTGGTGCCATTGGCCATTCTGGTGGTGATGGCGATCCCGGCGACCAAGACGCTGATCGAGATCTACGACACCTCCGAGTCCGAGCTGGATATTCAGGTCACTGGCTACCAGTGGAAGTGGCACTACAAGTACCTGGGTCAGGATGTCGAGTTCTTCAGTAACCTGACCACGCCGCGCTCGCAGATCAATAACCGCGAAGCCAAGGGCGAACACTACCTGCTGGAAGTCGACGAGCCGCTGGTGGTGCCGGTGGGCACCAAGGTGCGCTTCCTGATCACCGCCGCCGACGTCATTCACTCCTGGTGGGTACCGGCACTGGCAGTGAAGAAAGACGCCATCCCAGGATTCATCAACGAATCCTGGACGCGCATCGAGGAGCCCGGCATCTACCGTGGTCAGTGCACCGAGCTGTGCGGCAAGGACCACGGGTTCATGCCGGTGGTGGTCGAGGCCAAGTCCAAGGAAGACTTCGATGCCTGGCTGGCCGAGCGCAAGCAGGCTGCCGCCGCTGAGCGTGAGCTGACCAGCAAGGAATGGACCATGGAAGAGCTGATGGCGCGTGGTGAGAAGGCCTACAACACCTCTTGCGCAGCCTGCCACCAGCCTACCGGTGAAGGTCTGCCACCGATGTTCCCGGCGCTCAAGGGCTCGGCCATCGCCACCGGGCCGGCCGAGGGGCATATCCACATCGTCTACCAAGGCAAGCCTGGCACCTCCATGGCCGCCTTCGGCAAGCAGCTGTCGCCGGTCGACCTGGCCGCCATCATCACCTACGAGCGCAACGCCTGGGGCAACAATGTCGGTGACATGGTCACGCCCAAGGACATTCTCGATTTCTCCAAGGCGCAGGAGTAAGGACATGAGTGCAGTGATCGACCACGGTCATACTGACCACCACCATGGCCCGGCCAAGGGCCTGATGCGCTGGGTGCTGACCACCAACCACAAGGACATCGGCACGATGTACCTGTGGTTCAGCTTCTGCATGTTTCTGCTGGGCGGCTCGATGGCCATGGTCATCCGTGCCGAGCTGTTCCAGCCGGGCCTGCAGATCGTGCAGCCGGAATTCTTCAACCAGATGACCACCATGCACGGCCTGATCATGGTCTTCGGTGCGGTGATGCCGGCCTTCGTCGGCCTCGCCAACTGGATGATCCCGCTGATGATCGGCGCGCCGGACATGGCCTTGCCACGGATGAACAACTTCAGTTTCTGGCTGCTGCCGGCGGCCTTCGGCCTGTTGGTCTCGACATTGTTCATGGAAGGCGGCGGGCCGAACTTCGGCTGGACCTTCTACGCGCCGCTGTCGACCACCTACGGGCCGGAGAGCACCACCTTCTTCATCTTCGCCGTGCACCTGATGGGCATCAGTTCGATCATGGGGGCGATCAACGTGGTCGCCACCATCCTCAACCTGCGCGCCCCCGGCATGACCCTGATGAAGATGCCGCTGTTCGTCTGGACCTGGCTGATCACCGCGTTTCTGCTGATTGCGGTGATGCCGGTACTGGCTGGCTGCGTGACCATGATGCTGATGGACATCCACTTCGGCACCAGCTTCTTCAATGCTGCTGGCGGTGGGGATCCGGTGCTGTTCCAGCACGTGTTCTGGTTCTTTGGTCACCCCGAGGTGTACATCATGATCCTGCCCGCCTTCGGCGCGGTCAGCTCGATCATCCCGGCCTTCGCGCGCAAGCCGCTGTTCGGCTACACCTCGATGGTCTACGCCACGGCGGCGATCGCCTTCCTGTCGTTCATCGTCTGGGCGCACCACATGTTCACCGTCGGCATTCCACTGACCGGCGAGCTGTTCTTCATGTACGCGACGATGCTGATTGCCGTGCCTACCGGGGTGAAGGTGTTCAACTGGGCCAGCACCATGTGGCAGGGCTCGATGACCTTCGAGGCGCCGATGTTGTTCTCGGTGGCCTTCGTCATCCTGTTCACCATCGGTGGTTTCTCCGGCTTGATGCTGGCCATCGCGCCGGCGGACTTCCAGTACCACGACACCTACTTCGTGGTGGCGCATTTCCACTACGTGCTGGTGCCTGGCGCGATCTTCGGCATCTTCGCCTCGGCCTACTACTGGCTGCCGAAGTGGACCGGCCACATGTATGACGAAACCCTGGCCAAGCTGCATTTCTGGATGAGCTTCATCGGCATGAACCTGGCGTTCTTCCCGATGCACTTCGTTGGCCTGGCTGGCATGCCGCGGCGTATCCCCGACTACAACATGATGTTCGCCAACTTCAACATGATCTCCAGTATCGGCGCGTTCATGTTCGGGGCCACTCAGCTGTTGTTCCTGTTCATCGTCATCAAGTGCATTCGCGGCGGCAAGCCGGCCCCGGCGAAACCCTGGGACGGTGCCGAAGGGCTGGAGTGGACGGTGCCTTCACCGGCGCCCTACCACACCTTCAGCACGCCGCCGGAAGTGAAATAGGAGGTCTGCCGTGAGCGAGGTCATCGCGACTCGTCGCCTGGTTACCCGTCTGCTGATCGTAGTGGTGGTGATGTTCTGCTTCGGCATCTTCGTCCTGCCGCCGTTCTACGACGCCATGTGCCGGGTCTTCGGCATCAACGGCAAGACGGCAGGGGCCTACCAGGGCGAGCAAATGGTGGATGAGCAGCGCCAGGTGCGCGTGCAGTTTCTCGCCACCAACGCCGCCGGCATGGTCTGGGAGTTCGGGCCCCAGGCCGACGAGATCCTGGTTCACCCGGGTGAGGCGCGCGACATGCTGTTCGTCGCCTATAACCCCAGCGACAAGCCGATGAGCGCGCAGGCGATACCCAGCGTATCGCCTTCTAAGGCGGCGGCCTTCTTTCACAAGACCGAGTGTTTCTGCTTTACCCAGCAGGTGTTGCAACCGGGCGAGCGCATCGAAATGCCGGTGCGCTTCATCGTCGACCGCGACCTGCCGCAGGACGTGAAGCACCTGACCTTGGGCTACACCCTGTTCGATATCACCGCGCGCAAACCGCCAGTGGCACAGGCTCCATAAGGAGAACAACAATGTCGAGTCACGAAAGTCACGAGAATTATTACGTACCGGCGCAGAGCAAGTGGCCCATCGTCGCCACCATCGGCCTGCTGGTCAGCTTCTACGGTGTTGGCACCTGGTTCAACGATCTGTCGGCGGGGCGTGAAGGCTCCAACGGGCCGATGATCTTCTTCTTCGGCGGGCTGATCCTGGCCTGGATGCTGTTCGGCTGGTTTGGCAACGTCATCAAGGAAAGCCGCAGTGGTCTGTACAGCGCGCAGATGGACCGTTCCTTTCGCTGGGGCATGAGTTGGTTCATCTTCTCCGAGGTGATGTTCTTTGTCGCCTTCTTCGGCGCCCTGTTCTACATCCGCATGTGGGCCGGCCCCTGGCTCGGCGGCGAAGGTGACAAGGGCGTGGCCAACATGCTCTGGGAAGGCTTCGAATACAGCTGGCCGATGTTGCAGAACCCCGATTCCAAGCTGTTCCCGCCACCGAGCGGGGTGATCGACCCCTGGCATCTGCCGCTGGTCAACACCATCTTGCTGGTGTCCTCCAGCGTCACCATCACCTTCGCCCATCATGCCCTGAAGAAGAACCACCGCGGCCCGCTCAAGGCCTGGCTGGCGGCGACCATCGTGCTGGCCCTGGCATTCCTGTTCTTTCAGGTCGAGGAGTACATCGAGGCCTACACCGAGCTTGGGCTGACGCTTGGCTCAGGCATCTACGGCGCCACCTTCTTCATGCTCACCGGCTTTCACGGTGCGCATGTGACGCTCGGTACCATCATCCTGATCGTGATGCTGGTGCGCATCATGCGTGGGCACTTCGACGCCGATCAGCACTTCGGCTTTGAGGCCGCCTCCTGGTATTGGCACTTCGTCGATGTGGTCTGGCTCGGCCTGTTCATCTTCGTCTACGTACTGTAGCGGGGGCTACCAGGTAACGTGAGAGACCAGTTGCCCTGAGTAGAAGCCCCAGGCGATCAGGGCAACGGTAATAGCGGTCAGGCCGACACGGACAGTCAGCGCGCCGACCACGCGGGAACCATGGCCTTCGTCCTTGACCAGGAAGAACAGGCCGCTGAACAGACTGGCGATGGTTGCCAGCAGCATGAGGACGATCGCGGCCTTGAGCATGTGAGACTCCGGGGGATTGACGTGATGCATTGCAGTATAGCCAGCAACCCAGACCGTATCGGCAGGGCACAATGAGCGCCTTCCGTCCCGGTTGGTTGCCCAGCGTGCTGGTTGCCCTGCTGCTGCCGGGCTTGCTCTGGCTGGGTTTCTGGCAACTGCAGCGTGGCGAAGAGAAACGCCAGCTGTTGGCCAGCTTCGAGGCACGGCGTCAGGCCGAGCCGATCAGTCTCGAGCAGCTTGAGCCCATGCGTGATCCTGCCTACCGCCGCGTTCAACTGCGTGGGCACTTCGATACCGAGCACAGCCTGCTGCTCGATAGCCGTATCCGTGATGGCCATGCCGGTGTCGAGTTGTTGCAGCCTTTTTACGATCACTCCAGCGGTCTCTGGGTGTTGCTCAATCGCGGCTGGCTGCCCTGGCCGGATCGGCGTACAGCGCCGCCTTTCGATAGCCCTGACGGTGTACTGCAACTCACTGCCTGGGTCTATGTCGCGCCCTCTGGTGGTTTCAATCTGCGCTCCGGTGCGGCGACCGAAGGCTGGCCGCGACTGATCACGCAGGTCGAGGCCGACAGTCTCTGGCGCCAGCTGGGTCGTGGCGGTCTGCCTTTCGAGGTGCGTCTGGAGCCCGGGCCGGCCAGTTATCGCGTCGACTGGCCAATCGTGGCCATGAGCCCCAGCAAACATCTTGGCTATGCGGTGCAGTGGTTCTCTCTGGCTGCCGCGCTGTTTGGTCTGTTCATTTATCTCGGAATTCACAATGCACGGGAGCATCGTCATGAACCCAGCCATCGCCATGCCTGAGGCGCCGCGCAAGGGGCGTGGTCGCCTGCAGTTGTTGTTGATCCTGGCCATCGCCATCGGCCCGATGTTCCTGGCCAGCGCCATGTACCAGTGGCGCTTCTGGGTGCCAGAGACGCGCAGCTACCACGGTGTGCTGATCGGCGATGGGCGCACCCTTGCCGATCTAGGCGTACAGGGCGAGGTGGAGCCGCTGTGGCAGATTCTGGTGACAGCACCGGGCGCCTGTGAGGCCGACTGTCAGCAGCTGGTTTACCTGGCTCGGCAGATCCAGATTGGCCTCAATCGCGAGACTGCCCGCGCGAGTCACGGCCTGGCGCTGGCCGAACCACTGCCGGCCGAGTACGACGCCACGCTCAAGCGCGAATACCCGCAACTTGGACGCTATCAACTGGATCTGCAGGCCTACGACAAGGCCGCCGAGGCGGTTCAGGGTGCACAGCTGTGGCTGGTCGACCCACACGGCAATCTGGTGCTGCGCTATCCGGCCGGCAGCAAGGGCAAGGCCATTCTCGATGATCTGCGCTACCTGCTGAAAATTTCCCTGATCGGTTGACGCCACGCTCTGTCCATATCGACAGAGCGTAAGGCCCAGTGCCCAAGGAGTAGACATGCACAAGCCCGGTTACCGTCTAGCGTTGTTCGCGACCCTCCTGACCGTGGTGGTGGTGCTGCTAGGTGCCTACACCCGACTGACCCATGCCGGTCTGGGTTGCCCGGATTGGCCAGGTTGCTACGGGTTTCTCGGCGTGCCGATGAGCGAGCACAAGCAGGCCATCGCCGAAGCGCGTTTTCCCGAGGCACCGGTAGAGGTTGCCAAGGGCTGGTACGAGATGATCCATCGCTACTTTGCCGGCGCACTGGGGTTGGTGATTCTCGCCATTGCTGCCCTGTCCGTGCGCCGCCGTGCGGAGCCAACTCAGCCGCTCAAGTTGCCGCTGGCGATTCTGGCGCTGGTGATTCTGCAGGGCGCCTTCGGCATGTGGACGGTTACCCTGCAGCTATGGCCGCAGGTAGTCACCGCTCACCTGCTCGGCGGTTTCGCCACGCTCAGTCTGTTGACCTTGCTCACCTTGCGCCTGTCTGGACGATTTGCCCCGCTGCAGTTGCCGGGGCGCCTGCGGACATTGGCGGCGGCATGCCTGCTGCTGGTGATCGGGCAGATCACCCTCGGGGGCTGGGTCAGTTCCAACTACGCCGCTGTCGCCTGCGTCGACCTGCCCACCTGTCACGGCGAGTGGTGGCCGGCTATGGATTTCGGCAAGGGCTTTCACCTGACTCAGCACATCGGCCCCAACTACTTGGGCGGGCAGCTCGACAGTGACGCGCGCACCGCTATTCACATGAGCCACCGCATCGGAGCGCTGCTGGTAACGCTGGCGCTGTTGGCTCTGGCCTGGCAGTTGCGCATTGCCAAGCTGCCGCGCCTGGCCGGTCTGCTGCTGCTGGCGCTGGCTGTGCAGGTTGGCCTGGGTATCAGCAACGTGATCTTCCATCTACCGCTGCTGGTGGCGGTGGCGCACAACGCTGGTGGCGCTGCTCTGCTGCTGGTGATGGTGCTGATCAACTATCGCCTGAGGGCTGTTTCTGCGGCGGCTCGTGAAGCATCTGATCTGGCGGGCAGGCGCACGACTCTGGTTTCCAACGGTCTGGTTCAAGGCCGGTAAATAACGAATCAAGGAGCAATGCCATGGCGACAATGCTGCGAGCTCACTCCGAACACGCCACCTGGCGCGATTATCTGGAGCTGACCAAACCGCGGGTGGTGATGCTGATGCTGATCACCTCGCTGGTCGGCATGTTCCTCGCTACCCGTGCCGGTGTGCCCTGGACCGTGCTGCTGTTCGGCAACCTCGGCATCGGCCTGTGTGCCGGCGCGGCAGCTGCAGTCAACCATGTGGTAGATCGGCGCATCGACTCGATCATGGCGCGCACACACAAGCGTCCGGTCACCGCCGGGCGTGTCTCGCCGGTGGCGGCGCTGACCTTCGCCCTGCTGCTGGCCATCGCCGGCATGAGCCTGCTGATGGTCTTCACCAATGAGTTGGCTGCCTGGCTGACCCTGGCCTCGTTGCTCGGTTATGCGGTGATCTACACCGGTTTTCTCAAGCGCGCCACGCCGCAGAACATCGTGATCGGCGGCCTGGCGGGTGCTGCCCCACCGTTGCTGGGTTGGGTCGCCGTTACCGGCCACCTCAGTGCCGAGCCGCTGCTGCTGGTGCTGATCATTTTCGCCTGGACGCCGCCGCACTTCTGGGCCCTGGCTATCCACCGCAAGGCCGAATACGCCAAGGCCGACATTCCCATGCTGCCGGTGACCCACGGTGAGCACTACACCAAGGTGCATATCCTGCTCTACACCCTGGTGATGTTCGCGGTGACCCTGCTGCCCTACGCCATTCACATGAGCGGGCCGTTGTACCTGGTTTGCGCCGTGCTACTGGGCGGCCGCTTCCTGCACTGGGCCTGGGTGCTGTACCGTGACAGCAAACCGCACGCCGCGATCAACACCTTCAAGTACAGTATCTGGTACCTGTTCCTGCTGTTCATCGCGCTGCTCGCGGATCACTACCTGCTGCTGAATATCTAAGGCTTTTCATGACGCGTACCCATACCACCGTTTTCGTTCTTGTCGCAATCGTGGCCCTGGTGCTGGGGCTTACCGTCAACAAGGTGCTCAGCAGCAAAAGCCAGGGCGACCCGGCGGCGCTGCTCGACGCAGGTATCGTCCTGCTGCCGCAGAACCGGAGCCTGCCGTCGCTGAGCCTGATCGATCAGGAGGGCAAGGAAGTCGCGGTTGATCAGCTCAAGGGTGACTGGAAGCTGCTTTTTTTCGGCTACACCTTCTGCCCGGACATCTGCCCGGCCACCCTCGCTCAGCTGCGCCAATTACAGACCCAGCTGCCCGAAGAAACCCGCGCACGGCTGAGTGTGGTGATGGTCAGCGTCGACCCACATCGTGATACGCCGGAGCAGTTGAGCAAGTACCTGGGCTTCTTCAATGCGGGCTTCAAGGGCCTGACCGGCGAAGAGGAAACCCTGCAGAAATTCGCCAACTCGGTAAGCATCCCCTACATCCCGGCTGACACCAGCAAGGAAAACTACACCGTCGATCACAGCGGCAATCTGGTGATCATCGGCCCGGATGGCACCCAGCGCGGCTTCATCCGTGCGCCGATCAACAACGCCAAGCTGGCCGAGCAGTTGCCGGGCCTGGTTTCGGGTAGCTGATCGGCTTGGGTGTGCCTACGAACCACCACCATCAAGGCTGTATGGCACAGAGTTTCCCGGATTTCATCCGGGCTACGGCCCTGAGTTTGGGCTTGTAGGGTGCGCCGCGAGCACCGGCGGGCGCTCAACGGTATTGGTGCGCACGGCGCACCCTACGGGGCGTGTCCTAAAGTGCGAACGGCAGGGGCAGGTTGACCTGCTGACGTTGTGCCAAGCGCCGTTGGAATTCGGCAGGATCATGAATCAGCACTTCCTGCCCGGCGAACGACTCGGCGGCGATCAGACGTGACAGCCAGAAACGCACGCAGGCCACGCGCAGCATGGCTGGCCACAGCTCTGCTTCGGCAGCGCTGAACGGGCGTAGAGCCGCATAGGCGCCGAGTAGCGCACGGGCGCGAGCGCCATCTAGGCTGCCGTCTTCGTTCGAGCACCAATCGTTGAGAGTGATGGCCAGGTCGTAGAGCATCGGCCCCGAGCAGGCGTTGTAGAAGTCGATCACCCCTGCGAGGTGGTTGCCGTCGAACAGCACGTTGTCGCGGAACAGGTCGGCATGCAGGTTCGCCCGCGGCAAAGCGAGGATGCGCGGCTTCAGTTCGGCGATCTCGGCCAGTGCATCACGTAGTAGCGGCAACGCCTGTTCATCAAGCTTCAGCGCCTGGCTCGGACCTTCGGCGAGCATCCAATCCAGCCCGCGGTCGCTGCGACGTTCCACCGGCTGTTCGCGAGTGGCCAGGTGAATGCGCGCCAGCAGGCTACCCACTTCCTGGCAGTGATGGGCGTTGGCATCGCGCACATGCTTGCCTGACAGCCGGGGCTGCAATAGCGCCGGTTTCTCGGCCAGGGTGCGCAATGCCTCGTCGTCCTGCGTGCGTAGGGCGTAGGGCACCGGCAGGCCGGCGTCGTGCAGCACGTCGAGCAATTCGATGAAGAACGGTAGGTCGGCCACCGGGCCGCGTTCGACCAGGGTCAGGACATATTCGCCCTGCTCCAGGCTGACGAAGAAGTTGCTGTTTTCGCTGCCCGCAGCAATGCCCTGGAAGTCACGCAACCGGCCAAGCCCATAGGGAGCCAGGAAGACTTCGAGCTCATGACGCTCCAGGGGGGTGAATACCGACATATCAGACCTTAATTGCCTTACCAGCTAAAGATTTCCCAGGACGGGATCAGCATGTCCGGATCGTCCGAACGTACGAAGTTGCCGTCGCTGCCATCGGCGCGAACGAGAAAGTAGGGTTTACCGTTCTTCGGGATGACCTTGATGGCGTAGAGGAAGCCATTGACCCGGTATTCCTGAATGGTTCGGTCGCCGTCCTGGCGGATGGTCACATCCGGGTCGCCGGATACCGGATCTTCGGCGTGAGCAGCAAGGGGGACACAGGCCAACAGGCCGACCAGCATCAGGCGATTCAATGTACCCATGGTAATCTTGCTCCTTCGTTGTTCACCGATGCAGCCATTCTACCGCTGCACCCGCCGAAAAGGTTGATCCCGCGCATGAGCCAAGCTCCCCTCGTTCTGGTCGACGGTTCCTCTTATCTGTACCGCGCCTTCCACGCCCTGCCGCCGCTGACCACTTCCAAGGGCATGCCCACCGGAGCGGTGAAGGGCGTGCTGAACATGCTCAAGAGCCTGCGCAAGCAGTACCCGAACAGCCCCTTTGCCGTGGTCTTCGACGCCAAGGGCGGCACCTTCCGCGACGAGCTGTTCGCCGAGTACAAGGCCAATCGGCCATCCATGCCGGACGAATTGCGCGTGCAGGTCGAGCCGCTGCACGCCAGCGTGCGCGCCCTGGGGTTGCCGCTGCTGTGCGTCGAAGGGGTTGAAGCCGATGACGTGATCGGCACCCTGGCGCGGCAAGCGGCCGGGGAAAAGCGCGACGTGGTCATCTCCACTGGTGACAAGGACATGGCGCAGCTGGTCTGCCCGCACGTTACGCTGGTCAACACCATGACGGGAAGCGTCTACGATGCCGATGGCGTAAAGGAGAAATTCGGTGTCGGCCCTGAGCTGATCATCGACTACCTGGCGCTGATGGGCGACAAGGTCGACAACATTCCGGGTGTGCCTGGTGTCGGTGAGAAAACCGCTTTGGGCTTGCTGGTTGGTATCGGCGGCGGCCTCGACGTGCTCTACGCCAACCTCGACAAGGTGCCCGAGCTGCCGATCCGTGGCGCCAAGGGCCTGCCAGCCAAGCTCGAAGAGCACCGCGAGATGGCTTACCTGTCCTATCAGCTGGCGACCATCAAGACCGACGTGCCGCTGAATATCGAGATCGAGTCGCTGCATCCCGGCGAACCGGATCAGGCCGCGCTGGTGGAGCTTTACGGCGAGCTGGAGTTCAAGAACTGGCTGGACGACCTGCTGCGTCAGAACAAGGCGCTGGCGGCCAAGGCTGCTGCGCCGGCTGGCGATCTGTTCGCCGAGCCGACTGGTGAAACCGTTGAGGAAACCGCCGAGCTAGCGCCAGCCAGCAGCGGTGATTACCAGCTGGTACTGGAGCAGGCGCAGTTCGATGCCTGGCTGAAGAAACTGGAGCAGGCAGAACTGATCGCCTTCGACAGCGAGACCACCAGCATTGATGCCCAGCAGGCGCAGTTGGTTGGTCTGTCCTTCGCGGTCAAGGCCGGTGAGGCGGCCTATATCCCGCTGGCGCATTCCTACATGGGCGTGCCGCAGCAGCTCGATCGCGACGCAGTGCTCAAGGCGCTCAAGCCGATCCTCGAAGACCCGGCCAAGGCCAAGGTGGGCCAGCACGCCAAGTACGACATCAACGTCCTGGCCAATGCCAGCACGCCGATCACGGTGCAGGGCGTGGCCTTCGACACCATGCTCGAATCCTACGTACTGGACTCCACCGCCACCCGTCACGACATGGACAGCCTGGCGCTGAAGTACCTGAACCACAGCACCATCCGCTTCGAGGACATCGCCGGCAAGGGCGCCAAGCAGCTGACCTTCGATCAGATCGCCCTGGAGCAGGCCGGCCCGTACGCCGCCGAGGATGCCGACGTGACCTTGCGTCTGCATCAGGAACTGTGGGGACGCCTCGAAGCTGTGCCGTCCCTGGCCAAAGTGCTGCGCGACATCGAAATCCCGCTGGTACCGGTGCTGGCGCGCATCGAGCGCAACGGCGCGCTGGTCGATGCCAAGCTGCTCGGCGAGCAGAGTGTCGAGCTGGGCGAGAAACTGGTGGAGCTGGAGCGCAAGGCGTTCGAGATCGCCGGTGAGGAATTCAACCTCGCCTCGCCCAAGCAACTCGGCGTGATCCTCTACGAAAAACTCGGCTACCCGGTGATCAGCAAGACTGCCAAGGGCCAACCCTCCACCGCCGAAGCGGTGCTGGCAGAACTGGCCGAGCAGGACTTCGAATTGCCCAAGGTGCTGATGCAGTACCGCAGCCTGAGCAAGCTCAAGAGCACCTACACCGACAAGCTGCCGGAGCAGATCAACCCGCGCACCGGGCGTATCCATACCAGCTATCACCAGGCGGTCGCCGCTACTGGCCGCCTGTCCTCCAGCGACCCGAACCTGCAGAACATCCCGATCCGCACCGCCGAAGGCCGGCGCATCCGCCAGGCTTTCGTGGCGCCCAAGGGCTACAAGATGATGGCCGCGGACTACTCGCAGATCGAGTTGCGCATCATGGCCCACCTGGCCAAGGACAAAGGTCTGCTCGATGCCTTCCACCATGATCTGGACGTGCACAGGGCCACTGCTGCCGAGGTTTTTGGTGTGGCACTGGAAGAGGTGAGCAGCGATCAGCGGCGCAAGGCCAAGGCCATCAACTTCGGTCTGATCTACGGCATGAGCGCCTTCGGCCTGGCCAAGCAGATCGACGTCGAACGTAAGGAGGCGCAGGCCTATATCGATCGTTACTTCGCCCGCTATCCCGGCGTGCTGACCTACATGGAAAGCACCCGCGCGCAGGCCGCCGAGCAGGGTTATGTGGAGACAGTTTACGGCCGTCGCCTGTACCTGCCGGAGATCCACGCGCAGAACCAGGCCATGCGCAAGGGCGCCGAGCGCGCGGCGATCAATGCGCCGATGCAGGGCACGGCTGCGGACATCATCAAGCGCGCCATGATCGCCGTGGACAGCTGGTTGCAGGACAGCGGCATCGATGCACGCATCATCATGCAGGTGCACGACGAACTGGTGCTGGAGGTGCGTGAGGAACTGATCGACGAGGTCAGCGCCAAACTCAAGAGCCTGATGAGTGGCGCCGCCGACCTGGATGTACCGCTACTGGTGGAAGTCGGCGTCGGCGCCAATTGGGACGAGGCGCATTGAGGCTCGTCGCCGCGGCATAGAGCCGCGGCCGCTCTAGCTTTTGGGTTTCAGGGAATCAAAAGGCGCTTTCTTATTGCAAATGGTTTTTAAGACGGCGATGAACTTTCTGCAAACCCACCCGGTCAGAGTTCATGAATGGCCGTTAAGCCCTTCAATGCTCCTTTGTTGTGTTAAGTGTTGGCAGACATCTGAACCCCGCCCTAGCGGTTCAGACCTTGAACCCCGAACTTCTCCCTCCCCATACGAAGCTCGGGGTTTTTTTTGCCTATAGAAAAGTGCCGCTAGCCGCATTCTGATGAACCTCTCCCTCCGGGAGAGGTTGGGGCCCGCTCCTGCTGTTCCTTAGTGGGCACCGAATACTCCCTACGATCCAGGTGCGCACAGCGCACCCTACGACTTATTCCTCGGCGCTTTCCTCATCCTCTTCCGGCAACAGATCCAGCCAACCTGCCAGCACCATCTGCGCCTCTTCCACGCCCATGCGCTTAGGCGCCGAGAACAGCTGGATGCTGATGGCCTCGCCCCACTGCTTGTGAATTTCCTGGCGCACCTTGAGCAAGGTGGTCTTCGCTGCGCCGAAAGCCAGTTTGTCGGCCTTGGTTAGCAGGATATGCAGCGGCATGCCACTGGCTACCGACCAGTCCAGCATCATGCAGTCGAACTCGGTCAGCGGATGGCGGATATCCATCATCAACACCAGGCCGCTCAAACTCTCGCGGCTGCCCAGATACGCTTCCAGATGTTTCTGCCAGTGCTGTTTGAGCGGGATCGGTACCTTGGCATAACCGTAGCCGGGCAGGTCGACCAGGCGACGCTCGTCGTCCAGGCGGAAGAAGTTGAGCAACTGCGTGCGTCCCGGTGTTTTCGAGGTGCGTGCCAGGCTGGCGTGGGTAAGGGTGTTGAGCGCGCTCGACTTGCCAGCGTTGGAGCGGCCGGCGAAGGCCACCTCCAGGCCGCTGTCCTCGGGGCACTGGTCGACCTTGGCGGCGCTGATGAGGAAGCTGGCCTGCTGGCACAGACCGATGATGGGATTTTTCGGGAGCATGGGGGTATCCGGTGGGTGCCTCGATTCCTGTTCAGTGGTTCGAGGGCTTGCGACATTTCCGCGCACCTGCTGCGCTCCAGAGGGGGCGGCAGGGGGCGTCGTTTCCGTTTCAGTGTTGCCAGTATATAATGCCGCAGATTTTGTGTGCGCTTTGTCCCACCCGCAGGAATCCAATTGCCGGGAGCGATTCAATCTCTGCTCGATAGAAAGCAGGACGTTCCCAACCCTGATGAGGTTGATCTGATGAAGAAAATGCTGCTTGCTGCTGCCGTTATGATGTTGTCGTTCAACGGCTATGCTGCTCAGGATCCGCAAGCTGTGTATGACCGTTCCTGTGGTGTATGCCACAACGGCCAGATTCCCACGGCGCCCAAGAAGGGCGACAAGGCCGCATGGGAGCCGCGTCTGGCCAAGGGCATGGATACACTGGTGCAGAGCGTTACCAATGGTTTGAATGCCATGCCGCCGCGCGGCCTGTGCATGGACTGCTCGGCCGAGGATTACCAGGCGGTCATCAAACTGATGACCGAGTGAGTAAGCCCGCTCGATAACCCTTTCTCTCTTAGCCGTAATTGGATTAGCTGATGAACAAAGTACTCGTGAGTCTGCTGTTGACCCTGGGCCTCACTGGCGTGGCACAGGCTGCTGGCGATGCCGAAGCCGGTCAGGGCAAAGTCGCTGTCTGTGGTGCCTGTCATGGCGCCGATGGCAACAGCCCTGCACCAAACTTCCCCAAGCTGGCCGGTCAGGGCGAGCGTTACTTGCTCAAGCAGCTGCACGACATCAAGTCCGGTGCCCGTCCGGTGGTCGAAATGACCGGCATGCTGGACAACCTCAGCGAACAGGATATGGCTGACATCGCCGCTTACTTCTCCAGTCAGAAGATGAGCGTTGGTGCCGCCGATCCCAAGTTGGTCGAGCGTGGTGAAGCACTGTTCCGTGGCGGCAAGCTGGAAGAGGGCATGCCATCCTGCATCGGTTGCCATTCGCCCAACGGCGCTGGCCTGGCCGCTGCCGGCTTCCCACACCTGGGCGGCCAGCACGCTCAGTACGTGGCCAAGCAGCTGACTGACTTCCGCGAAGGCAACCGCACCAACGACGGCGACGCGATGATCATGCGCGCCATCGCTGCCAAACTGAGCAACAAGGATATTGAAGCCGTATCCAGCTTCATCCAGGGCCTGCACTGACGGACCATCGTTGCTTTTGGCAAGACAAAGGGTGGCTACGGCCACCCTTTTTCATTTGCGCCGCGGCTACAATGGCCGGAACCTGCCTCGTGTCGTCCGGTCTTACTAGCGATTCGCCACGAGGCGATGCCTACTACCAAGGAGTACCCCATGCGTAACCTGATTCTCGGCGCCGCTCTGGCCCTCAGCAGTCTGTTCGGTATCACTGCTCATGCCGAGCCGGTGGCTGGCCAGCAGTACGTCGAGCTGAAGAGCCCGGTGCCGGTGTCCAAGCCTGGCAAGGTCGAAGTGGTGGAGCTGTTCTGGTACGGCTGCCCGCACTGCTATCAGTTCGAAGCGACTCTCAACCCCTGGGTCGAGAAGCTGCCGGAAGACGTCAACTTCGTCCGCGTGCCGGCGCTGTTCGGTGGTATCTGGAACGTGCATGGTCAGGCGTTCATCACCCTGGAAAGCATGAAGGTCGAGCACAAGGTGCATGACGCCGTGTTCAACGCCATCCACCAGGAGAAGAAGAAGCTGGCTTCGGCCGAAGAGTTTGCCGATTTCGTCGCCACCCAGGGCGTTGATCGTGATGCCTTCCTCAAGACCTTCAACTCCTTCGCCGTCAAAGGCCAGATGGAAAAGGCCAAGAAACTGGCCATGGCCTACCAGATCACTGGCGTACCGGTGATGGTTGTCGGTGGCAAGTATCGCTTCGACCTGGGCTCGGCCGGTGGCCCACAGCAGACCCTGCAGGTCGCTGACCACCTGATCGCCAAGGAGCGCGAGGCGCTTTAAGCGGCCGCAGGCGCGAAGCATGCTGCGCCGCTGGCGAAAGACACGTGCGGTTGGTCTGTGCGATCCACAGATCAACCCGCACTGCTCGCCCGAGAGCGACTGGCCAGCCGACGGCCTGTTGCGTCTGCTCAGTTTCAACGTCCAGGTCGGCATCAATACCCAGCGTTATCATCACTACCTGACCCGTAGCTGGCAGCATCTGTTGCCCCATGCCGGGCGTGCCGGCAACCTGCAGCGCATCGGTGATCTGCTCGCCGACTTCGATCTGGTGGCTTTGCAGGAAGTCGATGGCGGCAGCCTGCGTTCGGGCTACATCAATCAGGTCGAGTACCTTGCCCAGCAGGGGGCCTTTCCCTTCTGGTACCAACAGCTCAATCGCAATCTCGGGCGCTTCGCCCAGCACAGCAACGGTGTGCTCAGCCGTTTGCGTCCCTCTCTGCTGGAAGACCATCCGCTCCCAGGTCCGCCTGGGCGTGGTGCGATCTTCCTGCGTTTGGGCGAAGGTGAGCATGCACTGGGTGTAGTGATGATGCATCTGGCGCTGGGAGCTCGCACCCGAACGCGGCAACTGGCCTACATTCGTGAGCGTGTCAGCGAGTTTCGCCACCTGGTGCTGATGGGCGACATGAACACCCATGCTGTCGACCTGCTGGAGAGCTCCCCGTTGCGCGACCTCGGCCTGATCGCGCCGCAGGTCGAAGCGACCTTCCCCAGCTGGCGACCGCAGCGCTGCCTCGATCATATTCTGATCAGTTCCGAGCTCGAGCTGGGGCGCGTCGATGTACTCAGTCAGCCGATTTCCGATCACCTTCCCGTGGCTGTGGAAATCCGCCTGCCGGAAGCACAGAATGCTGCGCAAATGCCTATGCTGAAGACGCCATCTCCCGAGTAAGCCGTATGAGCGATGACGCGCAACGCTGGAAAGAAAAGTACCTGAGCAGCCTGGAACAGCAGGAGAAGCTCGACCGCCGTTGGGAGTTGCGCCTGGATCTGCTGCGCCGGGGGCTGGTGCGCAGCAGCCTGGCCGCCGAGGGCGCGGACAAGGCGGTCGATCAATGCATGCAGGAAATGCGCGAAATTCTTCGCCGCGACGATATGGACGCTGCATTGGGCGGCCTTATCCCGCGTCTGGAAAAGGCTGTGCTGGATTCCGAGCAGCGCCGTCAGCAGCGTGCCGCAGAGGCTGCGACTGCGTTGGCTGGCTTGATCGAGCAACTACAGCGTCTGCAACCGCCCCGCGAGGTGCGCAAGGCACTCAAATCACTGGGCAAGCAGTTGCAGGATGCCACCGCACACCAGTACCTGCTGCCGGCGCTGCTCAGCCAGCTGAGTAATCTGCAGGGCCAGGCGCTGACCGTTCTGCAGGCTCCGGCGCAGGAACAACCAGGCCTGCTTCAGCGCCTGTTCGGCTCGCGCAGCGAGACCAGCGAAAGCAATGAGGATGCGCCGGACCGTGTTGCTGAGGTCGCTAGCGTTATCGAGGAGCCCGCACCAGAGTCAGCGCCAACGCCAACGCCAACGCCAACGCCAACGCCAACGCCAACGCCAGCATCCGCGCCTGCCACCGTCGCGGTAGCGAACGAGTCGCCTCCCCGTGTTGCCAGAGTGATTAGCGCGCCGGCCCAGCATCAGCTCCACGAGGCTTCGCCCGTGCTCGATAGCCTGCCTCTGCCGCCGGGGCTGGTGCGGCAGGAGGGTGCCGACGACAGCCCGTTTTCATTGCCCAGCAGCGAACCTGGATACAGCGCAGTGGCGCCGCATATCGCCAGCAGTCTGCGTGGCCTGCTCGACGAGCTCGAGCTGCCGGCGCGCCATCTGCCGCAAGGTGACGCGCTGCGCCTGCGACTGGAGGGCAATCTCAACTGGTACGAGCTGGTGCCGGTACTGGATGACCTGGCTGTGCTGGTGCTGGCCGTCACCGATAGCGGCCAGCGTGAGTTCGCGGGCTATCTCAAGCAACTCAATGAGCGCCTGGCGGCCTTCATCGAAACCCTCAGCCAGGCACACGAGGGCTACAGCGCGTCGGCAGAAAGTGCGCGCAACTTCAATCAGCAGTTGCGTGACCAGGTCAGCGACCTGCAGCAAAGCGTGCAGGATGCGGGTGATCTGGAGTCGCTCAAGCAGGCCCTGGAACAGCGCCTGGAGGGGTTGCTGCAGAGCGTCAGCAATCATCAGCGTCAGCGCGATAGCAGTGAGGACGACGTGGCCGAGCGGCTACAGGGCCTGGTCAAGCGTGTCGCCGAGATGGAGCAGGAGGCGCAGCAGTTTCGCGAGCATATCGAGGAACAGCGGCAGAAGTCTTTGCTGGATCCCCTGACCGGGTTGGCCAACCGTGCCGCCTGGAGTGAGCGTCTGGATCTGGAAGTCGCTCGTCGCCAACGCTACGGCGGCCAGTTGTTGTTGGCGGTGCTGGATATCGATCACTTCAAGCGGATCAACGATGGCTATGGTCACCTGGCCGGTGATCGGGTGTTGAAGATCATTGCCGGTGAGCTCAACAAGCGTTTGCGCAAGACCGACTTCATCGCCCGTTTTGGTGGTGAAGAGTTCGTTTTGCTGATTCCTGCAACGCCGCTGGAAGGCGGTGTGCAGCTTCTCGAGACCCTGCGCGCGGCAATCGAGGCCTGCCCGTTCCACTTCAAGGGTGAGCCGGTGACCATCACCTTCTCCGCGGGTATCGCCGAGTTTCGCAATGGCGAGGCCACCGAGGTCACCTTCGAGCGTGCCGATCAGGCGCTTTACCGTGCCAAAGGCACGGGGCGTAACCGGGTCGAACAGGCAGTCTGATCTGTTCGGCCGGAGCCGCGGTAGAGGCCGCGGCTCGCAAAGCGCCGGTCAACCTTCCCTATTACGTCGCTTCTGCCGACTGCTTGCTGGCCGTCGGGGTGTTGCGAGTTCGCGGGGCGTGGTCGCTGTCGTCTTGCAAAGGCACTTCGTTGCCCTGCGCGTCATACAGCTTGCCGTCGACGAAGTGGTCGCCTTCATGCAGCGCGGCAATATCGCGGTAGCGCAGGCTGCGCTCGGTGCCGGCGACGAACACCGACTGCTGATCCGAGTTCCCCGTGGTGAAGTGGTTGAACAGCAGGTTGAGCAGGATTGCCATGATCGCCGACGAGCTGATGCCCGAATGGAAGATGGTTTCGAACCAGGCCGGGAAGTGGTGGTAGAAGCTCGGCATGGCGATGGGGATCATGCCGAAGCCAATCGAGGTGGCGACGATGATCAGGTTCATGTTGTTGCGGTAGTCGACCTTGGCCAGGGTGCGGATGCCGCTGGCAGCCACGGTGCCGAACAGCACGACGCCCGCGCCGCCCAGTACCGCGGTCGGTACGGCGGCGATCAGGCGGCCCATTACCGGTAGCAGGCCGAGGGTGACCAGAATCAGGCCGGCGCTGGCGACCACGTAACGACTCTTCACCCCCGTCACGGCCACCAGGCCGACGTTCTGGGCGAAGGCGCTTTGCGTGAAGGAGCCGAACAGCGGGGCGAACATGCTGGAGATCATGTCAGCACGCAAGCCGTTACCCAGGCGCTTGGAGTCCACCTTGGTGCCGATGATCTCGCCAACGGCGAGGATATCCGCCGAGGTTTCCACCAGGGTCACGATCACCACGATGACCATCGACAGGATGGCGGCCACCTTGAACACCGGCATGCCGAAGTGCAGGGGTTCGGGCATGGCCAGCAGCGGACCGTTCGGGACCTGGGAGAAGTCCGCCATGCCAAAGGCCACGGCAACCAGGGTGCCGATGACCATCGCCAGCAGGATCGACAGGCGCGAGATGCTGGCGCTGCCGACCTTGCTCAGCAGCAGCACGGTGGCCAGGGTGAAGGCAGCCAGGCCGATGTTGGCCATGCTGCCGAAGTCCGCGGCGCTGCTGTTGCCGCCCATGGCCCAGCGCGCGGCCACTGGCATCAGCGTCAGGCCGATGGTGGTGATGACGATACCGGTCACCAGTGGCGGAAAGAACTTGGTGATGCGTGAGAACACGGGCGTGATCAGCAGCCCTATCAGGGACGCGGCTATCACCGAGCCGAGCACCACCGGGATGCCCCCGGCGCCGTCGCTGCCGATGATCGCGATCATGGTCGCCACCCCGGCGAACGAGACGCCCTGCACCAGTGGTAACTGACAGCCGAAGAAAGGCAGGCCGAGGGTTTGCAGCAAAGTAGCCAGGCCGCCGGCGAACAGTGAGGCGGCGATCAACAGGCCGATATCGGCGGGTGACAGTCCGGCAGCCTGGCCAACGATCAGGGGAACCGCAACGATCCCGCCGTACATGGTCAGGACATGCTGCAAGCCGTAAGCAAAGTTTGCGCTGATACCGAGATTCTCGTCCTCAGGACGCTGGGTCACGGGCGCGCTGTTGGGGGTGGAAGTCATTGGGAAAGCTACTCGCTGTTGTTCTTGTCGGGTCAATGTAGACATTTTGTTGTGATCTTGGCTACCACTTTGTATACATTTTTACCGGTGGTAGTTGTCGAGAACTTGGGCGATGGTTTTGGTCACAAAATTTCCTGGCTCGACGAAAGCGCTAGAATATGACTGCTGCGCCGACTCGCGAGGCGACCCCGCAAGGCCCTAGACTATGCGCACTAGCCACCGGAGACGCCCATGGACATCTTCAGCATCGCCGTGCTGATCTTTTTGGTCACCGACCCTTTCGGCAATATCGCCATCTATATCGCCGCACTGAAGAACGTCGAGCCGCGCAGGCGGTTGTGGATTGCCGCGCGCGAGCTGCTGTTCGCCCTCGGCCTGCTGCTGCTGTTCCTCACCTTTGGTGACAAATTCCTCACCAGCCTCGGGCTGTCACGGGAGGCAACCGCGATTGCCGGCGGTATCATCCTGTTCGTCATCGCCATGCGCCTGATCTTTCCAAGCCCGCAGGGCCTGCTCGGCGACGTGCCAGACGGTGAGCCGATGCTGGTGCCGCTGGCCACGCCGGCGGTGGCCGGGCCTTCGGCACTCGCGGTGCTGATGACCCTGCGCAACACTCACACCGGGCCGCTCTGGGAGCTCTACCTCGCGTTGATCCTGGCCTGGGCGGCGACGGCATTCATTCTGTTGCAGGCGTCGTTCCTGCAGCGGTTCCTCGGTAATCGCGGGTTGATGGCGGTGGAACGATTGATGGGCATGCTACTAATCATGCTCAGCGTCGACATGCTGCTGGATAACCTGCAAAGCGTATTCGGTCACGCATGAAGTCTCTCTGCCTTACCCTCGTTCTCGTTTTGCTGGCCGGTTGCACCGGTGGTCTGCGTATCGACGACAGCCATACCGCGACCGGCCAGAACAGCCGCGTGCAATACATCGTGCTGCATTACACCTCCGCTGACCTGCAACGCTCGCTCGACCTGCTGACGCAGACCGAGGTGAGCAGCCATTACCTGATCGGTGATGCACCGCCGACGGTCTACCGCCTGGTGGATGAAAATCGGCGTGCCTGGCATGTCGGCGTCAGTGAGTGGAAGGGGCGCACCTGGCTCAACAGCACCACCATTGGTATCGAACTGGTCAACCAGGGCTACTACCAGACGCCGGCCGGTCGTTACTGGCAACCTTTCGCGCCGCAGCAGATCGATACCCTGATCGTGTTGCTCAAGGACATCGTCAAGCGTCACCAGTTACCGTTGGGCTCGATCATTGCGCACAGTGATGTGGCGCCGCAGCGCAAGGTCGATCCGGGCCCGTTGTTCCCCTGGAAGCGTCTGGCCGACGAGGGCCTGGTGCCCTGGCCGAACGAAGGAGCTGTGGCGCGCCAGCAGGCGTTGTTCAGCACCAGCCTGCCCAGCGTGCAGTGGTTTCAGGAGCAATTGGCGCAGAACGGTTACACGGTGCCGCAGCACGGTGAGCTGGACGAGGCGACGCGCAACGTCATCGCCGCTTTCCAGATGAAGTATCGCCCGGCCAACTATGACGGCCAGCCGGACGCCGAAACCGCCGCGCGCCTGCTGGTGCTCAACCTGCAGGCGGCCGGCTGATCACCGTGGGCCCGGCTGGAAGTCACGCGCGTCGCGCGCCCAGACATCCAGCACGGGTTTGAGGTCGTCAAGGGTCAGCTGGGTACTGCTGTTCTCCAGCGTCAGGCCATGGCCCTTGCGTACCACGCGTAGCATGGGGGCGCTGGTGCGTCCATCGAGCGCCTCCATTTCGATGAAGATCGCACTGTCGCGGTCGCGGGTGCCGGCAGCTGTGGTCGCGGCAGCGAGTACGAGCGCCACGGGAATCACCTCATAGGCCTTGAGCCCCTCGGTCGACACCGTCACGCCAGTGATCGCACTGCGCAGTACCAGGCTGTCCCTGGTCGGTTCGCTGACGACCGTCATGCTGCCCTGCAGCTCACGGATCAGCGCCTGATGCAGGTAGTCGCGGACGTTTTCCAGTGTCTGCGCACTGACCTGATCGCTCGGTGCAGGCTGCGGGTAGAAGCTTGGCTTCTCTACGTAAACCGTCCTGTAGCGCGCGTTGTTGAATTGCGGCGAGATCCAGCGCAGCACTGGCGCGCCAGTGGCCGAGGTAGCGGGCTGAAGCTGGGAATAATCAACGAGGTAGCCCGAGAACTGCGCGGGTGTGGTGGTCTGACTGGCGCAGCCGCCCAGTAGCAAACCCGTGAGCAGAGCCAGGCAAAGCAAGGGGAGGTAACGCATCGGCAGGCGCTCCTGTTCAGTGGCCTGCCATCAGCCTAGATGCCGCTTCGTCAGCCTGCCAGTTCGCTCAGGCGCTGCTCCAATAGCTGTAAATCGTAGGGTTTGACGATGCTGTCGGTGGCCGCCGCGCTGTCGCGGGCGCGCACTTCTTCGAGCAATTCGCGTTCGTTGTAGCCGCTGGCGAACAATACTGGCAGAGTCGGCCGCAGCTGACGCGCTGCGGCTACCAGCTCACGGCCGTCCATCCCGGGTAGGCCGATGTCGCTCATCAGCAGGTCGAAATGCTGCGCGCTGTGCAGCAGCTCCAGCGCGCTGGGTCCGTCGCGCAGGGCGTGGACGCAATAACCGAACTCCCCCAGCACTTCCGCGGTGAGTTGGCGCACGACGTCGTCGTCCTCAACCAACAGGATGGTTTTGGTGGCAGCACAATCGGTTTCGGTCATCTGAGTCTCTGTTTTCGCGCGCAGAATGCGCAAATGTTTGGCAAACTTCGGGGAATGCGCGCGGTCAGTGTGCCATACGCCTTCCCCGGATAGATAAGAAGAAGCGAGACAACCATCGAATGGACGTCCCAATGTCGAATGAGTCCGCAATGGACGAGCAGGGTTTTCGCCGAATTCTCAATCGCAACGTCGGGTTGCCGCTGGGCCTTGGGCTGGTTGGCGCTTTGTGCTTTGCGGTATTGATCGGCTACCTGCTCAGTGTGATCCGCTGGGTCGAACACACCGACCAGGTACTCAACCGAGCCAGTGAAATCTACAAGCTGACGCTCGACATGGAGACCGGTATGCGCGGCTACCTGCTCAGTGGGGAGGAGGATTACCTGGCGCCCTACGAGCAGGCACGCGGCAAGTTCCGTCCACAGACCGAGCAGCTCATTGACATGGTCGCGGACAACCCGCCTCAGGTGCAGCGTCTCGAACGTTTGCTGGCCATGCAGGATCAATGGGATCTGTATGCTCAGGAAGTCATCGCCAGTCGCCGTTCCGGCGGCAACTTCATGGCTGAAGTCGGGCGTGGCCGCGGCAAGAACCTCACTGATGGCATGCGACGTGAGCTCGACACCTTCATCAACAGCGAGCGCGAACTGCGTCAGCAGCGTAATGCCGATGTCAGCAACACCACGCTGTGGGGGGCGGGTATCTACCTGGTGGTCAGCATCCTGTTCAGCGCTCTGCTGGCGCTGTTCGGGCGTCGTGAGCTGATGAACCTGTCGCAGACCTATTCCCAGGCCATGGCCAAGCAGGCGGACTACGCCGACGAGCAGCGCCGTCGTGTCTGGCTGGGTGGTGGTCAGAATCTGCTGGCGGAGCGGCTTGTGGGCCAGCCGCGTGTGCAGGAGCTGGCGGATCGCTCTCTTGAATTTCTAGCTGAGTACCTGGGTTGCGTGGTTGCAGCCCTTTATCTGCGCGATGCTCAAACCGGCGACCTGAAGCGGGTGGCCGGTTATGGCTTCAGCGAAGACGCTGGCCTCAAGGCGCATTTCTACAGCGGAGAAGGCCTGGTTGGGCAGGCCGCCCGCGGGCGTCGTGTGGTGTGCCTGGATGACCTGCCGGCCGATTACATAAAGGTAGCGTCGAGCCTTGGCGAGGGCCTGCCGGTCAGCGTCGCCCTGGTTCCGCTGCAATCGGAGGATCGCGTCAACGGCGTGATCGAACTGGCTTTCATGCGTGCGCTGGAGCCACGCGAGCGCGAGTTTCTCGAAGCCATCGCCGGCAATGTGGGTAATACGTTGGAAGCGGCCCGTTATCGCCAGCGTCTGCAGGATATCCTGGGCGAAACCCAGCAACTCAACGAGGAGCTGCAGACCCAGCAGGAAGAATTGCGTGCCGCCAACGAGGAACTGGAGCAGCAGGCTCGTGTGCTCAAGGAGTCTCAGGCCCACCTGGAAACCCAGCAGGCCGAACTCGAACAGACCAACGAGAAGCTCTCCGAGCAGGCGCAGACACTGGCCGACCAGCGCGACGAACTCGATCAGCGCAACACCACCCTTGGCCGTATCCAGGCGCAATTGGAAGAGCGCGCCGAAGAGCTGCAGCGCGCCAGCCGCTACAAGTCCGAATTCCTCGCCAACATGAGCCACGAGCTGCGCACGCCGCTCAATAGTTCGCTGATCCTGGCCAAGCTGCTGGCGGAGAACGGCAATGGCAACCTCAACGATGAGCAGGTGAAGTTCGCCGAGTCGATCTACTCGGCCGGCAACGACCTGCTCAATCTGATCAACGATATTCTCGACATTGCCAAGGTCGAGGCCGGCAAGCTCGAGGTGCGTCCTGAGCATACGCCGCTGACGAGCATGCTCGAGGGCCTGAATGATGTGTTCGTACCGCTAGCAGGCGAGCGCGGCCTGAGTTTCGTGATCGAGCAGCAGGGCGAGCTGCCGCAGGTGCTGTTCACTGACCGCCAGCGCGCCGAGCAGATCCTGCGCAACCTGCTGTCCAACGCCTTCAAGTTCACCGACCGCGGTGGTGTGACTCTGAGCGTGTCGCGTCAGGACGATCATTATCTGGCGTTCGCCGTGCGTGATACCGGTATCGGTATCGCTACCGATCAGCAGCAGGCGATCTTCGAGGCCTTCCGCCAGGCCGACGGCACCACCAACCGTCGTTATGGCGGCACCGGCCTGGGGCTGTCCATCTCGCGCGACCTGGCCGGCTTGCTGGGCGGCTCCATCACCGTCAGCAGCGTGCCCGGCGAGGGCAGTACCTTCACCTTGCTGTTGCCCGAGCGCATGGTCGACGCTGGGGGCGCGAGCAAGCCGCCGAGCGAACCGGTGGTTGCCGTGGTGCCGGCCGTTGCCGTCGCGCCTGCTGCTGCAGCTGTACCAGCACCGATGCCAAGACAGCCGGCACCATTTGCCGATGATCGTGAGCACCTGGATGAGCATGGTGGCCGTCGCGTGCTGGTAGTGGAGGACGAAGTGCGCTTCGCCCGTATCCTCTTTGATCTGGCTCACGAGCTGGGCTACGCCTGTCTGGTCGCCACCTGCGCCGATGAAGGCCTGGAGCTGGCGCAGCAGTATCGTCCGGACGCCATCCTGCTCGACATGCGCCTGCCCGATGGCTCCGGTCTTGGTGTGCTACAGAGCCTGAAGGACGATGCGCAGACCCGACACATCCCCGTTCATGTGGTCTCGGTGGAAGATCAGAGCGAGGCCGCGTTGCACCTGGGCGCGGTCGGTTATGCGCTCAAACCCACCAGCCGCGAGCAGCTCAAGGAAGTTTTCGGCAAGCTCGAGGCCAAGCTCAATCAGCAGGTCAAACGCGTGCTGCTGGTCGAGGATGACCCACTGCAACGTGACAGCGTTTCCCGCTTGATCGGCGACGAAGACATCGAAATCACCGCCGTTGCCCTGGCCGGCGAAGCGCTGGAGAAACTGCGCGACACAGTGTTCGATTGCATGATCATCGACCTCAAACTACCCGACATGCTCGGTAATGAGCTGCTGCGGCGCATGGCCGAGGAGGACATCTGCTCCTTCCCGCCAGTGATCGTCTACACCGGTCGCAACCTGACGCGCGACGAGGAAACCGAGCTGCTCAAGTACTCGCGCTCGATCATCATCAAGGGCGCACGCTCGCCGGAGCGTCTGCTGGATGAGGTCACTCTGTTCCTGCACAAGGTCGAGGCCGAGCTGTCCAGCGAGCACCAGCGCATGCTCAAGACCGCGCGCAGTCGCGACAAGTTGTTCGAGGGCCGGCGCCTGTTGCTGGTGGACGACGACGTGCGCAACATCTTCGCCCTCTCCAGCGCGCTGGAGCAGAAAGGCGCCATGGTAGAAGTTGCGCGTAACGGCTTCGAAGCACTGGCCAAGTTGAAGGAACACGAGGACATCGACCTGGTGCTGATGGACGTGATGATGCCGGAGATGGATGGCTACGAAGCCACCCGGCAGATTCGCCTCGAGCCGCGCTGGAAGAACCTGCCTATCATTGCGGTAACAGCCAAGGCGATGAAGGATGATCAGGAGCGTTGCCGCGAAGTCGGCGCCAACGATTACCTGGCCAAACCCATCGACCTGGATCGTCTGTTCTCCCTGATCCGCGTGTGGATGCCCAAGCTGGAGCGTCTTTGATGCCTGACGAAATCGAGCTGCGCCTGCTGATCGAGGCGATCTACCTGCGCTACAGCTACGACTTTCGCGATTACTCGAAAGCCTCGCTCAAGCGCCGTGTACGCCAGGCGCAGACCCAGTTGGATTGCCCGACCATTTCGGCGTTGCAGGAGCGCATCCTGCACGAGCCGCAAGCATTCATGAAGTTGCTGCAGTACCTCACCATCCCGGTCAGCGAGATGTTCCGTGACCCCGAATACTTTCTCGCCCTGCGTGAGCAAGTGGTGCCGTTACTGCAGACCTATCCTTCGCTGAAAATCTGGGTGGCTGGCTGTAGCACCGGCGAGGAGGTGTATTCCCTGGCCATCCTGCTGCACGAGGAAGGCCTGCTGGAACGCACCATGATCTACGCCACCGACATCAACCCGCACTCGCTGGAGAAGGCCGAGCAGGGCATCTTCGCCCTCGACAATCTGCGCACCTATACCCAGAACTACCAGCTGTCCGGTGGCAAGCGGGCGTTCTCCGACTACTACTCGGCGGCCTATGACCGTGTGTTGTTCGACAAGTCGCTGCGGGCCAATGTGACCTTCGCCGATCACAGCCTGGCCACCGACAGCGTGTTTGCCGAAACTCATCTGGTGTCTTGTCGCAACGTGCTGATCTACTTCAACCGAGATCTGCAGGACCGTGCGCTCGGCCTATTTCACGAGTCTCTCTGCCACCGAGGCTTTCTCGGCCTGGGCAGCAAGGAGAGCCTGGATTTCTCCGCCTATGCCCGACAGTTCGAAGCCGTGTCGCGGGCCGAGCGGATTTTCCGCAAGCGATGAGCAGCCAACGGATCGACCTGCGTGGCTTGGCTCGTGTTCCGCTGCAGGCATTGCTGATCGGCGCTTCTGCCGGCGGTGTCGAGGCGCTGTTGAGCCTGCTTGAAGACCTGCCGCTGGACTACCGGCTGCCAGTGGTGTGCCTGCTGCATCAACCGGATCGCAGCGACAGCCTGCTGGCCGACCTGCTGCAGCGACGCCTGAAACTGCCTGCCAAGGAGGCCGAGGACAAGGAGTACCTGAGTGGTGGCGTGGTCTACGTCGCGCCCGCCGGCTACCACCTGTCCATCGAAACCGATCGCAGCTTCTCTCTCAGCCGTGAGGAGCCGCGGCATTTCTCCCGGCCATCGATCGATATTCTTTTCGAGTCCGCCGCCGATGCCTACGGCGAGCAGCTGGCCGCCGCGCTGCTCACCGGTGCCAACGAAGATGGTGCCGCTGGTTTGCTGGCGATCAAACAGGCCGGTGGCCTGACCCTGGTGCAGGACCCTGCCGATGCGCAGGTGCCCACCATGCCGAACGCCGCGTTGGCCCTGCTGAAACCGGATTTTCTCCTGCCTATCAATGCCATGCGCCTGCTGCTGGCCGAACTGGATACCCTGCCATGCTGAGGAAGATTGAAGCCAAGGTCTTGATCGTCGACGATCTGCCGGAAAACCTGCTGGCCCTGAGCTCGCTGATTCAGACCGAGGATCGCACCATCTTCCAGGCCAGCAGCGCCGACGAGGCGTTGTCGCTGTTGCTCGAGCACGAATTCGCGCTGGCCATTCTCGACGTCAAGATGCCGGGCATGAACGGCTTCGAGCTGGCCGAACTGATGCGTGGCACGGAGAAGACCAAACATATTCCGATCATCTTCGTCAGTGCAGTCGGTCGCGATATGGACTACGCCTTCCGTGGCTACGAGAGCGGCGCGGTGGACTTCCTGCACAAGCCGCTGTCGCCCTTCGAGGTGCGCAGCAAGGTGGCGATGTTCGTCGAGCTGTACCGCCACCGCAAGGCGTTGAGCTTGCAGTTGGAGATGGTCGAGGCGGCGCGTCGTGAGCAGGAGGCACTTCTCGTCGAGCTGCGCGAGACACAGGGCGAGTTGCAGAAAGCGGTGCAGATGCGCGACACCTTCATGTCCATCGTCTCTCACGAGCTGCGCACGCCGCTCAACGGCCTGATTCTTGATGTGCAGCTGCGCAAGCTGCGTCTGGAACAGGGCCGTGGCGATGCCTTCACCCCGGACAAACTGCAGGAAATGGTCGCTCGCGACGAGCGCCAGATTCGCAGCCTGAGTCGACTGATCGACGACATGCTGGATGTGTCGCGCATTCGCACCGGCAAGCTGTCGGTGCGTCCGGAGCCCGGCGACCTCGGCGTGCTGGCTGGCAACGTGGTGGAGAGCCTGGCCGCGCAGTTCACCAGTACGGGCAGCCATATAGAGCTGCACGTCGATGGACCGGCACCGGTGATGATGGACGAGTTCCGCATCGAGCAGGTGTTGGCCAATCTGCTGACCAACGCTCTGCGCTACGGTGCTGGTAAACCCGTGTCGGTGCGTGTGCGGGTGGTGGGCGACATGGCTCGCGCCGAAGTGCGTGACCAGGGGCTAGGTATCTCCGAGGCCGATCAGCGGCGGGTATTCGAGCAGTTCGAGCGTGTCTCCGGCAACAGCGTCGCGCAGGGGCTCGGTCTTGGTTTGTTTATCAGCGAGCAGATCGTCCATGCCCATGAGGGTCGCATCGAGCTCTGCAGTCGCCTCGGCGAAGGCTCCTGTTTCAGCATCCTGCTGCCGTTACGTCGGTGATCGTGCAAATTGCATGTGTCGTAATTCATGCATCTTGCAAAGTGCATGGCAAGAGCCATCTAATTCAATTATAAGTGATTGATTTATAAGTATATTTTTAAGTATTTGATGTTGGCATGAGCGCTGCAAAGTCAGTTATGTAAGCCCCCCGACTGACCTGCTGATGGAGAAGCGTCATGAACATCGTCCGAGTGAGCCTGTTTTGCGTCGCTGCATTGCTGGTCAACGGGGCTTACGCCAAGGATTTCAGTGGTTCGGCTGGAGCCATTGCAAAAACGGCCGAGTTCACCCTCTCCAACTCGCCGGTTTGGGAA
This sequence comes from Pseudomonas sp. zfem001, assembly GCF_032621725.1. Lineage (NCBI taxonomy): Bacteria > Pseudomonadati > Pseudomonadota > Gammaproteobacteria > Pseudomonadales > Pseudomonadaceae > Pseudomonas > Pseudomonas sp. zfem001. The sequence goes on along the minus strand of NZ_JAVYJI010000004.1, from coordinate 5,456 downwards.
TCTCGTGTCGCTGCGCAGCAGGACGGCTTAGCCGAACTGCCCGCCCAGCCCACCCGCGCTGTCGGGGCCATCGGTGACGATGCGCAGTGGCTGCGTATTTCTGACGATGGCGAGACCGGTACCGCCAACCGTGAACCCCGTCCTGCTAACAGCACCCCTCGCTGGGTGTTCTGACCGACAAGGAGTCTCGCCATGTCCAGAAGTGCCTTCCTGTTGTTGATCATGACCCTGTCGAGCCTGGCCGCGCTGTGGCTGAGCCCAGCTCTGCACGAGGGTGTCGCCCTGCTGCTCAAGGGTAGTAGCGTCGTCTTCGGTGCGGGCTTTCTGGTCGCGCTGATGGCCGGACGCCGCATCAAGTTCGACCCGGTGCTGCGCTGAAGCTGAACCGCACTGAGAAAACCAAAAACGCCGCGAAGACCGCGGCGTTTTTTATTGCGAGCGAATTACCCGGCGTCTGCTCGCCAGCCTCAGATCGGTAGGCTGAAATAGAAGTTGGCGCCTTCGCCAGGGCGAGAGTGAACCCGCAGTTGGCCACCATGCAACTGCACGATCTCCCTTGCCAGCGCCAGGCCGAGGCCGACACCACCCTTACGCCTGCCGACCTGAACGAAGGGTTCGAAGATCCGCGTCTGGTGTTCGAAGGGGATGCCTTCACCTTCGTCCTGCACGCTGACGATCACCTGCTCGCCATGGCGGCGTGCCTGTAGTCGTATCGTGTCGCCAGGGTTGCTGTAGCGCAGAGCGTTGTCGGTCAGGTTGTCGAGCAGTCGCTGCAGTTGCGCTGGGTCAAGTTCAAGCTGCGGCAGCGGATCGTGGGCTTCGCAGACCACCGTCACCTCGCGTTCTGCAGCCCTCTCGGTAAAGCGCTGAGAGAGCTGCTGGATCATTTCGCCGAGGTCGCAGGGGCGGCGCTGCAAGGTCTGTACGCCGTTCTGGTAGCGCGAGAAGTTGAGCAGATCGTCGATCAATTGCACCAGGCGGTGCATCTCTTCGTCGACGGTGCGCATCAGCTCCTGCTCGCGTCCACCTGCGGGCAGTGAAAGTCGTTCGCGCAGCAGGCTGAAAGCCATGTGCATACCGGTAATCGGCGTGCGCAGCTCGTGGGATGCGCGCAGGATGAACTCGCTGCGCACCCGGTCGAAGGCGCGTTGCTTGGTGACGTCTCGCAGCACCATCACTGCGCCCTGGCTGCCACCTTCGCGCACCTGCACCGGTGTCAGGGCCCAGGCCAGCACACGGGTTTCGCCGTCCCGTTCGATCTGCAGGTCGGCCGGTGGCTCCTGCAGCGGTTCGCCTGCCAGTACCTGACGCAGCGCTTCGTCCACAGCATGATCGGGCAATAACGGGCCAATCGGCTGGCCCTGGATGTCGGCTTGCTGAGACAGCTGGCGCAGCGCCACCGGGTTGGCGTGTTCGATGTTGCCCTCGGCGTCGAGGATGATCAGACCGTCATCGATGCTGTCGAGCACCGCCTTGAGACGGCCTTCGCTGCTGAGCAGCTGGTTGAGATTGCTCGAATGGTATTCACGGAGGGCTTCGGTCATCAGGCCGAAGCGGCGGCTCAGCACTGCCAGCTCGAGCACCGGCGAGACGGGTAGCACCACATCGTAGCGACCCTGGCCAATCTGGTCGGCGGCTCGTGCCAGCATGTCGATGGGGCCGCCGAAGCGGCGCGCGATACCGTTGGCGGTGAGTACACCTATGGCCAGCACTGCCAGGCCGATCAGCACCAGCAAGCCGGCGATCAACTGGGAGCGTTCGCTGGCCTTGCTCTCGGCGGCGACAACCCATTGCACGACCTGATCCTGCTGGTCCAGCAGGTGATCGCGCAGGCGCTGGAAGGCATCGGTGAAGGGCTTGTAGGGACCCAGGTTGTGGGGCACTTCACCAGGTGGGGTGCCATTGCTGGCGGCCTTTTCCATCTCATCGTAGAGCGCCGCAGCCTGTTCCATGCCGCGTATGTAGTCGGCGCCGAGGTTGGCGTTGATCCCCTCCTCAAAGGTGGCGCGGAACGACCGGCGAATGGCTTCGAGGCGCTGCGGGGCAGGCTGCTTATCGATCAGTACGATCAGTTCATCACCCAGGTGCTGACGCAGTTTCTGGCCGATCTGTACGGCATCGAAGCCGCGTTGGATCAGGTCGCTCTGGCTGCGTGCCATCTGCGTCACGCTGAACAGCCCGACTAACAGACCCAGCAGCGCTACAGTGATCAGTGCGGAAATGCTAAGGAACAGACGCGTGCGAAGCTTCATCGACAGCTTCATGGAAATCCCGTGTTCAGAGGTTGTACTGCTTGCGTTTGCGATAAAGGGTCGAGGTATCGATACCCAGCGTCTTGGCGGCCATGTCGAGGGTGCTGCTGCTGGCCAGTACGGCGGCAATGTGTGCCTTCTCCAGCTCTTCGAGGCTCATCGCGGCGCCGACGCGCACGGTGTTGCTCGGTGCTTCGCCGCTGCCGCCCAGGCCGAGGTGTGCAACCTCCACCGCCTCGTTCTGGCAGATGATGCTGGCGCGCTCGATGACGTTACGTAACTCGCGGATATTGCCTGGCCAGCGATAGCTCTGCAGGGCAGCGGCAGCCTCCGGGCTGAAACCGCACGCCGGGCGCCCATAGTCGCTGACGAAGCGGGCGAGAAAGCGTTCGGCCAGATCCATCACATCCTCATGGCGTTCGCGCAGCGGCGGTAGCTTGAGGGTAATGACGTTGAGGCGGTAGAGCAGGTCCTCACGGAAGCGGCCCTCGCGCACCATTTCGTCGAGGTCCAGGTTGGTGGCGGCGACGATGCGCACATCGGCGCGGCGGGTCACTGGGTCACCGACGCGCTCGTATTCCTTGTCCTGGATGAAGCGCAGCAGCTTGGGTTGCAGTGCCAGTGGGAAGTCGCCGATCTCGTCGAGGAACAGGGTGCCGCCGTCGGCCTGGCTGACGCGGCCCTGGGTACTTTCACTGGCGCCGGTGAAGGAGCCGCGGGCGTGACCGAACAGCTCGCTCTCCATCAGCTCGGCCGTCAACGACGGGCAGTTGATGGTGACGCAGGTGCGTTTGGCGCGGCGGCTCCAGCCGTGGATGGCGCGGGACAGCTCACCCTTGCCGGTGCCGGACTCGCCGAGAATGAGGATGTTGGCGTCGGTGGTCGCGACCTGACGCGCGGTCTCAAGAACCGCCATCATCGCTGGGCTGTGCGAGTCGAGGCCATCCTTGGCCTTGCGCACTTCGCCCTCCAGGGCCTCCAGGCGTGCAGCCAGCGTGCGCACTTCCAGTTGCTTGGCGGCGGCCAGGCGCAGTTGATCGGGGGTGCAGGGTTTGACCAGGTAATCAGCGGCGCCGGCCTGAATGGCATCGACCGCCGTGTCCACTGCCGAATGGGCGGTGACGATGACCACGCGCATCCAGGGGGCCTGGATGCGCATCTGCGCCAGCAGGTCCAGGCCGCTGTCTTCGCCCAGGCGCAGGTCGAGAAAACACAGGTCGAACACCTGGCGCTGCAGCAATGCCTCGGCCTGCGTCGCACTGCTGGCACCAGCGACGTCATAGCCCTCGTCTTCAAGGCAGTAGCGGAAGGTACGCAGGATTGCCGCTTCATCGTCCACCAGCAGAATGCGCCCGCTGGTTTGCTCTGCTACTGCCATGTATGTGCTCCGTCTGACTGGTCAATGCAGCTTAGTCAGGTAAAAACCGTGCAAGTTGCACGGCCCAACTAGGCTAATGCTGCACCCTGCATGCAGGCAGGGTGCCTTTATGTGCATTAAATATATGTTTTTAAAAGATATTTTGTTTTTTATTGGCTGGCACGGGGCTTGCGATATTCCTTATATCGTCTCACGAACAGGAGTGAACTCATGCCCCCGTTCAAACCATGGTTGCTGGCCGCCAGCACCGCGTTGATGCTCGGTCTGACGCCCGTGGCCAGCCATGCTGCCGAAGGGCAGCTGTCAGCGCATTTGGATGCTGCACGCCAGGAGGGCTCTATCTGGACAGCCTTCGCGCTCAATCGGCATCTCAATCCATTCAAGCTTGATATTGCGGTGGAGGATGGCAAGGTCACCCTTGGCGGCAAGGTCGAAAGCGAGGTCCAGAAGGAACTGGCCGAGCAAGTGGCGCTGAGCATAGAGGGCATCGACGCGGTGGACAATCGCATCGAAGTCAGTGACGACGCCACCGAAGGTAATCCCCCCGGCCTGGTTCAGCGTCTGGAAGACGCCAGCCTCGCTGCCACGGTGAAGTCAAAGTTGCTGTGGAACAGCAACACTCGCGGCCTGGATATTCAGGTCAAGAGCGAAACCGGCAACATCACCCTCAGTGGTCATGCGCAAACCCCGGCGGCCAAGGAGCTGGCAGGCCAGCTGGCAGCCAACACCGATGGCGTACGCGAGGTGTTCAACCACCTCAGTATCAGTACCGCGGACAGCAGCAGTAGCGAAGTGCAAACGACCCTCGATGAGGCGCGCGAGAACATCAGCGACGGCTGGATCACCAGCAAGGTCAAGGCCAGCTTCCTCTACAGCCGCAACCTGGATGCGCTGAACATCTCGGTGAATACCGACGATGGCCTGGTCAGCCTGCGCGGCAGCGTGCTGAGCAGCGCCGAGAAGCGTCTGGCGGTCGAGATCGCCCGCAACATTCGTGGTGTGAAGGGGGTCGATGCCGACGCCCTGCGCATCAGCAGCTGAATTCCAAGTAAACCCGGCCATTGGAATGGCCATCAACCCGCAAGTCCCATTGCCAAGGAGAGAATCCATGAGCAGCAAGACCGCACAACTCAATGAACTGATCGAAATCACCCGAGACGGCAAGCGCTTCTATGAGCATGCCCACGAAGAGGTCAAGGACATCCGCCTGCAGGCGCTGTTCCGCGACATGGTGCGTGCCAAGACCGAAGTGATCGACGCCCTGAGCGTCAAGGTCGCGGCCAACCAGAGCGAGCCGGCGTCTGGCGGCACCATGCTGGGCAAGCTGCGCCAGTTCTACGCCGACACCCGCGCGACCCTGGCCAAGGATGAAGATGCCACCTACGTTGCGCAGCTGGAGGAAGCAGAGGACCGCATTCTGCATGCCTTCGAAGATGCGCTGGAAAGCGCGGACAATGATGTTCGTGTGCTGCTGGCTGTGGAGATGCCCAAGGTGCGGGCTTGCCACGACCGTATGCGGGCGCTGAAGCAGAATATGCAGTAATCACTGCGGCGCTGTTACGAGCCCCTGCACGCACTGCGTGTGGGGGCTTTTTATTGGGGCTGGGCAGGCCGGGGCAGCAGGTTTGTGTGTGCTTTCGGTTCTAGCACGATCCGTTAGCGCGTCGTCTGATCTGATGGTTTTCGCCCCTTACGGGCGAGCAACCGTGTTCAGCGTCAAGCCACTTGAGGCCTGAAATGAGCCTGATCACGGAGCATCGCATTGAGGATGGTAAGCAATTTCCGCATGCAGGCGACGACCGCTACTTTGCCTGGTTTCCCCTGTT
>NZ_JAVYJI010000003.1:0-469968 GCF_032621725.1 Pseudomonas sp. zfem001 | reverse complement strand
CACCCTGACTTGCAGAAACGAGCTTTGAGCTCAGGCAACCGTTCGGGTTAATCAAGAAAAACCTGCTCCGACCCTCGCTCGCCCACGATCTGGAGATCTAGTCACTGGCGGTCTGGAGCAGGTGTGGAACAACTTACAAGTCACTTTTGTCTTGGCAAAAGTAACCAAAACCGTTCGCCCCGCCATCCGGCCCCGGCTTCGCCGGGGTTCGTTCGCTCCATCGTCGCTCCAGAGGCCCGCTGCGGTGGGTCATCCCTGGCCCATCGCAGCTCTCGCGGCATCCATGCCGCTCAACCTCTTCCACGACGATTCCGCTCACCCTCCTGAAGGGCTACTCGCGCGCATGATGCATCGGCGTTCTTATCGTGGGGTGCGCTGTGATTTTGTGTTCTATGGGTTGTAAGCACAGTAAATAAATCTGTCCCCTTTTCTCGTTTTTTATTGTTTTGTTATCAAACTCTGGCCGTGAACTCGAATATATACTCGCCAGTTTTTAGTGGTGTGGGGCTGTTTAGGTGAACATTGCACCCGCGCAGGCTAGGCGTACCGGCTTTTGCTGATATTGATGCTTGATCCTCATAGGGAGAGCTTATAAGTGTTGCGCTTACGCTAGGTTCTGAATCGAATATTGGATTGAATTTGATACTTGCAGTAGCAATCCTTGTTGGCTTTAGCACGTTAATTCGCATTAGCCCTATTTGCTCGTTGGCGTCTGCGCTGGTTATCTCTTGTGAGTACTTCATTGTTTGTATTTCTGTGTCTATGTTTGGAAATAGAGTTTTTATTTGGCTCTCTCTGATTCCTCTGCCCAATTCGTCAAGCTGGGATTTCAGTGCTGAAACTTCTTGAAGAAGGTGGGTGTTATCACCTGCGCCATCGCCTGCTCTTTGAATTGACTGTTCTAGTTCATTTAGGCGTTCATACACTTCACGCTTGCTCTCGTTAACTTGGCCATCGCCACCGCCACTCTCAATCCAGTATCCGACTGCGCGCTGTACGATTTCGGTTATATTTGATTGCACCCCTGCGACAAGAGTTTCAATCTTCGTGACTGTCTCATTTGTTTTGTCGGCGGCTTCTGTTGATTTTACGTAAAATTGCCATGAGAGCCATGCCATGAAAATGGAAAGTACGAGCGCTGCTATTGCCAGGCCGAAGGATACCAACGAGAACATATCGAGTTCATAGGTGACTTTACCTTCTGATGTGGCTTCAGCCAGGCAGGCTATTGGCATGCCTATAATTGTTAATGCCAGTAAATTTATTTTATTCACAGAAGCTCCTTGATGAAGTGCGCTGACGATAAGTTAAGGGACGGGGTTTAGCCCGTCCCAGTCAGCGAAGCAAACGGTTTGACCAATTGCTATACCGAGTTTATGCAGGTTGGTAATTATCTAATTTTACTTCTGGGTAGGATGATCTGATAAAAGAAATAAAGGACTGGTACGAGCTTAAGAAGCAATTAAGCGATGACTCAATTTCTTGGTGCAGAAGATTTTTGTCTTCGCAAGAAAAACCTACGCTATTGAAGACCGCTTTATTTGGTCTGTTTGCGTGTGAATTATATATCCATGTGTCTTTGTAGGTGCCGCTTAGGAGTATTTTAAGCTGAGAATAATCTCTAATAAGCTTGCAAAATTCGATATCCAAATTGGGGTCTGAAAACGGAAGACAATGGGGGTTGTCAATGCGGAAGTTATCTATGGTATCCCCAAAGTCAAAAAAACTAATTTCGAATGAGCTTGGCAGGTAATGCAAGTAACTATGGAGCCGGGTTAAGGGAAAGAAGCGCGCTATTGTATTTAGTGAGGCTATGTCATCTTCCCTTTGCTCTGGCTGGCTAAGGCTTGTTCTTACAAAGTTTTCGTGATTTCTTTTAATTGAGTGAAGTTTTTCTGTGGTGTATTTTTCTGGGTTTTGATCGACTTCTATATGGTGGTTGGCGCAGAGAAGGATTAGGTTTTCGTAAGAGTCCCTGCTTTCAATCAAGCTTTTTCCACGGGGGCCTAGTAAGCTTTTAGCTATGACGTGTGCCATTTCCCCTATGTGGATATCGCCTTCAAATAGCTGAGTTCTACATATGTTGCATCGCCCAGCAGAAAGGGCGTAAAGCTTTTTTATGGCTCGTGGTGCAATTGCCATTACTTACCTCGGCATAATTATTAACTAGGCGACATTCATTTCACGTTTCCACGCTACACCTGTCGCACAACCTTCCTTGTCGTCCTGCAAGTCCTTGTTTCGATTGAGTTTTATCGCGTGAAACGCGACAGCCTCTGGGGAGAAACACGACAGAGATAACGGCAAGCTCAATCTGCTGCATCACTGCACCAGCAGAACCAAGCCAGAACCTAGTCCATCCACCGCGAGGCTGTCCATGCTTCGTGGGCAAAATGCCATATAGGTTGTTTGCCTATATAGAAACGGCGATCCAGACCTCTCCGCACCCACCCACAAATTCTGTTAACACACCTGTGGATAACCTGCGCAAAAGCACCCCGCGCCTAGTATTCAAGCGGGTCTTCGTAAGCCGTTCAGTTTTTGTCCAATGACGTTCTACTGGCGTTATTGCCAGGCGATATATCGCGGTTAATCAACGACTTGAGGCAGCTTTTCAATCGCGTGGTCGGGTGTGAGCGCGCTTGCGGGCTTCGTGCACAAAATCTGGGGAAAGCGCTGTGGATAAGATGCGGGAAAACTCTTCCAGGCCAGGTGGGGCAAGGGCTGCGTGGGGCTGGTTGTTTTTCGTTCGGGGTCGCGCGGTTGTCATGTTGTGCGGCTATAGTGACAGGTCGATTTGCAGCTGCTGGAGCCCTCTAATGTCCGAGCCCCCCGAGCGTCCCGCCCCGGTCAGTTTGCTGCAGGCTTTCTGGTTCTGGTTGAAGCTGGGGTTGATCAGCTTCGGTGGGCCAGCCGGGCAGATTTCGATCATGCATCAGGAGTTGGTGGAGAAGCGCCGCTGGCTGTCAGAGCGGCGCTTTCTGCATGCGCTGAACTACTGCATGTTGCTGCCGGGGCCGGAGGCGCAGCAGTTGGCGACTTATATCGGCTGGCTGATGCACCGCACCTGGGGTGGGGTGATCGCCGGGGCGCTGTTCGTGCTGCCGTCGCTGCTGATCCTGATCGCGCTGTCCTGGGTTTATCTGGTGTTCGGCGATGTGCCGCTGGTGGCGGGGATCTTCTATGGCATCAAGCCGGCGGTGACGGCCATCGTGCTGCAGGCGGCCTGGCGCATCGGCGGGCGGGTGTTGAAGAACGCCTGGCTGTGGGCCATCGCGGCAGCGGCCTTTGTCGCCATTTTCGCGTTGCAGCTGCCGTTCCCGCTGATCGTGCTCGGTGCGGCGCTGGTGGGGTACATCGGCGGGCGACTGGCGCCGCAGCATTTCGCGGTCGGCGCCGGGCATGGTGAGGCGGGTGGGGCGCATGCGCCAGCATTGATCGATGATGAGACGCGCCTGGCGCACACGCATTTTCGCTCCAGCCGGATGGCGTTGATTCTGCTGGCTGGTGCGGTGCTCTGGCTGCTGCCCATGGGCCTGCTGACCCTGGCGTTCGGCTGGCAGGGTACGTTGACGCAGATGGGCTGGTTCTTCACCAAGGCGGCGCTGCTCACCTTTGGTGGCGCTTATGCGGTGCTGCCTTATGTGTACCAGGGTGCCATCGAGCATTACGGCTGGCTGACGCCTCGGCAGATGATCGATGGCCTGGCCCTTGGCGAAACCACGCCGGGGCCGTTGATCATGGTGGTGGCGTTCGTCGCCTTCGTCGGTGCCTATGGCCAGCCGCTGTTTGGGGGTAATTCGGCCTTTGCCAGCGGCGCGCTGGCGGCGGTGCTGGTCACCTGGTTCACCTTTCTGCCGTCATTTCTGTTCATCCTCGCCGGCGGGCCGCTGGTGGAGTCGACTCATGGTCAGTTGAAGTTCACTGCGCCGCTGACCGGGATCACCGCCGCTGTGGTCGGGGTGATCCTCAACCTGGCGCTGTTCTTCGGTTATCACGTGCTCTGGCCGCAGGGCTTGGCCGGCGCGTTCGATTGGGTGTCGGCGTTGATTGCCCTCGGTGCGGGTGTGGCGTTGCTGGGTTTCAAGCGTGGGGTGATCGAGACGTTGATGGCCTGTGCGCTGGTGGGGTTGGTGGTTCGCTTGTTGGGTTGAGTGTCTGGCTTGGCATCGCTTGGTGGGTTACGCGGCGCGTCGAGTGGGGCGTGGCTGTGGGGGTGGTGTTTTGCGCCGCTAACCCACCCTACGGGGGCGCTGCCGGGGCTTTGTGGGAGGGGCTTCAGCCGCGACGCATGAATAAGTCGCCGCTGAAGCGCCTCCCACAGGGCTGATCCTTCTTCATCAATACGATTTCTTTACGCCCCGGCGGCGGGGCGGCAATCGAATTTTTACGGGCAGCCTTTCGACAATGCTCGCGAGCGGATTCCCCGCATCGTGGAGCTTTGCACATGAACGCAATCGATGGTGTGTCGCTGATCCTGGTGGTCGGCCTCTTCGCCTATCTGCTGTCGGCCCTGCTGACCGCCGGACGTGGTTGAGGAGACGGCCATGCATGACTACGACTGGCTGCTGCTGGCAGCTTTCTCTGTGCTGGTGCTGGCACCGGCCCCTTTTCTCGGGCGCTATTTCTACCGCGTGATGGAGGGCCAGCGCACCTGGCTCAGCCCCGTGCTGCAGCCGGTGGAACGCCTGTGCTACCGCGTGGCTGGCGTCGACCCGGAGCAAGAGCAGAGCTGGCGCGGCTACGCCGTGGCGCTGCTGGCCTTCACCCTGGTCTGCCTGCTGGCGCTGATGAGCATGCTGCTGCTGCAGGGCGGCTTGCCGCTCAACCCGCAGCAGTTCGCCGGGCTGAGCCTGCCGCTGGCGTTCAACACGGCGGTGAGCTTCGTCACCAACACCAACTGGCAGGCCTACAGCGGCGAGGCGCAGTTGAGTTACTTCAGCCAGATGCTCGGCCTCGGCGTGCAGAACTTCGTCAGCCCGGCAGTGGGTTTGGCGGTGCTGGTGGTGCTGTGCCGGGGTTTGGCGCGGCAGTCCAGCGACCGTCTGGGCAACTTCTGGGTCGACATCACCCGCGCCGTGCTCTACGGCCTGTTGCCGCTGTGCCTGGTGCTGGCGGTGCTGCTGGTGTGGCAGGGCGTGCCGCAGAACTTCAGCGATTACGTCTCCGCCACCACCCTGCAGGGCAGCGAACAGACCCTGCCGATGGGGCCGGCGGCCAGCCAGATCGCCATCAAGCAACTGGGCACCAACGGCGGTGGCTTTTTCGGCGTCAACTCGGCGCATCCGTTCGAGAACCCCACGGCGCTGAGCAACCTGCTGGAGCTGGCGTCGATCCTGTTGATCCCAGCGGCGCTGGTGTTCACCTTCGGCCACTACGTGCGTGACCTGCGCCAGAGCCGGGCGATCCTCGCCAGCATGCTGGTGCTGTTCGTCATCGGCCTGGCTGTTTGCGCCTGGGCGGAGTTGCAGCCGAACCCGGCGCTGGCGGGGCTGCCCATCGAGCAGGTCGGCTCGCTGGAGGGCAAGGAGGCGCGCTTCGGCAGCTTCGCTTCGGCGCTCTGGGCGACCACCACCACGGCGGCGTCCAACGGCTCGGTGAACGCCATGCACGACAGCTTCAGTGCCCTCGGCGGGCTGGTGCCGCTGGTCAACATGCTGCTGGGTGAGATCGTCTTCGGCGGCGTTGGTGCGGGCCTCTACGGCATGCTGCTGTTCGTGCTGATCGCGGTGTTCCTCGCTGGGCTGATGATCGGCCGCACCCCGGCCTACCTGGGCAAGAAGCTGGAGGCACGCGAAGTACGGCTGATGGTCGCCACGCTGCTGGTAATGCCGGTCGGCGTGCTGATATTCGGCGCCCTGGCGGTCAGTTTCGCCGGCCCGGCAGCCTCCATCGGCAACCCCGGGCCGCATGGCTTCAGTCAGGCGCTGTATGCCTACGGCTCGGCCACCGGCAACAACGGCTCGGCTTTCGCCGGATTCACCGCCGACACCCCCTACCACAACCTGATGCTCGGCCTGGCCATGCTGCTCGGGCGCTTCGGCTACATCCTGCCGGTGCTGGCGATTGCCGGCAGCCTGGCGGCCAAGCGCGCCGCGCCGCAGGGGCAGAACAGCTTCCCCACCCATGGGCCGCTGTTCGTCGTGCTGCTGACCTTGACCATCCTCCTGGTGGGTGGCCTGACCTTCATGCCGGCGCTGGCCCTGGGCCCGCTGGCCGAACACCTGGCGTTCTGAAGGAGAAACCGTGATGAATGCCCCCGTAACGGCGCAACGCAGCGCCAAATCGTCCAGCAGCCAGCCGCAGACCGGCCTCGGCGCGCTGTGGCGCCCGGCCCTCAAGCAGGCCTTCGTCAAACTCGACCCACGGCAACTGGTGCGCTCGCCGGTGATGCTGGTGGTGGAGCTGACGGCGCTGGTCACCAGCGTGCTGTGCTTCGTCCCCAACCCTGCGGTGAGCACCGCCCTGGGCGTGCAGATCGCCCTGTGGCTGTGGTTCACCGTGCTCTTCGCCAACTTTGCCGAGGCGTTGGCCGAAGGGCGGGGCAAGGCCCGCGCTGACAGCCTCAAGTCCGGCAGCCAGGGCTTGATGGCGAATAAACAGGTCGGCGAGCAGTTCCAGTCCGTCCCGGCCAGCAGCCTGCGTAAGGGCGACGTGGTGCGGGTCGAGGCCGGTGAATTGATCCCCGGCGACGGCGAGGTGATCGAAGGTGTCGCGGCGGTCAACGAGGCGGCGATTACCGGCGAATCCGCGCCGGTGATCCGCGAGTCCGGCGGCGACCGCTCGGCGGTCACCGGCAACACCCGCCTGGTGTCGGACTGGCTGCTGGTGCGGATCAGCGCCAACCCCGGCGAGTCCACCCTCGACCGCATGATTGCCCTGGTCGAAGGCGCGCGCCGGCAGAAGACGCCCAACGAGGTGGCGCTGGATATCCTGCTGATCGGCCTGACCCTGATCTTCCTGCTGGTGGTGGCCACGCTGCAGCCGTTCGCCCGCTTTGCCGGTGGCGACCTGCCGCTGATCTACCTGGCGGCGCTGCTGGTGACGCTGATCCCCACCACCATCGGCGGCCTGCTCTCGGCCATCGGCATCGCCGGCATGGATCGCCTGGTGCGCCTCAACGTCATCGCCAAGTCTGGCCGCGCCGTGGAGGCGGCCGGTGACGTGCACACCCTGCTGCTGGACAAGACCGGCACCATCACCTTCGGCAACCGTCGCTGCAGCGCCATGGTCAAGGCGCCGGGCGTGGCCACGCCGGAGCTGGCCGAGGCGGCGCTGCTGGCCTCGCAGGGCGACGACACGCCGGAGGGCAAGTCGATCATCGAATACCTGGCGTCCCTGCACCCGATGGCGGTGCCCGAGCGCAGCGGCATGACGCTGATCGCCTTCAGCGCCGAGACGCGCCTGTCCGGTGCCGACGTGAACGGCGTGGCCTACCGCAAGGGCGCGGTGGATGCGGTGCTGGCCTACCTCGGCCTGGGCCGTAGTGATCTGCCGGCGCCGCTGGCGCGTGAGGTGGAGAAGATCGCCCAGAGCGGCGGCACGCCGTTGCTGGTGGCCGGGGCTGGTCGCCTGCTCGGCGCCATTCACCTCAAAGATGTGGTCAAGCCGGGCATCCGCGAGCGCTTCGCCGAATTACGCGCCATGGGCATCCGCACCGTGATGGTGACCGGCGACAACCCGCTGACCGCCGCCGCCATCGCCGCCGAGGCGGGTGTCGATGACGTGATCGCCGAAGCCACGCCGGAGAAAAAGCTCTCGCGCATTCGCGCCGAGCAGGCCGAAGGCAAGCTGGTGGCGATGTGTGGCGACGGCGCCAACGACGCCCCGGCGCTGGCCCAGGCCGACGTTGGTCTGGCCATGAACGACGGCACCCAGGCCGCCCGTGAGGCTGCCAACCTGGTCGACCTGGACAGCGACCCGACCAAGCTGATCGACGTGGTGCAGGTGGGCAAGGAGCTGCTGGTGACGCGTGGCGCGCTGACTACCTTTTCGGTGGCCAACGACGTGGCCAAGTACTTCGCCATCCTTCCGGCATTGTTCGCCGGCATCTACCCGCAGCTCGGCACGCTCAACCTGATGCAGTTGCACAGTCCGCAGAGCGCGATCCTCTCGGCCATCGTGTTCAACGCCCTGATCATCGTCGCGCTGATCCCGCTGGCGCTGCGCGGTGTGCGCGTCCAGGCGCTGGACGCCGGCCAGTTGCTGCGGCGCAACCTGCTGATCTACGGCCTCGGCGGGCTGATCGCGCCCTTCGTCGGCATCAAGCTGCTCGACCTGCTGCTGGTGGGGTTGGGCTGGGTGTAGTTCACGCACGGTCTGCTCCCTCTCCCCCGACCCCTCTCCCGCAAGCGGGAGAGGGGAGACAAGCAAAGAATCGATATCGGAGACTCATCATGCTCAACCATATCCGCCCCGCCATCGCCATCCTGGCGCTGATGACCCTGCTCACCGGTGTGGCTTACCCGCTGGCGGTCACCGGCGTGGCCCAGGTTGCCTTCCCCGATCAGGCCTCCGGCAGCCTGGTGAGTGACGACGCCGGCCAGGTGCGCGGTAGCCGCCTGATCGCCCAGGCCTTCGACGGCGATCATTGGTTCCAGCCGCGCCCCTCGGCAGGTAGCTACGCCACCGTGGCCAGCGCCGCCAGTAACCTGGCGCCGAGCAATCCCAAACTGCGCGAGCGCATCGAGCAGGCCAGCGCCAAACTGGGCGGTCAGGCGCCCGTGCCGATGCAACTGCTGACCACCTCGGGCAGCGGCCTCGACCCGCACCTGTCGCCCGAGGCCGCTGCCTGGCAGATCCCGCGCATCGCCCAGACCCGTGGCCTGAACGAGGCCGAGTTGCTGCGCCTGGTCGAGGCGCACACCGAGCGCCCGCTGTTTGGCCCGGCGGTGGTCAATGTGCTGGCTCTGAACCTGGCGCTGGCCGACAATCCCTCCACTTCTTCCCAGTGACGAGTGCTCGATGAACGACAGCCTGCGCGCCGAAGCGCTGCTCGCCGACCTGCCCCGCGAAGGCCGTGGCCGGCTCAAGGTGTTTCTCGGCGCGGCGCCGGGCGTGGGCAAGACCTACGCCATGCTCCAGGCCGCCCATGCGCAACTGCGCCAGGGCGTGGCGCTGCGCGCCGGGGTGGTGGAAAGCCACGGCCGCAGCGAGACCGAGGCGCTGCTGGTGGGGCTGCCGCAACAGCCGCCATTGCGCCTGCCCTATCGCGGCCTGGAGTTGAGCGAGATGGATCTCGACGGCCTGCTCGCCGACCCGCCCAAGCTGGCGCTGGTAGACGAGCTGGCGCACAGCAACGCCCCCGGTAGCCGCCACGCCAAGCGCTGGCAGGATGTGCAGGAGCTGCTCGCCGCCGGCATCGATGTCTACACCACGGTCAACGTGCAGCACCTGGAAAGCCTCAACGACCGCGTGCGCGACATCACCGGCGTGCAGGTGCGCGAGACGGTGCCCGACTGGGTGCTGCAGGAAACCGACGAGATCCAACTGGTCGACCTGCCGCCGCGTGAGCTGCTCGAGCGTCTACGTGACGGCAAGGTGTATATGCCCGAGCAGGCGCGGGCGGCCATCGACGCCTTCTTCTCGCCGACCAACCTCACCGCGCTGCGCGAGCTGGCCATGCAGACCGCCGCCGCGCGGGTCGATGCCGACCTCGACCAACGCTACCGCCAGCTCGGCCAGGCCGCGCCCAGCGTGCTCGGGCGCCTGCTGGTGGGGGTGGATGGCGACGGTGAGGCCGAGCGCCTTGTGCGTCATGCCTGCCGGGTGGCCGAGCGGCGTCATCTGCCCTGGTCGGTGGTGCACGTGGACAGTCGCCAGGACATGGACGAGGAACAGCGCGGCCGCCTGCAAGCGGCGCTGCGCCTGGCCGAGCGCCTCGGTGGCGAAGTGGTGACACTGCACGGCGACTCGGTGGCGCGCACGCTGCTCGACCACGCCCGCGAGCGCCGTGCCAGCCTGATTCTGGTCGGCAGCAGCACGCGCCGCCTGCGTCGGCGCTGGTTCGGGCGAGGCCTCGGCGAGCGCCTGCTGGCCGCCGGTGCCGGGCTGGAGGTGAGCGTGCTGGATGCGGCGGGGTCTCAGCCTGCGAAGGGTCGGCGCACACGCATGGCCCCGCATTGGCGCGACTACCTGTGGGCCACGCTGGCCGCCGCCTGCGCCACGCTGATCTCCCTCGGCCTGGCGCAGGTGCTGGAGTTGCCGAACATCTCCCTGGTGTTCCTCGCCGCCGTGTTGCTGGTGGCGGTACGCAGCAGCCTGGGCCCGGCGCTCGCTTGCTCGGGGCTATCGTTCCTGGCTTACAACTTCCTGTTCATTCCGCCGACCCTGACCCTGCGCATCCAGCGTCAGGAGGACGTGCTGACCCTGCTGTTCTTCCTGCTCATGGCCGGTCTTACCGGCAACCTGGCCAGCCGTCAGCGCCGCCAGGTGCAGGCGCTGCGTCAGGCGCAGGGCGAGACCACCGCGCTGCTGGAGCTGTCACGCAGGCTTACCGTCGCCGCCGACCGCCAGGCCGTGCTGGCGGTGGCCGAGCAGCAGCTGGGTAGCCGGGTCGATATGCAACTGACCCTGCTGTCACGTGATGCAGATGGCCAGTGGCAGCACGAGGGCGGTCTGCACGCCGAATTGCCCGATGCCGAACGCGCCGCCGCCGACTGGGCCTGGCAGCACGAGCAGCCAGCGGGACTTGGCACCGACACCCTGCCCAGCAGCCGCTGGTGGTGGTGGCCGCTGTGTGGTGAGGAGGGGCCGCTGCTGCTGATCGGCCTACAGCACGTTGATGGCGCACCACTGGCGGACGAGCGGCGGCGCCTGGTCGCTGCCCTGGGTCAACCGCTGGCTCAGGCCCTGGCCCGCGCTCAACTGGCCGAAGAGCTGGAGGCCGCGCGCCTGCATGGGCAGACCGAGGAACTGCGCAGCGCGCTGCTGGCTTCGGTGTCGCACGACCTGCGCACGCCGCTGACCGCCATGCGCGGTTCCATCGACAGCCTGCTGGCGCTGGGCGAGGCGATCCCCCTGGCCGATCGCCGGGAACTGCTCGAAGGCACCCGCGACGAGGCCGAGCGCCTCGACCGCTATATCCAGAACCTGCTCGACATGACCCGCCTCGGCCACGGCGGGCTCAAACTGGCGCGCGACTGGGTCGCGCCCAGCGATATCGTCGCCAGCGCCCTGCAACGCTTGCGCGCCGTGCTCGCACCGCTGCAGGTTGAGTGTTTGCTGCCGCCGGAGCCACCGCTGCTGCGGGTGCATGCGGCGCTGATCGAGCAGGCGCTGGTCAACGTACTGGAGAACGCCGCGCGCTTCTCGCCGCCAGCCGGACGCCTGCGGGTGGCGCTGGAATACGACGAACAGGAGCTGCGCTTCATCGTCGCCGACCAGGGCCCTGGCATTCCCGAGGCAGAACGGGCGAAGATCTTCGACATGTTCTACACCGCAGCGCGGGGCGATCGTGGCGGCCAGGGCACGGGCCTGGGCCTGGCGATCTGCCAGGGCATGGTCGGCGCCCAGGGCGGCCGCGTCACGGTCGGCGACGGCCTCGAAGGCCGTGGCGCCAGCCTGACCCTGCACCTGCCATTGACCACGCAACCGCAAGCCGCCGAGGAAGACTGATGAGCCAGGGGCCAAGCATTCTGCTGATCGACGACGAAGCGCAGATCCGCAAGTTCCTGCGCATCGCCCTCAGCGCCCAGGGCTACCGGGTGCTAGAGGCGGCCAATGGCGAAGACGGTCTCGCCCAGGCGGCGCTGCACAGCCCCGATCTCGTCGTGCTCGACCTAGGCCTGCCCGACCTCGACGGCCAGCAGGTGCTGCGCGGCCTGCGCGAATGGAGCCAGGTACCGGTGCTGGTGCTTTCGGTGCGTGCCAGCGAGGGTGAGAAGGTGCTGGCGCTGGACGGGGGCGCCAACGACTACGTGACCAAGCCGTTCGGCATCCAGGAATTCCTCGCCCGCGTGCGCGTGCTGCTGCGCCAGGGCCAGGGCCGCGAAGCGCTGCCGGCGAGCATCGTCTGTGGCGCGCTGAGCATCGACCTGGCCTATCGTCGGGTCAGCCTCGAGGGCGTCGAAATCGCCCTGACGCCCAAGGAATACGCGGTGCTGGCGCTGCTCGCCCAGCACCTCGGCAGGGTGGTGACCCAGCAGCAACTGCTGCGCGATGTCTGGGGGCCGAGCCACGTCGGTGACAGCCATTATCTGCGCGTGGTGGTCGGCCACCTGCGGCAGAAACTCGGCGATGATCCGGCCGCGCCGCGCTACCTGATCACCGAGGCGGGGGTGGGTTATCGCCTGCGCGAACCTTCTTAGAGCGTGTTCAAAGCCTGCTGCGCGTCGGCCATGCAGCGTTGAAATCAAGCTGGAACTCCAGCCCAGTCAGAATGCTCATTTACAGCTCGTAAAGTCGAACGCGACTCCGAGCGTTCTTCGCTCTATTCGCGGGGCCGCCATCGGTATTGCCTGGCTCTAGCTCGCGAGACTTTGAACAGGCTCTTAAAGCTCCAGGGCCAGGCGCAAGCGATCCCGATGCTGCAGGCCATTCTCGAATAGCGGCTCGGAGTAGTGCTGCAGGAAGTAATCCGGCTCAACCGCCACCACGCGAAAGCCGGCGCGCTGATAGAACGTCAGTTGGTGGCCAAAGCTGCCGGTGCCCAGTTCCAGGCGCTTCGCGCCCAGTTGCCGGGCCTGGTCGATGGCGTGGTGCAGCAGGAGGGCGCCGATGCCCTGGCCCTGGTGTTCGGGCGCCACGGCGATGTTCATCAGTTCCCAGGTGTTGGCCGCCAGTGCCTTGATCACGTAGACGCCAACGGTTACGTCGCTCTGGCGCGCGACAACGCAATGACCGTCCTGTAAATAACCGGCGATGAGGGCGGTGCTGGGATCGGCTTCCAGCAGGAGCGCCATGGGCGCCTGTTCGCTGGGAATCTCGTGCAAGGTTGGGGAGGTCATGACGGTCTTTCTTTAAAGATGTTTTGGTTATAAATAAATCATTATTTATTCTTTTTGTTTCTCTTTGTTCCTGAGCATAGTGAGCGCCACGCAAGCTACTGCCAAGGAGCACGATCATGACCATCCGCCTGGGCGACATCGCCCCTGACTTCGAACAGGATTCCAGCGAAGGCCGCATTCGTTTCCACGAGTGGCTGGGCGACAGCTGGGGCATCCTCTTCTCCCATCCAGCTGACTTCACGCCGGTGTGCACCACCGAACTGGGCTTTACCGCCAAGCTCAAGGATGAATTCGCCAAGCGCGGCGTCAAAGCCATCGCCCTGTCCGTCGACCCGGTGGATTCGCACATCAAGTGGATCGACGACATCAACGAGACGCAGAACACGGCGGTCAATTTCCCGATCATCGCCGATGCCGACCGCAAGGTGTCCGACCTCTACGACCTGATCCACCCCAACGCCAACGACACCCTGACCGTGCGTTCGCTGTTCATCATCGACCCGAACAAGAAGGTGCGCCTGACCATCACCTATCCGGCCAGTACCGGGCGCAACTTCAACGAAATCCTGCGCGTCGTCGATTCGCTGCAGCTAACCGACAACTACAAGGTGGCCACGCCGGCCAACTGGCAGGACGGTGAAGAAGTGGTGATCGTGCCGTCGCTCAAGGACGAAGCCGAAATCGCCCAGCGCTTCCCCAAAGGTTATCGCGCGGTGAAACCCTATCTGCGCCTGACCCCGCAGCCGAACAAATAAGGAACCAGCATGCACGTCGTGTTGCTCTCCGGCAGCCCTGCGGCGCGTTCGCGCACCGAGGTGCTGCTGGATTACGTGCGCCAGCGCTTGGAGGCGCAGCAGGTGGAAGTGAGCCTGCTCAAGGTGCGCGACTTCCCCGCCGAGGATCTGCTGCATGCGCGCTTCGACAGCCCGGCAGTGCAGCAGTTGCAGGCTGTGGTGGCCAGCGCTGATGGCCTGGTGGTCGGTACGCCGGTGTACAAGGCGTCGTTCACCGGTGCCTTGAAGGTGCTGCTGGATCTGCTGCCGGAACGCGCTCTGGCGCACAAGGTGGTTCTGCCCCTGGCCAGTGGCGGCAGCCCGGCGCACCTGTTGGCTGTGGACTACGCGCTCAAGCCGGTATTGGCCGCGCTGAAAGCGCAGGAAATGCTCTCCGGCGTGTTCGCCGTGGACAAACAGATTGCCTACCCGGAAGGGGACAGGCCCGCGCAGATCGACGACGAATTGCGCGAACGCCTCGACGAGGCACTGGAACAACTGGGCGCAGCCCTGGCGCGACGGCCGAGGCCGATCGATCCGAACGTATTGAACGACCGGCTGGTGAACGCCCGCTGGAGTATCTGACACGGGCTTTGCCCGACTGTAAGCCCCGTAATACCCCGCCTTACTCGCCCGCCAACGGGCAAGCAGGTAGCCAACCAAGACATCACCGCAAAGGGAGAGCGCCATGCGCACCATTACTTTGCGTCGAAGCCTGGTCGCCCTGTTTGCCGCGGCCATTTCCTTCGGCGCCATCACTCAAGCACAAGCCGAGACATTGCGTATCGGCTATCAGAAATACGGCACCCTGGTGCTGCTCAAGGCCAAGGGCACCCTGGAAAAACGCCTGGCCGAGCAGGGCGTGGAGGTCAAGTGGACGGAGTTCCCGGGCGGCCCGCAGCTGCTCGAAGGTCTCAACGTCGGCTCCGTGGACTTTGGCGTCACTGGTGAAACCCCGCCGGTATTCGCTCAGGCGGCTGGCGCCGACCTGCTTTACGTCGCCCATGAGCCGCCGGCTCCGACGGGCGAGGCGATCCTCGTGCCGAAAGATTCGTCGATCAAATCGGTAGCCGAGCTCAAGGGCAAGAAAGTCGCCCTGAACAAGGGTTCCAACGTGCATTACCTGCTGGTGCGTGCGCTGGAAGACGCCGGCCTCAAATACGGCGACATCACCCCGGTTTACCTGCCGCCGGCCGATGCCCGCGCCGCCTTCGAGCGTGGCAGCGTCGATGCCTGGGTGATCTGGGACCCGTTCCAGTCCGCCGCCGAGAAGCAACTGCAAGCACGCACCCTGCGTGACGGTAGCGGTCTGGTCGACAACCACCAGTTCTACCTGGCGACCCGTACCTATGCCGAGAAGAACCCGCAGGTGATCGGCACGCTGGTCGAGGAAATTCGCGGCGTTGGCGAGTGGGTCAAGGGCAACCTCGACGAAGCCACCAGCCAGGTCGCGCCGCTGATCGGTCTGTCCCCGGAGATCACTCGTCAGGCTGTTGAGCGTCAGGGTTACGGCGCGCAGTTCATCACCCCGGATGTGGTCGAGGCGCAGCAGAAGATCGCCGACACCTTCACCGAGCTGAAGCTGATCCCCAAGAAACTGACCATCAAGGATGTGATCTGGAATCCACCGGCCAAGGTCGCGCAGGCCCAGTAAGACCGTAGCCCGGATGCAATCCGGGGCAGCCACACGGTATTCCCGGATTGCATCCGGGCTACGTCAACGCTTTCGTAAAAGGAGACCAATCCATGAGCCTCAATATCTTCTGGTTCCTGCCTACCCATGGTGATGGCAAGTACCTGGGCACCTCCGAAGGCGCGCGCGCCGTCGACCATGGCTACCTGGCCCAGGTCGCCCAGGCGGCTGATCGCCTTGGTTTCGGCGGTGTGCTGATCCCCACCGGGCGTTCCTGCGAGGACTCCTGGCTGGTGGCAGCCTCGCTGATCCCGCTCACGCAGAACCTGAAGTTCCTCGTCGCCCTGCGTCCAGGGATCATTTCGCCGACCGTGGCCGCGCGCCAGGCGGCGACCCTGGATCGCCTGTCGAACGGCCGTGCGCTGTTCAACCTGGTGACCGGTGGCGACCCGGACGAACTGGCCGGCGATGGCCTGCACCTGTCGCATGCCGAGCGTTATGAGGCATCCGTCGAATTCACCCGCATCTGGCGCCGTGTGCTGGAAGGCGAAACCGTCGACTACGACGGCAAGCACATCCAGGTGAAGGGCGCCAAGCTGCTCTACCCGCCGATCCAGCAGCCGCGTCCGCCGCTGTATTTCGGTGGTTCCTCCGACGCCGCGCAAGACTTGGCCGCCGAGCAGGTTGAGCTGTACCTGACCTGGGGCGAGCCGCCGGCCGCCGTGGCCGAGAAAATCGCTCAGGTGCGCGAGAAGGCTGCTGCGCAGGGCCGCGAAGTGCGCTTTGGCATTCGTCTGCACGTGATCGTGCGCGAGACCAATGAGGAAGCCTGGGCCGCGGCGGATCGTCTGATCAGCCATCTGGATCAGGACACCATCGACCGCGCCCAGGCGTCGCTGGCGCGCTTCGACTCGGTCGGCCAACAGCGCATGGCCGCCCTGCACGGCGGCAAGACCGACAACCTGGAAGTGTCGCCGAACCTCTGGGCCGGTGTCGGTCTGGTGCGCGGCGGCGCCGGCACTGCGCTGGTCGGCGATGGCCCGACCGTGGCGGCGCGGGTCAAGGAATACGCCGACCTCGGCATCGATACCTTCATCTTCTCCGGTTACCCGCATCTGGAGGAGTCGTACCGGGTCGCCGAACTGCTGTTCCCGCATCTGGATGTGGCCCAGCCGCAGCGTCCGGAAAGTCGCGGTTATGTCAGCCCATTCGGCGAAATGATCTCCAGCGACATCCTGCCGAAGGCGGCTTCGGCGAGTTGAGGGTAGCGCGGGTACGGGTTTTCCCGGATTGCATCCGGGCTACGGACTGAAGCGTAGGGTGCGCTGCGCGCACCGCGATTGCCTGCGGCACCCGTTGGTGCGCATGGCGCACCCTACGGGTCGCCTCCGGCGTAACCCGGATGCAGTCCGGGGACAGGGACACAGAATTCTTCGAGGCAAACCATGAGCAACACGACCCTTCACAAACTGGCTCTGCGCGCTGCGCCCTGGGCCTTGCCGCTGGGGCTGCTGGCCGCCTGGCAACTGGCGGTGGCCAGTGGCTGGCTGTCCAGCCGCATCCTGCCGGCGCCCAGCGCCGTGCTCGCCGCCGGCTGGGAGCTGCTGGCCTCCGGTGAAATCTGGCAGCACCTGGCGATCAGCGGCCAGCGCGCCGGGATCGGCTTCGCCATCGGCGGCGGGATTGGCCTGCTGCTGGGCTTTATCACCGGCCTGTCGAAATGGGGCGAGCGCTTCCTCGACAGCTCGGTGCAGATGATCCGCAACGTGCCGCACCTAGCGCTGATCCCGCTGGTGATCCTGTGGTTCGGCATCGACGAGGCCGCCAAGGTGTTCCTGGTCGCACTCGGCACGCTGTTCCCGATCTACCTCAACACCTACCACGGTATCCGCAACGTCGACCCGGCGTTGGTGGAGATGGCGCGCAGCTATGGCCTGTCCGGCTTCGCCCTGTTCCGCCAGGTGATCCTGCCCGGTGCGCTGCCGTCGATCCTGGTCGGCGTGCGCTTCGCCCTCGGCTTCATGTGGCTGACGCTGATCGTCGCGGAGACCATCTCGGCCAGCAGCGGTATCGGCTACCTGGCAATGAATGCCCGCGAGTTCCTGCAGACCGACGTGGTGGTGCTGGCGATCCTGCTCTACGCGGTGCTCGGCAAGCTGGCCGACGTCGCTGCCCGTGGTCTCGAGCGTGTCTGGCTGCGCTGGCATCCGGCCTATCAGGCCAAGGCAGGTGGGCAATGACAGCGCTGCATAACATTCGTCAGGGCATTCCCCTGGCGATCGAGAAAATCGAGAAATCCTTCGGCGAGCGTCAGGTGCTCAAAGGCATCGACCTGCATATCCCGGCTGGTCAGTTCGTCGCCGTGGTCGGTCGCAGTGGCTGCGGCAAGAGCACCTTGCTGCGCCTGCTGGCCGGTCTGGATCAACCCTCTGGCGGCCAGTTGCTGGCCGGCAATGGCTCGCTCAACGCGGTGCGTGAAGACATTCGCCTGATGTTCCAGGACTCGCGTCTGCTGCCCTGGAAGCGAGTGATCGACAACGTCGGTCTGGGGCTTTCCGGCAACTGGCGCAAGCAGGCGGAAGAGGCGCTGGCGGCGGTCGGCCTGGCGGATCGCGCCAATGAATGGCCGGCAGCACTGTCCGGCGGGCAGAAGCAGCGCGTGGCCCTGGCCCGTGCATTGATCCATCGGCCGCGCCTGCTGCTGCTCGACGAGCCGCTGGGTGCACTGGATGCCTTGACCCGTATCGAGATGCAGCAACTGATCGAACGCCTGTGGCAGCAGCATGGCTTCACCGTACTGCTGGTCACCCACGACGTGGCCGAAGCGGTGGCCGTGGCGGATCGGGTGATCCTGATCGAGGACGGTCAGATCGGCCTCGACCTCGATGTGCAGCTGGTTCGCCCGCGCCCGCATGGCTCGCCGCTGCTGGCGGCACTGGAAGCGCGCGTGCTCGACCGCGTGCTGGCGCAACCGGAATTGCCGACGCCACCGGAACCCGTATCACCCCTGCCCACGCAATTGCGTTGGGCACTTTGACGCCGTAGCCCGGAGGCAATCCGGGAGCGGCTCGAGAATTCCCCGGATTGCACCGGGCTACATGTAAAACGACCTGAGGAGAAACACCATGACCATCAAAGCCATCAACGTTCGCAACCAGTTCAAGGGCAACATCAAGGAAATCGTCATCGGCGACGTACTGTCGGAAATCGACGTGCAGACCGCTGCCGGCATCGTCACCTCGGTGATCACCACTCGTTCCGTGCGTGAGCTGGAACTGCAGGTGGGCAGTGAAGTGATCGCCTTTGTCAAATCCACCGAAGTGTCCATCGCCAAGCTCTGATCGCTCCCCCTCCACCCTGGCCGCTCCTCGGAGCGGTCGGGGCGAGGTGCCCCCGTCATTCCCGCGCCTGCTCCTCGTTCGCCTCTTCCGGCACCTTCCCGTATGCTTTCCCGTCTTTCCCTGGCCGCATCTGTGCGGCGGGTTCGTCTGATGGCGTGGTTGATTTTTATCTAGTTATAAGTAGATAAGAAAATAGTATTTTTCGGATATATACCGTTGCGCCACAATCGCGCCATCAAAACGCCTGCTTGCAGGCTCTGCCAACGATAAGGAAGCCGCTCATGCTGAAGAAGATCCTCCTGGCCAGTGTGGCCAGCGCCACCCTGCTTACCGGCTCGCTGAGCCATGCTGCTGCCGACACCCCGTTCCACAACGCCTCCTACGACATCGCCCGCGAACTGTTCGGTGAGATCAACCCGCTGTTCGTCGAGCACTGGAAGCAGCAGAGCGGCAAGGAAGTGAAGATCATCCAGTCCTTCGCTGGCAGCTCGCGCCAGGCGCAGGACATCATCCAGGGCAAGAAGGTCGACGTGGTCACCTTCAACCAGGTCTCCGACGTGGACATCCTGGCCAAACGCGGCTTGCTGCGCGAAGACTGGGCCAAGCAGTTCCCCAACAACGCCTCGCCGTACTACAGCACCACCGCCTTTCTGGTACGTGAAGGCAACCCGAAGAACATCAAGAGCTGGGACGACCTGATCCGCGATGACGTGAAGCTGGTATTCCCCAACCCGAAAACCTCTGGCAACGCCCGCTACAGCTACCTGGGCGCCTGGCTGTTCGCCAACGAGAAATTCAACGGCGACCAGGAGAAGGTCAAGGCCTTCGTCGGCAAGGTGCTGAAGAACGTCGAGAACTTCCCCACCGGCGGTCGCGGCGCCACCGTGGCCTTCGCCCAGAACGGCCAGGGCGATGTGCTGCTGACTTTCGAATCGGAAGTGATCAACATCGCCAAGGGCGACGAATTCAAATCCGCCAACCTGGAAATCGTGGTGCCGGAAGTCAGCGTGCTGGCCGAGTTCCCGGTCGCCATCGTCGACAAGGTGGCCGACGAGCGCGGCACTCGCGAGCAAGCCAAAGCCTTCCTCGACTTCCAGTACAGCAAGGACATCCAGCAACTGCTGACCCGTTACAACTACCGTGTGCACAACCCGGAAGTGGTCGAGGCGACCAAGGCGCAGTTCGCGCCGGTGCGTCTGATCAACCCGAACGAGATCCTCGGTAGCTGGGATGACATCACCGCCAAGCACTTCGACAACGGTGGTATTCTTGACCAGCTTCTCGCAGAGGGTCGCTGATAGCGGCGGTCTGGCGTAGGGCGGGGGCAACCCGCCAGCCATGAGTGCGAGCATCGTAATGGTCCGTTGGCCGCCTTATTGGCGGCCAACTGCATTTGTAGAGCCGAGCTTTTCGTGAGTAAACCGACGCTGTTCTTCCTGCAGACTCCGCTGCTGCCTGGCTTCGGCCTGAGCTTCGGCGTCAGTGTGCTGTACCTCTCGCTGGTGATCCTGCTGCCGCTGTCGGCGCTGCTGCTGTACGTCAGCGACATGACTTGGGCGCAGTATTGGTTCGCGATCAGCGACCCGCGTGTGGTGCAGACCTACAAGGTGACCATCTCGGCGGCGTTCTACTCGACCCTGGCGGTGCTGGTGATCGGCCTGCTGCTGGCCTGGATCATCACCCGCTACGACTTCCCCGGCCGGCGTATCGTCGATGCGTTGATCGACTTGCCCTTCGCCCTGCCGACCTCGGTGGCCGGCCTGACCCTCGCCGCGCTGCTGGTGCCCAACGGCTGGATCGGCCAGTGGCTGGGCTTCAAGGTGGCCTATGCCTACGCCGGTATCGTGGTGGCGATGGTGTTCACCAGCATTCCCTTCGTGGTGCGCACGGTGCAGCCGGTGCTGCAGGATCTCGGCTCGGAATACGAAGAGGCCGCACGCACCCTCGGCGCCAGCCGCGTGCAGACCTTCCGCAAGGTGATCCTGCCGACCCTGGCTCCGGCGCTGGTCACCGGTGGTTCGCAGGCATTCATTCGTAGCCTCGGTGAGTTCGGCGCGGTGATCATGATCGCCGGCAACATTCCCTATCAGACGGAGGTCAGCTCGCTGATGATTTTCGTCCGTCTGCAGGAATTCAATTACCCGGCGGCGGCGGCCATCGCTTCGGTGATCCTGCTCGCGTCGCTGGCTCTTCTGTTCCTCCTGCAGGTCGTGCAGGGGCGTCTGTTCGCTTGGCAACGGCAAGGTCGATGAAAAAGCCCCAAGATTGGCGCCAGTGGGCGCTGGTAACCCTCGGTCTGTTGGTGGTGGCGCTGATTCTGCTGGTGCCGCTGGCATTGATTTTCAGCAAGGCGCTGGCTGGCGGGCTCGACCTGCTGTGGAGCAACCTCGGCGAGGACTACATGCTCCACGCCATCGGCCTGACCCTGCTGGTGGCAGCGATCACCGTGCCGCTGAACCTGTGCTTCGGCATCTGCCTGGCCTGGTGCGTGACCCACTACGATTTTCGCGGGCGCAAGCTGCTGACGACGCTGATCGACATCCCTTATGCGGTGTCGCCGGTGGTTGCCGGTCTCTGCTACCTGGTGGTCTACGGCCTGGAAAGCTTTATCGGCCGCTGGTTCTACGATAACGGCATGCAGCTGATGTTCGCCTGGCCGGGCATCGTCATGGTCACGGTGTTCGTCACCGCGCCTTACGTGGCGCGCATTCTGATTCCGGTGATGCAGGCCCAGGGTCAGGACGAGGAAACCGCCGCCATGTGCCTGGGCGCCAGCGGCTGGCAGATCTTCCGCCGCATCAGCCTGCCGAAGATCAAATGGGCGCTGCTCTACGGTGTGGTGGTGACCAATGCCCGCGCGGTCGGTGAATTCGGCGCGGTGTCGGTGGTGTCCGGCACCATCATCAACCAGACCCTGACCCTGCCGCTGCTGGTCGACCAGCTCAACAACGACTACAAGCCCGCCGCCGCCTTCACCGCGGCAGGTCTGCTGGCCTGCATGGCGCTGCTCACGCTGTTCCTCAAGACCTTCATGGAGTGGCGCCAGCGTCGCCTGCTGCAGCGCGCCGAGGCGTGACCTGCGCCTGAATAGCGTAGAGTCTCGSGGSKGAAGCCGCTCCTACAGTTGCATCTGTGCTCCGTAGGAGCGGCTTCAGCCGCGATGTTCTTCCGACGCCGCTATCTGCACCTGATTGCGCCCGCTGTGCTTGGCGGCGTATAGCGCCTTGTCCGCACGCTCACGCAGTTGCTCGGCGTCGCTGTTGACGTCGGTGCCCGCGATACCGGCGCTGAGGCTCACGGAAAACTCTCCGCCGTCTGCGATGAAACGCAGCTCGGCGAAGCGCTGGCGAATCTCGTCGACGATCAAACGTGCTTGCTCCGGCGTGCAGTCCGGCAATACGGCGAGAAATTCCTCGCCGCCGTAGCGGCCCAGGCTGTCGACCCGGCGCAGACGTTGGCGCAGCAGGTTGGCCAGGGCGCGGATGACGTTGTCACCGGCCGCATGACCATGCTCGTCGTTCACACGTTTGAAGTGGTCGATATCCAGCATCACTACGCTGGCGCGGTCGCCGCTGCGCAGGGCGCGCTCCAGTTCGATGGCCACTTGTTCTTTGATGTCGGCGTGCTTGAGCAGGCCGGTGAGGCTGTCGCGGGCCAGGGCGTCGGAAAGCAGGCGTGCGCGCTGGGCGCGGGAGAACACGGTAGCTACTAGAGCATTGTCGGAAATCGGTTTGGTGACGAAGTCGTCGCCGGCCTTGATCAGCGCGTTCATCTGTTTGCCGATATCGGTTTCCGCCGACAGGTAGATGATCGGGATGCGCAGCCAGTCATCATTGCAGCGGATGATCTGCGCCAGTTCGGGGCCGGTGCAATGCGGCATGTTTACGTCGAGCAGCACCACCTCGGGGTTGAAATCGCGCAGGTGGGTGAAGATCCGCGCCGGTTCGCTGAGTATCTCCACCAGCATGCCGGCATCGCGCAGCACCAGACTGTAGCGGCTGGCCAGGTCCTGGTCGTCGTCGGCGATCAGCACGCGGTAGGGTTCGCCGTGCTGTTGCGAGAAGCAGCGTTCGAGGCGGCTTTCCAGCTGCGGGATGTCCACCGGCTTGCTGAACAGGCCCATGGCGCCGGCCCGCACCGCATGCAGCTGGGTAGCGAAGTCATCCTGCTGGTCGGTGAGCACCAGCAGCGGCAGTGGTTCGTCCAGGCGTTCGCGCAACTGGTGGGCGTAATCCAGACCGCAACTGGCTTCGCCGGGCAGTTTGGCGTCGATGATCAGCGCATCGGGCAGGTGCTGCTGCAGCGCGGCGTCGAGCCCTGCGGTGGAATTGAAATGCTCGGCGCGGTAACCGAAGTTGCTCAGCGTCTGGCGCATGTTCTCGCCAACCGCGGCTTCGCCTTCGAGGATGTAGATGGTGCGGCTGCCGTCTTCCTGGCGCGGCAGCTTGCGCGCTTTGCCTACCGGTTCAGTGATGGCCCCCGCGCTGGTCGACTGCTCGCCGAGTGCCTGCAAGGCAGTGACGAACTCGTTGAGGCTCTGCTGTTGGCGCAGCAGGCGCTCCATCCAGCGCTCGGCATGCTGCTCCAGCTCACGTGCCTGCTGGCCAAGCTGGCTGAAGCCGAAGGTGCCGGCACTGCCAGCCAGGCGGTGCAGCTGATGCCGCAGCTCCTGCAGCAGACGCGTGCGCTCGGCTTCATCGGCGTCCAGCAGTTGTCTTGCCTGTTGCGCCAGCTGGGGCAGTTCCTGGCTAAGGCGCTCACTGAATTGCTGACCAAGCTGTTGCAAGTGTTGTTGCAGCGCCTGCGGGATGGCGCTGCCTTCGTGTTTATCCATTGCTCTGGTTCCAGATCTGCCGTACCTGAGCGGCGAGCTGCATCGGGTCGAATGGTTTGATGATCACGCCATGGGCGCCGAGGCTGTGGTAGTGGGCGACCTCGTCAGGCTGCACCTTGGCGGTCATGAAGGCCACCGGAATGCGTGCGGTATCGACCAGTTGGCCAATCAGCTCCAGGGTCTTGGGCCCATCCATGCCGGGCATCATCACGTCGAGCAGAATGAAATCCGGCGCGAAGCCCTGCACTTGGTCGAGCGCCTCCTGGCCACTGGCACAGCTCAATACCTGAAAGCCGCCGACGGCCTCCAGCGCGACCTTGGCCACGGCCTGGATCGAGGGATCGTCCTCGACATGCAGGATGCGTTTGAGCTCAGTCATCACGGTCTCCCCGGCCGTTGGCTGCTATCTGCAGTGTGGTACAGCTTTGTTAGCCTTGCGTAGGCTTCATGTCTCGCTTTCATCGACGCGCGGCAGCTCGAACCAGAAGGTCGCGCCCTGGCCAGGCACCGAGTTGAAGCCGATACGCCCGTGCATGCGCTCGATGATTTCCTTGCAAATCGCCAGACCCAGGCCGGTGCCGCCTTTCTGCCGGGTATCGCCGGCGTCGGCCTGAGAGAACTTGGCGAAGATGCGCGAATGGAATGCCGCGGGGATACCCGGGCCATGATCGCGCACGTTGACTCGCAGCTTGTCAGCCATTGTCTCCAGGCTGACCTGCACCACGGCCCCAGCCGGTGAGAACTTGGCGGCATTGGACAGCAGATTGGCCAGCACCTGAGCCAGGCGCTGAGTATCGACCCGGACTTCGACATAATGCTCTGCATGCAGTTCGAGGCGTACCTGATGCTGGTCGGCATACGGCTGGTTATGCAGCAGTGCCAGTTCCAGCAGTGGTTTGAGTGGCCTGCGCTGGAGGTCGAAATGCATCTTGCCGGCGACCAGCTTTTCCATGTCCAGCAGGTCATTGATCAGCGCGCTCAGGCGCTGGCTGTTGGCCTCGGCGATGCTCAGCATGTGCGCCATGGCCTGCGGCACGGCGCCGAGTGCGCCACCGTTGATCAGGCCCAGCGAGCCGGCGATGGCGGTCAGCGGTGTGCGCAGTTCGTGGCTGACGGTGGAGACGAACTCGTTCTTCATCTGCTCGATGCGTTTGCGTTCGGCGATGTCACGAATCACCGCGATGAAGCGCACCTGGCCCTGGTGGCTGATCTGCGACATCGCCAGTTCCAGCGGGAAGCGTTCGCCACCCAGGCGCAGGCCTTCCATCTCGCGAATCTGATCGCTGGCGCAGCCGTGGCGCAGGGTGTCACTGGCCATGCCTGGAATCAGCGTGGCGATGTCGCGCCCAGCGACCTCGGTCTGGCTGTAGGCAAAGATGCGTTCGGCCGCGTGATTGAAGGTTTCGATAAGGCCCTCCTCGTCGAGAGTGACGATGGCATCGATGACGTTGTCGAGCAGGGTGCGCAGGTAATGCTCGCGTTCGCGAATCGCTCGCTCGGCGGCAACCCGGTCGCTGAAGTCTTGGATCTGCGCGACCAGATGCACGGGCTGGCCTTGGGCGTTGCGCACCAGAGCGCTGCTGAGCAGTACCCAGAGCACCTGGCCCTGTTTGTCCAGATAGCGCTTTTCCATCTGGTAGGCGCTGATGCGCCCGGCCAGCAGGTCGTCGACGTTGCGCAGGTCCGCACCGAGGTCGTCGGGGTGGGTGATGCGCTGAAAATCGAGGGCGAGCATTTCCTCGCGGCTGTAGCCGAGCATGCGGCACAGCTCGTCGTTGACTTCCAGCCAGCGTCCGTCGATGGCTACCAGCGCCATGCCCTGTGGTGCGGTGGCAAAGGCGCTGCTGAACAGCTGCTGGCTCAGGCGCAGGTCGTCTTCCATGACCTTGCGCTCGCTGATGTCCCAGATGAAACCGTCGACCCAGACCAGGCGCCCCTGGGCGTCGTGCTCGCCGCGACCTTTCTCGCGAACCCAGACGCTGTGGCCATCGGCGTGACGCAGGCGGTAGGTCAGCTCGAAGGTTTCCTGGCGAGCGATGCTGTCGTTGGCGAGGTAGGTGATCGGCAGGTCGTCGGGATGGACGATGCTGGAGAAGCTGCGCACGCGATTGTCGATGAAGTCGCTGGGCGGGTAGCCAGTCAGGCTGAGAATCTCGTCGCTGACGTAACGCATGCTCCAGTCGCTGTCGTTGGCGCAGCGATAGACCACGCCGGGCAGGTTGGCGACCAGGCCACGGAAGCGACTTTCGCTCTGCTGCAGTGCGCGAGTGGCCTGCTGCAGGGCGCTGATGTCGCTGGCGATGCCGAGAAAACCGGTGATCTGTCCGCTGGCGTCGAAGATGGCGTTGGTGGTGAGGTTGACCAGGCGCTGGCCGCCATCCTTGTGCAGATACGTCCATTGGCGGGTTTCCGACTCGCCATTACGTACGTTGTGAGTGAAGACCTGGAAGCCGCTGACCGGATGCTCGCAACTGATGCTGAGCTGCTGGGCCCGAGCGTCGATTTCGCTGGGCAGATGGAAGCGTTCGGGCGTCATCTGGCCGATCACGGCGTCGCTGCTATAGCCCAGCAGGCGCTCTGCGCCAGAGTTGAAGAGGGTGACCAGGCCGTTCGGATCGGTGGCGATGATGGCAACGCCGCTGGCCGAATCCAGCACGGTCTGCAGGAACGCTCGCGCCTCGATCACCGCATCCTCGCGCTGCCGCGCTGCGCTGATGTCCGTGTGGGTGCCATACATCAGCAGCGGTCTGCCTTGCTCGTCGCGGCTGGAGAGGCGGCCGCGCACCTGTACCCACAGCCAGCGCCCGTCTCGGTGCTGCATGCGTATCTGCCGGTCGTAGAAGGCTAACTCGCCAGCGAAGTGGCGTCGCAGCATGCGTTCGCTAGGCTCGCGATCATCCGGGTGACAGAAGCGCTTCCAGGTTTCGACACTGGTGGGCTGCAGTTCCTCGAGGTGGTAGCCGAGCATCTGCGCCCAGCGCTCGTTGAACACGGTGGCGCCGCTCTGCACATTCCACTCCCAGGTGCCGACGTCGGTGCCTTCGATGATGCTGGCAAGGCGTTCGAGCAGGTTTTGCCGTGCCTGTTGCTGCTGCTCGCGCTCCAGGGTGGCGCCGACCCAGCGGGCGAACAGGCGCAGGAATTCGCGTTCGTTCTCGTCGAACTGACGGTCACGGGCTTGCTGGTCGCAGAAGGCCAGGGTACCGACTCTGCGGCCATCGACCCAGATCGCCGTACCGATATAGCTTTCCAGGGCGAAGCGGGCGTAGCAGGCATGCTCCCGATAAGGTGAGCTGGCCATGCGCTCGATACTGAGAATGTCGTCCTGGGCGTAGGTCAGGCTGCAATAGGTTTCGTCTAGGGCGAAGGTCTGGCCGTCCTCGAGCTGCGTGTCAGGACAGACCTGGACCAGGACGCGGTAGTGATCGGCGTCGATCATGCCGATCACGCCGAGCGGCATGTCGAAGTAGTTGGCCCCCATGCGCAGCGCTTCGCGCAGTTGTTCCTTGCCGCTCAGGCTCGATAGTGCAGAAATCTCGTTGAGTGCGTGCAGCGCGCTCTGCTGGCGTTGCATCAGGCGCTGGGTACTGCGACGTGTCGCGCGTAGCAGGATCATCAGCAAGGCTTCGGCGCCGCACCAGGCGAGCAGCCATTTGACTACCAGCCAGCGTTTGTCGCGTTCATGCACGGCATAGAGTTCGCTGACGTCACGCCAGGTCAGCACCGTGGCCATGGCCGCAGAGCCGGGCTGTGGCGAGGTCGCCATTGACAGCTGGCTGAGCAGGTAGTGTTGCCCGCCATCCTCCAGCAGACGCTGGCTGTTACCCTCGCTGGGAGAGGGTAGAAGATCCGCTCGTAGCCAGATCTGCGCCTGTGGACGTGTCTGCTGGACCAGACGCCACGCAGGCACTTGATCGGCTTGCATGCCGGCCTCGGCCGCAGCATTGAGTAGTAGCGCGATGCCAGCGCCGAGCTCCCGATCCAGTTGCGGCAGATCCTCGAGCACATCCATCGCCACGCTGATGGCGCCGACCTGGCGTTGACCGTTTTGCGTATCGATCAGCAGCGGCGCCGCGGCACGGATGCCGATACTGTTGTTAGCAAGGTTCAGTTCTGCACGACTGTCGCCCGTACGCAGGGCTTGCAGCAATAACGGGCGCATGGCCTCCTGGGTGTCACCAAAACGCTGCGGCTCGTGTACCCGCAGCAGGATGCGTGCGTCGTCTTGCAGATGGACGTAGAGGCGAAACGGCCGGTGCACCTGCATGTTGCGCCAGCGCGGTGCCAGGCGGGTGTAGAGCTGGTTGCGGATGCGGGTCAGGTCGCCTTGGTCATCCATGGGCAGGACCGACGCCTGACGCACCAGCTCGGCTACCCAGGCGTCGGCGGCGATGGCCTCGGCCAGCAACTGCGCACGCTCGCGCAGGCCGTGCTGAACGCTTTGCAGTGCCAGACGTTGCGCCTCGGCCTGCTTGTTCATCTGCAATTGCCACAGCGCCTCACGCTCGTGCAGTGCCTGGCGCCCGAGGAAGGCGAAGAACAGCGCAAGACACAGACTGCCGCCGACCACGATCCAGCGAATGGCAATCGGCCGCGAATTGCTGGTCATCGTGCGCCTGTCCGCGCCAGGCCAGCGAGACGCCTTAGGCGCTCGATTTCCGGCGCTTCGGCGCCCAGCAGTTCGGCACTGGCCAGGCGCATGACCACCGTGTCACGTCGTGTATTGCCAGGGGGTAGGGCGTAGCAGGCACCGATCAACTCGCGCAGTGCGATAGGCAGGCGCCAGTGCGCCTTGAGTCGATTGGCCAGTTGGCTGCTATGACGTTGTAGGGCGGTGTCCAGAGTTTGCTCGTCCAGCTCTCGGCCGGTACTGCGCCAGCGTTGCGCCTGATCCAGCAGGGCCAGTTCGCCCATACGCTGTAGCAGTGCGGCGCTGTGCAGCGGCGCCGGATCAACCCGGCTGCTACGCGCCAGCTCAGCAATACGCTGGCGCAGGCGCAGGGCATGGACGAAATGCGCATCGCCCTGGCGCTGCAGCTCGGGGTCGCTCAGTACCGCCTGCGGCCGAAGCGCGAGGCCTTGAATCAGATTGATTGCAGTGGCCTGACCGAGGCGTTGCACCGCTTCGTTGAGGGTCACGCAGGGCTGCCCGGCGCTGTTGTAGTTGCCACTGTTGGCCGCTGCGATCAAGCGCGCGTGAACGGCTGGGTCGTTCTGCCAGAGGTCGCCGAGCTGCTGCAGATTGTCGAAGGGTTGAGGCACATCGCGCAGACGCTGGTACAGGGATTCACGCAGTGGCAGTTCGAGAGCGTCATCGGTCAGGCTTGCAAGTTGCTGGAGAAAATCCCCGACGGTGTCGATTTCACCGGCGATGATCTGGGCATTCGCCAATAGCGGCTGGAGGCTGGCGACTACCTTGGGCACCTGAAAGGGTTTGCTGATGAAGGCGCTGATATTCAACGGGCGTATGGCTAGCACGCTGTCGCGGTCGGCGCGCGCTGTGACCATGACTAGCGGGATATCCTGGCTGCGTTGACGCACCGCTTCCAGCAACTGGATGCCGTTACCGTCGGGCAGGTGCCAGTCGCTGATGACCAACTGGGCCGGCTGCCGCTTCCAGGCTGCAAGGGCATCGACGACGCGACTCTGACAGTCGACCTTGGCACTCGGGCACAGGCTGAGGACGATCTGTTTGAGCAGGTCGGCTATCCAGGGATCGTCTTCGAGAATCAGCACGCGCATGCTCAGTTCCTGGTGCTGGGGTGGCTGTCCTGTGTTTCGCCTGGGGTGTTGGCGTCAACGGGGTTGACGGGCACCGGCTGTGGGCGACCGAAGTGATAGCCCTGACCATAGTTGCAGCCTAGCTCACGCAGAAAGTCGGCCTGGGCTGGTTGTTCGATACCTTCGGCAAGGACCTTGAGGCCCAGGCTTTTGCCCAGTGCGATCACGGCACGAGCGATGGCGGCGTCTTCAGCGTCGTTGGGCAGGCCGCGCACGAAGCTCTGATCGAGCTTGAGCTTGTCCACGGGCAGACGCTTGAGGCGCGCCAGAGAGCTATAACCGGTTCCGAAGTCGTCGATGGCCAGGCGTACGCCCAGGGCACGCAGGCTGATGAGCAGTTTCTGCGCTGCATCCGGGTCTTCCATGATCGCGCTCTCGGTGACCTCCAGCTCCAGCTGCTCAGGCGGCAGGCCTGTTTCTGCCAGTACCTGTGCCACTTTCATATCGAGTTCACCGCGACTGAACAGGCGGCTGGAGACGTTCACCGCAACGAAGCTCAGTGCACGACCTTCGGCGTTCCAGCGCATCATCTGGCGGCAGGCCTGCTCCAGAACCCAGGCGTCGATGGCGCCGATCATGCCGTTGTCCTCGGCAATCGGGATGAATTCGCCTGGGGGAATCAGCCCGCGTTGCGGGTGTTGCCAGCGTACCAGCGCCTCCATGCCTACCTGGCGGCCGTCACGCAGGTCGTGTAGCGGCTGGTAGTACACGCGCAGCTCGTCGTTGTCCAACGCATGGCGCAGGCTGCTGGCCAGTTCCACGCGTTGCCGGGCGTAGTCGGTCAGCTCCTGCACGTAGAAGGCATAGCCTTCGCGACCGCTGCTCTTGGCCTTGAACAGCGCCGAGTCGGCGTTACGCAGGATTTGCTCGACGCTGTCGGCATCTTCGGGGAACAGACTGATGCCGATGCTGGCGCCGATGTAGAGCTCGTGGCCGCCGAGACGAAAGGATGTTTCCAGGCTGCGCAGCAGGCTTTGTGCAAGTTCGGCTGCCTGGGCTGCGTCGGCGCAGTTTTCGCTGAGTAGCCCGAACTCGTCGCCGCCTAGCCGGGCCAGGGTGGTGCCAGTGGGTAAACCTTGCTGCAAACGCTCGCCGACGGCCTTGAGCAACAGATCGCCGACGTTGTGGCCGAGGCTTTCATTGATGTGCTTGAAGTGGTCCAGATCTATCAGCAGTACTGCGCCGCGAAGCTCCTCGACCTTGCTGCGCTCCAGCGCATGAGCGACGCGCTCGGTGAACAGCAGGCGGTTGGGCAGGTTGCTCAGCGGGTCGTGGTGGGCCAGGTAGTCCAGCTCGCGTTGCGAGCGCTTGAGTGCGGTGATGTCGGAGAACACCGCCACATAGTGGCTGACGCGCCCCTGTTCATCGTGAATAACGCGGATGCACTGCCACTGCGGATAAATCTCCCCACTTTTGCGCCGGTTCCATACCTCGCCACTCCAGCCTCCACAGTTCTGCAGCGCGTGCCACAGGCTCTGATAGAAGGCTGTGTCATGGCGGCCGGACTTGAGCAGGCTAGGGTGCTGGCCGAGGATTTCCTCGCTGCTGTAGCCGGTGATGCGGCTGAAGGCCGGGTTGACGTGCACGATGCTCTGTTCGGCATCGGTGACCAGTACCCCTTCCTGAGTCGCATCGAACACCGCAGCGGCCTGGCGCAGGCTATCGTCGGTGGCGCGTTGCTGGGTGATGTCGCTGGCGATGCCAATGAAGCGCTGCGGTTGGCCGTTTTCATCACGCAGCAGGCGGCCGCGCGAGTGAATCCAGCGATAGCTGCCGTCGGCGTGGCGCAGGCGGTAGATGTTTTCGTAGGGCTGCTCGCTCAAATCGGCGTTGAGCGCATGCAGCGCGCGCTCCACGTCATCCGGATGCAGGCGCGCGGCCCAATCTTCGCGGGTATTGCCCAGGGTTTGCGGGGTGAGGCCCAGCAGCCTGGCATAGCCCTCGGAGAAGAACACTCGGCGGCTGCTCACGTCCCAATCCCACAAGCCGTCGCGCGTGGCATCCAGCGCCAGGCGCAGGCGTTCCTCGTTGCCGGCCAACTCCAGGCGTGCGCGTCGATGTTGTTGCGCATGACGGTGTAGCACCAGATAAAGCAGTGAGCTGGTGAGCGCGACGAAGAACAGGCCCTTGAAAGATTGCAGGCGCTCCTGTTGCGCCATGGACAGGCCGAGGGCGGTCAGCAGTTGGTCGCTCAGCAGTATCCAGAGGCAGGCCAGCAACAGATAGCCCAGAGTCAGACGCAAGGCGTCGGTGTCGATACGCATGGGTAGGCTACTACGCTCCCTGTAAATGCGGGTCAGTATAGATGGGGGTGGGACTGAAACATTCTCATCTAAAAGACCAACTGGTTTTCTGGCATGGGTCAGGGATAATGTGATCAGGTTTGTCCTTGTAGGACAAACCGCGTTCCCCCTTCAAGAGGCAACAGCGCCCATGTGGTACAACGGTTTACTCGACCTGTCGGTCTGGCAGCTGGTGGCTGCGACTTTGCTGATGACACACGTGACCATCGTCAGCGTGACTGTCTATCTGCACCGCTACTCTGCGCACCGTGCACTGGAACTGCACCCCGCGCTCAAGCATTTCTTCCGTTTCTGGCTGTGGTTGACCACGGGCCAGAACACCCGCGAGTGGACCGCGATTCACCGTAAACATCACGCCAAGTGCGAAACCGTCGACGACCCGCATAGCCCGGTCATCAAAGGGCTGAGCACCGTGCTGCGTAAAGGTGCCGAACTCTATCAGGAAGAGGCGAAGAACCAGGAAACGCTGCGCATCTACGGCAAGAACTGCCCGGATGACTGGATCGAGCGCAATGTCTACAGCCGCTACCCGATTGGTGGCGTGACATTGATGGCGATCATCGACCTGGCGCTGTTCGGCGTACTCGGCATGACTGTCTGGGCGATCCAGATGATGTGGATTCCGGTATGGGCTGCAGGTGTCATCAACGGTCTTGGTCATGCTATCGGCTATCGCAACTTCGAATGCCGCGACGCTGCCACCAATCTGGTGCCCTGGGGCATCCTGATCGGCGGTGAGGAGCTGCACAACAACCATCACACTTACCCTAACAGCGCCAAGCTGTCAGTGAAGAAGTGGGAGTTCGACATGGGTTGGGTCTGGATCAAGCTGTTCAGCTTCCTCGGCCTGGCGAAGGTGCAGCGCGTGGCGCCGATTGCGCATCGGGTCGAGGGTAAGGCGAGTCTGGACATGGACACTGCCATGGCCATCCTCAACAACCGTTTCCAGATCATGGCGCAATACCGCAAGTTGGTGATCGTGCCGTTGGTCAAGCAGGAAGTGGCCAAGGCTGACGAGTCCGTTCGTCACCTTTTCCGTCGGGCAAAACGCCTCTTGTCGCGTGAGCCTAGCCTGTTGGAAGAGCAGCATCATGCGCATATCGCCGATATGCTGGCGCAGAGTCAGGCTCTCAAGGTGATCTACGAGAAGCGCCTGGCGCTGCAGCAAATCTGGGTCAAGACCAGCAGTAACGGCCACGACATGCTCGAAGCCATGAAACAGTGGGTCCACGAGGCCGAGGCCAGCGGCATTCAGTCGCTGCGTGAGTTCGCCGAACAGCTCAAGACCTACTCGCTGCGACCGTCCAGCGCGACTGCCTGACCGCCGCTCGCGACAAGCAAAGGCCCGCCGAACTGGCGGGCCTTTTTGTTTGTCCAACGGCTCGCACTATGCTCAATTTCAATGCGAGGCGAAGGACGGATGGCCGCTGTAATGGACGATCAGGGCAAGGCTGTTTCCGAGTTGGAAGAACTGACCTTGGCTCTACTGCACAGCCGTGCCGAAGTAGAGCGTCTCGGTGTTCGCGAGCAGCTGTTCAGTAGCTTGCTTGGCAGCGTCAATGCCGTGCTCTGGGCCTTCGACTGGAGCGAGCAGCGGATGATTTATGTCAGTCCTGCTTATGAGCGAATCTTTGGCCGTTCTGCCGCGCTACTGTTGGCCGACTATGGCGAGTGGCGCAACAGCATCTATCCCGACGATATCGACTACGCCGCCGAAAGCCTGGCCAAGGTATTGGAAACTGGCGCGGTGGAGTCGCGCGAGTACCGCATCATTCGCGCCGATGGCCAATTGCGCTGGCTCAGCGACAAGTGTTTCGTCAGCCCCCAACTGGGCACCGAGCAGGGGCATGTGATCGTCGGTATTGCCGAAGACATCACCGAGAAGAAGCGCCTGGAGGGCGAGTTACATCGCCTGGCAACCACCGATGTGCTGACCCAGAGCAGCAACCGCCGGCACTTCTTCGAGTGCGCCCGCCGTGAGTTCGAGCACGCGCGCAAGTTCGGCAGCCCGCTGGCCTTCCTGCTGCTCGATCTCGATGACTTCAAGAAGATCAATGACCAGTACGGCCACCAGATCGGCGACGAGGTGTTGCGGCGCCTGGCGCAGTGCGGCAGCAACACTTTGAGGCGCGGCGATCTGTTCGGGCGTATCGGTGGTGAGGAGTTCGCGGCGCTGTTCCCCGGTTGTGAGCAGGATGTGGCATTGCAGGTGGCTGAACGGCTGCAGCGCGAGGTGCAACGCCTCGGTTTCCAGCATGAAGGTCGGCACTTCGGCATTACAGTCAGTCAGGGCCTGACCAGCCTGCTGGCCACTGATGTCAGTCTCGACGCGCTCTATGCACGTGCCGATGCCGCGATGTACATGGCCAAGCGCCAAGGCAAGAATCAGATCGTGCTAGGGTGATGGTTGGCGATTTTCCGCCTGAGAGCTGGTTGTCATGGGCGGAAAATTGCCGATCATCTACTGTCATCGGTTAGCCACCGACTCGTCGAAAAAATGTAACCTACTGTTCTAGAAGCCTTGCGCGTCGACTTTGCCAAGCTGGCGCGCTATCTGCATAGGCCCCGCAAGATGCCGGCTAGGATGTCGGCGCACAATAACAACGACGAGAGCACTCACCATGCGCCACTCTGCCCGCCTCATTCCGGCCGTCCCGCTGCGTTCGCCGTTGTTTCGTTCTTCCTGAATTTTTCATGCGCCCATTCGAGCCCGGCTTTGCCGTGCCATGGCTCATGGGTGTGTGTGCCCTATTCGTTCTGGCCTGCCTCTTCGTGCCGAAGTCTGCGCCGGACGATGCGTCACCTTAAACACACTGGAGAGAAACATAATGAGAAAGACCTCCCTGGCACTGGCCGTAGCCGCCAGCACCCTGGGCCTGAGCCAAGTAGCGTCCGCCGACCTGATCGGTGACACCAAGGTCAGCCTGGAAGCGCGTAACTTCTATTTCAACCGTGATTTCCGTGAAGGTGCAGGTCAGTCCAAGCAAGAAGAGTGGGCGCAGGGTTTCATTCTGCGTATGAACTCTGGCTTCACTGAAGGCACCGTTGGTTTTGGTGCTGATGCCATTGGCATGTATGGCTTCAAGCTGGACTCGGGTGATGGCACCGCAGGCAGTGGTCTGCTGGTCCCTGACCGCTCTTCGGGTGGTTCTCAGGACAATTACTCTGGCCTCGCTGTAGCGGCCAAAGCCAAGGTTTCCAACAGCACTCTGCGTGTTGGTCATATGCAGTTCAAAAACCAGGCGATCGGCTCCAGCGACAGCCGTTTGCTTCCGCAGATTTTCCGTGGCGGTAACTTGGTTTCTCAGGAGATCGAAGGTCTGACACTGGACGCTGGTTATTTGGATGAGGTGAATAACCGCAACTCGCAAGATTATGAAGACATGACGCTGAACACCTACTCGTTCAGTGGCATTCAGTTCAAGGGCGTGAACCAGAGCAACGAGTTCATCTTCGCGGGCGGTAACTACAAGCTGACCAACGACCTGACTGCTGGTTACTACTATTCCAACCTGGAAGACATGTACAAGCAGCACTCCTTCAATCTCGTGCATGTGCTGCCCTTGGGCGACAAGCAGAGCTTGAAAACTGATCTGCGTTACGCGCGCTCCACCGATGATGGCCAAAGTAACGTCGATAACAAAGCCTTCGGTGCCATGGTTACCTATGCGCTGAGTGGTCACTCGTTCGGTATCGGTTACCAGCAGATGGACGGCGATACTGGCTTTGCCTATGTCGGTGGTACCGATCCGTTCCTGGTCAACTACGTTCAGATCGGTAACTTCGCTGCCAAGGACGAGAAGTCTTGGCAGGCTCGTTACGACTTTAACTTCGCTTCCATTGGCATCCCTGGCCTGACCTTCATGACCCGCTACCTGACCGGTGACAACATCGATCGTGGTGCTGGTGTTTCCGAGGGGCGCGAATGGGAACGCAACACAGACATCGCTTATGTCTTCCAAGAAGGTGCTTTGAAAAACCTTGGTGTTCGCTGGCGTAACGCTACTATGCGAAACAACTTCAGCCGTAATATCGACGAAAACCGCCTGATCGTCAGCTACACCCTGCCGCTGATGTAAGGCGAGAGGTTTTGGGAGGCCTGCCAAGGCCTGAGTCCCGAAAGCCAATCAAAAATGCCCGCATCCTATGGATGCGGGCATTTTTTATGGACGGCTGGTGACGGCTCAGCGTGGGGTGTCAGCTGGTGCTGCCGAAGTCGCGAGAATGGCGCTGGCCAGCGCCATGTCGTCGGCTTCCTGCAACTGCGGGTTGGCGCTGCGCAGTTGCTGCATCGCGGCTTCCAGGTGCGGGCCGCGGATTTCGCCGTTACTGGCGACGAAGCTGCTCGCGTCCTCTTCGGCCGCGGCGACCAGCTTGCGATCCTTGAAGGTCAGGTAGGTCGAGGCGGTGGTTGCGCCCGACGAAAGAATGTCGCGCAGCATGCCATCGGCTGCTGCGGTCTGGGCGATCAGAAAGGCACTGAACGCCAGTGCGGCACGGCTCGTTACACGCATAATGAAACTCCTTAGGGGTGGCTCCTCTCCTAGGAGTCGCGCAAGCCGCTGGTGGTTCCTTACAGGCGATGGCCGGTTGCCAGGCCGATCAGTTGCTGAGCTTGCGCATTCGTTGCTGATGACGCCACCAGAGCAATGCCGAGAGTATTGCCAGTGCGCCGAACAGCAGAAATTGCCAAACCCAGGGTAGCTCCGGGAACAGATAAGTCAGTGCACCGACCGCGACGGCCACCAGGCCGATCCATAGCAAGTAGCCTCCGGCGCCGAACACCTCGAGAATCAGCAGCAGGGTGGCCAGGGCCAGCCAGTCCCAGAACGACAGATGTTGCAGGTAGGTGATCATGGGAAGACGCGGCTACCCATACTCAGACTGTTCGCTGATCGCCGTTCGGTGTGCATCGCATAGACTCCATTGCCCGATCAATCAATCTAAGCACAGTCGCCCGGGCTCTGCCGCCGACCCCTTCGCAAGGTGGGCAGATGCCAGGCCATACGTGGGAGCCAGGGCATGTTTACGCGTTCACTGATGGCGTTTTTGCTTGCCGCTCTGTTGCTGGCCGGACAGGGCGCGGTGGCCGGTGAGCTCCTGAATGCCCTGCACCGTGCTGCGCCGCAGTTGGAGCAGCGTGCGTTGCAAGGAGCACTACAGGCGCTGCGGTGCGCCGAGCGCGAAGGTGCGGGTGAAGGCAGGCGGTTAGCCGTGATCGATTACTCGCGCTCTTCGCTGGAGCGGCGCCTATGGGTTTTCGATCTGACGCACGGGCGTCTGCTGCAGCGTGAGTTCGTTGCCCATGGTCGCCAGTCTGGTGAATTGTTTGCCGAGCATTTCTCCAATCAGCCTGGCAGTAATCAGTCCAGCCTCGGTCTGTTTCGTGGCGCTGAAAGCTACAAGGGGCGGCATGGGCATTCGCTGCGCCTCGATGGTCTGGAGCCCGGCTTCAATGATCAGGCGCGTGCCCGTGCGCTGGTGATCCATGGTGCTGATTACGTGGCGCCGACATGGGCGCAGAAATATGGGCGCATGGGGCGCAGCCTGGGCTGTCCGGCGGTGCAGCAGGAGGTGATTGGTGTGCTGGTGGATCAGCTCAAGGACGGCCAGTACCTGTTCGCCTGGCATCCTCAGATAAGCGATGAGCGCTATCGCGATTGCGCGAGCGTCAGCGTTGCTCGCTCTGTGGAGTGACGCGTAACACTTCCTCGATGGTGGTCAGCCCAGCAGCGACCTTCTGCGCGCCGGACAGGCGCAGGCTGCGCATGCCGTCCTTGAACGCGGCGCGGCGCAGGGCGGCAAGGTCGGTGTCAGCGTTGATCAGTGGCTTGATGGCATCGTTGATCAGCATGATCTCGTAGACGCCGGCGCGGCCGCGGTAGCCGGTTTCGCGGCATTCCAGGCAGCCGACGGCGTGATGCGCCTGGCTTGGCGGCGGCGAGCTCCAGGGCCGGGTCAGACCGTTCCAGGTGTCTTCGTCCAGTTGCACGGGCGCCTTGCAGTGCGGGCACAGGGTACGCACCAGGCGCTGGGCCATGACGCCGAGGATGGTGGCCTTGAGCAGGTAGTGCGGCACGCCCAGTTCGAGCAGGCGAGTGATGGCGCTGGGTGCATCGTTGGTGTGCAGGGTGGACAGCACCAGGTGGCCGGTCAGCGCTGCCTGGATGGCCATCTCCGCGGTTTCCAGGTCGCGGATCTCGCCGACCATGATGATGTCCGGGTCCTGGCGCATCAGCGCGCGCACACCGCTGGCGAAGTTCAGATCGATGTTGTGCTGCACCTGCATCTGGTTGAAGGCACCTTCGATCATCTCGATCGGGTCTTCGATGGTGCAGACGTTCACCTCCTCGGTCGCCAGCTGCTTGAGGGTGGTATAGAGCGTGGTGGTCTTGCCCGAGCCGGTGGGGCCGGTAACCAGGATGATGCCGTTGGGCTGGCTGGTCATGCTGGCCCAGCGGCGCAGGTCCTCCGGGGAAAACCCGAGTTGATCCGGGCTTTTCAGCAGTACTTCCGGATCGAAGATACGCATCACCATCTTCTCGCCGAAGGCGGTCGGCAGGGTCGATAGGCGCAACTCCACTTCGTTGCCATCCGGGGTCTTGGTCTTGACTCGGCCATCCTGCGGTTTGCGCTTCTCGGCGATGTTCATGCGGCCGAGGTTCTTCAGGCGGCTGACCACTGCCATGGTGACCTGCGCGGGGAACTGGTAGACGGTGTGCAGCACGCCGTCGATGCGAAAGCGCACGGTGCCCTGTTCACGGCGCGGCTCGATATGAATGTCGCTGGCGCGTTGCTGGAAGGCGTACTGGAACAGCCAGTCGACGATGTTGACGATGTGCGCATCGTTGGCGTCCGGCTCCTGGTCCTGGGCGCCGAGGCTGAGCAGTTGTTCGAAGTTGCCGACGCCGCTGACCTTCTGGTCGGTGGCGGTGGCGCCGCTGACCGAGCGGGCCAGGCGATAGAACTCGGTGGTGAAGCGCTGAATGTCGCTGGGGTTGGCTACCACGCGCTTGATCGGGCGCTTGAGCACGTGCACCAGGTTGGCTTCCCAGCTATGCACCAGCGGCTGGCTGCTGGCGATGGTGACGCTTTCGCTGTCCACTGCCACTGCGAGGATCTTGTGACGCTGGGCGAAGGCGTAGGACATCAGCGGGGTGATGGCCGGCACGTCGATCTTCAGCGGATCGATGCGCAAGTAAGGTTGCCCGGCGAAGTTGGCCAGCCAGGTGGTGAGGGTTTCCAGGTCGAGTTTCTTGCCCGGCCTTTGCTGATCGTCCACCTGCTGCGCGGCCAGAAACTCCAGTGGATGCTGGGCGTTGTTCAGTGAGCTGCGGCGGATCGCCAGGCACTGCTCAGCTACATCCTGATCCACCCGGCCCTGGGCCACCAGCTCGCGTAGCAGGTCGCCAAGATCCAGTACACGGTCGGGGGCAGTGGCGGTGAAGGCGGACATGCGGGCTCCTCGGGGTCGGCCTGAACAAGGGTAGCAGGTCGTTCTTCAACGACCTTTTAGCCGAGCTAGGATGCCCGAAAAGTGCCACCAGGGCGAAGTGCCCGACGTGATCGATTGCCCGCTTCAGGCCACCTCCGTCACCAGGTTGTGATCCAGGTGCTGCCAGGTGACCTCCCATACGCACACCAGGCCGCGCAGTTTCTGCGCGAGCACGCCGGCTCGATGCAGCGAGATACCGGGCAGGCGCAGACTGATATGCAGGTCATCTTGCAGGCGCTGCATGTGAAGGGCTTCGGGGAGCAACTGCAATTGCGCGAACAGGCCGAGT
Source organism: Pseudomonas sp. zfem001 (assembly GCF_032621725.1). Classification (NCBI taxonomy): domain Bacteria; kingdom Pseudomonadati; phylum Pseudomonadota; class Gammaproteobacteria; order Pseudomonadales; family Pseudomonadaceae; genus Pseudomonas; species Pseudomonas sp. zfem001. The sequence continues at coordinate 430,572 of NZ_JAVYJI010000003.1, read as the reverse complement.
AGCCGGCACATGACGTCGGCCTCGGCGTCGGTGCGCAGTTGGTATTCGACACAAGCATCGGGGCGATCCTGCCAGGGATCGCGGCGATTATGGGCGGACGGAAATGGCGTGGTATCAGGCATGGCGGCAGCTCAGGCAGGTTTTGCCTAAGTTTCCGCCTTATTTCGGCAAAAGTTCTGCCTGGTTTGCTGTGTTGATGGCGTTTATGTGGATAGACTTACCTGAATAAGTGGCTGGTGAGGAATTTTTATGTCCATTGCGCTGGATGCCTACGATCAACGCATTCTTGCTTTGCTACAGGAGGATGCAGGCCTCTCCACGGCGGAGATCGCCGAGCGCATCGGCCTGTCGCAGTCGCCCTGCTGGCGTCGTATCCAGCGGCTCAAGGAGGAGGGGGTGATCCGCAAGCAGGTGACCCTGCTCGATCGCAAGCGCATCGGCCTGCATACGCAGGTGTTCGCCCAGGTCAAACTCAACGCCCACGGACGCTCCAACCTGACCGAGTTCGCCGAAGCCATGCGCGAGTTTCCCGAGGTGCTGGAGTGTCACGTGCTGATGGGCGCGGTGGACTTCATGCTGCGCATCGTCACCCGCGATATCGAGGCCTATGAGCGCTTCTTCTTCGAGAAGCTGTCGCTGGTACCAGGGATCCAGGAGGTGAACTCGATCGTGGCGTTATCGGAGATCAAGTCCACCACCAGCCTGCCGCTCACTTAAGGCTTGATCACCACTGGCGGCGATTGCTCGACGTTGCGCCTGCTGGGTGGCGTGAGCCCCATGGACACATAGATGCTGGTCAGTTGATCGACGCCCATGTCGGCAGGGCGTATCCATTCTTCTGGTACGTAGAGCAGGCCGCCACCGACCGGAATCGGTGCGGTGGGGATGAGGATGGCGCAGTAGGGGCGTCCCTCCAGTTCGACGCTTTCCGAACTCGGGCGCAGGGCGAGCACCGCTGCGCCGTCGCCGCCGAAGAAGCACCAGACCGGCGCCATGGTGGTGATATCGGGGTTCTTGCTCTTGTCCAGGAGGCCAACGAATCGATCAGCCAGGTTGTAGAAATTGCCGATCAGCGGGGTACGCCGCAGGGTGCGGTCGATCAGCCAGGACAGCGGGCGGCGCAAGCCCAGTTGTACCGCCAGGCCCAGTGGGTAGAGGCTGGCCAGCAGCACCAGACTGCCCAGCATGTAGGCCAGATAACTGTTGCTGGAGAAGGGCTGGCCGAGGGCTGCGAACAGTTGGCCGATCAGGGTCGAAGGTCCGACCAGGCGATTAAGCAGGCTGAATATCCAGGCAAGCAATGCCAGGGTCAGTGCCAGCGGCAGTAGCGCGAGTAGACCCGTCAGCCAGGTGGTAACGACGGATTTCAGGCTGCGTCTGAGCATGTAACGGTTTCCTTGACGATCTTGGCGGTGACTTTACGCCAGGCACGGCAATTCTGTGCAGTCTTGCCCGTGTGCGTGGTCGGCGAAATGGCTACAGCACTTTTCGTCAGATTGTTTCGAACAAAAAAAGCCCGGCACTAAGGCCGGGCGTAGTGGGTACACAAGGTACCGAAGTAGTAGCGTTTGGTCGAACCGTTACATGCCAAGCATATTTGGCAAGGCCAGGGACACCGCAGGTACATAGGTGATGATCACCAGGAAGCTGAGCAGCAGCATCAGCCACGGCATCGCCGCGCGGATCACTGCCGTCAGTGGCATCCCCGTCACCGCCGAGGTGACGAACAGGTTCAGCCCCACTGGCGGCGTGATCAAGCCGATCTCCATGTTCACCACCATGATGATGCCCAGGTGGATCGGGTCGATGCCCAGCTGCATGGCGATCGGGAACAGGATCGGCGCCAGGATCAGGATGATCGCCGACGGCTCCATGAAGGCACCGGCCACCAGCAGCACGATGTTCACCACCAGTAGGAACTGCCACGGCTGCAGACCCAGCTCCACCACCCAGGCGGTGATCTGCTGCGGAATCTGCTCGGTGGTCAGCACGTGAGCGAAGAGCATGGCGTTGGCGATGATGAACATCAGCATGATGGTCAGCTTGCCGGACTCCAGCAGCACCTTCGGGCACTCGCGGATGGTCAGGTCCTTGTACACGAACAGGGCAACGAAGCCGGCGTACACCGCCGCCACGGCCGCGGCCTCGGTCGGGGTGAACATGCCGGTGTAGATACCGCCGAGGATGATCACCATCAGCAGCAGGCCCCAGAACGCCTCACGGGCGGAACGCAGCCACTCGCGGAAGCTGGCACGCGGCAGGGCCGGTAGCTTCTTGATGCGCGCGACGATGTAGATCGCGATCATCAGCACCAGGCCGAGCATGATGCCGGGGATCACACCGGCCATGAACAGCTTGCCCACCGACTGCTCGGTAGCAGCGGCGTACACCACCATCACGATCGACGGCGGAATCAGGATGCCCAGCGTACCGGCGTTACACACGATGCCGGCGCCGAAGGCCTGCGGGTAACCGGAACGCACCATGCCGGCGATGGCGATGGAGCCGACCGCAGCTACTGTCGCCGGCGAGGAGCCGGACAGCGCAGCGAACAGCATGCACGCCAGTACCGCACCGATGGCCAGGCCGCCACGGATGTGGCCGACGCAGGCGTTGGCGAAGTCGATCAGGCGACGTGCCACGCCACCGGTGGTCATGAACGCACCGGAGAGCAGGAAGAACGGAATCGCCAACAGGGTGTAGTGCTCGGAGGTCTCGAACAGCTTGATCGCCAGCGAGCGCACCGAGTCCGGGCTGAACAGCATGATGGTGATCGAACCGGCCAGACCGAGCGACGCAGCGATCGGCACGCCGATGAACATCAGCAGGAACAGCAGCAGGAAGAGGAACAGAACGGTCATTGCTTGGGCTCCTCGTGCTCATTGATTTTCAGCGCATCGGCGGCTTCGTCAGCCAGGCCGAGGCCGGTCTGCTCGTTGCGCAGGATACGGACGAGGATTTCCAGGAAGCGGATGAACACCATGGCGTAGCCGAACGGCACGATCATGCCGATGTGCCATTGCTGGATGCCGTAGTGGCCGAGGTCTTCGGCGCCGATACCGGCCTTGAACAGGGTGCTGACCCAGTCGAAGCTGCCGACGGCGATCAGGCCGGCGTAGCCCAGGCAGGCCGAGCAGGCGATCACACCGATCACGCGCTGCACACCGCGCGGGGCGAGTTTGACCAGAGCGTCGACACCGATGTGGCCGGCGGTGCGCACGCCATAGGCCAGGCCGAAGAAGATCAGCCAGCCGAACAGCGCTTTGGTCAGCGCATTGCTCCAGGTCATCGCCTGGGCCATGTCGAGAATGGCGTCGCCGATAGCGAGCAGGGTCTCGTTACCGCCGAAGGTGTCACCCAGCCAATAGAACAGGGTGTAGAAGTTGTTGAGGATCACGTAGACGAAAGTGATCAGCGTCATGGTCGCCAGGAGGAAAGCGATAAAGCCTTCCTCGAAGTGCTCCCAGACGCGCCGCAAGGCGTTCATGGTCGGTTCTCCCGAATGGAAAGGGCGTAGGGTGGGACGGCAGCCGGCCCACCGGTAACTACGTTGATCGACGCCCTTCGCAGGCGTCGTGGTGGGTCAGAGCGACGCTCTGCCCACCCTACGGCTCTCCGGCCTTATTACTGGTTGGCAGCTTGCGCGGCCTTGATCAGGTCAGCGCCGATCTCGCCTTCGAACTTCTTCCATACCGGCTGCATGGCATCGCGCCATTGGCCGCGCTGCTCAGGCGTCAGGGTCAGGATTTCGGTGGTACCGCCTTCGGCGATGCGCTGCTTGTCGCCTTCGTTGAGGGCGTCAGCCTGCTTGTTCACCTCGACGGTGACTTCGGCGATGATCTTGTCCAGCTCTTCGCGTACGTCAGCCGGCAGACCGTCCCAGAACTTGGTGTTGGTGATCAGCATGTAGTCCAGCAGGCCATGGTTGGACTCGGTGATGTACTTCTGAACTTCGTGCATCTTCTGGCTGTAGATGTTCGAGTACGGGTTCTCGGCACCGTTGACCACGCCAGTCTGCAGGCCTTGGTATACCTCGGCGAAGCTCATTTTGCGCGGGTTGGCGCGCACGGCCTTGAACTGCTCTTCCAGTACGGCGGAAGCCTGTACGCGGAACTTCAGACCACGGGCGTCTTTCGGCTCCAGCAGCGCCTTGTTGGCCGACAGCTGCTTCAGACCGTTGTGCCAGTAAGCCAGGCCGGTGATGCCCTTGTCGGTCATGGAGGTCAGCAGTTTCTGGCCTTCCGGACCTTTCTGGAAGCGATCAACAGCTGCCATGTCGTCGAACAGGAACGGCAGGTCGAATACCTGCAGCTGCTTGGTGTAATGCTCGAACTTGGCCAGGGACGGGGCGATGAGCTGAACGTCGCCGAGCAGCAGCGCTTCCATTTCCTTGCCGTCGCCGAACAGCGAGGAGTTCGGGTAGACCTCGACCTTGACCTTGCCAGCCAGACGCTCTTCAGCCAGTTGCTTGAACAGCACTGCACCCTGACCTTTCGGGGTGTGCTCGGCAACCACGTGGGAGAACTTGATGACGATCGGGTCGGCAGCGTGAACTACGCCAGCGATGGACAGGGACAGGGCGCAAGCCAGCGCCTTGGCAGTCAGTTTGAACATGCGGATGCTTCCTCTTGTTGTGTTTATCGCATTTGCGCCGGGGCGCAGCTGACGAACGGACAAGAGCAAGTCTAGGCGGCTTGGAGGAAAACGCCGGTGGCATTAGCGAGGCCTGGACTTGTACTTGTGGGTTCGCTTGACGTTAGCCTAGAGCAACCCTTGTGCCAGTCTGCGATATGCCGACCTTGCGTGCCGTGCAAAGGCCCATGGCTGCGGGCTTCTATGCTTCTCTACCGGCCCTCTGATCGGCGTATGAGCCCGCCAGCGTCAGGTATGGATGGCTGAAAATGGCGGTTTGCCGCCAGTCAGTCGAAGTCCTCTGGCGAGCTTCCGCCAGCGCCTGAGAAATTCAACCCATGTTTGCGCAGTTTGTCGTGCAGCGTCTTGCGTGGCACGCCCAGCGCTTCGGCCAGGCTGCGCAGCGAGCCGTGCGGGCGGCTCAGCTCGGCAGCGATCAGGGCGCGTTCGAAGGCTTCGACTTGTTCGCTGAGCCCGCCGTTGACCGGCGGCAGGTTTGGCGCGTTGCTGTCGAGAGCCAATTCCAGGCCCAGGGCGAAGCGCTCGGCGGCGTTCTGCAACTCACGCACGTTGCCTGGCCATGGATGACGCAGCAGCAAGGCGCGCTGTCCCGGCTGTAGCTCTCGCGGCGCCAAGGCGTGGCGGGCGGCCGCCCCATCGGCGAAGTGCTGGAACAGCAGCAGGGCGTCCTCGCCGCGCTCGCGCAGCGGTGGGATGGACAACGGTGCGACGTTGAGGCGGTAGTAGAGGTCGGCGCGGAAACGCCCGGCATCGGCGGCCTGACGCAGATCTTCCTTGGTGGCGGCGATCACGCGGATATCCAGCGGGATCAGTTGATTACCACCGAGGCGCTCGACCACGCGCTCCTGCAGCAGGCGCAGCAGCTTGACCTGCACATCCATGCTCATGCTCTCGATCTCGTCGAGGAAAAGGGTGCCGCCGTTGGCGAACTCGAACTTGCCGATGCGCCGTTTCTGCGCGCCGGTGAAGGCGCCGGCCTCATGGCCGAACAGCTCGCTTTCCACCACCGACTCGGCCAGTGCACCGGCGTTGATGGCGACGAAGGGGCCTTCGCGGCGGTTGGACAGGTCGTGCAGAGCGCGTGCGACCACCTCTTTGCCGGCTCCGGTCTCGCCGAGAATCAGTACGTCGGTGGCGATGCTGGCAAGTGCACCGATCTGTTCGCGTAGGCGCTGCATGGCCGGCGATTGGCCAACCAGGCGGCTGGACAGTTGCTGGCGGTCATTGAGCGCCATGCGCAGGCTGCGGTTGTCCAGCACCAGGCGGCGCAGCTCCAGCGCACGGCGTACGCTGTCGAGCAGGTCATCGTTGGCGAAAGGTTTTTCCAGGAAGTCGTAGGCGCCAGCGCGCATAGCCTGCACGGCCAGCGGCACGTCACCATGGCCGGTGATCAGCAGCACGGGCAGCTCGGCATCACGCTCGCGCAATTGCTGCAGCAGTTGCAGGCCATCGATGCCGGGCATGCGGATATCGCTGACCACCACGCCTGGCCAGCCTGCGGGAATGCGCGCGGCCAGGCCCTGCGCATCGCCCAGACTGATGACCTTCAGCCCGGCCAGGTCGAGCGTCTGGCTGAGTGCCTGGCGCAGATGGGCGTCGTCGTCGATCAGCAGTACCTGAATGCGGCTGTCGATGGCGCTGTCGCTGGTCATGGCGAGGGGTCCTCTGAAGGTTGCAGGTTGACGCCGGGGCTGGCCAGGCGCAGGCGCAGGGTGATCAGTGCACCGCCGGCCGGATGATTGGCCAGCAGCAGTTCGCCGTCCAGCGCACGCACCAGACTATCGCAGATGGCCAATCCGAGCCCCAGGCCCTGGGCGCTGGTCTTGGTGGTGAAGAATGGCTCGCGCGCGCGCGCCAGCGATTCGGGCGAGAAGCCTGGGCCATTGTCACGCAGCAGCAGGTGGAGGTGCTCGGCTTGAAGTTCGATGCTGATCCAGATGCGTCTAGGAGGGGCTTTATCGATCAGCGCATCGAGCGCATTGCCGAGCAGATTACCGAGCACCTGGCGCAGGCGCGTCTCGCCGGCCTGGACCCAGAGCGTGGCGTCCGGCAGGTCGCGGATCAGCTCTACATCCATCGCCCGGCGGCGTTTGGCCAATAGCGCCAGGGCATCGTCCAGCGCTGGTTGCAGGGCAACCCGCTCCGGCGCGTGGCGGTCGCGGCGGGCAAAGGAGCGCAAATGGGTGATGATCGAGGCCATGCGCTCGGTCAGCTCGCTGATCAGCTTGAGGTTGGCGCGAGCATCGTCGCTGCGCTGATGATCAAGCAGGGTGCTGGCGTTCTCCGCGTAGCTGCGGATCGCCCCGAGCGGCTGGTTGAGTTCGTGGCTGATGCTGGCGCTCATGGTGCCGAGCGCCGACAGTTTACCGGCCTGGACCAGCTCGTCCTGAGCGCGCACCAGCTCCTGCTGAGCCTGTTCACGCTCGAGCACTTCCTGCTTGAGGCGGCTGTTGAGCAGTTCCAGATCATGCGTTCGTTCTGCGACGCGCTGCTCCAGTTCGGCTTTGGCGCGGGCGTCGAGGGCAATGCGCTCCAGGTAGTGACGGCGCCGAAGGATCAGCAGGCCAAGCAGCAATAGCAGCGCCAGAAGTGCTGCCGCCCCGACGGCCACGGCACTGCGCACGGGGCGATCGAGCAGGATGCGTGGGGCGAGAATGCTCACCGTCCAGCCGGTTTCTTCCAGGGCACGGCTTTGCGTCAACCAGGCGTTGGGGTCGATATCGAGCAGGGGCGGTGCCTGAGTCGGGTAGGGTTGGTTGGCGGCGATGGCCGACTGCTCGACACGGTCCAGCGGACGGCTGGAGTGGAAGCGCCAGTCCGGGCGCGAGGTAAGAATGACCACGCCGTTGGTGTCGGTCACCAGCAACTGTTCCGGCGTGTTGCCCCACAGGGTCTCGGTGTGGTCGAGGTCGACCTTGACCACCAGCGCGCCGATGTTGTGCTCGTCCTCGCGCACCGGGTAGGCGAAGTAGTAACCGCGCTTGCCAGACGTTGTACCCAGGCCGAAGAAGCGCCCCAGGCGCCCGGCCAATGCTTCGCGGAAATACGGACGGAAGGCGAAGTTGCCGGCGACGAAGCTGTCGGGTTTGTCCCAGTTGGAGGCGGCCAGGGTGACGCCGCGCGGGTTCATCAGGTAGATCACGTCGGCGCCGGTCTGGCTTTTCACGCGGGCCAGCAAGCGGTTGGCGTTGTCCAGGGCGGCGGGGTCTTCAGGGGCATGCAGGGCGGCGCGCAGGCCTGGCAGGTCGCCAAGAATCTGCGGCAGCACTTCGTAGCGGCGCAGCGTGCCGAGCAGGTTGGCCACATACAGATCGAGGGTTTGCCGATTTTGTTCGATCAGCACTTCGCGGTAGTAGCGCTCGGCCAGGAAGTGGACCGGCCACAGCAGTGGCGCAAGCAGCAGCGCCAACAGCACGAGGCTGCGCCAGCGCAGGCGACGGGGAGTGGCAGTGTTCGTGCTCATGGCAAACCGTGCAGAAATGATCGGCGCATTATGCACGTTAAGCGCGCGGCCGGTGATGGGCACTGGCCGCGCGGATGAAACGCAGGGACTCAGTTCATGCGTTGCAGGCAGGCGTCCAGGGCGGTCTGCCAGTCCGGTAGGCGAACCTGCCAATCCTGCTCCAGGCGGTTGCCATCCAGGCGTGAGTTGAGTGGGCGCTGCGCCGGCGTTGGGTACTCGCTGCTGGGGATGGGGCGCAGCCTGGCGCAGGGCTTGCCGGCTGCACGCAGGCGTTCGGCGATGGCACTGGCGAAGCCGAACCAGCTGGTCTCGCCTTGGCAGGTCAGGTGGTAGGTGCCCCAGTGATGACGCCCCTGCTGCCACTTGTCGATCAGCTCTGCGGTAGCGCTGGCGATACTGCCAGCCCAGGTCGGTGCGCCGATCTGGTCGTCGACCACGCTGAGCTCGTCGCGCTCCTGCAGCAGGCGCTGCATGGTCAGCAAGAAGTTGCGCCCGTGCTGCGAGTAGACCCAGCTGGTGCGCAGGATCAGGTGATCGCAGCCGCTGATGCGCAGCGCCTGTTCACCGGCCGCCTTGCTGGCGCCATAGACGCCCAACGGATGTGGCGTATCGGCTTCACGGTAAGGCGTGGTCTTGCTGCCATCGAAGACGTAGTCGGTGGAGTAGTGAATCAGCGGAATGTCCAGTTCGAAGCAGGCATCGGCGATGGCACGCGGCGCATCGGCATTGATGGCGAAAGCCAGCTCGCGCTCCTGCTCGGCCTGGTCGACGGCGGTGTGCGCGGCGGCATTGATCACCAGCGCCGGTCGCTCGCGCAGGATGATGTCGCCCAGGGTTTCCGGACGCGACAGGTCGAATGCCTGCCGGCCGAGACTGATCAGTTCATGCTGGCGCAGGGCCAATTGCAGTTCACGGGCGACCTGGCCGGTGTGGCCGCTGATCAGAATCTTCATGCGAAGGTCTCGGCATCGGTAAGGCTCAGGCCCTGCTGGTCTTTGGCCGAGAGTTGCGGCGTCAGTCCGTCGAGCGGCCAGTCGATGGCCAGTTGTGGGTCGTCCCAGCGAATGCAGCGCTCGTGAGTGGGCGCGTAGTAGTCGGTGGTCTTGTAGAGGAATTCGGCGTATTCGCTGAGTACCAGGAAACCGTGGGCGAAGCCCTCCGGCACCCACAGCTGGCGTTTGTTCTCGGCGGACAAATGCACGCCGACCCACTTGCCGAAATTCGCCGAATTGCGGCGTACGTCGACCGCGACGTCATAGACCTCGCCGGCACTGACGCGCACCAGCTTGCCCTGGGCCTGCTGCAGTTGATAGTGCAGGCCGCGCAGCACCCCGCGCGCGGAACGCGAATGGTTGTCCTGGACGAATTCACGGGTTACGCCGGTGGCTTCGGCAAAGCGCCGTGCGTTGAAACTCTCGTAGAAGAAGCCGCGCTCGTCACCGAATACCTGGGGCTCGAGAATCAGCACTTCCGGCAGTGCAGTTGCGATCACTTTCACAGCGACTCCTCCGCCAGTTTATAGAGGTACTGGCCGTAGCCGGTCTTGCCCAGCGCCTTGGCGCACACGAGCAGTTTGTCGCGGTCGATCCAGCCCTGCTGATAGGCGATCTCCTCGAGGCAGGCGACCTTCAGGCCTTGGCGTTTTTCCACTGTTTGTACGTAGTGCGAGGCATCGAGCAGGCTGTCGTGGGTGCCGGTGTCTAGCCAGGCGAAGCCACGGCCGAAGCGCTCAACGCGCAGGTTGCCGCGGGCCAGGTAGGCATTGTTCACGTCGGTGATTTCCAGCTCGCCGCGTGGCGAGGGCTTGACCGCCTTGGCGATCTGCACCACGTCGTTGTCGTAGAAATACAGGCCGGTCACGGCAAAACTGGACTTGGGTTGCGCCGGCTTTTCCTCGATCGACAGCGCATTGCCAGCCGCATCGAATTCGACCACGCCGAAACGTTCGGGATCGCTGACCCAGTAGCCGAAGACCGTGGCGCCGCTGTCGTGGCTGGCTGCGCGCAGCAGCTTCTCGGTGAAGTGCTGACCATGGAAGATGTTGTCGCCGAGGATCAGGCACACCGAGTCGTTACCAATGAACGACTCGCCGATCAGGAAGGCCTGCGCCAGGCCATCAGGCGAGGGTTGCTCGGCATACTGCAGTTCGACGCCGAACTGGCTGCCGTCGCCGAGCATCTTGCGGAAGTTAGGCAGGTCTTCTGGGGTGGAGATGATCAGAATCTCGCGAATGCCGGCCAGCATCAGCACCGACAACGGGTAATAGATCATCGGCTTGTCATAGATTGGCAGCAACTGCTTGGAGACGCCGAGGGTGATGGGGTGCAAGCGAGTGCCGGAACCGCCGGCGAGAATGATGCCTTTCATTATTCCTGCTCCTTGGAGCCTGTTTAGGATCTCGCGAGCTAGAGCCATGCAAGGCAAAAACAGGCGAGGAAGCGGAGTTTACGAGTTGTAAATGAGCATTCTGAGGCTGTTTTTAACGCAGCAGGGCCGACGCGCATCAGATCATCAATAGGCTCCTTAGAGTGCGCCGAGTCGCTGACCTTGATAGCTACCATCCTGCACGCGGCGGCACCAGTCGAGATTGTCCAGGTACCACTGCACCGTCTTGCGCAGTCCGGTTTGGAAGGTTTCCTGCGGTACCCAGCTGAGCTCGCGCTCGATCTTGCTGGCGTCGATAGCGTAGCGCTGGTCGTGGCCGGGGCGATCCTGCACGTAGGTGATCAGGTCTTCATAGTGCGCGATACCGGCCGGCTTCTGCGGCGCCAGCTCCTCCAGCAGCGCGCAGATGGTGCGTACCACATCGAGGTTCTTCTGCTCATTGTGGCCGCCGATGTTGTAGGTCTCGCCGACCTTGCCCTCGCTGACCACCTTGAGCAGCGCTCGCGCGTGATCTTCCACGTACAGCCAGTCGCGCACTTGCTGGCCGTTGCCATACACCGGCAGCGGTTTGCCCGCCAAGGCGTTGAGGATCATCAGCGGGATCAGCTTTTCAGGGAAATGATAGGGGCCGTAGTTGTTCGAGCAGTTGGTGAGCAGCACCGGCAGACCATAGGTGCGCTGCCAGGCGCGTACCAGATGGTCGGACGCCGCCTTGCTCGCCGAATAAGGCGAGCTGGGCGCGTAAGGGGTGGTTTCGGTGAAGAGATCGTCGACACCGTGTAGGTCGCCGTACACCTCGTCGGTGGATATGTGATGGAAGCGAAAGGCCGCCTTGCGCTCAGCGCTCAGGCCAAGCCAGTAGGCGCGGGTGCTTTCCAGCAGGCTATAGGTGCCGACGATATTGGTCTGGATGAACGCGGCCGGGCCATCGATGGAACGGTCGACGTGGGACTCGGCGGCCAGGTGCATGATGGCGTCCGGCTGGAACTCGGCCAGTATCGCCGCAACGCATTCGCTGTCGCCAATGTCGCCTTGGACGAAGCGGTAGCGCGGGTTGTCATCAACGGGGGTGAGCGACTCCAGGTTGCCGGCGTAGGTCAGTTTGTCGAGGTTAAGTACCTCATGTTCGGTGTTCTGAATCAGATGACGAATCAGAGCCGAACCGATGAAGCCGGCGCCGCCGGTAACAAGAATGCGCATCTGCTCATAACCTCGCTATGTAACCTTTCGCCATACCCACGAGCCGAGTGCGGTAAGTGCAATGAACAAGCGACGGATGTGGGCAGGAGCAAAAACAAAAAAGGCCTGCATGAAAGCAGGCCTTGATATTAGATGGTGCCGGCACCAGGAGTCGAACCCGGGACCTACTGATTACAAGTCAGTTGCTCTACCAGCTGAGCTATACCGGCACTGAAGGGCCGCCATTATATCCATTCATCGGCCTGAGTAAAGCCACCTTCGAGCCAGGTTTTTCCGGGCTCGGCTATCAGCAGCTTTTGGCTTATGCACAAAGAGAAGGCGCGCGCGACGGTCGCGCACCGGCTCTGTGCGTTAGATCACTATTTTTCGCAAGTTATTGTTTTTGTTAGGGCTTCGAGGGCTGTTCGAAAAATGATCAGATGTCTACGAGGCAATTACCAAGTGGCTTTGCAGCATTTGCCCAGAAAGGATCAACAGAGTTATCCACAGCTTCTGTGTGCAACTCAGTCGCGCTCGGCCAGTAGCAGCAGGTTGCGCGGGCTCAGTTGGTAATCGCAGAAGATGCCTAGCTTCACGTGGTAGCCCTGCTCCTGCAGATACAAGGCGCGGTCGAGCAGTAGCCAGAGTTCAAGTGGCCGGCGGAACAGGTTGCGCAGCAACTCCAGGTTGCGCACTTCGGCCAGGCGTTGCCAGCCGCGAGCTTCCAATGCCGGCCAGTCCTGCTCACCGGGCAACGGCACGTCGCGCAGCTTGGCGAGGTCATGACAGAAGTTGGCGAAAGGTTTGCTGAACCAGTCGCTGGGCAGCGATGGTGTTGGCAGGTATTCATCGATGCCACGTAGCTGGCGCTGCAGCAGGTCGAAAGCCAGGCGCCAGGCCATCGACTGACTGCGTTGTCTGCGCACACGAGCGCCAGCGGTGACGGTTTCGCTCAGTGGCAGGCCGAGATCGTCACGTGATAGCTGCAGGCTTGAGCCCTGCGCCGCTGCTGACAGCGGTTGGTACTGCTGGCCGGCGATACGGTTGTAGCAGCAGGGCGCCACCGCCAGCTGGGTGCAGCCGTTGCGACTGGCCAGTTGCAGCAGGCGTACGTGCAGGTCGCCGCAGGCGTGCAGCGCCACTGGCGTGTGCTCTTTGCGCAGGCGCTCGCTGCAATCATCGGCCAGCACATCCTGCTGTAGATGGGCGGCAGCCAATCCCAGGCGCTTGCTCAGTGCGCTACCGGACTCGATCAGTGCCGGATCGTATTCCAGGCAGGTCAGATGCTGGTCATCATGAGTCAGCCAGCGACCGAGGTGGCCTTTGCCGGAACACCAGTCGAGCCAGTGCGCGGGGCGCTGGCGAAACTGCAGATGGTTCGCGAAGGCCTGGATCTGATCCAGCTTTCTGCCGGGTACATCGACGCTGAAGGTGTGCGCACGCGGAGGACTGTCCAGGCTTGGAATCTCACCGAGCCCGCTAAGCGCTTGCGCTCGGTGGGCCAGCTCAGGGAAGGGCGCTGGCCCACCGAGCGCGAAAGGGCTGTTGTCGCTGGCCTCGGCCTGTTCCAGGGAGCGGCTGCGTAGCCAGGCGGCGAGCTCTGGCAGCTCGCTTTCCCATGGCAGTTGCAGGTAATGAAACGGCCGAGGGCGCCAGAGCGCCTGATGCTGCAGAAGAAAACTGTCCAGGGCCTGGAAGCGAGCGAGCAGATCGCCTGAGGTAAGAATGGGCTCGGACATGGTGCGTATGCGTCTGGTTGAGCCGGGCTGCCCGCATCAAGAGGGCTGCCCGGTTGGCTTAGCGACCCTGGCAGGCGTCGACGCGTAGCCAGCGTTCGAGCAGGCGGAAGGCCTGTACCAGCACGAAGGTTATCGCCAGGTAGAACATCGCAGCGGCGAAGAAGATCTCCACTGGCAAATAGGTGCGAGCGATGATGGTCCGAGCCATACCTGTCAGTTCCAGCAGCGTCACCGTGCTGGCCAGTGCGCTGGCCTTGAGCATCAGAATCACTTCGTTGCTGTACGCCGGCAAGCCGATGCGAGCGGCGCGTGGCAGGATGATGTAAAGCATCGCCTGCGGTCGCGACATACCCAGCGCCCGTGCCGCTTCAATCTCTCCGGGCGGTACGGCCTGAATGGCGCCGCGCAGGATCTCGGCAATATAGGCGGCTGTGTGCAGCGTCATGGTCAATACGGCGCACCAGTACGGGTCGCGCAGGTAGGGCCAGAGTGGGCCCTGGCGGACGGCATCGAACTGGGCCAGGCCGTAATAGATCAGGAACAGCTGCACCAGCAGCGGCGTGCCGCGGAAGAAGAAAATGTAGCCATAGGGCAGGGCGCGCACATACCAGTGCTTGGATGCGCGGGCGATGCCCATCGGCAGTGCGAGGATGAGCCCTGCGACGACAGCGATGGCCACCAGTTCGAGGGTCAGCAGCGCGCCTTCGGACAGGCGTGGCAGCCATTTGATAATAACTTCCCAATTCATGAGGCGCTCCGGACGAAGCCGCGGCTGGCGCGCTTTTCAAGGAAGTGCATGCCGATCATGGCGAGAACGGTCAGGCCCAGATAGATGAAGGCGGCAACCATGTAGAAGGTGAAAGGCTCTTTGCTGGCGGTCACGGCGATCTGCGAGCGACGCATGATCTCTTCCAGGCCAATTACCGACACCAGCGCGGTGTCCTTCATCAGAATCATGAACAGGTTACCCAGGCCGGGCAGGGCGATGCGCCACATCTGCGGCAGGATCAGCTTCCAGAGAATGCGACCCTTGGACATACCGAGCGCCTGGCCGGCTTCGCGGTGGCCCTTGGGGATAGCCAGGATGGCGCCGCGGAACACTTCGGTGGCGTAGGCGCCGAAGCACAGGCCGAGGGCGATGGTGCCTGCGGCGAAGGCGGAGAGCTCCAGGCTCTCGACACCAAGCAGATCGGCCAGGCTGCGCATCAGGCCGACCGTGCCGAAATAGATCAGCAGTACCCAGAGCAGTTCGGGAATGCCCCGCACCAGGGTGGAATAGCTGCCGCCGAGCCACTGCAGCGGCTTGTACGGCGAAGTCTTGGCCAGCGCACCGAGCAGGCCGAGCACCAGACCTACAGCCAGCGCGGACAGCGCCAGTTTGATGGTCATCAGGGTGCCGGCGGCCAGGGCGGGGCCGAATCCGTGGAGGTCAAAAATCATCGGAGGGCTCGGGCAACTGCGCCGCCCAATGGGCGGCGCGGTGCCTTCAGGTCATCAGTAGATGCTGAACGGGAAGTACTTGTCGTTGATCTGCTTGTAGGTGCCGTCTTCGACGATGGCTTGCAGAGCGGCGTTCAGCTTCTCGCGCAGCGGATCGCCCTTGCGTACGGCGATACCGATCTTGTCGTTGTCGAATACAGGGTCGCCCTTGAATTCGAACTCTTTGCCGGCGTCGCTCTTGAGCCATTCCCAGTTGACGAAGGTGTCGGCCAGAACGCCATCGAGACGGCCCGAAGCCAGGTCGAGGTAGGCGTTTTCCTGAGTGTCATACAGCTTGATGTCGACCACCTTGCCCATGTTGTCTTCCAGCCAGGTGCCGGCGATGGTAGCGCGCTGGGCGCCGATTACCTTGCCTTTGAGGCTGGCGGCATCGGTCTTGAAGTCAGCCGACTTCGGTGCGATGAACTGCAGTTTGTTGGTGTAGTAGGGTTCGGTGAAGTCGACCGCGGCCTGGCGCTCTTCGGTGATCGACATCGAGGCGATCAGGAAATCGAACTTCTTGGCGTTCAGAGCCGGGATGATGCCATCCCAGTCAGAGGTGACCACTTCGCACTCTGCCTGCATCTTGGCGCACAGTGCCTGGCCGATTTCGATATCGAAACCAGTGACCTTGCCGCTAGCGTCGATCAGGTTGAAGGGCGGGTAGGCGCCTTCGGTGCCGAGTTTCAGTTTGTCAGCTGCGACAGCGCTGGTGCCGAAAGCCAGAGTAGCGGCTGCGGCCAGCAGGATCTTCTTATAGTTCTGCATGCATGTTGCTCCGTGTTAGCGATTGCTGGACATGAATTGTTTACAGCGTGCCGAGTTCGGGTTGTCGAACACCTGGGCGGGTGGCCCCTGTTCCTCGACCAGGCCCTGGTGGAGGAACACCACCTCACTGGAAACCTGGCGAGCGAAACTCATCTCATGGGTCACCAGCAGCATGGTGCGACCCTCATCGGCAAGCGCGCGAATCACATTAAGCACTTCTTGTACCATCTCCGGGTCGAGGGCAGAAGTTGGCTCGTCGAACAGGATTACCTTCGGCTGCATGGCCAGGGTGCGAGCGATGGCCGCGCGCTGCTGCTGGCCGCCGGAAAGCTGGTTGGGATAAACATGGCGTTTGTCGGCGATGCCGACCTTGGCCAGCAGCGCCTCAGCGATCTCGATGGCTTCGGCCTTGCTTTGGCCGAGCACGCGGCGCGGCGCCTCGATGATGTTGTCGAGGACGCTCATGTGCGGCCACAGATTGAAGTTCTGGAAGACGAAGCCGATCTCGCTGCGCAGGCGGTTGATCTGCTTGTTGTCGGCAGCAACCAGATCGCCATTCTTCGCGGCCTTGAGCTTGAGCTCCTCGCCGGCGACGAAAATCTGACCCTGATGCGGGTTTTCCAGCAGATTGATGCAGCGCAGGAAGGTGGATTTGCCGGAACCGGAGGAGCCGAGAATCGAGATGACGTCGCCGTCTTTGGCCGTCAGGGAAATACCCTTGAGCACTTCGAGATCGCCGTAGCGTTTGTGCAGGTTGCGGATTTCCAGCGCGGGCGTCGCCTCGGCCATGGGGTGGGGTCCTCTTCTTCTTCGAATGCGCTCCGGCGTACGGCGGGCCGTCCTGGCTGGCGGCCAAGCTAGCATAGCGTTTCCGTGACCGCCAAGCCGTTTGCCGGGCGATAGAGGCTCGCTGGGTCGCAGGTGTCGCCTGGTTACAGTTGCTTGTCGCGCAGGCGAAATAATGGCACGAGAAAATTGCCGGAGACAGAAAGCAAAAAGCCCCAGCGCATGGCTGAGGCTCTTTGTCATATATCAATGGTGCCCAGGGACGGAATCGAACCGCCGACACGGGGATTTTCAATCCCCTGCTCTACCAACTGAGCTACCTGGGCCAACGGGGCGCTATTAGACGGATTTGAAGGATCAGTGTCAAGCGCAGGTTTGAAAAATATTTAATTATTTCGGGCGCTTAGGTTCGTAAGCGGGAAAAGCGGGGTGGGCGCGCCGGGTGCTGCATGTGCAGTAATGCAGTGGTTGTCGCGGCTAAAGCCCCTCCCGCAGGTGTCGTCACTCGCTCGGCGGTACATAGCCTTCGGCCTGGGCGTATTCCTCGCCTGAGAGGAACTTGTCCATCTCGGCCTGGAGGAACTTGCGGTCCTCGGCGTTCATCATGTTCAGGCGACGCTCGTTGATCAGCATGGTCTGGTGCTTCTGCCACTCGTCCCAAGCTTGCTTGGAAACGTTGGTGAAGATGTCTTCGCCTTTGGGGCCAGGGTAGGGCGCGCGATCCAGGCCGGGCAGTTCCTGTTTGTATTTGCGGCACTGTACGGTGCGGGTCATGTCGGTTCTCCAGCGGTAATGGCTTGCGCCGCGCGTTTCAGCAGTTTCTTCACCGGGGCGGCGAGGCCCAGGCGCGGCGGGGTGGCGAGGTTATACCAGAGCCAGTCGGCCTCGGCCACGCGGCCCGGCTGTTCGGTTGCCTCGACTAGCCAGGGTTCGATGGCCAGTTGGAAGTGGCTGAAAGTGTGGGTCAGGCCTTCCAGTTCGCGGCGTTCGCCTAGGGTCAGTTGTTGCTGCTGGGCGAGGTCGTGGAGCTGCTCGAGGTCGTCCAGCTCCGGTAGGCTCCAGAGTCCGCCCCACAGGCCTGTCGATGGGCGGCGATAGAGCAGGATGTCACCAGCAGCGTTGACCAGCAGCGGCATCAGGGTGCGTCTTTGCGGCAGTGTCTTGCGCGGCTTGGACACCGGGTAGCGGATTTCCAGGCCGAGCAGATGGGCCTGACAGCCGCTGCGCACCGGGCACAGCAGGCAGGTGGGTTTGCTGCGGGTGCAGAGGGTTGCGCCGAGGTCCATCATCGCCTGGGTGTAGTGGTTGACCCGTTCGTGCGGGGTAAAGCGCTCGGCCACGTCCCACAATTGCTTGGCCACTTTCGGTTCGCCGGGATAGCCCTCTTGCGCGACGTAGCGCGCCAGTACGCGCTTGACGTTGCCGTCGAGGATGGGCGCGCGTACGCCCATGCTCAAGCTGGCGATGGCGCCGGCGGTGGAGCGGCCGATGCCGGGCAGTTCGCTGAGCGCCTCGACGCTGCGCGGGAACTCGCCACCGTGCTCGCGCATGACGATCTGTGCGGTCTTCTGCAGGTTGCGCGCGCGGGTGTAGTAACCCAGGCCCGTCCAGTGGTGCAGCACTTCGTCTTCAGGCGCTTCGGCCAGATCCTTCACGGTCGGCAACGCGGCCATGAAACGATCGAAATAGCCGAGCACGGTGCTGACCTGGGTCTGCTGCAGCATGATCTCCGAGACCCACACGCGGTAGGGCGTGATGTTCTGCTGCCAGGGCAGATCCTTGCGCCCGTGCTGGTCGTACCAGGCCAGTACGGCGCCGTTGAATTGCTCGGGGCTCATCGGTTGAACAGGCCCTTGAGTGCGTCTTTCAGTTCCGGGCTGACCTTGTCGCCGAGCTTCTCTTCCAGCTTCTCGGTCAGCTTGTTGCCGGCCAGGCGTGCGGCGATCTTGCCGAGGCCGTCCTGATCCAGGCGGCAGGCCTTGGCGCCGAGCTCCAGCGGGCCACGGCAGCGCAGCGGCCATTCGATGCCGACGTAGCGCTCGTTGACCTGGCAGGCCGGGTCCGGCATTTCGCGCTGGTCGCCTTCCAGGGTGATGCCAACCTTGTAGTCGAGGCCGAGCACGCGCAGGTCGAGATCACCGTTGCCGCTGACTGCCAGGCCCGGCACCTGGGCCTTGAGGTCCGGGTTATGGGCGACGCCATCGCGCACGCTGAGGCTGCCCTTGAGTTCGCGGAAGGGGGTGTCCTTGCCGGTCGGCGGGTTGCTCAGTGTCTTGCGGTTGAGGGTGGCGATGCCACGGCATAGCTGCTGTTCGAGGTTGGCGTCGACCAGCACGCCGTCGTTGAGGACGAAGCTGGCGTTGCCATTGAGCGCTTCGATCCAGGCCTTCTGGCTGTTGCCGCGCGTGTTGAACTTGGCGTCGAGGTCGAGCAGACCCTTGATCGGCGAGGGTTGATCATCCTTCTTCAGTAATGGCTCCAGCGGCATGCGACTGAGGCGTTGTTCCAGGCTGAGCATAGGCTCGGCCTGGCGCACGTCGATACGGCCGTTGCCGACGAAGCTGCCACCCTGCAGTTTGCCACGCGCCTCTTCCACCGTGATCAGGCCGCCACGACCGTTTGCCTTGAGATTGACGTCGCTGAGCTGATGCTTGTCGTAGGTGAGCTGGGCGAGGCTGAGCGCCAGTTGCATGTCGAGCTTGCGCAGCTGATCCACCGGCAGCACTTTCTCGTCGCTCCAGGCCTGCTGGGTGGGTTTTTTGGGTAGTGGGGTAGAGCCATCCTTGCCGGCGTCGGCGATGCTGTCCTTGACTTCGGCCTTGCGTGCAGCAGCGGCGCTGTCCTGGGTTTTGGGTGGCAGGTAGCGGTTCAGGTCGAGCTTGTCGCCCTTGAGGTCGACGCGCAGCGCCTGTTTGCTGACATCGGCCACGCCGAGCTGGCCAGTGAAGGTGCTGCCGTCGAGCTTGAGGTTGAGCTCTTCGAACATCATGCCCTGGCTCGAGCCGTTCAGGCGGCTGACCAGTTCGAACTGGCTGAGGCTATCGCTGGCCTGCATGGCGGGCAGTTCAACGCCGACACCTTCGAGGAACTCGCGCAGGTTGAGCGAGGCAATGGACAGGCCGCCGGAGATCTTGGCGTCCTTGTCCAACTCGCGTGCCTTGATTTCTCCGAGGGCGCGCAACTGGTTGGCTGAGAGCTTCAGCCCGTTCCATTCGGCGATATTGGCTGCCTGGTCGAGCAGCAACTGGCCCTGGGCGGAGAAGTTGAGGGTCTTGCCTTTGAGCGGTTCCCCCGAGGCTTCGCCGGCCAGCTTGAGGTCCTCGAATTGATAGCGCTTGAGTGCGCGATCAAAGCGCAGTTGGCCTTCAACCTCGCTGCGTGCGCGCAGTACTGGCTGGTTGGTGCCGAAGAAGGCGCTGAGCTTGACCGGGATGCTGGCGCCTTCGCGGATGGCGCCGGTTTTCAGCTCGATATTCTCGACGGTGAATTGCTGGCCCTTTTGAGCATCGCTGTAGTCGACGCGCGAGTTGCTCAGGGTCAGGCTGTCGATGTCCAGCTTGAGCGGTTGGCCGGCCGGTTTGTCGCTCGGCTGGGTAGGCGGCGTAGTTTCGCTCGGCGCCGGCTCGCTGGGCGTTTGCTGTGGCGCACTGGCCTGAGCGGGGCGGCCGACACCTTCCCAGTTGCCATGGCCTTTGTCGTCACGCTGCAGATTGAGGTTGAGGCCATCGACGCGGATGTCGCTCATCTGCACTTCCTTGCGCAGCAGTGGCATCACGCGCACTGACAGGCCGATCATGCGCAGGTCGGCGAAGGGCTTGTCCGGGGTGTCGGCGCTGGCCAGAGTGGCGTCGGTCAGTTCCAGGCCCAGCCAGGGGAACAGGCTCCAGCCGATGTCGCCCCTGAGCTGCAGGTCGAGATTGGCCTTGTCGTGGGCGATCTGGCGGATTTCGTCCTTGTAGTCGTTAGGGTCGAACAGATGGGTCAGGGCGAATAGCAGCGCCACTACGATCAGCAGCAAGCCGAGAAAGAAAAGGCCCAGGATCTTGCCTAGCGCTTTCATGGACGGGTCCTTGGTTTTGAGAGCTGGAATGGCGGTGTGCAGACGACTGCCGATTATAGCGTCATGCTGCTATGCCCAGGCGCCTGCTTGAGGCGTTGAATGGGGATCGGCTCGAGCTTGGATCGGAATAGGTTCGAGCGGTTCCCCGAAGCTGCGGCCTGCAACGGACCAGTGTGTGTATCGACGCCATCTATCATGCAATAGATGAGGCCTTTTGGGTTTTTGCGAAAAAAACAATAAATCTGCATGTTTTGATAAAAATTGACTTCTTGCGCGGCGATTTGTCGCGCCCTGGTGCTACTCTCCGCAAGCTTTTGCCTCGTCGAGCTGACGCTATTGCCCTTGCTTGCTCGTAACCATAAGAAGAGACCTACCTATGACTGACGCCTTTGCATTGGATGGTGCTGCTGCGAAGCCGGCATTCCTGTCCAAGGAACGCATCATCGCGCGCCCCGGTTTCAACCGTTGGCTGGTTCCGCCAGCCGCTCTCGCCATTCACCTGTGTATCGGCATGGCCTACGGCTTCTCGGTATTCTGGCTGCCGCTCTCCAAGGCGGTCGGTATCACCGCTGCCACGGCTTGTGCCCCGGAAATGGGCTTCTTCGAGCAGATCTTCGCCAGCAACTGCGACTGGCAGATCTCCATGCTCGGCTGGATCTACACCCTGTTCTTCGTTTTCCTCGGCTGCTCGGCTGCCATCTGGGGTGGCTGGCTGGAGCACGCTGGCCCGCGCAAGGCGGGTGTGGTTTCCGCGCTGTGCTGGTGCGGCGGTCTGCTGATTTCCGCGCTGGGTATCTATACCCATCAGATCTGGCTGCTATGGCTGGGCTCGGGGGTAATCGGCGGTATCGGCTTGGGCCTGGGCTACATCTCGCCAGTATCGACCCTGATCAAGTGGTTCCCGGACAAGCGTGGCATGGCCACCGGCATGGCGATCATGGGCTTCGGTGGTGGTGCGATGGTCGGGGCACCGCTGGCGGCAATCCTGATGAATCACTTCGCCTCGGCTGAAGGCGTTGGCGTGTGGCAGAGCTTCGTGGTCATGGCGGTGATCTACTTCATCTTCATGATGGGCGGCGCGCTGTCCTACCGCGTACCGCCGACCGGCTGGAAGCCGGCAGGCTGGACCGCGCCGGCAGCCAAGGCCAACAATGCGATGATCACCAAGGGGCACGTACACGTTAATACCGCGTGGAAGACTCCGCAGTTCTGGCTGGTCTGGGCTGTGCTGTGCCTGAACGTGTCGGCGGGTATCGGCATCATCGGCATGGCCTCGCCGCTGCTGCAGGAAGTTTTCGCCGGCAAGCTGATCGGTATCGATCTGGCATTCAACGAGCTGAATGCCGCGCAACTGGCCGAGATCGCCGCGATTGCCGCCGGCTTCACCGGTCTGCTCAGTCTGTTCAACATCGGCGGCCGCTTCTTCTGGGCCTCCTGCTCGGACTTCATCGGCCGCAAGGGCACCTACTTCGTGTTCTTCGGCCTGGGCTTCGCGCTCTACGCCGCGGTACCGATGCTGGGTCACCTGGGCAGCCTGGCGCTGTTCGTGCTGGCGTTCTGCATCATCCTGTCGATGTACGGCGGTGGTTTTGCCACCGTGCCGGCTTACCTGGCTGACCTGTTCGGCACGCAGATGGTCGGCGCGATCCACGGTCGCCTGCTGACTGCCTGGGCCGTTGCAGGTGTGCTCGGTCCGGTGCTGGTCAACTACCTGCGCGAGTACCAGCTGAGCATCGGTGTGGAGAAGGCCGCGGCCTACGACATCACCCTGTACATCCTCGCCGGCTTGCTGGTGCTGGGCTTCATCTGCAACGCCCTGGTACGTCCGGTGGCGCCGAAGTACTTCATGACCGAGGCCGAGCTGGCCGCCGAGCGCGCCCATGGCGAGAAATCGGCACCGGCAGCGAGCGAGCTGGAGTGGTCGGCTGACCCGTCGACCAAGCCGGTGGCAGTCGCCGCCTGGCTGGTGGTGGGTATTCCGCTGGCCTGGGGTGTGTGGATCACCCTGCAGAAGACCGTCGTGCTGTTCCAGTAACGTCGTGCTTGTGAAAAGCCCGTGCAGGCCTGGCGCCTGCGCGGGCTTTTTCGTTTCTGCCCGTCCGACCATCGCCGGTAGCCGTTGCCGCCCCGGCACGCCTATAATGCTGGCCTTTTTCCGTTAGTAATTCGTGGAGCTGGTGATGGCCGAACGTACGGCATTCGTCGAGCGCAACACCCTGGAAACCCAGGTCAAGGTCTCGATCAACCTGGATGGCACCGGCAAGGCCAAGTTTGACATTGGTGTGCCTTTTCTCGAGCACATGCTCGACCAGATCGCCCGTCATGGTCTGATCGACCTCGATATCGAGTGCAAGGGCGATCTGCATATCGACGACCACCACACCGTCGAGGACGTCGGCATTACCCTCGGCCAGGCCTTTACCAAGGCCATTGGCGACAAGAAGGGCATGACCCGTTACGGCCATTCCTACGTGCCGCTGGACGAAGCGCTGTCGCGCGTGGTGATCGACTTCTCCGGGCGTCCGGGCCTGCAGATGCACGTGCCGTTCACCCGCGCGGTGGTTGGCAACTTCGATGTCGATCTGTTCCAGGAGTTCTTCCAGGGCTTCGTCAACCACGCCCTGGTCAGCCTGCACATCGACAACCTGCGTGGGCACAACACCCACCACCAGATCGAGACCGTGTTCAAGGCCTTCGGCCGCGCGTTGCGCATGGCTGTCGAGCTGGACCCGCGCATGGCCGGGCAGATGCCGTCGACCAAGGGCTGCCTGTAAATGCAGACGGTAGCCGTAATCGACTATGGCATGGGCAACCTGCACTCGGTGGCCAAGGCGCTGGAGCATGTCGGCGCTGGCCGCGTGCTGGTGACGTCCGATGCCAAGGTGATCCGCGAAGCAGACCGCGTGGTGTTCCCCGGTGTCGGCGCGATCCGCGACTGCATGGCCGAGATCAAACGCCTGGGCTTCGATGAGCTGGTGCGTGAAGTCAGTGCCGACCGCCCGTTCCTCGGCATCTGCGTCGGCATGCAGGCGCTGCTCGAGCGCAGCGAGGAGAACGACGGCGTCGATTGCATCGGCCTGTTTCCCGGCCAGGTACGCTTCTTCGGCAAGGACCTGGCCGAGGAAGGCGAGCGCCTGAAGGTGCCGCACATGGGCTGGAACGAAGTGGCGCAGGCGGTCAAGCATCCGCTGTGGCACGACATTCCCGACCACGCGCGCTTCTACTTCGTGCACAGCTATTACATCGAAGCCGGCAAGCCGCAGCAGGTGGTCGGTCGCGGTCACTATGGCAAGGACTTCGCCGCCGCGTTGGCCGAAGGCTCGCGCTTCGCCGTGCAGTTCCACCCGGAGAAGAGCCATACCCACGGCCTGCAGTTGCTGCAGAACTTCGCCGCCTGGGATGGTCGCTGGTAATGGCTCGCGCCAAGGTCCCCGTTCTCGCGCTCGAGCCTGCCCAGGAGCAGGCCGCGCTGCTGATGTTGCAGCGCTTTCTCGATGAGCGTTTCGAGCTGCAGCTGGGCACCTTCGAAGTGCAGGAAGTCCTCGACCAGATCACTCGCGAGCTGGCGCCGCACTATTACAACAAGGCGATTCTCGATGTGCAGGCGCACCTGAAAGACAGGTTCGAAAGCATCGAGAGCGACCTCTGGGCGCTCGAGAAGAGCTGAGCGCCATACCGAATTCAAACTTGAGCAGGTTCAACCGATGCTGATTATCCCCGCTATCGATCTCAAGGACGGCGCTTGCGTGCGTCTGCGTCAGGGCCGTATGGAAGACTCCACTGTGTTCTCCGATGATCCGGTGAGCATGGCCGCCAAGTGGGTCGAGGGCGGTTGCCGCCGTCTGCACCTGGTCGATCTCAACGGCGCCTTCGAAGGCCAGCCGGTCAATGGTGAAGTGGTCACCGCCATCGCCAAGCGCTATCCGACCCTGCCGATCCAGATCGGCGGCGGCATCCGCACCCTGGAGACCATCGAGCACTATGTGCGCGCCGGCGTCAGTTACGTGATCATCGGCACCAAGGCCGTCAAAGAGCCCGAGTTCGTCGCCGAGGCGTGCAAGGCGTTCCCTGGCAAGGTCATCGTAGGCCTGGATGCGAAAGATGGTTTCGTCGCCACCGACGGCTGGGCGGAAGTGTCCAGTGTGCAGGCGACCGACCTGGCCAAGCGCTTCGAGGCTGACGGTGTGTCCGCCATCGTTTATACCGACATCGCCAAAGACGGCATGATGCAAGGCTGCAACGTCGAAGCCACTGCTGCACTGGCTGCCGCCAGCCGCATCCCTGTGATCGCTTCCGGTGGTATCCACAACCTCGGCGATATCGAGAAGCTGCTGCTGGCGCGTTCGCCCGGCATCATCGGCGCCATCACTGGCCGTGCCATCTACGAAGGCACCCTGGATGTGGCCGAGGCGCAGGCCTTCTGCGACAACTTCAAGGGTTAATGGGCAGGGTGCGCAGTGCGCACCGCTGACGGTTCATTGGTGCGCGCGGCGCACCCTACGAGAGAAGTCGAAATGGCATTGGCCAAACGCATCATTCCTTGCCTGGACGTGGACAACGGTCGCGTGGTCAAGGGCGTCAAGTTCGAGAACATCCGCGATGCCGGTGACCCGGTGGAAATCGCTCGTCGCTACGATGAGCAGGGCGCGGATGAGATTACCTTCCTCGACATCACCGCCAGCGTCGATGGCCGTGACACCACCCTGCACACCGTCGAGCGCATGGCCAGCCAGGTGTTCATCCCGCTGACCGTCGGTGGCGGCGTGCGCACCGTGCAGGACATTCGCAATCTGCTCAATGCCGGTGCCGACAAGGTATCGATCAACACTGCCGCCGTATTCAACCCTGAGTTCGTCGGTGAAGCCGCTGCACGTTTCGGCTCGCAGTGCATCGTCGTCGCCATCGACGCCAAGCGTGTTTCCGCGCCGGGCGAGCCGGGCCGCTGGGAAATCTTCACCCATGGCGGGCGCAAACCGACCGGCCTGGATGCCGTGGTGTGGGCGCGCAAGATGGAAGAGCTGGGCGCCGGTGAGATCCTGCTCACCAGCATGGATCAGGACGGCGTCAAGAGCGGCTACGACCTGGGCGTGACCCGCGCCATCAGTGAGGCCGTGCGCGTGCCGGTGATCGCCTCTGGTGGCGTCGGCAACCTGCAGCACCTGGCCGATGGCATCCTCGAAGGCAAGGCCGATGCCGTGCTGGCCGCAAGCATCTTCCATTTCGGCGAGTACACCGTGCCGGAAGCCAAGGCCTACCTGGCCAGTCGCGGTATCGTGGTGCGCTGATCTGTAGGCGCTCGGGCCGCAAGCGGCTCTGAGCGCCACGTATCGCCCGAATGACGCTGCTTTCGGGCAAAGCTGCGGGCGAGTCGACGGCAAAGTGCCAGCGATCTGGCTACCATTGACCTCACATCCCTGAATCCTTGGCTCCCGCTATTGCGGAGGGTCATCTTTTGCTGAACATTTTCGACACGGAGTCTGCATGTTCCTTCTTCGATTCGTGACCATCCTGGCCCTTACCTGCGGTCTGAGCCTTGCGCGCGCAGAGTCGCTGGTGCTGCTCACTGAGAACCTGCCGCCGTTCAACATGTCGGTTGGTGGCAACAACTTCGCGCGTGATGACAACGTTACCGGTATCAGTGCCGATATCCTGCGCGCCGTCTGCGAGCGAGCCGAAGTCGATTGCAAACTGATCCTGCGCTTCCCCTGGCAGCGCGTTTACCAGCAGACCCTGGATGATGCCGGCTATGGCCTGTTCTCGACGGCGCGCACGGCTGAGCGTGAAAAGCTGTTCAAGTGGGTCGGGCCGATCGCGAGCAACGATTGGGTGCTATTCGCCAAGGGTGATAGCGCCATCCAGTTGGGCTCGCTGGAGGATGCCCGGCGTTACCGCATTGGTGGCTACAAGGGCGATGCCAAGACTCGTTTTTTGCTCGACAAGGGCATAGAGGTGCAAACGGCGCTGCGTGATACCGAGAACGTGCGCAAGCTGGAGCGCGGGCAGATCGATCTGTGGGTCACTTCTGATCAGGCGGGGCGTTTCGTCGCGCGCCAGGAAGGCGTGGAGAACCTCAAGATGGTGCAGAAGCTGCACACTGCCGATCTCTACCTGGCGCTCAACCTGCAGACCTCTGACGAGCTGGTGCAGAAGTTGCAAAGTGCACTGGATTCGCTGCGAGCCGAGGGTGCGCTGAAGAATATCGAGGCGCGCTACTGAGGCAAACTGCCAGTAATCGCTGGGCCGGGGAGGGCACGGCGGTTATCCTGATGCGGTCTGCCTTTTCACAGAAAGAGAAATGTCATGTTCAAACGTCTGCTGACCGCGTTCGCTGGCACCCTTATGGTGCTCGCTGGTGCGGTGCGCGCCGAAGTGGACCCGAACTACACCGTGGTCCTGCTGACCGAGAACTTCCCGCCCTACAACATGGCGATCAACGGTAAGAACTTCGCTCAGGAAGACAATATCGACGGCATTGCCGCGGATGTGGTCAGAGAGATGTTCAAGCGTGCCGGGATCAAGTACAACCTGACCCTGCGTTTCCCCTGGGATCGCATCTACAAGCTGGCGCTGGAAAAACCGGGTTATGGCGTGTTCGTTACCGCGCGCCTGCCGGAGCGTGAGCAACTGTTCAAATGGGTTGGCCCTATCGGTCCTGACGACTGGGTACTGCTGGCCAAGGCTGACAGCTCGATCAATCTGACCAGCCTGGATGAGGCCAAGCAGTATCGCATCGGTGCCTATAAAGGCGATGCCATCTCCGAATACCTGACCGACAAGGGCGTGGAGCACAGCACCTCGTTGCGTGACCAGGAAAATGCACGCAAGCTGGTGGCCGGGCAAATCGACCTCTGGGCCACGGGCGATCCTGCTGGCCGCTACCTGGCCAAGCAAGAAGGTGTCTCCGGTCTGCGCACGGTGTTGCGCTTCGACAGCGCCGAGTTGTACCTGGCGCTGAACAAGGAAATGCCTGACGAGATCGTCGCCAAGCTGCAGGCGGCGCTGGATCAGATGCGCAGTGAAGGCTTCGTCGACGCGACGCTGAACAACTACCTGTAAGCACCGAACACGCGACCGGCCACGAGCCGGTCGCTTGCCATGGATGGCAGAGCCACTGAGTGCCAATGATCGGGCTCGGGCCCATGCAAGGATGTCGCTAGCCATAACCAAAATCATGCGAGCGGTACGTCTTATGCTGAATACTCTGAAGAAAAGCCTGTTTGTCGCCTTGTTCATGCTCTGCGGTTCCGCGCACGCGGAGTTGCCGCAGGATTACAAGGTGGTGCTGCTGACCGAGAATTTCCCGCCCTTCAACATGGCGGTGGACGACAAGAACTTCGCCCGTGACGACGGCATCGACGGCATCAGCGCCGACATCGTGCGTGAGATGTTCAAGCGTGCCGGCATTGGCTACACCCTGACCCTGCGTTTCCCCTGGGACCGCCTGTATCGCCTGACGCTGGACAAACCCAACTACGGCCTGTTCTCCACCACCTACACCGAGGAGCGCAAGCCGCTGTTCAAGTGGGTTGGCCCGCTGGCCAAGACCGGTTGGGTGCTGCTCGCCGCGCCGGGTAACGACATCAAGGTGTCGAGTCTGCAGGACGCGGCCAAGTATCGTATCGGTGCCTACAAGAACGATGCCGTCAGCCAGAACCTGGAGAGCCAGGGCCTGGCGCCGATCAACGCCCTGCGTGATCAGGAGAACGTGAAGAAGCTGGTGCGTGGGCAAATCGACTTGTGGGCCACTACCGACCCGGTTGGCCGTTATCTGGCCAAGCAGGAAGACGTCACCGGCCTCAATACCGTGCTGCGTTTCAGGGAGGCCGAGCTGTATCTGGCCCTGAACAAAGACACCCCGGACGAGGTGGTCGAGCGTCTGCAGAAGGCGTTGGACGAGCTGCGCAGCGAAGGCTTCATCGACGATATTACCGAGAACTATCTGTAACCTCTGTGGCTCTAGAGCTCCGACCCTGGCGTCGGGCTCGGTGCGCATAGCGCACCCTACGAGGTGTGTAAGTCGCAGCAAAGCAAAAGCCCGGACAGTTGTCCGGGCTTTTTCGTATTGCCGTATCGTCTCAGTTGCCGCGTGTGACGCTCAGCCCCTTGAGCAGGTTCAGCGCCTGGCTCAGCTGGTAGTCGTCGTCCTGCGGACGCTCGGTGCGTGCGGCCTGGGCGGCCTTGCTCGGGCGATCCGCGCCGCCGTTGCCATTGCCCAGATGGCCCTGCAGATCCGCTTCCTTGATGCCTTCACTGTCCTGCTCGCGGGTGAGCTTGGCGCGTGCCACTTCGATGTCAGGGATGATGCCCTGGGCCTGGATCGAGCGGCCGTTGGGGGTGAAGTACAGCGCCGTGGTGAGCTTCAGGGCGCGATCGTTGTTCAGCGGTAGCACGGTCTGCACCGAGCCCTTGCCGAAGCTGTCGGTGCCCATCAGTACCGCGCGCTTATGGTCCTGCAGGGCGCCAGCGACGATTTCCGAGGCCGACGCACTGCCGCCGTTGATCAGCACCACCAGTGGTACACCTTCGCTGGCATCGGCCGGGTCGGCGTTGAAACGCAGTTCGGAGTTGGCCAGGCGACCTTCGGTGTAGACGATCAGGCCGCTCTTGAGGAAGTGGTCGGTCACTTCTACGGCTGCCTGCAGCACACCGCCCGGGTTGTTGCGCAGGTCCATGACCAGGCCGCGCAGCTTCTTGTTGCCGTTTTCCTGGCGCAGTTTGGTCAGCGCCTTGCCCACTTCCTCGCCGGTGTTGACCTGGAATTGCGAGATGCGCAGATAGCCGTAGCCGTCTTCGAGCATCTGGCTCTTCACGCTGCGCACCTTGATCACCGCACGGGTCAGGGTCAGGTCGAACGGGCGACCGCCGTCACGCACCAGGGTCAGCTCGATCTTGCTGCCGGCCTTGCCGCGCATCTTGTCCACGGCTTCCATCATCGACAGGCCCTTGGTCGGCTGGCCGTCGATCTTGACGATCAGGTCGCCAGGCTGGATGCCGGCTTTCGAGGCGGGCGTGTCGTCGATGGGTGAAACCACCTTGACGAAGCCGTCCTCCATGCCGACCTCGATGCCCAGGCCGCCGAATTCACCGCTGGTGCTTTCCTGCAGCTCGGCGAAGGCTTCCGGCTCGAGGTAGGCCGAATGCGGGTCGAGGTTGCTGAGCATGCCCTTGATGGCATTTTCCAGCAGGGTCTTGTCGCTGACTGGCTCGACGTAAGCGGCCTTGATGCGGTCCATAACCTCGGCGAAGGTACGCAGATCATCCAGCGGCAGAGGGGCCTTGCCGCTCGCCGCCTGTGCTGGCGCGGGGGCAGGCTCGGCGGCGTGCAGGGCTGGAGCGCCGAGCAGCAGCCCGAGGGCCAGGGCCAGGCAGGTGGGGCGGAAGCGATGAGACATGAAAAAACTCCTAAATGGATGAGGCGCTATCAGGCTCTCGGCCTGATTATCCCTGCGCGCGGCACCACTGTGCCGGATCACTCGGACGACCGTTCTGGCGAATGGCGAAGTACAGTGCCGATGTTTCCTGACCACCGCTGCTACCAACGGTGGCGATGGGCTCGCCGGCTTTGACCACATCTCCGGCACTCTTGAGCAGGTTCTGGTTGTGGCCATATAGGCTCAGATAACCATTGCCATGGTCGAGAATGACCAACAGACCGGCGCCACGCAACCAGTCGGCGAATACCACTCGACCACCATGCACGGCGCGTACCTGGCTGCCGGCGGGTGCGCCGATCAGCACGCCGTCCCATTTAGTACGAGCGTCGCCGCCACGTGGGGTTCCGTAGCGTGCTACCAATCGGCCATCGACGGGCCACGGCAGCTTGCCGCGTGCACTGGCGAAAGGTCCGCCGTAGATAGCGCCGGACGTCACCAACGGACCGCTTGGTTGGCTGCTCTGCTGTCTGCCAGGCCGCGCCTGCTCTGCCTGCTGCGCTGCCAGGGCGCGCTTGCGCGCTTCCTCGGCTTCACGCGCCTGGCGGGCCAGGGTTTCCTCGATGGTCTTCAGTACACGGCCCAGTTCGGCCTGCTCCTGCTGGCGCGCCTTGAGTCGCTGGTCGCGGGTGGCGAAGTCGCTGTTTAGCTTGGCCAGGGCCTGCTGGCGCTCCTTGCGCGCCTCGGCAAGCTTGGCGTGACGTTCGTCCAGGCCGGCCTTCTGCGCCTGCAACTGGGCCTGATGGCTAGTGATTTCCTGCTCGACGTTGGCCAGCTGGCGCAGAGTCTCGTTGAATGCTGCGAGCTGCTCGAGGCGAGCCTGACTGAGGTAGTCGTAATAGGTGAGGGTGCGCGAGAATTTTTCCGGGTTCTGCTGGTTGAGCAGCAGCTTGACGTACTCCTGGCGGCCGCTCTGATAGGCGGCGCGGGCCTGGATGGCGATCAGCCGCTGCTGTTCAGTGCGCGCGCCCTGGAGTTTTTTTTTCTCCTGATCCAGGCGCTGGATTTCTTGCTCGCTGCCCTTGAGCTCGCGCTGCAGTTCCTTGACCTGACCTTCCAGGTCGCCCATCTCGGTCTCGGTCTTCTTCAACTGCTGCTGCACACCGGATTTTTCCTGCTGCAGTTTTTTCAGCAGTTTCTGCAACTCGGCCACGTCCTGGCGTGCTGCTTCCAGCTGGCGCTGGGTATCGGCACGCTCGTCGGCGATGGCCGGAGCGATCAGGCTGCTGAGCAGAATCAGGACAAGGATGCGAAGCATGGGCGAGGCGACACCGGAGGGCGAATTGAGGCCTAGTATGCCCGCGCTGCCGGGCAAAAAAAACGCCCCAGGCCTGATGGCGCGGGGCGTTTCTTGTTTTCTGTCGATTACTGCAGCTCGACGATAGTCTTGCCGGTCATTTCGGCCGGTTTTTCGATGCCCATCAGCTTGAGCAGGGTTGGCGCCACGTCGGCCAGTACACCGCCTTCGCGGATGCGTGCCGGACGTTCGCCGACGTAGATGAATGGCACCGGCTCGCAGGTATGCGCAGTGTGCGCCTGGCCGGTGCACTCGTCTTCCATCTGCTCGACGTTGCCGTGATCGGCGGTGATCAGCGCTTCGCCGCCGACCTTCGCCAGCGCCTCGGTGATGCGGCCGACGCAGCTGTCGAGGGTTTCCACAGCCTTGACTGCTGCCTCGAACACACCGGTATGGCCGACCATGTCGCCATTGGCGTAGTTGACGATGATCACGTCATAGCGCTGATTTTCGATCGCATCGACGATCTTGTCGGTGACTGCCGGCGCGCTCATTTCTGGCAGCAGGTCGTAGGTGGCGACGTTCGGCGACGGAATCAGAATGCGCTCTTCACCCTCGAACGGTTCTTCGCGGCCGCCGGAGAAGAAGAAGGTGACGTGGGCGTATTTCTCGGTCTCGGCGATGCGCAGTTGGGTCTTGCCGTTCTTCGCCAGGTATTCGCCGAGCACGTTGGTCAGCGCTTCCGGAGCGAAGGCGCTGGGCGCTTTGATGCTCGCCGCGTACTGGGTGAGCATGACGAAACCGACCTGCGGCGCGCGTTTGCGTTCGAACTCCTTGAAGCCGGGCTCGACGAAGGCGCGAGTCAGTTCGCGGGCACGGTCGGCGCGGAAGTTCATGAACACCACGGCGTCACCGTCCTCGACCTGCACCGGCGTGCCGATGGTGGTGGCCTTGACGAACTCGTCGCTCTCGCCGCGCTCATAGGCGGCCTGCAGGCCTTCAACGGCAGTGGCGGTGTTGAACTGGCCAGCGCCGTCGACGATCAGCTCGTAGGCTTGCTGCACGCGATCCCAGCGGTTGTCGCGGTCCATGGCGAAGTAGCGGCCGGTGAGGCTGGCGATGCGGCCTTTGCCGAGGCGGGCGAAGGCGGCGTCGAGCAATTCGATGGATGGCTGCGCGCTTTTCGGTGGGGTGTCGCGGCCATCCAGGAAGGCGTGCAGGTAGATCTTCTCGGCGCCGCGCTTGGCGGCCAGTTCGGCCATGGCGACGATATGATCCTGGTGGCTGTGCACGCCGCCATCGGAGAGCAGGCCGAGGATGTGCACGGCCTTGCCGGCGGCCACGGCGTTGTCCACGGCCTGGTTGATCGTGGCGTTGTCGAAGAACTCACCGTCACGGATCGCCTTGGTCACGCGGGTGAAGTCCTGGTACACCACGCGGCCAGCGCCGAGGTTCATGTGGCCGACTTCGGAGTTGCCCATC
This sequence comes from Pseudomonas sp. zfem001, assembly GCF_032621725.1. NCBI lineage: Bacteria > Pseudomonadati > Pseudomonadota > Gammaproteobacteria > Pseudomonadales > Pseudomonadaceae > Pseudomonas > Pseudomonas sp. zfem001. Next base: position 397,910 of record NZ_JAVYJI010000003.1, on the reverse strand, counting down.
TGCCCGTCCGGCAGGCCGACGTCCATGCCGCTGCCGGAGATCAGGCCGTGCGGGTAGGTGGCGCGCAGGCGGTCGTACACCGGCGTGTTGGCAGCGTAGATGGCGTTGTACTCGGGTTTGTCGCTGTGACCGAAGCCGTCGAGGATGATCAGAACCAAGGGTTTTGGCGTGGCACTCATTAAACTGGCTCGCTCTGCGTCTGAGGGGGCAATGGAACAGCCCGGCATTTTAGGGCCAAGCGCCTGGCGCGTCACTGCCAGACGGGGTTTGGCCGACCTGTGGGCCTGTGTATACTGGCCGGCATTTTACCGTCCTGGGCCATATAGATGTTCGCCAACCTGATTGAATTCATCATCAACCACTACGTACTGAGTGGAATGTTCGCCGTTCTGCTGGTGTTGCTGATCGTCACCGAAATGCGCAAGGGCGGGCAGAGCCTGTCGAGCCGCGAGCTCACTGCGCTGGTCAACAGTGACAAGGGCATGGTGCTCGACGTGCGTGCGCAGAAGGATTTCTCCGCCGGCCATATCGTCGACTCCCTGCACATCCCCTACGACAAGGTGGTAGCACGCATCGCCGAGCTGGAGAAGCACAAGGCCAAGACCATCGTCGTGGTCGACGCCATGGGCCAGCACGCTGGCAGCATTGCCCGCGAACTGAAGAAGGCCGGTTTTACCGCTGCCAAGCTGTCTGGTGGTATCGCCACCTGGCGTGGCGACAACCTGCCGCTGGTGAAGTGATATGGCCAGCGTGGTCGTCTACTCCAGCGATTGGTGCCCCTACTGCATGCGTGCCAAGCAACTGCTGGCCAGCAAAGGGGTGGACTTCGAGGAAATCCGCGTCGACGGCCAGCCGGCCATCCGCGCGGAGATGACCCGCAAGGCCGGGCGCACCTCGGTGCCGCAAATCTGGATCGGCAGCACCCACGTGGGTGGCTGTGACGACCTCTATGCCCTGGAGCGCGCCGGCAAGCTCGATGCGCTGCTGCAGAGCCCCGCTTGAAACCTCAACGTTAAGGAAGGCAAACGCCATGACCGAGCAAGCCAACAGCGGCGCAGCCGCTGACGAATCGCAGAATCCGCAATTCTCCCTGCAGCGCATCTACGTCAAGGACCTGTCCTTCGAAGCGCCGAAGAGCCCGGAAATCTTCCGCCAGGAGTGGACGCCGAGCGTTGGCCTGGACCTGAACACCCGCCAGAAAGCGCTGGAAGGCGACTTCCACGAAGTGGTGCTGACCCTGTCGGTGACCGTGAAGAATGGCGAAGAAGTCGCTTTCATCGCTGAAGTGCAGCAGGCTGGCATCTTCCTGATCAAAGGCCTCGACGCTGCCTCGATGAGCCACACCCTCGGTGCGTTCTGCCCGAACATCCTGTTCCCTTACGCTCGCGAAGCGCTGGACAGCCTGGTGACCCGTGGCTCGTTCCCGGCGCTGATGCTGTCGCCGGTGAACTTCGACGCACTGTACGCCCAGGAGCTGCAGCGCATGCAGCAAGCCGGCGAAACCACCGCTCACTAAGTGCGGCTCGGTTGCATGAAAAAGCGCCCTTCGGGGCGCTTTTTTGTGTCCGCTCGCGGCCTTAGTCGGCGCCAGCGAAGCCGTTCTGCCGCCAGGCTTCGTAAACGGTGACGGCCACGGTATTGGATAGATTCAGACTGCGGCAACCGGCGCGCATGGGCAGGCGTACGCGCTGTTCGGGTGGCAGGGCGTTGCGCACCTCTTCTGGCAGGCCACGGCTTTCCGGGCCGAACAGGAAGGCGTCGCCGGGCTGGTAGGCGATCTCGTGGAACGGTTGCGAACCCTTGGTGGTGAAGGCGAACAGGCGCGGCTGGCCGAGGCTTTCGAGGCAACTCTGCAGGTCCGGGTGGCGCTTGAGCGTGGCGTATTCGTGATAATCCAGGCCGGCGCGGCGCAGGCGCTTGTCGTCCAGCTCGAAGCCCAGCGGCTCGATCAGATGCAGCTGGCAGCCGCTGTTGGCGCACAGCCTGATAATGTTGCCGGTATTGGGCGGAATTTCCGGTTGAAAGAGGATGACGTGGAACATGCAACACTCCGAGCGCTGGGACGAGCGCCATTCTACGCCGCCTGAAGATCCACGGCCGCGTTTGCGCTGGCGTTTCATGGCATCGGTGATGCTGATCGCCTTTCTCGTCGGCATGATGATTGGCCGGGTGTTCGATCCACCGCGTCTGCGTATCGAGGATGCCGAGGCCTGGGAGCAGGGATTGCAGCTCTGGTTCAACCGTGAGCCGGTGGGCCAGGCCGAGCATGTTGATGGCGCTCTGGTGTATCGCTACGAAGATGCCTACGGGAAAGTGCGCGAGGGGCAACTGAAGCTGCCGCTGGGCCTGGTGAACTGGCGCGTGGAGCGCGACGGGCGGGATCTGCTGCTGGTGCTGGTATCGCCCCGTCCGCTAGACGGGGAGTGGCGCGGTGCGCAAGAGGATGGACGTTGGCGTGCACGACTGGCACTGCGTCCCAAATAAAGAAGGGGATTCCCCGGCCTGCCTGTACCAAGGTCCCCGAAACGGGTGGCGCCGCGCTCGTTGGCCGAGCAATGGCGCGTTACACATGACGCGCGGTGGCGTCGAATAAAGAAGGGGATTCCCCGGCCTGCCTGTACCAAGGTCCCCGAAACTGGGATTGCCTTAGCCTATGCAGGGCGTGTGCCAGTTTTATTACCAGCGCCGCAAGTCGCGGTTTTTCGGGGTTGAGGCCCGCAGGCGAGGGCCTGCGGCGCCATTTTCAGCGCCGCTGTGCACCAGCGTGCAGCGTGATGCACCGTTGGCGCACCACGCTGTGTTCCCGCTGTTAGCGCGGCAGGAGCTGCAGGGTGGCCTGACTGTTGGCTTTGACGTCGTCGTCGCTCAGGTGCTGTGGCTGATACTCGCCAGTTACGTGGGCGGTCGCCTGATCGCCATAGTGGGCATCGAAAGGCACGCCGCTCTGGCCAACAGGAATACCACCCAGGGCCTTGTCGGCGTCACCCAGGTCGACCAGACGCCGGGTCGAGGGGCCGTAAACCACCGGCCAGGGCGCCGGCCCTACCTTGTGCGACAGGTTGTTCGGCGTCTCATGGCCGCCCGGTGCGGCCAGCGGGCCAACATTCAGTAGCCAGGCCAGTGGCTGCTGTTGGCCAAGCGGGTGACTATGGGTAAGGGTATGACCACGGCCCCAGCTCCAGGCTGCGGGATCATCGCCGAGAACGCTGCGCAGGTGGTCCAGGCTGGCACGCCAGGCGTCGGCGACGATCTGCGCGCGGCTCTCGCGTTGCTCGCTGCCCTGGCGATTCCACCAGGGTGAATCGGCATTGGCGGTCAGGCGCGGCAGGGCCGTGTCGAGCACGCGGGTCTGCAGCAGGCTGTCGAAGAACACCTCGCCCAGCTCGTCGGCCATGGCTTCGTGGGCAAGCTGATAGGTCAGCTGGTTGAACAGGGTGGCGGCCACGGAGTCGAGCTCGTGGTCGCCATTCCACTTGGCCAGTTGCTCCACCAGTGCGCGCTCCTCATCGTTCGCCGCTGCTGCGCGCAGCTCGTCGAGGATCGGCACCAGCAAGCGCGGACCATAGCCGGTACCAGGATCGAGCTGCAGCGCCTGGCTGTTCTGCGTGTCCCATTTCACCGAGGCATCGTTCAGGCGCTGGTTGAGGCGCTGACCGCGGTCCGGCAGGTTGTAGTAACCGGGAATCTCGATGCCGCTGGCCGGCACGGGCTGGTAGTTGGCCGAGAGTATATAGCCGCGCTCGGGGTTCTCTTCCTGCGGGTTGGCGCTGAAGGGGTGATAGCCGAGTTTGTCCGCTTCAGCGCTGGCGCCATCGAGGATGAAGGTCGGGTTGACGCCATCCGGGCGCAGCGGCAGCTTGGCCGCGGCCCACCAGGCGATGTCACCGCTGGCGCTGGCCCAGAGCACGTTGAGGCCGGGGGCCTCGATCTTCTCGACGGCGGCGCGGGCCTTGTCCAGGCTATCGGCGCGGCCCAACTGGTAGAAAGCGTCGAGCATCGGGTTATCGGTTTCGAGGAAGGCCCACCACATGGCGATCGGCGTGCTGCCGCTGGTCTGGCCCAGGGCGTCGTTGATGATCGGCCCGTGCGGTGAGCGGCGCAGGGTGATCTGCACTGGTTCGGCGCCCTTGACCTTGATGCTCTCCGTACGTTGTTCGAGGTCGACCCAGTTGCCCTGGTACCAGACCTGGTTGGGGTTGTCCGGATTGGTGCGCTCGGCGATCAGGTCGAGGTCGTCGTTCTGGAACATGGTCAGGCTCCAGGCGAAGTCACGATTGTGGCCAAGCATGGCGCTGGGAATCAGTGCGTGGTGGTAGCCATATAGCTCGTAACCGGGCGCCTGCAGGTGCGCTTCGTACCAGACGGCCGGCAGCGAGAAGCGAATGTGCGGGTCGCCCGCCAGCAGCGGTTTGCCACTGGCGGTGCGGCTGCCGGATATCACCCAGGCGTTACTGCCTTCGAACTGCGGCAGACCGGTGCCCTCCAGCGCGCTGCTGCTGAGTTGGGCGAGGGCGGAAAGATCCTGCCAGTCGCCGGCAGCCAGGGAAGTGCCAAGCACGCCCTGCGGATGCCAGTCTAGGTCGAACAGCTTGAGATAGTCCGCGCCCAGCTCGTCGCGGATATGGGTCATCAGCGGTTCGGTGCGCAGGGCCGCGGCGAAGCTGTAGGCCATGTAACCGGCGACGCTGAGCGTATCGGCTGCGGTGAACGGGCGTGGCTCGATACCCAGCAGGTCGAACTCTAGTGGCCGTGGGCGGTTGGCCTGGTACTGGTTGACCCCTTCCAGATAGTGATTCAGCGCCTGGGTGGACGGGCTGTTGGGATCCAGCCGAGCGGCATAGGCGTCGGCATGACGGCCGATTTCCAAAGTGCGGAACAGACGGTCAGTGGGCACCAGCTTTTCGCCGAGCACTTCGGCCAGTTCACCGCGCGCCAGACGCCGCAGCAGCTCCATCTGGAACAGACGATCCTGGGCGTGCACGAAACCCAGAGCGCGGTACATGTCCGCCTCGCTCTCGGCGCGGATGTGCGGCACGCCGCGTTCGTCGTAGTCGACCGTGACCGGCGCCTGCAGGGCGGCGAGCACCAACTCGCCATCGCGCTGCGGTTGCTTGTCGTGCAGGTACCAGGTCAGGCCGCCTGCTGCGGCGGCAACCAGCAGGGCAAGGGCGGTCAGGGAGCGTTTCATCCGGCGATCCTTATTGTTGTGGGGCAAGCGTGCGAGCATTTTGCGCGGGCGTCCTGGCGTCGGCATTGACCATATGCCTCGATGCTGAAAGTCTATGGTCAAAGATCGCTGGAATCCCCATGCCCGATAACGCCTTCGTCGCCCTCACGCATTCTTCGACCTTGCGCCGCCTGCTCTACGAGGCGTTGGCCGCGTTGGGGTTCGACCCGACCGACACCTACCGCCGCGCCTACGCCGGCGTGGCGCTGGCGGCACCGCTGCTGGAGGCGCGAGAGGAGCACGACAACGCGCCGCGCTTCTGGCAGGCGCTGGAGGGTATCAGCGGGGATGTCGACATCGGCCTGCACCTGGGTGAGGTGATGCAGCCACGGCCGATGGACGTGGTCAGCTACCTGCTGTTGGCGGCGCGTGATCTGCGCCAGGGCCTGCAGGCTTTCGTGCGCTTCCAGCACATCCTCTCAGGCGGTTTTGCCGCACGGCTGGAGGAGCAGGGCGATGAAGCGCGGCTGGTGATCGACCTCAACTACCGCGAGGTTGGCTCGTTGCGTCAGCAGATGGAATGTCTGGCCGTGCTGCTGAGCAAGATGCTGGCGTCCGCAGGCGGCGAGCTGCCGCTGTTGGGAGTGGAGTTTCGCCATCGTGCGCCGCGCAAACTTGCCGAGCATCGTCGCCTGCTCGGTGTCGAGCCGCGTTTCTCGCGGCCTCACGACGTGCTGATCCTGCCGCGGGCGCTGCTCTCGCGGCCCTCGCGCAGTGCCAGTCCGCGGCTGTTCGAGGTGCTCAGTGAGGAAGCCGAGAAGCAGTTGGCCGGTTTGGTGGAAAACCAGTTGCTGGTGCGGGTGCGCTATTGGCTGGAGGTCAACCTGGGCACTGCTACCTGTAGCCTCGAGGCCTGTGCGCTCGCTCTGGGCAGCAATCGCAGCGCCTTGCAGCGCTCATTGAGCGAGCAGGGCAGTAGCTTCCGTGCATTGCACGATGAAGTGCGGCGTTTACGCGCCTTGCGCCTGCTGGATCAGGGACTGGGCGTACGAGAAGTGGCGCGGGCCTGCGGCTTTGCCGAACTGTCGCCGTTCTATCGAGCGTTTCGCCGCTGGCAGGGCGGCACGCCGCGCGGTCTGGTGTCGCGTCACGGATCGACTGGCGAGTGAAGAGCGTTTGTAGAGTGGGTTACGCCGCGTCAAGCAGGGCTAATCGGCCGGTAAACGCGGCAGGCGGTTAACCCAACCTACGTTGCTCGGGCCTCGTCAGTTGCTGGTCGGCGCGGCCCATTCGCAGAAGCAGCCCACCGCCAGGGTATTGCTGGCATTCACCTTGCGCCCAGCCGAGAGCGCTTCGAGTATGGGTTCGATGAAGCTGTTGCTCGAGTTGCAGACCAGGCCTTCGCTATAGGGGCCGAAGTAGGCCAGCTGGCCCTGTTTGTCCCAGATCGCCACGGCAGGACTGGCCGGCAGGTTGGCGCTGCCGGGCAGCTCGTCGATGGGCTGTAGCGCGGCCAGTTCGGCGGGCAGACGGCCCTGGCTGCCGGGCTTCTGGACGACGTGAAATTGCACGCCTTGTGGCGTGTAGTGTTCGATCAGCTCGGCCAGGTGCTGCTGGTTGCCGACATTGCATGGGCAGGCCGGGTCCCAGAAATGCACCAGGCGGATCGCACCGGGGCCGCTCAGCTCGGCGGGCAATTGCAGTTCGGCGCCGGAGAACACCGCCGCGCGTTCATCGAAGGTGCGCAGATAACGCGTTTCGAACCAGCGGTAGGCCAGCACCATGCCGGCCAGCCAGACCAGGGCGAGCAGAGTGATGAGCAGGTTCTTGCGTGACAGGCGGGGCATGGCGCGGGCCGGGGGTAAAAAGGGCGTGTAGCTTGCCACGATGCGTCGGGCAGCTGAATATCGCAGCATTCGAGACGATGGCGCCGGTATCGACCGCGCGCCTCGCGCAACTTATGGAAAGCCCTATGTCAGAGCCGTTTCAGCCCGATCAATTGCGCCCCCTGCTGCGACCCTTGGCCGCAGCGCGTCTGGACTTGCCGGCGCTGCAGGCGTACCGCAGCTTCTACGGTTTTGACCTGGCTGCGCGTTTTGCCGGGTTGGACAACCGCCTCGGCAGCTTCAATGCCGCCGGCTACCAGATCGCCGTGCAGCTGTGGGCGCCAGCCGAGCCGCGCGGCACGCTGCTGCTGTTGCACGGCTATTACGACCATATGGGCTTGTATCGGCATGTGGTCGACTGGGCGCTGAGCATGAACTTCGCCGTGCTCGCCTGCGACCTGCCGGGGCACGGACTGTCCAGCGGCGCGCGCGCCAGCATCGGTGACTTTGCCGAATATCAGCAGGTGCTGGGCGGCTTGTTCGAGCAGGCCAGCGAGCTGGGGCTGCCGCAGCCCTGGCACCTGTGCGGGCAGAGCACCGGCGGGGCGATCTTGCTGGATTATCTGCTCGCGGACGGCAAGCGGCCGGAGCTGGGGCAGAGCATTCTCCTGGCGCCGCTGGTGCGACCGCGTGCCTGGGGCTGGTCGAAACTCAGCTATCGGGTGCTCAGCCGGTTCGTTCGGGAAATTCCACGGCGCTTCAGCGATAACTCCAGCGATGCCACCTTCATCGATTTCGTACACAACCTCGACCCCCTGCAGCCACGCAGTTTGCCCACGGCCTGGGTTGGAGCGTTGGCCAAGTGGGTGCCACATATCGAGGCGGCCGGGCGCAGCGCGCACAGCCCGTTGATCATTCAGGGTGAGGCGGACATGACGGTGGACTGGCGCTACAACCTTGAGGTGCTGCAGAGCAAGTTCAATCAGCCGCAGATCTTGCGCCTGACAGAGGCACGTCACCATCTGGCCAATGAGAACGAGGGGCTGCGCCAGCAGTACTTCGATTTCCTGCGCGAGCGCCTGGCTTAGATGCCCTGCGGCGCTGGCGCAAGCTCGTTGGTACTCATGCCCACGGCGAGGCCGGCCCGCAGCGCCTGCAGGGCCGCCTGGTAATAGGCTTTGCCCGCATCCGACTGGGCGAATTCGACGAACTGCTCCAGCTCGGGGTCGCTCAATTCGCGGTAGACATGCAGCAGGGTGTTGTCGAGGTCCTGTTCGATCTGCGTCATCAGGCGTTCGCGCTGGCCATTGAGCAGCCCCTGGGCCTGGCCGCCACCAAGCAGGCCGGGAAGCATCTGGCTGAGGCTGTCGGCCGCCACGCCGGCCAGCGCCAGGCTGACTTCGGCGCCGGCTTCCTTGGCTGGCAGTGCCTGCGCCAGATGGCGAATCAGCAGGCGTCGGGTGGCATCCGCGTCGGTGCGCGGCAGGCCATTCTCGTACTTGGCCAACTGGTCGCGACGCGTGGCCAGCGTTTCGGCGGCGACGATCTTGCGCCCCAGTTCGGATTCGAAGAAGGCCAGCGCCGGCTGCGGGTCGGCCAGTTCCATGCCCAGGCTGTGCTGCGCGCGTTGGTCGATGGCGGCAGCGGCGAAGCGACGATTGCTGTTATCCACCAGGGCCTGGAACACCGCCGGTGGCAGGGTGCTGCGGTAGCGCTGCTGAGCGGCATCGAGTGCCTGGTTGAAATGTTCGCGCTGTTGCGGCCAACCGGCAGCCTGATACAGGCGCAGGTGGTCGTCTGCCAGGGCCGGCAAGGTCAGGCCAATCAGCAACAGGGCAAACAGAACGCGCATCGAGAACTCCTTGGCAAACTTTCCTGGCCGGCCGCAGGGTGCTGCGGCCCGCTATTTTCGGTGGCTGAAAGGGGCTTGTCGAGCTATGTCTAGCGGCTAGCCGGCGCTGTACAATCGCCGCCATGACCGAACCCCGCCCGCAAGACCTCTTCTCCGGCCTTATCGACGACCTTGCCAGCCAGGGCTGGTCGCAACGGGCGCTGTTCGCCCCAGAAGTTCTGACCCGCGAACTGGCCGCCGAGTGCCGCACACGTGCGCGCAATGGCGAACTCAATGCCGCCAGCGTTGGTCGTGGGGGTGCGCAGCAGATACAGGAAGGGATTCGCGGTGATCGCATTCAATGGCTGGAGCCTGGTCAGAACCAGGCCTGTGACCAGTACCTGCAACTGATGGATGGCCTGCGGCAGGCCCTGAACCAGGAGCTGTTTCTGGGACTGGAGGACTACGAGTGCCATTTCGCCTGCTACGAGCCAGGGGCATTCTACCGACGCCATCTCGACCGCTTTCGCGATGACGATCGCCGCGCGGTGTCGGCGGTGCTCTATCTGAACGACAGCTGGCAGGCCGAGCAGGGTGGTGCATTGCGCCTGTATCTCAATGACGGCCGCGAGCATGACGTGTTGCCCCTGGCGGGCACGCTGGCACTGTTTCTGTCCGGGGACATGCCTCACGAAGTGCTGCCGGCCACCCGCGAACGGCTGTCGTTGACCGGCTGGTTTCGGCGTCGAGGTGACGCGCTACTCTGAGTCCTGCGCGCGGTCATGGAGAGAGCTGATGCATAAGATACTGGTCAGCCGCTGCCTGCTCGGGCATCGGGTGCGTTATGACGGTGGTGCTCACGGTCCCTTCGATCAGCTTCAGCAGTGGCTGGACGAGGGGCGGGTGGTGGCGCTGTGCCCGGAGGTGGCGGGCGGCCTGCCGACGCCACGTGCGCCTGCGGAGATAAGCGGTGGTCAGGGCAGTGCGGTGCTGGACGGGCGACTACCGGTGCTGACGATCGAGGGCGAAGACGTCACCGCCGCGTTCGTCGATGGCGCCGAACAGGCGCTGGTGCTGGTACGTGAGCACGGTATCCAGATCGCCCTGCTCAAGGCGCGCAGCCCTTCGTGCGGCAATCTGGAAAACTACGACGGCAGCTTCAGTGGTGTGCGGGTGTCGGGCGAGGGCGTGACAGCAGCCCTGCTGAAGCGAGCTGGGGTGAAGGTGTACAACGAAATGCAGTTGGACGAAGCGGCCGCCGAGTTGGCGCGGTTGGAGCGGGATTGAGGTAGCCCGGATGCAATCCGGGGCACGGTGGTGCGCGCGGCGCACCCTACGGAATGAGAAAGGGAGGCCGAAGCCTCCCTTTGTTCATTTCTGCATGCCGCCGACGCGCAGCAGCTCCGGCTTAGAACAGAACGCGGCTGCGGATCGTGCCATTGACGTGCTGCAGTTTCTCCAGAGCTAGGTCGGAGTACTCGGCGTCGACGTCGATCACCACGTAGCCGACCTTGTCGTTGGTCTGCAGGAACTGGCCGGAGATGTTGATGCCGTTGTCGGCGAACACCTTGTTGATCTCGCTCATCACGCCCGGCACGTTCTCGTGGATATGCAGCAGGCGGTGCTTGCCCGGGTGCGCCGGTAGGGCCACTTCCGGGAAGTTGACCGAGGACACCGAGGTACCGTTGTCGCTGTACTTGACCAGCTTCTCGGCCACTTCCAGGCCGATATTGGCCTGAGCTTCGGCGGTGGAACCACCGATGTGCGGGGTCAGGATCACGCGATCCAGGCCACGCAGCGGGCTCTCGAACTCTTCGTCGTTGGACTTGGGCTCGACCGGGAACACGTCGATGGCCGCGCCGATCAGGTGTTCGTCCTTGATCGCATTGGCCAGGTGGTCCAGCTCGACCACGGTGCCGCGTGCGGCGTTGATCAGGATGCCGCCCTTCTTCATTGCACGGATTTCCTTCTCGCCGATCATCCACTGGGTGGATGGCAGCTCAGGCACGTGCAGGGAGACGATGTCGCACAGACCCAGCAGATCGTACAGGTCGCCGATCTGCGTGGCGTTACCCAGCGGCAGCTTGGTCACAGTGTCGTAGAAGAACACTTGCATGCCGAGGGCCTCGGCCAGTACCGAGAGCTGGGTGCCGATGGAGCCGTAGCCGACGATACCCAGCTTCTTGCCGCGGATCTCGAAGGAGTTGGCCGCCGACTTGATCCAGCCGCCGCGGTGGCAGGAGGCGTTTTTCTCGGGAATGCCGCGCAGCAGCAGGATGGCCTGGGCCAGTACCAGCTCGGCCACCGAGCGTGTGTTGGAGTAGGGCGCGTTGAATACGGCGATACCGCGCTCGCGGGCGGCGTCCAGGTCGACCTGGTTGGTACCGATGCAGAAGCAACCGACGGCGACCAGCTTCTTCGCACAGTCGAAGACCTCGGCGGTCAGCTGGGTGCGCGAGCGAATACCAATGAAGTGCGCATCGGCGATCTTTTCTTTCAGCTCTTCGCCTGACAGCGCGCCCTTGAGGTACTCGATGTTGCTGTAGCCGGCGGCCTTCAGAGTGTCCACGGCATTCTGGTGGACGCCTTCGAGAAGAAGGAACTTGATCTTGCTCTTGTCGAGAGAGGTCTTGCTCATCGGAGTACCTGTTGTCCCAGGGATGTTTTCAGGGAAGGGCTGAGAAGCTCAGCCAGCGCCCGTAGATCACCGCATAGCTCGATTCACGGGGTGCGTATGCTAGCATGTTCGCCTTTTTCAATGCTCGGTTGCGACCTGAATGGTTCTCAGGGCGACCATGAATCCTTTGAGAGTTCAGTAGATGACCACCCCTGCCCAGATCGAAGAGCTGAAGACCCTGGTTGAACCCGGCAAGGTATCGACCGACGCCGATTCCCTGGAAACCTACGGCAAGGATTGGACCAAGCAGTTCGCTCCGGCACCTTCGGCCATCGTCTTCCCCAAGACCACCGAGCAGGTGCAGGCCATCGTGCGCTGGGCCAATCAGCACAAGATCGCCCTGGTGCCGTCGGGCGGCCGCACGGGTCTGTCCGCCGCTGCTGTGGCCGCCAATGGCGAGGTGGTGGTGTCGTTCGACTACATGAACCGCATCGTCGAGTTCAACGAGTACGACCGCACCGTCGTCTGCCAGCCGGGCGTGGTAACCAAGCAGCTGCAACTGTTCGCTGAAGAGAAGGGCCTTTATTACCCGGTGGATTTCGCCTCAAGCGGTTCCAGCCAGATTGGTGGCAACATCGGCACCAATGCCGGTGGAATCAAGGTGATTCGCTACGGCATGACCCGTAACTGGGTCGCCGGCCTGAAAGTGGTCACCGGCACCGGCGAACTGCTTGAGCTGAACCGCGACCTGATCAAGAACGCCACCGGCTACGACCTGCGCCAGCTGTTCATCGGCGCCGAAGGCACGCTGGGCTTCGTCGTCGAGGCCACCATGCGCCTGGAGCGTGCGCCGAAGAACCTCACCGCGATGGTGCTCGGCACGCCGGATTTCGATTCGATCATGCCGGTGCTGCACGCCTTCCAGGGCAAGCTCGACCTGACCGCCTTCGAGTTCTTCTCCGACCGCTGCCTGGAGAAAATCCTCGGCCGTGGTGACGTGCCGGCGCCGTTCGAGAGCCGCACGCCGTTCTATGCCCTGCTGGAGTTCGAGGCGCTGAACGAGGATGTGGCCAACGAAGCGTTGGCGACCTTCGAGCACTGCGTCGAGCAGGGCTGGGTGCTCGACGGCGTGATGAGCCAGAGTGAGCAGCAACTGCAGAACCTGTGGAAGCTGCGCGAGTACATCTCCGAGACCATCAGCCACTGGGTTCCCTACAAGAACGACATCTCTGTAACCGTCGGCCAGGTACCGGCCTTCCTCAAGGACATCGACGATATCGTTTCGGCCAACTATCCAGATTTCGACGTGCTCTGGTACGGCCATATCGGTGACGGCAACCTGCACCTGAACATCCTCAAGCCCGAAGCGCTGGCCAAGGAAGACTTCTTCGCCAAGTGCGCGGTGGTCAACAAGTGGGTGTTCGAGATCGTCGAGAAATACAACGGCTCGATCAGCGCCGAACACGGTGTTGGCATGACCAAGCGCGATTACCTGCAATACAGCCGCTCGGCGGCCGAGATTGCGTATATGAAGGCGATCAAGGCGGTGTTCGATCCCAACGGGATCATGAACCCCGGCAAGATCTTCGCCTGATCGCAGACGCCCGCCTGATAGCGGGCGTTTTCGTATCCGGCCCCGCGTCGGTTAAGGTACGGCACCGGCCACAAGCCGCCATGCCCACAATATAAACAACACAGGAGTCGGTGATGAGCTATCAGCACCAGTACGTCGACGGAACCACCGTCCACTTTCCCCTTGGCAAGGTCGTGTGCATCGGCCGTAACTACGCCGAGCACGCCAAGGAACTGAACAACCCGGTGCCCAGCGAACCCTTGCTGTTCATCAAACCGGGCTCCTGTGTGGTGCCGCTCGATGGCGGTTTCGCCATTCCCGATGATCGCGGTTCCGTGCATTACGAGGCGGAGATCGCGGTACTGATCGGCAAGCCGCTGTCGAAGAAGCCGGATGCCGAGGAGGTGCGAGACGCCATCAGCGGCTTCGCCTCCGCGCTGGATCTGACCCTGCGCGATGTGCAGGCCAAGCTCAAGGAGAAGGGCTATCCCTGGGAAATCGCCAAGAGCTTCGACGGTGCCTGCGTGCTGGCGCCTTTCGTGCCGGGTGATGCCATCGAAGACCTGGCCGATATCGGCATTCGCCTGGTGATCAACGGGGAAACCCGCCAGGACGGCAATAGCCGCGACATGCTCAACCCCATCGTGTCGATGATCCAGCACATGGCCGGGCACTTTGCCCTGCAGCCGGGCGACGTCATCCTCACCGGTACGCCGGTCGGCGTGGGTGCGCTGAACAAGGGCGACGAGCTGGTTTTGGAGCTGGTCGGTCACAGTCGCTTCACCAGCCGCGTGCTATAAGAGGCGCTCAGCGCCTGAACGCTGAAGTCGTCCGCCGTCCACCTCTCTGGCCGGCGGAACTCCTCTCGACAACGGATGTCGGATTGCCATCATGCAGCCGAGCCGTAGCCGATGTCCGCTCTCCTTCGTAAGATTCGCCGCCCCCGCTACTGGCTTTCAGGCCTGGCAGTCGTCGCCTTGGGTGCACTGGCGCAGACCCAGCACTGGGATGATCGCGCCCAGTTATGGCTGCAGGAACGCTCGACGCCATTGGTTGATCGCCTGGCCAGTGTCTGGTTACCCGGTTACCGCGCGGTGATCCAGGCCAAGGCGCTGGCCGGCCTGGAAAAGGACGAGACCTCGGGGCTGACCTATAACCCGCAGACCGGCACCTTGTTCACCGTAACCGGCAAGAATCCTCTGCTGGTGGAGCTGTCGCGTGAGGGTGAAGTCCTACGGCGCATCGAGCTCAAGGGTTTCGCTGACCCTGAGGGCGTGGAGATGATGGACAACGGTCGGATGGCCATCGTCGATGAGCGGCGTCGTCAGCTCACCACGTTCACCCTGGGTGACGATGATCTCGAATTGAATGCGGCCGATTTTCCCGGCTTCGACCTGGGTTTCGCCGAGTCAGGCAACAAGGGTTTCGAAGGGCTGGGCTGGGACTCACGTAGCCACAGCCTGCTGCTTGGCAAGGAGCGCAGTCCGCTGGGGTTGTTCAGCATGCCGTTCCCGGGAGCTGACGATGACGTTGGGGTCTTGCACCCGTTGGCATCCGTTAACCTCGGGCTACGCGACATTTCCTCGTTGAGCGTCGATGAGCGTACGGGCCACGTGCTGGTGCTCTCCGATGAGTCGCGCATGTTGCTGGAGATCGACCGCTCTGGTCAGCCGGTCAGCTTCCTCAGCCTCAATGCGGGCTTCAATGGTCTGGAGCAAGGCATCAAGCAGGCCGAGGGGGTGGCTATGGATGAAGAGGGCAACATCTATATCGTCGCCGAGCCCAACCTGTTCTATGTCTTCAGTAAACCGGCGCCGGATGCCGGATGAGCGCCCGTGACGGATTCAGTTTCGCTTAAGCGTCGATTCAGTCTGGCTTCAGCTAGCGACACTAATCTGACCCCGTCACTTACGAACAACGAGGTTCACACCATGAAACGTACCGCTCTCGCTCTGATGGTTCTGCCGCTGCTCAGCACCGCTGCTTTCGCCACCGGTTACACCGGCCCTGGCGCCACCCCGCAGGTCACCACCGTGGCTGCTGCGCTGGAAGCTGCTGACGACACCCATGTTGTTCTCGAGGGTCAGATCGTCAAGCGTCTGCAAGATGAGCTCTACGAGTTCAAGGACGCCACCGGCACCATCCAGGTTGAAATCGACGACGAAGACTGGCCGGGCCAGAAGGTCTCGGAAACCGCCAAGGTGCGCCTGACCGGTGAAGTCGACAAGGACTTCAACAGCCGCGAAATCGATGTCGATCGCGTCGAGCTGATCAACTGATCGCGATATCCCGCCCGCCCGCCACGTTAAGCCCGTGGCGGGCTTTTCCGTGGTAGTCAGAGAAACTCATCATGCGTCGTCTGCTCTCCATCAATCCCTGGCTTTATCTGCTTTTGTTCGTGCTGTTGATTGGAGCCGTGCTGGGCCAGCAGTATCGATTGTTCGAGCGAGCCTGGTTCTCCGTGCAAGAGTGGCAGCACAGTGCGCAGTGGCGCGAGCACTCATTGTGGCTGGGCGACTATCGCGTGGTGATCGAGGCCAAGCCTATTGTCGATATCAGTGATGTCTCGGCACTGACTTACGATCCAGATCGACGCAGCCTGTTCAGTGTCACCAATAAGCCGGCCAAGGTGATCGAGATGAGCCTGGACGGTGAGCTCAAGCGCACTATCGACCTTGAGGGTTTTGGTGATCCTGAGGCTATCGAGTACGTGGCGCCCGGTGTCTACGTGATCGCCGACGAGCGCGAGCAGCGCCTGGTCAAGGTGCGTATCGACGATAACAGTCGTGTACTGAATGCCGCCGACTTCCAGCAGCTATCTCTGGGTATCGGCCTCAATGGCAACAAGGGCTTCGAGGGGTTGGCCTACGATGCGAAGAATCAGCGTCTGCTGGTGGCCAAGGAGCGCGATCCGGTACGTATCTTCGAGGTGCTTGGTTTCCCCCATGTCGATGAGAGCAAGCCGTTGGCGCTGCAGGTCAATACCGACCCGAAGCGTGATGCCCGCTTGTTCGTGCGCGATCTTTCCAGCCTTGATTTCGATGCGGCGACGGGCCACATGCTGGCGCTGTCGGATGAATCTCGCCTGGTGATCGAACTAAACGCCGACGGCAAGCCTGTCAGCACCCTGTCGCTGCTGCGTGGGCAACATGGCCTGCAGCGCAGTGTGCCGCAGGCCGAGGGCGTGGCAACGGACGACGATGGCAACCTGTACCTGATCAGCGAGCCGAATCTGTTCTACGTGTTCAGGAAGCAGGGCGACTAATTCGTCTGGTCGTCGGTCGGCGCGCCCGGTGCATTGTTTTGCACCGACTCGATGCCATTCTTGCAACTGGCGGTACTGGCGTACATCTGACTTTGCCCGACCACTTGGCCGTTGGTGGCCATGAGTAGGAAGTAGTGTTTGTCGTTGCTCGAGGTTTTGCTCTCGAAGGCGCCGTCGCGTTGTGAGTTCTTCTTCACCGACTCGATGCCGTTGAGCGCTGAATCCTTGGCCTTGTACATCTCACTGCTGAGGATGACCTGGCCATTGCTCGCCAGCAGGTTGAAGTGGAACTGGCCGTCTTTGGCCTTCTTCAATTCGAATTTTCCAGCCATTTTCGTTTCTCCCTGAGCGTCCGGTGAGATACCGGAGCGGTGCTCAGCAAGCGTAGTTCATCAATGCGAGTGGCTCTTGCCGACATGGGTATGGCCGTCGTCCGGCAGCGGTTGCACGCCGCCGCTGACGTTGAGCTGGCGCAGGATGCCGCAGTCTTCCGCCTCCTTGGGGCCGTTGCAGCGGTCGCGCAACTCGGTGAGTTGGCCGCGTAGCGCCTGCAGGCTGTCGATTCGCGCCTGAACATGTTCGATATGCTCGTCCACCAGGCTGTTGATGCCGGCGCAGCTCTCATGCGGCAGGTCGCGCAGGGCCAGCAGCCGCTGGATCTCTTCCAGGGTCATGTCCAGCGTCCGACAGTTGCGGATGAACACCAGACGCTCCAGGTGCGGGGCGCCATACAGGCGGTAGTTGCCTTCGCTGCGTGCGGGCGCCGGGAGTAATCCTTCGCGCTCGTAATAGCGCACGGTTTCCACCTGGCAGCCGGCCTTTTTTGCCAATTCTCCGATTTTCATGGGTTCGCCTCCGCGAGTGCTTGACCCTATAGTGACTACAGGGTGTGTACTCGGCAACAGATACCTGACGGAGACTTGCCATGAGCCGTTGCTGCGACCACTCGCACGAACAGCCGCCTGCCCACCACGAACATGCCCACGGCCACGCCGGGTATGATCACGATGCTCATCAGCAGTCCGTTGACGAGCCGCTGAGTGGCCCGCTGAACACCCGCATTCGTATCGAGCAGATGGACTGTCCCACGGAAGAACGCCTGATCCGTGATGCACTGGGTCGGCTACCGGGCGTGGCGGGCCTGCAATTCAACCTGCTGCAGCGCGTGCTTACCGTCAGTCACGACGAGGGGGCGCTGGCCCAGGTTCTGCCTGCCATCGAGGCTCTGGGCTTCACGCCGCAGTTGCAGGATGAGAACACCGCTCAGCAGCCGGTCGCCGCTCCCGTGCAAAAGCCCTGGTGGCCGCTGGCGTTGGCCGGGGTGGTGGCGACCGCTTCCGAGGTCGTGCATTTTGCCGAGCTCGGTCCGGACTGGCTGGTGGCACTGCTGGCGGTGGCCGCCATCCTGGTGTGCGGGCTGAACACCTACAAGAAGGGCTGGATCGCCCTGAAGAATCGCAACCTCAACATCAATGCGCTGATGAGCATCGCCGTGACCGGCGCCGTGCTGATCGGCCAGTGGCCGGAAGCAGCGATGGTGATGGTGCTGTTCACCCTGGCCGAACTGATCGAGGCGCGTTCGCTGGACCGGGCGCGCAATGCGATTCGTGGGCTGATGGATCTAGCGCCACCTCGCGCGACGGTAAAGCAGGCCGATGGTGCCTGGCAGGAAGTTGACGTGCAGTCCATCGGCCTGGGCGCGTTGGTGCGTGTACGCCCCGGTGAACGCATCAGTCTCGATGGCGAGGTAGTTGGCGGCTCGTCGACGGTCAACCAGGCACCGATCACCGGGGAAAGCCTGCCGGTAGAGAAGGGTGTGGGCGATCCGGTGTTCGCGGGCACCATCAACGAGGCCGGCTCGCTGGAGTTCCGCGTAACGGCGGTGGCACGCGACACCACCCTGGCGCGCATCATCCATGCGGTCGAAGAGGCGCAGGGTTCGCGCGCACCGACCCAGCGCTTCGTCGATCAGTTCTCGCGCATCTATACCCCGGCGGTGTTCGCCTTCGCCCTGGCGGTTGCCGTGCTGCCACCGTTGCTGATGGGCGGTGCCTGGCTCGACTGGGTCTATCGTGCCCTGGTGCTGCTGGTGGTGGCGTGCCCCTGCGCGCTGGTGATCTCCACGCCGGTGACCATCGTCAGCGGCCTGGCAGCCGCCGCGCGCAAGGGCATCCTGATCAAGGGCGGCGTGTACCTGGAGAATGGTCGGCATCTGGCGCTGCTGGCGTTGGACAAGACCGGCACTTTGACTCACGGCAAGCCGGTGCAAACCGACAGCCTCCATCTGCTGGAAGTGGATGAGCCGCTGCACGCCGCCTGGGCAGCGAGCCTGGCCGCGCGCTCCGACCATCCGGTTTCCCGGGCATTGGCTCAGCACGCCGCAGAGCAAGGGCAGGCGCTGCATGAGGTCGAGGACTTCGAGGCGCTGCCAGGGCGCGGTACCAAGGGCGTGGTCCATGGCACGCTGCTTTATATAGGCAACCATCGCCTGGTCGAAGACCTCGGGCTCTGCTCTGTGCAGCTGGAAGAGCGTCTGGAGGCGCTGGAGCGTCAGGGCAAGAGCGTGGTGGTGTTGTGCGACGAACAGCGCGCGCTGATGCTTTTCGCCGTCGCTGACACGGTGCGTCAGACCAGCCGCGAGGCGGTCGCCGAACTGCACGAACTGGGCGTACGCACCTGCATGCTCACCGGTGACAACGCCCATACCGCGGCGGCCATCGCTGAACAGGTGGGTGTCGACGAGGCGCGTGGTGACCTGCTGCCTGCGGACAAACTGGCCTGGGTCGAGGCGCGCCAGGCGCAGGGCAAGGTGGTGAGCATGGTTGGCGATGGCATCAACGATGCGCCGGCGCTGGCCAAGGCCGAGATCGGTTTCGCCATGGGCGCCGCCGGGACCGATACCGCCATCGAGACCGCCGACGTGGCATTGATGGACGACGATCTGCGCAAGATTCCGGCCTTCGTGCGCCTGTCGCGGCAGACCCACGCCATCCTGCTGCAGAACATCGTCCTGGCGCTGGGGATCAAGGCTGTTTTCCTGGCCATGACGCTGACCGGTGAAGCGACCATGTGGATGGCCGTGTTCGCCGACATGGGCGTGAGTCTGATGGTGGTGTTCAACGGCCTGCGCTTGTTGCGCAAATGAAGGGGGCGCTATGAACATGGGACTGCAAGTCGCCATCGACGAGGCTTTCGCTAAGGCGCAACACGAACTTCGGGCTCGCCACAGTGCTGCGGCACTGGTCTGGCTGGAACGTGCACACATCCTCACTCAGCGGCGCCCGTGGCTGCACGCGCGTTCGCACTGGCTGATGCTGCAGGCAGGCTGGCAACAAGGGGATATGCGTGAGGTGCTGGGGCAAATGCCGCGCATCCTAGCGGCGCTGTTGTTCTCGCGCATCTGGGTGCCCATCGGCAACACCGGGCGGGCGCGGGTCAGTGCGTTTCAACCCATGCCGATGAGTGAGGAGCTGCGCCGCCTGTTGGAGTAGGCGGCGCATTGGCAGGCTCCATAGCCCGAATGCGATCCGGGCTACGATTGACGCGACTGCTGGCGTCTCAGCGCTTGAGCGTCTTCACGCCTTCGGCGGTGCCGAGCAGCAGCAGATCGGCCGGGCGGGCGGCGAACAGGCCATTGGTGACCACGCCGACGATGGCGTTGATATCCGCTTCCAGCTTGACCGGGTCGGTGATCGACAGGTTGTGCACGTCGAGGATGACGTTGCCGTTATCGGTCAGCACGCCTTCGCGGTATACCGGGTCGCCGCCCAGCTTCACCAGCTCGCGCGCCACATGGCTGCGGGCCATGGGAATGACTTCGACCGGCAGCGGGAAGTTGCCCAGCACCGGCACCAGCTTGCTGGCGTCGGCGATGCAGATGAAGGTCTTGGCCACGGCGGCGACGATCTTCTCGCGGGTCAGCGCTGCGCCGCCGCCCTTGATCAGGTGCAGGCGCTCGTCGCTCTCGTCGGCGCCGTCGACATAGAACTCCAGTTCGGCGGTGCTGTTGAGATCGTAGACCGGGATGCCATGGCCCTTCAGGCGTGCGGCGGTGGCTTCGGAGCTGGCAACGGCGCCATCGAAGTCCATCTTGTGCTTGGCCAGCGCGTCGATGAAGAAGTTGGCGGTGGAGCCGGTGCCGACGCCGACGATGCTCTTGCTGTCGAGGCGCGGGAGAATGTGGTCGACGGCGGCCTGGGCCACGGCCTGTTTCAACTGATCCTGGTTCATCGCGGGGGAATGCCTGGGAAGGTAGAGAGTTAAGCCGCGAATTATAGCCGCAAGTGGTGTGCTGACGGGGTAGAACCCGCGCCTTTCGTATGGTCGTCCGGCGCGGCGCTGGGGTAGACTCGGCAGTCCTCTCAAAGCCCGAACGCCTGCGAAATCGCCATGCTCGAACAGTACGTGAAGAAGATCCTCACCTCGCGCGTTTATGACGTCGCGGTGGAAACCCCGTTGCAACCCGCCCGTCAGCTCAGTGAGCGGCTGGGTAGCCAGATTTTGCTCAAGCGCGAAGATCTGCAGCCGGTGTACTCGTTCAAGATTCGCGGTGCCTACAACAAGCTGGCGCAACTGTCCCCGGAAGAGCTGGCGCGTGGCGTGGTCACCGCCTCGGCTGGCAATCATGCGCAGGGCCTGGCCCTGGCGGCCAAGCACCTGGGCGTGAAAGCGACCATCGTCATGCCGCGCACCACGCCGGAGCTGAAGGTGCAGGGCGTGCGCTCGCGCGGTGGCAAGGTGGTGCTGCACGGCGACGCCTTCCCCGAGGCGCTGGCGCATTCGCTGAAACTGGTGGAAGAGAAGGGCTACACCTATATCCACCCGTACGACGATCCGCTGGTGATCGCCGGGCAGGGCACCGTGGCCATGGAAGTGCTGCGCCAGCATCAGGGCCATATCGACGCCATCTTCGTCCCGGTCGGCGGCGGCGGACTGATCGCCGGCATCGCTGCGTACGTGAAATACCTGCGCCCGGAAATCAAGGTGATCGGCGTCGAGCCGGATGACTCCAACTGCCTGCAGCAGGCGATGGCGGCTGGCGAGCGCGTGGTGCTGCCGACGGTCGGGTTGTTCGCCGATGGCGTGGCAGTGGCGCAGATCGGCCAGCACACCTTCGATATCTGCAAACATCACGTCGATGAGGTGATCACCGTCAGCACCGACGAGATCTGTGCGGCGATCAAGGACATCTACGACGATACTCGCTCGATCACCGAGCCGGCCGGTGCGCTGGCCGTGGCCGGAATCAAGAAGTACGTCGAGCGCCAGGGTGCCAACGGCGAAGTGCTGGTGGGCATCGATTCCGGCGCCAATGTCAACTTCGACCGCCTGCGTCATGTGGCCGAGCGCGCCGAGCTTGGCGAGAAGCGCGAGGCGATCATCGCCGTGACCATTCCCGAGCAGCCGGGCAGTTTCAAGGCCTTCTGCGAGGCGGTTGGCAAGCGCCAGATCACCGAGTTCAACTATCGCTATCACACTGATCGCGAAGCGCACATCTTCGTCGGTGTGCAGACCCATCCGGAGAATGACCCGCGCCAGGCGCTGGTCGAAGGCCTGCGTGCGCAGGGCTTCCCGGTGCTGGACCTGACCGATAACGAACTGGCCAAGCTGCATATCCGCCACATGGTCGGTGGTCATGCTGCTGGCGTCGGTGACGAGATGGTGCTGCGCTTCGAATTCCCCGAGCGGCCGGGTGCACTGTTCAACTTCCTGCAGAAGCTGGGCGGGCGCTGGAACATCTCGATGTTCCACTACCGCAACCACGGCGCTGCCGATGGCCGCGTGCTGGCCGCGCTGCAGGTGCCAGCGGACGAACGCCATCTGGTGCCAGCGGCGCTGGACGCCATCGGGTATCCCTACTGGGATGAAAGCGAGAATCCGGCCTACAAGCTGTTTCTCGGCTGAGCACGGGTAGGGCGGGTGTAACCCGCCGCCGCGTTCTCGCGGGTTGCCCCCGCCCTACTTAATCGCCGAATAGAAGGAAACCACGATGGAACACTACCTGCTGGTTCGCATCCTCCACAGCGCCCCGGGCGTGTTGCTGCTGCTCGGCCTGATCGCCCATGGCGTCATGCTGTTCAAGGCGCAGCGCGGTGGCGATTCCGCCGTGCTGGCGCGCAAGCTGCGGGTGACTCTGCTGTTCAGCTTTCCGGCGTTCGCCGTGCTGGCGCTGAGCCTGCCGGTCACTGGCTACTGGCTGGTGGACACCGCCGGCTGGCCGCTGGGGCAGACCTGGCTGCTGCTGGGCAGCATTCTCTATGCGCTGATGATGCTGCTCGGTTTGCTGCTGGCCGGTCGCCTGGCGGTCTGGCGCGCGCTGGGTGATGCGCCAGCGCCAACAGCGTTGAAGCGTCTGTGCCTGATCTATGCCGGGCTGATTCTGGTATTGCTGATCGCCATCATGGCGTTGATGGGCGCCAAGCCGGCTTGAGCAGGTCGGCGGGCTGCTCGCTTCGCTCGCGAGACCGCCCTACGTTTTACCGGCTGCGTCTGCTTTTCGCCTGTAGGAGCGGCAGGGCGGCATTGCGCTTCAGCCGCGATTGCAGCTATGAAAGATTTCGCGGCTGAAGCCGCTCCTACAACTGCGTGTTCAGCCCGGTAGGGTGTCGCGGGGCCGCCCAGGCTGTGCGCACCGGCGGCTGACGATGGAGCTTGCGGTGCGCACGGCGCACCCTACGTTTGGCTGTGACGCTTAGCGCAGCGAGATCACCGGCCAGCCGCGTTCGGTGGCGGTGGCGCGCAGCACGTCGTCCGGGTCGACTGCCACGGGGTTGGCCACCGCTTCGAGCAGCGGCAGGTCATTGCGTGAGTCGCTATAGAAGTAGGCCCCGTCGAGGTTGTACCCCGTCTCTGCCAGCCACTCGTTCAGCCGCGTCACCTTGCCGCCCTGGTAGCACGGCGTACCGGTGATGTGCCCGGTATAGCGGCCGTCCTGCATGCCGCATTCGGTAGCGATCAGCGTGTCCACGCTCAGGCGTTCGGCGATGGGTGCGGTGACGAAACGGTTGGTGGCAGTGATGATCACCAGCTTGTCACCTGCGGCGCGGTGCTCGGCCAGCAGTGCCTCGCCCTTGGCCAGAATGATCGGCTCGATCACCTCGGCCATGAACTCGCGGTGCCACTGCGCCAGTTGCGCCATGTCGTGGCGGCCAAGAATGGCCTGACTGAAATTCTGATAGGCCACCACGTCCAGTTTGCCGGCACAGTAATCGGCATAAAAGGCATCGTTGCGCGCGAGGTACTCGGCTGCGTCGACCAGGCCGCGCTGGCAGACGAATTCGCCCCAGCTGTGGTCGCTGTCGCCAGCCAGCAGGGTGTTGTCGAGATCGAAAAGGGCCAAGCGCACGGTTCGTTACCTGTTCTATGGAAAGGGGAGGCGCGCCAGAATAGCCGCTTTGCCGGGGCTTTCAAACTGCACCTAAACCCGCGTTGCTGCTGTCGCCGGCTTTGTGGAACAATGCCGGAACTTGCGTGTACGAGGTTGCTTGCCGTGATCGATTCTGATGGTTTCCGCCCGAATGTCGGCATCATCCTGACCAATGATTTCGGCCAGGTGCTCTGGGCCAGGCGTATCAACCAGGATGCGTGGCAGTTTCCCCAGGGCGGCATTAATGATCGTGAATCGCCGGAAGAGGCGCTTTACCGTGAACTGAATGAAGAGGTCGGGCTCGAAGAGCAGGATGTGAATATCCTCGCCTGCACCCGAGGCTGGTTGCGTTATCGTTTGCCGCAGCGTCTGGTGCGCACGCACAGCCAGCCGCTGTGCATCGGACAGAAGCAGAAGTGGTTTCTGCTGCGTCTGACTGGAGCTGAAGACCGCGTACGCATGGACCTGACCGGCAAGCCCGAATTCGATGGTTGGCGCTGGGTCAGTTACTGGTACCCGCTGGGTCAGGTGGTCACATTCAAACGCGAGGTCTACCGCCGCGCGCTCAAGGAACTCGCCCCGCGCCTGATAGTGCGCGACTGATACGGACCCCAATCGAGCATGCTCAATACGCTGCGCAAGATCGTCCAGGAAGTAAACGCCGCCAAGGATCTCAAGGCGGCGCTGTCGATCATTGTGCAGCGGGTCAAGGAAGCGATGGGCAGCCAGGTCTGCTCGGTCTACCTGCTCGATGCGGAAACCAACCGTTTCGTATTGATGGCCACCAACGGCCTCAACAAGCGCTCCATCGGCAAGGTCAGCATGGCCCCCAGCGAGGGCCTGGTCGGCCTGGTCGGTAGCCGCGAAGAACCGCTGAACCTCGAAGACGCCGCCAGCCATCCCCGTTACCGCTATTTCGCCGAGACTGGCGAGGAGCGCTACGCCTCCTTCCTCGGCGCGCCGATCATCCACCATCGCCGGGTGATGGGCGTTCTGGTCGTGCAGCAGAAGGAGCGCCGCCAGTTCGACGAGGGCGAGGAAGCCTTCCTGGTCACCATGAGCGCGCAGCTCGCTGGCGTTATCGCCCATGCCGAGGCGACTGGCTCGATCCGCGGCTTGGGTCGCCAGGGCAAGGGCGTGCAGGAGGCCAAGTTCGTCGGCGTGCCGGGCGCACCGGGGGCAGCGGTCGGTACCGCTGTCGTGGTGCTGCCCCCGGCCGATCTCAATGTAGTTCCAGACCGCAGCGTTGATGACATCACGGCGGAGCTGGAGCTGTTCGACAAGGCGCTCGGCTGGGTACGCGAGGACATGCAGGAGCTGTCCGAGAAACTCGCCACTCAGCTGCGCAAGGAAGAGCGCGCGCTGTTCGACGTCTACCTGATGATGCTCGAGGATGCTGCGCTGGGTAACGAGGTGCGCAAGGTCATCCGTACCGGGCAGTGGGCGCAGGGCGCCTTGCGCCAGGTGGTGCTCGACCACGTCAATCGCTTCGAACTGATGGACGATGCTTACCTGCGTGAGCGCGCGAGCGATGTGCGTGACCTCGGTCGGCGCCTGCTTGCTTATCTGCAGGAAGAACGCAAAACCACGCTGGTCTACCCGGATAACACCATCCTGGTCAGCGAGGAGCTGTCGCCGGCGATGCTCGGCGAAGTGCCGGAAGGCAAACTGGTCGGTCTGATCTCGGTGACCGGTTCGGGCAACTCCCACGTGGCGATTTTCGCCCGCGCCATGGGTATTCCCACGGTGATGGGCGTGGTCGATCTGCCGTACTCGAAGATCGACGGGATCAAGCTGATCGTCGATGGCTACCATGGCGAGGTCTTCACCAACCCCAGCGAGCTGCTGAGCAAGCAGTACGCTGAGGTTGTCGAGGAGGAACGCCAGCTCACCGAAGGGCTCGATGCCCTGCGTGCGTTGCCGTGTGAGACGCTCGACGGCCATCGCATGCCGCTGTGGGTCAACACCGGTCTGCTCGCCGATGTGGCGCGCGCCCAGCAACGCGGCGCCGAGGGCGTCGGCCTGTACCGTACCGAAGTGCCGTTCATGATCAATGAGCGCTTCCCCAGCGAGAAGGAACAACTCGCCACCTATCGTGAGCAGTTGCAGGCCTTCCATCCGCTGCCGGTGACCATGCGCACCCTGGATATCGGTGGCGACAAGTCGCTGTCCTACTTCCCGATCAAGGAAGAGAACCCCTTCCTTGGCTGGCGCGGCATCCGCGTGACCCTCGATCACCCGGAAATCTTCCTGGTACAGACCCGCGCCATGCTCAAGGCCAGTGAGGGGCTGAACAATCTGCGCATCCTGCTGCCGATGATTTCCGGCACGCAGGAGCTGGAGGAGGCGCTGCACCTGATTCACCGTGCCTGGGGCGAGGTACGTGACGAGGGCACCGATGTGCCGTTGCCGCCTATCGGCGTGATGATCGAGATCCCGGCAGCCGTTTACCAGACCCGCGAACTGGCGCGCCAGGTGGACTTCCTTTCGGTCGGCTCCAACGACCTGACCCAATATCTGCTGGCCGTAGACCGCAACAACCCGCGTGTAGCCGATCTCTACGACTTCCTCCATCCGGCGGTGCTGCAGGCGTTGCAGAAGGTGGTCAACGACGCGCACATCGAAGGCAAGCCGGTGAGCATCTGCGGCGAGATGGCGGGTGATCCGGCGGCGGCCGTGTTGCTGCTGGCGATGGGCTTCGATTCGCTGTCGATGAACGCCACCAACCTGCCCAAGGTGAAATGGCTGCTGCGCCAGGTGACCCAGAGCAAGGCCAAGGAGCTGCTCGGCCAGGTGATGACCATGGACAACCCGCACCTGATCTACAGCACCCTGCATCTGGCGTTGCGCAATCTGGGCCTGGGTCGGGTGATCAATCCAGCGTCCAATATCCAGGCCTGATCGCTTGTACGAGCGAGCTCTGCTCGCGAAGCTTTTGTGCCCCAGGATTCGCGAGCAGAGCTCGCTCCCACCGCGCGGCTTACCCGCTTAAGGCGACCTCGCCTAGCGCGGCGCCATGCGGGCCGAAACTGCGCTCGATGATGCTCCAGCCGCCATTGCGCTCAAGGCTCAGCACCGTGCTGGCGCGGGTGCCATAGGCGGCGCTGGCGATGAAGACGCTCGACAGCAGCCGCTCCGTCGCCAACCCCACTCCCGTATCCGGAAGCAGCTGATCGTCCGGCTGGTTACTGTCGCTCAGCAGCCCCAATAGCGCTTCATCCCCGCTCTCGACTTGATCGCTCAAGGCATTCTTGGCACGCAGCAGCTTCGGCCAGGGCGTGTCGAGGGTGGCGTTGGACAGGCCATAAATGCCGCTCTGCAGTTGCCGGGGCCGGCCTTCCGCAGAGTTGAAGTGCCAGAGCTGTTGGCGGTCGCCAATCAGCAGGTTGAACCCGGCATGGGCTGCCGAGTCACGCATGATTCTGTCGAGATAGGCCGGTGCCGACTCCTGGCCCAGCAGGTAGTCAGCCGTCAGCGCGCCGCGTGAGCGCGGCCCGGCTTTCTGCCTGGGGTCGCGGATGTTGGTCAGCGCCGCGAAGCGACCTTGCGCGGTAACGCCGAGCCAGGTGCCGCCGGCCTGCAGGTCGCGGCCAGCGAATACGCCAGGGGAGTCCTGCCATTCACCCAGTGCGGCGCTGGGGCGCTCGTAGAATTCATCGCGATTGGCTGCAAGGCGCAGCACCGTCTGGTTTTCGGGCTGCCAGGCAAAGACGATCAGGCACATGCGGATTCCTCCGGTGGCGGAGTCTGGCAGGCTAGCGAGCTCAGCCAGGGGCGGCAACCGTTCCGTCGACCCGTATGCCGTTGAGTGGGCATTTCCGCTACCATGCCGCTTTGTTTTTGGGGGTGTCGATGGAACTGCTGCTCTACCTGGTGCTGGGTTCGGCCGCCGGTGTGCTGGCTGGCCTGTTCGGCGTGGGTGGCGGCCTGATCATCGTGCCGGTGCTGGTGTTGAGCTTCACCTCCCAGGGAATGGCAACGGAAATCCTCACCCATCTGGCAGTGGGCACGTCCCTGGCGACCATCGTCTTCACCTCGATCAATTCGTTGCTCGAGCATCATCGCAATGGCGCGGTGCGTTGGCCGCTGTTTCGTTGGCTGGCTGCCGGTATCCTGCTCGGTGCTGCGCTGGGAGCTGTGACAGCGGCGTTGATCCAGGGGCCTTTGTTGCAGAAGATCATCGGTACGTTCGCCATCGTCGTGGCAGTGCAGATGGCGCTGGACCTGAAACCCAAGGCCAGCCGCGATGTCCCAGGCAAGCCGGCGCTGACGGTGGCCGGCGGAGTGATTGGCTGGGCCTCGGCAATTTTCGGGATCGGTGGTGGTTCGTTGACCGTGCCCTTTCTGGTCTGGCGCAGCGTGCCGATCCAGCAGGCGGTGGCAACCTCGGCGGCTTGTGGATTGCCGATCGCCATCGCCGGTGCGCTGAGTTTCATGTTCACTGGCTGGGGGAATGCGCATCTGCCGCCATGGAGCGTCGGTTTCGTCTACCTCCCGGCGTTGCTGGGTATTGCCGTGACCAGCATGTTCTTTGCCCGTTTTGGTGCGCGCCTGGCCCATCGCCTGTCGCCACTGTTGCTCAAGCGTCTGTTCGCCCTGCTGCTGTTTAGTGTGGGTCTGAGTTTTTTCATCTAAGGAGTCCTGGATGCTGCCTTATCCGCAGATCGACCCGGTGGCCATTGCCCTCGGCCCCCTGAAAATCCATTGGTACGGCCTGATGTACCTGGTCGGCATCGGTGGTGCCTGGCTACTGGCATCGCGCCGGTTGGAGCGTTTCGATGCGACCTGGACCAAGGACAAGCTGTCCGACCTGGTGTTCTGGGTGGCCATGGGGGTGATTCTCGGTGGGCGTCTGGGCTACGTATTTTTCTATGATTTTGCGGCCTATATCGCCGAACCGGCGAAGATCCTGCGAGTTTGGGAGGGCGGTATGTCCTTCCATGGCGGCCTGATCGGGGTGATGCTGGCGACCTGGTGGTTCGGCAAGCGCAACGGCAAGAGCTTCTTCGAGCTGATGGACTTCATCGCACCGCTGGTGCCGATCGGTCTGGGTGCTGGGCGCATCGGTAACTTCATCAACGCCGAGTTGTGGGGCAAGGCCAGCGACGTGCCGTGGGCGATGATCTTCCCTACCGACCCGCAGCAGTTGGCGCGTCATCCGTCGCAGCTGTATCAATTCGCCCTGGAAGGCGTGGCGCTGTTCACCATCCTTTGGTTCTACTCGCGCAAACCGCGCCCGACCATGGCCGTTTCCGGCATGTTCGCCGCCTGCTACGGGGTGTTCCGCTTCATCGTCGAGTTCGTCCGCGTGCCCGATGCTCAGCTCGGCTACCTGGCCTGGGGCTGGCTGACCATGGGTCAGATTCTCTGCCTGCCAATGATCCTCGGCGGTATCGGCCTGATTGTCTACGCCTACAAGCGCCAGCCCGTACAAGGAGCCGTCTGATGAAACAGTACCTCGACCTGATGCGCCACGTGCGTGAGCACGGCACCTTCAAGGAAGACCGTACCGGTACCGGCACCTACAGCGTGTTCGGCTACCAGATGCGCTTCGACCTGGCAGATGGCTTCCCCATCGTCACCACCAAGAAGTGCCACCTGCGCTCGATCATCCACGAGCTGCTGTGGTTCCTGCAGGGTGACACCAACATCAAGTACCTCAAAGACAACGGCGTCAGCATCTGGGATGAGTGGGCCGACGAGAATGGCAACCTTGGCCCCGTCTACGGTTACCAGTGGCGCAGCTGGCCGGCGCCTAACGGCGAGTCCATCGATCAGATCGCCAAGCTGATCGAGATGATCAAGAAGAACCCGGACTCGCGGCGCCTGATCGTCTCGGCATGGAACCCCGCGCTGGTCGAGCAGATGGCGCTGCCACCGTGTCACGCGCTGTTCCAGTTCTATGTCGCCGACGGCAAGCTCAGCTGCCAGCTCTATCAGCGTTCGGCAGACATCTTCCTCGGCGTGCCTTTCAACATCGCCAGCTATGCGCTGCTGACGCTGATGGTGGCGCAGGTCTGCGGCTTGCAACCGGGCGAATTCATCTGGACCGGCGGCGACTGCCACCTGTACGCCAACCATATCGAACAGACCGACCTGCAGCTGACCCGCCAGCCGCTGCCGCTACCGACAATGAAGCTCAATCCCGAGGTGAAGGACCTGTTGGCCTTCAAATTCGAGGACTTCGAACTGGTGGGTTACGAAGCGCACCCGCATATCAAGGCGCCGGTTGCGGTCTGAGATGGTGTGGGTGGGTGCTGGTGGGCTAAAGCCCACCCTACCGGCTAGGATGTAGGGTGGGCTTCAGCCCACCGACTCACCATGCCGCCGGCCCCGCCACTGACACCCAACAGGTAAAGGATTGCCCATGTCCAACTACCGCCGCGAACGGATTCCGGCTGCCACCTACTTCTTCACGGTCACCCTCGCGGATCGTCGATCCAGTTTGCTGACGGACGAAATCGCGTTGCTGCGCCAGGTCTACGTCGACGCCAGCAAACGTATGCCTTTGAAGACCGTCGCCATCTGCGTTCTACCTGATCATCTGCATGCCATATGGGAACTGCCTGAGGATGACCACGACTATTCCCTGCGTTGGGCATCGATCAAAAGCCAGTTTTCCCGGGGGCTACCCGCCAGGCCTAGCGTCAGCGCCAGCAAATACAGAAAGCGTGAGAAAGGCATCTGGCAAAGACGCTTCTGGGAGCACCGTATCCGTGATGAGGATGATCTTGCACGGCATGTCGATTACATCCATTTCAACCCGGTCAAGCATGGTTTGGTGAGTCAGGTTGGCGATTGGCCTTATTCGAGCTTCCATCGTTATGTCGGGCGCGGGCTCCTGTCTGCAGGTTGGGGTGGGCGGGATAATGGTGATGGCGAGTTTGGGGAGTAGCGGGGCGCCGATGTGGTGGGCTGAAGCCCACCCTACAAGCAACTATCGCCTTCCACGTAGGGTGGGCTTCAGTCCACCGTTAGCCCACCGGTTGCATGGAAAGGTCGCTGCGCAGGCGCTCTACCTGTTCGGCGCGTTCGGCCTCTTCCAGGCGCGCGCCTGGATTCAGTGACGACCATTGCGGGTGAGCGCGCGCCACGTTCAGCGGAGTGGGCAGCTTGCCCTGGCGCCACAGGGCTTCTTGCGGAGCGTTTAGGCTGATGGCGTCCATCGCGGCGTGTCCGCGCACGTCCAGTGCGGCCAGCAGTTGCTGCTGACGCAGGGCGAGCAGGCGCAGCACGGCGTCGTCGACGGTCAGTTCGCGCTGGCCCTTGAGTTTTCCCTTCAGTCTTTCTCCGTAGTTGCGCAGGGTCTGCGCGCTGCCGCCGATCACTGCGCCCAATGCGGCAGCTGCGCCCATGGTGAGGCCGCCGACCAGCAGGTCGACGCCGACGCCCGTGGCGGCGCCGGCTGCCATGCCGCCACCGACCTTGATGCCGAGCTGCTTCAGCGTTTCCGGATTGAACAGATCGTCGCCCCAGCGGCCGTCGAGCAGCGGCAGGTCAGCCGCTTTGGCGTCACTGCTGCGGAAAGCGTACAGGCGTAGCAGGGCCTCGACGCAACGCTGCTCGCGCTGGCGAATGGCCGTGCGCAGCTCGCTGATGGCGCCCTGTTCCAGCACGGGTTGGGCGGCGACGCTGCGGCGGCAGGCGGCGCAGTCGATCAGCAGCTCAGCGATCAGACGGTTGCCGGCCTGGCGCCGGGCCTGGCGCTGGGCTTCGTGATCCTCGATCAGTCGTTGCAGCTGCGGGCGCGAACGCTCCAGTAGCAGGGCCAGGCTTTCGTACAGACGTCGTTCGCCGTCTGCAGGTGGTGCCACGCTGTCGAACGCCACCAGGGCATGCAGGCCGAGGCGGGCCAGGGCTTCGCGCCACTCGCCTTCGCGGTGGCTGTCACTGGCAACGAAGTTGAGTACCGGCAGCAGCGGCCGGCCGCACATGGTCAGTACCGCCAGCTCGTCGCGGTACTTGGCCAGCACTGGCTCGCGCACGTCGATCACGTAGAGGCCGGCATCGGAGGCCTGCAACTGGCGCAGTACCTTGGCTTCCTGTTCGTAGCGCTGGCGCGCCTCGCTGCCTTCGAGAAAACGCGCCAGACGTGCCGGGCCGTCCAGCCGCTCACCAGGGCGGTCGAGACGCTCCAGGTAGTCGAGCAGGGCGATGGCGTCTTCCAGGCCTGGGGTGTCGTACAGCTCCAGCAGCGCCTGGCCATCCACCGACAGGCGCGCACCTTCGACATGGCGGGTGGTGCTGGCGCGGGGCGAGACTTCGCCGAAGTCGATGTCGCGGGTCAGGGTGCGCAACAGCGAGGTCTTGCCGACGTTGGTGTGGCCGACCAGGGCCAGTTTCAGTGGCTCAGTCATGTCCGCTCTCCAGCCAGTTCAGCGGCGCCGTATCGCCATGCTGCAGCTCCAGGCTGGCGATCGCCTGATGCCAGTCCGTCAGGCGGGCGCTGTCCAGGCTCTCACCGGGTGTCGGCGGCAGCAGCCAGATGCGCGTGGCCGAGGCCGAGCGCGCCAGTTCGCCGATCAGCGCCAAGGTGCCACGATCCGGTGAGCGGCGCGGGTCGCAGGCGATGGCCAGGCGTTCGGGCGGGAAGCGGGTCAGCTGTTCGAGTAACTGACGGCGCTGTTCGCGGCTGTCGATCACGCCTGCATCGGCCACGCCCTTGGGCAGTGACGCAGGCGGCCAGGGGCGGCGCTCGTCCAGTTCGATGCCGAGCAGCAGCGCGCCGCTGCCAGGTTGCGCGCTGGCGCCGCCTTGCGGTTGGTGCAGGGCGGCGGGCGCCAGGTCACAGATGCCCAGGCGTTCGCTGTCCGGCTGCAAGCGCTGGCGCAGCAGGCCATAGCCGGGCAGGTCGAGATCCAGGCGCAGCGCGCCTTTGCCGGACTGCCAGCGCCACAGGCACAGCAGCGCCAGCAGCAGGCGTGGCAGCAGGCCGTAGACCAGCACCACGCCGACCAGCCAGCCGGCCCAGCTCTGCCGGGCCGCTTCACTGGCGATGGCGGCATCGCCGCTGGCGCGAATGACGTCGATGTCTGGCAGGCTGAAGCCGAGCAGCGCGGGCAGGGTGCCGATGGCCTGGGTCAGGGCGATGAAGGTGTCGCCACCAAGAATGGTGGTTTCCCAGACGAAGCCGTAGCGGCGCGTGGCGAGCAGCAACAGCAGGGTGACCAATGCCGCGAGCATGGCCAGCGTCCAAAGCCCATTGACCATCAGGCCCAGGCCCCAGCGGGTCAGGCGCTGGCGTTGCAGCATCAGCAGCAGGGCCGGGGCCAACTGCGCGGCGCTGGCGTCGCGTGCCAGTTTTTCACTGAGCCATAGCCACAGGCGACCGAGCGCGCCGGGGTGGTCGCGGGTCAGCAGCAGGCCTAGCAGCCAGCCGAGCAGCATCAGCAGGTTGAGCCCAAGCAGGCTGCCCAGTGCCCAGAACACATTGACGGGTTGGCGCCCGTCACCCAACGCGGCCAGGGCCAGGCCGAAGCCGCTGAGCAGGGCCAGCAGCGCCAGTAGCCCACCGGCCAGGCGTGCGCCTTGCAGCCAGTGCAGCAACGCCTGCCACTGACCATCACGGCGGGCCAGGTGCAGGGCGCGATGCTGGATACGCTCGGCCAGTTCAACCTGTTCGGCACGGGCCAGGCGATTGGCCTCACTGTCTTCGAGCGGGCCGGCATGCTCCTCGCGCAGGCGAATGGTCTCGCTGAGCCAGAGGCGTTGGAAGGGGGTAGGGGAGGAGGCGTCTGTCACGCGGCGTCTCGTCATTCGGATCAGGGGTTGAGAATAACCCCTGATCCG
This sequence comes from Pseudomonas sp. zfem001, assembly GCF_032621725.1. Lineage (NCBI taxonomy): Bacteria > Pseudomonadati > Pseudomonadota > Gammaproteobacteria > Pseudomonadales > Pseudomonadaceae > Pseudomonas > Pseudomonas sp. zfem001. Next base: position 364,476 of record NZ_JAVYJI010000003.1, on the reverse strand, counting down.
TCTCGGTGCGAATCAGCGCTGCTCGCGCAAACGCACGGCGATATCCGGTTGGTCGATGAACAGGCCATCGATGCCGGTGGCGAGGAAGGCGCGCAGCTCGGCCTCGATGTCGCCACGTTCGCTCGGGTCGCTGCCACTGCGCAGGCTGGTGGGCAGGAAGGCGTTCTCCGCGCGGAAGGTATAGGGGTGCACCTTCAGTCCGGCGGCATGGGCGTCAAGTACCAGGCTGGTTGGTGCGCCCAGGTTGCCGGCGCCATCGCGTGGGATGACCATGCCTTTCTCCGGGCCGATGCCGTCGGCGTAGCTCGCGATGGTTTGCAGGCCTTCTGGCGTGATCATTTGCTGGTAGCCAAGGTCGCTGCCAAGCACCCGCTGATCGTAGGGTTGGCCTTCTACCCACAGCAGTTGCACCAGGCGGATCGGCGTTAGCGTGCTCAGCGTCTTGAGGTTTGCCACTTCGAAGGACTGGATGAAAACGGGCGCGTCGGCGCTGTCGTAGCCGTTGCGTTCGAGCACTGCCAGCAGCGGTTTCTCCATGGCCAGGTCGAGTCGCTGGAAGTGGGTGGGGTGCTTGGTTTCCGGGTACAAACCCAGGGTTCGTTGCTGAAGGGCTTCCAGACGTTTCACCAGATCGATGATCTCCTGCAGTGTGGGAATCTCAAACTGGCCATCAAAGCGGGTATTGCCCGGTCGCTGTTGCGGGATACGTTCGATCGCGCGCAGGGTTTTCAGCTCGGCCAGGGTGAAGTCCTCGCTGAACCAGCCTTCCAGGCTGCGCCCGTCGACGCTCTGGTTGCGTTTGCGGTCAGCGAATTCGGGGCGCTGCGCCACGTCGGTAGTCAGCCCCAGTTCGTTGTCGTGGCGGGCGACCAACTGGCCATCGCGCGTCATCACCAGGTCGGGCTCGATGTAGTCGGCGCCTTGCAAGGCTGCCAGCGCGTAGGCCGCCAGTGTGTGCTCGGGCGCGTAACCGCTGGCGCCCCGGTGGGCGATCACCAGGGGAGCCTTGGTTTCCCAGTTCTGGGTTTGCCTGGCGCTGGGTTGCTGCTGGGCCCAATCGATGGCGGCCTGGACTTTATCCGGAGCCGGGCTGGCGAAGACCGCCAGTGGCAGCAGAGTGACGCCCAATACCCAGGCAGAAAGTGATTTCGACATGATGCTGGCTCCTTGCTCGTAGAATCAGCCCTTAGCCTGCTACGGCGAATGTGACGATACGACGACAGCGCTGCTGCAGCCACTGATGGGCTGCGAGGCCGCTGAGGGCTCTGTTATGCTCGCGGCCATGAAAACGACTCTACCTCTTTCTCTGATCGCCGCGCTCGCGCACAACCGCGTGATTGGCCGCGACAACCAACTGCCCTGGCACCTGCCGGCGGATCTCAAGCACTTCAAAGCGATGACGCTCGGCAAGCCGATCATCATGGGGCGCAAGACCTGGGATTCGCTCGGGCGCCCGCTGCCGGGCCGGCTCAATATCGTGGTCAGCCGCCAGGCCGGCCTCACCTTGGAAGGTGCCGAGGTATTTGCGACGCTGGACGCGGCCATCGAACGAGCCGACGCCTGGGCGCGTGAAGAGAATGCCGAGGAACTGATGCTGATCGGCGGCGCGCAGCTCTATGAGCTGGGCCTGGCCCAGGCTGATCGCCTCTACCTGACACGTGTCGGCCTCGATCCCGAAGGTGATGCCTTCTTCCCCGAGGTCGACGAGGCCATATGGCGCATGACCTCCAGCGTCGAGCACCCGGCTTCGGCCGAGACACCGTCTTACGCCTTCGAAGTGTGGGAGCGCCGCGGCGCATAATCCTGCCTGGCGTTCCGGCCATTTCTGCCGCCAGATTCTCCTGCGCGGCGGGACGGCCACTGCCTTGCCTCTGCCGTAATTTTCTTTCGTGCATCCTGATGCAGGTTCTGTCATGACTGAGCAATCGCCCGTCGACGAGCGCCCGAGCGCCGTCGCTGCACTCTTCGTACGCCATCCACTCTGGGAAGATGCGCTGGCCCTGCTGTTCGGCACCGCTCTGGTGGCGCTGGGTATCGCCTTCTACACGCATGCCGGCCTGCTCACCGGTGGCACTGTCGGCATCGCCTTTCTGGCCAACTACCAGGCCGGCTGGTCGTTCGGTCTGGTGTTCTGCCTGGTCAATCTGCCGTTCTACCTGCTCGGTATCTGGCGCATGGGCTGGGCTTTCACCTTGCGTACGGGCTGCGCGGTGATGCTGGTTTCGCTACTGGCCGAGCTGACGCCGCACTGGGTCGCCTTCGCTCATCTAAGCGCCGTGTATGCCGCGCTGTTCGGCGGCGCTGCGATGGGGCTGGGTTTGCTCATGCTGTTCCGCCACCGCGCCAGCCTGGGCGGGGTTAACATTCTCGCGCTGTATATGCAGGAGCGCTTCGGTTTCCGCGCGGGCGCCGTGCAGATGGCCATCGACGCGAGCATCGTGCTGGCGGCGATTTTCGTGGTGTCGCCAGACAAGGTGCTGCTCTCGGTGCTGGGGGCGGTAGTGCTCAATCTGGTGCTGGCGATCAATCACCGGGCGGACCGCTACGTCGGCGTCAGTTGAACCCGGCAACGAACGTGGGGCTGCTTCGCTGGAGGCAGCCCCTCGTTGGTTTTCGCGGAGGCGAAAATCAGCTCACTTCGGTGAACTGGATGATCTCGACCCAGTAACCGTCCGGGTCCTTGATGAAGGCGATATCGCGCATGCGGCCGTCGGTCAGGCGTTTCTGGAAGTCCACGCCGAGGTCTTCGAAGCGCAGGCAGGCGGCCTTGATGTCCGGCACCGACACGCACAGGTGACCGAAGCCGCGTGGGTCGCTGTTGCCGCTGTGGTAGGAGAATTCCGGGTCTTTCTCGGTGCCGTAGTTGTAGGTCAGCTCCAGCACGCCGGGGATCGACTTGCGCCACTGATGGCGGGCAGCCGGGTCGGCTGGGATCTGCGACTTGTCATTGATCAGCGCGAGGAAGTACAGGCTGAACTCGGCGTCGGGGAAGTCCTTCTTCTCCAGCAGGGTGAAGCCCAGCACGCGGGTGTAGAAATCCAGGGATTTTTGCAGATCCTTCACGCGGATCATTGTGTGGTTGTAGACGAAGTCGGCGGTAGCGACGTCAGGCTTGGCGGTCACGCCAGCAATGGCGTTGAGCTCGTCGAGGGTCATGGGGTTCTCCATCAGGCGGGAAAAGGCTGTATCTACCTAGATGGACGCGGTGGCCACGTTTTTCAAGGTCGTAGGGTGGACAACGCTGTTTTTGTCCACCATGGGTTGGTAGGCGGTGGACGGGTGAAGCGTTGTCCACCCTGCGATGGTCATCAGACCTGCAGCGTGATCAGCTCGGCCCGTGCCCGCCCATCCTCGATATGCAGGATGCCCACGCTGATGGGCAGCTTGAAGCGTCGCTGCCCGGCGCTGCCAGGGTTTAGGTAGAGCACGCCGTTGCGGGTTTCCTGCAGGGGTTTGTGCGAGTGCCCGGCGATTACTACATCGATTCCAAGCGCTCTGGGGTCGATGTTCAGTTGCTTCAGGTCGTGCAGGACATAGAGCGTGGTGTCTGCGAAGCGCAGCGTCAGCGTCTCGGGAATGTCATCGGCCCAAGCCTCCTGGTCGTTATTGCCGCGCACCACCGACAGCGGCGCGATGCGTTCCAGTTCGGCCAGGATGTGCGGCCCGCCGATATCGCCGGCATGGATCAGGTGATCGACGCCTTGCAGCGCTACCAGCGCTTCGGGGCGCAGCAGGTTGTGGGTGTCGGCGATCAGACCAATGCGCATGATGGGTTCCTGAACATTGAAGTAGGCGCCAGCTTGCTGGCGATCAGCGTCAGGTGCAAACCCTCCGACAACAAAAAGCCCGGCAAACCAGGCCGGGCTTTTCGCTGCAGCAACGCTGACGAATCAGTCGTCGAGCATCGCCTTGTTGCGCACCGCACCCTTGTCGGCGCTGGTGGCGAGCAGGGCGTAGGCCTTGAGTGCCGTGGTCACCTTACGGGTGCGCGGTGCGGCCGGCTTCCAGCCTTTCTTGTCCTGATCGGCGCGGCGGGCGGCCAGCTCTTCATCGCTGACCAGCAGGTTGATGCTGCGGTTGGGGATGTCGATCAGTACCTTGTCACCGTCCTGCACCAGGCCGATGGCGCCGCCTGCTGCAGCTTCCGGCGAGGCGTGGCCGATGGACAGGCCGCTGGTGCCGCCGGAAAAACGACCGTCGGTGAGCAGGGCGCAGGCCTTGCCCAGGCCCTTGGACTTCAGGTAGCTGGTCGGATAGAGCATTTCCTGCATGCCCGGGCCGCCTTTCGGGCCTTCGTAGCGGATGATGACGATGTCACCTTCCTTCACTTCGTCGGCAAGGATGCCTTTGACCGCGCTGTCCTGGCTCTCGAAGACCTTGGCGTTGCCTTCGAAGACGTGGATGGACTCATCGACACCGGCGGTCTTCACCACGCAGCCGTCGAGGGCGATATTGCCGTAGAGCACGGCCAGGCCGCCTTCTTTGGAGTAGGCGTGCTCGACGCTGCGGATGCAGCCGTTCTCGCGGTCGTCGTCGAGGGTCTCCCAACGGGTCGACTGGCTGAACGCGGTCTGGGTCGGGATGCCGGCAGGGCCTGCCTTGAAGAAGTGATGCACCGCTTCATCGTTGGTCTGGGTGATATCCCATTGGGCGATGGCTTCGGCCATGTTCGGCGTGTGCACGGTGTGTGCGTCGGTGTGCAGCAGGCCGCCACGGGCCAGTTCGCCGAGGATGGAGAAGATGCCGCCAGCGCGGTGTACGTCTTCCATGTGGTACTTCTGGATGTTCGGCGCGACCTTGCACAGCTGCGGCACCTTGCGCGACAGGCGATCGATGTCGCGCAGGTCGAAGGCGATCTCGGCTTCCTGGGCTGCAGCCAGCAGGTGCAGGATGGTGTTGGTCGAGCCGCCCATGGCGATGTCCAGGGTCATGGCGTTTTCGAATGCCTTGAAGTTGGCAACGTTGCGCGGCAATACCGACTCGTCGCCTTCGCCGTAGTAGCGTTGGCAGAGTTCGACGGCCAGGCGACCGGCACGCAGGAACAGTTGTTCACGGTCGCTGTGGGTGGCCAGGGTCGAACCGTTGCCAGGCAGCGCCAGGCCCAGGGCTTCGACCAGGCAGTTCATCGAGTTGGCGGTGAACATGCCGGAGCAGCTGCCGCAAGTCGGGCAGGCGCTGCGCTCGTACTCCGCGACCTTTTCGTCGGAGGCGCTGGAGTCGGCGGCGATCACCATGGCGTCGACCAGGTCCAGGCCGTGGCTGGCCAGTTTGGTCTTGCCGGCTTCCATCGGCCCGCCGGAAACGAACACCACCGGGATATTCAGGCGCAGGGCAGCCATCAGCATGCCGGGGGTGATCTTGTCGCAGTTGCTGATACAGACGATGGCGTCGGCGCAGTGGGCGTTGACCATGTACTCCACGGAGTCGGCGATGATCTCGCGGCTCGGCAGCGAATAGAGCATGCCGTCGTGGCCCATGGCGATGCCGTCATCGACGGCGATGGTGTTGAATTCCTTGGCCACGCCGCCGTGCTTCTCGATCTCGCGGGCGACCAGCTGACCCAGGTCCTTCAGGTGCACGTGGCCTGGCACGAACTGGGTGAAGGAGTTGGCGATGGCGATGATCGGTTTCTTGAAGTCTTCGTCCTTCATCCCGGTGGCGCGCCACAGGGCGCGGGCGCCGGCCATGTTGCGGCCGTGGGTGGAGGTCTTCGAGCGGTAATCGGGCATGACGGTATTCCTGCGACTAATTCGGTTGTGTGTGCGGTGAGCATCGTCGAGCGGCAGATCGCCGCGGTGTCAGGGGGCTGCATGACGAAACGGGATCACCGTTCGTACGGCCGGGGCTCACGGGCCCGCCGGAGGATTTCTGGCGAGGAATGCGCTGATTCTACGCCCGCCGAGGCGGGCGGGGAAAGGCTGCCGGTCAGGCACGCTCGGCGCGCAGGATCTGCGCGGGAATTTGCTCCAGCGCAATCTCGCGCCCGACCGCGCCAAGTTTCTTGGCTTCCTTGGGCATGCCGTAGACCACGCAGCTGGCTTCGTCCTGGCCGAAGGTCTGCGCACCAGCCTCGAACATCTCGCGCAGGCCACGAGCACCGTCGTCGCCCATGCCGGTCATGATGATGCCGGTGGCGTTGGCCCCGGCAGCGCGGGCGGTGGAGCGAAACAGCACGTCCACCGAGGGTTTGTGGCGGCTCACGGGCGGGCCGTCGACCACTTCGACCAAGTACTGCGCGCCGCTGCGCTTGAGCAGCATATGGCGACCACCGGGAGCGATCAGGGCGCGGCCGGGGATAACCCGGTCACCATGACGCGCTTCCAGTACCTCGATCTGGCACAGGCCGTTGAGGCGCTCGGCGAAGGCGGCGGTAAAACGCTCCGGCATGTGCTGGACGATGACGATGCCAGGGCAGACGCGTGGCAGAGCGGTGAGGATGTACTCCAGCGCCTGGGTGCCGCCGGTGGAGGTGCCGATGGCCACCACGCGCTCGGTGGTGCGGGCCATGGCCGGTTGTCCGGCCGGGATCACGGCATCTGCGCCCAGTTTGGGCTGCACCGGTGTTTTGCTCTTGGCCAGTTGGCGCATGTTGGCGCGTGCGGCCGCTTTCACAGCGCCGAGCAGATCATCGCTGGCATTGACCAGAAATTTGCTCAGGTTGACCTGGGGCTTGGTGACGATGCTGACCGCGCCAGCGGCGAGGGCCTGCATGGTGGTGCTGGCGCCTTTCTCGGTGAGGGTCGAGCAGATCACCACCGGCGTCGGGCGCTCGGCCATGAGTTTCTTGAGGAAGGTGATGCCATCCATGCGCGGCATTTCCACGTCGAGGACGATCACATCGGGCCACTCGCGCTCCATCTTGCTCAGGGCGAACAGCGGGTCGGCAGCGGTGCCCAGCACTTCGATGGCTGGGTCGGCGGCAAGTACAGATGCCAGGACCTGGCGCACGACGGCAGAGTCGTCGACGATCATGACTTTGATGGGTTTCATGCGGGTTGTACTCCAGTGGGACATCCACTGTCAGCGACTAGGGGGGATTGCTTCAGGGCCAATTGGCCACTCCAGATATCGAAGATCAGGTGTCGGTGCCCCGTGCCCCCTACGTGTTCGCCATGACTGACAAGGCCGTGCCTGGCGATCAGTTCGTGTGCCATATCGATGTTTTGCTGGCCGACGTGGCGCGTGGCTCGCGCGCCGAGGTGGGGGAACATGTTGCCACCTCCGAAAATACGCAGGTGATACTCACCGGCCCGGGTGCCCCGAGCTTTGATGGCTTCCAGGAGCAGGAGCATGGCCTCATCGCCATAGCGGCCATCGAGCTTTAGAGAGTGCATGCCACGGGTTGGCAGCATGTAGTGGCACATGCCGCCCAATCGATGGCGCGGATGCCAGAACACCAGCGAGACGCAAGAGCCGAGTAGCGTGCGGATGCGCGTGCCGACGCCTGCGAAGTGCAGATCGCCGGGTTGCAGATAGACGTCACGTGGTGCAGCGGGCCTAGGCATCGGGTTTGCGGTAGATCGACGGTTTCACGACCTTGAGCGTCTCATCGATGCCGTTGAGGCTTTCCGAATGGCTGATCAGAAAGTAACCGCCTGGGCGCAGGCGACTCAGCAGGCGCTTCACGACCTGACGCTTGGTTTCACCATCGAAGTAGATCATGACGTTACGCAGGAAAATCACATCGAACTGACCGATTTCCGGCAATGAGTTGTTCAGGTTGATCTGCTCGAAGCGCACGCGGCGACGCAGTGCCGGGTCGATGAGCAGATTGCCCTCGTTGGCGCCTACACCGCGAAAACAGTGGCTGACCAGCATCCGGCGCGGGATATCTTCGCTGTCCTGCACACGATAGACCCCGGCCCGAGCACGATCCAGCACCCGCTGGCTGATATCCGACGCAAGGATCTCCCAGGGTTTGTCGCCGAGTACGTCGGCCAGCAGCAGTGCAATGCTGTAGGGCTCCTCGCCGCTGGAGCAGGCGCCACTCCAGATGCGCAGGGGCCGTCCGCTGGGAATCAGTCCGGGCTGGCCCAGACGCTCACGCAGGAAGTCGAAATGCTTGGGTTCGCGAAAGAAGTAGGTTTCGTTGGTGGTCAGCAGATCGACACAAGTCTGCAGCTCTGCCGGGCTCTGGCTCAGGCGGCGGAAGTACTCGCCGTAGCTGTCGAGTTCGAACTCGCGCAGGCGTTTGCTCAGCCGCCCGGCGACCAGCGGTTTCTTTGCATCGGAAAGGCTGATACCGGCGATCTCGTAGATCAACTGGCGAAACTTGGAAAACTCCAGGTCACTCAGGGCGATGGCGGTGTTGCTGCTCATGGGTTGTCCTGCATCGTCCCGCGGTGAGCGCTGGCTTGCTCCAGCAGCGCTATTTCATCATCCGATAGCACCCGGCCGACATCGAGCAGCACGACAAGCCGATCATCCAGCTTGCCCATGCCGCGAATGAAGTCAGCGCGGATGTGATTACCGAAGCTAGGCGCGGGTTCGATCTGTCCGCTACCCAGCTCCAGCACTTCGTTGACCGCGTCGACCACCATGCCGATGACGCGTAGCCCGTCATTCGAGGCGATTTCCAGTATGACGATGCAGGTGCGTGGCCCAATCACCGTGGCACTACCGCCGAAGCGCAGGCCGAGATCGATGACCGGCACGACGGCCCCGCGCAGGTTGATGACGCCGAGGATGCTCGGCGGCATCATCGGTACGCTGGTCAGCCTGCCGTACTCGATGATCTCGCGTACGGCATGGATATCGACGGCGAACAGCTCCTGAGCCAGGGTGAACGTCAGGTACTGGCCGGCGGCGTTGCTGATTGCGGCAGCCATTGGCTACTCCTGGAAGCGCACGTAACCGGCCGGAAGACCACCTGCCATGGGCATCGCGGCGTCATCGTCGATGTGTTGTGCACGCGACGAATGGCTCGGGCGCTGCTGCTGAACCTGGCGTTGCTGGCTGCGCCCGGTGCCCATGCTGTTGAGCTTGAAGAAGTCCATCAGCTGTTGCAGTTGCTCTGCCTGGCCGCTCATTTCCTCTGCAGTGGCTGCAAGCTCTTCGGAGGAAGAGGCGTTCTGCTGGGTGATCTCGTTGAGCTGGTTCATCGCCGTGCTGATCTGGCCGACGCCGGAGCTCTGCTCCTCGGAGGCCGCAGAAATTTCCTGCACCAGATCGGAAGTCTTGGCGATGGACGGTACGATCTCGTCGAGCAGGGTGCCAGCGCGTTCGGCCAGTTGCACACTGGACTTGGCCACTTCGCCGATTTCCTGCGCGGCCACCTGGCTGCGCTCGGCCAGCTTGCGAACTTCGGCAGCGACCACGGCGAAGCCTTTGCCGTGCTCGCCCGCACGTGCAGCTTCGATGGCGGCGTTGAGCGCGAGCAGGTTGGTTTGGTAGGCGATGTCGTCGACGATACCGATCTTGTCGGCGATGGTTTTCATGGCGCGCACGGTTTCCTTGACCGCCTGGCCACCTTCACCGGCTTCGCCGCTGGCCTTGCTGGCCATGCCGTCGGTGATGCGCGCGTTCTCGGTATTCTGTGCGATGGACGCCGACATCTGCTCCATCGAAGCGCTGGTTTCCTCGACCGAGGCAGCCTGTTCGGAAGCGGCCTGACTCATACTCTGAGCCGTGGCGGAAATCTCCTCGGAGGCGCTGGTCAGCGAATCGGCGGAGCTACGCACTTCGGTGATGATCTGGGCCAGGCGCTGCGACATGCTCTTGATGGCGGCGAGCATGCTGGTGGTATCGCCGGCGCGGGTATTGACCTCTACTCGGAGGTCGCCTTCGGCGATGCGGGTTACCACTTCAGCCGCGTAGCCCGGCTCACCACCCAGTTGGCGCAGCAGGCTGTGAGTAATCAGCCACGCGAGCAAAATGGAGATCAACACCGCAACGCCACCAATGACCGTCAGCTGCATGCGCGACTCTTCATAGAGCTCCGTTGCTTCGACTGCGCTCTTGTCCATCAGGCCGCTCTGGAAGTCCACCATGGCCAGCGAGGCTGCCAGCAGTTCGTTGTTGGCCGGCACCACCTGGTCGTAGAGATAGGCCAGCGCGCGGTCGGTGTCGTCAACGAAGGTGAACAGCTCTTCATAGCGCTGGCCTACCAACACGCGAGCAGCATTGATGCGTGCCAGCAGGTCACGACCTTGCGGCGTATTCACAGTTTTCTGCAGCTCTTCGAAGGCGCTGGCCCGACGCTCACGGCTGACGGTGATCGCTTCCATGTTCTTTGCATCGATCGCCGGATCATCACGAATGATCAGGTCGCGCACCAGTCGGGCCTGGTTGAGGGTCTCTTCCTTGATGGTGTTGGACTGGACGATCTTGGGGTAGCGATCAGACACGATGAAGTCGTTGGCCGCATTGATCGCGCTCATGCGCATGATCCCGAGCACGGTCGCCAGCACCAGCAGGGCTACGACCGAGCCAAAGCCCAGGCCAAGCTTGGTCGCCACTCTCATATTCTTGAACATGGTTACTCTCTCCGTATTACCTAGCCGGGCGCTCAAGCGCTTGTCGTGCGTGCGTGGTGCTGCCGGAAGCCGCGATTTCGGCAACCGCCAGGGTGTTTTCGATGGTCAGCAAAACGATGAATTCGTCACCCTGGCGAACCATGCCGTGGATGAAGTCGGCGCGAACGGGGTTGCCGAAGGTTGGTGCAGGACGCACTTGGTTGGCGGCCACTTCGAGGACTTCGCTGACGGCGTCAACGATGATCCCCAGCACGTGGGCGTCCGCGTCGTCCGTGATCTCGACGATGATGATGCAGGTGCGTTTGTCTATACGGCTGGCGCCCTGGCCGAAACGCAGGCTCAGGTCGATGACCGGTACCACGGCTCCGCGCAGATTGATGACGCCATGAATGCAGGTGGCAGCCATGGGCACGCGTGTCAGTTGCGGGTACTCGATGATTTCGCGCACGCACAGACCATCCAGCGCGTAGCGGCGTTCGTTGAGCTCGAACGTCAGGTACTGCTGCGGCAGGCTCTGCTCTTGCGCAGATGTACTGCTCACCAGCGGATGTTGCTCGAGGCTGGCTGGGCTGCTGGGAAGGCTCATGGTGATAGGGCTCTGTCGTTGGGTTCAGGCTTCGATGGCAGCGGGTGCGGCGTTGGCCGCCGGGTGGGCGAGGTCGGTCAAAAGGCTGGGTATGTCGAGGATCAGCGCGACGGCGCCACTGCCCAGGATGGTGAAGCCACCAATGCCCCGGCAGGTGCCAAACAGCTTGCCCAGCGGCTTGATCACGGTCTGGAATTCGCCCATCAGGTGGTCGACGACCAATCCGGCGCGCTGGCCTGCGTAGCTGACGACCACCACGTTTTCGCGCCTTGGCGGTTGGCCTTCCTCATCGAACAGCTCGCGCATGCGGATGAATGGCAATACCTCTCCGCGTAGCGAGATGTGGCCGCGGTCATTGCATGCGCCAGGCTCGAGCTCGATGCATTCCTCGACCAGATCCAGCGGGATCACGTAACCCGCCGGGCCTACACCGACCAGGAAACCGTCGATGATGGCCAGGGTCAGCGGCAGGCGGATGCGTACGCAGGTGCCTTCACCCAGGCGGCTGTCCAGTTCGATGTTGCCGCGCAGGGCGGAAATGTTGCGCTTGACCACATCCATGCCGACGCCGCGCCCCGAGAGATTGCTGACCTGGTCTGCGGTGGAGAAGCCGGGTTCGAAGATAAGGTTGAATGTTTCCTTTTCGGTCAGCACCTGCCCGTCGCTGATCAGCCCGCGCTCACGGGCCTTGGCGAGGATCCGCTGAGGGTCAAGACCACCACCGTCGTCCGTCACTTCCAGCACGATGCTGCCTGCGTCGTGGTAGGCGTTCAGGTGCACGTTGCCTTGCGCTTGCTTGCCTCGTGCCTGGCGCACTGCCAAGGGTTCGATGCCATGATCCATGGCATTGCGCACCAGGTGAGTAAGCGGGTCGGTGATACGCTCGACCACGGTCTTGTCCAGCTCGGTTTCGCCACCGCTGATGGAAAGCGTGATGTCCTTGCCGATCTCGCGTGAAACGTCGCGTACCACACGCTGGAAGCGGTTGAAGGTGGCGCCGATCTGCACCATGCGCAGGGTCAATGCCGAGTCGCGCACTTCTTCCACGAGGCGCGAAAGTTGTTCGGTGGACTCCAGCATTTCGGCATGACCACATTGCTGGGCGGTCATGCGTGCACCGGCACCTGCGATGATCAGTTCGCCGACCAGGTTGATCAGTTGGTCGAGCTTGCCGGCGTCAACGCGGATCAGGTTGTTCTCGCTGTTACGGCTTTCCTTGACCTGCTGCTGCTTCTGCAGTGCCGCTGCGATCACCGGCGGCTGCACCAGGCTTTCTTCCATCAACACCTGGCCGATAGGGCGAGTTTCAGCTTCTTGCTGTCCCTGAACCTGGGCGTGGAGTACATCCTGCAGTTCGGCGGCGGTGAGGGTGCCGCAACGCATGAGGATTTCACCCAGGCGCATGTCTTCTTCGGGAAGGGCGCGGATCAGTTCGAGGTATTCGTTGGACTTGCTGTGCGGGGGCAGAATGCGGATCAGGCTGTCTTCACGGACGAACTCGAAGGCGCCCTCGATGGTGGCCTTGTCGGCGTCGCTGGCGAAGGCAACTTCGAAACTGAGATAGCACGTCTCTGGGTCCATCTCAGCGGCTGGCGGTACGCGATCGAGCAACGGCACGATGTTGACGATGCGGCCAAAGGTGTTGAGATAGCGCAGCAAGGACAGCGGGTCCATGCCATTGCGCAGGGTGTCGGGGCCGAAACGCAGTGACAGGTGCCAGTGGTCGGCGCTGAGGCCGTCCTGGGTGCTGCGCTCAATCCGCTCATGGTTGACAGGCAGTCCGCCGGGATTTCTGGGTGGCGCCATATAGGCGCTCAGGCGCTCCCCGAGCAGGCGGTTCTGCTCCAGGCTGTCGGCATCCAGTTGTTCGAGATCGTGGCCTTCGTCTAGGTGGGTGATGAGTTTGCCGAGGTGATCGCCAACCTGCAGGAACAGTGCGGTAAGGGTTTCATCGAAGTGCAGCTCGCCGTTGCGGATACGGTCGAGCACGCTTTCGGCGATATGGGTGAAGTCGACGATCAGATCGAGGCCGAACAGCCCGGCCGAACCCTTGATCGTGTGGGCGGCACGAAAGATCGCATTGATGGTGTCGGCGTCTTCGGGAGCACTCTCCAGCAGGAGCAATGCTTCCTCCATCAGTTCGAGCAGTTCTCGGCTTTCAGCGATGAAGATCTTGAGTACTTCGTCCATATCCATACTGCGTCACTCGTCGCTGGGTTTGATCAGAATGGGATCGCCGAAGAAGGAGGCGAGCCCGCTGAGTTCGAACGCCTCGATCACTGCCAGGCTGTGGTGGCTAAGGCGCAGCTGACAGCCTTGGCGGCTGGCTTCTTGCTTGGTCAGAACCAGTAGCTGGATACCTGCACAGTCGAGTTCGTCGAGGGCCGAGAGATCCAGTTCGACTTCAGCGCCGGGCGCCAGGGCGCGCAGCAGCAGCTCCATGTGTTCGCTGACGCTGTAGATGGTCAGCCCGCCTTCCAGCGGGAGGATGCGATACAGATTCTCGCCCGACGCTTCTGTCATGGCGTTGGCCTCAAGGCAGGATCAGCTTGGAGACGGCATTGAGCATCTGCGCCGGCTGGAAAGGCTTGACCACCCAGGCCTTGGCACCGGCTGCGCGGCCTTCGTCTTTCTTCGCTTCGCCGGCTTCGGTGGTGAGCATGATCACCGGGGTGAACTTGTAGGCGGGCAGTTGCTTGACGTTCTTGAGGAAGGTGATGCCGTCCATGTTCGGCATATTCACGTCGCTGATGATCAGGTGTACCTTGCGCCCGTCCAGCTTACCCAGTGCGTCCTTGCCGTCGCAGCCTTCGATCACGTCGTAGCCAGCGCCCTTGAGCGTGATGCTGACGACCTGTCGGATGGAGGCGGAGTCGTCGACGATGAGTACGGTCTTGCCCATGGGGAACCTCAGAAGAAAGTGATTTCGGAATCGTTACGCTTGGCGGGTGCTGCGCCCCGGTGAATGTCATGCTGCTCGGGCATGGTGTAGGTCTGGGACAGCTCATCCAGCCAGCGCGGGATGTCCAGGGGAGCAGGTTGATTGCCGAGGCGGCGGTGTTCGTTGCGCGAGAGGATCTGTTCGAGCAGCTTGTCGATGTCACCGCTGACATGCCCGAGCATCTGGCTGATGCGATCCTGGAATTGCAGTGAGACCAATACTTCGGCGATGTCCTGGGCGACGATTTCGCTCTGGCTGCGCATCGCTTCGTTGTGGCTGACGATACCGCTGGCGCTGTGGTGAAAACGGGTGATTACGCCTTTGATGACGTCGCTGGCATTGTTCAGGGTGACGGCGTCGGTCTTGGCGTATTCGCGGGAGATGTTCAGCGTCTTGTGAATCGCGCTGTTGACGATGGTTACCGTTTCTCCGATGCGCTGCCCCGTGCTACCGGACATGGTGGACAGCTTGCGTACTTCGTCGGCGACCACGGCAAAGCCTCGGCCGCTCTCGCCCGCACGTGCGGCCTCGATAGCGGCGTTGAGTGCCAGGAGGTTGGTCTGTTTGGCGATATCGGCGACGTCCTGCGCCATGTCCTGCAACTGGTCGGTGAAGCTCGACAGCTCCATGACTTCCTTGAGCAGCGACTCCTTGCTGGCCAGCGCTTCGCGCAGGGCCATGATGATCATGTCCAGCTCGTGCTGGCTGGTGGACAGCAGTGCGACCAGACGATTGCCAGCCTCGCGTTCGGGGCCGTTGCCCAGGCTCTGCTGAATGCGTACAGCGAGGTTGGCGAAGCGCTCGCTCAGTGCGCTGATGGCTTCTTCGGTATGGTTGCGAGCGGAGTGAATCTGTTGCGACCAGAGTGGCAGCGTCTGTTCGCAAAGCTCTTCTATATCGTGAGATACAGGTTGCTCGTCACTGCTCTGGACTGCAACGGGCTGCTGCGATGGGCCGAGCCGTTTCTGCTGGAACAGCAGGGCACCACCAGTCACCAGCAGGCCAGCCAGCGCGACAAGGGTATTCAGCCAGCCAAGGCCGACCAGAACGACCGCCACGGTGCCTGCCAGCAGCGTTAGCGATGGGATAACCAGGGGGAGGTTCTGCTCGCGCACGTCTTGGCTCCGCGACTGCTGGGGTCAGGTGATCGCGGAACAGTTGCCAGGCTAGAAGGGGGAGGTTCCTGCAGGGTGCCTGTCATCGTTCCGTCGACATCTGGAGGATGCATTAGGCACTTGGGTGGGGGCATCGGAATGCGCTGGATTTGCGCGTGGATTTGTCCCGCTTTGGGCTAGGGAAATCCTCAGTCAGACTCGGAAATGCTGAGTCTGCTGGCGAACTTGATCATGTCGGCGTTGTTGGAAAAGCCCATCTTCTCCATCAGATTTATCTTATGGGTACTGACGGTCTTGTTGCTGATCATCAGTTGTTCGGCGATCTGATTGACGCTAAGGCCATCTGCCAGTAGTCGCATGATCTGGAACTCTCGATTGGTCAAGCTGTCGAGGCCGCACGGTGGGTTCTGCTTGAGGCTGTTGAGGGCTATCTGTTCGAGCAGCTCGGGGTCGATGTAGCGCGCGCCAGTGCTGACTTTTTTCACGGCCGCGATCAGCGTCTCGGGCGACTGGGTTTTGGTCATGTAGCCGGTGGCACCCGAGCGCAGCACGCGCATGGCGACATGGGGGTCGTTGTGCATGCTGAGCACCAGAATCGGCAGTTGCGGATGCTGATGGACGACGCGTGATATCAACGCCTCACCACTGAGGCCGGGCATGCTGATATCCAGCAGGAGAAGATCGATATCCTTCATTCTCAGGCGCTCCAATGCCTGTAGACCGTTGGCCGCCTCGCCGGCTATGCAGATGTCCTTGTCCAGTTCGAGTAGCCGTTTCAGGCCTTCTCGCATCATCGTGTGATCGTCGACGATCATCAGGTTGATCATAGGCTTTCCTTCATCGATTGATTTTCACGGGGAATATTGCCTGGACGATGGTGCCCTGGCCGGGGTGGCTGAAAATGATCACGGGGCCACCCAGTTGCCTGCCGCGCTCGCGCATGCCGGACAGTCCGGTGGAGTCGGGCAGTATGTCGCTGAGGATGAAGCCCTGTCCGTCATCGAATATCTCCAGCACGTAGTCATTCTCGCGCCGCTCCAGGCTCACTTCTGCCCGGGTGGCATTGGCATGGCGCAGGATGTTGGTCAGCGACTCCTGGACTATTCGATATAGGTGAGCGGCGCGTCCCGGCTCCAGGTCCAGGTTCTGCTTGGGCAAGTTGTAGCGGCAGTCGACCTCGGAGAGCTGGCGGAATTCATCGATCAAGCCTTCGAGGGTGCTGCTCAGGTTGTGCTGCAGTTTCTTGATGGGTGCCCCATTGCTGATTTCACGGATGACTTCGATGGCACCGAGGGAAATGGCAGTCAGGCGTTCGATGTGGCCGAGCAGATCAGGGCGATCCTGGCCGAGATGGATGCGCAACACGCCCAGCCCTTGTTGCAATGCAGTTAGTTGCTGCCCTAGCTCGTCGTGCAGCTCGCGCGCGATACGTTTGCGCTCCTGGGTGCGGGCGAGAGTGCAGAGCTTGGCCAGTTGCGGCTGGCAGCTCGAGCAGACGGCTTCGGTATCTGGTGTTTGCTGTTTGCGAGGAAGGGGGGCGTAGCGCGAGAGCGTCGTTGTTATGTTCACCTTAGCTCTATCTCTTCTTGGCGCGGGGCGGGCAATCCACCGCTGGGCTGGCACAGAGTTGGACGTTCTTCTTGCCTGGCGTACGGGTCGCAGGTGAGGAGGGACGCCCAACATCGATAGAAGAAGTGACGGAAGCTGAGGGCTTCACTCGCCGGAGGCGGGTGAGATGAGATGTGCGTTCCCCTGTTTCCAGTCACTTGGACGAGAGGCCGGTACCGTTCAGAGGCAGTCGGTGCAGCTCAGCGGTTTAGCTGCGCCTGTGTTTATCCGTCTCCATATATGGGGCAGCGGCCGGTTGTGGCGGGGGAGGGGGCGGAGCGAGTGCATCGGCCACCAGGTGGCTGATGCCTTCGTGGGAGGGCGTGATCATGGTACGAGCTCTGCTTGTCTGATGACCTAGCATATCGCCCGTGTAGCGTGTGAGGACAGCAAGAAATTAGCCTGACGCTGGAATACTGGCGTGGTCGACGATCCTATGTCGCCCATGGGTATGTATCAGGGTTTTCATTGGGCAGCGGTGATCGGTTGGTGTGCCTTAATGCGGTATTTCGATCCCGCGCATGCGCTCCGCGCGGCGGCGCAACAGTTCGATGGTCACCAGCAAGGCGATGGACACCAGAATCAGTAGGGTGGCGATGGCCAGGATGCTCGGGTTGATCTGCTCGCGCAGGCCCGAGAACATCTGCCGTGGAATGGTGCGTTGTTGTGGGCCGGCCATGAACAGGATCACCACCACTTCGTCGAACGAGGTGATGAAGGCGAACAGCGCGCCGGAAATCACCCCTGGGCGGATCAGCGGCATGATCACATCGAAGAACACGCGAATCGGCGTAGCGCCGAGGTTCAGCGCTGCGCGTGCCAGGCTGTAGTCGAAGCCGGTCAGTGTGGCGGTGACGGTGATGATGACGAAGGGCGTGCCCAGCGCCGCATGCGCCAGGATCACCCCGAGGTAGCCACCGGCCAGGCCAAGGTTGGAGTAGAAGAAGAACATCCCGGCGGCGGTGATGATCAGCGGCACGATCATCGGCGACAGCAGCAGGGCGGTGATGAAGCGGCGAAACGGCATCTCATCGCGGGCCAGGCCTATGGCGGCGCAGGTGCCCAGAATGGTGGCGAGGATGGTCGAGAGGATGCCGATGAAGAAGCTGTTCTTGATCGCCAGTATCCATTTAGGATCGTTGAATATCTCCCGGTACCAGCGCAGCGAATAGGCCTCGGGGTCGAGGGTGAGCATGCCTTCGGTGAAGCTGAAGAACGGCTCGGCGTTGAACGACAGCGGCACGATCACCAGGATCGGCAGGATCAGGAACAGCAGCACCAACCAAGAGCTGGCCTTGAGCAGCCAGTGTCCGAGGTGGTGCCAGAAGCCGTAGTAGGCGGGGATCTTCATCGTCTCATCATCCCAACTTGATGTTGCTGGCGCCGACGAAACGGTCGTACACCCAGTACAGCAGCAGGATCAGCCCGAGCAGCAGCGAGCCCAGCGCGGCGGCCAGCTCCCAGTTGTTCGAACGCTGCATATGGAAGGCGATGATGTTGCTGATCATCTGCCCGTCGGTGCCGCCGACAAGTGCCGGGGTGATGTAGTAGCCGACCGAGATGATGAACACCAGCAACGCTCCGGCGCTGAGCCCTGGCAAGGTCATCGGGAAGTAGATGCGGGCGAACGCAGGGATCGGTTTTTCGCCCAGGCTGAGCGCGGCGCGCATGTAGCTGGGGTCGATGCCGCGCATCACGCTGTACAGCGGCAGGATCATGAACGGCAGCAGGATGTGGGTCATCGCCACCACGGTGGCGAATGAGGTGTAGAGCATTTCGAAGGGCTGACTGATCAGGCCGATGCCCATGAGGAAGGAGTTGATCACGCCGTTGGTCTGCAGCAGCGCGATCCACGAGGTGGTGCGCACCAGCAGCGAGGTCCAGAACGGCAGCAGCACCAGCACCAGTAGCAGGTTGGCGCGGTTCGACGGCAGGCCGGCGAGGTAGTAGGCCAGCGGGTAGCCGAGCAGGGCGCAGAGCAGGGTGATGACCAGCGCCATGTTCAGGGTCTTGGTATACAGCTGCAGGTAGATCTGCGTGTCCTGGCGCACCTGGATGCCGTCGTCGGGGTGCAGTTCCAGGTCCAGGGCCGTCAGGTAGTAATCGTAGGTGTAGACCTTGCCGGAACGCTCGATGGCGTACCACAGCTCGGGTTTGCTCCAGTTGCGATGGGCATCGAGCAGGGTTTGCACACCCTGGGCCTGCAGCGCTTGTGCATCCAGCCTGCCGATACGCCGCGCGGTAGATTTGACCACGCTGGACATGCCGGTATAGGCGCGGTTGAACTCCTCGGACAGCTTGCCTGACAGTCGCTGCTCGTTGAGCGCGTGCAGTTCGCTGACGAATACCTGCAGGGTCTTCTCGTCTGGCAGTTGCTTGTGATCTTCCCAGCGTTCGAGCTCGGCCAGGGTCTGCGGAATCAGTTCGGCCACGGTCGGGTGATACACGCTGCGCCACAGCATGGTGCCGATCGGGGCGACGAAGGTGACGATGATGAACAGCAGCAGCGGCACCACGAAGAGAAAGGCGGCGAGGCGTTTCTTGCGACGGGCGCTGGCGGCTTGGCCGGCTTCGCTGGTGGTCAGGGATGACAAGGTGTTACTCCGGTGGATTCAGCCCAACTGTTCCCCCCGATTCCCGTAGGCGGTGCTTCAGCGGCGACGGTCGCGGCTAAAGCCCCTCCCACAGACCGGGGGAGACAGGATGCTGGTGCTTTACTTCAACAGCCACTCGTTGAATTTCTCACCCAACGACTCGCCATAGTCAGCCCAGAACTCGGAGCCAGCCTGGATGCCTTTATCCAGGTGAGCGGTCGGCAGGTGCGGCGTCGCTGTCTGGTCTGCCAGCGGCATGGACGACTTGCGGGTCGGGCCGTAGGCGACGTCCGGCATGCCCGCCAGCGGCTTGGAACCGGTGGCGTACTTGATGAACTCCATGGCCAGCTCTTTCTTCTTGGTGCCCTTGACGATGGCCCAGGCGTCGAGGTCGTAGACGTGGCCGTCCCAGACGATTTCGAAGGGCTTCTTCTCCTGCACGATGGCGTCGTAGAAGCGGCCGTTGGCCGATTGCACCAGTACCGCGCCACCGTCGTTGAGCAGTTGAGGCGCTTGCGACCAGGAGTCGAACCAGACGATGTCTTTCTTGATGCTGGCCAGCTTGTCGAAGGCGCGTTGTTGGCCTTCCGGCGTGGCCAGTACTTCGTAGACTTCCTCAGGCGCAACGCCGTCGGCCATCAGCGCCCACTCCATGTTTACCTGCGGGCGTTTGCGCATGGCGCGCTTGCCAGGGATCTTGGTGGTGTCGAAGAAGTCGCCAATGCTGGTGGCCTTGGTGCCGCCGATGGTGTTGTCGTTGAAGGCGAACACCACCGACCAGACGATGTTGCCCACCGCGCACTCACTGGCCAGTGCTTCGGGAATGAAGTCCTGTGCTGCTGCGGTGCCGTCGATGCCGGCCGGCAGCACGCTGTGGTCGAGGGTTTCCAGCAAGCCTTCGGAGCAGGCGCGCTCGAGGTCGATCACTTCGAAATCAACCACGTCCCACTGGATGTTGCCGGATTCCACCTGGGCCTTGATTTCGGCAACGCCACCCGAGTAGTCCTCGAACAGGACCTTGACGCCGGATTCCGCCTGGTACGGGTCGATGACGTGTTTCTTCTGCGCGGCGCCGTAGGACCCGCCCCAGGAAACCACGGTAAGGCTGTCCTGGGCGGTGGCGCTGCCCGTTGCCAGTCCCAGTGCCGCCACCAGGGCGAAGGTGGAAACGCTGGTAGTCAGTGATCTAGCCATTGCTGTGCTCCATTTGCTTCTACTAGTTGTGGGTGGGGACTTCCGATCGATCCAGGGCCTGGCTGTCTTCCGGCAGCCAGGCCAGGGCGACCTCTTCCTGAGTGCTGAGTTGCGGGGCTGAACTGTCGTTCAGGTTCTTCACCACCAGCTCGCTGCCGCTGGCGGTTTCGAAGTGGTAGCGGATGTATTCACCGACGTAGTGGCGGGTGACGAAGCGGGCCTTGACCTGATTGCCAGCGGCGCCAAGGCGGTCGGTGAAGTTGAGTTTTTCCGGGCGCACCGAGACGGTGGTGGCTTGGCCGATTTCCGTGCAGTTGGCCTTCAGGGTGCTGACCAGGCCGCCATCCAGCAGGCGCACTTCGACGCGCTCTTCGCTGACGCTCTCTATCACGCCGGGCAGCTTGTTGCTTTCACCGATGAAGTCGGCGACGAACATGTTGGCCGGGCGTTCGTAAAGTACGTGGGGCGGCGCGCATTGCTGCACTACGCCGTTGTTGAATACGGCGATGCGGTCGCTCATGGTCAGCGCTTCGGTCTGGTCGTGGGTCACATAGATCACAGTGAAACCGAGCTGCTCGTGCAGGCGCTTGATCTCGAACTGCATCTGCTCGCGCAGCTTCTTGTCCAACGCACCGAGCGGCTCGTCCATCAGCACGATATCCGGGGCGAAGATCAGCGCGCGGGCCAGGGCCACACGCTGGCGCTGGCCACCGGAGAGCTGGCCGGGGTAGCGTCCGCCAAAGGCCTGCAGCTCGACCAGGGCGAGGTACTCCTCGACCTTGGCGCGAATCTCGTCCTTGGGCAGTTTGCGGATTTTCAGCGGGTAGGCCAGGTTCTCGCGGATGGTCATATGCGGGAACAGCGCGTACTGCTGGAAGACCATGCCGATGTTGCGATCGTAGGGGGCGATGCTGGTGACGTTGCGGCCGTTGATCAGGATCTCGCCGCTGGTCACGTCCTCGAAGCCGGCGAGCATCATCAGGCAGGTGGTCTTGCCGGAACCGGAGGGGCCGAGCAGGGTGATGAATTCGCCCTTGGCCACATTGAGGTTGAAGTCCTTGACCACCAGGGTCTTGTGATCGTAGGTCTTCTTGACGTTGGTGAATCGCAGGAACGCGTCGTTCCCAGCCTGCGCAGTCATAGTCCTCCCCGCTATCCGCAATGTGGAGTCAGCTCGTGGCCAAGGCTCCAACTTCTGAGTCGATTCGCCCCCTTCGTGGGAGGCGATCGTTATGTTGATAGCTAAAAGCAATAAGCAAGCCAGATGACTGATGGCCGGCTGATAGCGCTCTGCTATGCAGGTTCAAGCCTAGTCGATGCTGGGAGAGATGCGAGGCGGGTGTGGGGGGAGGTAACAGCGCGGGAAGAGAGGGGGCACCTGCCGAAACGCACTCGGCAGGTGCAGGCTGCTCAACTGTTGGGCAGCAGGCGAACGGTGAGACTCTTGATGTAGCGAGTTTCAGCGATGGCCGGGTGTACCGGATGATCCGGGCCCTGGGCGCCGCGCTCGAGCAGCTGGATGTTGCGGTCCAGGTGGCGGGCGCTGGTCAGCAGGATGTTCTGCAGGTTGTCTTCCTCCAGGTGCATGGAGCAGCTGGCGCTGACCAGGATGCCGTCCTTGTTGAGCAGACGCATGGCTGTTTCGTTGAGGCGGCGGTAGGCGGCCTCGCCGTTCTTGATGTCCTTCTTGCGCTTGATGAAGGCGGGTGGGTCGGCGATCACCACATCGAAGCGCTCTTCTGCGGATTTCAGTTCGCGTAGCGCGGCGAATACATCACCCTCGACGCAGGTGACCTTCTCGGCGAAACCGTTGAGCGTGGCATTACGTTCCACGCCGTCGAGGGCGAAGGCCGAGGCATCTACGCAGAACACTTCGCTGGCGCCGAACGCCGCGGCCTGCACGCCCCAGCCGCCGATGTAGCTGAACAGGTCGAGCACGCGCTTGCCTTTGACGTAGGGCGCCAGGCGCGCGCGGTTCATGCGGTGATCGTAGAACCAGCCGGTCTTCTGTCCTTCGATCACCGGGGCTTCGAACTTAACGCCGTTCTCTTCCAGCGCTACCCACTCCGGCACCACGCCGAAGGCGGTGTCGACGTAGCGCTCGAGGCCTTCGGCGTCGCGTGCGGCGGAGTCGTTCTTGAACAGGATGCCGCTGGGCTTGCATACCTGGATCAGCGCGGCGAGCACGTCATCCTTGTGCGCCTCCATAGTGGCGGAAGCCAGTTGGACCACGAGGATGTCGAAGAAACGGTCGACCACCAGCCCCGGCAGCAGGTCGGAGTCGCCATACACCAGGCGGTAGCAGGGCTGGTCGAACAGGCGCTCGCGCAGGCTTAGGGCGACGTTGAGGCGATGCACCAGCAGGGACTTGTCCAGCACGTGCTTGACGTCGCGCGACAGCAGGCGGGCGCAGATCAGGTTGTTTGGACTCATGGCGACGATGCCCAGCGGCTTGCCGCCGGCCGCTTCCAGGACGGCCTGGTCGCCAGCAGCGAAACCATGCAGCGGGGTGGCAGCGACATCGATCTCGTTGCTGTATACCCACAGATGGCCGGCGCGCAGGCGTCGGTCGGCGTTGGCTTTCAGGCGCAGACTGGGCAGGGAAGACATGAGTTCGGGCTCCGCGGGGAAAAGAGCGGGATTATAGCGTTTTGCGCGCCGGGCCGGCGTTTACAAAAGTCGGCTGCGAGCAGGTCTGTGCTTTGGCTAGACTGTGTCCTACTTCTCATCCTGCACGACCGCCTTTCCATGACCTACGAACTCACCGCCGAACAGATCCAGCAAGTCCTGCAGGGGATCAGCGTACCGCCGCAGCCGCAGATCATGGTCGACCTGCAGATGGAGCAGATCATGCCTAACCCCGATCTGCGCAGTATCGCCAAGCTGATCAGCCAGGACCCGGGGCTGTCCGGTTCGTTGCTGAAAATCGTCAATTCCCCGCATTTCGGCCTGGCCAATCGCATCGCGTCGATCCAGCAGGCGGTCAACCTGCTGGGCTGCAACACCGTGATCAACCTGATCAACGCGCAGTCGATCAAGGGTGAACTGACCGACGAAGCGATCCTAGTGCTGAACCGCTTCTGGGACAGCGCTCAGGATGTGGCGATGACCTGCCTGACCCTGGCCAAGCGCCTCGGTTATCACTCGCCTGACGAAGCCTACAGCCTGGGGCTGTTCCACGATTGTGGCATTCCGCTGATGCTCAAGCGTTTCCCCAATTACATGCAGGTGTTGGAGGAGGCCTACGCCAGCGCCAGCGACGAGCGGCGCGTGGTCGATACCGAGAACCGCCTGCTGACCACTAACCACGCGGTGGTGGGGTACTTCACCGCGCGTTCCTGGCGCCTGCCGGAACACCTCTGCGAGGTCATCGCCAACCACCACAACGCGCTGTCGATCTTCAGCGACGACTCCGGGCGCGATGCGCAGCTCAAGACACTGCTGGGCATCCTGAAGATGGCCGAGCATGTCTGCGAGAGCCATCGTGTGTTGGGTGGCCAGGCCGTCGACATGGAGTGGCAGTACATTTCGCAGCCGATCCTGGAGTATGTGGGACTCTCGGAGTACGACTTCGAAAACCTGCGAGAGAGCATCCGCGATCTAGCCGTGCTCTGAGTCCTCGCGCAGTGCCAGCGTTCGCGCGGCGGCGCTCTACCGCTTTGCGGGTCGCTCCTGCTAAGGTGGCGCACCGCCGTTTTGCTGCCGTATAGCCATGCCTGAATTACCCGAAGTCGAAACTACCCGCCGCGGTATCGCCCCCTATCTGGAGGGCCAACGCGTCAGCCGCGTGATCGTGCGTGAGCGCCGTCTGCGTTGGCCGATCCCCGAAGACCTGGACGTGCGTCTGTCCGGCCAGCGGATCGAGTGCGTCGAGCGGCGTGCCAAGTACCTGCTGATCAAGGCCGAAGTCGGCAGTCTGATCAGTCACCTGGGCATGTCCGGCAGTCTGCGCCTGGTCGAATGTGGCCTGGCTGCGGCCAAGCATGAGCATGTGGATATCGAACTGGAGTCCGGCCTTGCCCTGCGTTACACCGATCCGCGACGTTTCGGTGCACTGCTGTGGAGTGAGGACCCGCTGACTCACGTATTGCTCAGCAAACTCGGGCCGGAGCCATTGGGCGGGTTGTTCGACGGTGAGCGTCTGTTCCAGATGTCGCGTGGGCGCAGCATGGCGGTCAAACCGTTCATCATGGATAACGCCGTGGTGGTGGGCGTGGGCAACATCTACGCCACCGAAGCGTTGTTCGCTGCCGGCATCGATCCACGCCGCGAGGCTGGCTCAGTCTCGCGTGCGCGTTACCTGCGCCTGGCCGAGGAGATCAAACGCATCCTCGCCCATGCCATCGAGCGTGGTGGTACTACGCTGCGCGACTTCGTCGGTGGCGATGGTCAGCCCGGATATTTCCAGCAGGAACTGTTCGCCTACGGGCGTGGCGGCGAATTCTGCAAGATCTGTGGCAGCACGCTGCGTGAGGTCAAACTGGGTCAGCGTGCGAGTGTTTACTGTCCCAAGTGCCAGCGCTGAGCAGATGACGATCTGCCAGATGGGCGAGCCGTTGGGCAGGTGAAATCCGCCGTAATTTCAATGGCGGATTGCACCCGCCCTAAGGCATAAAAATAAGAAAAACCGAAGGTGTTAGATGTCCGGCAACTATCTACCGCGCAATCCGGCTGCCGAATGGCTGGGGCGCAGCGTGCTGAAATTGATGGGCTGGCGTATCGAGGGGCAGTTGCCGCAACTCGACAAGTTCGTTGCCATCGGGGCTCATCACACGTCCAACTGGGACTTCGTGATTTTCATCGCGCTGAAATTCGTGCTGCGGCTGAATGCTCGCTGGTTCGGCAAGCACAGCATCTTCAGTTGGCCTTTCGGTAGCTTGATGCGCAGTTGGGGCGGTATCGCGATTCGTCGGGATCGCCAGTTGAATACCGTCGAACAGGCCATTCAGGCTTTTCGCGAGTATGACGAGTTCATTCTGGTGCTCTCGCCCGAGGGCACACGCAAGAAGGTCGAGCGCTGGAAGATGGGCTTCTACCATATAGCTCTGGGCGCAGGTGTGCCCATCGTGCTCGGGGCGCTGGACTACCAGAATCGTCGCGTGGTGATCGGCCCGACTTTTCAGCCAACGGGTGACGAGAAGGCCGATCTGGCCACGATGCTGGCGTTCTTTCGTCCTTATGTACCGAAAAAGCCGGAATACGCCTTTCACGGCGATTGACGTCCGTCACGCTGACAATTATCAATGCGCTGTTATAGTTACTGGCACTTTCCCGAATAATTTGAAGGATCGATCCATGAAAGCGTTCCGCACTTCCGCTGCTGTCCTGGCGCTGACCTCTGGCCTGCTGGCGCTATCGGCGCAAGCGGAAGTGGTTCAGCAGAACGCCAGCGGCGATCCGCTCTACACCGTCGAGGCGCCCAAGGGCTATGCCATGATCGGTGATCTGGTCATCGCTCGCCCGCTGTTGATCGGCGCCACTGCCATCGGTGCTGCAGCTTTCATCGTCAGCCTGCCGTTCACCGCATTGGGTGGCAACGTTGGTGAAGCTGCTCAGTCTCTGGTAGTCGAGCCGGGTAAAGAGGCCTTCGTCCGTTGCCTGGGCTGCACCAGCAGCGGCTACAAGCGCGACTGATCCGCTACACCGCTTGATGCGGCCTCTCGTCTCCTCACGGAGGCGAGAGGCCGTTTGCGTTTGAACGCCGAGAAAAGGAAGAAACGGTGGTAATGAAGTCCCTGCGCTGGGTGATGCTGTTGCTGGTGGTGTCGGGGCTGATCGCCTCGTTCTGGTTCAGCCAGGGCTGGTTGCAACTGTGCGCTGGGCTGGCGATCTTCCTGTTCGGCATGCAGTGCCTGGAAGAAGGCCTGCGTCAGCTGGCAGGCAGCAAGCTGGAGCAGATACTCGGGCGCAGCACGTCCACGCCTTTCAAGAGCCTGTTGTTCGGGGTCGGCGGTACCTTGTTGCTGCAATCCAGCACCCTGGTTTCCCTGCTGACCATCGCCTTCATTAGCACCGGGTTGATCCAGCTGGCCGGCGGCATCGCCATTCTGTTCGGTGCCAACCTGGGCGCCACCAGTGGCATCTGGTTGCTGGCGCTGGCCGGGCAAAATCTCAGCCTGAGTCCGCTTGCCCTGCCGCTGCTGGTGTTCGGTGTGCTGGCTGGTTTCTTCGGGCCCAAGAGCAAGGCTGCCGGGCGCATCGTGCTGGGTATCGCTTTCATCTTTCTCGGCATCGACCAGATCAAGGAAGGTTTCGCCAGTTTTGGCGATGGTCTGGACATGACCGGCCTGCAGGAAGGCGGGCTGCGTGGGGCGCTGCTGTTCACCGCCATCGGCATGGCTATTACCGTGGTGCTGCAATCGAGCCACGCCACGCTGATGCTGACTCTGGCGGCATTGGCCAGTGGTCAGCTGGAGCTCGGTCAGAGCCTGGCCATCGCCATTGGCTCGAATATCGGCAGCAGCGTGACCACCGCTTTCGTTGGCTCGCTCGGCGGTAACCGCAACGGCCAGCGCCTGGCGCTTGCCCATGTGCTGTTCAACATCACCACCGGCGTTATCGCCTTCTGTCTGCTCGGTCCGCTGACCTGGCTGGTGCATGTCTTGGCCCAGCCGTTGGGCCTTGGCGAGAACAGCCTGATTCAGCTGGCGATGTTCCACACCCTGTTCAATGCCATGGGGGTGGCGCTGTTCTGGCCACTTCAGAGGCGCCTGGCTCAGTACCTGATTCGTTGGCTGCCGGAACGAGTCGAGCCGCAGGTATTGATTACCGAACTGTCGTCCGAGCAGGTGGCCGAGCCCGAGCGTACCCGCGCCCGCTATCTGAACGAGCGCGCTCTGGATTCGGTCGATGCAGCATCCGGCGCGGTGGTGCAGGAGCTGGGACACCTGGGCCGCTTGAGCCTGGAGGTGATCTGCCATGCGCTGTATCTGCCGGTCGATCAACTGGCGCAGGCCAAAGGGGATGAGCGGGTGTTGCAGGCCAAGCCCGCACCGGGTGGCCTCGATGCCGAGCACCTGTATCAGTTTCACATCAAGGGTGTGTACGGCGATCTGTTGAGCTTCATGGGGCGCATGGACTTGCCCATGGATGAAGCGCACCAGCAGTTCTGGGTCAGCTGCCAGCTGGCGGCGCTGCAACTGGTGGATGCGGTCAAGGATGCCAAGCACCTGCAGAAGAACCTTGGCCATTACCTCGATGCGCCACCGTCGGCGGCGCGCGATGCCTATGTGGAGTTGCGTCGTCATCTGTTGACGACTCTGCACGAGGTGCGCGAGCTGGCACGCTCGGACATGCCTGACGAAATGTGGCAGTCACGCCTGCGGTGGTTGGATGAGCAGGCAGCGAGCTTCGATGCGCAGTTCCGCCAACGGCTGTTCGCTGAGGTGCGCTACGGCCATCTCGACGGCCTGCAGACCAGCTCGCTGATGAATGACCTGGGCTACGTCAGTCGCATCTTCCAAAGCCTGCGCAACGTGCTGATGCTGGGCAGCGAGCAGGCCTTGTTCCGGGAGCTGCGCAAGTTCGGTGGCGAACAGGAGAGCCTGATCAGGCTCTCCTGATTCGATCATTCATTCCGCTCCTTCGCTCGTTGTTTCTGGAGCCGAGGAGCCTATCCCGCGTGGATCGCTCGCCGCCTGTACCTCGCCGCTGACCTTGTCCCAGAACAGCACCTGCTGGTTGCCGTACTGCCGATCCAGGCGTTTGAGTTCGTAGCCGCGCCGTTGCAGCTCGGCGACTTGTTCATCGCTGAAGGTATCCGGCTCATGCTCGATCACGTCGGGCATGAACTGGTGGTGGTAGCGCGCCACCGCGGGCCAGCGCTCGATGGGCTTGTCGTCCAGGTATTCGAGCATCGACAGCAGCACCATGCTTGGAATACGACTACCGCCGGGGGTGCCGAAGGCGGTGAATTCGTCGCTGCTCTCGATGAAGCTCGGGCTCATGGATGACAGCGGGCGTTTGCCGCCCGCGATGGTATTGGCCTGGCTACCGGCCAGGCCATAGGCGTTGGCGCCCTGCACGTCTGCGGCGAAATCGTCCATTTCATCGTTGAGCAACACGCCCGTGCCGGGCACGGTGAAGGCGGCGCCGAACGGCAGGTTGATCGACAGCGTTGCAGCGACAGCATTGCCCTCGGCATCGAGTACGGCAAAGTGAGTAGTGTGATCGCCTTCGTGCCAGGTGCCGGCAGGCGGCAGACTCGAGCTGGGGGTCGCCTGCTCGGGGTCGATG
Source organism: Pseudomonas sp. zfem001 (assembly GCF_032621725.1). Classification (NCBI taxonomy): domain Bacteria; kingdom Pseudomonadati; phylum Pseudomonadota; class Gammaproteobacteria; order Pseudomonadales; family Pseudomonadaceae; genus Pseudomonas; species Pseudomonas sp. zfem001. The sequence continues at coordinate 335,728 of NZ_JAVYJI010000003.1, read as the reverse complement.
CTGCCGGCGAGCACGGCCAGATGCCCTGGCGACAGCAGCTGCTCTACGGGATTCTTGATGAAGTCGGGGTCGCCCAGCAGGCCACGGTCACGATAAGCGCGGCGCAGCGCCTCGACCACGTAATGCACGCGCTGTACGGGCTCGGCGTCGCGCCAGGGCAGTTGTTCGAGTATCGCCAGGCTTTGCGCCAGGGCTATGCCGCCAGCCGAGGGTGGCGGTGCGCTGATCAGCTCGCGGCCATCTTCCAGGGGGAAGCGCAGTGGCGCTCGGCGGGCAATACGGTACTCACGCAGGTCATCCTCGGACCAGATGCCGCCGGCATGGCGCACGCCTCTGACCAGGCGCTCGGCTATCGGGCCGGTATAGAAACCCTCCCGGCCATGTTCGGCCAGTGCTTGCAGGGTGGCAGCCAGGTCCGCCTGACGCAGCAGATGGCCCTCGGCGGGAATTTCGCCCTGGTCGAGAAATAGCTTGGCACTTTCGGCATCGTCACGCAGCGCGGCCAGGCGCCAGGTTGCGCGTTCGCGGTAGACACGGTCGACCGCGAAGCCTTCATTGGCTAGACGGATTGCCGGAGCCAGACTGGTTTTCAGCGGCAGGCGGCCGTGTTTTTCGGCCAGTTCGACCAACGCCGCCGGTAGCCCCGGAATGGCAGCTGCCAGCGCACCGTTGAGCGACAGTTCACGCTGTACCTTGCCATCGCGGACATAGAGGTCCGGTTTGGCCTCCAGGGGCGCGCGTTCGCGGGCATCGAGGAAGTCGTAACCTGGCGTTTCGCCGGCAGTACGTAGCAGGAAGAAACCGCCGCCACCAAGCCCTGAGCCATAGGGTTCGACCACGGCGAGTGCGGCGCTGGCTGCCACGGCGGCATCGAAGGCGTTGCCGCCGGCATCGAGCATCTGCTGCGCTGCAGCGGTCGCCGCTGGGTGAGCGGTGGCAATGGCGGGTTGCTGCGGAGCGGCCTGAGCGAGAAGGCTGGCGCCGAGCAGCAGGGTCGATAGCAGGAGTTTGCGCAACATGCGATCTACCAGAGGCGGCTGAGGGAGGCTGGAAGCTTAACAGCCTTGCTCAGAGGAGGGCAGAACGGCGCGGAGGAAGCGGGAGGCCTGGAGCCTCCCGGAGTGGATCAGGCCTTGCCGGTGATGATGCGGTATTTCTGCATCAGTTCATCCTTACTCTCGACGTTGTTCTCGTCGAGCGGGATGCAGTCCACCGGGCACACCTGCTGGCATTGCGGCTCGTCATAGTGGCCGACGCATTCGGTGCACAGGTTGGGGTCGATCACGTAGATCTCCTCACCCTGGGAAATGGCACCGTTAGGGCACTCGGGTTCGCAGACGTCGCAGTTGATGCAATCGTCGGTGATGATCAGGGACATGGGGCAACTCCTGTCGAGGCGCTGGCTTCGACACTTTACGGGCAACGATGCTGCGAATTGTGCCGGATTGGCGAGCCTTGTGCCATGAGCCTGGTCAGTCAGTCGCTTTGCCCCCTCTCTCGTTTACGGGAGGGGGAAGGGGGTGAGGGTAGTTAATCGTGGCGCCGCTTTTACCCTCTCCCGCCCTGCGGGCACCCTCTCCCATAAATGGGAGAGGGTCATCAGGCGGCCACGAGTGGCCGGCTTTTAATGCTTGCGGAAGCGCTCGTTCAGCGCGTCGGCCACGGCGGGGTGAACGAACTTGGTGATGTCACCACCCAGGGCGGCGATCTCGCGCACCAGGGTCGAGGAGATGAAGGAATACTTCTCCGACGGGGTGAGGAACAGGCTCTCGACGTCCGGCGCCAGTTGGCGGTTCATGTTGGCCAGCTGGAATTCGTACTCGAAGTCCGACACCGCACGCAGGCCACGCAGAAACACATTGGCGTTCTGTTCCTTGACGAAGTGCGCCAGCAGCGAGGAAAAACCCACCACTTCGACATTCGGCAGATGCTTGGTCACCTCACGGGCCAGCTCGACACGTTGTTCCAAGGGGAACAGCGGGTTCTTCTTGGGGCTGGCGGCGACAGCGATGATGACGTGATCGAACAGCCGCGCGGCCCGCTCGACCAGATCGCCATGGCCTTTGGTGATGGGGTCGAAGGTACCCGGGTACAACACTCGATTCATCGCTTCGTCCTGTTCGAGGCGGCAAGAGTCGCGGATGGTAGCGCAGCGTTTCCCTCGCGGCCAAGCGTGACGAAAGCTCAGTGGCTGCGCAGGTGCAGCAGCAGTGCCGGTATCAGGCAGGCGAGGGCGATCCAGTCGACGATTACCACGCGGCGCAAAGCCTCGTTGTAGACGGGCGCGCTCCACGCCAGCAGGAGGAATGCGAGCACGCTGATCAGTCCGCCGGTCAGGGCCGCGCTGCGTAGCGCCGGAACGAACGCCGCTGCCACCAGCAGGGCGCCGAGCAGGCCGAACAGCACCGCGCGGTGGCGCATCAGGATCTGCAGGTTGGGCTCGTCGAGAGCGATGCCATACAGCGCATTGAGGCGTTCACCGCCGAGCACGCCGACCGCTGGCAGCAGATGGATGACCCCGGCTACCAGCAGCAAAAAGGCGATCAGCTTGCTCATCTCAGGCCCTCAGCCGTTCGGCCAGCAAGGTGGCCAGTTTCGAGGTCAGCCCGTAGATCGACAGCTGCGGGTTGGCGCCGATGCTGGTGGGGAACAGCGATCCGTCGTGGATCGACAGGTTATCGAGCTGATGGTGGCGGCCCAGGCTGTCGACCACTGCCTGCTGCGGGTCTTCGCCCATTGCGCAACCGCCCATTACGTGGGCGCTGCCGAGGCGAGTGCGGTACAGCGCGAGATCGAGCTGTTCGATCAGCTCTTTGGCCTCCTTCCACGTCTTCACGTAGCCGGCATCGGCGTGCATCGGCATCACTGTCTTGGCCCCGGCCGCGAACTGGATTTCGGCCATGGTCAGGAAGGCGCGGCGTACGCCGTCCCAGGTGTATTCGGTCATCTGGTAGTCGAGCACCGGGCTTCCGTCACCGCGCAGTTCCACACGGCCTTCGGCGCAGTCGGGATGGAAACCGTCGCGCAGCAGGGCGAGCATCACGTTGGTATGCGGCAGTTGCTCCATGCGCAGGGCGTTCTCGCGGCCAAACTCGCCGAGCAAAGTGGCGGTCAGAGCCGGTTGCAGCGGTGGTACTTCCAGCTTGTAGGAGAGCCGCCCGCTGGTGCCGTCGTCCCATTGGAAGTGATCGGAGTAGAGCGACTGCGGCGCGCCGTAGAAGGGATTGATCACCTGCTCGAACTGCGCCGCGGAGAAGTTCACCAGGTGCAGGTAGGTGCGCCGGCCGACGCGCTTGTGCGGGTCGGGCACCTCGGAGCGCAGCAGGATGCCGGGGGTGTTGATGCCGCCGCCGGCCAGCACGTAATGCCGCGCCTTGACCCGGATGCGCTTGCCGGTGGGCGCTACGCAGCGCTCGTCCATGCCTAGGCAGTCGATACCGACCACCTTGTCGCCCTCGATCACCAGCTTGTCGGCGCGGGCCAGGTAGAGTAGCTCGCCGCCGGCATCCAGGGTCGCGGGGATGGTGGTGACCAGCATCGACTGCTTGGCGTTGGTCGGGCAGCCCATACCGCAGTAGCCGAGGTTCCAGCAGCCACGCACGTTGCGCGGGATCACTGCCCAGTGATAGCCGAGCTTGTCGCAGCCAGTGCGGATCACCTCGTTGTTGGCATTTGGCGGCACTACCCACGGCGCGACGCCCAGACGCTGCTCCATTTTCTCGAACCAGGGCGCCATGGACGCCACGTCATGGCCTTTCACACCATGTGCCTCGGCCCAGTGCGCCAGGGTTTGTGGCGGGGTGCGGAAGCTGCTGGTCCAGTTGATCAGCGTGGTGCCGCCGACTGCGCGGCCCTGCATGATGGTGATGGCGCCATCCTTGCTCATGCGGCCGATACCTTCCTGATAAAGGTTCGGATAGGCCTCGGCCTCCTGCATCTTGAAGTCGTCGCTGGTCTTCAGCGGGCCTTCCTCGATCAGCAGCACCTTGTAGCCGGCGGCGCTGAGAATCTCTGCCGTGGTGCCACCGCCGGCACCGCTACCGACGATGGCAACGTCGGCCTCCAGCGTCAGGTCGTTTTCCAGGCGCGAGCCGTCGTATGTCTTCCAGCCTTTGGCCAGGCCTTGTTTGAACAAATCGGGTACAGGCATTGTTTTTCCTCGGAGTCACTGAAACCTACTGCGCGATCCGATTGCGGCGTCAGGTTCTCGCCCGTGGCTCGGCGTACTTCAGTACAGCCTCGCCACGTGCTGCGAGCCTTCCTTGCACTCGAACCGCTCGTTACGGTTTCAGAGGCCTCATTCTGATAATCGCGGTTGGCTAAGTTCCAGTTGGTAGGGTGGGCTTAAGCGGATCGCCGGTCGGCCCACCCTACGAATCAGCCGTTATACGGTGGGTGGCCCCGGATAGCCGCAATGCGCCCAGGCTTCCTGGCGGCTGTACCAAGCCATCATCACCAACTGCAGCAGCGAGGCGTGGCCCATGCGCAGCAGGCTCAGGCTGCTGTTTTGCCAGCGCTTGAGGAAGTTGCGCACGTCATCGCCGCTGGCGTTTTCCCAACTGCCCCATACTCCGGTCAGCGGGCCGCGGGTGATGGGCAGTGCCAGCACGTCGAACAGCTGCACGGTGAGTTTCAGCATCTCCGGCGACAGGTGCGCCAGGCTGTTATCGAGGCTCTTCAGCGTGCCGTCGATGGCCTGTGGCATCTGCTCGGTGCTAACCGTGCCATCGAGCATCACCGGGATCAGCGCACGTAGAAACGGCAGGTCGCTGCTGCGCAGGACCAGGTAGCCGCTGGCCGGCGTGCTGGCCGAGCAGCCGCTTAGGGTGGCGGTCAGCCCCACAGTGCCGAGCAGCGCGCTGCCCAGCAGGCCGACCTTGAGCAGGCTACGCCGCGAGAGTTGCGGCGCGTCGAGGGTGGTGTCGTTCATTGTTGTTATCACCAGACGTAAAACGGGCGCTGCCCGCGTTGATCAGCGTACGAACAGCTTGTAGACCAGCTTCTGGATCGCCTTGCCATACGGCGGATAGATCAGCCGCGCGGCATTGAACCGCTGCTTGATGAACACGCCCTTGGCCTTGCTGAAAGTCAGGAAGCCTTCGTGGCCGTGGTAGTGGCCCATGCCCGACGGGCCGACGCCGCCGAACGGCATGTCGTCCTGCGCCACGTGCAGCAGGGTATCGTTGAGGCACACGCCGCCTGAGTGGGTTTCATGCAGCACGCGCTGCTGTTCGCGCTTGTCGTAGCCGAAGTAGTACAGCGCCAGTGGGCGTGGCCGGGCGTTGACGTAGGCGAAGGCGTCTTCGATGCGGTCATAGGGCACCACCGGCAGCAGCGGGCCGAAGATCTCGTCCTGCATCAGTTTCATGTCGTCGGTGACGTCCAGCACCAGGCTCTGCGGCAGGCGTCGGCCCTGGGCCTCGGGATATAGTGGGACGATGCGCGCGCCCTTGGTCTGGGCGTCCTGCAGATAGCCGTTGAGGCGTGCCAGCTGACGCTCGTTGATGATCGCGGTGTAGTCCGGGTTGTCCTTGAGCTGCGGGTAGAAGCGCTGCACCACCTCACGGTAGGCACTGACGAAGCCGTCGACACGATCACGCGGCACCAGCACGTAGTCCGGCGCCACGCAGGTCTGCCCGGCGTTTAGGGTCTTGCCGAAGGCGATACGCTCGGCGGCGTCCGCCAGCGGTACGTCGGCGGAGACGATGGCCGGCGACTTGCCGCCTAGCTCCAGGGTCACCGGGGTCAGGTTCTCCGCGGCGGCGCGCATAACATGCTTGCCGATGCTGGTGGCGCCGGTAAACAGCAGGTGGTCGAACGGCAGCTTGGAGAAGGCCATGCCGACTTCCGCTTCACCCAGGGCGACGCTGACCAGATCCTCGGGGAAAATGCGCGCCAGTAGATCCTTGACCAACTGCGAAGTGGCCGGGGTGGACTCGCTCATCTTGATCATTACCCGGTTGCCGGCAGCCAGTGCACCGGTCAGCGGGCCGATGGCGAGAAACAGCGGGTAGTTCCACGGCACGATGATGCCGACCACGCCCAGCGGCTGGTAGATCACCTTGGCCGAAGCAGGCATGAATTGCATGCCGACGCTGCGCCGCGAGGGTTTCATCCATTTCTTGATGCGTTTGCTCGCGTAATGGATGCCATGCAGGCTGGGCATCAGTTCGGCGAGCAGAGTCTCGTCGGCCGAACGGTTGCTGAAGTCCTCGGAGATCGCCGCCACCAAGGCGTCCTGCTGCTGGGTCAGCAGCTCGCTCAAGGACTTCAGCCACTGAATACGTTGTTCAGCCGACGGCATCGGATTGGCGGCAAAGGCAGAGCGTTGCTGGGCGAATGTGGCGTCCAGCTGGTTGATCTGCTGTTGACTGTGCTGCAGGTAGGCGATGTCGGCGACCATGGGTTTCTCCTCGACGTTCCAGCGGGCAGGCTGTTGAAAAACTATCTGCGTTGTCATCGCTGCGTTAAAAACAGGCTCGTGCGCGAGTCCGATCAAAATGCTCATTTACAGCTTGTAAAGTCGGTCGCGACCCCGGCCTTTTTTCGCCTGTTTTTGCCTTGCGCTGACTGCCTCGGCTCGGGCTTCCTGCTTCGCTCTAACTCCTGCATCCATGCAGTCGTCGCCGACGTTTTTAAACAGCCTGTTGGAGGCGGCTATAAGCCGCGATTAGGCTGCGCTAGATTTTTAGAGCAATTACTCTAATGTGTCAAATAGGATGCCGCGCCGCCGCCCTTACTGCACCCTAACCAAAGGCCTGGTGCGGCTTATGCGGTGCATCTGGGGGTAACACTTCGGCGGATTCGCCTGTACCTTTGCCACTTTTGAAGTCGAGATCGAGCTGCGTCATGGCGCCACCCAAGACCCGCGACCGCATCGTTGCCGAGAGCCTGGCCCTGTTCAACAGCCAGGGCGAGCGCAACGTCACCACCAATCACATTGCCGCGCACCTGGGCATGTCGCCGGGCAACCTGTATTACCACTTCCGTAACAAGCAGGTGATCATTGCCGAGCTGTTCGCCCAGTACGAAGCGCAGGTGGACAGCTTCCTGCGTCTACCCGAAGGTCGTGCCCTGACGGTGGAGGACAAGACTTTTTACCTGGAGGCGTTGCTGGCCGCGATGTGGCACTACCGCTTTCTGCACCGCGATCTGGAGCATCTGCTGGAGTCCGATGCTGAGCTGGCCGAGCGCTACCGTGCCTTCGCCCGCCGCTGCCTGGTGGGCGCGCAATCGATTTATCAGGGCTTCGTCGAGGCGGGCATCCTGCTGATGAGTCCGGCGCAGATCGAGGCATTGACGCTCAACAGCTGGATCATCATGACCTCCTGGGTGCGCTTTCTCTGCACCACAGGCGCCAACCCGGACAACCTCAGCCAGGACATGCTGCGCCGCGGTATCTATCAGGTGCTGGCGTTGGAAGGGGGCTACCTGGCACCTGCGGCGCGCGAAGCGGTCGAGGCGCTGTATGGCCGGCTGCATGTGCCGCTGGAGCAGGTGCTGGGGTGATTGATCTGGAATCGCTCTCACCTTCCTACGGAGTCCGGCTTCTGTGGGAGGGGCTTTAGCCGCGATCTTTTCGCCGCTGAAGCGCCTCCCACAATCTGCAGCGACTGCCGTGCTCGGTTGCAATGCAGAAAATTCTTTGTCGCATCTTCCCGGATTTCATCCGGGATACGGCTCTTGCCGTCCGGGTAGGAGCGGCTTCAGCCGCGATTAGCCGAGGTCAGCCAACCACTGTGGAATACGCCGCTCCAGGTAATACACCGGTTTGCGCGGGCTGCCCTCTACGAAGCCAACATGGCCGCCCTTGGCATGCAGCTCGAACTCGGTGCCTGGGGCCAGCTCGCTGGCCTCGGGCAGGCTATGGCGGAAGATGAAGGGGTCATCCTCGGCCTGGATAATCAGCGTGCGCGTACGGATTTCACCCAGGTAGAAACGGCTGGAGGCGCGGCGGTAGTAGTCGTGGGCATCGGCGAACCCGTGCAGCGGCGCGGTAATGCGGCCGTCGAAGTCCCAGAAGGTGCGCATGCCATCCAGCGGGCCGAGGCGCTCCAGCACCGACAGGCGTTCGCCCTGGCCGCTCTCAACGAACAGGCGTTGCTTGTTGTTCACGTAGGCGACCATCTCGCGCATGAAGTGCGCCTGGTACACCCGCGAGAAACCCAGGCCGATGCGGTCGGCGCACTGATCCAGACGAAACGGCACCGAGACCGCCACCGCGCCCTGCAGCTGGCTCTGCTCGCCGCTCTCACCCAGGTACTTGAGCAGCACGTTGCCGCCGAGCGAATAGCCGACGGCGTACAAGGGTGCCATTGGTCGTTGCGTGCGCAGATGCGCCACGGCCGAGGCCAGATCTTCGCTGGCGCCGGAGTGGTAGCCACGCGGCAGCAGATTGGGTTCGCCGGAGCAGCCACGCCAGTTCAGCGCGGCACTGGCCCAACCACGCGCGGCCAGCGCCTGCTGCAGGCCGAGCACGTAGAGCGAATTGGAACTGCCGGTCAGGCCATGCAGCACCAGCACCAGTGGCGCATGGGCGTCATGCGGGCCGTACCAGTCGAGGTCGAGGAAGTCGCCATCGTCCAGCCACAGCCGTTCGCGCTGCCGTTCCAGTTGCGGCGGTTTGCGACAGAAGGGGTTCCACAGCGTCTGCAGATGCGGGCCGGGGAGCCACCAGGCGGGTTGGAACGTTGCGGGCATAGACCTATCTGCGCGTCAGGAAACGTTGGTCAGGCCAACTCATTGGGATTGTGCTCGTCGCCACAGGCTCGCCGCAATGCCGGCATCTTAGCGGCGCCGTTTGCGCATCATCCGCCAGGCACACCAGATCAATACCAGCAGTGCGACGATGCGCTGGCTGGTAAGCCCGATGGTGATACCGGCATTGGGATTGTGTGGTATCGCGCGTTGCAGGTTGAGCGCAATTTCCTGCTGGCTGAGCAACACCGGCAGTGCCAGCATGATGAGCAGCAGGTAGGGCAGGTGGGTGTAGATGAAGTCCTTCATCCACGCTGCCACAGCGCGTAATGCACCTGACCGGTGTGCTTCTCGCGATGCAGGCGCCAGTTGCCGGGCAGGCCCAGCGTCGAGGGCGCGGTTTCGCTTTCGGTGTAGATCCAGGCGTCGTCGGCCAGCCAGTTCTGAGCTTCCAGCAGGTTGCAGGTGTCCTGCAGTAGATCCTTGTGGAACGGCGGGTCGAGCAGGACGATATCGAAGCGCTGCGGCGCCGGACGAGCCAGCAGTTGCAGGGCGTCGCCCAGCTGAATCTCGCCAGTGCTGCATTGCAGCGTCGTCAGGTGCCCGCGCAGTGCGCTCACCGAAGCCGGGTTGAGGTCGCAAGCCAGACCACTGGCCGCCCCGCGCGACAGGGCTTCTAGCAGCAGCGCGCCACTGCCGGCGAAGGGGTCGAGCACGTGGGCGCCCTCGACATAAGGCGCGAGCCAGTTGAACAGCGTCTCGCGTACCCGGTCCGGAGTTGGACGCAGGCCGGGGCCGTCAGGGAAGGCGAAGCGCCGCGAACGCCATTCGCCGCCGATGATACGCAGTTGGCCCTGCCCGCCGTGGGCTTTGCCCGCGGCGGGTTTCTGCGGTGTGCGACCACGCATCAGTGCGGCACCGTGCTGGGCTGCTCGGTCGGCCGTTCGGTGGGCGGCGGCAGGTCCTTCTGCGCTACCGTCGGGCCGGCGGTAACCACCACCAGTGCCTCGGGGTCGAGGTGCTTGGCCATCGCAGCCTTGACCTGCTCGGTGGTCAGGTTTTGCACGTCACGCATGAAGTCGTCCAGGTAGCTCAGCGGCAGGTCGTAGAAACCCATCGAGGCCAGTTGGCCGACGATGGCGGCATTGCTCGCGGTGGACAGTGGGAAGCTGCCGGCCAGTTCGCGCTTGGCATCATCCAGCTCTTGCTGGGTCGGACCATCACGCAGATAGTCGCCTAGCAGTTGCTTGACCAGCGCCAGGGTGCCTTCGCTGAGTTCGGCGCGGGTCTGCAGGTTGATCATGAATGGGCCACGCGCCTGCATGGCACTGAAGCCGGAGTAGACGCCGTAGGTCAGGCCGCGTTTCTCGCGCACTTCACTCATCAACCGCGTGCCGAAACCGCCGCCGCCGAAGATCTGGTTGCCCAGATACAGCGCCGCGTAGTCTGGATCACGGCGGTCGATGCCGAGCTGGGCGATCAGCAGATGGGTCTGGTTGGACGGATACTCGATATGGCTGGCGCTCGCCTTGGGCGTTTGCGGCTGGGCAATCTTCGCCAGTGCCGGGCCTTTCGGCAGGGCTGCGGAAACGCGGTTGGCGATGGCCTCGGCCTCGGCGCGCGACAGGTCGCCGACCAGCGCGATCACGGCATTGCCGGCGCTGTAGGCGCGGGCATGGAAAGCCTGCAACTGCTGGCGAGTGATGGCCGGGATCGATTGCGCGGTGCCGTCGCTCGGGTGAGCGTACGGGTGCTTACCGTACAGGCGCTCGAACAGCTCGAGGCTGGCCAGCTTGCCCGGGTTCTGCTTCTGGAACTCGAAGCCGGCGAGCAGCTGGTTCTTGATCCGTGCCAGCGAGTCGGCCGGGAAGGTGGGCTTGCCCAGCACCTCGGCGAACAGCGCCAGAGCCGGCTCGCGCTGCTCCTGGGCGCTCAGGCTGCGCAGGCTGGCCACCGCCATATCGCGATAAGCGCCGTTGCCGAACTCGGCGCCGAGGCCTTCGAAACCGGCGGCGATGGCACCGACGTCCTTGCCAGGCACGCCCTCGTTGAGCATGGCGTTGGTCAAGGTGGCAAGGCCTGGCACGCCGTCGTCCTGGCTGCTGCCGGCAGCGAAGGTCAAGCGCAGGTCGAACATCGGCAGCTCATGGGCTTCGACGAACAACACTTTGGCACCCTGCGCGGTGTTCCAGGTCTGGATATCCAGGGTGCGGCGGGTCGGTGCCTTGCCGTCGAGCGCGGCCAGCGACTGCAGCTTGGCGGCATCGCCCGTCAGGGCCTTGTCAGAGAGGTTGGCGCAGGCGCCCAGTAGCAGTGCGCTGGACAGTACCAGGCCGAGCAGGCCCAGGCGGCGGTGCTCAGTCTTCATGGCGGGACTCCTCATGACGGGATGCTTCAGGCAGAACGTGGGCGACGCTCAGGCGGTCGCGGACGAAGAAGGTGCGGGCAGCCTGCTGGATATCGGCTGGGGTGACGGCCTGCAGTTCGTTCAGTTCCTGGTCGATCAGTTGCCAGGACAGACCAACGGTTTCCAGTTGGCCGATGCTGGTGGCCTGGCTGGTGATCGAGTCGCGCTCATAGACCAGGCCTGCGATGACCTGGGCGCGTACGCGGGCCAGTTCGGCAGCGGACGGCGGGGCTTTCTTAAGCTCTTCCAGTTCGCGCCACAGGCCAGCTTCGGCCTGCTCCAGGGTCTTGCCCTTCTGCACGTTGGGCGTGGCCGAGAGGATGAACAGGCTGTCGCCGCGGGTGAAAGCGTTGTACCAAGCGCTGGCGCCGGAAACGAGCTCCTCGCCACGCTCCAGGCGAGTCGACAGACGCGCGCTGTAGCCGCCATCGAGCAAGGCAGCGGCCAGGCGCAAGGCGTAGACCTGGCGTGGCGTTTCGGCGGTGGCCAGACCTGGCACGTTGAAGCCCATGATTAGGTTCGGCAGTTGGGTTTTGAGATACAGCGTGGTACGGCGTTCGCCCGGCGCGGCCAGCTCCAGCGGCAGCTTGGCGGTCGGCACTTCACCGCGCGCAATGCCGCCGAAGTAGCGCTGAACCTGGGTTTTCACCTCATCCACGCTGACGTCACCGACCACCACCAAGGTGGCGTTGTTCGGCGCGTACCACTTCTGGTGCCAGGCGCGCAGTTCGTCGATGTGCATGCGATCGAGGTCGGCCATCCAGCCGATGGTCGGGATGCTGTAGCCACTGGCTGGATAAGCCATGGCCTTGAAGCGTTCGTAGGCCAGCGAGGACGGGCGGTCGTCAGTGCGCAGGCGACGCTCCTCCTTGATTACCTCGATTTCCTTGCTGAACTCGTCGGCCGGCAGCGTCAGGCTGGCCAGGCGATCGGCTTCCAGCTCCAGGGCCACGCCCAGGCGGTCACTGGCCAGCACCTGGTAGTAGGCGGTGTAGTCATCGCTGGTAAAGGCATTCTCCTCGGCGCCCAGTTCACGCAGGATGCGCGATGCTTCGCCGGGACCGAACTTGCCGCTGCCCTTGAACATCATGTGTTCCAGTGCGTGGGACAGTCCGGTGGAACCGGGCGTTTCGTAGCTGGAGCCGACCTTGTACCAGATCTGCGAAACCACTACGGGGGCGCGATGATCCTCGCGGACGATGACTTTGAGGCCATTGTCCAGTTTGAATTCGTGGGTGGGTTGAGCGGGAGAAGCGAAGGCCGCGAGTGGCACGCAGAGTGCGCCAAACAGCAGGCCGAGGGAACGGCGGGCAATGGCATTCATCGAAAGTCAGACCTGTCGGATAGCCTGGGCGGTCGTACCGCCGACGGGCGAAGAGGTGCTAGGATACCCCATCCTTTTCCGGGGCGGCGCGGCAAGGCTTTGCAGCCTGTTAGCGTCCGCTCCCCTGAGATGCAAGCGACCCATGTTTGGTTCCAATGACGACAAGAAGTCGCCGGCCGAGGCTGGCGCGCAGACCCCGCCTGTGACCGAAGAAAAGAAATCCCTGTTCAGTTGGTGGCGTAAGAAGCCCGCAGAGAACGCAGCCGAGCCGACTCAGTCCGCGCCCGTCGAGCAATCTGAGTCTGCTCAACCACCTGCCGAGCCGTCGACGCCTGAGAGCGCGCCCGAAGCCTTGCCGGCACTCGAGCCCGAAGTGGCTGAGGTCGCGCCTGCTCCAGCGCCACAGGCTGAACCGCTGGTTGCCGAACCCTCGGTCGCCCCGCCTGTTGCCGTTGAGCCGCCGCCCGTGCCTCAGCCTGTTGCCGAAGCCTTGCCCGAGGTTGTTGCGCCAGCTCCCGTCGCTGTGCCAGCCACTCAGGAAAAGCCGAGTTTCTTCGCTCGCCTCAAACAAGGCCTGTCCAAGACCAGCGCCAGCCTGGGCGAGGGCATGGCCAGCCTGTTTCTCGGCAAGAAGGCCATCGACGATGACCTGCTCGATGATCTGGAAACCCGCCTGCTGACTGCCGACGTCGGCGTCGAGGCGACCACCGCGATCATCGGCAACCTGACCAAACGCGTGGCGCGCAAGGAGCTGGCCGACAGCGGTGCGCTGTACAAGGCGCTGCAGGAAGAGCTGGTGACCCTGCTCAAGCCGGTCGAGCAGTCGCTGGTCATCGACACTGCCAAACAGCCTTACGTGATTCTCGTCGTGGGCGTGAACGGTGTGGGCAAGACCACCACCATCGGCAAGCTGGCCAAGAAGCTGCAGCTCGAAGGCAAGAAGGTCATGCTCGCTGCGGGCGATACCTTCCGCGCCGCTGCGGTGGAGCAGTTGCAGGTCTGGGGTGAGCGCAACAACATCGCGGTGATCGCCCAGCACACCGGCGCTGACTCGGCTTCGGTGATCTTCGATGCGGTGCAGGCGGCCAAGTCGCGCGGCATCGACGTGCTGATCGCTGACACCGCCGGGCGCCTGCACACCAAAGACAACCTGATGGAAGAGCTGAAGAAGGTGCGTCGGGTGATCGGTAAGCTGGATGACACCGCACCGCACGAAGTGCTGCTGGTGCTCGACGCCGGCACCGGCCAGAACGCCATCAACCAGGCCAAGCAATTCAACCAGACCGTGAACCTCACCGGCCTGGCGCTGACCAAACTCGACGGCACCGCCAAGGGCGGCGTCATCTTCGCCCTGGCCAAGCAGTTTGGCCTGCCGATTCGTTACATCGGCGTGGGCGAAGGCATCGATGACCTGCGGCCGTTCGAGGCGCAGGCTTTCGTTCAGGCACTCTTCGAGGAGCGCGAGCGGGCATGATCCGATTCGAGCAGGTCGCCAAGCGTTATCCCAATGGCCATGTCGGGCTGCACGAGCTGAGTTTCCGCGTTCGCCCCGGCGAATTCCTCTTCGTCACCGGTCACTCCGGTGCCGGCAAGAGCACGCTGCTGCGCCTGCTGCTGGCGATGGAGCGGCCCACCAGCGGCAAGCTGCTGCTGGCCGGGCAGGATCTGTCGACCATCACCAACGCGCAGATTCCCTTCCTGCGCCGGCAGATCGGCGTGGTGTTTCAGAATCACCAACTGCTGTTCGATCGCACTGTCTACGACAACGTCGCGCTGCCGCTGCAGATTCTCGGTCTGTCCAAGCCAGAGATCGCCAAGCGCGTCGGCGCGGCGCTGGAGCGCGTCAGCCTCAGCGACAAGGCCGCGCAGGCGCCGGGGGATCTGTCCACCGGTCAGCAACAGCGTGTCGGCATCGCTCGCGCCATCGTCCACCGGCCAGCTCTGCTACTGGCGGACGAGCCCACCGGTAACCTCGACCCGCGCCTGGCTGCCGAGATCATGGGCGTGTTCGAAGACATCAACCAGTTGGGCACCACGGTACTGATCGCCAGTCACGACCTTGCACTGATCGCGCGTATGCGCCAGCGCATGCTCACCCTGCAACGCGGTCGCCTGATCGGTGACGGGGAGGCTGCCTGATGAGCGCATCGAAGATGCCCACGCCGCAGCCGGCCGAACGCGTCGGCGCGGCGCCGCGCAACAAGGTGGTCGATGGCCCGGCGGATGAGCCGGATTTTCGCACCCTGCTCAATGCCTGGCTGGAAAGCCACCGCGCCAGCCTGGTCGACAGTCTGCGCCGCCTGGCGCGCCAGCCCATCGGCAGCTTCTTCACCTGCCTGGTGATGGCTGTGGCGCTGAGCCTGCCCATGGGGCTGTCGCTGCTGCTGGACAACGTCGAGAAGCTCGGCGGCTCCTGGCAGCGTGCGGCGCAGATTTCCCTGTTCCTCGATATGTCCGCCGGTGAGCGCGACGGCCAGGCGCTGCGCGAGCAGATCGCGGCGATGGATGACGTCTCCGACGCCGAATGGATCAGCCGCGAGCAGGCGCTGGAAGAGTTCCAGCAGCTATCCGGCTTGGGCCAGGCGTTGAAAGAGTTGCCGGAGAATCCTCTGCCAGGCGTGGTCCTGGTCACGCCGAAGGAAGTCGACAAGGCCAAGCTCGAAGCCCTGCGCCAGCGCCTTGCGGAGCTGCCCAAGGTAGAGCAGGCGCAGCTCGATCTGGTCTGGGTCGAGCGCTTGACCGCGATCCTCAAGCTGGGTGATCGCTTCGTCTTCGGCCTCAGCCTGTTGTTGATCCTGGCGCTGCTGCTGGTGATCGGCAATACCATCCGGCTGCACATCGAAAACCGCCGTGCCGAGATCGAAGTAATCAAGCTGGTAGGTGGAACCGATGGCTACGTGCGACGTCCCTTCCTTTATATGGGCGCGTTGTATGGTTTTGGCGCCGGTATCTTTGCCTGGCTGCTGCTGGCCTTCGGGCTGGATTGGCTGAACGATGCTGTAGTACGTTTGGCCGGCTTGTACGGTAGCGATTTCGCGTTAGGTGGCGTACCTTCTTCCGACGGTTTTTCGCTGCTGCTCGGCGCCGTGCTGTTGGGCTATATTGGCGCCTGGCTGGCAGTGGCGCGTCATCTGAACGAACTTGCACCCCGTTAGGGCGCTGTTCGGCAAGGCTGAACGCAAGCTGACAACTTATTGTTTTGGTTGATATTGACTATCTGGGCAGGAACTTATCCACAGGCTCTGCATCAGATAGCGCAGTGCTACACTGCACGAGTTTCGTGAATCGGAGGATTCGAATGTCCACTTCCTTGCAACCTGTTCATGCTCTGGTTCCAGGCGCCAACCTGGAAGCATACGTGCATGCCGTCAACAGCATCCCGCTGCTGACACCCGAGCAGGAGCGTGAACTGGCCGAAAATCTCTTTTACCAGCAGGATCTCGAGGCCGCCCGCCAGATGGTGTTGGCCCACCTGCGCTTCGTGGTGCATATCGCGCGCAGCTACTCCGGTTATGGTCTGGCTCAGGCCGACCTGATCCAGGAAGGCAACGTCGGCCTGATGAAGGCGGTCAAGCGCTTCAACCCGGAAATGGGTGTGCGCCTGGTGTCCTTCGCCGTGCACTGGATTCGCGCGGAAATCCACGAGTTCATTCTGAAGAACTGGCGCATCGTCAAAGTGGCCACCACCAAGGCCCAGCGCAAACTGTTCTTCAACCTGCGCAGCCAGAAGAAGCGTCTGGCCTGGCTGAACAACGATGAAGTGACTGCCGTGGCCGCCAGCCTGGGCGTCGAGCCGCACGAAGTGCGTGAGATGGAAAGTCGCCTGACCGGCCAGGACATGGCCTTCGACCCGGCAGCTGATGCCGACGACGACAGCGCCTTCCAGTCGCCCGCGCATTATCTGGAAGACCATCGTTACGACCCGGCTCGTCAGCTCGAGGATGCCGATTGGAGCGACAGTTCCAGCAGCAACCTGCACGAAGCGCTGGAAAGCCTCGACGAGCGCAGCCGCGACATCCTCTACCAACGCTGGCTGGCCGAGGAAAAGGCGACGCTGCACGACCTGGCTGCCAAGTACAACGTGTCGGCCGAGCGTATTCGGCAGCTCGAGAAGAACGCGATGAACAAGCTCAAGGGCTGTATCGCCGCCTGAGTCTGCCGTTACCCCGAAAAGCCGCACCCAGGTGCGGCTTTTTTCTGTCTGGAGCAATTGCCTTGAACAAAGCCTCACTGAAAGTGCAGCACTGGCTGATATTTGCGCTCGTCGCCGTGCTTTTCTTCGCCTGGGGCGCCTGGCTGATGCGCAGTACCAAGGTTGAGCCGGTGGCCAATCTGCAGCAGTGGCGCGATGCACTGTTGCAGCCGCTGGCCGAAGACGAATTGACGCTGCGTGATGTGCAGGCGTCAGCGCCGGGCGAGCTATGGCTGGAGCCGCGCCTCGACGGCGCACGGCTTGTCTATCGTGCGCCACTCGAAGGGGAGGAGGGCGAGTGGTCGCTCGAGGCCGAGCTGAGGTTAAGCCGGGAGCAGCGCGACAGTCTGATGACGGCGCAAGGCCTCAAGGCCGGTGATAGCGAGCAGGCCCTTGGCCAATCACTGGTCGATCAGATGGCCGGCTTTTCCATCGCCAGCCTCAATCTGAATGCCCCGCAAGCACTGGCCAGCGAGCGCCTGGCTGCCAGTCTCGGACAGCCGCGTCTGACCTTGGAGTTGGGCGACGGTCAGGCTTGGGTCTATCCGCAATGGGGCTTGACCGTGCACCTGCGCGGCGATGAGGTCGCGCTGCTGCATGCGGTACCGCGCCAGGCTTTTCGCGCGACTCGCTAGCTAGCCTCGCTTACAGCCAGCGTGGCCACCAGTCTGGGCGCGCTGCCTTGAGCTGGTCGAGGTAGTGGCTGCCACCCAGCTGCGTCATCTGCTGACGAATCCAGGCGGCGCGGCGATTGACGTAGGCGTTCGGCCGGCCTGCGCTCCAGCGCAGCGGGTTGGGTAGCACCGCTGCCAGCTGGCTGGCCTGCTGGCGATTGAGATAAGGCGCGCCGACGCCGAAATGGTGTTGTGCCGCGGCTTCGGCGCCAAAGATGCCATCGCCCCACTCGACGCTATTGAGGTACACCTCGAGGATGCGCTCTTTCGACCAGAGCACTTCGATCAGTGCGGTGAACCAGGCTTCCAGCCCTTTGCGCAGCCAACTGCGCCCGGACCAGAGAAACAGGTTCTTCGCCACCTGCTGGCTGAGGGTGCTGGCGCCTCTTAGTGAGCCGCCGCTCTGGTTATGTGCCAGCGCCGCCTGAATCGCGCCGACATCGAACCCCCAGTGTTCGGCGAATTTCTGATCTTCAGCGGCGATCACCGCCATCTTCAGGTGATCCGGGAGTTCTTTCCAGGGGCGCCACTGGCGCTTCAGCTCGATGGGCTGTTCGCTGCCCCAGGATTCGATCTTGCGCTCGATCATCAGCGCCGTACCGGGCGGTGGCACCCAGCGCAGAGCAAGCACCAGCAGTACGCTGGCCAGGATCAGCCAGAGCAGCAGTTTCAGCAGGCGGCGGGTCAGGGCTCGGAGCATGAGGTCTCGCAATGAACGGGGGAGGCGCTATTAAAGCAAAAAATCGCCGGGAGCGATTTTTGACGTCGCTTTGCGGCGGCCCGAAGGGTTAATGCCGGGAATGGCAGGCAACAAGACGCACCAAGTCCCCCCGCTAAACCCAAGGGTCGAGGCAGGTGTGACAATAACGACCATTTCGTCTTCAGGCCCAATGGCTAAACTGCGCACAGGTCGATTTATTCAGGAGTTTCCATGGCCCGTCTCTGGCTACTGTTGTCCGCATTCACCGGTTTCACCGGTGTCGCTCTGGGCGCGTTCGCGGCCCATGGTCTGAAGCACAGGCTGACTCCCGAGTATCTGGCGGTGTTCCAGACCGGCACGCATTACCAGCTGATTCACGCGCTGGCCCTGTTCGGCATCGGCCTGCTGGCGATGCATGCGCCCGGACGGTTGGTGAACCTGGCTGGCGGCGCCTTCGCGCTGGGTATCCTGCTGTTCTCCGGCAGTCTCTATCTGCTGACCCTCAGCGGCATCGGCAAGCTCGGTATCATCACGCCTTTCGGTGGCCTCGCCTTCCTCGTTGGCTGGCTGTGCCTGGGCCTGAGCGCCTGGAAGCTGACCTGACCCTGGCGTCAGAAATGAGGACGAATGGCGCCTTTTAGCCTTGGTCGTGGCCAGTTAACGGGCTAGAATGCCGGCCCTCTTTCCAGTTGTGACCGAGTCGTCATGCGTATCCAGTTGAATGGTGAACCCTTCGAACTGCCGGATAACCAGAGCGTCGCCGACCTGTTGGTTCGCCTCGATCTGACCGGGCGCCGTGTGGCGGTCGAGCTCAATCAGGACATCGTTCCACGCAGCCAGCACGACAGCACTCTGCTCGCCGAAGGCGACCAGGTGGAAGTGGTGCACGCCATCGGCGGCGGTTGACCCCTCGAGGAGTATTCCATGAGCCAAGTTCGCAGCGACAAGCCCTTCACTCTGGCCGGTCGTACGTTCCAGTCGCGCCTGCTGGTCGGTACCGGCAAGTACAAGGATATGGACGAGACCCGCGACGCCATCGCCGCTTCTGGCGCCGAGATCGTCACCGTGGCGGTGCGCCGCACCAACATCGGCCAGAATCCCGGTGAGCCGAACCTGCTCGACGTGATCAGCCCGGACAAGTACACCATCCTGCCCAATACCGCCGGCTGCTACGACGCGGTCGAGGCCGTGCGCACCTGCCGCCTGGCCCGCGAGCTGCTCGATGGTCACAACCTGGTCAAGCTGGAAGTGCTGGCCGACCAGAAAACCCTGTTCCCCAACGTCATCGAAACCCTCAAGGCCGCCGAAGTGCTGGTCAAGGATGGCTTCGACGTGATGGTGTACACCAGCGACGATCCGATCATCGCGCGCCAACTGGCCGAGATCGGCTGCATCGCGGTGATGCCGCTGGCCGGTCTGATCGGCTCGGGCCTGGGTATCTGCAACCCGTACAACCTGCGCATCATCCTCGAGGAATCGAAGGTGCCGGTGCTGGTCGATGCCGGCGTGGGCACTGCCTCCGACGCTACCATCGCCATGGAGCTGGGCTGCGAGGCGGTGCTGATGAACAGCGCCATCGCCGAAGCGCAGAATCCGGTGCTGATGGCGCGTGCCATGCAGCATGCCGTCGAGGCCGGTCGCCTGGCCTACCTGGCCGGCCGTATGCCGAAGAAACTCTATGCCAGTGCGTCGTCGCCGCTGACTGGCCTGATCAACTAAGGATGACGATTTGCTGCGGGTCGGTTCGCCGGCCCGTCATGTCGCAAAGCACTCTACAAGAGCACAGCATGACCGATACCCAACAGCCCGAACTGACCGAAGACGGTCGCCAGCGCCGTACCATCAAGAGCTTCGTGATGCGTGCCGGGCGCATGACCGAAGGTCAGCAGCGTGGCCTGGACAAGGGCTGGCCGCTGTTCGGCCTTGAGCTGGAAGACGGCCTACGCGACTTCGACCAGGTGTTCGGTCGCAGCGCACCGCGCACCTTCGAGATCGGCTTCGGCATGGGCCACTCCACCCTGGAGATGGCCGCTGCTGCGCCTGAGCAGGATTTCATCGGTGTCGAGGTACACAAACCCGGCGTGGGTGCGCTGCTCAACGGTGCGATGACGCAGAACCTCAGCAACCTGCGCGTCTACAGCTGTGATGCGCTGGAGGTGCTGCGTGACTGCGTGGCCGATGCCAGCCTTGATCGCGTGCTGCTGTTCTTCCCCGACCCCTGGCACAAGTCGCGTCACCACAAGCGTCGCATCGTCCAGCCGGCGTTCGCCGAGCTGGTGCGCAGCAAGCTGAAGGTTGGTGGTGTGCTGCACATGGCTACCGACTGGGAGAACTATGCTGAGCACATGCTCGAGGTGATGAACGCGGCGCCTGGCTACCGCAACCTGGCGGCCGATGACACTTACGTGCCGCGCCCAGAAGAGCGCCCGGTGACCAAGTTCGAACGTCGTGGCGAGCGCCTTGGCCACGGTGTATGGGATCTGAAGTTTCAGCGTCAGGAGTGATTCACCCAGCGACATGCGTTTGATTAGAACCGGCAGGATGCACGATTAGATCGGGATAACTCGACGGCCAGGACGGCGCCTCACCTCAGAACCTGCTCACGATCTGCTGCGCGTCGGCGCTACTGCGTTAAAAACAAGCTCGGAATGCTCATGTACAAAAGTACACTCCGCTTCCTCGCTTGTTTTTGCCTTGTATCGCTCTAGCTCGCGAGACCTCGAGCAGGCTCTCAGAACACAACAAAGACAAGCGCGCCTGCAAGGTGCGCGGACAATAGCGGCACCGCTTCAATGGCGCCGCGAGGAGAGCATTGTGTTGAGATCGGTTTCCCTTCTTCTGCTGACTGCCCTGGCGTTTCAGGCCCAGGCCAAGGTCGATGCCAGTCAGGCTGCGCGTCTGGGTCAGGACCTGACACCACTGGGTGGCGAGCGCGCCGGTAATGCCAGTGGCACCATCCCTGCCTGGACGGGCGGTCTGGCCACTCCGCCGGCCAACTACCAGCCGGGCATGCATCACCCGGACCCCTATGCTGACGACAAACTGCTGTTCCGAGTCGACAGCCAGAACCTGGCCCAGTATGAACAACAGTTGCCGATCGGCCTCAAGACCCTGCTGCAGCAGAACCCCAGCTTCTATCTGCGCGTATTCCCGACCCGCCGCAGTGCGGCCGCGCCACAACGCATCTACGATGCCTCCCGCTTCAATGCGCTGAATGCCGAGCTGATTTCTGGTGGCAACGGTGTGCAGGGGGCGGCCGCTGGCGTGCCATTCCCGCTGCCGCAGAATGGCCAGGAGGCGATCTGGAACCACGTCATGCGTTACCGCGGCGACCAGATCAGCATGGCCACCAACCAGGCGGCGGTGCTCGCCAACGGTAGCTACAACCTGCTCAAGCTCGAGCGCGACATCTACTTCCTCTATGGCCGCGAAGGTGTTGCCCCACAGGATCTGGACAACACCCTGTTCTATTACAAGTACAAGGTCGTGGCTCCAGCCAAGTTGGCCGGCTCGGCGCTGGTGGTGCAGGAAACCCTCGATCAGGTGCTGGCGATTCGCAAGGCCTGGCGCTTCAACCGTGGCGAGCGCCGTGTGCGCCGCCTGCCGATGCTTGCCTACGACACCCTGCAACCCGACACCAATGGCATGGCCACTGCCGACCAGGTGGACTCCTACAATGGCGCACCGGATCGCTACGAATGGCAGCTGCTAGGCAAGCGCGAGATGCTGGTGCCCTACAACAGCTATGCCGTGCACCAGAAGGGCATTCCCTACGCCGATATCCTGCAGGCCAAGCACATCAATCCGGAATTGCTGCGTTACGAGTTGCACCGCGTCTGGGTGGTGGAGGCGGACCTGCGCACCGGCTTCAGTCATCCCTATGGCAAGCGTCGTTTCTATCTCGACGAGGACAGCTGGCAGATCCTCGCGGTCGATTTGTATGACCGTAATGGCAACCTGATCGGCCTGCAGGAAGCCCACCCGATCAGCTACTACGACGTGCCGATGTTCGGCTCGACCCTGGAGACCATCTACGACCTCAAGGGCGGCCGCTACTTCGCTGACGGCCTGGATAACAACGAGAAGATGTACGACTTCAACGCCAGGCTGAGCCCGCGCGACTTCACCCCGCAGGCGCTGCGCCGCGAAGGCAACTGACAGGGCTGCGGTCGTTCACGAAGCCGCCTTTGGGCGGCTTCTGTATTTTTGCGCATCTGATCAGGGAGGACACATGAGCATCAGATTGCACATATTCGGCGCATCCGGCTCCGGTACCACCACGCTAGGCAATGCCCTGTCCAATAGCTGCGGCTGGCTGCACCTCGATACCGACGACTTTTACTGGTTACCCAGCGAGCCGCCGTACCTGCACAAGCGTCCACCACCACAACGGGTAGAGTTGATCCGCGAGCGCGTCGCGCAGGCGCCGAACTGGGTGTTGAGTGGCTCGCTATGCAGTTGGGGCGAGGCATTGGTCCCGTCTTTCAGTCATGCACTGTTCCTGCATCTGGACGATGAAGAGCGCATGCACCGGCTGCGTCAGCGCGAGGCGCAGCGCTACGGCGAACGAATTGAACCGGGCGGCGATATGCACGTGCAGAGTCTGGCCTTTCTCGACTGGGCGGCCGGCTACGAGCAGGGCGACCGGCACACGCGCAGCCGACTCATGCACGAGACCTGGATCGAGCAGCACCTGACGTGTCCGTTGCTGCGCCTGGATTCGACGCATGCCACCCCTGCGCAATTGGTCGAGCAGGTGATGGTGTGGCTACAAGATTGATGGGGCAGCCTGTGCGCTGCGCCCGCTAATTGCGGTCGGCGAGTATGCCGATGACCGCGAAGATCAGAATCAGCACCGGTGCCAGCGTGTAGTTGTTGAAGTGCGCCAGGCCCTTGGCCAGCCAGGGTGTGAGGAAGACGATGGCCAGGCCGTAGCCGACCGCGCAGAACACCACGAACAGCAGGGTGCGCAGGACGAAATTGAGATTGCCGATGGTGCGTTGAACCCAGGCGTTGATGGCTGGGCTGAACAGCACCAGCAATGTGGCCATGATGGCCAGGGAAATATCGCTGAGGTGGCTGCGGCTCCAGCGCGAGAGAGTGACGATCAGGTCCAGTAGCAGATCCATTGGGGTTCCTTCTTTTTAGGCTTGTTCCACGCGGTTGCGGCCTTCGCGTTTGGCTCGGTACAGCGCCGTATCGGCACGTTGCAGCAGTTGCTCCAGGCTTTCCTGGCTGTGTGCGGTCGCGTGGCCGATGCTGGTGGTGATCGGGTAATCACCCTGCGAATGGCGGTACGGAGCTTCGGCAACGCACTGGCGCAGTCGTTCGGCGGTGATGCGCGCCGAATCGGCGTCGACATCGCGCAGCAGAATGATGAATTCCTCTCCACCATAACGGCCCAGTGGCTCGTTCGAGCGCAGGTTGGCGCTGAGCGTGCGCACGAAGTGCTTGAGCACCTCGTCACCGCCCTGGTGACCGAGACTGTCGTTGGCCTGCTTGAAGTGATCGATATCCAGCAGCAACAGCGACAGAGGCTGGCACAGATTGCCCAGCTCGCGCTGTGCCAGCTCGAAGATCATCGGTCGAGAATAGGCGTTGGTCAGTGGGTCGTGGCTGAGCTGATGCTCGAGCAAGGCATGCAGGCGCTCGTTGAGCATCAGGATGAAACCCACCGAAATGCAGATCGCCAGCAGGCCGTGAGTGGCGAAGTACAGGGCATTAAGCGGTGTCGGCGCGAGGAAGTCGGCCCCGCTGGTAGGGTGCAGCATGGCATTGACGATGCGTGCCAGCGACACCAGCGAATCGAAGATCACCGTGAGCGCGGTGAACAGATAGGGAAAGTGCGCGCGTCCATTTTCTCGTGGGCGGTGGCGCAGCAGGTCGAGGCCGAACAGGAATAGCAGCACGCCCGAGAAACTCGAGAAGATCACCACGCGGATGGCGTACAAGTCCTGCACGTAGAAGCAGTAGATCAGTCCCAGGTTGGCCAGCAGTAGAGCAACGATGAGTTTTCTGCTGTGCCGCGGCAGGCCGAAGAAGGCGCGTCCGCCGTAGTAGATCAGCACCGTGGCGCCCATGGCCGAGGCGTTGGCCACCACTATCGAGAAGGCCTCGGGCACCACGCCGCGCAGACCGTAAAGCACCGAGGCGACCGCCACGCAGAGCATGCTTGTGCTCCAGTAGCGCGCGCCCAGCTGGCGATCACGCACGGCGCTGGGCATGGCCGTTAGCACTATGGCCATCAGCAGGCTCAGAGCAGCGAGGATGAAGACGAGGCTACGGGGATCGAGCACGGCCGGGTTCCATGTCTACGCGTGCGGGAAGCGCCATAGCCTACCGGATTCCCGCTGGCGATGGTGGCTCAGTCGAGAAACAGTTGCAGCAGGTCGTTGAGGAACAACTGCCCTTTGGCGGTGGCTACCAGGCGGGCTGGATCGGCCTGCAGCAGCCCCTGGCGTTCGGCTTCGCGACGTGCCTGTTCGAGTTGCTGCAACGGCAGGCCGGTGCGTTGGCTGAATAGTTCGGCCGGTGCGCCTTCGGTCAAACGCAACACGTTCATCAGATACTCGAACGGAAGTTCGCCGGCTTCGAGTACGCGCTCCCCGGCCTGGAATACCTTGGCCGGGTCGAGGTAGTCCTTGGGTAGGCGGGTTTTCCAGGTGCGCTGGATGCGCCCAGCAGGTGTGCTTAGCTTGGCGTGGGCGCCAGCGCCGATGCCGAGGAAATCACCGAAGGTCCAGTAATTGAGGTTGTGTCGCGCCTGCTTGCCAGGCCTGGCGTAGGCGGACACTTCGTACTGCGCGTAGCCTTCGGCTGCGAGCAGGGCCTGGCCGGCTTCCTGGATATCCCACAGCAGATCATCCTCGGGAAGCGTTGGCGGCTGGCTCCAGAACACCGTGTTCGGCTCCATGGTCAACTGGTACCAGGACAGGTGCGTGGGTGCCTGGGCGATGGCGGTGCGCAGGTCGAACAGGGCATCCTCGATGCTCTGCTCGGGCAGGCCGTGCATCAGGTCGAGGTTGAAGTTGTCGAAGCCGGCGGCGCGGGCCATGTCGGCAGCGCGGATGGCTTCGCCGCCATCGTGGATGCGCCCCAGTGCCTTGAGCTTGGCTTCCTGGAAACTCTGCACGCCGATAGACAGGCGATTGATACCCAGCGCCCGGTAGCCCTTGAACTTGGCCTGCTCGAAGGTGCCAGGGTTGGCCTCCAGGGTGATCTCGATATCCGGCGCAAAGCCGACACGTTGCTCTACGCCTTCCAGCAAACGGCCCAGGGCGCGGTCGGAGAACAGGCTGGGCGTGCCGCCGCCGAAGAAGATCGAGGTCAGCAGTCGGCCATGGACGTGCTGCAGGTCGATATCGAGGTCGGCCAGCAGCGCGTCGACGTACTCTTCTTCAGGCAGCGTCGGCCCGGCGGCGTGGGAGTTGAAGTCGCAGTAGGGGCATTTGCGCACGCACCACGGGATGTGGATGTAGAGCGCCAGGGGCGGGAGCAGGAAACTCCCGCCAGCGGTCTTGCTCATGCAAGCCCCAG
Organism: Pseudomonas sp. zfem001; assembly: GCF_032621725.1. Lineage (NCBI taxonomy): Bacteria > Pseudomonadati > Pseudomonadota > Gammaproteobacteria > Pseudomonadales > Pseudomonadaceae > Pseudomonas > Pseudomonas sp. zfem001. Next base: position 310,198 of record NZ_JAVYJI010000003.1, on the reverse strand, counting down.
GCGCTGCTTGAGCAGGGCCATGGCGCGGGCGCGGTGGCTGAGGCGGTTCTTCTGCTCGGACGGCATCTCGGCGCTGGAACATTCGCTATCCGGCACCCAGAACAGCGGGTCGTAGCCGAAGCCGTGCTCGCCACGGGCTTCGTGCAGGATGCTGCCGTGCCACAGGCCTTCGCAGAGGATTGGCAAAGGGTCGTCGGCATGTCGAACCAGTGCCAGGGCGCAGACAAACTGGGCGCCGCGCTCGGCATCCGGCACGTCTTTCAGGGCGGCGAGCAACTTGGCGTTGTTCGCCGCATCGCCCTGGCCATCGGCATAGCGTGCCGAGTAGATGCCGGGGGCGCCGCCGAGGAAGTCCACCGCCAGGCCCGAGTCGTCGGCCAGTGCCGGCAAGCCGGAGATGCGCGCGGCGTTGCGTGCCTTGAGGATGGCATTCTCGACGAACGACAGGCCGGTTTCTTCCGGCTCGACCTGGCTGAATTCGCCGATCGAACGCACGCGCACGGCGTCGCCGAGCATGGCCTGCAACTCCTTGAGCTTGCCGGCGTTATGGCTGGCCAGTACCAGCTCCTTGAAACCACTCACTGGCTTAGTCATCCGGGAACATTTCCTGGTTGAAGGTGATGCGATGTGCGTCATCACCCTGGCGTACGTTCAGGGTGAAGCTGAGCATTTCGCGGGTCTTGAATGGGAACTGCGCCAGGTAATAGATGGCCTCGCCTTCGGTGACCTGGCGGAACGTTAGCGCGGTGCTCTTGCCCAGCAGGTCCTTCACCTCGCCCCCGACCACGGCGGTGCTGGGCTTGCCGGCTTTGAGCACGGCAATGTTGATCACACCCTGGGTCTTGCTGCGTACCAGGCCGGCGGCGCTGGCGATATCCGGCTGGATGAAGCTGGAGTTGAACACGCTGTAGTGCACGTCGAGATCGCCGAAGCTCTGCTTGCGCTCGGCGGCGGCCGGCAGGGCCAGGCACAGGGCGATCAGGAAGGGGATGATGCGGCGCATGTTGTTCTCCTCGTTCAGACCGCGACGCTGTGAGCGGACAGATCCGCGCCACTGATGCGGTAGATGCCGATCTCGCCCAGCAGGTTGGGCCAGATGCGGCTGGCGATGCCGTGGCGATGGTCACGGTCCACCGCCAGGCGTTCTTCCACACGGGCACCTTGGGCGTGGCAGAGACGCTCGAAGTCCTCGAAGGTGCAGAAGTGGATGTTCGGGGTGTTGTACCAGGTATAGGGCAGGAAGTCCGACACCGGCATGCGACCTTTTGTCGTCAGGTACCAGCGGCAGCGCCAGTGGCCGAAATTGGGGAAGGTGATGATGCAGGTCTTGCCGACGCGCAACATCTCGGCCAGCACCTTGTCCGGGTAGTGCAACGCCTGCAGCGACTGGGTCATGACCACTACATCGAAGCTGTTGCTGGCGAAGTTGCCCAGGCCCAGGTCGAGGTTCTGCTCGATGACGTTGACACCGCGCTCGATGCACAGGGCGATCTTGTCCGGGTCGATTTCCAGGCCGTAGCCGGCCACCTGCTTGTTGTCGCGCAGCCAGGCGAGGAGTTCGCCGTCGCCGCAGCCCAGGTCGAGCACACGGCTGCCCGGGGCGATCCATTCCTGGATGATGTCCAGATCCGCTCGCATGCTCATACCTCGATTCGCTTCATGTAGCTGCCGAATGCCTGCAGGTAACGCGGGATCGGCATGAGGAAGGCGTCGTGGCCCTGCGGTGCGTCGATCTCCAGGTAGCAGACGTTCTTCTTCGCCGCCGTCAGCGCGTCGACGATTTCCCGCGAGCGCACGGGTGAGAAGCGCCAGTCGGTGGTGAAGGACATCACGCAGAAATCCGCCTTGGCCACGGCCAGGGTCTTGGCCAGATCGCCGTCATGCACGGCGGCCGGGTCGAAGTAGTCCAGCGCCTTGGTCATCAGCAGGTAGGTGTTGGCATCGAAGCGGCCGGAGAACTCCTCGCCCTGGTAGCGCAGGTAGCTTTCCACCTGGAACTCGACGCTGTGGAAGTCGTAGTTGAGCTTTTCGCTCTTCAGGCCACGGCCGAATTTTTCGCCCATGGCGTCATCGGACAGGTAGGTAATGTGGCCGACCATGCGCGCCAGCATCAGGCCGCGTTTGGGGATCACACCCTGTTCCTGAAAGTGTCCGCCGTGGAATTCCGGGTCGGTGAGAATCGCCTGGCGCGCCACTTCGTTGAAGGCGATGTTCTGCGCCGACAGTTTGGGCGCCGAGGCGATGGCCAGGCAGTGGCGTACGCGCTCGGGATAGCTGATGGTCCACTGCATGGCCTGCATGCCGCCGAGACTGCCGCCGATCACCGCCGCCCATTGGCCGATGCCGAGCTCGTCGGCCAGGCGCGCCTGGCTGTGCACCCAGTCTTCGACCGTCATCACCGGGAAATCGGCGCCGTAGGGTTTGCCAGTGGCCGGGTTGGTGCTACTCGGGCCGGTGGAGCCGTTGCAGCCGCCGAGGTTGTTGAGGCTGACGACGAAGAACTTGTTGGTGTCGATCGGCTTGCCGGGGCCGATGCAGCTGTCCCACCAACCGGGTTTGCGATCATCCGGGCTGTGATAGCCGGCGGCGTGATGGTGGCCGGACAGGGCGTGGCAGATCAGCACGGCATTGCTGCGTGCGGCGTTCAGTTCGCCATAGGTTTCGACGACCAGTTCGTACTCGGCCAGGCTGCGCCCGCAGGCCAACGCCAGAGGTTCGCTGAAGCGAAATACCTGGGGGCTGACCAGGCCGACGGAATCTTCGGGAAAGGCAGTGGGCATGGAGGCGCTGCTAAGGAATCGGAGGAGGGCGCCAGTCTAAAGAGCACCGACCCGAGCGGCAAGCGAGCTGGGCGCCCGCTCCCCTCTACAGGCTTTGGGGGCGTGCTGCCATCGGCAGGCTGACCACCTTACCTTGACGCTGCACCGGTGCCGGTCGGCGCAGTACGCGCAGCATGTCGCTGGCCTGTGCCAGTTGCTGTTCCAGCTCTTCCTGGTAACGCGCCAGCTGCAGGCTGCGTTTGCGCGTCTGCTGGGTTTCCTGAGCCAGAGCCTTGAGGCGCAGCATGTGGCTTTCCAGCATCTGCTTGTGTTCCAGGGTGTGTTGCATCAGCGGCATCAGCGCATCGGCGGCCCATTGTTCGGCATCCAGGCGCAGGCGCTGGTGCAGGCCGATCACCTCCTGGGCCAGGGTCGCGAAGAAGCGCCGGGTCAGGCTGCGCTGCTCGGTGAGCAGGGTCTTTAGGTGCAGGCGGAACTGGTCACCCTTTTCCTGCAGCTTCTTCAGCTCACGCAGGTAACGCTGAATCTTGAATTGCGGCGCATCGACACCGCCCAGCGGGCTTTCTTCGTTATGGCGGCGATAGATGGCGGCGACCATCTTGTTGGCCATCTCGGCTTCGTGCTGCAGGTTGTGCAAATCCTGTTCGACGGCGCGGAAGAAATGCAGGATGCCCTGGTTGATGCCCAGGGTGGTCCAACTGCCGGTCAAGGTACGCCGTACTTCGCTCAGGTGTTGCTCCAGACGCTCGGCGCGTGCGGCGTGACGCAACAGCTGTCCCTGGCGTTGCAGCAGACGTTGGTTGGTCTTCAGGCCAAGCAGGCGCTTGTGGTGCAGGCTGTGGTCTTCCTTGGTCTTGGCGGTCAGCTCGAACAGCAACTGGCCGTTGTCCTGCTGATGGTTGCCGAGCAGGGCCAGCTGTTCGCCGACCTTTTCCAGGCGCAGGCTGAGCACGTGTTGACTATTGTTGAGCAGCGCCAGTACCTGGCGTACCACGCTATCTTCAATCAGGCGCTCCTTCTGCGCGACGATACGCTCGCACAGCAGGGTCTCCAGATTGGCCATCTGGCTGCGGGCCAGCAGTGCCTCGTCCTTGCGCACCTTGGCCAGCAGCGCCTGCTTGGCCGATAGCGGCAGTACGTCCTGCTTGGCGATGCCCAGCTGTTTGGCGGTGGCGCTCTGGATCTGGCCGATGGCGTTCTGCACGAAAGTCTCGCCGGCCAGGTCGTCCCATAGCACGTCGATCTTGTTCAGTACGGCAAACAGGCTGGTCTGGGTGTCTTCGTCGAGCTGACGAATGTGCTGTTGCCAGATGTGCATGTCGCTGGCGGTGACGCCGGTATCGGCGGACAGCAGGAAGATGATCGCCTGGGCATTGGGCAGCATCGACAGCGTCAGTTCGGGTTCACTGCCCAGAGCGTTGAGGCCGGGGGTGTCGAGAATGCGCAGACCCTGGCGCAGCAGTGGGTGATCGAAGTTGACCATCGCATGGCGCCAGGCAGGTACCAACACCTGGCCGCGTTTACCGGTGCCTTCGAGCATGTCCGGGTGGAAGCCGAGCTGGATCGCCTGTTCCACCGGCATGGGTTTGGTCTTGGCCACCTGGCTGAAGGCCAGCGCCATGTTGGCCGGGTCGCTGATGTCCAGCGGGATGTTCACCCAGTGCCGGGGAATACGCTTGAACTGCGCGACGCTGGCCGAGGCCGTGCGGGTCTCGATGGGCAGCAGGCGAATGTAGGGGCGTTCCGAACGCGGATCGAAGAACAGCTCGGTGGGGCACATGGTGGTGCGCCCGGCATGCGAGGGCAGCATGCGCTGGCCATATTCGGAAAAGAACAGACTGTTGATCAGCTCGGTCTTTCCGCGCGAGAACTCGCCGACGAAGGCGAGGGTGATGTGATCGGTACGCAGGATTTTCAACGCACGTTCGAGCTTGGCCTGAACCGCCTCGGAGTTGAGCCGGTTGTGCTCCAGCCAGCTGCGATAACGCGTGATCTCGCGCATCAGCTCGCGTTTCCAGGCGACGTAAGCGTCAACCTGCTGGCTGAGACGTTCCATGCTCATCCTGGCTCTCCTCTCGGCAAGTTCATCCACTTGCTGGGGCTACGTGACTGTTCAGTTGGGGTTGCCGCCAGGAAGCACGGCATTGGCGAGAATAGCTTGCATTATGCGAGCTACAAGGCGGTCGTCAATTGGCCGCTTCTACAGTCCCGCCTTATGGTCGGGTGCGGCGGCTGAGCGGTCGTCAGGTGCGCTGCAGCCCAGGAATCGGCGGCAGGCTTCGCGGGGCGCGGATACGCAGGCGTTTATGCCGATTGAGTTCACCGCTTTCCAGGCTCACCTGGCTCTTGGCGACGCCGAAGGCCTTGGCCAGGAAGGCCTGCAGGTGGGCGTTGGCTTTGCCGTCTACCGGCGGGGCGGTGAGGCGGATTTTCAGCCGCTCACCCTGTAGCCCGGCGAACTCGTCCTTGCTCGCCTTGGGCTGCAGGTGGCAGTCGAGGATCAGGTCCTCGCTATCCCAGCGAAAGTAGCTTGTCACTCAGAGGAAGGGACTGAGCATCGGCGGCAGACCAGTGGAGGCCGCCAGGCCGCCAATCACGAAACGGTCGATCAGGTTGATGGTGATGAAGGCGAAAATCGGCGAGATATCCAGGCCGCCGAGGTTTGGCAGCAGCTTACGGAATGGCGCCAGCAGCGGCTCGCAGATCTGGTTCACCAATTGTGCGCCCGGGTTGTAGCTGCCCGGAGCGACCCAGGAGAGGATCACGCTGATGATCAGGGCGAAGAAGAACACCTTGAGAAACAGCGAGGTCACGCCAATCATCGACCACACCAGCAGCTGCAGGATGAAACCGCCGACGTTGTAGCCCATCAGGGTCAGGGTGACGATCATCAGCAGCAGCTGTACCAGGATGGCCAGCACTAGCGAAGCCAGGTCTAGCCCGGCGAAGCCCGGAATGATCCGGCGCAGTGGAGTTACCAGCGGCTGCGTGGCCTTGACGATGAACTGGCTCAGCGGGTTGTAGAAGTCTGCACGTACCAGTTGCAGGATGAAACGCAGCAGGACGATCAGCAGATACAGGCTGCCGAGGGTCTGAATGATGTAGATCAGGGCTTCGATGAGTCCGGACATGTGTGCTTCCTTTATTGACCCAGTTGTTCGGCCAGTTCGGCCGAGCGATTGGCGGCGGCATTCAGTGCCTGTTGTACCAGCGCTTCGAAGCCGCCGGCCTGGAAGGTTTTGATTGCCGCTTCGGTGGTTCCGTTCGGTGAGGTAACACGGCGACGCAATTCGGCCGCGTCGACATCGCTTTCACTGGCCATGCGCGCAGCGCCCAGTGCGGTCTGGATGCTCAGACGCGCAGCGGTCTCACGCGGCAGGCCGAGTTTCTCGCCGGCTTCGGTCATCGCCTCGATCAGCAGGAAAAAATAGGCTGGGCCGCTGCCAGAGACGGCAGTCACTGCATCGAGCTGCGCTTCGTCGTCCAGCCACAGGGCCAGGCCGACGGCGCTCAGCACCTGCTCGGCCTGGGTTTTCTGCGCGGCGTTGACGCGCGGGTTGGCGAACAGGCCGGAAACACCCTGGCGCAGCAGCGCCGGCGTATTGGGCATGCAGCGCACTACCGGGCGCTGGCCAAGCCAGTTCTCCAGGCTGGCGCAGCTGATGCCGGCGGCGATGGAGATGATCACCTGATTCGGCGCTAGGTGGGCGGCCAGGTCCAGGCACACTGTCTTCATGACCTGAGGCTTGACCGCCAGCACGATCAGGTCCGCGCCTTTGATCGCTTCAGCGTTATCGGCAAAGGTGGCGATGCCGTGTTCCTGCTGCAGACGAGTACGTTGTTCGCTACCAGGTTCGCTGGCGCGGATGGCGCTGGCTGCCACGCCCTGCGCACGCAGGCCACCAATCAGGCTGGCGGCCATGTTGCCGGCGCCGACGAAGGCGATGGTCGGGTTGCTCATTGCAGAAAATCCTTCATTCAGTGAGTGGGCTGGCCGTAATCGCGGGCACCGAACAGGGCGGTACCGATGCGCACCCAGGTGGCGCCTTCGGCGATGGCGGCCTCCAGGTCATGGCTCATGCCCATGGACAAGGTATCGAGGTTCAGCGCCAAGTCATCACGCAATTGACGCAGGCGGGCGAAGGCGGCATGTTGCGCGGCGTCATCGTCTGTAGGTTCGGGAATCGCCATCAGTCCACGCAGGTGCAGGTTGGGCAGGGCGACGACGGCCTTGGCCAGTTCTGGCAGCGCTTCTGGGCTGCAGCCGGATTTGCTGTCCTCAGCGCTGACATTGACCTGCAGGCAGATATTCAGCGGCGGCAGGTGCGCGGGGCGCTGCTCGGAGAGACGTTGGGCGATTTTCAGGCGATCCACCGAATGTACCCAGTCGAAATGCTCGGCGATGGGCCGGGTCTTGTTCGATTGAATGGGGCCGATGAAGTGCCAGATCAAGGGTAGATCGTTCAATTCGACCTGTTTGCCCAATGCTTCCTGCAGGTAGTTCTCGCCAAAATCGCACAAGCCAGCCGCATGAGCTTCACGAATGGCCGCTGCCGGTTTGGTCTTGCTCACCGCGAGCAGGCCGATATCCGCAAAATTACGCTGCGAGGCTTGCGCCGCCTCACGGATGCGCGCTCCGACCTTTGCAATATTCTCTGCTATCGTGGACATTACCTGCGCTCTATAAGCCTGGCCGTTGCGTTTGCGGCATTCTACCTGCTTGCTTGTAATTGGGGAGTCCCATGGATATCACTGAGCTGCTCGCCTTCAGCGCCAAGCAAGGCGCGTCGGATTTGCACCTCTCGGCGGGTCTGCCGCCGATGATCCGCGTCGACGGCGATGTACGCCGCATCAACCTGCCGCCGCTGGATCACAAGCAGGTACACGCGCTGATCTACGACATCATGAATGACAAGCAGCGCAAGGACTTCGAAGAGTTCCTCGAGACCGACTTTTCCTTCGAAGTGCCGGGTGTGGCGCGTTTCCGGGTCAACGCCTTCAATCAGAACCGTGGCGCCGGTGCGGTGTTCCGTACCATTCCGTCCAAGGTGCTGACCATGGAAGACCTGGGCATGGGCGAGGTGTTCCGCAAGATCACCGACGTGCCGCGCGGCCTGGTGCTGGTCACCGGCCCCACCGGTTCGGGCAAGTCGACCACCCTCGCGGCGATGCTCGACTACCTCAACAGCAACAAATACCACCATATCCTCACCATTGAAGACCCCATCGAATTCGTCCACGAGTCGAAGAAGTGCCTGGTCAACCAGCGCGAGGTGCATCGCGACACCCACGGCTTCTCCGAAGCCCTGCGCTCGGCCCTTCGGGAAGACCCCGACATCATCCTGGTGGGCGAGATGCGCGACCTGGAAACCATCCGCCTGGCGCTGACTGCCGCGGAAACCGGTCACCTGGTGTTCGGCACCCTGCACACCACCTCCGCCGCCAAGACCATCGACCGGGTGGTCGATGTGTTCCCGGCCGAGGAGAAGTCGATGGTGCGTTCGATGCTCTCCGAGTCGCTGCAGGCGGTGATCTCGCAAACCCTGCTGAAGAAGATCGGCGGCGGTCGTGTTGCCGCCCACGAAATCATGATCGGCACACCGGCCATCCGTAACCTGATCCGTGAGGACAAGGTCGCGCAGATGTATTCAGCGATCCAGACCGGTGGCGCGCTGGGTATGCAGACCCTTGATGCCTGTCTGAAGACGTTGGTGTCCAAGGGGCTGGTCAGCCGCGACAGTGCGCGCGAGAAGGCCAAAAGCCCGGAAAACTTCTAGGAACTGGTGTGGGAGCAAGCGTTGCTCGCGAAGCTTTCGCGTCACCCTGTTCGCGGGCACAGCTCGCTCCCATGATTCGGCAGATGGCTGCCGAACGGCATTGCACACGAAGCGGCGAGAACGACGATGGAATTCGAAAAACTACTGCGCCTGATGGTCGAAAAAGGCGGCTCCGACCTGTTCATCACCGCTGGTGTCCCGCCGTCGATGAAGGTCAATGGCAAGATCATGCCGGTGACCAAGAACGCCATGTCGCCGGAGCAGACCCGCGAGACCGTATTGGGCGTGATGAACGAGGCACAGCGCCGCGACTTCGCCGAGAACCATGAGTGCAACTTCGCCATCAGCGCCCGTGGTATCGGTCGTTTCCGCGTCAGCGCCTTCTACCAGCGCAACCTGGTGGGCATGGTGCTGCGTCGGATCGAGACGACCATCCCGACCATCGACGAGCTCAAACTGCCGGAAATTCTCAAGAAGCTGGCGCTGACCAAGCGCGGCCTGGTGCTGTTCGTCGGTGCCACCGGTACCGGTAAGTCCACCTCGCTGGCGGCGATGATCGGCTACCGCAACAGGAACAGCAGCGGTCATATCATCTCCATCGAAGATCCGATCGAGTACATCCACCAGCACCAGAGTTGCATCGTCACTCAGCGTGAAGTGGGCATCGACACCGAGTCGTTCGAAGTGGCGCTGAAGAACACCCTGCGTCAGGCGCCGGACGTGATCCTCATCGGTGAGGTACGGACCCGCGAGACCATGGATCATGCCGTGGCCTTCGCCGAAACCGGTCACCTGTGCCTGGCTACTCTGCACGCCAACAACGCCAACCAGGCGCTGGACCGCATCATCAACTTCTTCCCGGCTGACCGGCAGAACCAGGTGTGGATGGACTTGTCGCTCAACCTCAAGGCCATCGTCGCTCAGCAGTTGATTCCAACTCCAGATGGTAAAGGTCGCCGCGCGGTAATCGAGGTGCTGATTAACACCCCGCTGGCCGCTGACCTGATCCGCAAGGGCGAAGTGCACGAACTCAAGGGTTTGATGAAACGCTCCACCGAGCAGGGCATGCAGACCTTCGACCAGGCGCTGTACAACCTCTACACTCAGGGCGAGATCACCTACGAAGATGCGCTGCTCTACGCCGACTCGGCCAACGACCTGCGCCTGATGATCAAGCTCGGTTCGGAAACCGATGGCGATCACCTGACCAGCATGGCCCAGGGCCTGGCGCTGGAGGTCAGCGAGGAAGATCCGGGGCGTCGCTTCCGCTGACGCTGCCAGACGGGGGACGCGATGCGTCCCCTTCGTTTATCTGGGCGATGCGTTTGCCCTTCCTGCCGGCCAGCACCAATGCCTGGCCATCGCGCTGCGCGCCAGCGCGTGCTTCGCTCATCAGTTGGGGAATCAGCGGGCCTTCCGGCAGGTGCTTCCAGAACCTCAATGGCAGATGCTGCTGCATCACTGTGCGGTTGAGCCGCGCCGGGTTGAAGGTGCTGCCGTAGTAGGCACGCCACAGGGCTTGGCCATCATCCTCGGGCTGTTGTGCCCAGGCTTGCCATTGCGCCGGGCAGCGGCGCTCATGCTGCAGGTGCTGGCCATCCCAGTAAACGCCGTCGCGTGGCGTGGCGATCAGCCAGCTGTGCTTGCCCAGGCGTTCGGCGAAGTGCCCGCTGGCCGAGGCGAGAATGTCATGCGCGGGCTCGAACCAGGCGACGAAGTCCGGCGCGCCTCGCACCTTGCTCGGCTGGAAACGCACGAACGCATGGAGGTGGTGTGCCTCGCGGCGCACCGCCTTGAGCCGGCGATGCAGCTCGCTGCCATCGGGGTCGCCGGCCAGCACGGCACTGCGCTGGCCCTGCACGAAACGCCAGAGCACCCGGTAGAGCAGGCTCCAGCGTTCATCGCCGCGGTACTGTGCGGCACTTTTCAGCAAGTCCAGCAGCTCGGGGGAAACGCGCAGGCGACCATTGGGCTCCGGCGTGCGCTCGGCGGGTTGGTCGAACAGGCTGGGTGGGGCCTCTTCGTCCAGCCACTGCAACTGGTGCGGTGCCAGGCCTTGCAACAAGGCGCGGCGCGCGGCCTGGCGCCAGGTGGCGAAGCTGCCGTCGAAGCGCAGGCTGTGCATCACCACAAGGCCATCTGTGCCGGGGTGTCGCGCAGTTGCTGGCGCAGCACTATGGACTCGTGCTCGGCGCGCGGTGGCCGGTAGTCCTGAGTGACGATAAAGGGCTTGGCCTTTTCCAGTACGCAGCGAAGTCGGGTCAGGTCTTCGTAGCGGATACGTCGTTCCCGCCGCAGAGCGCCCAAGCGCCGTGCGCTGAGCACGCCGATGCCGGGCACGCGGGCAATCAGTGATTCGTCGGCACGGTTGAGATCGACGGGAAATTGCTCGCGGTTGGCCAGAGCCCAGGCCAGCTTGGGGTCGATGTCCAGTGCCAGGTTGCCGGGACCGGCGAGCAGCTCCGTGGCGCTGAAACCGTAGCCGCGCATGAGGAAGTCGGCCTGGTACAGGCGATGCTCGCGCAGCAGCGGCGGCGCCTCGAAGGGCACGGTTTTCGGGCTCTGAGGAATCGGGCTGAACGCCGAGTAGTAGACGCGGCGCAGGCGGTAGTCGTGATACAGGCTCTGGGCGTTGTGCAGAATGGTGCTGTCATCGGTGGTGTCGGCGCCGACGATCATCTGCGTGCTCTGCCCGGCCGGGGCAAAGCGCGGCGCGCGGCGCTCTTCCTTGGCCTCGCGCTCGCCGAGATGAATGCTGTGCATGGCCTGGTGGATGCTGCCGACGTTCTTTTCCGGGGCCAGTTTCACCAGGCTGGTTTCGGTGGGCAGTTCGATGTTGACGCTGAGGCGATCGGCATACAGCCCGGCCTGGGCGATTAGTTCCGGCGCGGCATCGGGGATGGTCTTCAGATGAATGTAGCCGCGGAACTGGTGCTCCCGGCGCAGCAGCTTGGCGACGCGGATCAGCTGCTCCATCGTGTAGTCGGCCGAGCGGATGATGCCGGAGCTGAGGAACAGGCCACTGATGCAATTGCGCTTGTAGAAGTCCAGGGTCAGGGTAACCACTTCCTCGGGGGTGAAGCGCGCACGCGGCACGTCGCTGGAGCGACGGTTGATGCAGTACTGGCAGTCGTACAGACAGAAGTTGGTCAGCAGGATCTTCAGCAGCGCCACGCAGCGACCGTCCGGCGTGTAGCTGTGGCAGATGCCCATGCCATTGGTCGAGCCGATGCCGTCCTTGCCCTTGGAGCTGCGCTTTGGTGCGCCGCTGCTGGCGCAGGAGGCATCGTACTTGGCGGCGTCGGCGAGGATGGTGAGCTTTTCGATCAGTTGCATGGCAGGCCATATCTATACTGTTTTTTTATACAGTATATGGGCGCCGTACAGCTATCAAGTCATTCGTTGTGTCGTGTCGTCTCTGAGCGCGTGAAACCTTATGTCTGCAGGCAGCGTCTGAAGCTATATGTCTATCAAGGAGTTCGCCATGCAACGACCCGATACGCACAGCAAGCTGATCGGCTACCTGTTGTGGATCTTCGGTTTCCTCGGTTCGCACCGTTTCTACTACGGCAAACCGGTCACCGGCACCATCTGGTTCTTCACCCTCGGTCTGCTGTTCATCGGCTGGATCATCGACCTGTTTCTGATCCCGGCGATGGATCGCGAGGCCGATCTGCGCTTTACCGCAGGTGAAACCGATTACAACGTGGCGTGGATTCTGTTGACCTTCCTCGGCGTGTTCGGCGTGCACCGCATGTATCAGGGCAAGTGGATCACCGGGATCATTTACCTGTTCACCGGCGGCCTGTTCCTGGTCGGCGTGCTCTACGACTTCTGGACGCTGAACACGCAGATATCGATCAAGAACGCGCAACGCGGTTGATCCTGTCTCAGTAGACGGGGCGCGCGGCGCACCCTACGGTCGTCGCGCTCTGGGTAGGGTGCGCTGTGCGCACCACCAATGGCCGGCCACTGACTGCAAATAAAAAGGGCATCCCGTGGGATGCCCTTTTTCGTAAGGCTGGCGGGATCAGTCGTCGCTGTCGTCGTCGTCACCGCCGTCGACCTTCATGCCCAGCTCCTTGATCTTGCGGGTCAGGGTGTTACGACCCCAGCCCAGCAGCAAGGCTGCGTCGCGGCGGCGGCCGGCGGTGTGCTTGAGTGCAGTCTCGATCATGATGCGCTCGAAAGCCGGTACGGCGCTGTCGAGCAGGTTGGACTGGCCGCGTGCCAGGGCCTGGTCGGCCCACAGGCGCAGCGCCTGTTCCCAGTTGGTCACTGGTGCGGCGTCCTGCGGCTGGGTCAGCAACTCTGGCGGCAGGTCATCGATATGCACTTCGCGACCCGAGGCCATGACGGTGATCCAGCGGCAGGTGTTCTCCAACTGGCGCACGTTGCCCGGCCAGGGAAGGTGCTTGAGGTAGTCCTCGGTTTCGCTTTTGAGCAGCTTCGGCTCGACCGACAGTTCCTGCGCGGCACGGGCGAGGAAGTGATGGGCCAGGGTCGGGATATCCTCGCGACGGTCGGCCAGGCGCGGAATATGGATACGAATGACGTTGAGGCGGTGGAAAAGGTCTTCGCGGAACTTGCCGGCCTGTACCAGGGTTTCCAGGTTCTGGTGGGTGGCGGCGATGATGCGCACGTCCACCTTCACCGGGGTGTGACCACCGACGCGGTAGAACTCGCCATCGGCCAATACGCGCAGCAGACGAGTCTGAGTGTCAGCTGGCATGTCGCCGATTTCGTCGAGGAACAGGGTGCCGCCATCGGCCTGTTCGAAACGACCGCGACGCTGGTTGGCCGCGCCAGTGAAGGCGCCTTTCTCGTGGCCGAACAGCTCGGACTCCATCAGGTCTTTGGGGATCGCTGCCATGTTCAGCGCGATGAAGGGCGCGGCAGCACGCGGGCTGTGGCGGTGCAGGGCGTGGGCCACCAGCTCCTTGCCGGTACCGGATTCGCCGTTGATCAGCACGGTGATATTGGAGTGGCTCAAGCGGCCAATAGCGCGGAACACCTCCTGCATCGCCGGTGCTTCACCGATGATTTCCGGGGTACGCGCCTGCGCAGCCGGGACGGCCAGGCTCTGTTGTTCCTGGGCGTGTTGGAAGGCGCGCTTGACCAGTGAAACGGCTTCGTCGACGTCGAACGGCTTGGGCAGGTACTCGAAGGCGCCGCCCTGGTAGCTGGCGACCGCGCTGTCCAGGTCCGAATGCGCGGTCATGATGATCACCGGCAGGCGCGGGTACAGCTCGCGGATGCGGGCCAGCAGGTCGAGGCCGCTGGCGCCGGGCATGCGGATGTCGGAGATGATCACGTCCGGCTGCTGGCGGGTCAGGCGGGCGAGTACACCGTCGGCACTGTCGAAACTCTGGGTGGTCATGCCTTCCTGTTGCAGGGCCTTTTCCAGTACCCAGCGGATGGAACGATCGTCGTCGACAATCCAGACGGTTTCACTGCGGCTCATGGCGTGGGCGCTCCTTGTTCCAGCGGTAGGAAGATCGAGAATACGGTGTGGCCGGGATAGCTCTCGCACTCGATCAGCCCCTGGTGCTGGCTGATGATGTTCTGGGTTATGGCCAGGCCCAGGCCGGTGCCGTCGGCACGACCGCTGACCATGGGATAGAAGATGGTTTCCTGCAGTTCCGGCGGAATGCCGGGACCGTTGTCGATGATCTCGACCTTGACCACCAGGCGGTGGCGCGTGTGGCCGATGGTGAACTGGCGCAGGGTACGGGTACGCAGGCTGATGCGCCCGAGGCCCATGTCATGCTTCTGCCCGGCGATGGCCTGCATGGCGTTGCGCACGATATTGAGCACGGCCTGGATCATCTGCTCACGGTCGATCAGCAGATCCGGAATGCTCGGGTCGTAGTCGCGCACCAAGGTGATGCTGCCTTGGCTTTCCGCTTCGATCAGGTTGGCGACGCGCTCCAGCACCTCGTGCACGTTGGTCATCGACAGCGACGGCAACTTGTTCGAGCCGAGCATGCGGTCGACCAGGTTACGCAAGCGGTCGGCTTCTTCGATGATGACGTTGGTGTAGTCCTTGAGCTCTTCATTGGGCAGTTCGCGCGACAGCAGTTGCGCCGCACCGCGAATGCCGCCGAGCGGATTCTTGATTTCGTGGGCCAGGCCGCGCACCAGCAGTTTGGTGGTTTCCTGCTTGGACAGCTGCGCCTCTTCCTTGGTGATGCGCAGCAGGCGGTCGCGCGGGTGCACCTCCAGCAGCAGCAGGGTCTCGCCCATGCTGAACAGCGGCGTTACCGCGTAGTCCACGGTCAGCGTCTGGCCGGTGACCGAGGTCAATACGGCTTCGCGCTTGTTGAATGGATGCGCCTGTTCCACCGCCTGGCGCAAGGATGACAGCGCCTCGGGCGATTCGGTGAACAGGTCGCTGATGAACTGACCGTGGCTGCGTTGGCCGCTGACGGCCAGGAGCATTTCCGCCGCCGGGTTCATGTACTCAAGGCACAGCTGGCTGTTGAGCAGCAGGGTGGCGGTGGTCAGGTTGTCGAGTAGCAGGCGGTGCAGCGCGTCGTTGATGGTCATAGGCAGTGCGTTCCGGCGATAGGCAGGAAAATGCAAGAAGCAAACCAAGGCCCCGAAAAGACGCATTATTTGTGCGGTCTGCCAGGTTTTGGTGGTGCTGCGGCGCGACTGGGCGAAGAAAAGCGACCCAAAACAGGGAGATCTTAGGAGGTGGTGCGTTAGATTGCACCATTAAGGTGCGATCTGGTTTTCAGAAGAAAGGAAGGATGCCGACCTCTTCCTTGGGCTTGTCTTTCAGTGGGCATTCGGGGCGCACGCCGTATTCATCTTTCTTGCAGGGATTGATCTTGCGCTTCTGCGCGAGGGTCATGCGGTGCATGTGGAAGGGTTGCGCGGGTGTGCGCTCGACGATCAGCCCGGCGGAGTCGATGATCTCTGCCACCAGTTGGTGCGTGCCGCGGTCGACGTGCTGCAGGGAGAAGACCGGGCTGCGGCTGATCTCGCCCTGGGGGGCGCCGTCGAGCAGCAGTCGGTAGCTGTGGCCAGGCAGCAGGCCCGGCTCGCTGTTGAGGGTGACGATCATGTCGCCGGAGCCGTTGTGGATCGAGGCGTCCGGCTCCGGCACAAGGATGCGCAGTACCTGATAGTGCACGGTCGGCTTGGTGACGGCAGGTGGCGGGGCCATGCGCACTGTGGATTGGGGCTGGTTCATTTGCGCGCTGTTGGACGGCGCGAGCATCACCCGTTCAGCATTGCTGCTGCGCGGTTTGTCAGTGAAAACGCGGTTACCTTCAGCATCGATGTAGGTATAGACCTGAGCCGAAGCTGCTTGGGTGATGAGCAGCAGGCAAAACAGTAGTGCACGCATCGGGATCAGTTCGTCGGTCTCGGGGTTGGGCGCGGAGTCGGTCGTGGTGGTGTGACCGGTGGGCGGGCAGGGCTGTTGACGCTGATGCGCTGCACGGTGAAGGTTTCGGTGGCGCTCTGCTGGATGATGCGTTCGCCCGCTACGACCGCCACAGCGAGGCTGTGCTCACCTCGGTCGACATTGGTCAGTTGCAGGCTCGGCACATTACTGGCCTGGCCGTAAGGGTTGCCATCGAGAATCAGCCGTAGCTGATGGCCGGGTTGCAGGCGCGGCTGGATGTTCACGCCGACGATGAAGGTACCGTTGTTGGCGCGCATCGCTTCGTCGTCAGGGATGCCGGTGAGGCTCAGCTCGGAGTAGGGCGCTTCGCTCTGCGCTGGCGTGTTGTCATCGCTCGCCGGCATGCTCGGCGTCTGCATCTCCACCGTGTTGGTCGGGGGCAGATTGACGCTTTCGGCGGCCGTGCCATCCGGTGGCTGATTGGTGAAGACCGTGTTGCCGTTGGCGTCGGTGTATTTGTAGATCTGCGCACTAGCCGGCAGGGCCAGGGCGAGCAGCAGGCAGGCGAGTAACGGGCGCATGGGCCGATCCTTCCGCAGGTGATGCGCTAAGCCTTGCACTGCTGGCGGTTCCTGGCAAGCGCAGGGCGCAATGGCTGTGATGTTTGGCTACAAAAAGTGGACTCGGATCTGCCGTAGGAGCGAGCTCTGCTCGCGAACCTGGCGACCTGAAGAGCTTCGCGAGCAGAGCTCGCTCCTACAGGTGTTGCTGCGTACCCATAAAAAAGCCCCGCCAGGCAGGGCCGGGCAGGGCTCTTGAAGCGCGCCGCACGAGGGCGGCGCGAGTCTGGCTTAGACGCTGTAGTACAGGTCGTATTCCAGTGGGTGTACGAAGGTACGTACCTTGATTTCTTCTTCGGACTTCAGCTCGATGTAGGCATCGATGAAGTCGTCGGAGAACACGCCGCCCTTGGTCAGGAACGCGCGGCCCTTGTCCAGCTCTTCCAGGGCTTCTTTCAGGCTGCCGCACACTTGCGGGATCAGCTTGCCTTCTTCTGGCGGCAGGTCGTACAGGTTCTTGTCGGCAGCATCGCCCGGGTGGATCTTGTTCTGGATGCCGTCGATACCGGCCATCAGCAGAGCTGCGAAGGCCAGGTAGGGGTTGGCAGCCGGGTCCGGGAAGCGTGCTTCGATACGGCGAGCTTTCGGGCTGGCAACGTACGGGATACGGATCGAAGCGGAGCGGTTGCGAGCCGAGTAGGCCAGCATGACCGGAGCTTCGAAGCCCGGAACCAGACGCTTGTAGGAGTTGGTCGACGGGTTGGTGAAGCCGTTCAGGGCCTTACCGTGCTTGATGATGCCGCCGATGAAGTACAGAGCGGTCTCGGACAGACCGGCATAGCCTTCGCCTGCGAAGGTGTTCTTGCCGTCTTTGGAGATCGACATGTGCACGTGCATGCCCGAACCGTTGTCGCCGTACAGCGGCTTCGGCATGAAGGTAGCGGTCTTGCCGTAGGCGTCAGCTACGTTGTGCACGCAGTACTTCAGGGTCTGAACTTCGTCAGCCTTGGCTACCAGGGTGTTGAACTTCACGCCGATTTCGTTCTGACCGGCAGTGGCCACTTCGTGGTGGTGTACTTCGACGACCAGGCCCATTTCTTCCATGGCGTTGCACATGGCAGTACGGATTTCGTGGTCGTGGTCGCACGGCGGAACCGGGAAGTAACCGCCTTTGACGGCCGGACGGTGGCCCTTGTTGCCGCCGTCGACGTCGCCGTCGGTCATCCAGGAGCCTTGCTCGGAGTAGATCTTGAACATCGAGCCGGAGATGTCGGACTTGAACTTCACTTCGTCGAAGATGAAGAACTCGGGCTCCGGGCCAACGAATACGGTGTCACCGATGCCGGTGCCTTTGAGGAACTCTTCAGCGCGCTTGGCGATGGAGCGCGGGTCGCGGTCGTAGCCTTGCATGGTGCTCGGCTCGATGATGTCGCAGACCAGGATCAGGGTCGGCTCTTCGGTGAACGGGTCCAGAACGGCGGTATCGTCTACCGGCATCAGGATCATGTCGGAGGCTTCGATGCCTTTCCAGCCATGGATGGACGAGCCGTCGAACATTTTGCCGTGCTCGAAGAAATCTTCGTCCAGGGCGTCACGGGCCGGCATGGTCACGTGGTGCTGCTTGCCCTTGGTGTCGGTGAAGCGCAGGTCTACCCACTTCACGTCGTGTTCTTTGATCAGTTGAACAGCCTTAGACATGTTGTCCTCCAGGTGGAAAAGGCTCTTATCGATAAGCCTTGAATATGCGGTGAAGCCCGGCGGGATAGTCCTCCAGGGCGACCTGCCTCACAAGGGAGCAAATTGCATGCCAGTGCCCTTTATTGGGCAGAGGCCGCGAAACTCAGGTGCTGCGCTGTCTGCACGGTAATTCGCTGGAAATATTTGCACCATTTAAGGGCCTTTAATTTCACAAAAGATCCATTTTGGTGCACCGTATGGGTGGTGCAGTATTTTTGGTCAAAGCTTGAACAATTTCCGCTATAATCCGCGCCCCTGTTTTTTCGTCCCCCAAGCGGGCGCTCTATTCATGAAGCTCATCGTCAAAGTTTTCCCTGAAATCACCATCAAGAGCCGCCCGGTGCGCAAGCAGTTCATCCGCCAGTTGGGGAAGAACATTCGCTCCGTGCTGCGCGATCTTGACCCCGCGCTGCGGGTGACCGGTGTCTGGGACAACCTCGAGGTCGAGACCGACCTGAACGATCCCAAGCTGCTTACCGAGATGACCGAACGCCTGCGCAACACGCCGGGCATCGGTCTGTTCCTCGAGGTCAATGAATACCCGCTGGGCGATCTGGACGACATCACCGAGCATTGCAAGCGCCACTACGCCGACCAGTTACCGGGCAAAATCTTCGCTGTGCGCTGCAAGCGCGGTGGCAAGCACGGGTTCTCCTCCATCGACGTCGAGCGTCACGTCGGTTCGCGCCTGCGCCTGGAGTGCGGTGCTGCCGGCATCGACCTGAAGAAGCCGGACGTCGAAGTGCGCATGGAGATTCGCGACCAGCGCCTGTTCGTGGTGCATAACCGCCACGAAGGCCTCGGCGGTTACCCGCTGGGCTCGCTGGAACAGACCCTGGTGCTGATGAGCGGCGGCTTCGACTCCACCGTCGCGGCCTATCAGATGATGCGCCGCGGCCTGGTCAGCCACTTCTGCTTCTTCAATCTCGGTGGCCGTGCCCATGAACTGGGCGTGATGGAAGTGGCGCACTATATATGGCAGAAGTTCGGCCGCTCGCAGCGTGTGCTATTCGTCAGCGTGCCGTTCGAGGAAGTGGTCGGCGAGATTCTCGGTAAGGTCGACAACAGCCAGATGGGTGTGATCCTCAAGCGTATGATGCTGCGCGCCGCCACCCGTGTTGCCGAAAAACTGCAGATCGAAGCGCTGGTCACCGGCGAGGCGATCAGCCAGGTGTCGAGTCAGACTCTGACCAATCTGGCGGTGATCGATTCGGCGACCGACATGCTGGTCATGCGCCCGCTGATTGCCAGCCACAAGCAGGACATCATCGACACCGCCACGCAGATAGGTACCGCCGAGTTCGCCAAGAACATGCCCGAGTACTGCGGCGTGATCTCGGTCAACCCGACCACCAAGGCCCGTGGCTATCGAGTGGAGAGGGAAGAGGCCCAGTTCGACATGGCCATCCTCGAGCGTGCTCTGGAGCGCGCCACCCAACTGCCCATCGACCGCGTGATCGACGAGTTGGGCAAGGACGTGCAGGTCGAGGAAGTAGGTGAAGCGCTGGCTGGCCAGATCGTCATCGACATCCGTCACCCTGACGCCGCCGAAGACGAGCCGCTGGACGTGCCGGGCATCGAGGTGCAGGCGCTGCCCTTCTATGCGTTGAACAACAAATTCAAGGAACTGGATGAGAACCGCCAGTACCTGCTGTATTGCGACAAGGGCGTCATGAGCCGCCTGCACGCCCACCATCTGCTGAGCGAGGGACATGCCAATGTGCGCGTTTATCGTCCGGCATAGAACGCCGGGGCTTAATGGTGGAAGTATCCGCCATCGCCCTCCCGACCGTTCGCTGACGGGGGCACCCCGTCCGGCCCGCTGAACTCAGTTTCTTCTTATTCGTCGTCCAGGCTGGGCGACACACCGAATCCTCTGATCGAGATACACACAGTGATCGAAAATCTACGCAACATCGCCATCATCGCCCACGTCGACCATGGCAAAACCACCCTCGTCGACGCCCTGCTGCGTCAGTCCGGCACCCTGGAGCGTAACGAGCTCAACGACGAGCGCGTGATGGACAGCAACGACCAGGAAAAAGAGCGCGGCATCACCATTCTGGCGAAGAACACCGCCATCAAGTGGAACGACTATCGCATCAACATCGTCGACACCCCCGGCCACGCCGACTTCGGTGGCGAAGTTGAGCGCGTAATGTCCATGGTCGACTCCGTACTGCTGGTGGTTGACGCCCAGGACGGCCCGATGCCGCAAACCCGCTTCGTGACCAAGAAGGCCTTCGAAGCCGGCCTCAAGCCGATCGTCGTGATCAACAAGATCGACCGTCCGGGCGCGCGTCCTGACTGGGTCATGGATCAGATCTTCGACCTGTTCGACAACCTCGGTGCCACCGACGAGCAACTGGACTTCCAAGTCGTCTACGCCAGCGCCCTGAACGGCATCGCCGGTCTCGACCATGAGAACATGGCCGAAGACCTGACCCCGCTGTACCAGGCCATCGTCGACCACGTACCGGCTCCGAACGTCGACCTCGACGGCCCGTTCCAGATGCAGATCTCCGCACTGGACTACAACAGCTTCCTTGGCATCATCGGCGTTGGCCGTATTGCCCGTGGCAAGGTCAAGCCGAACACCCCGGTCATTGCCATCGACGTCGACGGCAAGAAGCGTAACGGCCGCGTCCTCAAACTGATGGGCCACCACGGCCTGCACCGCGTGGACGTCGAAGAAGCCACCGCTGGTGACATCGTCTGCGTCAGCGGTATGGATCAGCTGTTCATCTCCGATACCCTGTGCGACATCAACCACGTCGAAGCGATGAAGCCGCTGACCGTTGACGAGCCGACCGTCTCGATGACCTTCCAGGTCAACGACTCCCCGTTCTGCGGTAAAGAAGGCAAGTTCGTCACCAGCCGTAACATCAAAGAGCGTCTGGACAAGGAGCTGCTGTACAACGTGGCCCTGCGCGTTGAAGAAGGCGACAGCGCCGACAAGTTCAAGGTCTCCGGCCGTGGTGAGCTGCACCTCTCGGTACTGATCGAAACCATGCGTCGCGAAGGATTCGAAATGGGCGTTGGCCGTCCGGAAGTGATCATCCGCGAAGTCAACGGCGTCAAGCAGGAGCCGTTCGAGAACGTCACCATCGACATCCCTGAAGAATCCCAGGGCAAGGTCATGGAAGAAATGGGCCTGCGTAAGGGCGACCTGACCAACATGTCGCCGGACGGCAAAGGTCGCGTGCGCCTGGAATACAACATCCCGGCTCGCGGTCTGATCGGTTTCCGTAACCAGTTCCTGACCCTGACCAACGGTGCCGGCATCCTGACCTCGATCTTCGACCGTTACGACACCGTCAAGCCGGGCAGCATGTCTGGCCGTCAGAACGGCGTACTGGTCTCGATCGATACCGGCAAGGCCCTGACCTACTCCCTGGAAACCCTGCAGGCGCGCGGCAAGCTGTTCGTCGAGCACGGCCAGGAAATCTACAACGGTCAGATCGTCGGCCTGAACAGCCGCGACAACGACCTGGGCGTGAACCCCACCAAAGGCAAGAAGCTCGACAACATGCGTGCTTCGGGCAAGGACGAAACCATCGCCCTGGTTCCGCCGGTTCGCTTCACCCTGGAGCAGGCTCTGGAATTCATCCAGGATGACGAGCTGTGCGAAGTGACGCCGAAGTCGATCCGTCTGCGTAAGAAGATCCTCGACGAAGGCGAGCGCACCCGCGCTGCCAAGAAAGCCAACAAGGCCTGACGCTTAGCGACTCGCCTCGGCTGTAAATGAAAAGCCCCGCCAGAGCGATCTGGCGGGGCTTTTTGTTGTGGATGCTGTTAGTGCTCGGTAGGGCCGGCTTCAGTCATGCCGCGGCCGGCAGGCCAGCAACCCATAAGCTGCCAGCCCGATCACGACCAACAGGCTGAGCGTCATCACTCGCCTGCCACCTGGCGCAGCGATTGCGCTGGGGTGTCGCCGAGGTTGTTGAGCAGGCGCTCGCTGTACCAGTCGAGGAAGTTGATCACGCCGAACTCGTAGGTCTTCGAGTAGGGGCCTGGCTGGTAGGCGGTGGAGTTGATGCCGCGCTGATTTTCCTCGGCCAGGCGGCGGTCCTGGTCGTTGGTGGCGTCCCATACCTGGCGCAGGCGGGCGACGTCGTAGTCGACGCCTTCGACGGCGTCCTTGTGGACCAGCCACTTGGTAGTGACCATGGTTTGCTGCGCGCTGATCGGCCACACGGTGAAGACGATCAGGTGGTCGCCCATGCAGTGGTTCCACGAGTGCGGCAGGTGCAGGATGCGCATGGAGCCCAGGTCCGGGTCGGTGATGCGGCCCATGAGTTTCTTGCAGCCCTGCTTGCCGTCCATGGTCATGGACACGGTGCCCTTGAGCAACGGCATGCGCACGATGCGGTTGCGCAGGCCGAAGCTGGCGTGAGCGTAAGGGATCTTGTCCTTGTCCCAGCGAGTGGTGCACTCGGCGACCTGATCTTTGAACGCCTGGCTGGCGCGCGGATCGGTGACGTCATCCCATTCCAGCAGGGTGTTGAGCAGTTCCGGGTGCGAACCGTTGCAGTGGTAGCACTCGCGGTTGTTCTCGATCACCAGCTTCCAGTTGGCCTTTTCCATCAGGGTGGTCTGCACGGCCACCTTGGTGTTCTCCATGTCGTATGGTTCCATGTAGTGCGCCAGGGTGGCGAGGAACTCGTCGATGGCCGGCGGGTTTTCCGCCAGGGAGATGAAGATGTAGCCGCCGGCGGTTTTGCACTGCACCGGTTTCAGGCTGTAGTCCTTGAGGTCGAAGTCGGCGCCCATTTCAGTGCCGGCGAACAGCAGGCGGCCGTCCAGTTCGTAGGTCCACTGGTGGTAGGGGCAGACCAGCTTGGCCACCTTGCCCTTGTCGCTCACGCACAGGCGCGAGCCGCGATGGCGGCAGACGTTATGGAAGGCGTGGATCTGGCCTTCAGCGCCGCGGATGACCAGGATCGGGTTGTCGCCGATCTGCAGGGTGAGGAAGTTGCCTTTGGCTGGAATCTCGCAGGTCATGCCGGCGATCAGCCATTCCTTGTGGAAGATCTCCTGCATGTCGACCTGAAACAGGCGTTCGTCGCTGTAGAACGGCTGCGGCAGGGAGAATGTGCGGTCGCGATCGTGCAGCATCTGCGCAGTAGCCTTGCGCGCGGGCTCCAGCGGGTCGCCCAGGCTCAGATTTTGGGTGCAGTCCATGGTGGCTCCTCATTGGCGGGCGGCTCGCGCCTGCCGGAAATAGTGGCTGATACGGTATATGCCGCAAGGTCTCGATCAATCGCTGCTGCCTGCAATGGGCGTGCATGCTTGGTGAACGGAGTGTGGAGCCGGCACAAGGTAAAACCTTATCCATGGGCGACATGGCCAGATTTGTTTCCGACGCGCCAGGCCCCGTGCTATCGGGCAGGTCGCGATAAGCATGCGGATGTCGCAGGTAGATAAATGACGGCCGGCGGCCTTTCGCACAATTCGCCGCATATGGGCCGATATCCGGCCGCGTGGAGAGCCGTTCATGACCGCCAACGCCTTCCTCAATCCGGTTACGACGCAAACCTGGACCAACGGCCGCCATCTGGTACGTTGCGTCAAGGTGATCCAGGAAACCTGGGATGTGCGCACCTTCTGCTTCATGGCCGATCAGCCGGTACTGTTCTTCTTCAAGCCGGGGCAGTTCGTCACCCTGGAGTTGGAGATCGACGGCCAGCCGATCATGCGTTCCTACACCATCTCCAGCTCGCCTTCGGTGCCTTACAGCTTCTCCATCACCATCAAGCGGGTGCCGGGCGGCAAGGTGTCGAACTGGCTGCACGACAACCTCAAGGAAGGTGACGAGGTGCCAGTGCATGGGCCGGTCGGGCTGTTCAACGCCATCGATTTCCCTTCCGAGAAAGTGCTGTATCTATCCGGTGGCGTCGGTATCACCCCGGTGATGTCGATGGCGCGCTGGTTCTACGACACCAACGCCAATGTCGACATGGTCTTCGTGCACAGCGCCCGCTCGCCGAAGGACATCATCTACCAGCGCGAGCTGGAGCACATGGCGGCGCGCATCAACAACTTCAGCCTGCACGTGATCTGCGAGAAGCACGGCCTGGGCGAGTCCTGGGCCGGTTATCGCGGCTACCTGAACAAGACGATGCTGGAGCTGATCGCCCCGGATTATCTCGAGCGCGAGATCTTCTGCTGTGGCCCGACGCCCTACATGAGTGCAGTCAAGCGCCTGCTCGAGGCGTCTGGCTACGAGATGAGTCGCTATCACGAAGAAGCCTTCGGCCCGACGCCGCCGGAGATTCGTGCCGAGGTCAAGGAGCTGGCTGCCGAAGCCGCAGATGCCCCGGAAGTTCCGGTTGCCGAACTCAATCAGGTGGAATTCACCAGCACCGGCAAGAGCATCCGTGTGGCGCCCGGCGAGACCGTGCACGCGGCCGCCGCCAAGCTTGGTCTGCATATCCCCAAGGCCTGCGGCATGGGTATCTGCGGTACCTGCAAGGTGATGAAAACCGCTGGCGAGGTGGAGATGGAGCACAACGGCGGCATCACCGACGAGGATGTAGCCGAGGGCTACATTCTGTCGTGTTGCAGCGTGCCGAAAGGGGATGTGGCGATCGACTATTGATCGCTACCTTGGTTCTGGGAGCACTGGTGCGCGCAGCGCACCCTACGGGTCCGGAGCCCGGATTGCATCCGGGCTCCGGTCGCGGCTAAAGCCCCTCTCACAGGTGCGTCATGGCGTCGTTCAGGCGCTCATTACTTCACGGATATCCGCAGCCAACTGACGCACACGGGCTTCGTCGGTATCCCAGCTGCACATGAAGCGCGCGCCACCAGCGCCGATGAAGGTGTAGAAACGCCAGTCGCGGGCGGTGAGGGCAGCGATGGCCGGCTCCGACAGTTGCAGGAACACGCCGTTGGCTTCCACCGGGAACATCAGGCTGACGCCGGGTACATCCTCGACCAGGGTGGCCAGCAGCTGCGCGCAGCGGTTGGCGTGGTTGGCGTACTTCAGCCAGGCATCGTCCTGCAGGATGCCGACCCAGGGGGCGGACAGGTAGCGCATCTTCGAGGCCAGCTGGCCGGCCTGCTTGCAGCGGTAGTCGAAGTCTTCGGCCAGCGCCTTGTTGAAGAAGATGATGGCCTCGCCGACGGCCATGCCGTTCTTGGTGCCACCGAAGCACAGCACATCGACGCCGGCCTTCCAGGTCAGCTCGGCCGGGCTGCAGCCTAGGAAGGCGCAGGCGTTGGAGAAGCGCGCGCCGTCCATGTGCAGGTGCAGGCCCAGTTCTTCGCAAACCTGGCTGATGGCGCGGACTTCTTCCGGGCTGTACACGGTGCCGACTTCGGTGGCCTGGGTGAGGGTGACCACGCGGGGTTTCGGGTAGTGAATATCCTGACGCTTGAGGGCGATCTCGCGGATCGCCTGCGGCGTCAGCTTGCCGTTATCGGTCTTGGCCAGCAGCAGCTTGGAGCCATTGGAGAAGAACTCCGGCGCGCCGCATTCGTCGGTCTCGACGTGGGCGGTCTCCGAGCAGATCACGCTGTGGTAACTCTGGCACAGCGAGGCCAGGGCCAGGGAGTTGGCGGCGGTGCCGTTGAAGGCGAAGAACACCTCGCAGTCGGTCTCGAACAGGCGGCGGAAGTGATCGGCAGCACGCGCGGTCCATTCGTCATCGCCGTAGGCGCGCTGGTGGCCCTGGTTGGCCTCGGCCATGGCGGCCCAGGCTTCGGGACAGATGCCGGAGTAGTTGTCGCTGGCGAATTGCTGGGCATTGTCGGGCATTGGCGCGTTCCTTCTGAAAAACCTGCCGGCGGGTCTGCCGGGAAAGCCCGTACTTTAACCCTGCGGCTATCTTTCAGGCGTCCGTCGCGGCGACGAGTTGTTGCGCTGATGCGTACTGTCGGGTCGGTTCGTGGCCAACCGTTCGGCTCGCAGATGGAACTTGGGGCTTGCTGCGGGGCTCACACTTAACAGAGGGCGGCAGTCGATCCGCTCTCCGCAATCAAGAGAAGGAGTTTCCCATGACTTATCGTCACCTGCTCGCCCTTGCCCTGCCGCTGGCCGTGGCGCTGCCCGTTTCCGCCGCCGAGTGGTCGGATAATGCCAAGACCGAGTTCGTTCAGCAGTGCATCGCTGGCGCACCGGCAGGCTACGAGGAGCCACAATTGCGTGCTTATTGCGACTGTGCTGCGACCAACGTCAGCAAGGAATTCAGCGAAGCCGAGTTGCAGGAAATCAGCCGCCAATCCCCGCCTGACCCTGCCATGCAGCAGCGTCTGGTAAATGCTTCCAGCAGCTGTGCTGGCAAGCTCAAGCCTTAAGGCGTCGTTGAGCAAATAGCAGGCGCTGGCGTCGGAGCCCCATGGGCTCTGGCCCGGCGCCATGTTTCCACAGGCCATGCACAGCGCCGCCCACAGTATTTGTGCACAAGCCTGCTCTATCTCCTTGATCCTGTTCGATTTTTAGCCGTCTCTCGGCAAGCCCCGGCTGCTCTGGCTTCGCGCCTGCGTCGAACAGCCTATGCACAGTTTCATCCACATCTTCTGTGCATATCCCCAATCGATCCTCGCCTCTCGCCCATGTCGCTGGTGGATAAGCCAGGGGGTCGGCGTGGCTGTATGGATATCGAACACGACCCTCAGCGGCAGCGCTGGCAGGGGCGGTAGCCATCTGCTGACAGCTTTTCCACAGGCTGGTCCACCGCTTCTGTGCATGGTCTGCATTGTTAACTGCTTGATATCGATCAGGAAATGACCGCAGCCCTGCAACCCCTGCAGATGCTGGGGCGGCGCGCGGTATGCACGGTTTATCCACAGCTTGATCCCCGTTATTTGTGCGCAAAACCGCGAACTGATCTCGACGCGCCTGATTGCGACAAGACCATGTCGCAAACGAATGCTCTCACGGCGTTGGCAGGCATTTGAGCGGGCAGGGGCGGCCCTACCATCGCTGCACAGGGCCTTGCCGGCCCGCCCGTCCAAGACCGCCGCCCACAGGCGCTGCAGGAGAGTCGAGATGTTCAGCAAGCAGGATCAGATTCAGGGTTACGACGACGAGTTGCTCGCGGCGATCGATCAGGAAGAACGCCGTCAGGAAGAGCACATCGAGCTGATCGCTTCGGAGAACTACTGCAGCCAGCGGGTGATGGAGGCGCAGGGCAGCGGCCTGACCAACAAGTACGCCGAAGGTTATCCGGGCAAGCGTTATTACGGTGGCTGCGAGTACGTCGACAAGGTCGAGCAACTGGCCATCGACCGCGCCAAGGCTCTGTTCGGCGCCGATTACGCCAACGTTCAGCCGCACTCCGGCTCGTCGGCCAACAGCGCTGTCTATCTGGCGTTGCTCAATGCGGGTGACACCATTCTCGGCATGAGCCTGGCGCATGGTGGCCACCTGACCCACGGCGCTAAGGTGTCGTCCTCGGGCAAACTCTACAACGCCGTGCAGTACGGCCTGGACACCGCTACCGGGCTGATCGACTACGACGAGGTCGAGCGCCTGGCCGTCGAGCACAAGCCGAAGATCATCGTCGCCGGTTTCTCTGCCTACTCCAAGACCCTCGACTTCCCGCGCTTTCGCGCCATTGCCGACAAGGTCGGTGCGCTGCTGTTCGTCGACATGGCCCACGTCGCTGGCCTGGTCGCCGCCGGTCTGTACCCGAACCCGATTCCCTTCGCCGATGTGGTCACCACCACCACGCACAAGACTCTGCGTGGCCCGCGTGGCGGCCTGATCCTGGCCAAGGCCAACGAAGAGATCGAGAAGAAGCTCAATTCCGCCGTATTCCCCGGTGCCCAGGGCGGCCCGCTGATGCACGTCATCGCCGCCAAGGCGGTGTGCTTCAAGGAGGCCATGGAGCCGGAGTTCAAGGCCTACCAGCAGCAGGTGATCGACAACGCCCAGGCCATGGCCAAGGTCTTTATCGAGCGCGGCTACGAGGTGGTCTCCGGTGGCACCGACAACCATCTGTTCCTGCTCAGCCTGATCAAGCAGGGGCTGACCGGTAAGGAGGCTGACGCCGCCCTCGGTCGCGCTGGCATCACCGTGAACAAGAACGCCGTACCCAACGACCCGCAGTCACCGTTCGTCACTTCGGGCATCCGCATCGGCACGCCGGCCGTCACCACCCGTGGTTTCAAGGTCGCCCAGTGCCAGGCGCTGGCCGGCTGGATCTGCGACATCCTCGATCACCTCGGCGATGCCGATGTCGAGGCGCAGGTGGCCAAGCTGGTCGCCGGGCTGTGCGCGGACTACCCGGTGTATCGCTAAGCCAACCCTTTCTCTCGGCCCCTCTCGCGTAACGCTGAGAGGGGAGTAGAACCCTGGAGCATGCCCATGCAACGTTATTCCGGCTTCGGCCTGTTCAAGCACTCGTTCAGCCACCATGAGAACTGGCAGCGCATGTGGCGTAACCCGACGCCCAAGCCGGTGTACGACGTGATCATCGTCGGTGGTGGCGGCCACGGCCTGGCCACAGCCTATTACCTGGCCAAGGAGTTCGGTGTGAAGAACGTCGCCGTGGTGGAGAAGGGCTGGCTCGGCGGCGGCAACACCGCGCGCAACACCACTATCGTGCGTTCCAACTACCTGTGGGACGAGTCCGCGCAGCTCTACGAACACGCGATGAAGTTGTGGGAAGGGCTGTCGCAGGACATCAACTACAACGTCATGTTCTCCCAGCGTGGCGTCTACAACCTCTGCCACACCCTGCAGGACATGCGTGACGCCGAGCGTCGCGTCAGCGCCAACCGCCTCAACGGCGTGGACGGCGAACTGCTGGATGCCAAGCAGGTCGAGGCGGAGATTCCCTACCTCGATTGCAGCAAGAACACCCGTTACCCGGTGATGGGTTCCACCGTACAGCGTCGCGGTGGCGTTGCCCGTCACGACGCCGTGGCCTGGGGCTACGCACGTGCCGCCGATGCCCTGGGCGTCGATCTGATCCAGAACACCGAGGTGATCGGTTTCCGCAAGCAGAACGGTGCGGTGATCGGCGTGGAGACCAACAAGGGTTTCATCGGCGCCAAGCGCGTCGGCGTGGTCACTGCCGGTAACTCCGGGCACATGGCGGGGCTCGCCGGCTTCCGCCTGCCACTGGAATCGCACCCGCTGCAGGCGCTGGTGTCCGAGCCGATCAAACCGATCATCGACAGCGTGATCATGTCCAACGCCGTGCATGGCTACATCAGCCAGTCGGACAAGGGCGACCTGGTCATCGGTGCCGGCATCGACGGCTACAACGGCTACGGCCAGCGCGGCTCCTACGGCACCATCGAGCACACCCTGCAGGCCATCGTCGAGATGTTCCCGGTGCTCTCGCGGGTGCGCATGAACCGCCAGTGGGGCGGCATCGTCGATACCAGCCCGGACGCCTGCCCGATCATCTCCAAGACTCCGGTGGACAACCTGTTCTTCAACTGCGGTTGGGGCACTGGTGGCTTCAAGGCCACGCCGGGTTCGGGCCACGTCTTCGCGGCCAGCCTGGCCAAGGGTGAGATGCACCCGCTGGCCAAGCCGTTCTCCATTGACCGTTTCCACACCGGCGCACTGATCGACGAGCACGGCGCCGCTGCCGTGGCTCACTAAGGAGACCCGCCATGCTGCACATCTTCTGCCCCTACTGTGGCGAACTGCGCTCCGAAGAGGAATTCCACGCCAAGGGCCAGGCGCACATCGCGCGCCCGCTCGATCCCGATGCCTGCAGTGATGCGGAGTGGGGCGAGTACATGTTCTTCCGCGACAACCCGCGCGGCATTCACCATGAGCTGTGGGTGCACGCGGCCGGTTGCCGCAAGTATTTCAACGTCACCCGCCACACCGTGACCTACGAGATCCTCGAGACCTACAAGGTCGGTGAGAAGCCTTCGGTCACCGCGGCCGCGGCCACCGACAAGCAAGCCGTGGCAGAAGGAGTAACGGCATGAGCCAGGTCAATCGTCTTGCCAAGGGTGGTCGTATCGACCGCAGCCAGGCGCTGAGCTTCACCTTCAATGGCCAAACCTATCAGGGCTACGCCGGCGATAGCCTGGCCGCCGCGCTGCTGGCCAACGGTGTCGACATCGTCGGCCGCAGCTTCAAGTATTCGCGTCCACGCGGCATCGTCGCTGCTGGCGCGGAAGAGCCCAACGCCGTGCTGCAGATCGGCTCCACCGAGGCGGCGCAGGTTCCCAACGTGCGCGCCACCCAGCAGGCGCTGTACAGCGGCCTGGTGGCCAGCAGCACCAACGGCTGGCCGAGCGTCAATACCGACCTGATGGGCATCCTCGGCAAGGTCGGCGGCGGCATGATGCCGCCCGGTTTCTACTACAAGACCTTCATGTATCCGCAGAACCTGTGGATGACCTACGAGAAGTACATCCGTAAGGCCGCCGGCCTGGGCCGTTCGCCCACCGAGGTCGATCCGGATATCTATGACCAGATGAACCAGCACTGCGACGTGCTGATCGTCGGCGCCGGCCCTGCCGGTCTCGCCGCCGCGCTGGCTGCCGGCCGTAGCGGTGCGCGGGTAATCCTCGCCGATGAACAGGAAGAGTTCGGTGGCAGCCTGCTCGACACTCGCGAAACCCTGGATGGCAAGCCTGCCGCCGACTGGGTGGCGCAGGCCATCGCCGAGTTGAAGACGCTGCCGGAAGTGACCCTGCTGTCACGCGCCACGGTCAACGGTTACCACGACCACAACTTCCTCACCATCCATCAGCGTCTGACCGATCACCTCGGTGAAGTCGCTCCGATGGGCCAGGCTCGCCAGCGCATGCACCGCGTCCGCGCCAAGCGCGTGGTATTGGCCAGCGGTGCTCATGAGCGGCCGCTGGTGTACGCCAACAACGATGTGCCCGGCAACATGCTGGCTGGCGCCGTGTCGACCTACGTCCGCCGTTATGGCGTGGCACCGGGGCAGGAACTGGTGCTGTCGACCAACAACGATTATGCCTACCGCGTGGTGCTCGACTGGCTCGATGCCGGTCGCAAGGTGGTGGCTGTCGCCGATGCACGCAGCAACCCGCGTGGCGCCTGGGTCGAGGAAGCACGTGCCCGTGGCGTGCGCATCCTCACCGGTAGCGCGGTGGTCGAGGCGCGCGGTAGTAAGCGCGTCACCGGCGCGCGTATCTGCGCCATCGACACCAAGGCACACAAGGTCACCAGCCCCGGCGAAGTGCTGGACTGCGACCTGATCGTCAGCTCCGGCGGTTACAGCCCGGTGGTGCACCTGGCTTCGCACCTGGGCGGTCGCCCGGAGTGGCGTGAAGACATCCTCGGTTTCGTGCCGGGGCCGGGTAACGGTATCCAGCAGCGCATCGACGCCGGTGCGGTGAATGGCGTGTTCGCCCTCGGTGACGTGCTCGCCAATGGTTTCGAGGCCGGCGCCAAGGCGGCTGCCGAGGCCGGTTACAAGGCCGTCAGCGGCAGCCTGCCGCAGGCCGAGGCGCGCCAGGAAGAACCGATGCTGGCACTGTTCCAGGTGCCGCACGACAAGTCCACGGCGCGCGCGCCCAAGCAATTCGTCGACCTGCAGAACGACGTCACCGCTGCCGGTATCGAGCTGGCGACGCGTGAAGGCTTCGAGTCGGTCGAGCACGTCAAACGCTACACCGCGCTGGGCTTCGGCACTGACCAGGGCAAGCTGGGCAACATCAACGGCCTGGCCATCGCAGCGCGTTCGATGGGTATCAGCATCGTGCAGATGGGCACCACCATGTTCCGTCCGAACTACACGCCGGTGACTTTCGGCGCTGTGGCTGGCCGGCACTGTGGCGCATTGTTCGATGCCAAGCGCTACACCGCGATGCAGGCCTGGCACGTGAAGAACGGTGCCGAGTTCGAGGACGTCGGCCAGTGGAAGCGCCCCTGGTACTTCCCGAAAAATGGCGAGGACCTGCATGCTGCCGTGGCCCGCGAATGTCTGGCCGTGCGCAACAGCGTGGGCATTCTCGATGCCTCGACCCTGGGCAAGATCGATATTCAAGGGCCGGATGCGCGCGAGTTCCTCAACCGCGTCTACACCAACGCCTGGACCAAGTTGGACGTGGGCAAGGCGCGCTACGGCCTGATGTGCAAGGAAGACGGCATGGTCTTCGACGACGGCGTCACCGCCTGTCTGGCCGACAACCATTTCGTCATGACCACCACCACCGGCGGCGCTGCCCGCGTGATGGAGTGGCTGGAGATCTACCACCAGACCGAATGGCCGGAGCTGAAGGTGTACTTCACCTCGGTCACCGACCACTGGGCGACCATGACCCTGTCCGGCCCCAACAGCCGCAAGCTGCTGGCCAAGGTCACCGACATCGACCTGGACAAGGACGCCTTCCCCTTCATGAGCTGGAAGGAAGGCCTGGTCGGCGGTGTGCCGGCGCGGGTGTTCCGCATCTCCTTCACCGGTGAGCTGAGCTACGAAGTCAACGTGCAGGCCGACTACGCCATGGGCGTGTGGGAACAGATCATCGAAGCCGGCAAGGAGTTCGACCTGACCCCTTACGGCACCGAGACCATGCACGTGCTGCGGGCCGAGAAGGGCTTCATCATCGTCGGTCAGGATACCGACGCCTCGGTGACCCCGGACGACCTCAACATGGGCTGGTGCGTTGGGCGCACCAAGCCGTTCTCCTGGATCGGCAAGCGCGGTATGAACCGCGATGACTGCCTGCGCGAAGACCGCAAGCAGCTTGTGGGGCTGAAACCGGTCAACCCGAACCAGGTGCTGCCGGAAGGCGCGCAGTTGGTGTTCGACCCGAAACAGTCCATCCCGATGCAGATGGTCGGCCACGTCACCTCCAGCTACATGAGCGCGGCCATGGGTTACAGCTTCGCCATGGCGGTGGTCAAGGGCGGTCTCAAGCGCATGGGCGAGCGCGTGTTCGCGCCGCTGGCCGATGGCAGCCTGATCGAAGCCGAAATCTGCAGCTCCGTGTTCTATGACCCGAAAGGGGATCGCCAGAATGTCTAACGTCAACGTCTACCAACAACGTCCCGCCGACATCGCCGGGCAATCGCCACTGCACCACGCCGGCCTGCATGAGCTGGTCGGCAAGGGCCGCAAGAACGCCGGCGTCACCCTGCGCGAGAAAAAACTGCGCGGGCATCTGGTCATTCGCGGGGATGCCAAGGACGCCGGTTTCTCCGGCGGTGTGCACAAGGCCCTGGGCCTGGAGCTGCCGGTGGCGCTGACCCTGGTAGCCGATGGCGACACCTCGTTGCAGTGGCTGGGCCCGGACGAGTGGCTGCTGATCGTGCCTGGCGGCAGCGAGCTCGAGGTCGAGCGCAAGCTGCGTACAGCGCTGGACGGTCAGCATTTCTCGGTGGTCAACGTCAGCGGCGGGCAAACCCTGCTGGAGCTGTCCGGGCCGAAGGTGCGCGAGCTACTGATGAAGTCCAGCAGCTACGACGTGCACCCGAGCAACTTCCCGGTCGGCAAGGCGGTAGGCACCGTGTTCGCCAAGTCGCAGCTGGTGATTCGCCACACCGGCGAAGAGACCTGGGAGCTGGTGATTCGCCGCAGCTTCTCCGACTACTTCTGGCTGTGGTTGCAGGATGCCAGTGTCGAGTACGGGTTGGCGGTCGAGGCCTGATATCGAACGGCTCCCTCTACCCTCTAGGGAGAGGGGAAGGGCGGATAGCGTGGTACCGGCGGCCCTCTCCCCCGGCCCCTCTCCCGCAAGCGGGAGAGGGGTGAAAATCATCGGAGTTTGTTATGAGCCGCACCCCCGACACCTGGATTCTCACCGCCCATTGTCCGAGCGTGCTCGGCACCGTGGACGCGGTCACGCGCTTTCTCTTCGAGCAGCGCTGCTACGTCACCGAGCATCACAGCTTCGATGATCGGTTGTCCTCGCGCTTTTTCATCCGCGTCGAGTTCCGCCAACCGCAGGACTTCGACGAGGCCGCCTTCCGCGCCGGTGTGGCCGAGCGTCTGGCACCTTTCGACATGCAGGTCGAGCTGACCCCGCCGGGCTACCGCGCCAAGGTTGTGCTGATGGTGTCCAAGGCTGACCATTGTCTGAACGATCTGCTGTATCGCCAGCGTATCGGCCAACTGGCCATGGACGTGGTGGCGGTGGTGTCCAACCATCCCGACCTCGAGCCGCTGGCGCGCTGGCACGGCATTCCCTACCACCATTTTCCGCTCGACCCGGCCGACAAACCGGCGCAAGAGCGCAAGGTGCTACAGGTGATCGAGGATACCGGCGCGGAGCTGGTGGTACTCGCCCGCTACATGCAGGTGCTGTCGCCGGAGCTGTGCCGCAAGCTGGACGGCTGGGCGATCAATATTCACCACTCGCTGCTGCCCGGCTTCAAGGGCGCCAAGCCCTATCACCAGGCCTACCAGAAGGGCGTCAAGCTGGTTGGCGCCACGGCGCACTACATCAACAACGACCTCGACGAGGGGCCGATCATCGCCCAGGGCGTGGAGGCGGTGGATCACGCCCACTACCCCGAAGACCTGATCGCCAAGGGCCGCGACATCGAATGCCTGACCCTGGCCCGCGCGGTCGGTTATCACATCGAGCGCCGCGTGTTCCTCAATGCCAACCGTACGGTGGTGCTCAACGCCTGAGGGCAATCGCAAACCCGAATATTGGTGGGCTAAAGCCCACCCTACGGTAACGATGCCATTTGTAGGGTGGGCTTTAGCCCACCAGTCACAACGAAGAACTTGGTGGGCCAAAGCGGATCGCCGCTCGGCCCACCCTACGGAAATCGCCCTGCCAGGTTTCACCGGCGGTTTCCGGCAACAGACGCAACAAGCTCCAGTGCAAGGCCGCGCGGCCAGTCGGTCGCGTCTTGTGTCCACAACAAGAAAGGAGAGTTACGCATGTCTGGTAATCGTGGTGTGGTTTATCTCGGTACGGGCAAGGTCGAAGTACAGAAGATCGACTACCCGAAAATGCAGGACCCGCGCGGCAAGAAAATCGAGCACGGGGTCATCCTGAAAGTCGTTTCCACCAATATCTGCGGCTCCGACCAGCACATGGTGCGCGGCCGTACTACCGCGCAGGTCGGTCTGGTGCTGGGCCACGAGATCACCGGTGAGGTGATCGAGAAGGGCCGCGATGTCGAGCGCCTGCAGATCGGTGATCTGGTTTCCGTCCCCTTCAACGTCGCCTGCGGCCGCTGCCGTAGCTGCAAGGAACAGCACACCGGCGTGTGCCTGACGGTCAACCCGGCGCGTGCCGGCGGTGCCTACGGCTACGTCGACATGGGCGACTGGACCGGCGGCCAGGCCGAGTACGTGCTGGTGCCTTACGCTGACTTCAACCTGCTCAAGCTGCCGGATCGCGACAAGGCCATGGAGAAAATCCGCGACCTGACCTGCCTGTCCGACATCCTGCCCACAGGCTACCACGGCGCGGTCACCGCAGGCGTTGGCCCTGGCAGTACGGTGTATATCGCTGGCGCGGGTCCAGTCGGTCTGGCCGCTGCCGCCTCGGCGCGCCTGCTCGGTGCCGCGGTGGTGATCGTCGGTGACGTCAACCCAACGCGCCTGGCTCATGCCAAGGCCCAAGGGTTCGAAATCGCCGACCTGTCCAAGGACACCCCATTGCACGAGCAGATCGCTGATCTGCTGGGTGAGCCGGAAGTGGATTGCGCGGTTGACGCCGTGGGCTTCGAAGCCCGTGGTCACGGCCATGCCGGTGCCCAGCAGGAGGCGCCGGCCACGGTGCTCAACTCGCTGATGGGTGTCGTGCGCGTAGCCGGCAGAATCGGTATTCCTGGCCTCTACGTGACCGAAGATCCGGGTGCGGTGGATGCCGCGGCGAAGATTGGCTCCTTAAGTATTCGCTTCGGTCTCGGCTGGGCCAAGTCGCACAGCTTCCACACCGGTCAGACGCCGGTGATGAAATACAACCGCGCGCTGATGCAGGCGATCATGTGGGACCGTATCAACATCGCCGAGGTGGTCGGTGTGCAGGTGATCAGCCTGGATGATGCGCCGCGTGGCTACGGCGAATTCGATGCCGGCGTGCCGAAGAAATTCGTCATCGACCCGCACAAGACCTTCAGTGCAGCGTGACGGCGTGACCTGGGTTTAATCCCAGGTCGCTAACTTTCACGGCAAAGGCGCAGTTGTTGGCGTCTTCTTTCGGGAGCCTTCGGGCTCCCTCTTTGTTTGTCACGAGGCTGTAGCGGCTTTGCCTTTTTCGCGGCTGAAGCCGCTCCTACCAGGGCAGCGGTTATTGCAGCCCGTACTTCTTCACCTTGTCGAACAGCGTGGTCTTGGCCAGACCCAGTGCCTGCGCCGCCTGGCTGAGGTTGCCGGCGTGGCGCTCCAGGGCTGCGCCCAGCAGGTTGCGTTCGAAGGCCTCCACGGCTTCGTTGAAGCCCAGCGCGTTGCTGTCGGCCTGGCCGCTTTTCTTGAATACCGGCAAGCCGAGGGCGAAGCGCTCGGCGACGTTGCGCAGTTCGCGCACGTTGCCCGGCCAGTCGTGTGCGGTCAGCGCCGCCAGAGTGTGCCGGTCCAGCTCCGGTGTGCCACGGTCGAAACGTAGCGCGGCGAGTTGCAGGAAGTGCTCGAACAGCAGGGCGATGTCCTCGCGGCGTTCGCGTAGCGGCGGCAGTTCCAGGGTCACCACGTTGAGCCGGTAGTAGAGGTCGCTGCGAAACTCACCGCGTCTGCCCAGCTCATCGAGGTCGGATTTGGTGGCGGCGATCACCCGGCAGTCGACGTTGATCGACTGGTTCGAGCCGAGGCGTTCCAGGCTGTGTTCCTGCAGCACGCGCAGCAGTTTGATCTGCAGGCCCAGCGGCATGCTCTCGATCTCGTCGAGGAACAGGCTGCCGCCGTCGGCGTGTTCGATCTTGCCGATGCGCCGCTTGCCGGCGCCGGTGAAGGCGTGGGCTTCGTGGCCGAAGATCTCGCTCTCGAACAGGCTCTCCGGCAGGCCGCCGCAGTTCAGTGCGACGAACTGCTTGCTTTGCCGCCGGCTGAAGTCGTGCAGGCAGCGCGCGACCAGTTCCTTGCCGGTGCCGGTCTCGCCCTCGATCAGCACGTTGGCGTTGGTGTCGGCGACGTTGGCGATCAGTTCGCGCAGCTGCTGCATGGCCGGCGAGCGGCCGATGATGCGCTGCTCCAGTGCCTGGCGTCCGGCCAGTTGGCGGCGCAGGGCGCTGACCTCGCGGGCCAGGCTGCGCTGTTCCAGAGCGCGGCGCACGACGTCGACCAGGCGCTCGGGGGAGAAGGGTTTCTCCATGAAGTCGTAGGCACCGTCACGCATCGCATTGACCGCCATACCGATGTCGCCGTGGCCGGTAATCAGCACCACCGGCAGGCTCGGGTCGCGCTGCTTGAGGCGGGTAAGCAGTTCCAGGCCGTCGATGCCGGGCAGGCGGATGTCGCTGATGACGATGCCGGCGAAGTCCTCGTCGACGCGCTGCAGGGCTTCTTCGGCGCTGCCTACACCGATGCTGTCGATGTCTTCCAGGGCCAGTGCCTGCTGGCAACCGAGCAGCACATGGGGATCGTCCTCGACGATCAGGACGGTGAGGCTGTCGCTCATGCTTTGGGCTCCCGCGGGTAGGGCAGGCTGAGGATAAAGGCGGTACCGCCCTCGTCCGGGTGGCGTACGGTGAGGCTGCCGCCTGCTGCTGCGGCCAGGCTGGCGGACAGGGTCAGGCCGAGGCCCAGACCCTGTTCACCGGGTTTGGTGGTGAAGAACGGCTCGAACAGGTGCGCACGGGTTTCCGGGGCGATGCCGGGGCCATTATCGCGCACTTCCAACTGGTAGCCGTCGGTGTCGGCCGTGCCGCTCAGCCACAGCTGGCGGTCGACCTGGTTGCGCATGGCGTCGAGGGCGTTGCTGATCAGATTGACCAGAATCTGCTCCAGGCGAATCTGTTCGATGGCCAGGCGTACGTCGGCCTGCTCTGGGTGTAGATAGTCGCGATGAATGGTCATGCTGGTGCGTTGCAGGCGCGGGTGCAGGAGCATGACGGCGGCGTCGACCGCCTGGCTCAGCGAGGCCTCGCCGCTATCGCCGGCACGGCGGGCGAAGGCGCGCAGACTGCCGGTGATCTTGCCCATGCGGTCGACCAGTTCGCCGATGTTCTGCAGGTTGCTGCTGGCGACATCCAGGGCGCCGCGCTGGAGGAAGCGCACGGTGTTGCCGGACAGCGTACGCAGCGCCGCCAGTGGCTGATTCAGCTCGTGGGCAATGCTGGTGGACATCTGCCCGATCACCGCCAACTTGCCAGCCTGCACCAGTTCGTCCTGAGCCTGGCGCAAGGTGGTTTCGGCCTGCTGGCGCTCGCGCACTTCGGCCTGCAGGCGTTCATTGCTGGCTTGCAGGTCGGCGGTACGCTCGGTGATCTTGCGTTCCAGTTCATCGTTGGCCGCCTGCAGCGCCTCGCGGGCGGCCAGGCGGGTGGCGATGACCTTGCGCCGCTCGTTCCAGGCGATCAGCAGAAAGGCCAGCAGGGCTGCCGCTACGGCTGCCAGCATGCCGTGGCTCATGGCCGCGCTGCGCTGTTCCTGCAACGGGCTGAGCAGGGTCAGGTGCCAGGGCGTGTCTTCCAGGCGACGGGTCTGTAGCAGGTAGTTGGCGGGTACGCCGGCGGTGGCGAAGCTAACTTGCTCGATGCCGTCGTCCACCGGCGAGCGGTTGAACAGCTGCAGTTCTTCCAGCGCTGCCCAGTGATACTGCAGGCTGCGCGCCAGGCGCTCCTTGGTGGCTTCGTCGAGCGGGCGCACGGATTTCAAGCGCACCATCGGATCGCTGGCGAGGATGATGATGCCGTTCTCGTCGCTGACGTAGGCTTCCAGCAGCGCGCGCTGCCAGCGCTCTTCGAGCGCGTCGAGACGTACCTTGACCACTGCCACGCCGATGATGCGCTTGCCGTCGCGCAGGCCATGGGCGAGGTAGTAACCGGGTTCGCCGGTGGTGCTGCCGATGCCGTAGAAACGGCCCGGGCGGCCCTTGATGGCGTCCTGGTAATAGGCGCGGAACGACAGGTCTTCGCCCAGGTAGCTGTCGGCCTCGTCCCAGTTGCTGGTGGCGATCACCCGGCCGTCCGGGTCGAGCACGTAGATGGCCAGGCTGCCGCTGCGTTCGTTGAGGCCCTGCAGGTACACGTTGACGTGATGACGACGGTAGGCCGTGGGCGCCAGCAGCAGGCGCGAGACGTTGCCTTCCAGCTCCAGCAGGCTGGGCAGGTAGGTGTATTTGGTGATTTCGCTTTCGACGGCGCGGGCGTTGAGCTCCAGCTGGCGCTCACCGTTCTCGGCCAGCGCACGGATACCGGCGCGATCGCTGATGTGATAGCCGGCGTAACCGCAGCCAAGCACCAGCAGCAGGAACAGCAGAATCAGCGACAGGTGGCGGAGCAGGCGCGGTTTCACGGTCAGATCGGCGCGAGAAGGGGCGGGCAGGCATTGCATCATAGTCCTCCCCAGGCTGGCCAGATATGTGGATGTGTAGCCCGGATGCAATCCGGGAAGCCGTGAGCGGTCATCCCCGGATTGCATCCGGGCTACGTCAGGCGCGACAGGTCAGTGCTGGAGGATCTTCGCCAGGAACTGCTGGGCGCGCTCGGAGCGGGCGTTGATGTCGCCGAAGAATTCCTCCTTTGGGCAGTCCTCGACGATCTGCCCGGCGTCCATGAAGATCACCCGGTCGGCGACCTTGCGGGCGAAGCCCATCTCGTGGGTCACGCACATCATGGTCATGCCTTCGTGAGCCAGCTGCACCATGACGTCGAGCACTTCGTTGACCATCTCCGGGTCGAGCGCCGAGGTCGGTTCATCGAACAGCATCACCACCGGGTCCATGGCTAGGGCACGGGCAATGGCGACGCGCTGTTGCTGACCACCGGAGAGCTGACCCGGGTGCTTGTGCGCATGGGCGGCCAGGCCGACGCGGTCGAGCAGGGCCAGCCCCTTCTTGGTGGCTTCTTCCTTGCTGCGGCCGAGCACCTTGATCTGTGCGATGGTCAGGTTCTCGGTGATGGTCAGATGCGGGAACAGCTCGAAGTGCTGGAACACCATGCCGACGCGCGAGCGCAGCTTGGGCAGGTTGGTCTTCTTGTCGGCAATGGAAGTGCCGTCGACGTTGATGTCACCCTGCTGGAAGGGCTCGAGCGCGTTGACG
Source organism: Pseudomonas sp. zfem001 (assembly GCF_032621725.1). Taxonomy (NCBI): domain Bacteria; kingdom Pseudomonadati; phylum Pseudomonadota; class Gammaproteobacteria; order Pseudomonadales; family Pseudomonadaceae; genus Pseudomonas; species Pseudomonas sp. zfem001. The sequence continues at coordinate 269,928 of NZ_JAVYJI010000003.1, read as the reverse complement.
CACTTGATCAGGGTCGACTTGCCCGAACCGGACGGCCCGCACACCACGACCACTTCGCCCTTCTTCACCTCGGTGCTGCAATTGGTCAGCACCTGGAAGTCCCCGTACCACTTGTTGACGTTCTGGATGGAAATCATACGGCTAACCTTTTTTGCAGGAGCTTGACCAGGCGCGAGGCGGCGAAGCTGATGGTGAAGTAGACCAGGCCGGCGAAAATCAGAAACTCATGGGGCTGGCCGATGATGTCGCCACGCGAGCGAGCGGCGTTGAGGAAGTCCATCAGGCCCACGGTGTACACCAGCGAGGTGTCCTGAAAGAGGATGATGCTCTGCTGCAGCAGCAACGGCGTCATCTTGCGGAACGCCTGCGGCAGGATGATCAGGCGCATGCTTTGCCCGTAGGTCATGCCCAGGGCCGAGGCGGCGCCCATCTGGCCCTTGGGGATGGCCTGGATGCCGGCACGGACGATCTCGCAGAAGTAGGCCGCCTCGAACATCACGAAGGCCACCAGGCACGAACTGAACGCACCCACCGGGGTGTCCTCGCCGGTGATCCAGCGCAGGATGAACGGTACCGCGAAATAAAACCAGGTGATCACCAGCAGCAACGGGATCGAGCGGAAGTAGTTGACGTAGGTCGCGGCGATGTTCGACAGCAGCTTGCTGTGCGACAGGCGCATCAGCGCCAGCAGGGTGCCCAGCACCACGCCGCCGAGCACGCCCAGCACCATAAGCTGCAAGGTGACCAGCATGCCGTCCCACAGGCCCGGCAGTGCGGGGATGATCGATGAGAAGTCCATCATTTACCCCCTACCGAAATCAGGCCGGGTACGGCGACCTTCTTCTCGATCATGCGCATGATCATCATCAGGCTCATGTTCAGGGTGAAGTAGATCAGCGTGGCCAGGGTGAAGGCTTCGAACAGGTTGGCGCTGAACTCGGCGGTCTGCTTGGTCTGCGCCAGCAGCTCCATGAGGCCGATCAGCGACGCTACCGAGGAGTTCTTGAAGATGTTGAGGAACTCGCTGGTAAGCGGTGGGATGATGATGCGGTAGGCCTGTGGCAACAGCACGTTGGTGTAGATCTGCGGCAAGCGAAAACCCATGGCGTAGGCCGCGGCGGTCTGGCCCTTGGGCAGCGCCTCGATACCGGTGCGTACCTGTTCGCAGACTCGCGCTGCGGTGAACAGGCCAAGGCACACCACCACCGACAGGTAGGCTGAGGTCGCCGGGTTGAGATCCTGCTTGAACCACAGCTCCAGCGGCTCGGGCAGCAGGTCCGGCACTAGGAAGTACCAGAGGAACAGCTGCACCAGCAGCGGCACGTTGCGGAAGATTTCCACGTAGGCGGTGGCCAGGCCGGACAGCCAGCGGTTCGGCAGGGTCCGCATCACGCCGAGCAGCGAGCCCAGCGCCAGGGCGATGATCCAGCCAGCCAGGGCGATGGCGATGGTCCAGCCCAGGCCGGTGATGAACCAGTCCAGGTAGGTTTCGCTACCGATGCCGGTGGACTTGAAGTAGATACCCCAGTCCCAGTTGTAATTCATTGCAGATTCCCTCTTGTGAGGACTGGATCTGCTGCGCGTTGGCCCTGCTGCGTTCGAAGCGGGCGCTGGCTCGCGAGATCCTGGGTACGGCTACGATGACGAAGCATGAAAGCGGGCAGCAGTTGCCCGTATCCGCCTGGGCGGACGGTCTCGGCTTCGTCAGGAATTAGGTTGGGGAAGCCGTTGGCTTCCCCGGGGTCCCCGCGCCGTTACGCCTTGTGAGCGTGGCGGCGCATCACCGTCAGATCTGTTCTGCAGATTTGTCGGTCGGATTGGCGATCAGCTTCTTCAGCTCGTCGCTCATGGGGAAATTCAGGTTCAGGCCCTTCGGTGGGACGGGCTGCTGGAACCACTTGTTGTAGATATCGTTGATCTCGCCGGAGGCGAAGGTGGCGCTGATGGCCTTGTCGACCACTTGCTTGAAGCCGGTGTCACCCTTGCGCACCATGCAGCCGTAGATCTCGAAGGATTGCGGGGTGCCGACCACGGCCCAGTCATCCGGCTTCTTGGCCTTGGCCATTTCGCCGGCGAGCAGGGCGTCGTCCATCATGAAGGCGACGGCGCGGTTGGATTCGAGCATCAGGAAGGACTCGCCGTGATCCTTGGCGGAAATCACGTTCATGCCCATCTTCTTCTCGGCGTTCATCGACTTGATCAGGCGCTCGGAGGTGGTACCAGCGGTGGTCACCACGTTCTTGCCTTTGAGGTCGTCGAAATCGTTGATGCCGCTGGTCTTCTTGGCCAGCAGGCGGGTGCCCACTTCGAAGATGCCAACCGAGAAATCGACCTGCTGCTGACGTTCGATGTTGTTGGTGGTGGAGCCGCACTCCAGATCGACGGTGCCGTTCTGTACCAGCGGGATACGGGTCTGCGAGGTCACCAGGTTGTAACGCACCTTGAGGTCCGGCAAGCCCAGCTCCTGCTTGATCGCCTCGACCACCTTCAACTGCAGGTCATGGGAATAGCCGATCGGCTGGCGCGAGTTGTCGCCGAAGTAGGAGAAGGGAATGGACGAGTCACGGTGGCCCAGGGTGATGGTGCCGCTGTCCTTGATCTTCTTCAGGGTGCCGGTCAGTTCCTCGGCGATCACCGGAGTGGAAAGGAAGGCGGCGGCAATGGCCACGCTCAGTACACGGTGGAAGGTACGCATGAATCGAGTCCTCGATGTTGTTGTTGTGATGGCGGGTACGCCACTTTGCTCATGGAAGGTCTACTGCATTCCTGTAGTGACTTGAGCAGGTTGTGTGCCAGCACTTTCGAGGGTTTCGATATTTATGTATCTAATTGATTTTTAATGGTTTTATTTTCATCTCTGAATGCTTTTAGACGCTTGCCCGTTCGCCCTTCCGACTAAACCTGTGCGGCTGTATTCGGAAATCCGAACGGTCTCCGGCCCTGTGTTCCTGCTAGCCGTGGTTCTCGCTGCGCAACCGTTCGATGCGTTTGTCCTTGGCTAGCCACAGGTCCGATACCCAGTCCTGCACCTGCTGGCGGAAACCCGGGTCGTTCTCGTAGTCGCCCTGATACAGCGCCGGGTCCAGTTCGAGGGTCTGGATATCCATGATCACCTTCGGCACCTGGCCGCTGAGCAAGGCCCAGAAGCCCGGCACCTGCTTGCCGGGATAGACCAGCGTGACGTCCAGCACGGCGTCGATCTGTTCACCCAGCGTGGCGAGCACGAACGCCACGCCGCCGGCTTTAGGCTTGAGCAGGTAGCGGTAGGGAGACTGCTGCTGCGCCTGCTTGGCCGGGGTGAAGCGGGTGCCTTCCAGGTAGTTGACCACGGTGACCGGCAGGCGCTTGAACTTCTCGCAGGCGGCCCTGGTGATCTCCAGGTCCTTGCCCTTCATGTGCGGGTTCTTCTGCAGAAAGGCCTTGGAGTAGCGCTTCATGAAGGGGTAATCGAGTGCCCAGAAGGCCAGGCCGAGGAAGGGCACCCAGATCAGCTGCTGCTTGAGGAAAAACTTGAAGTAGGGCGTCTTGCGGTTGAACGCCTGCACCAGGGCAGGAATGTCGACCCAGGATTGGTGGTTGCTGATCACCAGGTAGGAGCGGTCGCTGCGCAGCTCGGCGTTGCCGCGAATGTCCCAGTGAGTCGGGGTGAGCAGGGCGAAGATGCGCTTGCAGTTCTCGGCCCAGAATTCGGCCACCCACATCACCCCGCGTGAACAGGTATCGCGGGCGCTCTGGCCGGGTAACACGAGCTTGGCGAGGGCGATCAGCAGCAGCGGACCGATCAGGATCAGGGTGTTGGCGAGCAGCAAAACGATGTTGGCTAGGCCGGTCAGCAGAGGGCGCATGTCGACTCCATGGCGGGCGGTGAGCGGACATCTTATGCAAGCGCAACAATTTGCTCAAAGCTCCACCCACTGGCCTATTGCCAGATCAGTGTCTATAAGCCAATGATCGTCACCACGGGACATCCCGCCCACGGAAGGCGCTTCAACCTGCCGGTACGTACCATGCTCAAACGGATCGCCGTCGCTGATCTACGCGTCGGAATGTTCATTCAGGAATTCTGCGGCTCCTGGATGGATCATCCCTTCTGGAAGTCCAAATTTCTTCTCAACTCCGAAAAAGATCTCGCTCGTATTCGCGATAGTGCGATCAGCGAGCTGTGGATCGATGTCAGCAAGGGCACCGATGTCGCCGCTGGTGTCCATGCCGCTACCGAGGCTGAGGTCCAATGCGAGGCTGAGGCCCGCCTGTTGGCGGCCATCGAGCCGCCCAAGGTCAAGGCACTGTCGATGGAGCAGGAGCTGGAGAATGCGGTGAAGCTCTGCGCGCGCTCCAAGCAGGCGGTAATGGACATGTTCAGCGATGCGCGCATGGGCCAGGCGCTGCAGTTCGAGCAGGCCGAGTCGCTGGTCGAGGAAATTTCCGAGTCGGTGATGCGCCACCCTAATGCGCTGATCAGCCTGGCGCGACTCAAGCACAGCAACGAATACACCTATATGCATTCGGTGGCGGTATGCGCGCTGATGATCGCCCTGGCGCGCCAGCTTGGCCTGCCCGAGGCCGCTGTGCGTGAGGCCGGGCTGGCCGGTTTGCTGCACGATATCGGCAAGATGGCCGTACCGCAGGAGCTGCTGGACAAGCCCGGCAAGCTCACCGACAACGAGTTCGCCAAGGTGCGCCGGCACCCGGAGGCTGGCGGCAATATCCTGATTGCCAGCAAGCAGGTCAGCGCTCTGGTTCTCGACGTGTGCCTGCATCACCACGAGAAGGTCGACGGCAGCGGCTATCCGCATCATCTGCAAGGTGACCAGATCAGTCTGCTGGCAAAGATGGGCGCGGTCTGCGACGTGTACGACGCGATCACGTCCAATCGCCCCTACAAGCAGGGCTGGGACCCGGCCGAGTCGATCCGCAAGATGGCCGAATGGAAAGGGCATTTCGACGAAGTGGTGTTCCAGGCCTTCGTCAAGACCGTCGGCATCTATCCGGTCGGCGCACTGGTGCGTCTGCAAAGTGGGCGCCTGGCGGTGGTCATGGAGCAGAATCCCAAGGCGTTGCTGGCGCCCAGGGTCAAGGTGTTCTTCTCGGCCAAGTCGCGTTTGCCGCTGCCGCAGAGCGTCGTCGACCTGAGCAAGATCACCGACCAGGATCGCATCGTCGGACGTGAATCGGCTGAGGAATGGGGTTTCGAGCGGCTCGACGAGCTGTGGAGTGGCTTGGATCTGGAGGGGCGCGGCCGCTAGTCTGCAGCACGTTGTAACGCTTCTGGCGGAACATGCCAGGCGCATGGCAGTCGTAGGTTCGGTCACCGCAAACGAGAGGACCTAACCTTGAAATACGCTCTGCTCCTGCTGGCCGCCGCCATCAGTCTGCCGACCATGGCCGATGAACAACCGGACCTTTACGGCCGCTACGAACTGATCAAGCTCCCCGCTCTGGGCCAGACTCTCAAGGCCAAGATGGACACCGGCGCGATGACCGCCTCGCTATCGGCCAAGGACATCGAACCTTTCAAGCGCGATGGTGAGGATTGGGTGCGCTTCCGCCTGGCCGTCGATGGTGCTGAAGACAAGGTGTATGAACACCCGCTGGTACGCATCGCAGAGATCAAGAAGCGTACCGAGGAGAGCGACGCCGAGGTCAAGGAAGTCGCCTACTCGCAGCGCCCGGTGATCGAGATGCCGATCTGCCTGGGCGAGGAAGAGCGCACCATCGAGGTCAACCTGACCGACCGCAGCACTTTCAGCTATCCGCTGCTGATCGGTGCCAGCGCCATGCGCGATCTTGGTGCAGCGGTGGACCCAGCCGAGCGCTACACCCGCGATCGTCCCCAATGCTGAGTTAATTGTCGCATTTCGGAAAAGACTGATACCCATTGGCCATTACACTCGTCTTGAGTGCCCAGTATCGACTTCCTTGCCCATAAGGGCGCCGGGCCTGCTTTTTGCTTCATGCAATTCTTTGCCAGGCCTGTAGGCCCTTTAGGTCGTTGAGGTGTCGCTATGACGGGAGTACTCAAGCCGGGTGTACGGCTACTGCAGCGTTTCAGTTTTGCCCACAAGTTTCAGTTGGTGTTCCTGTTGTTCGCGTTGCCGCTCGGTTATGCGCTGTGGGTCATCAGCAGTGACTACCTGTCGCGCCTGCAATCCGTGGACTACGAAGTGGAAGGCGCGCAGGCGCTGGAACGTATGGCTCAGGTGCAACATGAGCTGATCGCCCAGCGCACCCTGCTGGCGCGTTGGAAAGGCACCGAGAATGCCGCACAAGGTTTGCTGCAGCAACGCGAGGCCAAGCTCGACGAGGCCTTGCAGCAGGCGGCTGAGCCGCTGCAGAGCACGCTGATCAGTGATCAGGCGCGCCAGCATTTCCAGGCCCTGCAGGGTGAGCGCGACGGTCTGCGAGCTGCTGGGCTGACCAAGGTCCCCTTGCCCGATGCACTGGAGCGCTACCAGAAGGCGCTGTTGTACCTGATCGCCCTGCGCGAGCAGGTGGCGACCGACAGCACCCTGATTCTCGATCCGCGCCTCGACACCTACCTGATGATGGAGCAGATCACCTACGTTATGCCGCGGCTGCTCGAGCAGCTTGGTACCTTCGCCGCTAAGGGCCATGGCGCCGTGGTCTCACAGCATTTCACCCTGCAGAGCCGGGTGCTGATCCGCGACTTGCGGCGCAGCCTCGACGAGCAACGGGCGCAGCTGGTCAAGGCGCAGATCACCCTGTCACGCGAGGCGCCGCAGGCCATGCGCCAACTGAGCGCGCCTTTCGATGCCTCGCTCAAGGCGTTCGACGACTTCCTCGTCCAGATCGACCGCGACATGTTCGAGGCCAGCCCCATGGCGCTCACGCCCGAGCAGTTCGTGCAACGTGTCGAAGCGCTGGAAACCCAACTGCATGGCCTGCAGCAGTCGCTCTATCAGCAGTTCTCCGCCAGCCTCGGTTATTACCGGCAGCAGGCGCTGCACTCGATGATCCAGGTGATTGGCGCATTTATCGCGCTCACATTGCTGGCGATGTACGTATTGATGTGCCTGAACACCTCGATCCGCATCAGCACCAGCAACATCATCGAAGCCGCGCGTGGTCTGCGTGACGGCGACCTGCGTGTGCGCATGGAGGTCAACGGCCGTGACGACCTGGCCGCCATCGCCCAGGCGCTGAATACCGCAGTCGAGCAGATGCGCGACTCACTGCAGGGTGTCAATCGCGAAAGCCAGCAACTGGATAGCACGGTACAACTGCTCGGTGGCCAGGCGCGTGATGCGCTGGACGCCGTCGAGCAGCAGCAAGCGCAGATGAGCCAGATCGCCACCGCCGCCACGCAGATGGCCGCCACCGCGCAGAGCGTGGCGCAAAGCTGCGAGCAGGCGGCGGTGGAGGCGCAGCAGACCCGTGAAGTGGCGCTGAGCAGCAACCAGCGCAGTGAGCGCACCAGCGCCAGCATGCGCCACCTCAGCAGCCGCCTTGGTGACAGCGCTGCAGCGTTGCAGCAACTGCGTGATCAGACCCAGCAGATCAACCGCGTGGTCGAGGTGATCAAGGGCATCGCCGAGCAGACCAACCTGCTGGCGCTCAACGCCGCCATCGAGGCCGCGCGTGCGGGGGAGGCTGGGCGAGGCTTCGCCGTGGTCGCCGATGAAGTGCGCTCGCTGTCCAAGCGCACCCAGGACTCGACTCAGGAAATCGCCCAGACCGTGGACAACCTGCAGCGCGTGGTCGGGCAGTCGGTCACCCTGATGGAAGAAGCCTGCAGCCAGGCCGACGGCGACATCGGCAGCGTGCTGGCCATGGGCGATGAGTTGCAGAACATCGTCGACTCGGTGCAGCGCGTCAGCGACCGCCTGGCGCAGATCGCCACGGCCGCCGAGCAGCAAGCGGCTACCGCGGATGAAGTCAGTGGCAATATCCAGCAGGTCGATCAGGCCGCCGGACAACTGCTCGATGGCGCCCAGGCCGTGAGCAGTGCTGCCGAGCAACTGCGTCGTGGCAGCGAAGGGCTGGCGCACAATACTGGACGATTCAGCCTCGACTGAGGCTGACCGCGGCGGCCAACTCTGCTAAAACCGGATAACAACAACAGGAGCCGCCCTCATGAAGACCGTCGCAGAGGTTATTCGCAATAAAGCCAACGCCTACGTTTACAGCGTCGACAGTGAGGATTCGCTGCTCGACGGGCTGCGTATCCTCGCCGAGCATAGGATCGGTGCCTTGGTGGTGCTCTCTGGTGGGCGCCTGATCGGCATCGTCAGCGAGCGTGACTACGTGCGCAAGGTGGCCTTGGCCGAGCGCTCGTTGCTCAACACCAAGATCAACGAAATCATGACCAGCGAAGTCATCAGCGTTGGCCCGCGTGACAGCGTGCAGTACTGCATGGAGCTGATGACCGAGCGCCGCCTGCGTCACCTGCCGGTGCTGGCCGAAGGCGAGCTGATCGGCCTGCTGTCCATCGGTGACCTGGTCAAGGAAACCATTGCCGAACAGGCCGACCTGATCCGTCAACTGGAGCAGTACATTCGCGGCGAGATTCCCTGACCGTGCTACAGGTGAGCGACAACCTCGTGCGAGGCGCTTTCGACTCTGGCCTCCTGCTTCGTTCTATCTCCTGCATCCATCCAGTCGCAGTGGCGCTTGTCGTGTAGGGCGGGTGAAACTCGCCAATACCTCGCTTGACGCTGGCTCCCGCGCTCGGCAGTCTCCTGCCGTCGCCCCACAGGTGCAGGACGCCCGATGCCGCAGATACTCATAGTCGAAGACGAAGCCGCGATTGCCGATACGCTGGTCTATGCCCTGCAGGCCGAAGGTTTCGCCACGCACTGGTCGAGCCTGGGTGGCGAGGCGCTGACACTGCTGGAAAACGGCACCTTCGACCTGGCCATTCTCGACGTCGGCCTGCCTGATATCAGCGGCTTTGAAGTGTGCAAACGCCTGCGCCGTTTCTCCGAGCTGCCGGTGATCTTTCTTACCGCGCGCAGCGAGGAAATCGACCGCGTGGTGGGCCTGGAAATCGGCGCCGACGACTACGTGGTCAAGCCCTTCAGCCCGCGTGAGGTCGCGGCCAGGGTCAAGGCCATCCTCAAGCGTGTGGCGCCGCGCGAAGCGCCAGCAGCCAGCGCGCCGAGCACCTTTCAGATCGACGATGCCGCCTTTCGCATTCACTACCACGGCCAGGCCCTGAGTCTGACCCGCCACGAATTTCGCCTGCTGCGCACGCTGCTCGGTCAGCCACGCCGGGTCTATGCACGCGAGCAATTGCTCGATGCCCTCGGCGTGGCCAGCGAGGCCGGCTACGAGCGCAACATCGACAGCCATATCAAGAGCGTGCGCGCCAAACTGCGCGCCATCGCCCCGAGCGAAGAGCCGATCCAGACCCATCGTGGTCTGGGTTACAGCTACGAGCCGGAGAACTGAACAATGCCGTTGGGCGTACGCATCTTCCTCGTCTACTTCCTCTTCGTCGGCCTGGCCGGCTGGTTCGTGCTGAGCACGGTGATGGACGAGATTCGTCCCGGCGTGCGCCAGAGCACCGAGGAAACCCTGGTCGACACCGCCAACCTGCTGGCCGAGATCCTGCGTGACGAGGTCAAGGCTGGCACCCTCGGCCAAGGCCACCTGCACGAAGCGCTGGAAGCCTATGGCCGGCGCCAGCCGCAGGCGAGCATCTGGGGGCTGACCAAGGCCGAGGTCAACCATCGCATCTACGTCACCGATGCCCAAGGCATCGTCCTGCTCGACTCCACTGGTCTGGCGGTCGGCCAGGATTACTCACGCTGGAACGACGTGCTGCTGACCCTGCGTGGCCAGTACGGCGCCCGCTCGACCCGCGAAGACCCGGACGATCCCGATTCCTCGGTGATGTACGTCGCCGCGCCGATCAAGGACGGCGAGCAGATCATCGGCGTGGTCTCGGTGGCCAAACCCAACCGCACCCTGCAGCCCTATATCGAGCGCTCGCAAACGCGTCTGGGCTGGCTCGGTGCCGGGTTGATCTGTCTCGGTCTGCTGATCGGTGCGGCGCTGTCCTGGTGGCTCAGCGCCGCGCTGGGCAAGCTCACTCGCTACGCCCAGACCGTCAGCGAGGGGCAGCGCGCCGAAATGCCTACTGTGCGTGGCGGCGAACTGGGCCAGTTGGCCAAGGCGGTGGAGCGCATGCGCACCGAACTGGAGGGCAAGGCCTACGTCGAGCGCTACGTACACACTCTGACCCATGAGCTGAAAAGCCCGCTGGCCGCCATCCGCGGCGCCGCCGAACTGCTCGACGGCGACATGCCGGCCGAGCAACGCCAGCGTTTCGTGGGCAATATCCAACAGGAAAGCGCGCGCCTGCAGAACCTGATCGAGCGCCTGCTGCACCTGGCGCAGGTGGAGCAGCGCCAGGGCCTGGAAGAGCGCGTGACAGTGCCGCTTGCGCCACTGGTGGATGAACTGCTGCAAGCGCAACAGGCGCGTATCACTGCTGCCCATCTGCAGATTGATCAGGCAATACCGACCGGCCTCAGCCTGCGCGGCGAGCGTTTCCTGCTGCTTCAGGCGCTGGCCAACCTGCTGGACAACGCCCTGGATTTCACCCCACCCAGCGGGCAGATCCGCATCGCCGCCGAGCGCGATGGCGAGCGCATCGTCCTGCGCCTGTTCAACCAGGGCGAAGCCATCCCCGACTACGCTCTGGATCGACTGACCGAGCGCTTCTACTCCCTGCCGCGCCCCAACGGCGGCCGCAAGAGCACCGGCCTGGGCCTGAACTTCGTGCAGGAAGTAGCCGAGCTGCATGGTGGCGAGTTGCAGATCGGTAATGTCGAAGGCGGGGTGGCAGTGTGGCTGATGCTCCCCACGTAGGATGGGTAGAGCAACGTAAACCCCAGCCATGGTGGACAAGCTTCGCGTTGTCCACCCTACGCCACGATTTACCGTAGGGTGGATGACGCTTTTTTCATCCACCGCTGGGAGTGGTTGTCCGGGCTACTTGCTGTTTGTTCGCCAACTCAATGAGTGCGTCAATTTTGTCGGAGATTGGCGCGAAGGCTGATAGTGCTTCGGCGAATAGTTGCCGTAACTCCGTGGCTGGAACAGTCTCAGGTAAAGAGTGTACGTCTGGGATCTGCATGGAAAGCCTAACGCCCCAGCCCCGGAGGGGCGACAACAGCCGGTTGTTAGGCCCGAACTGTAATGCAAAAGTGCAGTGCATCAGTAGTGCCTTGATTATCCTCTTCCCATCGAGCCGCTTCGCTTACAATAGTTGTGCGACACAGCTTTATGGCTTCTTGTACCGAGAGATCTTCAAGGCTAACGGTACCTTGTGGAGCGCTGCCATGACCGAGACGACCTTGAGCGTCCTTTATCCACCCCTCCCAGCCAAGAATCTGAATTTCTCTAGACTCAAAAAAGTCGATGGCTTCTAGTGCAGCCAGCAGTGGCAATACGATCTCTCTCTTAGATATAGACTGTTCTCTTAGAGTGGATGGCAGCAACTCGACTTTTCTCATATTCATGGCCTAACATTTGGTTAAGGGGCGGGCTTTAGCCCGTCCCAGTGAGCGTAGCGAACGATTTGAACCACTAGTTAGGTTCCAATACTCGGGAGCCAATATGTGGCTTTTTCGACACCGTTATTTTGGCTTACCCCTGGCTCGTTAGATAAAGCTTGGATACGACTCTTGACGGTTTGAGCTCCGAACGAGCGCACACAAGGTTCGATGAGATTTTTCGTGGCGCTTGGATTCGGTTCAAGCAGTGCTGCGAGCACTAGCGGGTCAAGCATTGAGCGTGGAACAGGTGTGGCTAATGCCATAACTTTAGCTACGAACCACTTGCTCTGACTTTGATTCAGTGCCGACTTGAACCATGCAAGAGATTCTGAATTGTCTTTTGGGAGCGTGGAAGCTGCTTTGCCAATAAGCTTTTGAATAGCGTTACTTTGCTCGGAACTCGTAGGTGAATTTACGAGTTCCTGATACTGATTTGCTAGGGCATCCCAATCAATTTCCATTTGGTACCTAACTATAAATAGACACCAAATGGTGCATAACCTGCGTGCTGTTTTGGTGGATAACCTTCCTGGTCATTTTCGAAATCCTTCTCTATCTCGCGGCCTGCAGCGAGGCGGTGGGGTGTTTGGCAGGTTATACACCATGTCGGATAACCTCTGGCAAGTCGTATTCAGGCGAGTCTTACAGGTGCTCCCGATCCTTCCGGTATTGCTTCGCTCAGCCCAGGCTACGGTTCTCTGGCGGTGATGATCGCGGCTGAAGCGGAATGCCGCTCAGCCGACCCTACAGGTCGGGTAGCGGCTCGGGTGTGAGGGCTTGCAGCTGTATGCGCAGCAGCTCCACCTGCCACCAGGTTGGTAGCAGACGGCGCACTTCCGGGCGGGCGAAGCGGTCGTCGATCAGGTAGAGCACGCCTTGGTCTTCGGGCGTGCGGATCACCCGGCCGGCGGCCTGCACCACTTTCTGCAGGCCGGGGTAGAGGTAGGTGTAGTCGTAGCCATTGCCGAACAGCGTGTCCATGCGCTGGCGGATTTCTTCGTTGATCGGGTTGAGCTGGGCCAGGCCGAGGGTGGCGACGAAGGCGCCGATCAGGCGTTCGCCGGGCAGGTCGACCCCTTCACCGAATACGCCACCGAGCACGGCGAAGCCGATGCCGCGCCCACCGATCTGAAAACGCTCGATAAAGCCCTGGCGCGCCGCTTCGTCCATCTGCCGTGACTGCGTCCATACCGGAATCTGCGGGTGGTCGCGGCGCAGTTGCTGCAGCACCTGTTCCAGATACTGATAGCTGCTGAAGAAGGCCAGGTAGTTGCCCGGGCGTTCGGCGTACTGCCGCGCCATCAATTGGCAGATCGGCGCCAGCGAGGCGTCACGGTGCTGGTAGCGGGTCGACAGGTTGCGCACCACCTGCACGTGCAGTTGTTCGGCGCTGAATGGCGAGGCGACGTCCAGGCACTGGGTCTCTTCCGGCAGGCCGAGCAGGTCGAGGTAGTAGTGGCTGGGGCTGAGGGTGGCGGAGAACAGCGTGGCGCTGTGCGCGTCCTCGAAGCGCGGGCCGAGGAAGGGCGCCGGCAGGATATTGCGGATGCATAGGGTCGAGTAGCTGCGCCCGTTGCCGGCCTCATCGCGATTGATGTCGAACAGCGAATGCGGGCCGAAGCTTTCCGCCAGGCGGCAGAACAGCATGGCGTCCATGTAAAAGCTGAGCAGCTCACCGCCGTTGCCTTCGGGTTGATCGGTGAGCAGGTCGGTGATTGCGCTGACGGCCTTGCCCAGCGCGGCGAGCAGCAGGTCCGGCGCCAGCGGATAGACTTGATAGGGCACTTCCTGTTCGCGGTGCAGTTGATCCCAGTGGCGGTCGACCCGATCCAGCACGCTTTTCAGGCGTTTCGGCGCGTCGCGGCACATGGCCTTGAAGCGCGCCTGATCCAGCTCGGCGCTGTACATGCCGCGCCCGCGTTCCACCAGGTTGTGCGCTTCGTCCACCAGCAGGCAGACGCGCCACTGGTTGATCAGGGTGAGGCTGTGCAGCAGGGCGCCGAGGTCGAAGTAGTAGTTGTAATCGCCCACCACCACGTCGCTCCAGCGGCACAGCTCCTGGCTCAGGTAATAGGGGCACACGCCATGGGCGATGGCGATGTTGCGCACGGCTCGTTGATCCAGCCAGCGCTCCTTCAGCGCCGCGCTGCGTGCTGCCGGCAGGCGGTCGTAGAAGCCCTTGGCCAGCGGACAGGAGTCGCCATGGCAGGCTTTGCTCGGGTGTTCGCAGGCTTTGTCACGGGCCACGTGTTCCAGCACGCGCAGCGGCGTGTCCGGCTCGCGCAGGCGTTGCAGGGCATCGAGTGCCAGGCGCCGGCCTGGCGTCTTGGCGCTAAGGAAGAACAGGCGGTCGAGCTGTTGGCCGGGCATGGCCTTGAGCTGCGGGAACAGGGTGCCGAGGGTCTTGCCGATGCCGGTGGTGGCCTGCGCCAGCAGGTAGTGGCCGTCACGCGCGGCGCGGTATACGGCTTCGGCCAGTTGCCGTTGGCCATGGCGGAATTCGCCGTAGGGGAACTCCAGTGCTTCCAATGCCTGGTTGCGTGCGTGCTGATGCGCCTGTTCCTGCCGCGCCCATTCGATATAGCGGCGGCAGTGCAGGGCGAAGAACTCACTCAGCGAGGCTGCACTATGGCGCTCGCGGAACACCGTTTCCTGCTGGGTCATGACGTTGAAGTACACCACCGCCAGATCCAGTTCCTCGAAGCCCAGTTCCTGGCACAGCAGCCAGCCGTAGATCTTCACCTGCGCCCAGTGCAGCAGGCGGTGATTGGCGGGGATGCGCGAGATGTCGCCACGGTGGGTCTTGATCTCTTCCAGCAGGCGGAACTCGGGGTCGAAACCATCGGCGCGGCCACTGACTGTCAGCCCCTCGAACTCGCCGATCAGCGGCAGCTCGGAGACGTAATCCGGGCCGCGCCGGGCCACCACCGTGGCGTGCCCGGCCATGCCTTCCTGCGCAGTGGGCGAGGGGGTGAAGCGCAGGTCGAGGTCACCTTCCTTGGCGGTGAACTCGCACAGCTCGCGCACGGCGACACGCAGGTTCAATCGCTCCACTCCACGTAGCAGACGCTGACCGGCATGCCGTGCTCAGCGCAGAAGGCCAGCCAGCGTTTCTGGTTGTCCTGCAGGCGGTCGCCGGGGCCTTTCACTTCGATCATCCGGTAGCGGCCTTCAGCAGGCCAGAACTGGATCAGGTCGGGCATGCCGGCGCGGTTCTCGCGGATATCTGCGAGCAGGCGGCGGAACCAGGCGCCCAGGTGCGCGGGTGGCAGGCAGGTCAGGGCCTGTTCCAGGCGTTCGGTATCGAGCAGCTCCCAGAACACGAAGGGCGACTGAATGCCGAACTTCTCGGCGTGGGTGCGGCGTATGGCCTCGATGTAGCTGCCATCCTCCAGACGGGCCAGGCAGGCGGCGAACAGGGGAGCGCGGCGGGTGTGGAAGTCGGCGCGGTGCAGATCCACCGGGCCGGTGTGGAAGGGGTGGAAGAAGGCGCCGGGCAGTGGGGCGAAGATCGCCTCCCAGCAGAGCAGGCCGAACAGCCCGCAGATCAGCGTGTTCTCCACGTAATGCACCGGCGCATCGGGCTCGGCCAGGTGCATGGCCACGGCCAGCTCGACGCTGGCGGCGCGCGGCAGGCGCAGGTCGATGCGATCCTCGTTCAGCTTCGCCGCCTTGGCTGCTGGCGGCAGGCGGAGGCGTTTGCGCAGGCGCGTGCGTGCGCGTTCGGCCAGTTGCGCTTCTTCGGCATTGTGCGGCGCCGCGATCACCTGTTCGGCGAGTGTCAGCGCTTCGGCATCCTGGCCCAGGCGTTCCAGCACGCGAATCTGCCGCTGCCGCGAGCCCACCGCACGGGTGTCGCGGTACAGCGCCAGTGCAGAGTCCAGCTCGCCAGCGCGTTCCAGATGCTGCGCCAGTTGCAGCAGCAGGCGCTGGTGGCGTTCGCCGATATGCGGGCTGTCGCTGCAGAAATCGCCGAGGTGCTGCAGCACCTCGGTGACCGTCATGCCGACCTCGAAGGCGTCGCGGCAGGCGCGCAGGTGCAGGTAGTCGTCGACGTCCTGGCGGTGACGAAAGCCACGCGAGCCGGGGGTGATCGGCACCTGTTCGTAACGGAATATCCCCAGGTCGGCGAGTACGAACTCCGACCAGTCCTGCGTCAGGTTGCCGAAGAACATCAGGCGCAGGCGGTCGCACAGCGGGCCGATGGCCAGGCTCAGCAGGCGCTCCTCCATATTCGGGCACCAGTCGGCCAGGCTGCGCGGTTCGATATACAGCTCACACAGGTGCTCGAGCACTTCGCTTTTCTTCAACGTCCCGCGCGGCAGGTCGGCGGCGAAATGCGCGGCCAGTTCGTCCTTGAGCAGCAGGGCACCGAGCTCCTCGAAGCTCAGTGCGGCGCAGTCGATCAGCCAGCCCAGTTCCAGCAATGGTTCTGCGGCAGTGGGGATATCGCCGATCTCGGCGTAGCGCAGTTTGCTCGCGCGAAAGTGCACGCCCTTGCGCATCACCAGGCGTACCAGCAGCGCCTGGGTGGGCAATGGCAACTGGGGAAAGTCCGCAACGAAGGCGCGCTCGGCGTCATCCATCAGTTCACGGTGATGGGTGTCGAGCCAGGCGAGGGCCTTGCGGAAGTTGGCCAGATAATAGAGTTCGGGAGCGTCGAGGTTGAGCATGGGGCGAAGTTTTACTGGTTTTTTATACAGATGCCAGTGCCGTTCACCCGCTACCGCACCGAGTAGACGGAAGGCGAGGGCAGCGCTGTGCGAGCGATCGTGGCAACTATCTGTCTGATCGATAAGCGCTTTTTCAGGTATCGATGGCGTCGATTGTCACTATCCCGAGATGTGCCTTTTGCCGTTCTGGGGCGTGCGTAACATGACAACCGTAGCCAGTTACTTACCCCCTCAGGAGAACGAACATGAAAAAGCAAATCCTCGCCAGCCTCGTTATTGCCGCTCTGTCCGCCAGTGCTTTCGCCCTGCCGCAGATCAACGCTCAACAGTCTGCAGCCCCCGTAGTCGCTGAAGATGGCGCAGATCGCGTCGGCCCGAACCGTGTTGCAGAAGGTGGTGCTGATCGTGTCGGTCTGAACCGCGTAGCAGAAGGTGGTGCTGATCGCGTTGGTCTGAACCGCGTAGCAGAAGGTGGCACTGACCTCGTTGGTCTGAACCGTGTCGCAGAAGGTGGTGCTGATCGCGTTGGTCTGAACCGTGTAGCCGAAGATGGTGCCGACCGCGTGGGTGCCAGCCGTATCAGCTGATCCGGATATCCATCACGCGGGAGCAGTCTTATGCCGCATAGCAGTTAGAAAGGGCGCCCTGAATCGGCGCTCTTTTTCTTTTACCCATTCTCCACACAATCTCCACGCTCGCCCCACACGCCTCCCACCGCCCTTGCCCAGACTCTGCCGTACCTTCACTCGCTACGGAGAGCCGTACCATGAGCCGTTCCCTGGGCTTCAAGCTGGGCGCCATCGCCCTGCTGATTTTGTTGCTGATGATTCCCCTGCTGATGATCGATGGCCTGGTCGACGAGCGACAGGGGCTGCGATATGAGGTGCTGCAGGATATCGCCCGCAGTTCCAGCTATCGCCAGCAGATCACCGGGCCGATCCTGGTGCTGCCGTATATCAAGACCACCCATGAGTGGAAGACCAACGAGAAGACCGGTGAGCGCTATAGCGAAGAGCGTCAGCGTCGCGGCCGCCTGTACTTCCTGCCGGAGCGCTTCGTGCTCGAAGGGCAGGTGGGCACTGAGTTGCGTGCCCGTGGCATCTATGAAGCGCGCTTGTACCGCAGCGACAGCCAGGTCAGCGGCCAATTCCGCCTGCCGGCGCGCCTGGGGCTGGGCGACGACCTGGGTTTCTACCGTTTCGAGAAGCCCTTCCTCTCGGTCGGCATCAGCGACATCCGTGGCATCAGCAACGATCTGCAACTGCGCCTCAATGGCCAGACCCTGAGCTTCGCGCCGGGCAGTGCTGACGATAACTTCGGCGCTGGCGTGCATGCACCGCTCCCGGCTCTGGATGCGCAGGGCGGGCAGATTCTCGAGTTCGCTTTCGACCTGAAACTGCAGGGCACCGAGCAGCTCTCGGTGGTGCCGGTCGGGCGGGACAGCCGAGTCAAACTGAGCTCCGACTGGCCGCACCCGAGCTTCGTCGGTGAATACCTGCCGAGCAGCCGCGAGATCAGTGCCGTAGGCTTCACTGCCGAGTGGCAGACCAGCTTCTTCGCCACCAATCTGGAGGAAGCATTGCGCGACTGCGTGGGCGGTGATCGTTGCCAGGCTTTGTTCGGCCGCAACTTCGGGGTCAGCTTCGTCGACCCGGTCGACCAGTACCTGAAGACCGATCGTGCGATCAAATATGCGCTGCTGTTCATCGCCCTGACCTTCGCCACCTTCTTCCTCTTCGAGGTGCTCAAGCGCCTGGCCGTGCACCCGGTGCAATACGCTCTGGTGGGCCTGTCGCTGGCGCTGTTCTACCTGCTGCTGCTGTCGCTGTCCGAGCACCTGCCGTTCACCCTGGCCTATGGCCTTTCGGCAGGCGCCTGCGTTGGCCTGATCGGTTTCTACGTCAGCTTCGTGCTGCACAGCTGGCGACGTGGCATGGGCTTTGGCGCGCTGCTGGCAGCCCTGTACGCCATGCTCTACGGCCTGCTCAATGCCGAGGACTACGCCCTGTTGATGGGCTCGCTGCTGGTGTTCGGCGTACTCGGCAGCGTGATGGTGCTGACCCGCAAACTGGACTGGTACGGCGTCGGCCGCAGCACTCCGCAAGCCTGATCGTGACTGGCGCGGCGTAGGCCGCSCCACTTCTCTGGAGAGAACCCCATGCGTCTTCTCATGCAATTTTCTGCCTGCCTTGGCCTCGGTCTGGTGGTGGCGGTGATGATCCTCATCGGCCTGATGTTCTGCGGCTGGTTCAACCTGATCGACGGCCTGTTGCTGACCGGCAAGCCGCTCGCCAGCCTGAGCCTGATGCTGCTGCCGGACGGTTTCTGGAACGCCCTGACCGGTATTCAGGACGCGGCACAAAACAGCACGCTGCGCTCCTTCCTGTCGCTGTGCGCAGCGTTGGGCCAGGTCGGCCTGCTGCTGGCTCTGGGCTTCATGCGCCTGTGGTATCGGCCATGAGCGGGCATATCGGCTTGCGCGAGGAGGCGCGTGCCGGGCACCTTCTGGCGCGGCGTATCGCCTGGCTGTTTCGCGATGCCCATCATGGGCAGTGGGCGGTTGGCGGCGTAGACTCGCGCCGGGATGAAATGAAGGAACTCAAGGATGAAAGGACTATTCGCAACGGCCCTGGGTGGCCTGTTGTCGGTCAGCGTGGCGCTGGCCGATGACTGCGCGGTGCAACTGTCAGCCTGGCTGGAGCTGGCGCATCCCGGCCATGCCGGCGGCGCCTGGCTGCAGGATGAGCGCGGCGCCTATCGGGTCGATGCCGAGCAGAGCATCTGCAAGATCTGGCCTGCGCGTCCTCAGTTGACCCTGCTCGCTGTGCCGCTGGTACGCGAGGCGCAGCCTGACCAAGGCCAGAGCGACCTTGAAATACTGGTGCTGGATCATACGAGGCAAGACGTCGTGGCGCGCCTGGTCAAGCCCAATCTACTGGATTGGGACGCGATCTATGTGGACCGGTTGGTCTTGGATACCGCGCCTTATCGACTACGAGGCGATGACCTGGCCTTTGGCGTTCGAATCAATCGCCGCAACGGGTCGTGGATGAATCCCTTCGCGGAAACCGAGCTCGCTCTCTACGAGTTGAAAGCGCAAGGGTTGCGCCCCCTGATGGGAGGGCTGGTGGTGGAGAGCTTCGGCGGTGAACGCGACGGTGACTGCACGGCTTCGTTCGGCGAGGCCAAGGGCGTGCTCATCGTTACCGACAAGGTTGGCCGCGATGGCTACCGCGACCTGATCTTCAGGCAAACCCATACTGGCCGGCGCATGGTGGTGGCCGATGGCGAATGCCAGACCATCGAAGCCGATGCCCGCCGCGGCCAGTTCCGTATCGAGTACGGCGTAGAACGCTATCTGCTGCCGATCGAGTTGGTCTCCGATCCGCACTGAAGGCGCTGTGTATTGCTCGGGTGGGATAAGACGTTCCAGAAGCGCTCTGCGATGCGGCTAATACCAATGTCTAGCTGTCGGTCGGTACTGGCCTGCTGCTAGCTTGAAGCTGCATCAGAATAACAATAACCGGAGGCGTCTATGACTTCTGAACAAAGCAATGCCGCGGCCTATTGGAAGGCCAATGTGCGGCTCATCACCTGGAGCCTGATTGTCTGGGCGCTGGTTTCCTACGGATTCGCCATGATCCTGCGCCCGATGGTCGCGGGAATCTCCGTTGGCGGTTCCGACCTCGGATTCTGGTTCGCCCAGCAAGGCTCAATCCTCTTCTTTATCGGGCTCATTTTTCACTACGCGTGGAGACTGAACAAACTCGATAAAGAATTTGGCGTTGAGGAGTAAGTGGTCATGAGCCAATTCGTTATCAACATGTTGTTCGTAGGCGCGTCCTTCGCGCTCTACATCGGCATCGCCATCTGGGCGCGTGCCGGCTCCACCAAAGAGTTCTACGTCGCTGGCGGTGGTGTGCATCCGGTCACCAACGGTATGGCGACAGCCGCTGACTGGATGTCCGCTGCATCCTTCATCTCCATGGCGGGCCTGATTGCCGCCGGTGGTTATGCCAACTCCACCTTCCTCATGGGCTGGACCGGCGGCTATGTGCTGCTGGCGATGCTGCTGGCGCCCTACCTGCGCAAGTTCGGCAAGTTCACCGTCCCGGACTTCATCGGTGATCGCTTCTACAGCCGTGGCGCACGCCTGACTGCAGTGATCTGCCTGGTGATCATCTCCGTGACGTACGTGATCGGTCAGATGGCCGGTGCCGGTGTTGCTTTCTCGCGCTTCCTCGAAGTGAGCAACTCCACGGGTATCTGGATCGCAGCAGCGGTGGTCTTCGCCTACGCCGTATTCGGCGGCATGAAGGGCATCACCTACACCCAGGTCGCTCAGTACGTGGTACTGATCGTGGCCTACACCATCCCGGCGATCTTCATCTCCCTGCAGCTGACCGGTAACCCGATCCCGCCGCTGGGCCTGTTCGGTGACCACGTCGAGTCCGGCGTGCCGCTGCTGCAGAAACTCGATGAAGTGGTGCGTGACCTGGGCTTCGCTGCCTACACCGCCGATGTCGACAACAAGCTGAACATGGTGCTGTTCACCATGTCGCTGATGATCGGTACTGCTGGTCTGCCGCACGTCATCATCCGCTTCTTCACCGTGCCCAAGGTTTCCGACGCTCGCTGGTCGGCGGGTTGGACCCTGATCTTCATCGCCATGCTCTACCTCACCGCGCCGGCTGTTGCTTCGATGGCGCGCCTGAACCTGGTGACCACCATCTATCCGGAAGGTGCTTCTGCCCCCGCGCTGGCCTATGACGAGCGTCCTGAGTGGGTCAAGAACTGGGAGCAAACCGGCCTGATCAAGTGGGAAGACAAGAACGGCGACGGCCGCATCCAGATGTACAACGATGCTGCACCGGCCTTTACTGCGACCGCTCAGGAGCGTGGCTGGAACGGTAACGAGCTGACCGTGAACAACGACATCCTGGTTCTGGCCAACCCGGAGATCGCCAACCTGCCAGGTTGGGTGGTCGGCCTGATCGCGGCGGGCGCCATTGCGGCGGCACTGTCGACGGCGGCTGGTTTGTTGCTGGCGATTTCTTCGGCGATCAGTCATGACCTGATCAAGACCTTGATCAATCCGAAGATCAGCGAGAAGAACGAGATGAGGGCGGCGCGGCTGTCGATGGCTGCAGCGATTCTGCTGGCGACCTACCTGGGCTTGAATCCACCCGGATTCGCCGCGCAGGTGGTGGCATTGGCCTTCGGTATTGCGGCGGCGACCCTGTTCCCGGTGCTGATGATGGGGATCTTCTCCAAGCGCATGAACGACAAGGGTGCGATCTGCGGTATGGTCGCCGGCCTGGTGATCACCCTGCTGTACATCTTCACCTACCTGGGCTGGTTCTTCATTCCGGGCACCAACATGCTGCCGAACACCCCGGACCAGTGGTTCATGGGTATCTCCCCGGCTTCCTTTGGTACCGTCGGTGCGCTGATCAACTTCGCTGTGGCTTACGGCGTATCGCAGGTCACTGCTGCACCGCCGCAGGAAATCCAGGACCTGGTGGAAAGCGTACGTACCCCCAAAGGTGCTGGTGCCGCTCTGAACCACTAAGCATAATCCTGGCCTGACGCCATCTGTCGATGGTCCAGGGTCTGACAGACGGGCCTCCACTGGAGGCCCTTCTTTTTTCGGGAACAACCATATGTTGTGGACTTTGCTTGCCATCGTGGTAGCGGGGCTCGGCGCTGCCGGTATCGCTCTGCTGCTGCGTAAACTGACGCGTAACAAACTGCCGAAGTGGATCGTGCCACTGTTCGGTGGCTTGGGGATGCTGGGCTATCAGGTGTTCTACGAGTACTCCTGGTTCGAGCATCAGCAGGCGCGCCAGCCCAAGGAGTCGGTTGTGGTCGCGACCGAAGCGGGTCATGTGTTCTGGCGCCCGTGGAGCTACTTCGTGCCGATGGTCACTGCCTTCACCGTGCTCGACAGCAAGAGCGTCGTGCGCGAGCAGGTGGCGGACGCGCAAGTGGCCGAGTTCATGCTCTATCGTTTCGAGAAGCAGCACATCGACCACGTCTCGCACCGAGCTCATCTGCTCAATTGCACAACTGGCGAGTTGCTGCCGCTGGACGAGAAGAAACAGCCTCAGCTTGCCCAGCTCAAGCGCATCGACAAGGACGACGCGCTGTACCGCCAAGTGTGTCGCTAGCCCGCCATTCCTCTGTCGCGGTAGTGGTGCGCACGGCGCACCCTACGCGAAAGCGCAGCATCGGTGCGCGTGAA
This sequence comes from Pseudomonas sp. zfem001, assembly GCF_032621725.1. NCBI lineage: Bacteria > Pseudomonadati > Pseudomonadota > Gammaproteobacteria > Pseudomonadales > Pseudomonadaceae > Pseudomonas > Pseudomonas sp. zfem001. The sequence continues at coordinate 247,486 of NZ_JAVYJI010000003.1, read as the reverse complement.
CTGGGCCACCACTCCCTATTTGCGGATGCCTCTCACTGTAGGGTGCGCCGTGCGCACCGACCCTTCACTGATGGTGCCTGACTCGGCCGCTTTTCTGCGCCCGATAGACCCAGATCAATATCCACGCCTGCCACCTGCATAGAATCGCCAGCCCCTGATTTTCGAGCTTGCGGTCATGCCCCGTTTCCCCGAACTGCTGTCGCCAGCTGGCAGCCTGAAGAATATGAGTTACGCCTTCGCCTATGGCGCCGACGCGGTGTATGCCGGGCAGCCGCGTTACAGCCTGCGCGTGCGCAACAACGAGTTCGACCACGCCAATCTCGCGCTCGGCATCGCCGAGGCGCACGCGCAGGGCAAGCAGTTCTACGTGGTGGTCAACATCGCCCCGCACAACGCCAAACTGAAGACCTTCCTCAAGGACCTGGCGCCGGTGATCGAGATGGCGCCCGATGCGCTGATCATGTCCGACCCAGGCCTGATCATGCTGGTACGTCAGCATTATCCGCAGATGCCGATTCACCTCTCGGTACAGGCCAACGCGGTGAACTGGGCCAGTGTAGAGTTCTGGCGTCAGCAGGGGCTGACGCGGGTGATCCTGTCGCGTGAGCTGGCGCTGGAGGAGATCGAGGAAATCCGCAGCCAAGTGCCAGGCATGGAGCTGGAGGTGTTCGTCCACGGCGCACTGTGCATGGCCTATTCCGGGCGTTGTCTGCTGTCGGGCTACATCAATCGCCGCGATCCCAACCAGGGCACCTGTACCAACGCTTGTCGCTGGCAATACCAGGCCACGCCCGCCAGCGAAAACGAGCTGGGTGAAATCGTCCGCGTGGTCGAGCCGACGCTAGGGCAGGGCGCGCCGAGCACTCAGGCTTTCGTGCTCGAAGAGGCCGGTCGTCCAGGTGAAGAAATGGCCGCTTTCGAAGACGAGCACGGCACCTACATCATGAACTCCAAGGACCTGCGCGCGGTGCAGCACGTCGAGCGCCTGCTGCGCATGGGCGTGCATTCGCTGAAGATCGAAGGGCGCACCAAGAGCCATTTCTACGTGGCGCGCACGGCGCAGGTCTACCGCCGTGCCATCGACGATGCGCTGGCCGGAAAGCCATTCGACCCGAGCCTGCTGGGCAGCCTGGAGTCACTGGCGCATCGCGGTTATACCGAGGGTTTTCTGCGTCGTCATGTACATGACGAATACCAGAACTACGCGCGCGGCAGCTCGGTCGCGGAGCGTCAGCAGTTCGTTGGCGAACTCACCGGTGAGCGCCGTGGCGAGCTGGTCGAAGTGCGGGTGAAGAACCGCTTTGCGGCTGGCGATGGACTGGAGTTGATGACGCCGCAGGGCAATCTGCGCTTCACCCTAGAGCAATTGCAGAACGCACAGGGCCAGGCGCAGCAGGTGGCTCCGGGCGACGGTCACGTGCTTTATCTGCCGCTGCCGGCAGATGTGCAATTGGAGTACGGGCTGCTGATGCGCGATCTGTAGGCTTTCGTAGGATGCATTGCCTGCCGTAAACCAACCTGTCGGAGTGGCTTCAGCCGCGATTCCTGGTGGCTCCGATGCGCACGAGGCGTGCGCCAAGATGGAGGAGCCCGCTGCCAGGTGATTGGCAGCGTGCGGCTACATGGCGTGCTGGCGCCTGCGACGGCTGGCCAGCTGGCGCTCCAGCTCGCAGAGACTGTCGATGCCCTGACGGCGTGCCTTGCTGAACAGCATCAGTGCCAGTTCGGCGGTGACCAGCGCATCGGCACTGGCGTTGTGGCGCTGGTGCACCTGCAGGCCGAATTCGGCGACCCACTCATCGAGCCCGCCCTGACGAATGCGCGATTGCGGGCACAGCAGCGGGGCGATTTCGGCGACATCGAAGAAGCTGTGCTGCAGGCGATAGCCCAGGCTCTGGCGCAGTGCGCGAGCCAGCATGCGCTGGTCGAATTCGGCATGGAAGGCCAGCAGCGGGCTGCTGCCGACGAACTCCATGAAATCCAGCAGCGCCTCGCTCGGCTCGACGCCACGGGCCACTTCGCTGGGGGCGATGCCGTGAATCAGGGTGCTGGCGCTGGCCTGATGATCGGCGCGGTGCAGGGTGCATTCGAACTGTTCGGCGAAGTCGATGGCGCCGTTGTCGATCACCACCGCGCCGATGGCCAGCACCTGGTCACGACGCATGTTCAGGCCGGTGGTTTCCAGATCGAGCACGACGAAGCGCTGCTGGTGCAGCGGACGGTCGTCGAACGCTGCCGGGGCGCTCAAGGCGTCGCGGCGTTGCAACTGCTGCTGGGTCAGGGCCGGACCGCGGCCGGTGAACCAGGTGAACTTGCTCATAACTGATACCTCATGGCCAGGCTGCTCTGCAGGCGCTGCGCCTGGCGGAACGACTCGCGCAGAATACGCCGGTCCAGGTGGTTGAGGTGGTCGGGGTCGACCCGATTGGAATAGGGCAGCTCGTCACGTGCCTGCAACTGATGCTGCTGCATACGCGTCTGCTGAATGAAATGGTAGGCCTCTTCGTAGGCGGCGCCGTCCAGAGCATCAATCACGCCCTTGGTGATCAATGCGCGCAGGCGCTCCAAGGTGCCGACCGCGCCGATGCCATTGGCCAGCGCCAGCAGGCGCGCGCCGTCGACGAAAGGCGTGAGGCCCTGCACCTTGAGGTCGAGGGTGTCCTTGTCGGCACCGGAACGCGCCACCACGAAGTCGCGGAAGCGTCCGACCGGTGGGCGCTGGCGTAAAGCGTTCTCGGCCAGCATCTTCTGGAACAGGCTGTTGCTGGCGACGCGGCCGAGCAATTCTTCGCGCAGTTGTTCGCAGCCTTCGTCAGGGCCCCAGATGGTGCGCAGGTCGAAGTAGATCGACGAACCCAGCAGATTCTCTGGCGTGGCTTCGAGGACGAAGCCAGCAAAGCGCCGTGACCATTCCTGGCGCGACAGGCATAGCTCGGAATTGCCGGCCATGATGTTGCCCTTGCACAGGGTGAAGCCGCACTGCGCCAGGCGCTGGTTGATCTCGCGGGCGATCGGCAGCAGGCGTTCGCGAATCGCCGCAGCCTCGCTGGCGTTCGCGGCCTCGAAGAGGATGCCGTTGTCCTGGTCGGTGTGCAGTGTCTGTTCGCGGCGGCCTTCGCTGCCGAAGCACAGCCAGGTGAAGGGGATACCCGGATCGCCCATTTCCTCGAGCGTCAGTTCGATCACCCGGCACACGGTGTGGTCGTTGAGCAGGGTGACGATATGGGTGATCTGCGTCGAGCTGGCCCCGTGGGCGAGCATGCGGTCGACCAGCAGGCGAATATCGCTGCGCAGCCCGGCCAGGGTCTCTACCTTGCCGGCATGGCGAATAGTACGCGCCAGATGCACCAGGTCGACGCGCTGCAGGCTGAACAGATCGCGCTCGGAAATCACCCCGCAGAGCTTCTCGTGTTCCACCAGGCAGACGTGGGCAATATGCCGCTCGGTCATGGCGATGGCGGCATCGAAGGCGCTGGCATCCGGCGCCAGGTGGAAGGGGTTGCGCGTCATCAGGTTGTCGATGGGCTGGGTCAGATCTATGCCGTCGGCCACCACCCGGCGCAGGTCGCGCAGGGTGAAGATACCCAGCGGTTTGTCGGCCGGATCGAGCACCACGATGCTGCCCACGTGCTGCTCGTGCATCAGCCGCACGGCATCGCGAACAGGCGTGTCGGGCGCGCAGCCGATGGGTTGGCGCATGGCCAGTTCGCCCAGACGGGTGTCCAGCGAATACTGCGCCCCCAGGGTTTCTACCGCACGCAGCTGTACCTGCTGGTTGACCTGATCGAGCAGGCTGCTGACCCCGCGCAGGGCGAAGTCGCGCAGCGGGTTGGAGACGGCGAACAGCTTGATGAAGGCGTGCTTGGCCAGCAGCAGGCAGAAGGTATCCTCGGCGGCCAGGTGCTCGGTGCGCGTGGCGCGTTCGCCGATCAGCGCCGCCAGGGGGAAGCACTCGCCGGCGGTGATCTCGAAGGTGGTCTCGGTGCCGCGTCGGGCGCTGTGTGGGCGCTCACCGTGCACGCGGCCCTGCTTGACGATGTAGAAGTGCTCGACCGGGCCATCGCTGGGTTTGATGATCGAGTCACCTTCGGCATAGAAGCGCAGCTGGCAGTGCTCGACCAGATACGCCAGGTGAGCGGTGTCCATCTGGTTGAAAGGCGGGAACTTGTGCAGGAACTCCATGGTGCCGTGGATGTTCTGAAGCACCGCAGTCTTGCCCGCATCGGCCATTGCGTCGGCCTTGCTCATGGGCTTGCGCCTCGCAGTTTCGGGATGCTGTCAGTGTGGCCCTGGCTCGCCGGGTTGCCCATTGCACCTAAGTAGGGTGCGGGCAGCGCCGTTTTGACGAAATTTTGACCTGCACTCAGGCAAACTGCTCCCGCCCACGTATTCCGTAAAGAGCAAGGCATATCCATGCAGTCATCCGTACCAGCTGCCCACAAGGCGGCGCAGGTCAGTGTTGGTAGTCACCTGGCGTTCATCCTCGGCAGCGCGCTGTGCATGCTACTGCTCTTCGCCCTGGCCCGTCTGGGGCTTCTGGCCTACAACCACGCGCTGATCGCCGATACGCCGGCCAGCACCTTCGTCGAGGCCTTTATCAATGGCGCGCGCTTCGATCTGCGCCTGATCGTCTACCTGTGCGTGCCGTTGAGCCTGTCGCTGCTCAGCGTCACGGCGATGCGTGCCCGGCGTCTGCACGTCGCCTGGCTGACGTTCGCCACCAGCCTGTGCCTGTTCTTCGCCGTGGTCGAGCTGAACTTCTACCGCGAATTTCACCAGCGCCTGAACAGCCTGGTGTTCCAGTACATGCAGGAAGACCTGGGCACCGTTACCAGCATGATCTGGAACGGTTTCCCGGTACTGCGCCTGCTGCTGGCCTGGGCGCTAGCCACGCTGCTGCTGGCCTGGCTGTTCCGCCGTATCGAGCGCGCAACACGTGCGCGCGGGCATGCTGCGCCGCCGCGCTGGCCGGTGCGCACGGCTGTGTTCGTGCTGTTCCTGCTGGTCTGTGTGGTCGCCGCCCGTGGCACCCTGCGCTCCGGCCCGCCGCTGCGTTGGGGCGACGCCTACACCACAGATTCGATGTTCGCCAATCACCTGGGCCTCAATGGCACCCTGACCCTGGTCGACGCCGCCGAGAACTTCTTCTCTGATCACCGCGACAACAGCTGGAAGGCCACCCTGCCGGCTGACGAAGCACAGCAGATCACCCGCGACCTGCTGCTGACCCCGCGCGATGAGCTGATCGACCCTGACCAGGCCGCCGTGCGCCGCGTTTACACGCCGCCGGCCGAAGGCCAACTGCCGCATGTGCGCAACGTGGTGGTCATTCTCATGGAGAGCATGGCCGGCCGTTACATCGGCGCCATGGGCAACCAGGACGGCATCACCCCCAACTTCGATGCCCTGGCCAAGCAAGGGCTGCTGTTCCAGCGCGTATTCTCCAACGGCACCCACACCCACCAGGGCATGTTCGCCACCATGGCCTGCTTCCCCAACTTGCCGGCGTTCGAATACCTGATGCGCATGCCTGAGGGCGGCCATCAGTTCTCCGGCCTGCCGCAACTGCTCAGCGCCCGGGGCTATGACGATGTCTATGTCTACAACGGCAGCTTCGCCTGGGATAACCAATCCGGCTTCTTCGCTAACCAGGGCATGCGCAACTTTGTCGGCCGTGACGATTTCGTCGACCCAGTATTCATCGATCCGACCTGGGGCGTGTCCGACCAGGACATGTTCAGCCGCGGCGCCGAAGAACTGGCCAAGCTCGGCAGCCAGGGCAAGCCGTTCTATGCACTGCTGCAGACGCTGTCCAACCACACGCCTTACGCGCTGCCGGAAGACCTGCCGGTCGAGCGCGTCACCGGCCACGGTTCACTGGACGAACACCTGACCGCCATGCGCTACGCCGACTGGGCGCTCGGCCAGTTCTTCGCCAAGGCGCGCCAGGAGCCCTATTTCAAGGACACCCTGTTCGTGGTCCTGGGTGACCATGGTTTCGGCAACGACGAGCAGATTACCGAGATGGACCTGTCGCGCTTCAGCGTTCCGCTGCTGCTGATCGGCCCTGGCGTGCAGGACACCTTCGGCAGCAGCCGCGACACCGTTGGCAGCCAGATCGACGTAGTACCGACCATCATGGGCCGCCTCGGTCAGCCCGTGCAGCAGCAATGCTGGGGCCGCGACCTGCTGGCGCTGCCTGAGGGTGATGCCGGTGTGGCGGTGATCAAACCGTCCGGGAGCGACCAGACCGTGGGTTTGGTGACCGGCGACAACATCCTGGTCAAACCGCGTGACCGTGATGCGCGCCTGTATCGCTACCAGCTTGGCCACGAGGCCAGTGCCGAGGTGATCGATGACGCGCAGCGGCGCAGCGATCTGGAACGCAAGCTGTCGGCCTTCGTACAGACCGCGACAGCCAGTCTGCTGGGCAACACCACGGGGGTGACGGCGGAGAAGGCGGCGCAGGCCAAGCCCTGACTGCCCGTCGCGGCTAAAGCCCCTCCCACGGGACACTCAACTTTGTGGGAGGGGCTTTAGCCGCGAAACTTCCCATAAAAAAACCGCCCCGAAGGGCGGTTTTTAATTCGCGCAGTGAGCGAATCACAGACCGTTCTTGGCCTTGAACTCGCGACGACGACGGTGCAGCACTGGCTCTGTGTAGCCGTTGGGCTGCTTGGTGCCCTCGACCACCAGCTCCAGCGCGGCCTGGAAGGCGACGTTGTTGTCGAAGTCCGGGGCCATCGGGCGATACAGCGGGTCGTTGGCGTTCTGACGATCCACCACCGGCGCCATGCGCTTGAGGCTTTCGACCACCTGCTCTTCGCTGACGATGCCGTGGCGCAGCCAGTTGGCCAGCAGCTGGCTGGAGATACGCAGGGTGGCGCGGTCTTCCATCAAGCCGACGTCGTTGATGTCCGGTACCTTGGAGCAGCCGACGCCTTGGTCGATCCAGCGCACCACGTAGCCGAGGATGCCTTGCGAGTTGTTATCCAGCTCGTTGCGGATTTCCTCGTCGCTCCAGTTGGTGTCCTTAGCCAGCGGAATGGTCAGGATGTCGTCGACCGAAGCCGGTGCGCGCTTGGCCAGTTCGGCCTGACGGGCGAACACGTCGACCTTGTGGTAGTGCAGCGCGTGCAGGGCTGCGGCGGTCGGCGACGGAACCCAGGCGGTGTTGGCGCCGGACAGCGGGTGCGCGACTTTCTGCTCGAGCATGGCGGCCATCAGGTCCGGCATGGCCCACATGCCCTTGCCGATCTGTGCACGGCCTTGCAGGCCGGTGGCCAGGCCGACGTCGACGTTGTTGTTCTCGTAGGCGCCGATCCAGGCTTCGCTCTTCATGGCGGCCTTGCGCACCACGGCGCCGGCTTCCATGGAGGTGTGGATCTCGTCACCGGTACGGTCGAGGAAGCCGGTGTTGATGAACACTACACGCTCGCTGGCAGCCTTGATGCACGCCTTGAGGTTGACGGTGGTGCGACGCTCTTCGTCCATGATGCCGACTTTCAGGGTGTTGCGGGCCAGGCCCAGCACATCCTCGACGCGGGCGAAGATTTCGCTGGTGAAGGCAACTTCTTCCGGGCCGTGCATCTTCGGTTTGACGATGTACACGCTGCCGGTGCGGGTGTTCTTGCGGCTGGTGTTGCCGATCAGGTTGTGCACCGCGATCAGGCTGGTGAACAGCGCGTCCTGGATGCCTTCCGGGATCTCGTTACCTGCGGCGTCGAGGATGGCCGGGTTGGTCATCAGGTGGCCGACGTTACGCACGAACAGCAGCGAACGGCCATGCAGGGTCAGCTCGGAGCCGTCCGGCTTGGTGTAGACGCGATCCGGGTTCATGATGCGGGTGAAGGTCTTGCCGCCCTTGGACACTTCCTCGGCCAGGTCGCCTTTCATCAGGCCCAGCCAGTTCTTGTAGACCACCACCTTGTCATCGGCATCGACGGCAGCGACGGAGTCTTCGCAGTCCATGATGGTGGTCAGCGCCGCTTCCATCAGCACGTCTTTGACGCCGGCGGCGTCGGTGCTGCCGATCGGGCTGGAGGCGTCGATCTGGATCTCGAAGTGCAGGCCGTTGTGCTTGAGCAGTACGGCGATCGGCGCGCTGGCCTCGCCCTGGAAACCGACCAGTTGCGCGTCGTCACGCAGGCCGCTGTTGCTGCCACCCTTGAGGGCGACGACCAGCTTGCCGTCGACGATGGCATAACCGGTGGAGTCGACGTGCGAGCCGGCAGCCAGCGGCGCGGCCTCGTCGAGGAAGGCGCGGGCGAAGGCGATGACCTTGTCGCCACGGACCTTGTTGTAGCCCTTGCCCTTCTCGGCGCCACCTTCTTCGCTGATCACGTCGGTGCCGTACAGCGCATCGTACAGCGAGCCCCAGCGGGCGTTGGAAGCGTTCAGGGCGAAGCGCGCGTTCATCACCGGTACTACCAGCTGTGGGCCGGCCAGACGGGCGATTTCTTCGTCGACGTTGGTGGTGGTGGCGTGGAAGTCTTCCGGCTCCGGCAGCAGATAGCCGATTTCCTGGAGGAAGGCCTTGTAGGCAGCCGCGTCATGGGCCTGCCCCTTGCGCGCCTGATGCCAGGCGTCGATCTGCGCCTGCAGTTCGTCGCGCTTGGCCAGCAGGGCGTGGTTCTTCGGCGCCAGGTCCTTGATGACCGCAGCGGCACCGGCCCAGAACTGGTCGGCAGCGATGCCGGTACCGGGAATGGCTTCGTTGTTCACGAAGTCGTACAGGGCTTTGGCGACCTGCAGGCCGCCGACTTGAACGCGTTCAGTCATCACTTGCCTCACTCTCTCTGAGCTCTACTCAATAGCCGCTTTGGAGACGGGTTTTCCGTCTTGTAGTCCAAAGCGCGGCATACTACATCAAGATCCTGGATAAATGCAGCGGGGTAGCGTCAGTCTGCGACCAAAAGACTATTTATGGTCACATTTAGTGCGCTGTGCGTGCAAAAAAGTGCGCTATTGTTCCACAAAATAATCAAAATCGTACACGATTAATTGAGTTGGCTGCTGACAAGTGCGCCGATATGGCCTACGCCACCTCGCCTATACTGCCTTTCAGTCATTCTGGAGCCTGCCATGACGGTATCCGCTGTTGTTGCTGCCGACCTTGTTGATCTCACCCGTCTGTTCGTCGGCTACCTGCGCTTCTACCAAGTTCCGCGGGACGCGGCGGAAGTTGCCAGCTTTCTTGGCCAGCGCCTGCAGCGCGGTGATTCGCAACTGTTCATCGCCCGCGACGAGCAGGCCGCGGCGCAGGGCTTCGTGCAGCTTTATCCCTTTCAGTCCTCGTTGGCGCTGGAACCGGCCTGGTTGCTCAGCGATCTGTATGTCGACGAAAGCGCGCGCCGTTGCGGCGTTGGCGAGGCATTGATGAACGCCGCCCGCGCACATGCCGAGGCAACCGGCGCTTGTGGTCTGCAACTGGAAACGGCGAAAACCAACCTAGCCGGCCAGAGCCTTTACGAGCGGCTTGGCTACGTGCGTGACGAACAGTTCTTCACCTATTGGTTGTCGCTGCGCGGCTGACCTTTTCGAACCCTGTGTGAACGAGTGAGGTAGTACATGGATCATCTGGTACTGACGGTGATTGCCGAGGACCAACCCGGGTTGGTCGAGCGCTTGGCGGGTTGTGTAGCGACCCACGGCGGCAACTGGCTGGAGAGCCGCATGGCGCGCATGGCCGGGCAGTTCGCCGGGATCGTGCGTGTGGATGTACCGGCCGAGGCCCACGGCGGCCTGATTAAGGCGCTCGAAGCCCTCAGCGCGCAAGGCATTCGCGTGCAACTGGCGGCCAGCGGCAGCGAGCCGGGCGGGCGCTTCAGCGCGATTCGCCTGGAACTGGTGGGTAACGACCGGCCCGGTATCGTCCGCGACATCACTCGCGTGTTGGCCGAACAGGGCGTCAATCTGGAGAGCCTGCTGACCGAGGTGGCGCCTGCGCCGATGAGCGGCGAACTGCTGTTCACCGCCGAAGCGCTGCTGGCCGTGCCGGAGACCCTGCCCCTGGAGCAATTGCAGGCACGCCTGGAAACCCTGGCCGATGACCTGATGGTGGAGCTGAATCTGCGCGCTGAGGATTGATATCCACGGTATGCGTGGATCAGCCTGTGGATAAACTGGGGAGCCCCGGCGCACTGTCTAGTGTCCCGGGGCTTTTCATTGTCTGGCTAAAAATTCAACAGGATCAAAGGCTTGTGCACAAATGCCGGGGATGGGTCTGTGGGTAAGCCGGGGATGACACGCTCAGCCTCAAGGCTGACGCGGCCTGGGGATAGTTGAGCGTTTTCTGCTCAGTGCCCTATCGACCCCGGTGCGCATAGCCTGGGCGGCCCCGCGACACCCTACGAGATTCGCAGGCGCGGGTAGGGTGCCGCTGTGCGCACCAGCCTTTTACTGCGTCGAGCGCTTGCGCAGGTTCAGCCAGATATCCAGGCTGTACACAAAAAGCCCCGCCCAGATGCAGGCGAAGGCCAGCAGGGTACTCGGCGAGAAGTGCTCATCGAACAGCAAGATGGCTTGCAGCAATACCAGGGTCGGAGCCAGGTATTGCAGGAAGCCCAGCGTGGTGTAGGGCAGATGCCGCGCCGCGGCGTTGAAGCACACCAGCGGCACCAGAGTGATCGGCCCGGCGGCGGCCAGCCAGAGTGCTTCGCTGCTGGTCCAGAAACTTGCCTGGCTGCTCATCGCCGCAGGGTGCAAAACCAGCCAGGCCAACGCTACCGGCACCAGCAACCAGGTTTCCACCACCAATCCGGGCAGTGCCGCCACAGGCGCCTGTTTGCGGATCAATCCATAGAAGCCGAAGGTCAGCGCCAGCACCAGCGATACCCAGGGTAGGCTGCCGACCTGCCACAGTTGTTGCAGCACGCCTATCGCGGCCAGGGCCACGGCCAGCCACTGCAGGCGACGCAAGCGCTCACCGAGAATCAGCAGGCCGAGCAATACGTTGATCAAGGGGTTGATGTAGTAGCCCAGGCTGGCCTCGATCATGCGGTCGTTGTTCACCGCCCATACGTACACCAGCCAGTTGGTTGCGATCAGCAGGCCGCAGCCGGCCAGCACCGCCAGGCGTTTGGGGTTGTCGCGCAGCTCGCGCCACCAGCCAGGGTGCTTCCAGACGAGCAGCAGCAGGCCGCCGAACAGCGCGGACCAGAGCACCCGGTGCACGATGATTTCCATCGCCGGCACGCTTTGCAGGGCTTTGAAGTAGAGCGGGAACAGGCCCCAGATGATGTAGGCGGTAAGGCCCAGAACGTACCCGCGTTGCGGGTTGGCGGTGGCCATCGAGAATCCTTGGTTAGGCAGCTAACGGTTGCCGCGAAATTCTAGCGCTCTGGCCTCTGCCTTGTCTGTCCGTTCAGCTTTTTATGTATACCGAAACGCCGGCAAAGTCGTAAGGCAAACTTTACGCGGTGCGCGCAACTGTATGGGTGCGAGGGCTTGGCGCGGTCGGTGCGTAGCCCGGATGCAGTCCGGGAACTGCGCTCCCGGATGTCATCGGCTCAGAACAGTCGCAACGGCTCTTCATCCAGTGCAGCCATCTGTTCGCGCAGGGCGAGAATCTGGTCGCCCCAGTAGCGCTCGCCGGCAAACCAGGGGAAGGCCAGAGGGAAAGCGGGGTCGTCCCAGCGTCTTGCGATCCAAGCACTGTGATGCATCAGGCGCAGCGCGCGCAGACCTTCGATCAACGGCAGTTCGCGGGCGGCGAAGTCGTGGAATTCCTGGTAGCCGTCGACCAGTTCGGCCAATTGGCCAAGGCGTTCATGACGTTCGCCGGCAAGCATCATCCACAGATCCTGCACCGCCGGGCCCATGCGGCAGTCATCGAGGTCGACGACATGGAAGGCGTCGTCACGGTGCAGCAGGTTGCCTGGGTGGCAGTCGCCGTGCAGGCGAATCGGCGTGTAGCGCACACGAGCGAAGAGTTCATCGAGGCGGGCGAGCAGGTCGCGCGCTACCGACTCGTAGGCCGGCAGCAGGCTGCGCGGCACGAAGCCGCCGTCGAGCAGAGAGGCCAGGGCTGCATGGCCGAAGTTGTCCACCGCCAGGGTTTCGCGGTGAGCGAAAGGACGACTGGCGCCGATGGCGTGCATGCGTCCGAGCAACTGGCCAAGGCGGTACAGCTGGTCGAGGTTGCCCGGCTCCGGCGCGCGGCCGCCCCGGCGCGGGAACAGGGCGAAGCGGAAGCCGCCGTGCTCGAACAGTGTCTCGCCATCGCGCGCCAGTGGCGCCACCACCGGGACCTCTTGCTCGGCCAGCTCGGCGCTGAAACTGTGCTCCTCGCGGATTGCCGCATCGCTCCAGCGATCCGGGCGATAGAACTTGGCGATCAGCGGTGTTTCGTCCTCGATGCCGACTTGATAGACGCGGTTCTCATAACTGTTGAGTGCCAATACGCGGGCGTCGCTGAGGTAGCCAAGGCTCTCCACGGCATCGAGCACCAGATCCGGGGTGAGGGTGGAAAAGGGATGGCTCATGAACGGCTCCGCGTGAGTGGGCGCCCAGTCTACCGGCTTGCGCTGAACCTAGGGCGGGTGTAGCCCGCCGTTGGCGTTATTAGCGAGTTGCAGCCGCCCTACAGTTGCGTACCGAGCAGCACCTGGCTGGCGGCGAACTGTGCGCGCACCGGGTCGCCGACGCGCAGGCCCAGCTCGGCCAGGCGAGCGGATTCGAGCAGGGCGCACAGGGTTTGACCATTAGGCAGGCTGATGCGCACATCGCTGGGGCCGTCGCTGGCCGGCAGAATCTGTTCGATACGGCCTTCGAGAGCATTGTGCTGTTCTGCTGGCGGTGCATCGAGTGGCTGTAGTTCCAGCCAGCCAGCCTTGATCAGGGCGACCACGCCGCTGCCTTCGCTCAGTTGCAGGTTCTCGGTGCTGTCATGGGTGATCTGCGCTTGCAGGCGGCTGCCGCCGGGCAGTTCGATATCGATCAGGTCGTTGTGGCCGTGGGCGTGAATCGCGCGCACGCGGCCGGTGAGCTGGTTACGCGCACTGGTGCGCAGCATCAGGCGGCCGAGCAGCGCCAGGTCGGCGTCGTCACCGGCGGCCTGCAGCAGTTGCACCTGCAGCGCCTGCAGGCGTTGTTGCAGTGCCAGCAGACGTTCGCCAGCGGGTGTCAGGCGTGCACCGCCGCCGCCTTTGCCGCCGACGTTGCGGCTGACCAGGGGCTGCTCCGAGAGGTTGTTCAACTCGTCGATGGCGTCCCAGGCGGCCTTGTAGCTCAGCCCGGCGGCTTTGGCGGCGCGGGTGATGGAGCCTTGTTCGGCGATCTGCTCGAGCAGGGCCAGGCGTTTCGGGCGGCGGCTGAGCAGTTGGGCGAGGGGATCGAGCTGCGACATGATTGAGGCGTGGCCAGGAAGGATGTCGGGCAAGGTGCGTGACTGCGCCTGGCGCGTCAAGTCAGCCATCGCCCGGCCGTGGCGTGCGGGCCAGGCAATACACATCGACGCGCAGGGCGCCGGCGCGACGCAGCAGATGGGCGAGCACGCCCGCCGTGGCGCCGGTGGTGAGCACGTCGTCGACCAGCGCCAGGTGCGCGCCAGCCACCTTGGCCTGCAGTTCCAGGCTGAAGGCCTGACGCAGATTGCGCTTGCGCGTCGCGGCATCCAGCCCTTGCTGTGCGGGCGTATCGACACGGCGCTGAAGCCAGTCTCGCTCTACCGGCAGGTCGAGGCTGGTGCTCAGCCACTCGGCGAGCATCTGCGCCTGATTGAAGCCGCGTCGCCGCTGGCGCTTGCGCGCCAGTGGAACGGGCAACAGCGCCTGGGGTCGTGGCAGGCCTTCGTCATAGGCATGGCGAAGGTGTTCAGCCAGCAGTTCGGCGAGCAGACGGCCGTATGGCCATTGCGCCTGATGCTTGAAGCGGGTGATCAGATTGTCGACGGGAAAGGCATAGCGCCAGGGCGCCTCCACGCGGCTGAAACTCGGCGGCTTGTTCTGGCAGGCGCCGCAGATCATGCCGTGGGCCGGCAATGGCACCGCACAGATCTGGCAATGCGCACCGAGCCAAGGCAACTCTGCCTCGCAAGCCGTGCAGACCGCGTGCGTGGGGTGATCGGTGGTTTCGTCGCAAAGCTGGCAATGGCGGCGCGGTCGCAGCCAGGGGAGGCGTTGCAGGAGGGTTGGGGCGAACGCTGGCATCGCGGCTCATCCATGAGCGGTAGTGCCAGAAGTGTAGTTCGCGTCAGCGGATGAGCCAGCCCATGACGATCAGGCCGAGAAACAGCCAGATCACCCCGCCGATGATCGAGCCGCGCAGCAGTGAACGAGCGCCGCTGAACAGGAACAGCAGGCCGATGATCAGCAGGATGATGCTGAAGATCGACACGTCCATGCCAATGGCCCTGGCCATACCCTGGAGAAAGTCGTCGATGGCATCGGCCATGGCGCCTAGCACGCCGGACAACATGTCGACGATGAAACGGATGGCGCGACCCAGCGCTTCGCCGAGCCCTTCAAAAAAACCTTCAACCTGCATGCAGAACATCCTGTGGGAGGGGTAAGCATTTGGCCTTGTGCCATGACATAAGTTCTATTGGTTATTAATTGATCATATGTAAACCTGTGTCTTTATCGTGGTTGACAGCATCCAATCGCCACTTATGATGGCCAAAGCCTGAATGCCCCGTGTGGGCCTGACAACAGATGCCACCAAGCGTCGAAGGACTTCTCAGATGAGCGCAACCGCCGAAATCACCACCCGCCACGACTGGAGCCTCGCCGAGGTTCGCGCGCTGTTCGAGCAGCCTTTCAACGACCTGCTGTTCCAGGCGCAGAGCGTCCATCGCCAGCACTTCGACCCGAACCGCGTGCAGGTCTCGACCCTGCTGTCGATCAAGACCGGCGCCTGCCCCGAAGATTGCAAGTACTGCCCGCAGTCCGGCCACTACAACACCGGCCTGGACAAGGAAAAGCTGATGGAAGTGCAGAAGGTGCTGGAGGCGGCCGCCGAGGCCAAGGCCATCGGCTCCACGCGTTTCTGCATGGGCGCCGCGTGGAAGCATCCGTCCGCCAAGGACATGCCTTACGTGCTGGAAATGGTGAAGGGCGTGAAGAAGCTCGGCCTGGAAACCTGCATGACCCTTGGTCGCCTCGATCAGGAGCAGACCCAGGCGCTGGCTGACGCGGGCCTGGACTACTACAACCACAACCTCGATACCTCGCCGGAGTTCTACGGGAGCATCATCACTACCCGTACCTACGGTGAGCGCCTGCAGACCCTGGCTTACGTGCGCGAGGCGGGGATGAAGATCTGCTCGGGTGGCATTCTCGGCATGGGCGAGTCGGTGGATGACCGCGCCGGGCTCTTGATCCAACTGGCCAACCTGCCGGAGCATCCGGAGAGCGTGCCGATCAACATGCTGGTCAAGGTCAAGGGCACGCCGCTGGCCGAGGAGAAGGACGTCGACCCGTTCGACTTCATCCGCACTTTGGCCGTGGCACGGATCATGATGCCGAAGTCCCACGTGCGCCTGTCTGCCGGCCGCGAGGCGATGAACGAGCAGATGCAGGCCCTGGCCTTCATGGCGGGCGCCAACTCGATCTTCTACGGCGAGAAGCTGCTGACCACCGCCAACCCGCAGGCGGACAAGGACATGGCCCTGTTCAAGCGCCTCGGCATCAAGCCTGAGGAGCGCGAAGAGCACGCCGACGAGGTGCACCAGGCGGCCATCGAGCAGGCGCTGGTCGAGCAGCGCGATTCCAAGCTGTTCTACAACGCCGCTTCGGCCTGATTCCTTTTATGTGGGAGCGAGCTCTGCTCGCGAATGACCTCCTGTCCTGGTTTTTCGCTCGCCACGCTCGCTTCTACGGAAAACGTGCATGAGCTTCGATCTTGCTACGCGCCTGGCCGAGCGTCAGGCCGCCGATCTGTTCCGCCAACGCCCGCTGTTGCAGACCCCGCAGGGGCCGCAGGTGCGCGCCGATGGTCAGGAGCTGTTGGCCTTCTGTTCCAATGACTATCTAGGCCTGGCCAACCACCCCGAAGTGATCCGCGCCATGCAGCAGGGCGCGGAAAAATGGGGCGTCGGCGGCGGCGCATCGCATCTGGTGATCGGCCACAGCACCCCGCATCACGAACTTGAAGAGGCGCTGGCCGCGTTCACCGGCAGGCCGCGTGCGCTGTTGTTCTCCACCGGTTACATGGCCAACCTGGCGGTCGTCACCGCCTTGCTCGGGCAGGGCGACAGCGTACTGCAGGATCGTCTCAACCACGCCTCGCTACTCGATGCCGGCCTGCTCTGCGGAGCGCGTTTTTCCCGCTACCTGCACAACGATGCGGTGAGCCTGGCCAACCGCTTGCGCAAGGTCACTGGCAACTGCCTGGTGGTCACCGATGGTGTGTTCAGCATGGACGGCGACCTGGCCGATCTACCGGCATTGTGCGCCGAGGCGCGCGCCGCGCAGGCCTGGGTGATGGTCGATGATGCCCATGGCTTCGGCCCGCTGGGCGCCACCGGCGGCGGTATCGTCGAGCACTTCGGTCTGGGCCAGGATGACGTGCAGGTGCTGGTCGGCACACTGGGCAAGGCCTTTGGTACCGCTGGCGCCTTCGTCGCCGGCAGCGAGGAGCTGATCGAGACGCTGATCCAGTTCGCCCGGCCCTACATCTACACCACCAGCCAACCGCCGGCGGTGGCCTGCGCCACGTTGAAGAGCCTGGAGCTGCTGCGCAGCGAAAGCTGGCGCCGCGAACACTTGCAGCGGTTGATCGCCCGCTTCCGTCAGGGCGCCGCCGAGATCGGCCTGAGCCTGATGGACAGTCCCACCCCGATTCAGCCGATTCTGGTCGGCGACAGTGCGCGTGCGCTCAAACTGTCTGCGCTGCTCAAGGATCGCGGCCTGCTGGTCGGCGCGATTCGCCCACCGACCGTACCGGCTGGCAGCGCCCGTTTGCGCGTGACCCTGTCCGCTGCGCACAGCGATGCGCAGCTCGAACTGCTACTCGAGGCGCTGGCCGAGTGCTGGCCGCAGGTGCAGGCCGATGCGTGAGACGCTGATTCTGTTGCCGGGCTGGGGCCTGGACGGCGCCTTGCTGCAACCACTGGCGAAGGCGTTGGGTGGCGATATGCAGGTGCAGGTGCCGGCCTTGCCGCGCCTGAGCAGTGCGGCCGCTGCCGATTGGCTCGACGAGCTGGATACGCGTCTGCCGCATGATTGCTGGCTGGCCGGTTGGTCGCTTGGCGGCATGCTGGCCGCCGCCCTGGCTGCGCGTCGTGGCAAGCGCTGCCGTGGCTTGATCACCTTGGCCAGCAATGCCTGTTTCGTCGCCAGCGATACCTGGCCGACGGCCATGCCGGCACAGACCTACGCAGCCTTCTACGAGGGCTGCCAGGAGAAAGCTGGCGCTACGCTCAAACGTTTCGCCATGCTCTGTGCCCAGGGTGGCGCTGACGCGCGCGGCCTGTCACGGCAGTTGCAAAGCCATCTGTCGACCAGCGACGAGTCCGCTCTGCTGGCCGGGCTGCGCCTACTGGCGAGCCTGGACAATCGCGCTGCGCTGGCCGCGTATAACGGGCCGCAATTGCACCTGCTGGCCGAGCAGGATGCGCTGGTGCCAGCAGCGGCAGGCGACGCACTGCTGGCGCTGTTGCCAGCGGGTGAGGTGGACGTGCTGGAAGAATGCGGCCATGCCTTCGTGCGCGAGCAGGCAGATGCCCTGGCGGTCTTGATGCTCGATTTCATCCGTGAGGCCAGCGATGTCTGAGCTGCGTATGGCGCCTCAGGAGTTCCCCGGTGCGCACGGCGCACCCTACGGAGATGTGGCGTTGCCGGACAAGCGTCAGGTCGCTGCGTCGTTTTCCCGTGCGGCAGCCAGTTACGACTCGGTGGCCGAGCTGCAACGCAGTGTCGGCAACCAGCTGCTGGCGCATTTGCCTGCTTCGCTACAGCCGCTTCGCTGGCTGGACCTGGGCAGCGGCACAGGCCATTTCACCCGCGCCCTGGCCGAACGTTATGCACCGAGCGAGGGCCTGGCGGTGGATATCGCCGAGGGCATGTTGCGCCACGCCAGGCCTCAGGGCGGTGCTGCGCATTTCATCGCCGGTGATGCCGAAGCGCTACCGCTGCAAAGCGCCAGCGTCGATCTGCTGTTCTCCAGCCTGGCGCTGCAATGGTGTGCCGATTTCACGCGCGTGCTGAGCGAAGCGCAGCGGGTGTTGCGTCCCGGTGGCGTGCTGGCGTTCTCCAGCCTGTGTGTCGGTACATTGCAGGAGCTGCGTGATAGCTGGCTGGCGGTCGACGGCCTGGTCCACGTCAATCGTTTTCGCCATTTCGAGGATTATCAGCAACTGTGCGCGGCCAGTGGTTTGCAGGTGCTTACGCTGCAGCGCGAGTCTGAAGTTCTGCACTTTCCTGATCTGCGCAGCCTGACCACCTCCCTCAAGGACCTCGGTGCGCACAATCTCAACCCGGGGCGTCCGGGTGGGCTGACGGGGCGCTTGCGCATTCGTGCGCTAATCGAGGCTTACGAGCACTTCCGTCAGCCGCAGGGACTGCCGGCCACCTATCAGGTGGTGTACGGCGTGCTGCAGAAACCTTCTTAGGCATGGACCTCGCTCGCCAACCCGCTTCGCGAGCAGAGCTCGCTCCCATGAGGATCAGATGACCCAAGCCTACTTCGTCACCGGCACGGATACCGAAATCGGCAAGACCACTATCGCCGCTGGCCTGCTCCATAGGGCGCGTCTGCAGGGCCTGAGCACCGCAGCGGCCAAACCGGTCGCTTCCGGTTGCGTGCGAACCGCCGATGGCCTGCGCAACGACGATGCGCTGGCCTTGCTCGCCCAATGTTCATTGCCGCTGCACTATGAAGAGGTCAACCCGCTGGCCTTCGAGCCCGCCATTGCCCCGCACCTGGCGGCTCGCGAAGTGGGTATCAAACTGGATGTCGCCAGCCTGCTGCGTCCGGTGCAGGCGATCCTGGCCAGGGGCGCGGATTTCTCGCTGGTGGAGGGCGCAGGCGGCTGGCGCGTACCGCTGGCCGGTGAGGAAAATCTGTCGGACCTGGCCGTGGCGTTGGGCATCCCGGTGATTCTGGTGGTGGGTGTACGCCTGGGTTGTATCAACCACGCGCTGCTGAGCGCAGAGGCGATCGAGCGTGATGGACTGAAGCTGGCCGGCTGGGTGGCCAATATCGTCGAGCCGAAGACCTCACGTCTGGAGGAAAATCTCGCCACCCTCACCGAGCGCCTGCCAGCGCCTTGCCTGGGGCGTGTGCCACACCTGGACAAGGCGACGGCCGCTGCGGTGGCGGAACACCTCAAACTGGAGTTGTTGGCTGACTGGTAATAAACAGCAAACTGACCATAGCCTTTTGCCTGTACGTTTTTTAGCCGATTTCTGCTTCAATACCCGTTATCAGGTTCTACATCCCTCAGGGGGCTGCCGATGGAAATCTCCGCCAACGCATTCAATTCGGGTTTGAACGGTATTCAGGCCGGGCAACGCCGTGTCGAGCAAGCCGCCGGTGATATCGCCAGCAACACCATCAACCCGTCGCAGCAGTCTACTCAGACCCCACCGCAGAATCAGGTCAGTCCGAGTTCACAGGTATCCGAGCGTAACCGCCCTGACCTGACCGAAAGCCTCGTGGCGCTGCGTGTCGGTGAAAACGAAGTGCGCGCCAATGCACGTGTCGTCGACACCGCCGACGAGGTGCTTGGCACCCTGATCGATACCCGCGCTTAAGTCGTCTCACCCCGGCCGCGCGGATGCGGCCAGCAGCGGGGCAGGAGGACGCTCATGCAGATCGGCAGCAGCCTGCCACCGTTCACTCCCGCGC
Organism: Pseudomonas sp. zfem001; assembly: GCF_032621725.1. NCBI lineage: Bacteria > Pseudomonadati > Pseudomonadota > Gammaproteobacteria > Pseudomonadales > Pseudomonadaceae > Pseudomonas > Pseudomonas sp. zfem001. Next base: position 227,695 of record NZ_JAVYJI010000003.1, on the reverse strand, counting down.
CGTCCGTCAGTTCGGCAAGGCCTCTGTCGTCCGACGTTTCCCCTGATATTGCCCGTGCCGATCAGGCACCTGTTGCGGCGCCGCAGGAGCAGCAAGCCGACTCCGCGGCATCCGGTCGAGAGGAAGCGGATCGCGAGGCCAACCCATCGAACCGCGCAGAAAAATCCGAGCCAAGCCCTCAGGAGCAGCGCCAGCAACAGCTGGAAATCGCCGACCTCGTGCAGCGTGATCGTGAGGTCCGTACCCACGAACAGGCGCATGCTGCCGTTGGCGGGCAATACGCGGGAGCACCGACCTACAGTTTCAAGCGCGGCCCTGATGGGCAGCGTTACGCCGTTTCCGGTGAAGTCAGCATCGATACCGCTCCCATTCCCAATGACCCCGAAGCGACGCTACGCAAGATGGAAATCGTCCTGCGCGCAGCGCTCGCGCCCATCGAACCTTCCCCGCAGGACTTGCGCGTAGCCGCTCTGGCCCAGGCGCAAGCGGCGCAGGCGCGCGTCGAACTGGCCGAGTTGCGGCGTGACGAGGCCAGCGGTACCGACGCGGAGGGCAAGCCGGATGACACGGCTCGACCCGCCGATGAACAGTCCGCCGAGCAGTCGCAGCAGGCTTCGCCGCCAGCGCCTAATCTTGATCTGTATCGGCGACTGGGTGAATTGCCTGCGCCGGAGCCCCGCATCGATCTGGTCGCGTAGTCGGCCGATTGGCAGCGCTTGACAAGGGGTTGGCGTAAACGTATGTTTCAAACGCCTGTTTGATTGCTTCGGCCGCAGCCTCGTGGCCAGGCAGCCGGGAGTGATCCCGAGAGCGACCGCCAAGACGGTCACCCCAACTACTAGGAATCCACCGCAGAGGTTTACCGTTATGCCTGACTACAAGGCCCCCTTGCGTGACATTCGTTTCGTTCGCGACGAACTGCTGGGTTATGAAGCGCACTACCAGAGCCTGCCTGGCTGCCAGGACGCCACTCCAGACATGGTCGACGCCATCCTCGAAGAAGGCGCCAAGTTCTGCGAGCAGGTTCTGGCTCCGCTGAACCGTGTGGGTGACACCGAGGGCTGCACCTGGAGCGAATCCGGTGTGAAAACCCCGACTGGCTTCAAAGAGGCCTATCAGCAGTTCGTTGAAGGCGGCTGGCCGAGCCTGGCCCATGACGTCGAGCATGGCGGCCAAGGTCTGCCTGAGTCGCTCGGCCTGGCCGTCAGCGAGATGGTCGGTTCCGCCAACTGGTCCTGGGGCATGTACCCGGGCCTGTCTCATGGTGCGATGAACACCCTGAGCGAGCATGGTACCGACGAGCAGAAGCACACCTACCTGACCAAGCTGGTATCCGGCGAGTGGACTGGCACCATGTGCCTGACCGAGCCGCATTGCGGCACCGACCTGGGTATGCTGCGCACCAAGGCCGAACCCCAGGCTGATGGTACTTACAAGGTCTCCGGTACCAAGATCTTCATTTCTGCGGGCGAGCACGACATGGCCGATAACATCGTCCATATCGTTCTGGCTCGCCTGCCCGATGCTCCGGCCGGTACCAAGGGTATCTCGCTGTTCATCGTGCCGAAGTTCCTGCCGAACGCCGAAGGCGGCGTAGGCGAGCGTAACGCAGTGTCCTGTGGCTCCATCGAGCACAAGATGGGCATCCACGGCAACGCCACCTGTGTGATGAACTTCGACGGCGCCACAGGCTTCCTGATCGGCCCGGCCAACAAAGGCCTGAACTGCATGTTCACCTTTATGAACACCGCTCGTCTGGGTACCGCGCTGCAAGGCCTGGCCCACGCCGAAGTCGGTTTCCAGGGTGGCATCAAGTACGCCCGCGAGCGTCTGCAGATGCGTTCGCTGACTGGCCCGAAAGCACCGGAAAAAGCCGCTGACCCGATCATCGTGCATCCGGACGTACGTCGTATGCTGCTGACCATGAAGGCGTTCGCCGAAGGCAACCGCGCCATGGTCTACTTCACCGCCAAGCAGGTGGACATCGTCAAGTACAGCCAGAACGAAGAAGAGAAGAAAGCCGCCGACGAGCTGCTGGCGTTCCTCACTCCGATCGCCAAGGCCTTCATGACCGAAGTGGGCTTCGAAGCCGCTTCCCACGGCATGCAGATCTACGGTGGCCATGGCTTTATCGCCGAGTGGGGCATGGAGCAGAACGTTCGCGATTGCCGTATCTCGATGATGTATGAAGGCACCACCGGCATTCAGGCGCTCGACCTGCTGGGTCGTAAGGTTCTGATGACTCAGGGCGGCGCCCTGAAAAACTTCACCAAGATCGTCCACAAGTTCTGCCAGGCCAACGAAGGCAACGATTCCGTCAAGGAATTCGTCGAGCCGCTGGCCAAGCTGAATAAGGAGTGGGGCGATATCACCATGAAGATCGGCATGGCGGCGATGAAGGATCGCGAGGAAGTCGGTGCCGCTTCGGTGGACTACCTGATGTACTCTGGCTACGCCTGCCTGGCTTACTTCTGGGCCGACATGGCGCGCCTGGCTGCCGAGAAGCTGGCTGCCGGTACTGGCGACGAGGCTTTCTACAAGGCCAAGCTGCAGACCGCTCGCTTCTACTTCGCGCGCATCCTGCCGCGTACCCGCACGCATGTCGAAGCCATGCTGTCGGGCGCCAGCAACCTGATGGAAATGGATGAAGAGCACTTCGCGCTCGGCTTCTAAGACCTGATCGGTTGAACCACAACGCCGCCCCCTGGGGCGGCGTTGTCGTTTTTGCACCGGACACTGAAGGGAATGTCGCATCCTGTCGCTGTTTTCAAGAGTCGAAGCAGGCAGAATGCCTCCATCTCTCGCTCAGGATGTCAGCGTGATCCGTCTGGCCAATTTGCGCCTCAGTCACTTCTATTCGTCGTTGCCCTTGCTGGTCGGCGGGTTGGTGGCTGCACGCTTGCCGGTGCTGAGCGAGTTCTTCATCTCCCTGTTCAATGTATTGCCGACGTTGCTGTTGCTTCTCGGCGGTGCGTTCTGTCTGGTCTATGGCCGTCAGCGGGAAATTTTCCTGCTGCTGGTGCTGTATGTCGGCTACTTCCTGCTGGATATCCAGGTCGATCACTTTCGTGACAATGGCCAGATCCGCGACGATGCGGTTCTGGTCTTCCATCTGATCTGCCTGTTGCTACCGCTGCTCTATGCCCTCTACGGCTGCTGGGAGGAGCGTTCGCACCTGCTGCAGGACATGTTCGCCCGCGCCCTGATCTTGCTGGCAGTCAGCGCGGTGGCCTTTGGTTTGGCGCGCCGTTATCCGCAGGGTATTGCCGACTGGTTGGCTAAGATTCACTGGCCATCGTTGCATGGCGCCTGGATGAGCCTGGCGCAGTTGGTTTACGTGGCGTTCCTGGTCGCCTTCATCGCCCTGCTGGTGCAGTACCTGCGTCGGCCAAGGCCGCTGCATGCCGCGCAACTGGTGGGGTTGATCGGTTTGCTGTGGATGCTGCCGCAGGTGTTCATCCTGGCCAATGCGCTGCAGGTGATGATCAGCATGGTGATGCTCATGCTGGTCGCGGCGGTAGCGCACGAGGCCTACCAGATGGCCTTTCGTGACGAGCTCACCGGGCTGCCGGGACGGCGCGCGCTCAACGAGCGTCTGCAGCGCCTGGGGCGTGATTACGTGATTGCCATGGTCGATGTCGATCACTTCAAGAAATTCAACGATACCCACGGCCATGATGTGGGGGATCAGGTGTTGCGTCTGGTCGCCAGCCAGATGCGCAAGGTCGGTGGCGGTGGCAAGGCCTACCGCTATGGCGGTGAGGAGTTCACCTTGCTGTTTCCTGGCAAGACCGTGGAGCAATGCATGCCGCACATGGAAGCGGTGCGTATAGGCATCGAGCAGTACCGCATGCAACTGCGCGACTCGCAAAGCCGGCCGCGCGATGATCGTGAAGGCAAGCAGCGCCGGGCCGGCAAGACCGCCAGCGAGGTATCGGTGACCGTGAGCATGGGCGTCGCCGAGCGTCAGGCCGAGCAGCGCACTCCGCAGGAAGTGATCAAGGAGGCGGACAAGGCGCTGTACAGCGCCAAGGCCGCCGGGCGCAATTGCATCCGGAGCGCCGGTCAGCGTCGCGGCGCTGTGAAGCTGGCTGCCGGGCGCGAATAGCGGCGCTGGCAGACGAGCGGTCAGCAGGTTTTTTCCTCGCCCTTGGTCAATCAGATAGTTGGTGACCTTTTGTGAATTTATAGTCACAAAAAGACCCTATGTGTCTATAAAGTTGTTCAAGTAAACTCGGTCCTCTCACGTAAGTCCGTTTTTCGAGGATGTGTCATGGCCGATTACAAAGCCCCCCTGCGCGACATGCGCTTCGTGCTCAATGAAGTATTCGACGTCTCCACGCTCTGGGCAGAGCTGCCGGCCCTGGCCGAGGTGGTCGATGCCGAGACCGCCAGCGCCATCCTGGAAGAAGCTGGCAAGGTCACGGCGGGCAGCATCGCTCCGCTGAACCGTAGTGGTGACGAAGAAGGCTGCTCCTGGGACAACGGCTTGGTGAAAACCCCTGCCGGTTTCCCCGAGGCCTACCAGACCTACGCCGAGGGTGGCTGGGTCGGTGTTGGCGGTTCGCCGGAATTCGGCGGCATGGGCATGCCCAAGGTGATCGGCGCCCAGGTCGAGGAAATGGTCAACTCGGCCAACCTCTCCTTCGGCCTGTACCCGATGCTGACCGCCGGCGCCTGCCTGTCGATCCTCAACCACGCCAGCGAAGAGCTGAAGGCGCAGTACCTGCCGAACATGTACGCCGGCGTCTGGGCCGGTTCCATGTGCCTGACCGAGCCGCATGCCGGTACCGACCTGGGCATCATCCGCACCAAGGCCGAACCTCAGGCTGACGGCAGTTACAAGATCAGCGGTACCAAGATCTTCATCACTGGTGGCGAGCACGACCTGACCGAGAACATCATCCATCTGGTGCTGGCCAAGCTGCCGGACGCACCGGCTGGCCCGAAAGGCATCTCGCTGTTCATCGTGCCCAAGGTGATGGTCAATGCCGACGGCTCCCTCGGTGAGAACAACGCGCTGGGTTGCGGCTCCATCGAGCACAAGATGGGCATCAAGGCCTCGGCCACCTGCGTGATGAACTTCGACGGCGCCACCGGTTATCTGGTCGGTGAAGTGAACAAGGGCCTCAATGCCATGTTCACCATGATGAACTACGAGCGCCTGGGCGTTGGTATCCAGGGCCTGGCCCTGGGCGAGCGCAGCTACCAGAGCGCCATCGAGTACGCCCGCGAGCGTATTCAGAGCCGCGCGCCGACCGGCCCGGTGGCCAAGGACAAAGCCGCCGACCCGATCATCGTGCATCCGGACGTGCGTCGCATGCTGCTGACCATGAAAGCGCTGAACGAGGGCGGTCGCGCCTTCTCCAGCTACGTTGCCATGCAGCTCGACACCGCCAAATACAGCGAGGACAAGGCCACCGCCCAGCGCGCCGACGAACTGGTGGCGCTACTGACGCCGGTGGCAAAGGCCTTCCTCACCGACATGGCGCTGGAAACCACCGTGCATGGTCAGCAGATCTTCGGTGGCCATGGTTTTATTCGCGAGTGGGGCCAGGAGCAGCTGGTGCGCGACTGCCGCATCACCCAGATCTACGAAGGCACCAACGGTATCCAGTCGCTGGACCTGATGGGGCGCAAGATCGTTGGCAGCGGCGGCAGCTTCTACAAGCACCTGGCCGACGAGATCAAGGGCTTCGTCGCCTCGGCTGACGCCAACCTCGCCGAGTTCACCAAGCCGCTGGCGGCTGCCGTGCAGAACCTCGATGAGCTGACCGCCTGGGTGCTGGACCGTGCCAAGGGCAACCCCAACGAAATCGGTGCTGCTTCGGTGGAGTATCTGCACGTGTTCGGCTACACCGCCTATGCCTACATGTGGGCATTGATGGCGCGGGCTGCGATCGGCAAGGAAGGGCAGGACGAGTTCTACGCCAGCAAGCTGGGCACCGCGCGCTTCTACTTCGCTCGCCTGCTGCCGCGTATCCACTCGCTGAGTGCATCGGTCAAGGCCGGTAGCGAATCGCTGTATCTGCTGGACGCTGCGCAGTTCTGATTCAACGCGGTGCGTACACAAGCCCCGGCCTGAGTGCCGGGGCTTGTGCATTTACAGGGTCAGAAAATCTCGTACGGGAACTCTATGATCAGGCGAACCTGATCTGAGGACACGTCGGACTTGCCATTACCGATACGATGAGTGGCCTGACGTAGCTTGAAGGAAAGGTCCTTGGCCGGGCCGCTCTGCACCACATAGCCCACGGCGAGATCGCGTTCCCAGTGGTCTTCGCTGTCTGCGTAATAGGCATAGGGGCTGCTCGGGTCCATCTTGCTGCCATCGACGTCGGTACCGCGGATGTAGCGGGCGTGGAAGGTCAGGCCGGGCACGCCATAGCTGGCCATGTTGAGGTCGTAGAACAGGCCCCAGGAGCGCTCGTTCGGACCGTTGAAGTCCACCAGCTGCGAGGAGTTCGCCAGGTAGATGGAGTCGTGGAAGGTGCCTGGGCCCATGCCCAGGTAGTCGAACGGCTGGTCGCCGTTGATGCGCTGGTGGGTCACCTTGAAGGTGTGCGCGCCGACGGTATAGGAGGCGGCGAACGACCAGGCGGTGACGCCGATCTCGCCGGCCAGCTTGCGGCCTTCGTCATTCGAGCGATAGATGTTGAAGTCGAAGTTCAGGCTCTGGTCGTCACTCAGCGGGTAGGTGTAGTTGGTGTTGGCGTAGTACTGACGCCAGATGTCCTTGTACTCCGAGCCATAGAGGCTGACGCTGAGGTTGTCGGTGATGGCGTAGTTGCCGCCGACGAAGTCCACGGTATCGGTGCTGACGCCAGCATAGGATGCGTAGAAATCATCAGTGCTGTTGGTGCTGTTGAAGTCCTTGGAGGCGGTCATGTGTCCGGCTTCGAGGTCCAGGCCTGTCCACTCTGAGCTGGTCAGCCAAAAACCGGTAGCGGTTCCTGGAACCAGACGCGCATCGGCCGGTGCGAAAACCGGGTTGTAGGGACGCAGGTTGTTGCCATAACGCAGTTCGGTGTTGGACAGACGCATCTTCACCGAGGCGCCTGCAGAGCCTGCTGCGTCCTTGGTGCCTTCGCCATCCGGTACCAGTACGCCCGCCTGCCCAGAGTATCCACGACCGCCATCGAGCTTGATCGCCGAATAGGCGCTCAGGTCGACGCCGAAACCAACAGTGCCCTGGGTGTAGCCGGACGTGTAGTCGAGGCGAAAACCCTGACCCCATTCACGCCGGTCAGCAGCGCCGCCATGGCGGTCGTGATTCCAGTAGATGTTGCGAGTCATGAACTTCAGGTGACTGTCTTCGATGAAACCCTGGCTTTCGGCCTGATCGGCCAATGCCAGTGGTGCCCCCGTTGCGGTGCTGATGGCCAGGGCCAGTAGTGTTTTTCTGCGAAATGACATGGCTTGCTCTCCGTATGTTGTTAGACATCGTTGGCGGCAGAGAAAGGGGTGTCGCGTCCTCCCTTGGTAGGGCGAGAGTGTTGAAAGGGCCGGTGTGCTGGCCGTGAAGCAGCGAATCCCCCGAGTTCGCATGCGGCGAACCCGGGGGAGGGTACGGAGGTGACGGGTGAGGTAATGGGCGAGAGCGACGGTCAGCGATCAGATACCGACGTGATGGCGCATGGGCATCGGGTGGAGGTCGTTTTTGGCGTCCAGCGGTTCTGGCCCTCAGCCTCTGCGCATTCGGCCAACGTAGAGTGGTGATGGCTGATCACTTTCCAGTGTGAGGCGCCCCCGCTCGTTCTCCAGCAGCACACCGCTGTGTGCTGCCAGCACCTGCTGACCGCCCTCTGGCAGTTGATAGTGTAGAGCTTCGGGTGCGGCATTCCACAGCAGCAACAGCTCGGCGTCGTTCACCAGCACTTGCTCGCCCTGCAGCCGCACCAGGCGCAGCTCATGGCTCCAGACGCCGCGACGGGTCATCAGATTGAGGTCGGTGATCGGGCCGTCCAGCAAGTGCGCGCTGATCGCCTCTTCACCGCTGAACACCGCGATGGCGTCACCGCTAAGCAGCATTTCGCGCTGCCCGTCGGCGCGTTGCAGGCACACGCCGTTGCCGGCGAGCACGGCCAGGCTGCGGTCGATGCCCGGGAAGCTGGAGAAGGCACCATCCACTGCCACCTGAGCAGTGCTGATGCGCCAGGCGAAATCCTCCAGGCCGGCATCCACTGGCGAAATGGCCAACTCCACTGTGGTGCCGCCACCGTTCTTCCAGGGCATCGCGCGAGCGGTTGCGGGGTCTAGCAGGATGCAGGGCATGATCTCTCCAAATGTATATACATAGTGATTGAGCGACAAACGGTCTCGATCACCAGGTCGGTGAAGATGTCTTCAGATAGAGGCCGGTCAGGCTCTATTCAGGGCTATCAAGGCGTGCTGCATATGCCTTGCCTGGTCTTGTGATCATAGGGTCAGGCCGTTGCTCATGGCTTGACGCTGATTCGATCCACTCATATTGTATATACAAAACAAGCCGGGAGAATCCCATGTCGATGCATTCCACCTCGAAACAGCTCTGGCGCGATGTGCAGGTCTTCGATGGCCTGGCGCAGCTGGACGAGGCGATGAACCTGCTGGTCGAGGACGGTTGCATCGCCGGCCTGTGGCCGTCGCGCACCTTCGACGAGGCGCTGGCTCAGGGTGCAGTCGAAACTGGGCGTGGCGGCGTGATGACACCCGGTCTGGTCGATTGCCACACCCATCTGGTCTACGCCGGTGATCGTGCCGGTGAATTCGAGCAGCGCCTGGAAGGCGTCAGCTACGAAACCATCGCCCGCAACGGCGGCGGCATTCTCAGCAGCGTGCGCGCCACTCGCGCGGCAAGTGAAGACGAGCTGATCGCTGCCAGTCTGCCGCGTCTCGATGCGCTGCTGGCCGATGGCGTGACCACGCTAGAGATCAAGTCCGGCTACGGGCTGACCGTTGCCGACGAGCTGAAGATGCTGCGCGTGGCCCGCCGTCTCGGCGAACTGCGCCCGGTGCGGGTGATCACCACGCTGCTCGGCGCCCACGCCCTGCCGCCGGAATACGCCGGCCGCGCCGACGACTACGTGAGCCTGGTCTGTGACGAAATGATCCCGGCTGCTGCCCGTGAAGGGCTGGCCGATGCGGTGGATGTGTTCTGTGAGGGCATCGGCTTTTCTCCGGCGCAGTGCGAGCGCATCTACCAGGCAGCCCAGGCCCATGGTCTGGCGATCAAGGCGCACGCCGAGCAATTGTCCAACCTCGGCGGTAGTGCCCTGGCCGCACGCTACGGCGCGCTGTCCGCCGACCATATCGAATACCTGGATGAGCCCGGCGTGCGCGCCATGGCCGAAGCCGGCACCGTTGCCGTGCTGCTGCCCGGCGCCTTCCATGTGCTGCGCGAAACCCAGTTGCCGCCCATCGAACTGCTGCGCCAGTACGGCGTGCCGATGGCGGTGGCCAGCGACGCTAACCCCGGCACCTCGCCGATCTGCATGCCGACGCTGATGGCCAACCTGGCCTGCACCCTGTTTCGCCTCACCCCGCGCGAAGCCCTGGCCGGCATGACCGCCCATGGCGCCCGCGCCCTCGGCTTGCCAGATCTCGGCCGCATTGCTGTCGGCGCGCCAGCGGATCTGTGCCTGTGGGATATCCAGCAACCGGCCGAACTGGCCTACGCGGTACAGGCCGGGCGTCTGCGCCAGCGCGTGTTCAATGGAGTCGTGACCTATGCTCGCTGATCGTCACAGCATGGCCGCCTGGAGCGGCCGTACCGATCCGGAAACCGACAGCGCGCGCTGGCACCAGCGCATCCAGGCGCTGGCAGAAAACAGCCAGCCGGGCCTGGCCCTGCTCGGCTTCGCCTGCGACGAGGGTGTGCGCCGCAACCACGGTCGCGTTGGCGCCGCCGCTGCGCCACAAAGCGTGCGCAAGGCCCTGGCCAACCTGGCCTGGCATCGCCAGGCGCCGGCCTATGACGCCGGTGACGTGACTTGCGAGGACGGCGACCTGGAAGCCGCGCAGGCGCGCCTGGGCCATAACGTCTGCGCGCTGCTGGACGCCGGCCATCTGCCGCTGGTGATCGGTGGTGGGCATGAAGTGGCCTTCGGTAGCTGGTCTGGCCTGGCCGAGCACCTGAGCGGCCAAGCTGCCCCACGTATTGGCATCGTCAATTTTGACGCCCATTTCGACCTGCGCGACCCGGCCCATGTGCATTCCTCCGGCACACCCTTCGCGCAGATCGCCGAGCAGTGCGCTGCACGCGGCTGGCCGTTCCGCTATGCCTGCCTGGGCGTCAGCCGCGCCAGCAACACCCGCGCGCTGTTCGCCCGCGCCGCCGAGCTGAACGTGCTGGTACGCGAGGATCACGAAATTCGCGAGTCGACTCTCGATGCTATCGGCATAGAGCTGGACGCCTTCGCCGCCGAGTGCGACGCGCTGTACCTGACCATCGATATCGACGTGCTGCCGGCTTGCGAGGCGCCCGGCGTCAGCGCGCCAGCCGCCCGCGGCGTGCGCCTGGAGCTGCTGGAGCCGCTGCTCGAACGGCTCAAGGCCAGCGGCAAGCTGCGCCTGGCCGACCTGGCCGAGCTCAACCCCGAATACGACATCGACAACCGCACCGCCAAGGTGGCTGCGCGGCTGATCCATCTGCTCAGCCTCTGAGCCAAACGCCCGACGCTTCCCGCACAACAACAACTACGAGGAAACACCGATGTTCATCACCGCCCGCCGCGGCCAGGAGCCGTGTCATGTCTGAATCCCTGTCCTTGAGCAGCGGCGTATCGCGCCCACGCGCTCTGGCGCGCCTGCTGGGTTACAGCCTGATCGGCCTGCTGCTGTTCTTCGTGCCGTTCGAGATCGCCGGGCGCTCGACCATCCTTCTCGACCACGCGGCCAGCGCCTTGCAGCTGCATGCGCGACCCCTGGTGATCGGCGTGGCGCTGCTGTTCATGCTCTACGGCGCGCTGGCGCCCTGGCTCGACGGCAGTTGGCGGCGCAGCCTGACCCACAGCGTATTCAGTGTGCTCAAGGTGTTTGGTCTGCTGATCGGCGCCGCTTACCTGCTGCAGCTCGGCCCGCAGGCGCTGTACCAGCCGGACATGCTGCCGTTCCTGTTCGAGAAGCTGGTGCTCAGCCTGGCGCTGATCGTGCCGCTGGGTTCGCTGGCCCTGGTGTTCCTGATCGGCTTCGGCCTGCTGGAACTGATCGGCGTGCTGATGCAGCCGGTGATGCGGCCGATCTGGCGCACGCCGGGCAAGTCGGCCATCGACGCCGTGGCGTCCTTCGTCGGCAGCTACTCGGTGGGCCTGTTGATCACCGACCGCATGTACCAGCAGGGCCATTACAGCGTGCGCGAAGCGGCGATCATCGCTACCGGCTTCTCCACCGTGTCGGCGCCGTTCATGGTGATCATCGCCAAAACCCTGGGCCTGATGGGCCAGTGGAACCTGTATTTCTGGGGCGCCATGGCGGTGACCTTCGCCGTCACCGCGATCAGCGCGCGTATCTACCCGCTGTCGCGCCTGCCGTCCGAGTCCACGCCAGAGGCACAACTGCAACCCGGCGAAAGCCGCCTGGGCAGTGCCTGGCGCGCCGGCATGCAGCAGGCCAGCGTGGCACCATCGTTGGGCTCGGCGCTGCGCGAAACCTTCGTCGATGGCCTGCGCATGACCGCCGCCATCCTGCCGAGCATTCTCGCCGTCGGCCTGCTCGGCTTGCTCGCCGCCAAGTACACGCCGCTGTTCGACGCCCTCGGCGTGCTGCTCTACCCGCTGACCTGGCTGTTCGGCCTGGAAGAACCCATGCAGGTGGCCCGCGCCATGTCCGCCGGCCTTGCCGAGATGTTCCTGCCGGCGATGCTGCTAAAGGATGCCGACGTGCTGGTGAAGTTCGTCACCGCCATCGTTTCGGTCAGCAGCGTGCTGTTTCTCTCCGCCTCGATTCCCTGCGTGCTGGCCACGCGAATTCCGCTGAGCCTGGGCCACCTGCTGCTGATCTGGCTGCAGCGCACCTTGCTCAGCCTGCTGTTGGCCATTCCGCTGGCCTACCTCGCCCAATTTCTGGGTTGGCTCTGACCGCCCACCACTGACCCGTTCCCACAGGAGCCCGCAACATGACCAAGTTCCGCGACACCGAAATCCGCGCCCCGCGCGGCACCACGCTCACCGCCAAGAGCTGGCTGACCGAAGCGCCGCTGCGCATGCTGATGAACAACCTCGACCCGGACGTGGCCGAGAACCCCAAGGAGCTGGTGGTGTATGGCGGCATCGGCCGCGCCGCGCGCAACTGGGAGTGCTACGACAAGATCGTCGAGAGCCTGACCAACCTGAATGACGACGAGACCCTGCTGGTGCAGTCCGGCAAGCCCGTCGGCGTGTTCAAGACCCATAGCAACGCGCCGCGCGTGCTGATCGCCAACTCCAACCTGGTGCCGCACTGGGCGAGCTGGGAGCACTTCAACGAGCTCGACGCCAAGGGCCTGGCCATGTACGGCCAGATGACCGCCGGCAGCTGGATCTACATCGGCAGCCAGGGCATCGTTCAGGGCACCTACGAGACCTTCGTCGAAGCCGGTCGCCAGCACTACGCCGGCAACCTCAAGGGCCGTTGGGTGCTGACCGCAGGCCTGGGTGGCATGGGCGGTGCCCAGCCGCTGGCCGCCACCCTGGCCGGCGCCTGCTCGCTGAACATCGAATGCCAGCAGAGCAGCATCGATTTCCGCCTGCGCAGCCGTTACGTCGACGAGCAGGCCACTGATCTGGACGACGCCCTGGCGCGCATCGCCAAGTACACCGCCGAAGGCAAGGCTATCTCCGTCGCCCTGCTGGGCAACGCTGCCGAGATCCTGCCGGAGTTGGTGCGCCGTGGCGTGCGCCCGGATATGGTCACCGACCAGACCAGCGCCCACGACCCCCTCAATGGCTACCTGCCGATCGGCTGGAGCTGGGCCGAGTACAAGGACCGTGCAGCCACCGACCCGGCTGGCGTGGTCAAGGCTGCCAAGCAGTCCATGGCCGTGCATGTGCAGGCCATGCTCGACTTCCAGAAGATGGGCGTGCCGACCTTCGACTACGGCAACAACATCCGTCAGATGGCCAAGGAAGAGGGCGTGAGCAATGCCTTCGACTTCCCCGGCTTCGTCCCGGCCTATATCCGCCCGCTGTTCTGCCGCGGCATCGGCCCGTTCCGCTGGGCGGCGCTGTCCGGCAACCCCGAGGACATCTACAAGACCGACGCCAAGGTCAAGGAACTGATCCCGGACGATGCCCACCTGCACCGCTGGCTGGACATGGCCCGCGAGCGCATCGCCTTCCAGGGCCTGCCGGCGCGTATCTGCTGGGTCGGCCTGGGCCTGCGTGCCAAGCTTGGCCTGGCCTTCAACGAGATGGTGCGTTCGGGTGAGCTGAGTGCGCCCATCGTCATCGGCCGCGACCACCTGGACAGCGGCTCGGTGTCCAGCCCCAACCGCGAGACCGAGGCCATGCAGGACGGCTCCGATGCCGTGTCCGACTGGCCGCTGCTCAACGCCCTGCTCAATACCGCCAGCGGCGCCACCTGGGTGTCGCTGCACCACGGCGGCGGCGTGGGCATGGGTTTCTCCCAGCATTCGGGTATGGTCATCGTCTGTGATGGCACCGATGAAGCCGCCGCGCGCATTGCCCGCGTACTGACCAACGACCCGGGCACCGGCGTGATGCGTCATGCCGATGCCGGTTACCAGATCGCCATCGATTGCGCCAAGGAGCAGGGGCTGAACCTGCCGATGATCGGTTAATACACGTTCGACGCCGGCCCGCTGGGCCGGCGCATCAATCACTGCACGTATCGCGACTTCAGCCATTATTCGGCTCTGCTTCGCCAGGCGCGAACTCACCGTGGAAGAACAGAACATGAACACCCTGAACCTGAAACCCGGCCACCTGACCCTGGCCGACCTGCGCGCCGCCTACCAGGCCCCCGTGCACCTGACCCTGGACGCCAGCGCTCACGAAGCGATCGACGCCAGCGTCGCCTGCGTCAACCAGATCATCGCCGAGGGTCGCACCGCCTACGGCATCAACACCGGTTTCGGCCTGCTGGCCTCGACCCGCATCGCTAACGACGATCTGGAAAAGCTGCAGCGCTCGCTGGTGCTGTCCCATGCCGCCGGCATCGGCGAGCCGCTGAGCGACGCCATGGTGCGGCTGATCATGTTGCTCAAGATCAACAGCCTGGCGCGTGGCTTCTCCGGCATCCGCCGCCCGGTGATCGAGGCGCTGATCGCCCTGGTCAATGCCGAGGTCTACCCGCATATCCCGCTGAAAGGCTCGGTCGGCGCCTCCGGTGACCTGGCGCCGCTGGCGCATATGTCGCTGGTGCTGCTCGGCGAAAGCCAGGCGCGCCACAAGGGCCAATGGCTGCCCGCCAGCGAGGCGCTGGCCATCGCCGGCCTGGAGCCGATGACCCTGGCCGCCAAGGAAGGCCTGGCGCTGCTCAACGGCACCCAGGTATCCACCGCCTACGCCCTGCGTGGCCTGTTCGAAGGTGAAGACCTGTACGCCGCCGCCAGCGTCTGTGGTGCGCTCAGCGTCGAGGCGCTGCTGGGTTCGCGCTCGCCCTTCGATGCACGCATCCATGCCGCTCGTGGCCAGCGCGGGCAGATCGACGCGGCAGCGGCGTTCCGTCATCTGCTCGGCGACAGCAGCGAGATCGGCCGTTCCCACGCCGCCTGCGACAAGGTGCAGGACCCGTACTCGCTGCGCTGCCAGCCACAGGTCATGGGCGCCTGCCTGACCCAACTGCGCCAGGCTGCCGAAGTGCTCGGCGTCGAGGCCAACGCGGTCTCCGACAACCCGCTGGTGTTCGCCGCTGAAGGCGAGGTGATTTCCGGTGGCAACTTCCACGCCGAACCCGTGGCCATGGCTGCCGACAATATCGCCCTGGCCATCGCTGAAATCGGCGCGCTGTCCGAGCGCCGTATCTCGCTGATGATGGACAAGCACATGTCGCAACTGCCGCCGTTCCTAGTGGCCAATGGTGGGGTCAACTCCGGCTTCATGATCGCCCAGGTCACTGCTGCGGCATTGGCCAGCGAGAACAAGGCACTGGCCCACCCGCACAGCGTTGACAGCCTGCCGACTTCGGCCAACCAGGAAGACCACGTATCCATGGCGCCGGCCGCTGGCAAGCGCCTGTGGGACATGGCTGCCAACACCCGTGGCGTGCTGGCCGTGGAATGGCTGGGCGCCTGCCAGGGCCTGGACTTCCGCGAAGGGCTGAAGAGCACGCCGACGTTGGAACAGGCGCGTCAGGCGCTGCGCGCCAAGGTGCCGTACTACGTCGAAGACCGCTTCTTCGCGCCGGACATCGCCGCCGCTGACGCGCTGCTGGCCGAGCGCGTGCTGACGCCGCTGCTGCCGGCCGGCATGTTGCCGTCGGTAGGCTGATGCGCCTGGCTTGCGCCCGCGCCCGCAAGTGGGAGCGTGGCGCAAGCTCCGCTATCATCCGCGCACCGGGCATACCCAAGGAGCAGCCGTGACCAGTCCCACCCCGCGCTACAAGGCCATCGAGGATTTCCTCCTCGAGCGCATTCACGGCGGCGCCTATCCGGTCAATCACCAGATTCCGCCCGAGGAGCAATTGGCGCGGGATTTCTCCGTCAGCCGCATGACCGCCAACAAGGCGATCCAGAACCTGGTGCAAAAGGGTTATCTGGTGCGTCAGGCCGGGCTGGGCACCTTCGTCACCGACCGCAAGGCCGAGTCACCGCTGCACGAGGTGATGAACATCGCCAGCGAAGTGCGCGGTCGCGGTCACGAATACAGCAACGAAGTGGTGCGTTGCGAAGCCATCGCCGCCGATGACGAGGTGGCCCTGCGCCTGGGGCTGCGCCTGGGCGGCGAGGTATTTCACAGCATCCTCGTGCACCTGCAGGACGGCCTGCCGATCCAGCTCGAGGATCGTTTCGTCAACCCACGCTGGGTGCCGCATTACCTGCAGAGCGACTTCACTCAGGTCACGCCCAACGAGGTGCTGGTCGCCAGTTGCCCGATCTCGGATGTCGAGCATGTGGTGGAGGCGGTGCTGGCGGATGCGCGCA
The DNA here is from genome assembly GCF_032621725.1 of Pseudomonas sp. zfem001. NCBI lineage: Bacteria > Pseudomonadati > Pseudomonadota > Gammaproteobacteria > Pseudomonadales > Pseudomonadaceae > Pseudomonas > Pseudomonas sp. zfem001. The sequence continues at coordinate 211,635 of NZ_JAVYJI010000003.1, read as the reverse complement.
CGGCCGAGCTGCTGCAGATCGACCCGGCCATGCCCTGCCTGAGCGTGATCCGCCGTACCTGGTCGGACGATCACCTGATCAGCTACGCGCGGCTGATCCATCCCGGTGACCGCTACAAGCTGCGCTCGCTGCACAAGCGCAGAGCGTAGGCTGTCCACCAACCGTAGGGCGATCCGCAGTGGTAAAGCCCCTCCCACAGTGATCGAAGTCAGTCGCTGATCAGCTGATCCACCAACGAAGGATCGTCGATAAAGCGATTGCGCGTGCCCTGCAGTACCTCGATCTTGTCGTTGCGCGCCTTCTCCTCGGCATCCGGCGGGTCCATGCGGTGCCAGGCCTTGTACATCGGCACCAGGCCGACGATGGGCAGGCCGTACTCGACATGCATGTAGAAGATCGCGCGGGCGATATTGCCCTTGGCTTCGCCCCGCGGCTCCACCAGTTGGAAGCTGGTTTTCAGGTCGCAGCCGATGTCGGCGAACTTGCTCGGCACGTCATCGCCCAGTTCGGCGAACTGGGCGTTGCGCCGTACCAGCTCGACGCGGGTCAGCGCCGGGTAGTAGTTGTGCAGGTCGGCGACGATGTACGGATAGCGCGGGTTCATGATGGTGCACTGGCGGTCGGTGACGCAGCGCATCGCGCTCTTGAGCTGCTTGCTGCTGTAGATCGGGCTGGCAGTCAGGGTGCCGCTTTCGCGGGCGAAGGTCTGGCCGCAATAGAGCGTGGTGCCACCACTGCCGTAGAGCTCCTGCCAGAACGCCTGATCGATGGCCTGTTTGGCATCGTCCAGTCGGGTCTGGCCGCTGGCCTGGGAGAAGGTACTGATGCCGGTTGCCAGGCAACCAAGAAGCAAGGTGACTGCGCGCATACTCGAGCCCCAGTGACCGCCGTTGTCGGGGTCTGTTGTTTTTGTAGGACAAACTGCAGTCTAGCAAGACGTACGTCACAAAAAACATGGCAAATGCGTTCTGCCAACACGAGAGGGTCGGGGCGAAGCGAGACGGCTGACAGGAAGCGGTTTCGTGTAAGCCATGGCTTACACGATGTGCCGAATATCGCCACTGTTGGTTGATCAGGTACGGGCGTACTCTGCCGCACATGGATTCAGCGCAGGAAGCGCCTAGACAAACAGGGACACGCTGGACAGCCGCCAGGATGGTGAGCAGATCAAGGATGTCAGGACTACAGTCTGCAAGGCCCCGCAATCGCGGGGTTTTCTTTTTTCTGGCCTAGAAATTTTCAGCAGCCTGCTCATGCCGCGCGTTGTTCGATGCGCAGTTGCTCGAACCAATCCAGCGTCTCGTCCCACAGGCGCTGCGCTGCCGGGCGGAAATACCCCATATGACCAATATTGCCCAGGCCTTCCGCCTGTGAGTCGAGCGTACGCGTCTGGTAGGGCGCGTTGACGTACGCAGCCATGAAGGCATCGCGTGAGGCAGGCGGTGCCCACAGGTCGTCCAGGCTGTTGAGCGCCACCATCGGCGTGTTCACCTGGGCGAAGCGCTCGGCCAGTCCCGGCATCTGTGGGTCGTCGAAGAAGTAGCGGGGGAAGCGGCACCAGCGTTTCCACTGGCGATAGACGCCCAGTGGCAGATCCTCGCCCATGCCCAGCTTGCTCCAGGCCAGATAGCCCTTGTAGCGCGTCATCAACGGGCCGATCACTCGCCACATGGCCAGCACGCGCACTTGCTCGGCCTTGGGCATCCAGCCGTGCCAGCCGGCGCCGGTGCCGAAGGTGTAGAAGCCGGCGACCTGATCATGATTGGGCAGCAGGCCGAAGGCATGGCCGCCGAAGGAGTGGCCGATCATGAACAGCGGGCGCTCGGCGTGCCGATGTTGATCCACCGCAGCGGCCAGATCGAGGTGCGCCCAGTCCAGATACTCCATCTCGAAGCCGCGCAGGCTGTCTGGCCTGGATTGGCCGATGCCACGGTAGTCCAGGGTCATAGTGTTGAAACCACGGCTGGCGGCATGTTCGGCAAAGCGCCGATAGAAACCTTGCGGCACGCCGGTAGCGCCGGCGATCAGCAATTGTGCCTGGGGGCGCTCTGCGTGGTAGCGCGTGGCGGCCAACGGATAGTCGTCGAGGGCCAGCAGGGGCTGGGTTTCGCGGCGAATGCTCGTGCTCATGTCAGGTAGGCTCCATGCGGTGCTGGCGGGTCAGGTGGAGCAGGGTGTCGACGGCCTGTTTCAGAGGCTCGCTGCTGCCGGCGACGCGGGCCTGCAGCAGGCCGCCTTCGTAGAGGGCGATGAACAAGGTGGCCAGGCCCTGCGGTTGCGGGTAGCCGTGACGCTGCAGTTGCTCCTGCAGGGCTGAACGGATGGCGCTGAAGGCATCGGCTAGCGCCTGGCGCACTTCGCTGTCTTCGGGGCCACTTTCCAGGGCGATGGCGGCTAACGGGCAACCGCGCTCGAAGACGCTGCCCTGCAATTGCTCGATGGCGCTCTGCAACCAGGTGGAGAAGGCTGCGAGCGGATCGGACTGAAGCTCGAATAGCTGGGCGAACCCCTGCGTGGCGCGCTGACCGACACGCTCGATGGCGGCCACGGCCAGCTCGGTCTTGCCGCCTGGAAAGTGGTGGTAGAGGCTGCCTTTAGGCGCTGCGGCGCTGGCCAGCAGCTCGGTCAGGCCGATGCCATGCAGGCCCTTGCGTTGCAGGGCGTCGATCATGGCGTCGATGAGTTTGTCGCGAGTGGTCTTGGTCATGGCCTGGATTATGTAGACCGGTCGGTCTAGTCGCCAGTGTCATTCAGGCCACGTATCAAGGCATATCGGCAGTGTGAAACGCCGCCCGGAATGGGCGGCGCAAGGCATCAGGCCTGCTTGGCCACCCACGCCGCATAGGCATCGATGAACTTCTGCAGGAAGGGTTTGATGCCGTCGCTGAGCACGCCGTTCTCGTCGAAGAAGTTGCCAGCGCCGCCGAGGTAGGCTTCCGGTTGCTGCAGCACGTGCACGTCGAGGAACACCAGGCACTGGCGCAGATGGTGGTTGGCGCCGAAGCCGCCGATAGCACCGGGCGAGGCGCTGAGCACGGCGCCCGGCTTGCCGCTGAAGCCGCTCTGGCCGTATGGGCGCGAGCCGACATCGATGGCGTTCTTCATCGCGCCGGGGATCGAACGGTTGTATTCGGGGGTGATGAACAGCACCGCGTCGGCTGCCTTGAGCTTGCTGCGAAACGGCGCGTAGGAGGCCGGAGCGCTGTCGCCGTCGGCGTCTTCGTTGTACAGCGGCAGGTCGCCGATCTCGAGGATTTCCAGATTCAGTGAGGCGGGCGCCAGATCGGCCAGCGCCAGGGCCAGTTTGCGGTTGATGGAGGCTTTGCGCAGGCTGCCGACCAGTACGGCGACGTTGTAAGTCTTGCTCATGTGTACTCCAGAAGGTGTGGTGAGGAAGGAACAACCACTATAGACCCCGGATGTTTCAGCAGGTGCTGAATGCATCCAGCAGATCTTCGCTGAAGGCCTTCTGCGCCTCGCTGGGCGGATGGCCGCGATGACTGGCCAGGCGAAACTGCACGGTGAAATCCCAGGTGCCGGGCAGCGCGCGCAGGCCGCCGCGGTTTACCCAGGGTTGGGCAATGTGCTCGGGCAGATAGCCCAGGTGCGCGCCGGAGAGGATGAATGCCAGGCTGCCCTCGACCTGCTCGCAACGGGCGCTGCTGCTACCGCCCTGCCAGGGCTCGTCGGCGGCGATGAAGCGATAGGGATGTACAACCCGGTCGCAGTCCTGCAGGTCGTCGGCGCTCAGCGTTTGTCGCTCGAACAGAGGATGTTGGCGGCCGCAGTACAGGCGCTGACGCTCGTCGAACAGCGGCTGATAGTCCAGCGCCGTCTGGCTGCCGGAAAAATAGCCGATGGCCAGTTGCAGCTGATCCTGCAGCAGGCGTCGTTCCAGCTCGGCGGGCATGGCGCTGAGCAGTTCGATCTGCACCGCCTGGTTGCGCTGGCGAAAACGTCCGACGGCCTTGCCGATACGCTCGATCACCTCGTCCGATAGCGCCTCCGATAGACCGATGCGCAGCTCGCCGAGCAGCTTGTCAGCCATGCCCTGGGCTTCGCCCTTGAAGGTCTCGATGGCGGCGAACAGCTTGCGTGTGGCAGCCAGCACCTGCTCGCCCTTGGGCGTCAGGCGAAAGCCGGCCTTGCCGCGCTCGCACAGGCGAAAGCCCAGGCGCGTTTCCAGCTTGGCCATCTGTGTGCTGATGGTCGACTGGCCGATGCCCAGCTCACCCTGCGCGGCGCTGAAGCCGCCGCTTTCCACCACAGTGACGAACAGGCGCAGCAGTTGCAGATCAAGGTCGCGCAATTGGCTGAGCATGTGGGCTCCATACATTGATGACTGTCGATGTTGGAGTAGAACACTTCGAATTTATCCGAAGCAACGCCGGGTGCAGGATGCCGGCATGCCCGGTTCTGTACGAAAAGTCGTCGAGCGAAGGTCAGGCGAGGCAAAAATGGGTGAGGAAGCGGAGTTTACGAGCTGTAAATGAGCATTCCGAACCCATTTTTAACGAAGCATCACCGAGCGCAGGCACTTTTCGTACAGAACCTAGCCTCCAGCAGAGAGGCACGGCCAACCGAATCTGCCCGAGGATAAAACCATGCGTCTTGCTGCAAGCCTGCTGCTTCTGGCTATCGCCACACCGCTGATGGCGGAGCCGAAACAGCTCAACCTGTACAACTGGGCCGACTACGTGGCACCGCAGGCGCTCGCGCGCTTTCAGACCGAAACCGGCATCCGGGTCAAATACGACACCTTCGACAGCACCGATGTGCTGGAGAGCAAGCTGATGACCGGGGGCAGTGGTTATGACGTGGTCTTTCCCGCGTCCAGCGGCCTGTCGCGGGCGATCCAGGCCAAGGCGCTGCAACCAGTGGGGGCGCTAAAAAACGCCAGCAACCTCGACCCCGAGCTGCTGGCCAAGCTGGCCAGCGTCGACCCCGGCAACCAGTACGGCGTGCCCTACACCTGGGGCACCGTAGGCCTGGCGATCAACAAACAGGCTGTCGAGCAGCGCCTACCCGGCGTGGCCCTGGACAGCCTCGACCTGCTGTTCAAGCCCGAGTACGCCAGCAAGCTGAAGGACTGCGGCATCTCTGTGCTCGACTCGCCGCAGGAGGTGATCGCCATCGCCCTCAATTACCTGGGCAAGCCGCCCTACAGTGCCAAGGCCGCTGATCTGGACGCAGCCAGCGCCTTGCTCGCCGCGCTGCAACCGAACCTGCGCTACATCGGCAATGCCCGGCAGATCGACGATCTGGCCAAGGGCGAAACCTGCCTGGCGCTGACCTACACCGGCGACGCCGGCATGGCCGCTGCGCGTGCTGCCGAGGCCGGGCAACCCTTCGAAGTGCTCTACCGCATTCCGCGCGAAGGCACGCTGATCTGGTTCGACACCATGGCCATTCCCGCCGATGCGCCGCACCCAGGCAATGCCCGCGCGTTCATCGACTTCATGCTGCAGCCAGAGGCCATTGCCGAACTGACCAACACCCTGTTCTTCGCCAACGCCAACCGCGCGGCCACGCCGCTGCTGGATGAGGCGGTGAGTGGCGACCCGGATATCTACCCGCCCGAAGCCGTGCGCGAGCGCCTGTTCGCCGAAGAAGTGCTGAGCCTGCGCGAGCAGCGTCAGCGCACCCGCCTGTGGACGGCCTTCCGCAGCCAGTACTGAGTCTGTAGGAGCGAGCTCTGCTCGCGAACATCACCGAAACGAGTACCCGACCATGGATCAAGCCTTCGATAACGACCAGGCCATCACCCGCGCCAGTCTCTACGGCACCGCCGCCGAGCCGACCTACGCCGGCATTACCAGCTTTATGCGTCGGCGCTACAGCCGTGACCTGACCGGCGTGGATCTGGCCATCAGCGGCGTGCCCTTCGACACCGCTACTACCAATCGCCCGGGCAGCCGCTTCGGCCCGCGGGCGATCCGCGCTGCCTCGATCCTGTCAGCCTGGGCGCGGCATTTTCCCTGGGAATTCGACCCCTTCGATGTGCTCGCCTGCGTCGACTATGGCGACTGCCTGTTCGACCACGGCACGCCGCAGGACACCCCGGCGGTGATCGAGGCGCACGCCACGCGCATTCTCGAGGCCGGCAGCGCGTTGCTGACCCTGGGCGGCGACCACTTCATCAGCTACCCGCTGCTCAAGGCTCATGCGAAAAAACACGGCACGCTGGCGCTGATCCACTTCGACGCACACAGCGACACCTGGCCGGACGAGGAGGGCAAACGCATCGACCACGGCACCATGTTCTATCACGCCGCGCGCGAAGGGCTGGTCGATCCGGCGCGCTCGGTGCAGGTCGGCCTGCGCACCACCAATGATGACGTGATGGGCTTCCAGGTGCTCGATGCGCGCGAGGTGCACCGCAGCACACCGGAGCAGATCGCCGAGCGCATTCGTGCGCGGGTGGGCGAGCATCCGGTGTACCTGACCTTCGACATCGACTGCCTCGATCCGGCTTTCGCCCCCGGCACCGGCACACCGGTGTGTGGCGGCCTTTCCAGCCATCAGGCGCTGGAGATCCTGCGCGGGCTGCGCGGCATCAATCTGGTCGGCATGGACGTGGTGGAAGTGGCGCCGCCCTACGACAACGCCGAGGTCACCGCGCTGGCCGGCGCCACCCTGGCGATGGAGATGGTCTGCCTATACGCCGCCCGGCATAAGCTGGGTGAAAGGACCTAGGGTGGGAATCGCGGTTTATTTCCACCTGGGGTATTCGCGCTGACTACTTAGGGTGGACCAGTGAAGCGTGGTCCACCCCACGATTCGCGCTGAGTTCCTGGCAAAAAAACGGGCCTGTTCAGGCCCGTAAGTTCACGCTCAAAGATTGTCCCGACGCTAGTCCAGGCACTGCGCCAGGCCGATGGGTTCGGGGCGGAACAGCCGTGCATCCATCAGCTTCGGTTCGCGCACGATGGGGGCGAAGTCCATGCGCGTGAGGATGTCGCGCTCGATGTCCACGCCCGGCGCCACTTCGATCAGTTCCAGCCCTTCGGTAGTCAGGCGCAGCACGCAGCGCTCGGTGACATAGAGCACCGGCTGGCCGCGCTCGGCGGCGAGGCGGCCGGCGAAGGTGCGATGCTCCACCTCGGCGACGAACTTGCGCACGTCGCCGTCCTCGATGATGCGCAACTGGCCACTCTCGATACGGATATCCTGCTTGCCGGCGCTGAAGGTGCCGACGAACACCACCTGCTTGGCGTTCTGGCTGATGTTGATAAAGCCGCCAGCCCCCGCCAGACGACTGCCGAACTTGGACACGTTGAGGTTGCCCGCGGCATCGGCCTGGGCCAGCCCAAGGAAGGCGATATCCAGGCCGCCGCCGTCATAGAAATCGAACTGATAAGGCTGATCGAGCAGGGCGCTGTGGTTGCTCGCCGCACCGAAGTCCAGGCCCGAGGCCGGTACGCCGCCGATCACGCCGGGCTCGGCGGTTAGCGTCAGGCGCTCGATCACACCCTCTTCGGCGGCCACCGCCGCCACACCCTCGGGCATGCCGATGCCGAGGTTGACCACCGCGTCCGCTTTCAGCTCCAGCGCCGCGCGGCGGGCGATCAGCTTGCGCACGTCCAGCGGCATGGGCGTCAGGCTGTCCACCGGCACGCGGGTCTCGGCGGCGAAGGCCGGGTTGTAGGCGGTGGCGAAGGTTTGCTGATGGTTGGCCGGTTCGGCCACCACCACGCAGTCCACCAGGATGCCGGGAATCTTCACCTGGCGTGGGTTGAGCGAGCCGCGCTCGACCACCCGCTCGACCTGGGCGATCACCAGACCGCCCGAATTGCGCGCGGCCATGGCGATGGCCAGACTCTCGATGGTCAGTGCTTCACGCTCGAAACTGAGGTTGCCGTCAGGGTCGGCGCTGGTGGCGCGGACGATGCCGACGTGGATCGGGAAGCTCGGGTAGAACAGGTAGTCCTCGCCATCGATGGGCATCAGCCGCACCAGATCGGCAGTGGTGCGCGCATTGAGCTTGCCGCCGCCATGGCGCGGGTCGACGTAGGTGCCCAGGCCGACGCGCGACAGCTGCCCAGGCTTGCCGGCGGCGATATCGCGAAACAGCTGGGAGATCACCCCCTGCGGCAGGTTGTAGGCCTCGATGCGGTTGTCCACCGCCAGCTTCTGCAACCTCGGCACCAGACCCCAGTGGCCACCGATCACCCGGCGCACCAGGCCTTCATGGGCCAGGTGGTTGAGGCCGCGACCCTTGCCGTCGCCTTGGCCGGCGGCATACACCAGGGTCAGATCGCGCGGCGCTTGTTCAGCCACGAAACGCTGTTCCAGGGAGATGGCGATCTGCTCGGCGAAACCGATGCCGACGAAGCCGCCGGTGGCCAGGTTGGCGTTGTCCGGGATGCGCGCCACGGCTTCGGCGGCGGTCATGATCTTGCTCATTGCGGGTACTCGTGAATTGCAGAGGGCTGTAGGAGCGGCCGGCGGCGCTCCGCTTCAGCCGCGAAGATCGCGGCTGAAGCCGCTCCTACAGAGAACGTCAGAAGCTTCCGAACATCGTGCCCAGGGTGATCACCACCACCAGCGCCACCAGCGGGAAGGCCACGGTGTTGACGAAGATGAACTTGTACGACTCACGGTGAGTGAGCTTGCAGATCGCCAGCAGCGATATCACCGCGCCGTTGTGCGGCAGGGTGTCCATGCAGCCCGAGGCCATGGCGGCGACACGGTGCAGCAGCTCGGGGCTGATGCCGGCGGCGTTGGCCATTTCCAAGTACTGCGCGCCGAGGGTCTTCAGCGCGATGGACATACCGCCGGAGGCGGAACCGGTGATACCGGCGAGGATGTTCACCGCCACTGCTTCGGAGACCAGCGGGTTGCTGGATACGCCCAGCACCAGGTCACGGATGATGACGAAGCCGGCCAGGGAGGCGATCACCGTGCCGTAACCCACCTCGGCGGCGGTGTTGAGGATAGGCAGCATGGAGCCGAAGGCGCCGTCGTTGACGCTCTTCTTCAAATCCATCCAGCGCTTCCAGTGCATGGCGATCAGCAGCACGATGGCGGCGCCCAGGGCGACGATGATCGACCAGATACCGATCAGCGATTTGGCATCCTGCAGACCGCCGTATTCCGGCTTGGCCAGGTAGCTGGTGTCGACGGCCGGCAGAATCTGCTTGGCCATCAGGAAGTTCAGCGCGATCACCACAAAGATCGGCAGCAGCGCCAGCCAGAAGCCGGGAATGTCACGGCGCTCTTCGACGACCGGGTCGTCGCGGTGCTCGCCGTAGCCTTCGCCTGCGGCCATCAGCTTGCGCGACTGCGCGGTGAGCCACCAGGTGCCGAGGCCGAACATGATCAGGCCGGCGATCACCCCCAGACCCGGCGCGGCGAAGGCGTCGGTGCCGAAGAAGGGGTTGGGGATGGCGTTCTGGATAGCCGGCGTGCCGGGCAGCGCGGTCATGGTGAAGGTGAACGAGCCGAGGGCGATGGCACCGGGGATCAGGCGCTTGGGAATGCCCGCCTCGCGGAACAGCGCGGCGCCGATCGGGTACACGGCGAAGGCCACCACGAACAGCGATACGCCGCCGTAGGTGAGGATGCCGCAGGCCAGTACGATGGCCAGGATGGCGCGCTCACTGCCGACCTTGGCAACGATGCCGTGGGCGATGGCGCGCGCTGATCCCGAGTCGTCCATTAACTTGCCGAACAGCGCGCCGAGCAGGAACAGCGGGAAGAACTGAATCACGTAGCCGCCCATGGCTTTCATGAACACCTGGGTGTAGGTGGGCAGCAGCAGGGCGATGTCGCCGGCGAACAGCAACGCCAGCAGGGCCAGCAGCGGGGCGAGGATCAGGACGTTGATGCCGCGATAGGCGAGGTACATCAACAATGCGAGGGAAATCAGAATACCGAGGGTACCCATGGGTGGTTCCTTTTGTTGTTGTTCTACCGGCTCAGGGCCGTTTATCGAGAAGGCGCGGATGCGGCAGTGCGCCTTTGCCGGATACAGAGCCAGAGTCGTGCCAGGGTGGGGTGAGACTTTGGTCGATAGTGCGGGAAGCCTTACTGGGCGGGCTTTTCAGGCCAGTTTGGGGATAGGCGTGGAGTCTGGGGTGGAGAATCGTTTGTCCATAAAATTGGAATTAATCCAGATTTGTGGATTTTCTGGTGGGCAACTTGTCCAGATTTCTAGACAACAAGAGCGTTTCGTAGGATGGAAATCGCTGTTCATTTCCACCGTTGCGTTCAGCGGTGTAGCCAATGGTGGATCGATAAAGCGTGATCCACCCTACGCCCGAACCGCAGCCCGGATGTAATCCGAGGTTTTGCGGCGCCTGATCCCCGGATTTCATCCTGGCTACGCAATTGTGGTGAGCGACGGTCTCTGTAGGAGCGGCTTTAGCCGCGAAGCGATTTCCGGTTCGGTGATAATCGCGGCTGAAGCGGAATGCCGCCCAGCCGTTCCCACGACCAGCGACCAGTGCTCAGCCCCTTCGCCCCAGCCCATGCTGCGCCAGCTTGGCGTAGAACCCGGCGCGGGAAATGCCCAGGCGCTCGGCGGCCAATTGGCGATTGCCATCGCAGGCCGCCAGTGCCGCCACCAATGCCTGGCGCTCGGCCTGCGCCAGCTGTTCGGCCAGCGTCTGCGCCGTGCTCATCATCACTGGCGCAGCGGGCATCGGTGTACTCGGCGTGACCGGGTCGACCAGCAAACCGCGCAAGGCCTCGCCATCCAACCGCCCATCGACTGCCAACTGCGCCCGCTCCAGCAGGTTGCGCAGTTCACGCACGTTGCCCTTCCACGGCTGCGCGCAGAGCAGGGCGAGGGCATCGTCCGTCAGCTCCATGGGCGCCAGGCCGGAGCGGTTGGCCAGGTCATCGAGCAGGTGTTCGATCAGCGCCGGAATGTCGCTGGCACGTTCTCGCAGTGGCGGCACGCGCAGGGCCAGCACGTTGAGGCGGTAGTAGAGATCATCGCGGAACTGCCCGGAGGCCACCTTGGCTTCCAGGTCGATATGGGTCGCCGCGATCACCCGCACGTTGAGCGGCTTGACCTGGTTGGAGCCGAGCGGCTCCACCTCCTGTTCCTGCAACACGCGCAGCAGCTTGGCCTGCAACGGCAGCGGCAGGTCGCCGATTTCATCGAGAAACAGGGTGCCGCCGTTGGCCACTTCGAACTTGCCGATGCGCGCCTTGCGGTCGGCGCCAGTAAAGGCGCCGGGCGCCGTACCGAACAGCTCGGCCTCGACCAGTGTCTCCGGAATCGCCGCGACGTTGACCGCGACGAATGGTCCGTTGGCGCGTGGCGACAGGTTGTGAATGCCCTGCGCCAGCAGCTCCTTGCCGGTGCCGGTTTCGCCGCGAATCAGCACCGTGGCATCGAGCTGCGCGGCGCGGCGAGCCTTGCGCTTCACTTCGCTGGCCGCCGCGCTGGCGCCGATAAAGCCGGCGATGGTGTAGCGCGCGCGGCGTGCCTTGGCCAGTTCGTGCTGGGTGGCGAGCAGTTGCGTCTGCAGGTTGTTGTACTTGGCCATCAGCGGCTTGAGATGGCGGGCGCGGTCGAACAGGACGAAGCCCAGCGCGCCGACCAGGGTGCCGTCCTCGTCGCGCAGCGGAATGCGGGTCACCACGAAGTGCTCGCTGCCGAAGGCCATCAGATCGAGCATGCTCGGCTGGCCGCTTTCCACCACCTCACGCAGGCGGCTGGCCGGTAGCACTTCCTCGATTTCCTTGCCCAGCGCCGTGCGTGCATCGGCGATGCCGACCTTCTGCGCGTACTTGTCGTTGATCCAGACGATACGCGCCTGGCGATTGACCGCGATGGTGCCCTCGCACTGCGCGTCGAGGTGATCGAACAACAGCGGCATGGCCACCGCGCGAAAGCGCTCGGGCGACACGCCGATGATCAGACCATGCTGGTCGAGGTCGTCGCGGGAGATGGCCATGGGCGAGGGTCCGGAAATGAGATGCCGGTGATTATGGGCAGCGCGGATCGGGGCGGGCAACGTCAACAGTCATCAGACAATGGCATTCGCCGCGCGCTTCTGGAATAGTTGGGCGGCTGCGCGTAACCCGCCGGCACCTGCCGATCGCCCACAAGGCCTGCCCGGCAGTCGTGACACCTGCCGTGTCCCTTTTGCGTGCCGACCAGGCGCGCCAGGCGAGCCACCCGCTCGCCGCTGGATCCGCACCGCTTTGCCGGTGCCACAACGACAATGACCAAGATCCATACAAGGACGCCCCGATGAAACTCAAGCGACTCTTCTCCGCGCTCGCCGCTGGCGCTGCGCTGACCGCCCTGTGCGCCACCGCGCACGCGCGTGAATACTCCGTTTCCACCGTACTTTCGGACGCCTTCCCCTGGGGCCAGGCCGCGCAGAAGTGGGCCGATCTGGTCAACGAGCGCTCCGAAGGGCGCATTACCCTGCGCGTGTATCCCAATGCGCAACTGGTCGCTGGCGACCAGACCAAGGAATTTTCCGCCATGCGCTCCGGCCTGATCGACATGGCCGTGGGCTCGACCATCAACTGGTCGCCGCAGGTGCCGGAGCTCAACCTGTTTTCCCTGCCGTTCTTGATGAAGAACGACGCCGACCTCGACGCCATCACCCAGGGTGAGGCTGGCAAGCTGGCCTTCGCCGCCATCGAGCAGCGCGGCATCGTGCCGCTGGCCTGGGGCGAGAACGGCTTCCGCCAGCTGTCCAACTCGGCCAAGCCGGTACGCAGCCCGGCTGACATGGCTGGCCTGAAGATTCGTGTGGTCGGTTCGCCGCTGTTCCAGGACACCTTCAATGCCCTCGGCGCCAACCCCACGCAAATGAGCTGGGCCGACGCCAAACCGGCGCTGACCACCGGCGCGGTGGACGGCCAGGAAAACCCGCTGTCGGTCTTCGATGTGGCGCGTGTCGACCAGGTCGGCCAGAAGTACCTGACCCTGTGGGACTACATGGCCGACCCGCTGGTGTTCGCCGTCAACCAGCGCGTATGGCAATCCCTGCCTGAGGAAGATCGCGAGCTGCTCAGCCAGGCCGCCATCGACGCTGGCAAGTGGGAGATCGAACTGTCGCGCGGCGCCCAGGCGCAGCGTCTGGTCGACGTGCGTGAGCGCGGTGTGGAAGTGATCGAACTGAGCGACGCCGAGCGTGCCGCCTTCGTCGAGGCCACTACCAGCGTGCATGAGAAATGGGCACCGCGCATTGGCGATAAGCTGATGGACGCCGCACGCAAGGCCGTGGCCCAGCCCTGATTCGTTTCATCTGACCGGAAATCCAAGGGTTTCGGGCGTGATGCTGCCAGTTTGTAGCGCGACACCGATCCGCTCCCCTCTCCCATTTATGGGAGAGGGGCTGGGGGAGAGGSCCMGCGGCACTTGCGCGGAACAACGCCAAGTCGGTCATTCGAGGTTTTTATGAGCAAGCAAGTCGACGCGCCGCTGGAGCGCGTGCTCGCCACACTGGCCCTGGTGATCATCAGCCTGATCAGCCTGGCCAACGTCGTGGTGCGTTATTTCACCGATGCCTCTTTCGCCTTCACCGAGGAAATCTCGGTGTTCCTGCTGGTCATCCTCACCTTCGCCGGTGCTTCGGTGGCCATGCGCAGCAACCGACATATTCGTATCGGCCTGCTCGAGCGCCTGTTCCCGCGCCTGCGCACGCCGTTGATCCTGCTGCAGTGGCTGGCTGGTGCGCTGGTGCTGGGGCTGGTGTGCTGGTACGGCGGTCAATTCGCCTGGGAGGAATTCCAGTGGGATTCCGAGTCGCCAGGTTTGGGCCTGCCCAACTGGTGGTACGTTATCTGGCTACCGATTCTGGCGCTGCTGGTATTCGTGCGCCTGACCCAGGTCACCCTGGATCGTCTGCGCGGGAGAATCAGCGATGAGCCCTGATCTCTGGCTGATCTTCAGCTTCGTCGTACTGCTCGCGCTCGGTGTGCCGGTGGCCTTTGCCCTCGGCCTGTCCGGCGCCATCGGCATCATTGCCGGCCTGTCGCCGGACATGCTCGCCACCCTGGGCACCAACACCTACAACGGCGTCGCCAAGTACCCGCTGATCGCCATTCCGCTGTTCATCCTCACCGGCCTGGTGTTCGAGAAAGCCGGCGTGGCGCTGCGACTGGTGCGCTTCGCTCAGGCGCTGATCGGGCCGCGTCACGGTGGCCTGGCCATGGTCGCGGTGCTGGTCTGTCTGATCATGGGCGGCATGAGCGGCTCCGGCCCGGCCGATGCCGCTGCCGTGGCCATGGTTATGCTGCCGAGCATGACCAAGGCGGGCTATCCCAAGCCGTTCTCCGCCACGCTGATCGCCGCTTCGGCTTCGACGGCGATCCTGATTCCGCCGTCCATCGCGCTGATTCTCTACTCCATCGTGGTGCCAGGTGTCGATCTGCGTGCGCTGTTTGCCGCCGGCCTGTTCCCCGGCATTCTCGCCGGCCTGGTGCTGTTGCTGCCGGCCTGGCTGCTGTCGCGCCGCTATGGTTGGGAGTCCCCGGAGCAGGGCGAGCGCCCGCCGCTGGGTGAGAGCTTCAAGCAGGCGCTGCCGGCGCTGTTCGCTCCGATACTGATCCTCGGCGGCCTGCGCAGCGGCCTGTTCACTCCCACGGAGGCCGCTGTGGTCGGCGTGGCCTATGGCGTGCTGGTCGGCCTGTTCGTCACCCGCGAGCTGGACTGGCGCAGCCTCTGGCGCCTGTGCGGTGAGGCGGGGGTGATCTCCGGCGTGGTCATGCTGATCATCGCCCTGGCCGGCATCTTCGCCTGGGCCGGCACCATGCTTGGCACTTTCCGCCATATGGCCGAATGGCTGATCTCGCTGTCGGATAATGGCTGGGTGTTGCTGGCTCTGGTGATGCTCGCCGTGCTGCTGGCTGGCATGCTGCTCGACGCCATCTCCATCTACCTGATCCTGATGCCTATCCTGATTCCGGTCATGCAGCACTTCGGCTGGAACCCGGTGTGGTTCGGCATCCTGCTGGCGATGAACATCGCCATCGGCCAGTTCACCCCACCGGTGGCGATCAACCTGATGGTCACGGCCGAGGTCGCCAAGATACGCCTGGAACAAACCGTCGGCTGGGCCGCGCTGTTCGTCGTGGTGATGTCCAGTGCCCTGCTGTTGGTGGCGATATTCCCGGAAATCGCCCTGTGGCTGCCGCGTGTGCTGGGTTATGCGGTGTAAAACAGGCAAGGCCGTCTATAGTTGCCTGATGGTGCGCAGCGGGGGGCTGCGCACTGCTGAGGGCGGCGGCGCTGGGCAATAAAATGGGCGACGGCAACTATAACGATCACAGGGACGTAGGCGCGGGGCACTGCGAAGGGCTGCGCGAATCAGGCAAGCGTGCGCTGATGCGCACCATCCTGCTCGCCACCGGCCTGACCCTGGGAGGCTTTGCCGTGCTGCAGGCCCTGGCTGGCAACTATCCGTTCGCCATCCTCGAAGTGCTGTGCACCGCCTTGCTACTGTTCGGCGCCTGGCGCATCGAGCGCGCCCGCCATCTGTACCTGTGGATCTACCTGTACCTGATCCCGACCTTCTGCTTCATCCTCTACATCATCGTCATGCCGGATGCCTCATCAGCGGCATTCGTCTGGCTGTACATGATCCCGCTGCTGGCTTACCTGCTGCTGGGCAAGCAGCGCGCCTTCCTGCTCACCGCGCCGTTCATGCTCGCCGGGCTTTTGCTGTACTTCGCCGACAATCACCTGACCCTGGACACCCGCGGCCTGATCGACCTGGGCAACGCCGCCCTGTGCGGCGTGCTGATCCTGGTGTTCGTGCACATCTACGACGGCTTGCGCATGCAGGCCTACGAGGAGCTTGAGCGCCTGGCGCAGACCGACTCACTTACCGGCGTGGCCAGCCGCGGCAGCTTTCAGCACGCGCTGCAACGCAGCATTCAGGAGGCTGAACGCAGTAGCGGGCATCTGGTTCTGGTGCTGCTCGATGTCGACCACTTCAAGCAGGTCAACGACCAATGGGGGCACGAGGCGGGTGATATGGCGCTGCAACACATCTGCCAGATCCTCCAGCAGCGTCTGCGCGTGACCGACTTTCTCGGTCGCCTGGGTGGGGAAGAGTTCGGTCTGCTGCTCAGTCACACCGACAACACCGGTGCTGACCCGCTGGTAGATAAGTTGCGCAAGCAGATTGCCGAACAGCCGCTGGAGTACGACGGCGAGCAGATCACGCTGTCCGCCACCTTTGGTCTGGCCACCTGGCCCAGGGACGGTCGCAGCGCCGCCGAGCTTTACCGCGCCGCTGACCGCCGCCTGTACAGCGGCAAGCAGCGCGGCCGCAATCAACTGGTCAGCAGCGACATACCGACCGAGCTGCTACTGGACAAATTCGACGTGCGGCTGTGAGTGCCAGCTAGCGTGCTGCGCTGGCCGGTGCGGCTGGCGCGCAGGGCTGCTGGCCGGCACCGGCCAGGTTTTCGATGTTATTCAGCACATTGTTGCCCTGGTTGACCTTCTGCGCGTTCTCCGCCACTTCCATGCGTTTCGCATAGGTCGCCGAGTTGCCATTGAAGCTCTGCTGAGTTTCCAGCACGGTATTGGCCATATCCAACAGGCTGCGTCCGGTGGCGATCAGGTTGCTGGTGGCGCTCGGCGCGCATGGGTCGTTAGCCAGTTGGGTGTTTTGCAGTCCCTGGGTTTGCGTGTTCTGCGCCAGGCAGCCGCTCAGCGAGGCCAGCACGGTGGCGCTCATGAGGACGCCCAGGGCTCCTTTGATGTTCATCAGATATTCCCTTCAATGACCGGTCCTCGACCCAGTGCCGAGGCGTTGCCCGGATTTTAGGAAGGGGTGGGACCGTGCGAAATAGTGCGGGTGTACTAGTGTCGCTGTGCCTGCCAACCAGTTCCTTGCGCCGGTTGCAGGCTCCGGCCTAAGGTGCCGGCAGCACAACATGAGCTGTAATCAGCAGGGAAACGTCATGTCCGGGACCGCTACCACCGCTTACGACACCGAACGCGCCCAGGCCGGGGTGCGGCTGATCTTCATGTCGGTCGCGGCCTGCTACATCGTGATCCTCTACTATTTCTCGCTGATCAACCCGGCGCTGGTATGGAAGATCTTCGTCTTGGAGTGCGTCTTCAGCGTTGTTGCCACGCTGATCTGGTTCGATATCAGGCGGCGTCCTGGCAACTATCGTGGGCGTCGGCTGATCACCATGCTCACCGACTATGCCGGTATCACGGTGGTCCTGACATGCGGCGGCACGGCCATGCTGCCGGTCTACGCGATTCTGCTTTGGGTCACCATCGGCTATGGCTTGCGCTACGGTTCCGGCTACTTGCTGCTGGCCACCCTGATGGCGTTGCTGTCGCTGACGCTGGTCGCCAGCCTGTCGGCGTACTGGCAGTCCCAGCCCTACCTGATCGTCACGCTGCTGCTCACCACCCTGATGGCGCCGACCTATATGCATGTCCTGCTCAAACGCTCGCGCCAGGCGGCCGAGGCCGAGCAGGCCGCCAACCGCGCCAAGTCGCAGTTTCTCGCCCAGGCCAGCCATGACCTGCGGCAACCCATTCATTCCATTAGCCTGTTCACCGCCTGCCTGCGCGACAGCAGTCTGGGCACCGAGCAGCGGCGCCTAGTGGAGAACATCGACAAATCGCTGCACAGCGTCGCACGCCTGTTCCGCACCATTCTCGATATGTACTCGCTCGACAGCGGTAAGGTGGTGCCGCATCTGGAGTCGCTGGAGCTGCGCAGCCTGCTGCAGCAGCTCATCCAGCAAAACGCCGAAGCGGCGCGCTGGGCCGGGGTCGAGATGCGCCTGCGCTGCCCGCCGCTGTACGTGCGTGCCGACCCGGTGCTGCTCACCACCATGCTGCAGAACCTGCTGTCCAACGCCCTGAAATATGCGCCGGGTAAACCGCTGTTGATCGCCTGTCGGCGTCGTGGGCCAGGCGTCGCCATCGAGGTCTACGACAAGGGGCGCGGCATCGCCGCCGGCCATCTCGACAGCGTCTTCGAGGAGTTCTACCGCGTGCGTCAGCAGCGCGACAGCGACGTCGAGGGAATGGGCCTGGGCCTGGCCATCGTCAGACGCCTGGGCGCGCTGATGGACATGCGCGTCAGCATTCGCTCCGTGGAGAAACGCGGTACGCGGGCGGTCATCGACGGCCTGCAGCGCGTCGAGGCGCCGAGCGAGCCGTCCTCCGCCAAACGCAGCACCCTGCAGGCGCCGCGCATGCTCGATGGCTTGCGTGTGTGCCTGATCGAGGATGACCAGAACGTTCTGCTGGCCACCGCTACCTTGCTGCAGAAATGGGGCTGCGAAGTTGCCACCTTCAGCACGCTGCCCGACGCCTCTGCGCATTTCGATCTGGTGGTGACGGATTTCGACCTCGGCACCGAGGCTTCGGGCGCCGACTGCATCCAGCACGTGCGGCGCAGCAGTGGGCGTAAGGTGCCTGCGATCATCATGACCGGGCACGATGTGCGCCGCGTGCAGGAGCAGGTGGGCGACAGCGATATCCCGATTCTGTCGAAACCGGTACAGCCCGCCGAGCTGCGTTCGCTGTTGGTGGCATTGAAACTTAAGCTCAAGGCCGCGTGATGCTCACACCAGCCCGGCCTTGGCGCCCTTGGCGGCGGCCGCTGCGCGGGTGCTGACATCCAGCGTGCGCAGCAGCGAGGACACGTGGATGCGCACGGTAAAGGGCGAGATCGCCAGCTCGCGGGCGATTTCCTTGTTCGACAGGCCGCGCACCACCAGCAGCAAGACCTCCTGCTGACGCGGCGTCAGTTGTTCCAGCAGATGACGGTCCTCGGCGAAGGCCGGCACGCCGGACGGGCCCAGGGTCAGGACGAACTCGCCAGCGCGCACGGCCAGTAACGCATCGGCGATTTCATCCGGCGGCGTCGCCTTGCCGATGAAACCGTCCGCACCTGCGCTCATCACTTCATCGATCAACTCGCGGTTGTCGACCATCGACACGATCACGATCGAGCTGCGCGCAAAGGTCTGGCGCAACGCGCTGATGGCCTGCGGTGATTGGCCGGGGAACAGCAGATCGAGCATGAACAGGCTTGGCGCCGTGCTGGCTTGCGCCAGGCTTAGCACTTCATCCATGTCACCGGCTTCGAGAATGCACGCCATAGGAAAGACGCGCTGGGCGATACGACACAGGCCATCGCGGAAAACCGGGTGGTCGTCGGCGACGATGATGCGTTCTTGTTGTGATTGTTCAGGCATGTGGGGCGCTTCCATCTTGGCGCCAGACTAAAGTCATATCCCTGGCGACGCCAGCGTCTGGTTCTCAGTATTGCCGCTGACTTGCTCGCCGCGAATGAACTGCCAGGCGCTGCTCAGAGTCTATTCAGGTACCCCGTTATGGAATGTAAAGGAGTACCGCATGGACCTTATTCGTATCCTCATCGCTATCCTGCTGCCGCCGCTGGGCGTGTTCCTCCAGGTCGGTTTCGGCGGCGCCTTCTGGCTCAACATCCTGCTCACCTTGCTCGGCTACATCCCTGGCATCGTGCACGCGGTGTATATCATCGCCAAACGCTGAGGCCTGTCCCGAGCGCGCTCGCCTACTAATGTCGAACGCGCTTTGCTCCCCTCTCCCATTCATGGGGCTACAGCGGAAACAGCGAAGCAACGCTTCGCCCGCTGTTGCGACCTGAGCTCTGCGAAGGGCTGGGGCACAGGGTGGGGGAGAGGGCAGAAGATCACGCAGCAATTTGCTTACTCCTCCCCTGGCGACGGTTCGCCATTTCTCCCTGACGAATCCCCTCACTCCCTCCGCAAGAAATGCACGCTGAACAGCTGCGCCGGGTCGCGCCACATGGCGACCGAGGCGAAGCCGCATTCGTCTGCCAACTCACGAAAGCCGCTCGGCGTGTACTTGTAGGAATTCTCAGAGTGCAGGGTTTCGCCAGCGGCGAAGTCGAACACGCGATCCTCGATGCGCACCCGCTGCGCCTGCCGGCTGACCAGGTGCATCTCGATGCGTGACTCGGCTTCGTTGTAAAAGGCCCGGTGCTGAAAAAGGCGCGGGTCGATATCGCTATGCAGCTCGTTGCGAATGCGCTCGAGCAGGTTGTGGTTGAACAGTGCAGTCACCCCGGCCTGGTCGTTGTAGGCGCGCTCCAGCACCTGGCGGTCCTTGACCAGATCAACGCCGATCAGCAGGCCACTGCCGGCCGGCAGCGCCCGATGCAGGTTGCGCAAAAAGGCGCGAGCTTCATCCGGATCGAAATTGCCGATGCTGGAGCCAGGGAAGAACGCCAGCGGCCTTTGCCCAAGTGCCTCGGCGGGCAGCTTCAACGGCTGGCTGAAGTCGGCGCACAGGGCGTGCACGTCGAGCCAGCGATAATCCGCCGCGAGTCGACGCGTGCAGACCTGCAAAAACTCACGGGAGATATCGATGCCCAGGTAACGTGCCGGGCGCAGGGCTTCGAGCAACAGACGGATCTTGCGGCTGGCGCCGCTGCCCAGTTCCACCAGGCTGGCATTACGCCCGGCCAGCTCGGCGATGTCGTTGGCCGCCAGGCGCAGGATGGTTTCCTCGGTGCGCGTCGGGTAGTACTCCGGTTGCTGACAGATCAGCTCGAACAGCTGCGAGCCGCGATGATCGTAAAAGAACTTCGGTGACATCGTCTTCGGGCTGGCCGCGAAGCCGCGCAGCGCTTCTTCGCGCAGGCTTTCCTGTTCCGGGGTCAGGGATTGTTCGTGGGTACGTATTGCCAATGCCATGCTCAGAGCTCCTTGGCCAGGCGCAGGCCGGAGAACTGCCAGCGCATGGTGGGGTAGAAGAAGTTGCGATAGGTGGGGCGCACGTGGTCTTCAGGCGTGGCGCAGCTGCCGCCACGCAACACCATCTGCCCGGACATGAACTTGCCGTTGTACTCACCCAGGCTGCCGCCCAGCGGCCGAAAGCCGGGGTAGGGGCGGTAGGCGCTGGCGGTCCATTCCCAGACATCGCCATAGAGCTGCTG
Organism: Pseudomonas sp. zfem001; assembly: GCF_032621725.1. Classification (NCBI taxonomy): domain Bacteria; kingdom Pseudomonadati; phylum Pseudomonadota; class Gammaproteobacteria; order Pseudomonadales; family Pseudomonadaceae; genus Pseudomonas; species Pseudomonas sp. zfem001. The sequence goes on along the minus strand of NZ_JAVYJI010000003.1, from coordinate 190,723 downwards.
CAGGCCATCACCCGCGCCCGCAGCCACCGGCTGCAGGTGATCGTTCTCGACGAAATTGCCCCACAGCGGATCGTCCTGCGCGGCCACTTCCCATTCCTCTTCGCGTGGCAAACGCGCCTGCGCCCAGGTGGCGAAAGCCTCGGCCTCGAAGTAGCTCAGGTGACACACCGGTGCATGCAGATCCAGCTCGCGCGGGCCGCCTAGGGTCAGCTCCAGCCAGTCGTCGCCCTCGCGCAGCCAGTACAGCGGCGCCTGCCAGCCGGCGCGCTGGATATGGTCCCAACCGTCCGCCAGCCACAGCGCCGTGCTGCGATAACCGCCATCGTGGATGAATTGCAGATACTCGCCGTTGCTCACCGGCCGGCTGGCCAGTTGGAAGGCCTCGACGAACACCCGGTGGCGCGGCCGCTCGCAATCGAAGGCAAAGCCATCGCCGCTATGGCCGACATGCCGCAGCCCGGCGGGGAACTGAATCCAGCGCAGCTCGCTTGCGTCAGCGCCGCCTGGCTTGAGGTCATGCCGGTAAACCGGTCGCAACGGGTTCTGCGCCAGGATGTGCTTGATATCCATCAGCAGCAGCTCCTGATGCTGCTGCTCATGCTCCAGCCCCAGCTCGACCCGCTGCAGAACCTCGTCGGCAAGTTCACTGCCTGACTGGAGCAACTGCGCCATGGCCAGATCGACATGGCTGCGATAGGCGTACACCTCGCTTACCGTCGGCCGCGACAACAACCCGCGCTGCGACCGCTCGAAGGGCGTGCCGTGGGTCTTGTAGTAGGAATTGAACAGATGGTCGTAGCGCTCATCCAGCGGGCGATAACCCGGCAGAAAGGGCTGCAGCACGAAGGCCTCGAAGAACCAGGTGACATGCGCCAGATGCCACTTCGGCGGGCTGACATCCGCCATGCTCTGGATCACATAATCCTCGGCCTCCAGCGGCTCACAGAGCCGCTCACTGGCAGCACGCACCCGCTGGTAACGCTGCCATAGCTGTTCGAGGTGCGGCGGTGAAACGGCGATCCTGCTGGTGCGGTCTCGCATAACACGCATCCTTTGCTGGCGCCGCGGAGCGCGACGGTACTTAAAGCCGACTGGGCAATAAGGGCAAAGGTTCAGGGAAAAATGAGGAACTGTGACGCGCAGCTAGCGGGGCTGAGAAATACAAAAGCCGCGCAATACGAGGCTTTAAAGGTGGTGGGCCCATACGGACTCGAGCCGTGGACCCGAGGATTATGAGTTGCCTAGAAACGCTGCAAACCCAGTGAAATCGTGCGTAGCTTAGCGCAGGTACAGTTAGCTGAAAGTAGCGTGGTTGCTGGTGTTGAGCGTAATTTTGAGAAGGCTACATAAGCTGAGCAATGTACTGTGATTGTACTGATTTTGTAGATGACCTCCCACCCTAGGCTCGATGGCTTGCAAAGGTTAGGACTCGACCTTCTGCCGTATGCCCCTCTGTTCAAACTTCGAAAAACCTTCCATGTGAGAGCCTGTCTGGCCTTGCGAACGATGAAGCCTGCCTGCTGGCCACCTGCCTAGTAAGGGGTTCAGCCAATCAGAAGACCAGCATGACGTTGTTTTCGTTCTGCCATCCGGAAATTTAGATGGGGAAACGCTTAGAGGGCATTGGCCTGATGGGCCTGATAATTGTTTAAAGTTTCTGGCTGAGTATAGTTCTCAAGGGCGAGATAAGATCTTTCAGCCCGCAGATAGCGTACGTTCTATTACTGTTGGGGCATTAGATCCAGCCTCTAAGGCGGGTGAGTTAAAGCCATCTAGATACTCGCGTCGTGGTCCAGGTCCTTCGCTGGGTGCTAAGCCTGATGTTGCACATATAGGCGGAAGCTATGACGAGGGGCATGGCCTGTTTTCTATAACTCCCAAAGGCGGGCTCTCAGGGAACTGCGGTACGAGCTTTGCCTCTCCATTGGTTGCGAAGACCTTGGCAGTGTTTGACCACTCAATAGAGGATTACACTCCTAGAGAGACCTTGACGGCTCTTTTATTACATAACTCCGTTGTTCCCAAATGGCTGGCTCACAAAAAATTGAGCAAAATCGCAAAGGATTTTGTGGGTGCAGGAGTTCCTACGCCAACATTGCCAAGTTTGGTTATCGATGATAGCGAAATCACGCTTGTATTTAACGGTGTTTTGCATCAGCGACAAGAGTTAACGTTCGATTTTTCTTGGCCCTCCAGCCTCGTTAGGAATGGTAATTGTTCAGGCAAGGTCAAAATTACGACAGTCTACAGACCGCCCATTGATCGTGATTTTGGTGCAGAGTTTGTTCTTGTTAATGTGGATACTTGGTTGCGTCAAGAGGTTCTAGATAAGAAAACAGGTGAGGTGTCTTTTAAAAATAAGCTTAAGAATGATGCAGATAAAAGTATTGAAAAGGAAAGAATTGCGCAAGGTGCTAAATGGTGGCCTGTTAAAAAATTCGAGCAGAAATTTCGAGGCGTAGGCGAGTCTTCTAGGTGGAGGTTGGTGTTAGAGTCGTTGTGTCGGAGTGGTTATGATTTTCCTAATGAGGGGATTCCGTTTTCAACAATAATAACAATTAGCGACCCTGCAAATGGTGGAAAAGTATTCAATGAAATGCGTCAACAGCTTCAGGCCGATGGTGTAGAACTCTCAGATATAAGAACGGCAATCAATTCTCGATTGCGCCCTTGATCTATTTAATAGGTCGCGCCTTATCGTGGTGGCCTGCTAAGCTCTAGCCAGATCAACTCGCGGTGAGGCACTACAGAGTAATTTTCCAGAAGCGTAATGTTCACAGCATGCAGCAGGGTTGTTTGGTTTCCGGGCATTCAGGTGGATTGGCTTCTGAGTCTAAGCCGCTCTGCATACTCTGCTGCTTGCCCGCTATCAATGAATTCGAATGCGAACTCTTTTGCATACAGTACACTTTCGTACTGCTTTTTCCCTTGCACATTGTCAACAATGAGTTTGCAACCAGCAGGCTCAAGAGCAACCGCCAACTTAAATCCTCGGTATTTTATCGTGTAGCGCCCGCCATCTATCTCCCATTTGGATGAAGACAGGAACCGTCTGAGCCGACCTAAGCGTCTTCTTGCCTCTGTAGCGTCCCGCGTTCCTGTCAGAGCATCACAACAGTTGGTGCCAACCCCCATCTGCTCCCAGTGCTCGTGCAGCACATAGTGAACGTATCGGATCGCTGTACCGCAAAGCTCACAATTCCCCGTGAGATCGCCTAGGTCATCCTCGCCAACATATTCCCATCCGGAGTCAGGACGTATCTCCCCATGTTCGCGTGCATGACAGCCACGACACAGAGTTTCGCAATCAGAGTAGTCATATTGCCAAGGCTTTCGCCCACTGATGTACTGCTTGTGGTGAACCTGTAGGGCGACACCATCCGGCCGCCCACGGCCACACTCGATACAGACGCTACCATCCAGTTCTATCACCCGCTCCCTGAATGCAGCCCATTTCTTGTCGGCATAAAGATTCGCCATCACAAGTTCTCCAGTCCCTGCCCGTATCAGCCCCTGAGCGGATCGCGTCCCATATTCAAAGGCTTGATGAACCTACACAACTTCTCCCTGCGCGGCTTTAGGTCGGGAGTGCTTTAGTCCTGCACATGGTTTTCTACAATAGCCAGTTTGCGAGTGATGATGTTGTATCGCTTGTTCAGGCCAGCCTAGTTGGCTGCGTCGCTAACTTGATAACGGGTGCTACGCCCACCGCCGGGCAGTCGAATGATGCAGCCCTTTTCCAGCAGGTCGCCCAGGTGACGGGTCGCGGTAGCTTTGGAAACCCTGGCTACGGCCTGGTACTGGGCGGCGCTAATGCCGTTCTCGAAGCCGCGTTCGCCGCCATCAAGTAGGCGGTTGAGCACTTTGACTTGCTCGGCTGACAGGACATGGCCACGGTGCGCCTGCCAGAAGCGCGCCTTGACCAGCACGCGGTCTATACGAGTAAGGGCCTGCTCCAGGCTATTGAGCAATGTTTCGAGAAACCACTGCAGCCAGGTGGTGATATCCAGCCCACCTTTCTGGCTGGCTTCCAGGATGCGGTAATAGCCGGCGCGATCGTCGAGGATGCTCGCCGACATGGCGTAAAAACGGATGGCCTGCTGTTCGCCCTGGGCCAGTGCAAGGTCGGTAATGGCGCGAGTGAGGCGGCCGTTGCCGTCATCGAATGGGTGCAGGGTGACGAACCAGAAATGGGCGATGCCGGCACGCAGAAAGGGGTCGAGGCTGGCATCGCTGCGGCTGCTCTCGAGCCAGGCGAGAAAGTCCGCCAGCTGCGCTTCCAGCCCTGCGCGAGGAGGGGCTTCGAAATGTACGGTAGGGCGGTCGATGCGACCTGAAACCACCTGCATGGGTTCTTCGCCGCGCAGCTCGCCGATGTGTAATGGTCGAGCCAGCAGTTGGTCGTCGCTGGGAAATAGCCAGCGGTGCCAGGTGAACAATCGTTGTTCATCTAGCGGTTCTTGATGTGCGTGAGTGGCATCGAGCAGCAGCTCTGCCAGGCCTTCGGAGCGCGAGGTGGTACGGCCTTCTTCATTCAGCCCCAAGCGCCGCGCCAGTGATGAGCGCACCGAACCGACATTCAGTTGCTCACCCTCGATGGCTGAGGAGGTGACGATGTTCTGCAGCATGGCATCCAGGCTGCTCTGCACTTCGGTGTCACTGCCCACTGCGCCGAGCATTCCCAACAAACGACCCTGAGCCTGGCTGCAGGCTCGCAACAGCGGGGCGAGCGCTTCGGCTTGCCAACTGAAGTGCGGCCAGTCGGGCTGTTGCCAGATCCATAGGGGGTCATTCATAAGGGTTGTTCATCTGTGAGCCGATTAGTGAGCCTATTCGGCTCATTCAGTGAGCCGATAATGCCGGCTATTCGGCTCACTGTCTAATTGCCTGATGTTCGTTGGGCTGTCGTGTCGCTTGCTGGTCAGCGCTTCTTCGCCAGCAATTCGGAGCGGCCAATCACTTCTCTGCTGCGCTCAGGTTTGCGTGGGCCGGAGAAGCCGGCGTCTTCGATGGCGCTATCCAGGCCACGGAAGTGTGCGGCGGCTTTGGGGCTGCGGACTGTTTCCATGCCTTCGTTCCAGGCATGCACCATATGCTTGGCTACGTCGCGCCAGGCGGGCTCGTTCTTCGCGGCTTCGATCACTTCGTTGCCGACCTCTATGGCGGACTCGCAGAGTTGCTCGAGCATGGCTGCGTATTTGCTCGGGGCAATGCCCAGTACGGCCTTGAAGAAAGTTTCCAGGGATCGACCCGGTGTCCAGGTTTGCCTGCCTCCAACGGACAGGCCTGGCGGGTTGCTGGCAAAGCGCGGGTAGGCCTGAGTGGTCACCAGGTCATAGACCGGCGTGAAGCCCACGTCAGATAGGGAGGAGTAGAACAGCGCGATGTTCTTCGCGTGGCAGTCGGCATTGCGTACCACGTAGTTGGTGAGCAGATGCCAGCCCAGGTGCTCGCGCTGCGCTTGCAGGCGGTCAGCGGGGATGTAGGCGCGTGTGGCATTCCAAACCCGCTCGGTGGTGGGAGCGTACTTTTCATGGGGCGGTAAACCCAGCAGCCCGCAGGCATCCTCAACGCCATAGCGGGGGATGCCGTGTTCGTCCACGTCGAAGCGATCCACTACCAGGACCTTGCCGTCGTCAGACATGCGGCAGGCAGCGACCGGCACGACGTTCAGTCGCTCCAGTACGCGCATGGTGTAGAACTCGTTGAAGCCCAGAAAAGGGGTGGTTTCGTCAGAGCCCTTGATGATGTGAAAGCCGGTGCGCAGGGTCGGCTTGCCCAGCGGCTCACGAGGGTCGATGGCGTCAGTGGCAATGAATTTTGGCACGACCCCCGATACGGCGACCCGAGCGTATTGCCGCACCAGTGCGGCGAACCGTTCGCTGGTGTTTTCCGCTTTGAGCAGGTGTTCTATCTCCAGCGGCGCCATTTCGACGCCGGGCTCAACACCCTCTGGCGTGACCGAGACTCTGCCGATGCCGGTGCCGCCCACCACGCCCAGCAGGGACAGGTCGGTACCATCGAGCAGCGGGCCAAATTCTTCGCGGATAACGCCCAGCAGATACCCCTCGGGCAGGTTCTGCCGGAAGAACGGGAAGAGGTCGCGCGGCCAGCGCCAAGCTTCTTCCCGTACCGGCATCGTCAGGCTGACAAAGTCTTCCGCTGCTGTGCCCGGCAGGTACTTCAGCACATATTCATCGCGCTCCCGATAGAGCTTGGCCACCCGCCGTGAGCTGACGTGGACGTCGAGGATCATGCTCAAGCACTCCCTGAGCGTTGCTCGTCGAGGATGTCTTCGACCGTGCGTTGGTGTCCGGCCTTGACCAGCTTCAGGTCGTAACCTGCCGCTTCCAATAGCCGAACCAGCGCCGAGACACTCATATCGCCTTTGGCCAGGGTTTCCATACGGGCTACGGTGGTGCGCGAGACGCCAGCACGACTGGCCAGCGCTTCCTGGCTCAGTTTTGCGTCACCGCGCGCCTGTTTCAGCATTTCGGAAACGTCGTGGAGAGAGGTCATTTGTAGCCCCTGGGCATCAAAAATACAGGTAATGCAGAAAAATGTAGCTCGTGGGCTACAGCTATACAAGCAGCCTGATTCATTTTTGTGTCTTTTGGGCTACAAGATACGCCTACTAATCGTTTTTTGTGGCTCTTGGGCTACATGTTGGGATGTAGGCAATAGCTTCGCAGCTTTCCCGGGGGCTGGGTGGCTGCCGGCGTATTACATATGAGATGTGCAGAAACACGAAAGCCGCGCAATGCGCGGCTTTGAAGGTGGTGGGCCCACACGGACTCGAACCGTGGACCAAAGGATTATGAGTCCTCTGCTCTAACCAACTGAGCTATAGGCCCCCAGAAGGCCGGCGGATTATACCGGCGCGTTCTCGCCAGCGCCAACCGCTTGACCTGGCGGGAGAAATTTCCGGGTGAAGGCCTCGGCGGAAAGCGGGCAACTGACCACGTAGCCCTGGATTTGCAGGCAGCCTTCGGCAGCCAGGCAGAGTTCCTGGGCCTTGGTCTCCACGCCTTCGGCGATCACCGTCAGTTGCATGCTGTTGCCCAGGGCGATGATGGCGCGGGTGATCGCCAGGTCGTGTGGGTCGTCCGGCAGGCCACGGACGAAGGACTGGTCGATCTTCAGTACGTCCAGCGGCAGGCGCTTGAGGTAGCTGAGCGAGGAGTAACCGGTGCCGAAGTCGTCGATGGCCAGTTGCACGCCGAGTTGTTTGAGGCGGTGGAGGATGTCCAGCGCTTCGCCAGCCTGGTTCATGATGAAGTTTTCGGTGATCTCCAGTTGCAGCAGTTCCGGTGCCAGGTTGTAGCGCTGCAGCAGGGCGCTGATGCGCGGTAGCAGGCTGGGCTGGTGCAGCTGGGCGCCGGCGAGGTTGACCGAGAGGGTGCCGAAGCCGCGGCCACTTTCCTGCCAGTCCTGCAGTTGGCGGCAGGCTTGTTCCAGTACCCAGTCGCCCAGCGGCAGGATCAGCCCGCTTTCTTCGGCGACGGGAATGAAGCGATCCGGCGGGATGTCACCGAACACCGGGTGCGGCCAGCGCACCAGCGCTTCGGCGCCGACCAGGCTCTGGCTGCGCAGGCAGAACTTGGGTTGGTAGTACAGGCACAGTTCGTCGCGTTCCAGGGCGCGGCGCAGTTCCTGTTCCATGGCCATGCGTTCGTTGACCTGGAAGGTCAGCGAGCGGGTATAGAACTCGCTGCGGTTACGGCCCTTGGCTTTGGATTGGTACATGGCCGCGTCGGCGTTCTTGACCAGGGTGGCGACGTCGAGGCCGTCCTTGGGGTAGAGGCTGATGCCGATGCTGGCGCTGATGAAGAACTCGTGGTTATCGAGCTGGAACGGCGCACCGAAGCATTCGAGCAGTTTCTGTGCGACCTGTTCGGCGTCCTGCGGCTGTTGCAGGCCGGGCAGCAGGATGATGAATTCGTCGCCACCGAGCCGGGCCACGGTGTCGATATCGCGCAGTTGCAGTTTCAGGCGCGCGGCGATGGCCTTGAGCAACTGGTCGCCGACTGGGTGGCCGAGGCTGTCGTTGATCTGCTTGAAGCGGTCGAGGTCGAGAAACAGCACGGCGCCCAGTTGGTCGTCGGCGCGTGAGCCATCCAGCGCACTGCGCAGGCGATTCTCGAACAGCAGGCGGTTGGGCAGGCCGGTCAGCGGGTCATGGTGGGCCTGGTGGTCGAGGCGTGCCTGAGCGTGCTTGAGGCTGGAGATGTCGGCGAACACACCGACGAAGTGGGTGGTCTGGTTATCGCTGTTGCGCACGGCGCTGATGGTCAGCCACTCGGGGTACAGTTCGCCGTTCTTGCGCCGGTTCCAGATTTCCCCCTGCCAGTGACCGTTGGCCGCCAGGCTATGCCACATGGCGGCGTAGAAGGCCTGGTCGTGCTGCCCAGAGGCGAGCAGGCTGGGGCGCTGGCCGAGGGCTTCGGCCTCGCTGTAACCGGTGATCTGGGTGAACGCACGATTGACCGCGGTGATGCGCTGCTCGAGGTCGGTGATCATCACGCCTTCGGCGGTGCTTTCGAAAACGGTGGCGGCTTGCTGCAGTTCTTCCTGCATCTGCTGGCGTTCGGTGATGTCGCGGGCGATGGTCAGCAGGCATTCTTCGCCGCCGATGGGTAGCGGCTGCGCGGAGAGTTCGCAGAGGCGCAGGTGGCCGCTCTTGGTCCGCACCGGGGCGATCAGGTCGCGCACGCTGCCTTGCTCGCGAATGCGTTGCACCAGGCGTTCACGATCTTTCGGGTCGGCCCAGATGTTCAGGCTGAGGGTGCTTTGTTCGGCTATCTCGTCGAGGCTGTAGCCGGTGATGTGGCTGAATCCTTCGTTGGCCTCCACCAGCATGCCGTCACGCAAGCGGGTGATCAGCAGGCCGTCAGGCGAAGCGTGGAAGGCTTTGGCGAACTTCTCCTCGGATATCTGCAGCTTGTGCTGGGTGGTCTTCAACTGGCTGATGTCGCGTACCACCACGACCAGTGCGGGGGTGTTGTCGAGCACGAAGGGGCTGGCGGAAAGCAGGCCGGTGAACAGGCTGCCGTCGGCGCGGCGGAAGGGCATCTCCAGGTTGCGCAGGCTTTCGTCCTGCAGGCGCAGTAGCAGGCTCGGGCCAATGCCGGGCACGCCCCACAGGTCGAGTTCGGTGGCGGTCTTGCCAATGGCCTGCTCGACGCTGATGCCGGTCTGCTCGACGAAGGTGCTGTTGACCTCCAGCAGTACGCCGTCGACACGGCGGGTGATGATCAGGATGTCCGGGCACTGCTGGAACACCGAGGCGAACTTCTGTTCTGACAGGCGCAGCGCCTGCTCGGTCTGCTTGGCGTCGCTGATGTCGACCATCAGGCCGCGAATCACCTGGCGGTCGTCGCGCTGCAGCAGGGTAACGATATCGCGCACCCACACCGTGCGCCCGTCGGCGGCCAGCAGGCGGTACTCCAGGGCATGGTCGTTACCACTTGCGCATTGTTCCAGGCAGTTGCGCAGGGTGCGCTGGTGATCGTCCGGGTGCAGATGGCGTTGCCAGAAACCGGGCTCCAGCCATTCGTGCAGGGGATAGCCCAGCAGTTTTTCCGCATGGGGCGAGACGTAGGTGTAGGTGAGCCCGCTGGACTCGGTCTCCCAGGTAATGGCCGAGAGGCTTTCGACCATGTCGCGAAAGTGCTGCTCGCGGTTGTGCAGCTCCTGCTCCAGCGCTTCGCGGTTGCGCATCTCGCGTTTCAGGCGGCGGTTGATGCGCAGGATGATGGCGATGATCGCCAGCAGGCCAAGCACAGCGGGCAGGCTGTAGAGCAGGGTTTCGTGCCAGACGTTGCGTTTGTCCAGCACGCTGCCGACCCAGGGTTCCTGCAGGTCGGCGATTTCTTCGGCGCTGAGTTCGGCGAAGAGGCGGTCGAGAATGCCGACCAACATGGTCTGCCCGCTGGGTACGGCCATTGCCAACTGATAGCGATAGGGCGTCTCGCCGCTGATATAGAGGCCGTCGAGCTTGAGCTGGCGCAGGCTCCAGACGCTGGAGGCGAGGTCACCGACCATCGCATCAGCCTCGTTGGTCGCCAGCGCCTGCAGCGCTGCGGCGACATTGCGCAGCGGCAGCAGGTTGAGGTCAGGGTGTTGCTGGCGCAGCAGTTCGTGCGGGGCGTAATCGCTGACGACGGCGACTTTGAGGCCGTAGAGGTCTTTGAGCTGCTTGGGCTGTGGTCCGCCAGTGCGGGCCAGGATGATGATGGGGAAGTCCAGGTAGGGGCGGGTGAAGGTCAGGTATTCCTGGCGTTCGGGTGTCGACATCACACCGGGAAGCAGGTCGACCTGGCCCCTGCGTGCCCGTTCCAGTATCGCGCTCCAGTTGCTGGGCTCGACGGGTTGCAGCTCGACGCCAAGGCGTTCTTCGATCAGGCGCACGTAGTTGGCGGTCAGGCCGTGGTAGTTGCCCTGTTCGTCACGAAATTCGAAGGGTGGCCAGGATGCATCGACACCCAGGCGTAGTTCGGGGTGGGCTGCCAGCCAGGTGCGCTCGTCCTCGTTGAGTGTCAGGGCTAGGGCCGGGGTCATCCAATACGCCAGGCACAACAGCACAATGGCCGGCAAGCGGGGCATAGCAGCCTCGTTTTGAGATCAGTATCGCCCTAGTGTAGATCGGCTATTGCCGGGATGGCAGTTTGATTGCAGTGCCCGTGCTTGCCTGTGGCTGGCGAGTGATCGGGCACACTGCCCAGAAAGCAAAACCCCCGGCCTGGGCCGGGGGTTCTGGTATCACTCGTCGAGGAAGGAGCGCAGATGCTCGCTTCGCGTCGGGTGGCGCAGTTTGCGCAGCGCCTTGGCTTCGATCTGACGAATACGCTCACGGGTGACATCGAACTGCTTGCCCACTTCCTCGAGGGTGTGGTCGGTGTTCATGTCGATACCGAAGCGCATGCGCAGGACCTTGGCTTCACGGGCAGTGAGGCCGGCCAACACTTCGCGAGTGGCTTCCTTGAGGCTTTCGACCGTGGCTACGTCGATCGGGGACTGCATGGTGCTGTCCTCGATGAAGTCGCCCAGGTGCGAATCTTCGTCGTCGCCAATCGGGGTTTCCATGGAGATCGGCTCTTTGGCGATCTTCAATACCTTGCGGATCTTGTCCTCAGGCATTTCCATGCGCTCACCCAGCTCTTCCGGAGTGGGCTCACGACCCATTTCCTGCAGCATCTGACGGGAGATGCGGTTGAGCTTGTTGATGGTCTCGATCATGTGCACCGGAATACGGATGGTGCGCGCCTGGTCGGCGATCGAGCGGGTGATCGCCTGGCGAATCCACCAGGTGGCGTAGGTCGAGAACTTGTAGCCGCGACGGTATTCGAACTTGTCCACCGCCTTCATCAGGCCGATGTTGCCTTCCTGGATCAGGTCGAGGAATTGCAGGCCGCGGTTGGTGTACTTCTTGGCGATGGAGATCACCAGACGCAGGTTGGCCTCTACCATTTCCTTCTTGGCGCGGCGAGCTTTCGCTTCACCGATGGACATGCGACGGTTGATGTCCTTGATCTCGGCCAGGCTCAGGCTGCACTCGGCTTCCAGGTCAGCCAGTTTCTGCTGGCAGCGCTGGATATCGGCTTGCAGGTTGCCCAGGGCTTCGGCGTATTTCGCCTTGCCTTTGGCCAGGTCGGCGGACCAGTCCATGTCGATTTCGTTGCCCGGGAACAGGCGCAGGAAGTCGGCACGCGGCATGCGCGCATCACGTACGCACAGCTGCATGATGGCGCGCTCTTGCGCACGCAGGCGGTCGAGAGCATCGCGCACCTGGGTGACCAGGGCGTCGTATTGCTTGGGCACCAGCTTGATCGGCATGAACAGCTCGGCCAGGGTGGCCAGCTCTTCGGTGGCCTGCTTGCTGCCACGGCCGTGCTTTTTCAGCGCTTTCTGGACTTTGTCCTGCTGCTCGGAGACGGCACCAAAGCGGCGTGCGGCTTCTTCCGGGTCCGGACCGCCGTCGCCTTCTTCTTCCTCGTCGTCGCTGTCGCCGTCTTCCTCGTCGTCGTCGCTTTCTTCAGCGGCGGCGCCATCCTTTACCGGCACGGGAGCGGCGGCTTCGTCAGGCACGCTGCCGTCATCCGGGTCGATGTAGCCACTGAGGACTTCGGCCAGGCGGCCGCCCTCGGTGGTGACGCGGGTGTACTCGGCGAGGATGCCGTCGACGGTGCCGGGAAAGTGAGCGATGGCGCTCATGACTTCGCGGATGCCTTCCTCGATGCGTTTGGCGATTTCGATCTCGCCTTCGCGGGTCAGCAGTTCCACGGTGCCCATTTCACGCATGTACATGCGCACTGGGTCAGTGGTGCGGCCGATATCGGTCTCGACAGCGGCGAGGGCGGCAGCGGCTTCTTCGGCTGCAGCCTCGTCGGTGTCGGCATCGGCCAGCATCAGGGCGTCTGCATCCGGAGCACTCTCGTGTACCGGGATCCCCATGTCATTGATCATGCGGATGATGTCTTCCACCTGCTCAGGATCTGAAATGTCCTCAGGCAAGTGGTCGTTGACCTCTGCGTAAGTCAGATACTTCTGCTCACGACCCAGGGTGATCAACTCTTTGATACGAGATTGCTGCTGCGCTTTTACGGACATAACACCCTATCCACTGAAGGTCTTGGCGGGCTGAAAACAAGCCGAGGATTATACCTCGGTTTTGGCTTTAGGCGCCAGTTGGGGACTTGCTGCTCTAGGAGGAGGCCAGGCTGTAGTGCTCTCTGAGCAATGTCTTTTCCTCGTCTGTGAGCTCGCTGGGGCTTTTATGAATGATGCTGCGGAGCGCCTTTTCACGCCGCCTCTGCGATTGACTGTTTGCAAGTGTAGTAATGGTGTCGAAAAACTGCTGTTCAAGGTTGTCGCCCTGGATCAGCCATTCCTTCTCCGCCAGTGCCCGCAGCAGACGGCCTTGCTCGGTGCCGTGCCAGCGGGCGATCAGTTGCAGTGAACGCAGGTTGGGCGTTTTCTGCAGGGCACCGACCAAGGCCACGAGAAGCTGAGCGTAGGTGTCGTCTTCGTCGGCGAAATGGCTGACATCTTCGACCTTTTGCGCCAGCTGCGGATGGTGCAGCAGCGTGCGCAGGGCGATCAGGTGCGGTGATTCGACGCTCACCGCGGTGCGCGGGGCACGTGGCGCGAAATCGCCTTTGCCCTTCTTGCTCCACTTGCCGCCGCCGTCTTTCTTCCAGCCGCCTTTGCCGCCTTCGTTGTTGCGCTCGTAGTGCTGTTGGTGAGGCGGGGCGGGCTGCTCGTAGCCGCCGACGTCTGGCAGGTTGTCGTAGTAGGCGCTGTCGGGGATGTCGCCGTAATCCGGGTAGTCGCTGCTGGGCGCCTGGCTGGTGGTGCTCGGCGCATGACTGCGCGGTGCGCTGGCGACCTGGCTCAGTGCTTCACCGGAAAGGCCGGTGATCTCGCTCAGGCGCTGGCGCATCAGGGCGCGCAGGTTGTTGCCGGGGATCTTGTCGATCAGCGGTGCGGCCAGGGTCACCAGATGCGCCTTGCCTTCCAGCGAGCGCGGGTCGGCTTCTTCGCACAGTTGCTGGAAGAAGTAGTCGGCCAGCGGTTGTGCGTGCTGGTTGATGCGCGCGCGGAAGGCGTCGGTGCCTTCGGCGCGTACCAGGGTATCCGGGTCTTCGCCGTCGGGCAGGAACAGAAAACGCGCGCGGCGGCCGTCCTGCAGGCTCGACAGCGTGGACTCCAGGGCGCGCCAGGCGGCGTTGCGGCCAGCGGCGTCGCCGTCGAAGCAGAACAGTACGCTGGGCACGATACGGAACAGGCGCTTGAGGTGTTCTTCGCTGGTGGCCGTGCCCAGGGTCGCCACGGCATTGCGCAGGCCCTGCTGAGCCAGGGCGATGACGTCCATGTAGCCTTCGACCACCATGATCTCGTCGAGATCGCGGTTGTGCTTGCGTGCCTCGTACAGGCCGTAGAGTTCCTGGCCCTTGTGGAACACCGGGGTTTCCGGCGAGTTGAGGTACTTGGGCTTGTCGTCACCGAGTACGCGGCCACCGAAGGCGATCACCCGGCCGCGGCTGTCGCGGATGGGGAACATGATGCGGTCGCGGAAGCGATCGTAGCGCCTGCCGTTCTCGGCGTTCTCGATCAGCAGGCCGGCGTCGATCATGACTTTCTGCTGCAGGGCGTCGGCGCCCAGTTGCTTGAGCAGATTGTCCCAGCCGGGCGGGGCGAAGCCGATGCCGAAGTCGCGGGCTATTTCGCCCGTCAGGCCGCGGCCCTTGAGGTAGTCCACCGCGTATTTGCGCTGCGGGTGGCTTTTCAGTGCCTGGCGATAGTGCTCGGCAGCGGCATTGAGCAGCGGGTAGAGCGGTGAGTCGACTGGCTGTCTGGGTTTGTGCCCGCGGCCACTCTCTTCGCGCGGCACATCCATGCCGGCGCGTTTGGCCAGCTCCTCGATCGCCTGGGGGAACTCCAGTTGATCGTGGTCCATGACGAAGCCGAGCGCGTTGCCGCCGGCGCCGCAGCCGAAGCAGTAGTAGAACTGCTTGTCGGGGCTGACGGTGAAGGAGGGGGTCTTTTCCTTGTGGAAAGGACAGCAGGCGCTGTAGTTCTTGCCGGTCTTCTTCAGCTGGATGCGCGAACTCACCACATCGATGATGTCGGTGCGGTTGAGCAAGTCATCGATGAAGGATTGCGGGATCAGGCCGGCCATAGGCGCTCAGCATACTGCCCGGCGCGAGCGCGGGACAACGATTGGTAGAAAAGCAAAAACTCCGCTTACTCGCTGAGGCGCGAGGCGGAGTCTTTCAAATGCAATGCCCGGCCAGGGCCGGGCATTCGGGCGTTGCTGTACGGATTAGTACAGACGAACGCTGCGACGCTGCTCGCGCTGCACTTTCTTGGCGTGACGCTTAACAGCGGCAGCGGCTTTGCGCTTACGCTCAGCGGTCGGCTTTTCGTAGAATTCGCGGCTACGGACTTCAGCCAGTACGCCGGCTTTTTCGCAGGAGCGCTTGAAACGACGCAGGGCTACGTCGAAGGGTTCGTTCTCTTTAACTTTGACGGCTGGCATCCAGGTCGTACCTTCGTTTAATTACCGGTGTTCGACGCGCTCCCGGCAAATGGCTCAGGTTGCGTCGGTTTTTAAGGGTTGCGGATGTTACCCCCTCGAGCCGAGGAATGCAAAGGCCTCTGATCGAAAAGCGCTGGCCGCTCCGCCGGGCGGCGCTTATCATGCGCGCCTTTGTTCCACGCGGCAAATCAAGGCTCAAGCTCCATGCTCGTACTGGGATTGGAAACCTCCTGCGATGAAACCGGCGTCGCGCTCTATGACAGTGAGCGTGGCCTGCTGGCTGACGCCCTGTTCAGCCAGATCGACCTGCATCGTGTCTACGGCGGCGTAGTGCCCGAATTGGCCTCGCGCGATCACGTCAAACGCATGCTGCCGCTGATTCGCCAGGTGCTGGATGAGGCTGGCAAACAGGCCAGCGACATCGACGCACTGGCTTACACGGCAGGCCCCGGCCTGGTCGGCGCGCTGCTGGTGGGCGCGTCCTGCGCTCAGGCGCTGGCCTTTGCCTGGGGCGTGCCGGCCGTCGGTGTACACCATATGGAAGGTCACTTGCTGGCACCGATGCTGGAAGAGCAGCCGCCGGCCTTTCCGTTCGTCGCTTTGTTGGTTTCCGGCGGGCACACTCAATTGGTGCGCGTCGATGGCATCGGCCAGTACCAGTTGCTCGGCGAGTCCCTGGACGACGCTGCCGGTGAAGCTTTCGACAAGACCGCCAAGCTGATGGGGCTGAATTACCCGGGCGGTCCGGAAATCGCCAAGCTGGCCGAGCAAGGCACGCCGGGGCGCTTCGTCTTCCCGCGGCCGATGACCGATCGCCCGGGTCTGGATTTCAGCTTCAGCGGTCTGAAGACCTTTGCGCTCAATACCTGGCAGCAATGCCGTAACAGTGACGACGACCTCGACCAAGCCCGTCGCGACATCGCGCTGGCCTTCCAGCAGGCGGTGGTTGAGACTCTGACCATCAAGTGCAAGCGCGCACTCAAGCAGGCAGGGCTGAACAGCCTGGTGATCGCTGGTGGCGTGAGTGCCAACAAGGCGCTGCGTGAGCATCTGGAGCGCATGTTGGGCGAGATGAAGGGCAAGGTGTTCTATGCGCGGCCGCGTTTCTGCACCGACAACGGCGCGATGATCGCCTATGCCGGTTGCCAGCGTTTGCTGGCCGGGCAGCATGAGGATCTGGCGATCAAAGTGCAGGCGCGCTGGCCGATGGAGTCGCTGCCGGCGATTTGAGTTCTCGTTGGAATTTACGCGTAGGAGCGAGCTCTGCTCGCGAAGCTTTTCGGTTCGCGAGCAGAGCTCGCTCCTACAGGTTTTGTTTTTCAGTCAAAAACGCCGTTCGCGTCCGGCGAAAAGGTCGCGCAGATTGTGACGGTGGCGCCAGACGATCAGCCCGGTCAGCACACAGGCTGGCAGCAAGGCAGCCGGTTGTTGCCAGGCCAGCAGCGGCAGCGTCAGCGGCGTGGCGATCAGCGAGGCCAGTGAGCTGGTGCGGGTCAGCAGAAATACCAGCGCCCAGGCCGCCAGAGCGAGCAGCGCCGCCGGTGGATAGAGGCCAAGCAGCATGCCGGCGGCAGTGGCTACGCCCTTGCCGCCGCGGAAGCGGAAGTACAGCGGGTAGAGGTGGCCGACCACGGCAGCCAGGCCGATCCAGGCTTGCTGGTGCAGGCTCAGGCCAAGCAGCTTGGCGATCAGGATGGGTAGCAGGCCCTTGAGCAGGTCGCCGATCAGCGTCATCACGGCGAGCTTTTTGCCGGCGACGCGCAGCATGTTGGTGGCGCCGGGGTTGCCCGAACCACTGGCGCGCGGGTCTGGCCCGCCTGCAAGTCGGCTGAGCAGGATGGCGAAGGACAACGAACCGAGCAGGTAGGCAAGGATTGCCAGAAGCCAGAACATGGTGGCCATTCCAGGGCATGGGGTGGGCCGATTCTAACGAGGTGCAGCGCCCTTGTCGTGGCGCGGAGAGTGCGGTGGACAGAGTATTTATCGAGGGGCTGGAAGTCGACACGGTGATCGGCGCCTACGATTGGGAGCGCGACATTCGCCAGTGCCTGCGTCTGGACCTGCAGATGGGCTGGGATAACCGCCCAGCGGCAGCCGGCGACGACCTCAACCTGGCGCTCGACTACGCCAGCGTCTCCACGCGCATCCAGGCCTTCGCGGCCGAGTCGCAGTTCATCTTGGTCGAGACTTTCGCTGAACGTCTGGTGCAGACCCTGATGGACGAGTTCGACATTCCCTGGATGCGTCTGAAACTGACCAAGCCCGGCGCGGTGCCAGCCGCACGCGGCGGCGTAGGCGTGGAGATCGAGCGCGGATGCATCTGACACGCGTCTTTCTCGGCCTCGGCAGCAATATCGAGCGCGAGGCTCACCTGGTTGCGGGCCTCGACGCGTTGGCGGGGCTGCTCAGCGACATGCGCTGCTCGCCGGTATTCGAGAGCCATGCGGTGGGCATCAAGAGCGGTAACTTCTTCAATCTGGTGGTGGTCGGCGAGACGGAGCTGCCGCTGCTGGAGCTGGACCGCCGGCTGAAATTCATCGAGGCCGACAATGGCCGCTACGCGCCGGACCGCAAGGGTTTGCCGCTGGACATCGACGTGCTGCTGTATGGCGGGCAGGTCGGCAATTTCAACGGCCTGATCCTGCCGCGCGCGGAAATTCTCAAGAACGCCTTCGTGCTCTGGCCGCTGGCCTTGCTGGCGCCGGACGTGTGCCACCCAGTCGATGGTCGTTCGTTCGCACAGTTGTGGGCTTCGGCGCAGATCGATCAACAGCTGTGGCCTGCTGCTTTTCAGTGGCGTGGCGCCGAGCTGACGCCGGCTGAGTTGCTGCAGACGCGCCCTTCGTAGCCCGGATGCAATCCGGGAGAACGGACGCTGGGAATGTCCCGGATTGCATCCGGGCTACGGTTTGGCGTTGATCGGTAGGAGCGGATTTATCCGCGAAAAGGCGGGCCGCGGAGTTTCGCGGCTGAAACGAAATGCCGCCCAGCCGCTCCTACGAGGCGTGCTTCTCTTTGTAGGCCTTGAGCGCTTGAAGGCGCTCGCGATTGAGCGCTTCGCCCAACTCTGCACCTTTGAATCCCTTCTCCAGCAGCGGTTTGACCGGTACCTGCCGTGCCGCCTCGGCGGCGCCCAGCAGGTAAGCGGCCTGTGGATAGTCGCGTTGCTCCAGGCCCAGGCGCCCGCGGGCATCCATCTCGCACGCCGCGACGAACTCGGCGAAACGTTGCGGGCGGCGGAACACGTCGAAGCGTTGCAACAGCTCCAGCAACGTCGACGGGCGCAGCTCCAGCGCGCGGTGGCCGTGGGTGTGGAACTCGCCGACCAGCAGTGCCAGCTCGGCGCAGTCACGGGGTGCCTTGCAGCGTTCATTGATCGCCTGGATCAGCGGCAGCCCCTTGTGCTCATGGGCAATATGCCGTGGCCACTCGTCCTCGGGCGTCAGACCTTTACCCACGTCATGCAGCAGGCTGGCCCAGCGCACATTCAGCGGCTGGTCATGCTCCGCGCATCGACGTAACACGCTCAACACGTGAGCGCCGGTATCGATCTCCGGGTGATGAGCTTGCGGTTGCGGTACGCCGAACAGAGCGTCCACTTCAGGCAGCAGGGCGGCCAGTGCGCCGCAGTCGCGCAGCACCTGGACGAACACGTCCGGGCGCGGCTCCATCAATGCGCGGGATATTTCCTTCCAGCTGCGCTCGGCAGTGAGGTGGCTCAGTTCGCCGGACTCGGCCAGCTGGCGCATCAGCTCAAGGGTCTCCGGCGCCACGCTGAAACCAAGCGGCGCATAGCGCGCGGCGAAGCGGGCGACGCGCAGGACACGCAACGGATCTTCGGCGAATGCCGGGGAAACGTGGCGCAGGATGCGGGCCTCGAGGTCTTGCTGGCCGCCATAGGGATCGATCAGGTTGCCGTGATCGTCCTCGGCCATGGCATTGACGGTCAGGTCGCGACGGATAAGGTCCTGTTCCAGGGTGACGTCGGGGCTGGCATGGAAGGTGAAACCGCCATAGCCACGCCCACTCTTGCGCTCGGTGCGGGCCAGGGCGTATTCCTCGCCCGTTTGCGGGTGCAGGAACACCGGAAAGTCGGCGCCCACCGGGCGATAGCCGAGTTCGAGCATCTGTTCGGCGCTGGCGCCGACCACGACCCAGTCCACTTCACTGATGGGACGGCCGAGCAGGCGATCACGTACCGCGCCGCCGACTGTGTAGATCTGCATGTGTGTTCCTCCACTGAGCGCAGAGGATACCGAAGATCGAGATGGGGCGCGTCGTGTGCACAGGCTTATCGCGCCAAGGTGTGCCCATGGTCGCAGCTGAGCGTGCGCTCCAGCTGCCGATCAAATAGGGGGAATGATCAGATCCAGCCGTGGGTATTCGCTGTCGCCCTCCGAGCTGCCGCGTGGTGGCACATGCTGGGTGGTGATCAACTGGTCGCCCTGGCAGACCTCCAGATGAATATCGAAGCCCCATAGCCGATGCAGGTGCTTGAGCACCTCGCCGGTGGAGTCGCCCAGTGGTTTGCGGTCGTGCTGCTGATGGCGCAGGGTCAGCGAACGATCACCGCGGCGGTCGATGTTCCAGATCTGCACGTTGGGCTCGCGGTTGCCCAGGTTGTACTGAGCAGCGAGTAGCTCGCGGATGGTGCGGTAGCCGGGTTCGTCATGAATGGCCGGCACCAGCAGTTCGTCCTTCTGGTCATCGTCGAGAATGCCGAACAGCTTGAAGTCGCGAATCACCTTGGGCGAGAGGAACTGCAGGATGAAGCTCTCATCCTTGAAGCTGTTCATGGCGAACTTGAGCGTGGTCAGCCAGTCGCTGCCAGCGATGTCGGGGAACCAATGCTTGTCCTCCTCGGTGGGCTCCTCGCAGATACGACGGATGTCGCGGTACATGGCGAAGCCCAGCGCGTAGGGGTTGATACCGCTGTAGTAGGGGCTGTCGAACGGCGGCTGGTAGACCACGCTGGTGTGCGACTGCAGGAACTCCATCATGAAGCCGTCGGTGACCAGGCCCTCGTCGTACAGGTCGTTCATCAGCGTGTAGTGCCAGAACGTTGCCCAGCCTTCGTTCATCACCTGGGTCTGGCGTTGCGGGTAGAAGTATTGGGCGATCTTGCGCACGATGCGGATTACTTCGCGCTGCCAGGGCTCCAGCAAAGGCGCGTGTTTTTCCAGGAAGTAGAGGATGTTTTCCTGCGGTTCGGCGGGGAAGCGCTTGGTGTCTTTCTCGCTGCCCTTGTCGGCGTTCCTAGGGATGGTGCGCCACAGGTCGTTGATCTGCTTCTGCAGGTGCTCCTCGCGCTCCTTCTGGCGCCGGCGCTCCTCCTCGGCGGAGATAGGGTAGGGGCGCTTGTAGCGGTCGACGCCGTAGTTCATCAGGGCGTGGCAGGAGTCGAGCAGCTCTTCCACCGCGTCGATGCCGTAACGCTCTTCGCACTGCATGATGTACTGCTTGGCGAACACCAGGTAATCGATGATCGAGCTGGCGTCGGTCCAGGTGCGGAACAGGTAATTGCCCTTGAAGAAGCTGTTGTGGCCGTAGCAGGCGTGGGCGATCACCAGCGCCTGCATGCAGATGGTGTTCTCCTCCATCAGGTAGGCGATGCATGGGTCGGAGTTGATCACGATCTCGTAGGCCAGACCCATCTGCCCGCGCTTGTAGCCTTTTTCGGTGGACAGGAAATGCTTGCCGTATGACCAGTGGTGGTAGCCCAGCGGCATGCCGACCGAGGCGTAGGCATCCATCATCTGCTCGGCGGTGATCACCTCGATCTGGTTGGGGTAGGTGTCTAGCGCATAGCGCTCGGCGATGCGCGCGATCTCCTTGTCGTACTGGCGGATCAGGTCGAAGGTCCATTCCGAGCCGGTGGAGATCGGTTCGCGCTTTCTCGTGCTGGCATTCATGGCTTGGCCCTCAGCTCACCAGGCGACGCTGGAACAGTTCGCGGAACACCGGGTAGATGTCCGCGGCGGACACCAGTTGCTGCTGGGCGAAGCTGTCGGCGAAGGCCTCGGCCACCTGTTCGTACTCGAACCACAGCGCCTGGTGCTCACGTGGGGTGATCTCGACGTAGGTGAAGTACTGCACGAACGGCATGATCTGGTTGATCAATATATCCCGGCATACCGGTGAGTCGTCGTTCCAGTTGTCGCCGTCCGACGCCTGGGCGGCGTAGATGTTCCACTCGTTGATCGGGTAGCGCTCGGCCATCACTTCCTGCATCAGTTTCAGGGCGCTGGAAACGATGGTGCCGCCGGTCTCGCGGGAGTAGAAGAATTCCTCCTCGTCTACCTCCTTGGCGCTGGTGTGGTGGCGGATGAACACCACGTCGATCTTGTCGTAGTTCCGCTTGAGGAACAGGTACAGGAGGATGAAGAAGCGCTTGGCCACGTCCTTGGTGGCTTGCGTCATTGAGCCGGACACGTCCATCAGGCAGAACATCACTGCCTTGGAGCTGGGGTTGGGCTGTTTGGTCAGCAGGTTGTACTTGAGGTCGAAGGTGTCGAGAAAGGGCACACGATGAATGCGCGCGCTGAGTCGTTCAATTTCCTCCTGAATTGCCTGGATGTCGCCGAAGTTGTCTGGCTCTTCACGTCGCAGTCGCTCCAGTTCGGCTTTGGCTTCGCGCAACTTGGCGCGACTGGAACCGGAGAGGGCGATACGTCTTGCATGAGCCGAGCGCAGGGTGCGGACGATGTTGATACGCGAGGGGTTGCCCTCGTTGCTGATGCCGGCGCGTACGGTCTTGAAGGTTTCTGCACCGGTGAGGTGGCGCTTGACCAGGTTGGGCAGCTCCAGATCCTCGAACATGAAGTCGAGGAATTCCTCCTGAGTGATCTGGAACACGAACTCGTCCATGCCTTCGCCGGAGTTGCTCGCCTTGCCGCTGCCACGGCCACCGCCGCCACCCTGAGGGCGCGGGATGCGTTCGCCAGTGGTGAATTCCTTGTTGCCCGGGTGAACGGTGGTCTGCCTGCCGCCGCGGCCGTGATGCAGCACCGGCTCATCGATATCGCGACCGGGAATGCTGATCTGCTCGCCGTGCTCCATGTCGGTGATGGAGCGCCGGCTGACGGCCTCCTCTACCGCCTTCTTGATGTGCTCACGGTAGCGCCGCAGAAAACGCTGGCGGTTCACCGTGCTCTTGTTTTTGCCGTTGAGGCGTCGGTCGATCACGTAGCTCATGACGTCTCCCTAGCCCGCCCGTAGCCACAGGCGGGCAGCGAATGACCCGGCACGCGGCGCGCGCCGGACAGGGCTTACTGAGACTTGCGAACCCGCAGGTACCACTCCGATAGCAGGCGTACCTGCTTCTCGGTGTAGCCGCGCTCGACCATGCGTTTGACGAAGTCGTTGTGCTTCTGCTGATCCTCCTTGCTGCCCTTGGCGTTGAAGCTGATGACCGGGAGCAGGTCCTCGGTGTTGGAGAACATCTTCTTCTCGATCACCACCCGCAGTTTCTCGTAGCTGAGCCAGGTGGGGTTCTTGCCATTGTTGTTGGCGCGGGCGCGCAGCACGAAGTTGACGATCTCGTTGCGGAAGTCCTTCGGGTTGCTGATGCCGGCCGGCTTCTCGATCTTCTCCAGCTCCTCGTTGAGGGCGACGCGGTTGAGGATCTCGCCGGTTTCCGGATCGCGGTATTCCTGATCCTGAATCCAGAAGTCGGCGTACAGCACGTAGCGGTCGAAGATGTTCTGCCCGTACTCGCTGTAGGACTCCAGGTAAGCGGTCTGGATTTCCTTGCCGATGAACTCGATGTAGCGCGGTGCCAGGTATTCCTTGATGTAGCGCAGGTAGCGCTCGCGTACTTCGGCAGGGAACTGTTCCTGCTCGATCTGCTGCTCCAGCACGTAGAGCAGGTGTACCGGGTTGGCGGCCACTTCGTGCGGGTCGAAGTTGAACACCTTGGACAGAATCTTGAAGGCGAAGCGGGTCGACAGACCGTTCATGCCCTCGTCGACGCCGGCGCTGTCACGGTACTCCTGGATCGATTTAGCTTTCGGGTCGGTGTCCTTGAGATTCTCGCCGTCGTAGACGCGCATCTTCGAGTAGATGTTGGAGTTCTCCGGCTCTTTCAGGCGTGACAGGGTGGAGAACTGGGCAAGCATCTTCAGGGTGTCCGGCGCGCAATGGGCCTTGGCCAGCGAGCTGTTGATCAACAGCTTGTCGTAGATCTTGATCTCGTCAGTCACGCGCAGGCAGTAGGGCACCTTGACGATGTAGATACGGTCGATGAACGCCTCGTTGTTCTTGTTGTTACGGAAGCTGTGCCACTCGGACTCGTTGGAGTGGGCCAGCAGGATGCCGCTGTAGGGGATCGCGCCGAGGCCTTCGGTGCTGTTGTAGTTGCCTTCCTGGGTGGCGGTCAGCAGCGGGTGTAGCACCTTGATCGGCGCCTTGAACATCTCGACGAATTCCATCAGGCCCTGGTTGGCCCGGCACAGCGCGCCCGAGTAGCTGTAGGCATCGGCGTCGTTCTGCGGGTATTCCTCCAGCTTGCGGATGTCCACCTTGCCGACCAGGGCGGAGATATCCTGGTTGTTCTCGTCGCCCGGCTCGGTCTTGGCCACGGCGATCTGGTTGAGGATCGACGGGTAGAGTTTGACCACGCGGAACTGGCTGATGTCGCCGCCGAACTCCTGCAGGCGCTTGGTGGCCCACGGCGACATGATCGAGCTGACGTAACGGCGCGGGATGCCGTAGTCCTCTTCGAGAATGGCGCCGTCTTCAGTGGCGTTGAACAGCCCCAGCGGCGACTCGAATACCGGTGAGCCCTTGATGGCGTAGAAGGGCACCTTCTCCATCAGTTGCTTGAGCTTCTCGGCCAGCGAGGATTTACCGCCACCCACCGGGCCGAGCAGATAAAGGATCTGCTTCTTCTCTTCCAGGCCCTGCGCAGCGTGGCGGAAGTAGGAGACGATCTGGTCGATGCACTCCTCCATGCCGTGGAAGTCGGCAAAGGCCGGATAGCGGCGGATGACCTTGTTGGAGAAGATGCGTGACAGCCGAGAGTCGCTGGAGGTGTCCAGCAACTCAGGTTCACCAATGGCCATCAGCAGGCGTTCGGCCGCAGTGGCGTAGGCGCTGCGATCCTGTTTGCACAGTTCGAGGTACTCCTGCAGCGAGTACTCCTCCTGGCGGGTCGCCTCGAAACGTTGTTGGAAGTGACTGAAAATGCTCATGACTTCACCTCGCTCGATGCTGAAAGCTGGCTCGGGATCGGTCGTGCGTGCAGGTGCTGGGTAACCCCGGCTTGGATACAAGTCGGGAAGAATCCCCCAAAACCCAAAAGTCGTTACCGATGGCCCGATGCCGGTTTGCCGGCTCTACCTTCAGTGGGATGGCCTGAGTAACAGAATAGTTCGTTCTGCAGAGCGTCAAGGGCGGGACAACGATAACGGGATGTTACCGTGCGTCGGGAAATGGCGGCAGGCCAGGGCGGGCGCGGCCTGCCGGCTGAAGAAATTTATTCTTCGCTGCTTTGCGCGGTTTCGCTCGGGTAAGTGGCGTGCCACAACTCGAAACCACCATCGAGGCTATACACCTCGGAAAAACCCTGGCCGACCAGGTAGGCCGCGGCGCCCTGGCTGGAGTTGCCGTGGTAGCAGGAAACGATCAGTGGCGCGTCGAGGTCGGCCTGAGAGATGAAGTCATGCAGCGAGTGGTTGTCCAGGTGGCGCGAGCCGCTGATATGACCATTGGCGAAGCTCTGTGGGTCGCGAATGTCGACCACGACGGCGCCCTGGGTGCGCAGTTCTTGCGCCTGTTGCGGGGAGATACGCTTGAATTCGCTCATGTTCGGGGACCTTTACCAGGTGGGTGGCGGGCTTATTCTTTGGGACAGGTGCAGCGGTGAAGTGCGCCGCTATCGACATCGAGCAGGGTCATCGCGCCGCCCCAGACGCAGCCGGTATCCAGCGCGTAGAGGCCTGGTTCCGGGCAGTTGCCCTCCAGTGCTGCCCAGTGGCCGAAGATGATCTTCTCGCCGCGCATCTTGCGCTGTGGGTAGCTGAACCAGGGTGCGAAGCCGGACGGTGCGCTGCCGACGCCTTCCTTGCTCTTGAGGTCCAGGGTGCCGTCGGCCTTGCAGAAGCGCATGCGGGTGAAATAGTTGGTGATCACCCGCAGGCGGGTCACACCGTGCAGTTCCTTGTTCCACTTGGCCGGCTCGTTACCGTACATGCCATCGAGAAACAGCGGCAGACGAGCATCGTCACGCAGTGCTTCTTCGACTTCAGCGGCGCGGCGCAGCGCTTTGCTCAGCGTCCAGTGCGGCGGGATGCCGGCATGCACCAGGGTCACCTTGCGCTCGGCGTCGTGGTGCACCAGTTTCTGCATGCGCAGCCAGTCGAGCAGGTCGTTGCGATCCGGCGCATCGAGAATCTCGCGCAGGGTATCGCCCTTCTTCAGGCGCTCGATGTTGTGCGCCACCGCCAGCAAGTGCAGGTCGTGGTTGCCCAGCACGCAGGTGACCGCCTGGCGGATGGAGTAGAGAAAACGCAGGGTTTCCAGCGACTGCGGGCCGCGGTTGACCAGGTCGCCCACCAGCCACAGTTGGTCATGCGCGGGATCGAAAGACACTTGCTCGAGCAGGCACTGGAGCGGTTTGAGGCAACCCTGCAAGTCGCCGACGGCATACACCGCCATCAGTGAAGAGCCCCTGGCACAGCCAGACGGAACGGCGTGATGGTCGCATCGAAGCGTTTGCCGTCTTCGGCGAGCATCTGGTAGCTGCCCTGCATGGTGCCGACCTGGGTGGTCATGACCGTTCCGCTGCTGTAGGTGTGGCTGGCGCCGGGCTCGATATGCGGTTGCTGGCCGATCACGCCGGCGCCGCGCACTTCCTGCACGCGACCGTCGCCGTCGGTGATGATCCAGTGGCGCGACAACAGCTGGGCTGGCAGCTCGCCGTTGTTGACGATGGTCACGGTGTAGGAAAACGCGTAGCGGTTCTCCGCCGGCTGCGACTGCGCGGCCAGGTAGCGGGTAGTGACGCTGACGTCGATCTGATAACGAGGGTCGGACATGCGAATGATCCGTTGGGCGTGATTGCAGTTCAGTCCTGCGCAGCAGAGGGCTGTAGAGCCAGTTGGTCGGCCAGGCGGACAAAGGCGGCCAGATCCAGTTGCTCGGGGCGCAGGCTGCCGTCGACACCCGCAGCCTCGATGGCCTCGGCCGGCATCAACTGCTTGAGCGTGTTGCGCAGGGTCTTGCGGCGCTGGTTGAAGGCCTCGCGCACGACGCGCTCGAGCAGACGGTGGTCTTTGGCTGGATGCGGCAGGGTCTCATGCGGCACCAGGCGCACGATGGCCGAGTCGACCTTGGGCGGCGGGTTGAAGGCGCCGGGGCCGACGTTGAACAGGTGTTCCACGCGGCAGTGGTACTGCACCATGATCGACAGGCGGCCCCAGTCGCCGCCGCCCGGGCCTGCGGCCATGCGCTCGACCACTTCTTTTTGCAGCATGAAGTGCATGTCGCGAATCAGCGGCGCGTTGTCCAGCAGGTGAAAAATCAGCGGCGTGGAGATGTTGTAGGGCAGGTTGCCGACCACGCGCAGGCTGCGTGGCGGCGCGTCGAGGCGGGCGAAGTCGAATTTCAGTGCGTCGCCCTGATTCAGGCGAAAACGCGGATTGTCGCCGAACTTGTTTTGCAGGATGGGGATCAGATCGAGGTCGAGCTCGATCACGTCGAGCTGCGCGCCGCTGCCGAGCAAACCCTCGGTAATGGCGCCCTGGCCTGGGCCGATCTCCAGCAGGCGTTCATCTTCCTTGGCGCGAATGGCGCGCAGGATGCGGTCGATCACCCCGGCATCATGCAGGAAGTTCTGGCCGAAGCGCTTGCGCGCGCGGTGTTGGTATTCGGACATGTACGGCTCCGCGCAACGCCCCGAGTCGTGTTGCTCGAGGCTGGATGCAAAAAAGAAAGTCGCACAGTCTACCAGCGAATGGCGTCGCGGGCGCGGGCCGTGGCCTCAGCGGCTCATGTCGTGCCGCTGGCGGCCATCTGGTAGGCGGTCTCCAGCGCCACTTGCAGGCTACCGATATCGACCTTGCCAGTGCCGGCCAGGTCCATCGCGGTGCCATGATCTACCGAGGTGCGGATGATCGGCAGACCCAGGGTGACATTCAACGCGGCGCCGAAGCCCTTGAACTTGAGCACTGGCAGGCCCTGGTCGTGGTACATGGCCAATACCGCATCGGCCTGTTCGAGATACTTCGGGGTGAACAGGGTGTCGGCCGGCAGCGGGCCGATCAGGTTCATGCCTTCCGTGCGCAGACGTTCCAGCGTCGGCTCGATGATCTCGATTTCCTCGCGACCCAGATGGCCGCCTTCGCCGGCGTGCGGATTGAGGCCGCAGACCAGAATGCGCGGCTGGGCGATACCGAACTTGGTTTGCAGGTCTGCATGGAGGATGCGGGTGACGCGTTCCAGACGCTCGGCGGTGATGGCGGCTGCGACATCCTTCAAGGGCAGGTGGGTGGTGACCAGCGCCACGCGCAAGCCGCGGGTCGCCAGCATCATCACAACCTGCTCGGTATGGGTCAGCTCGGCGAGAAACTCGGTGTGGCCGGAGAAGGCGATTCCCGCTTCGTTGATCACACCTTTGTGTACGGGGGCGGTGATCATTCCGGCAAAGGTGCCGTCCAGGCAGCCTAGGCCTGCGCGGGTGAGGGTTTCCAGTACGTAGGCGGCGTTGGCGGGTGTCAGTTTGCCTGGGGTTGCCGGGGCAGCCAGCGGCGTATCCCAGACATAAAGAGCGCCCGCTGCTGCGGGCTTTTCTGGCCAGTGCTGCGGGCCGACGGTCAGCAACTCGATAGTCAGCCCCAATTGCTTTGCGCGGTCCGCCAGTAGCTCGCGACTGGCGATGGCGACCAGTGGCGCAGGCTGGGCCTGTTGGGCCAGCAGCAGGCAGAGATCGGGGCCGATGCCGGCGGGCTCGCCTGGGGTGATGGCAAAGCATTGCTGCGAAGTCATGGTCGCTCTCTGTGTGGGCGCGGGGGCGTCAGTTTACGCTGCCGGGCCAATAACGAAAAAGCCCGGCACAGGGCCGGGCTTTCGTACGCGATGACGCTGTTACAGCTTGGTCTCGACGTAGGCTTCGTCGCGGATCTGGCGCAGCCAGGCCTGCAGTTCCTCGTCGTACTTGCGGTTGCGCAGCACGTTAACGGCTTGTTGCTCACGGAACTGTGCGCTGCTGTCAGTGGCGCGGCGGCCCATGACTTCCAGCACGTGCCAGCCGTAAGGGCTCTTGAACGGCTTGGACAGCTCACCGCTTGGGGTGTTGTTCATCACCTCGCGGAATTCGGGCACCAAGGCGTTCGGGTCGATCCAGTTCAGGTCGCCGCCGTTGAGCGCAGAGCCTGGGTCTTCGGAGAAACTCTTCGCCAGCTCGGCGAAATCCTCGCCATCGACGATACGCTGATACAGACGCTCGACCAGACGACGAGTTTCTTCTTCGCTGCGAATTTCGCTGGGCTTGATCAGGATGTGGCGCACGTGCACTTCGTCGCGCACCTGGGTGTCGCCGCCGCGCTTTTCGATCAGTTTGAGGATGATGAAACCGCCCGGCGTACGCACCGGCTCGGTAACCTCTCCCGGGTTCAGTTGGCTGATCATGTTGTCGAACGGCGGAGGCAACTGACCCGCTTTACGCCAGCCCATTTCACCGCCTTCCAGGGCGTTCTC
Organism: Pseudomonas sp. zfem001; assembly: GCF_032621725.1. Classification (NCBI taxonomy): domain Bacteria; kingdom Pseudomonadati; phylum Pseudomonadota; class Gammaproteobacteria; order Pseudomonadales; family Pseudomonadaceae; genus Pseudomonas; species Pseudomonas sp. zfem001. The sequence continues at coordinate 161,988 of NZ_JAVYJI010000003.1, read as the reverse complement.
GCTGGCAGAGCGAGAGACGGCTAGTTGGGCGAAGTCCGCGCCTTGCTGCAGTTGCTGATAAACCTCCTGCGCCTGACGGTCGGCCGTCTGGATTTCGCTGGAGGACGCACCTTCGGAAACCGGAATCAGGATGTTGGCCAGACGGAATTCTTCCGACAGCTGCATCTTGCCCAGGTCGGAAGCGAGGAAGTTCTGCACTTCCTGATCGGTAACCTGAATGCGTTCGGCAACGCGGCGCTGGCGCACACGGCTGATGACCATCTCGCGACGCACCTGATCACGCGCATCGGCATAGGACAGGCCGTCGCGTGCCAGTGCTTCACGGAACTGCTCCAGGCTCATGCCATTGCGCTGAGCGATGGTGCCCATGGCCTGGTTCAGTTCTTCGTCTGTGATGCGAATGCCGGAGCGGTCGCCGATCTGCAGCTGGATGTTCTCGATGATCAGGCGCTCGAGCACCTGCTGGCTGAGTACGTTGCCAGGAGGTAGGGAGCCGCCGCGCTTGTCGATGGTTTGCTGCACTTCACGCAGGCGAGCGTCGAGTTGGCTCTGCATAACCACGTCGTTGTCGACGATGGCCACGACGCGATCCAGTGGGCGAACCTGGGCCTGAGCCGTTGCCGCCAGCAGTGCTGCGCCCAACAGCAAGGGGCGCAGGCGATCAGAAAGCTTGGTCTTCACGTTCACGGTAACCTTGAATGCCTTGGTCGAGGAAAGTTTCCACCTTGTTGCCAACAACGCCGCCGAGGCCCTTGAGGACGATCTGCAGGAAGATGCCGCGGTCCGGCTCGTCGTTGCGCGATGGGTCGAGGCTGACTTCGTCGTAATCGATCCAGTAGCGGTTGATCAGGCGCAGCTTCCAGCAGCAGCTGTCGTATTCGAAACCACCGAAGGCTTCGAGAGTACGGTTGCGGCCATAGTCGTACTGCCAGCGCGAGATCAGGCTCCACTGCGGAGCCAGCGGCCAGATGACGGAGAAGTCATGCTGGTCGATCTTGTAGTAGTTCTTGATGTAGTTGGGGTTCGCCGAGCCGTCGGCAAGGGTCTCGTTACCGTAGTCCGGGTTGGTGGTCCAGGTACCGCTGTCACGGTCATAGCGCACGGTGTCGTTACGATAGCGATAGCCGAAGTTGACGATCTTGCCCGGATTGGCTTCTGGCTGGTAGTGGAACATCGCGCTGCCCGAGCGGGTGGCGTGCTGGTCCGGATCCCAGTTGAAGGTGGACGAGAAGCGCCAGTCGCGGTTGAAGCGATACAGGTACGCTAACGCATAAGGCGACACGTCCGCGGTGGCTTCCTGGCGGGTGCGGTAATCGATGCCTGGCAGTTGTACCTTGCGGTCTTCGAAGTAGAAGGCCTGACCAATGCTGAAACGCTGACGCTCGAAGCCGTTCGGCTCGATCCAGCGGCTGGTCACACCCAGCGACAACTTGTTCTCGTCGCCGATGCGATCTTTGCCGCTGAAGCGGTTCTCGCGCCACAGCGAGGCGTAGCTGAAGGTCGGTTCGCCAGTATCGAATACCGGGATATCGGTCTGGTCTTCTTCCGGAACATAGAGGTAGAAGGCGCGCGGTTCCAGGGTCTGACGGAAATCTTTACCGAACAGCTGGGTGTTGCGGTCGAAGTATAGGCCGCTGTCGAGGCTGAACAGGCCGACGCCACGACTCTGCGTACCCTTGTACTCCTGCTCGGCAAGAAGGGTGTTCTTGCCCTGCTGATCCAGGCTGAGGTCGTAGTTGGTCTGCAGGTACTTGACCTGCGGCTTGATGTAGCCCCAGGACCAGTCCAGCGGCAGGCTAACACCAGGCTCGAGGTGCAGACGCTCGCCATCAGCTCTTGCCAGGCCAGCCAGTCGTTCGTCGTACCAGAGGTCTTGCGGGCGCCCCGTCACACCGTCTTTGTCGACGAAGAAGCCTGAGCGCAGGTTGCGATCGAAACGCACGTATTCGGTGCCATAGGTGAAGTCCAGACCGCCCGGATTGAAGGGCAGCTTGCCGTCCAAGGTGATCTGCGGCAGGCGGTCGTATGGCGTTACATCGGTGATATTGGCCAGCTTGTATGCATGCAGGTTCAAGCGTGCGGTGTAGCTATCGCCGCGATAGGTCAGGGTGCCGCGCTGGTTTACATAGGTTTGGGTTTCGATGCCCAGATCGGTATTCAGATCCTGGAAGTAGTAGGGGTCGCTGATGTCGGTGTAGTCGACTTCGGCGAGCAGACGAGAGTTCAGGCCCTGTTTGTGTTGCCAGCTGTACATCCAGCGCTGGTCTTCGTACTCGGACTGAAGCTTGCGCTCGTCTTCGCTATCGTTCAGCCATGCGCCGCCGACCTGGCCTTCGCTGCTCTCGGTCAGATAGCGGAACTCACCTTCCATCAGCAGGCCGCGTTTGGCCATATAGGTCGGATACAGCGTGGCGTCGTAGTTCGGCGCCAGGTTGAAGTAGTACGGTGTTTGTAGCGAGAAACCGTTGCTGCTCGACGTGCCGATGCTCGGCGGCAGAAAGCCGGACTGGCGACGGTCGTCGATCGGGAAGTAGATGTACGGGGTGTAGAACACCGGAATGTCCTTGACCCGCAGCGTCACGTTGGTGGCGGTGCCGAAGCCAGTCGCCGGGTTCAAGGTGACGTTGTTGCCCTTCAGGTGCCAGGCGTTGTCGCCCGGCTCGCAACGGGTGTAGGTGCCATCCTTGAGGCGGATGATCGCGGTCTCTTCGCGCTTGGCGTAGAGCGCGCTACCGCGCACGTGGGCCTGGTGCATCACGTATTCGGCATTGTCGATACGGGCTTCACCATTATCCAGCTGCAGTTCGGCGCGGTCGCCGACCACCAGCATGCCCTTGTCACGCAGGCGTACGTTGCCGACCAGTTCGCCACGGTTTTCCGTCTGGTGCAGGCTGGCTTCGTCGGCCTCGACTTGCATGCCGGATTGGCGCAGGACGACATCACCGGCGAGGGTAGCGATCTGCTTTTCCTGCTCGAAGCGCGAGGCTTTGGCAGAAACGAACATCGGCGACTCGTCCAGCGGCGTGGTGTCATCCATGCCCGGACGCAGCGGCTCGACATAGGCGCCTGCGCAGTAAGGGCCAGCCTCGGCCAACTGCGCGGCAGTCAACTTATCGCGCGGGACCCAGTCCAAGTGACTGTAATCGGGGCTGCGCGAGGTGAGGGCACGGCCCTTGCTCTCGGTGACCAGCACCGGGGCAGCATCCTGCTTGGCTACCGCCTCGCTGGTGGTGCCACCCGAGCTGACAGCATCGCGGCTGTGCACCGGGCGCGGAGGCAGGGCGCTGGCCGCCGATTTCGGCGCGCAGGCCCAGCCGCCCGTGGGCGATGCCTGGCAATCGTATTGCTCGGCGGCAAAGGACTGTAGGCTGAACGCGGGCTGTAAGGCCAGGAGGCTGCCGGTGACCAGCAGCGGGAATTTCTTGCGGAACGCGGGGTATTTTACTGCCATCTTGTTAGTCCGGGCTTCCTGCGCGCTATCGGCCCAGGGGCCGCACGCCTCTCGATGGGCTGAAAAAGATGCTGGATAATAAAGCATGACCCGCGCAACGGCTAGCGCCGTCGGAGACCCCTTGATGTCTGAACACGATGTACGTCTGCAACAGCTGCAAACCTGGCTCGCCGAGCAACTGCCCCTCCTGTTCGCAGCACGCGACTGGGGAGCGGTCCCGGAGGCCGAGCTCACTCCCGCCAGCAGCGACGCCAGCTTTCGCCGCTATTTTCGTTGGCAGGCCGGTGAGCGCAGCCTGATTCTGATGGATGCGCCACCGCCTCAGGAGAACTGCGAACCGTTCGTCCGTATTGCGGCCCTGCTGGCCAGTGCAGGTGTGCATGTGCCACAGGTATTGGCTGCCGATCTTGAGCAGGGCTTCCTGATTCTCGATGACTTGGGCCGCCAGACCTATCTGGACGTGATCAACGAGCACAACGCCGACCAATTGTTCGACGATGCTATCGAGGCCTTGCTGCAGCAGCAGCGCTTGCCGCTCGACAGCCATCTGCCGCATTACGATGAGGCGTTGCTGCGCCGTGAGTTGCAGTTGTTTCCCGAGTGGTACGTGCAGCGTCATCTGGGATACAGATTTACCGCCGAGCAGGAGGCCGCCTGGCAGCGCATCAGCAGGCTGTTGATCGACAGCGCCCTGGAACAACCCAAGGTAGTGGTGCATCGCGACTTCATGCCGCGCAACCTGATGCAGAGCGCGCCGAACCCCGGCGTGCTGGATTTTCAGGATGCCGTCAATGGCCCGGTCACCTACGACATCACCTGTTTGTTCAAGGATGCATTCCTCAGTTGGCCCGAGGCGCGCGTGCAGGACTGGCTGCGCGGGTATTGGGAGCGCGCCAAGGCGGTGGGTATTCCGGTGCAGGCATCGCTCGACGACTTTCTGCGGGCCAGCGACCTGATGGGCGTGCAGCGCCACCTCAAGGTCATCGGCATCTTCGCGCGCATCTGTCACCGCGATGGCAAGCCCAAGTACCTGGGCGACGTACCGCGTTTCTTCTCTTATATAGACGCCGTTTTGGCACGTCGGCCGGAGCTCGCCGAGCTGGGTGAGCTGTTCGCCAGCCTGGTGCAAGATCAAGGGGCACGTGCATGAAGGCGATGATCCTCGCGGCGGGCAAGGGCGAGCGCATGCGGCCATTGACCCTGCATACGCCCAAGCCGCTGGTAAAGGCGGCGGGTGTGCCGTTGATCGAGTACCACATCCGGGCGTTGGCGGCTGCGGGCTTCACCGAGCTGGTGATCAACCATGCCTGGCTAGGCCAGCAGATCGAGGATTACCTGGGCGATGGTGGGCGCTTTGGCGTGCGTATCGTCTATTCCGCCGAAGGCGAGCCGCTGGAGACCGGTGGCGGCATCTTCAAGGCGCTGCCGCTGCTGGGTGCTGAGCCGTTTCTGGTGGTCAATGGCGATGTCTTCACCGACTACGCTTTCGCCGCGCTGCGCCAGTCGCTCGTCGGTCTGGCGCATCTGGTGCTGGTGGATAACCCGGCCCATCACCCGCAGGGCGATTTCATTCTCGCGGCAGGTCAGGTCCATGACGGCGAGGCGACAGGCGAGCGGCTGACCTACAGCGGTCTCGCCGTGCTGCATCCGCGTCTGTTCGCCGGCTCTGCGCCGGGCGCCTTCAAGCTGGCGCCGCTGCTGCGTGAGGCCATGGCGGCAGGGCAGGTCAGTGGTGAGCACTATGGTGGCTGTTGGGTCGACGTCGGTACGCACGAGCGCCTGGCTGAAGTCGAACGCTTGCTGCAGGAGGCACGTTAGGTGTTGTGGCCGGCCACCATGCTCGGGGCGGCGGCCGGGCTCGCTCTGGCCAGCATTCCGGGTGCACTGCTTGGCGGTCTACTTGGGCAGGTGCTGGACCGTCGCCTGCGCCTGCACGGCTGGGACAATCTGCGTGAGCGTCTGGGCGGTCGTGCTGCGCCGACGGATGACGACTTGTTGTTTCTGATGCTGGGACGTCTGGCCAAGAGTGACGGCCGGGTGGTACAGAGCCATATCCAGCAGGCGCGTTCGGAAATGCAGCGGCTGGGGTTGGACGCGGTGGCTCAGCGTCGTGCCATCGAAGCCTTCGCCCGTGGCAAGACCGGGCGTGACAACCTGCGTGCCCCGCTGCAGCGTCAGCGCGAGCGTGCCGATGCCATGCTGCGAGCTTGCTGGCGCATGGCCTGGGTCGATGGAAGGGTGTCGGCCAGTGAGCATGAGTTGATCCTGCTCTGGGGCAAGTGGCTCGGCTGGGACAGCGCCCGACTCGATAGCCTGGGCGAGGAGTACGCGCCACGTCGCAGCCAGCAACCTGCGCCGGCGGGCGGTAGTTATCAGGAGGCGTTGCGACTGCTAGGTGTCAATGAAGGCAGCGAGCCTGAGCAGATCAAACGCGCCTACCGGCGCCTGCTCAGCCGGCATCACCCGGACAAACTGGCTGGCTCGGGCGCCTCGCCTGAGCGCATTCGTGAAGCCACCGACACCACGCGTCAGCTGCATCAGGCCTATGCGTTGATTCGCCAGCGTCGCGGAATCCGTTAGCTGCCCGCAGCGCGAATATGCAGTTTCAACCAGCCACGTAGACGGCGGTACAGCTGCTCCTCCTGGACATCCAGGTTGCCCGGCAGCGCCTTCATCGCTACCTGTACATAGGTGGGCAGCTTAGCCCGCTTGCTGGCTTGCAGACGTTTCAGGGCAGCCGTGCGGTCGGTGGCCTGATCCTTGTAGAAGAAGTCGCCAGTGGCCACCGGCAGTTGGGCGACCAGTTCGTCCAGCGGTGGGGCGAACCCTGCTGGTACATCCGCCGCCACCATCAGCAGGTTCTGGACATTCGCGGGCTTGCGTTCGCTCAGGTAGCGCGCGGCCCAGTAGGAGCCGCTGCCGTGGCCAAGCAGGACGATTTCCTTGGCCTGCTGTTGGCTGGCGAAGGCGATGGCGGCATCGATGCGCGCCATCACGCGTTCGACATGGGCCTGGCGCCGTTGATCCGGGCTGATTGTGCCGCTGTCCGTGGTCTGTGTGGCTTGTGTTTCCGGTGGCTGTGGCGGGCTATCGGCAGCGGGAGCTGTCTCGGTACTTGCAGAATCAGCGGGCGCCGCTGCGGTTTCGGCGCTTGCATCACGTAGCGGCAGCGGGTCTCCGTCCGGGTCCGGTAGTGTCAGGCTCAGACTGTGCCAGCCGGCGTCAGGCAGCTTGCGTCGTAGCGGGCCCACTGCGGCGGCGCCGTCGGCGTTTTCCACGTCACCGGGTAGCAGAATCACCGCACCGCTGGGTTCGCCGACGTTGGCCGGCAGCCATAGTGCGAGGAAACTTTCGGCGCCGGCCTGCAGCATCTGCTGCTCACGTTTGTCCAGGCGCTGCTCCAGCGTCAGCGCATCGCTGACGCTACGCTCGGGTAGAGACGGCCGCTCGTTCGAGGCCGGCGTATCGGCTTCGCCAGGCGTGGCGCTCTGGGCATCCCCGGTCGGTTCCTGGGCCCAGCTCGTGGTGGCGCAGAGCAGACAGAAACCGAGCAGTGCGAGTGAGTTCAGGCGCATCGATGAAGCTCCTTGGGGTCTGCTACAGAGCCTAATGCCGAGCTTCGCTTTTGTCAGGCCATTAGCGAAAGACTGGAGTAAGGTAAGCAATCGCGTCAGCGGATTCACCGTGCATGAAGTCCCTTCTCCGTTCCCTTATTTACCTGTTGATAGTGGCGACATCCGGCGTCTGGGCTGAGAGCGCGCGCATGCCATTGCGCCCGGCTTTCGACGCAGAGCAGCGTGCCTGGCTCAAGGAGCATCCAGTGCTGCGCGTGGGTCTGATCCAGCAGGCGCCCTGGGTGCAGCGCGGACAGAACCGGCAGCTGACGGGCGCCAATGTCGAGCTGATGCAGCGCTTGCTCGAAGGCATGGGTGTCGCGCCCGAATGGCGCCTGTATACGAGCCAGGAGGCGCTGGATCAGGCCGCCAACGCCGGTGAAGTGGACCTGGCGCCGGGGCTGCAGCAGACGCCGGCTGGTCTGCGTATCTGGCATTACTCCATGCCCTACCTGCGTGTGCCGCATCTGGTAGTTGGCGAGCGCAGTGGCAGCGGTGCGGTGGATCTCGATCAATTGCCGCTGGAGCAGACGGTGGCGTTGCGCACGCCGAGCCAGGCTGCCGAATACCTGGAACGCACCCACACCAACCTGCGTCTGCGTGCGACTCCGTCGGAGCGCGCCGCCTTGCTGCTGGTGCTCAACCAGGAAGTCAGCTACGCCGTGCTGGATGAAGCGAGCCTCAGCCTGCTGCTCCGCGAATCGCGTTTCTCCAGCTTGAGCATCGTCGGTGATATCGGCCTGCCGCAGCTGCTGCGCCTGGCTACGCGGCGTGACCAGCCGCTTCTGTCCGGTATTGTCGACCGGACTTTGCAAGCGCTGCCTGCCCGTGAACTGGAGGAGTTGCGCGATACCTGGATGCCGCTGCGCTATCCGCAATCCACCGACTTCGTCGGCTTCTGGAAGACCCTGGCGTTATTTTTCGCCCTGATTCTGATGCTCGGTGCGACAGCGCTTTATCGGCAGCGGCAGCAGACACGTTCGCTGGAGCGTGGGCTGTTGGCTGCACGCGGCGAACTGGATCGCCATCAGCAGGCCGCCGAGGCATTGCGCCTGAGCCAGTTCTCTATCGATCACAGCACGGTAGGTATTCTTTGGGTCAACTGGGATAGCCACCTGCGCTACGCCAACCGCGCCGCCGAACGCATGCTCGGCTACGCCCCCGGCGAGTTGGTGGACAAGCCATTGAGTCAGTTGGAGCCCGGCCTGCATATGGACCGCTGGCTTAACCTGTGGAAACGCGTGCGCGAGCAGGATGACGGCTCACCCAGCTTCGAGGTGGACTGCCTGCGTGCCGATGGCAGTCGCATGCCGGCTGACGTTTCGCTGAGTTTTCTGCGCTATCGCCAGGCCGAGTATCTGGTGGTGTTTCTCAGCGACGTGACCGAGCGCCGCCGTGCCCGCGCCGCGCTGGAGGAGAGCGAGGCGCGGTTCAAGGGTATCGCCGGTAACGTGCCTGGCCTGGTGTTTCGTCTGGAGCGGGCTGGGCCGGGAGCGGTGGTCAACTTCGCCTACATCAGCGAGGCCAGTCAGGAGATGGTCGGCTGGCCGGCGCAGGAGCTGCAGCGCGAGGAGCGTGGCATTCGCAGTCTGGTGCATCCGCAGGACCTGAGCAGCTACCTGAACAGCCAGACCCTGGCGCTGGAAGGTGAGAGCGACTGGTACTGGCAGGGGCGCATCCTCACCGCCGAGCAGGAGGTACTGTGGGCCGACATCCGCACCACCGCGCGACCGCTGGGTAACGGCCGGGTGGTGTGGGACGGCATCCTCTGGGATATCACCGAGAACAAGCTGGCCGAGCTGGCGCTGGCCGATTCGCGCGCGCGTCTGCGCGAATTGTCGGCGCACCTGGAAAGCGTGCGCGAGGAAGAGAAGGCGCGCATTGCCCGTGAAGTGCATGACGAGCTGGGCCAGGTGCTGACCGTACTCAAGCTGGAGACAGCGATGTGCGAGCTGGTTTGCGCCGGGCAGATTCCTGAATTGGACGAGCGCCTTAATAGCATGAAGCGCCTGATCGCCCAGTTGTTCCAGCTGGTGCGTGATGTGGCCACGGCGCTGCGCCCGCCGATTCTCGATGCCGGCATTGCCTCGGCCATCGAGTGGCAGGTGCGGCGCTTCGAGGAGCGCACGCAGATTCCCTGCCTGGTCGAAGTGCCCGAGCACCTGCCGCGCTTGCCGGACGCCCAGGCCATCGGCATGTTCCGCATCCTTCAGGAGGCGCTGACCAACATCATGCGCCACGCTGGCGCGCACAGCGTCGAGGTGCGTTTGTGGCAGGAGGGCGGCAGCCTGTGTCTGTCGGTGGTCGACGATGGCAAGGGCTTCGATCCGGCGCTGCGCAAGCCGGGACAATCCTTCGGCCTGGTCGGTATGCAGGAGCGCATGCTCATGCTCGGTGGCCAGTTGCAGATTGACAGCCTGCCGGGCGAGGGCACTACCCTGTGCGCGCGCATCAATCTGGAAGAGGAGATCGCAGCGTGATTCGGGTACTGGTGGCCGAAGACCACACCATCGTGCGGGAAGGCATCAAGCAGCTGATCGGCATGGCGCGTGATCTCGAGGTTGCCGGCGAGGCCTGCAATGGCGAGCAACTGATAGAGGTGCTGCGGCGCACGCCTTGCGACGTGGTGCTGCTGGATATCTCCATGCCCGGCGTCAACGGTCTGGAGGCCATTCCGCGTATCCGTGCTCTGACCGAGGCGCCGGCTATCCTGGTGCTGTCGATGCACGACGAGGCGCAGATGGCGGCGCGTGCGCTCAAGGCCGGTGCCGCCGGTTATGCCACCAAGGACAGCGATCCGGCGCTGCTGATCACGGCGATTCGCAAGGTGGCCAGCGGTGGTCGTTATATCGACCCGGCGTTGGCCGACCGCATGGTCTTCGAGGTCGGTCTGACCGATTCTCGGCCGCCCCATGCGCAGTTGTCCGAGCGCGAGTTCTCGGTGTTCGAGCGTTTGGTGCGGGGCGAGGGCGTCAACGATATCGCTCTGCACCTGGCGATCAGCAACAAGACCGTGAGCACGCACAAGGCGCGCCTGATGCAGAAGCTCGGCGCGCATTCGATGGCAGATCTGGTGCGTTACGCCATGGAGCATCGCCTGGTCTGAGCGACCGCTTTCGTAGGAGCGGCTGGGCGGCACTCCGCTTCAGCCACGATGAATCGCCCACCGGAGCTTCGCGGCTGAAGCCGCTCCCACGGTTTTCATGCACTGTATAACCGATGCGATCACTCGGAATTTGTAGGGCAATTCCTACAGCAGATTCTCCTCGCGCCTGATATCAGCTTGTCATCCCGCCCGATTTTTCACCCTGTCTCGCCGACCTAATCTTGGCTCATCGGCCTGAGACAAGAACAAGGGTGTGGTGTGATGGCAAACGATGTACTGGTGAGCTTCCGTGGCGTGCAGAAGAGCTATGACGGCGAAACGCTGATCGTCAAAGACCTCAACCTGGATATCCGCAAGGGTGAGTTTCTGACCCTGCTCGGCCCGTCCGGTTCCGGCAAGACCACCAGCCTGATGATGCTGGCCGGGTTCGAGACGCCGACCGCTGGTGAAATCCTCCTCGATGGCCGCTCGCTGAACAAACTGCCGCCGCACAAGCGCGACATCGGCATGGTGTTCCAGAATTACGCGCTGTTCCCGCACATGACCGTGGCCGAGAACCTGGCCTTCCCGCTGAGCGTGCGCGGCATGTCGCGCACCGATATCAGCGAGCGGGTCAAGCGCGCTCTGTCCATGGTGCAGCTCGACAGCTTCCGCAACCGTTATCCGGGCCAGCTTTCCGGTGGCCAGCAGCAGCGTGTGGCCCTGGCCCGTGCGCTGGTGTTCGAGCCGCAACTGGTGCTGATGGACGAACCGCTCGGCGCGCTGGACAAGCAACTGCGCGAGCACATGCAGATGGAGATCAAGCACCTGCACCAGCGCCTGGGCGTAACCGTGGTCTACGTCACCCACGATCAGGGCGAGGCGCTGACCATGTCCGACCGCGTGGCCGTGTTCCATCAGGGCGAGATCCAGCAGATCGCCCCACCGCGCGAACTCTACGAAGCGCCGCACAACACCTTCGTCGCCCAGTTCATCGGCGAGAACAATCGTCTGGCTGGCGAGCTGGTCAGCCGCGATGGCGAGCAGTGCGTGGTGCGCCTGGCGCGCGGTGAGGAGGTGCGCGCCACGGCGGTCAACGTCGGCGCCGTTGGCGAGGCCGTGAGCCTGTCGATTCGTCCCGAGCGCATTCGCCTCAACGGCCACAGCGAGGCCTGCCCGAACCGCTTCTCCGGGCGTATCGCCGAGTTCATTTACCTGGGCGACCACGTGCGCATCCGCATGGAGGTCTGCGGCAAGTCCGATTTCTACGTCAAGCAACCCGTGGCCGAGCTCGATCCGGCGCTGACGGTTGGTGACCTGGTTCCGCTCGGCTGGTCTGTCGAGCATGTCCGCGCGCTGGATCCACTCCACATCGAGTGAGCCTTTCGCGCAGTGCTTCACCTTTACCCCGTAACACAGAGGAGCTGATAAGAATGACGAAATCCCTGAAGCTCGCGGCGTTGGCCCTGGGCGTTAGCTGTGCCATGCCGGCACTGGCGGTGGATCTGACAGCGGTATCCTTCGGCGGCGCGAACAAGGCGGCGCAGGTCAAGGCGTTCTACGAACCCTTCGAGAAGGAAACCGGCAACAAGGTGCTGGGCGGCGAATACAACGGTGAAATGGCCAAGGTCAAAGCCATGGTCGATACCCGTAGCGTGAGCTGGGATCTGGTGGAGGTGGAGTCGCCGGAACTGGCCCGCGGTTGTGACGAAGGCCTGTTCGAGGAGCTCGATCCGGCCCAGTTCGGCGATGAGTCCAACTTCATCGACGGCGCCATCCAGCCGTGCGGCGTGGGCTTCTTCGTCTGGTCCACGGTATTGGCCTACAACGCCGACAAACTGAGCGCCGCACCGACCAGTTGGTCCGATTTCTGGGATGTAGCGAAATTCCCAGGCAAGCGTGGCCTGCGCAAGGGCGCCAAGTACACCCTGGAATTCGCCCTGATGGCCGATGGCGTGCCGGTCAAGGATGTGTACAAGGTGCTGGCCACCAAGGAAGGCCAGGATCGCGCATTCAAGAAGCTCGATGAGCTGAAGCCGAACATCCAGTGGTGGGAAGCTGGCGCCCAGCCGCCGCAGTACCTGGCCTCCGGCGACGTGGTGATGAGCTCGGCCTACAACGGTCGTATCGCTGCCGTGCAGGGCGAGAGCAACCTGCAGGTGGTGTGGAACGGCGGTATCTATGACTTCGATTCCTGGGCCATCCCGCGTGGCGCCAAGAATGCCGAACTGGCCAAGGAATTCATCGCCTTCTCGGTCAAGCCTGAAGCGCAGAAGACCTACTCCGAGAATATCGCCTACGGCCCGGCCAACAAGCAGGCCATCGAGCTGCTGGCGCCGGAGCGTCTGAACCTGATGCCGACCACCCCGGAAAACATCGCCAACCAGGTGGCCATCGACGTGACCTTCTGGGCTGACTACGGCGAGCAGCTGGAGCAACGTTTCAACGCCTGGGCCGCGCGCTAAGTCGCCTATCCGGCCCCGCCTCATGGCGGGGCCGTCTGAATTCCTTTCTTGCTTGCGGAGTTGTCCATGGCCGCCGTACTGCCTGCCAATGATTTGCCCGGGCCGAGCCTGAAGCAGCGACTGGCCCGTGCCGAGCGTTTCAATCGCCTGAAATCCAAGGCGCTGATCCTGCCGTTGTTGCTGTTCCTTCTGCTGACCTTCCTGCTGCCCATCGGCGCGTTGCTCATGCGCAGTGTGGACAACCCGGAAGTGGTCGGCAGCCTGCCGCGCACCGTCGAGGCGATTGCTGCCTGGGATGGCCGTGGCCTGCCGGATGAGGCGGTATACCGGGCGATTGCCAGCGATATGCTCGAGGCGCGGCGCAATCAGAGCCTTGGCGATCTGTCCAAGCGCCTGAACATGGAACTGGCGGGCTTCCGTAGCCTGGTCAGCGCGACCGCACGCAAGCTGCCGCTGCGCGAGGAGCCGGCGTCCTACCAGGAAGCCTTCCTCGACATGGACGAGCGCTGGGGTGACCCCGCCTATTGGCAGGTGATCCGCCGCAATGCGTCGTCGGTCACGCCGTACTATCTGCTGGCCGCGCTCGATCACCGCATCGACGACCTCGGCGAACTGGCCAAGGCCACCCCGGATCAGGCCATCTACCTGGATATCTTCGCCCGCACCTTCTGGATGAGCCTGGTGATCACCGCCATCTGCCTGGTGCTGGCCTATCCGCTGGCCTACCTGCTGGCCAACCTGCCGACGCGGCAGGGCAACCTGCTGATGATTCTGGTGTTGCTGCCGTTCTGGACCTCGATCCTGGTGCGCGTCGCGGCCTGGATCGTGCTCTTGCAGTCCGGAGGGCTGATCAACAGCGCGCTGATATCGTTGGGGATCATCGAGCAACCACTGCAACTGGTGTTCAACCGCAGCGGTGTGTACGTGGCCATGGTCCACATCATGCTGCCGTTCATGATCCTGCCGATCTACAGCGTGATGAAGGGTATCTCGCCCAGCTATATGCGTGCGGCGGTGTCGCTCGGTTGCCACCCGTTCGCCAGTTTCTGGCGGGTGTACTTCCCGCAGACGCTGGCCGGAGTCGGTGCCGGCTGCCTGCTGGTGTTCATCCTGTCGATCGGCTACTACATCACCCCGGCGCTGCTGGGCAGCCCGAACGACCAGATGATCAGCTACTTCGTCGCCTTCTACACCAACACCACCATCAACTGGGGCATGGCCACGGCCCTCGGCGGCCTGCTGCTGGCCGCGACGCTTGTGCTCTACGTGGTGTACAGCTGGCTGGTCGGCGCCAGCAAACTGCGCCTGGGTTAAAAAGCGGTCTGCGCAGCAGACCATCTGATGACCCTCGCCCATTTATGGGAGAGGGTGCCCGAAGGGCGGGAGAGGGTGCTTGTTTCGGCACCCCCGTCTCTCGGTAACCGAACTCGGGAGGAGGGCACAAGAAGAGCGCCCTCTCCCCCAGCCCCTCTCCCATAAATGGGAGAGGGGAGCTAAATGCTAAATGGAGTCACAGCCATGCTCAGTCCCTACATGTCACCCGTCGAGCGCCTCTGGTACTACGGCCTGCGCATTCTTTGCGGCCTGGTGCTGCTGTTTCTGATCCTGCCGGTGCTGGTGATCGTGCCGTTGTCGTTCAACTCAGGCACCTTCCTGGTCTACCCGCTGCAGGGCTTCTCGCTGCGCTGGTACGAGGACTTCTTCATGTCTGCCGACTGGATGCGTTCGCTGAAGAACAGCCTGATCATCGCCCCGGCCGCCACTCTGCTGGCCATGGTCTTCGGCACCCTGGCGGCCATCGGTCTGACCCGTGGCGAATTCCGTGGCAAGGCGCTGGTGATGAGCCTGCTGATCTCGCCGATGATCGTCCCGGTGGTGATCATCGGTGTCGCCAGCTACCTGTTCTTCGCGCCGCTGGGCATGGGCAACAGCTACCTGTCGCTGATCCTCGTGCATGCCGTGCTCGGCGTGCCGTTCGTGATCATCACCGTGTCGGCCACGCTGCAGGGCTTCAACCACAACCTGGTGCGCGCCGCCGCCAGCCTCGGGGCCTCGCCACTGACGGCGTTTCGCCGGGTGACCCTGCCGCTGATCGCTCCGGGCGTGATTTCGGGTGCGTTGTTCGCCTTCGCCACCTCGTTCGACGAAGTGGTGGTGACCCTGTTCCTCGCCGGCCCCGAGCAGGCCACCCTGCCGCGGCAGATGTTCAGCGGCATCCGCGAGAACCTGTCGCCGACCATCGCTGCCGCAGCGACTCTGCTGATCGGTTTCTCCGTCCTGCTGCTGCTGACTCTGGAGTGGCTGCGTGGGCGCAGCGAGAAGCTGCGAACTTCGACGCCGGAATAAATCGCTGTAGCTGCATGCTCAGGGCCTCGCCGGAAACCGGCGGGGCCTTGTTCGTTTCCGGGCGTAGAATGTGTAGTTTCTCCTTCGTAACAAGGCGGCCAGATGGACTTCGATGATCCCGGGTTTCGCGAGCTGATCGACGCGTTGCACGATGGCGTCTACATCACCGACGCCGATGGCATCACCCTCAAGGTCAACAGTGCCTATGAGCGCCTGACCGGGCTGCGTGCCGAGGATGTCGTCGGCCAGCACATGCAGGCGCTGGTAGAGCAGGGTGTGATCTCGCAGTCGGTGTCCTTGCGTGTGCTCAAGGAAGGTAAGGCGCTGTCGCTGATGCAGAGCGTCAGCCAGGGCAAACGCCTGCTGGTCAGTGGTACGCCGATCTTCGCCGCTGATGGACGCGTGCGCTACGTGGTCAGTACCGTGCGCGACATGACTGAGCTGCTGCGCATGAAGCACGAGCGCGACGAGCTGCAGCAACTGAAGCAGCTGCGCAACAGCACGGCCAAGCTGCATGCCGGTCAGCGTGACGACCTGCTCGATGCCTCGCCGGTCGCCGACAAGCCCGCTTCGGGGCGCGTCTTCATGCAGGCGCGGCAGGTCGCGGCCAGCGACGTGAAGGTGCTGTTGCAGGGTGAGACCGGTGTCGGCAAGACCCTGATCGCCCAGTACATCCACAAGAGCAGCCCGCGCGCGGCGCAGCCGTTTCTGGCGCTGAACTGCGGTGCGCTGCCGGAGAACCTGATCGAGGCCGAGTTGTTCGGCTATGTGCCAGGCGCGTTCACCGGCGCCGGCAGCAAGGGCAAGCGCGGTCTGCTGGAGCTGGCGCACCAGGGCACGGTTTTTCTCGATGAGATCGGTGATCTGCCATTGCCGCTGCAGGTCAAGCTGCTCAAGGTTATCGAGGAGAGCCGCTTCATCCCGGTCGGTGGTCTGGAGTTGAAGGAGGTGGATGTACGCATCATCACCGCCACTCACCACGACTTGCGCACGATGGTCGCCGAGGGCCGCTTTCGCGCCGACCTCTACTACCGCCTCAACGTCGTGCCGATCCACATTCCGGCGCTGCGCGAGCGTTCCGAGGAAATTCAGCCGTTGCTGGATTTCTACCTGGCCGAATTCAATCAGCGTTATGGTCGAGTGCTGAGCTGGGAGCTCGAGGCGCTCGACGCGCTGACCGACTACGCCTGGCCCGGCAACATCCGTGAGCTGATCAATCTGGTCGAGCGCCTGGTGGTGACCTGCAGTGGTGAACGCATCGAACTGTGCGATCTGCCGGAGGAAATGCGCGTCGCTCGCAGCGATGTCGACGACCTACTGCCATTGCGCAAGCAGGTGGAGAACCTCGAGCGGCGCCTCATCCGCCGTGCGCTGATGCAGCACAAGACCACCCGTGAAGCGGCCAAGGTGCTCGGTCTGAGCCAGGCGACGCTGGTGCAGAAGATGAAGCGCTGGGAGCAGGGTTGATTGGAAAATGGATCGTAATAGGCTCTTCTGATTGATTTTCTGATCAAGTGCAGCCCGCAGCGCGCTGTGACAAATCGACGCAAGCCTTCTACCACGCCGCTTTCGGCGAGCTGGCACAGGAATGGCTATGGCAAGCCCCGAACCCGTTCAGCATAACAACGCAAAAGGGGCCTGCTGATGAACACTGCCGCATTCAAGATCGCCAATAAGCTGCTGACCGGCCAGGGGGCCGTGGAGCAACTGGCGCTCGAACTGCCTCGATTGAATATCACCAATCCGCTGATCGTTACCGACGCCATCCTGATCAAGTCCGGTACGGTCGAGCATGTCCTCAAGCAGCTCGGTGAGCGCCGCTATGGCATCTATGAAGGTGTAGAGCCGGAGCCGGAGATCGCCATCGTCGAAGCCTGCGCCAAGGTTTACCGCGACGGCGGTCACGATGGCCTGATCGGTGTCGGTGGCGGCAGCGCCATCGACATCGCCAAGGCAGTGGCTGGCTATGTCGGGCATGACGGTGCACTGGAAGAGCTGTTCGGTGTCGATCAGATCAAGCGCAAGGGCCCGCCGCTGATTGCCATTCCGACCACCGCCGGCACTGGCTCGGAAGTGACCAACGTGTCGATCCTCTCCGACAAGAAGGCGCAACTGAAAAAGGGCATCGTCAGCGATTACCTGCTGCCGGACGTCGCCCTGGTCAGTCCGCTGATGACTCTGACCTGCCCGCGCGGCGTGACCGCTGCCAGCGGCGTCGATGCATTGGTGCACGCGGTGGAGTCCTACCTGTCGGTCAATGCCTCGCCGATCACCGATGCCCTGGCCATTGGCGCGATCAAGCTGATCGCCAAGGCGCTGCCCAAGGCCTATGCCAATCCGGCTGACCTGCTCGCTCGCGAAGACATGGCGACCGCCAGCCTGATGGCCGGTATGGCCTTCGGCAATGCCGGCGTGGGCGCGGTGCATGCGCTGGCGTATCCCCTGGGCGGACGTTTCAACATCGCTCATGGCGTCAGCAATGCCTTGCTGCTGCCCTACGTGATGGCCTGGAACAAGCTGGCCTGCGTCGAGCGCATGGCCGAGATCGCCACTGCTCTCGGTGTGCAAACCCATGGCCTGAGCGACAAGGCCGCCGCCGACCTGGCCGTCGAGGCCATGGCCGAGCTGTGCGCCGACGTCGACATCCCCAAGGGCATGCGCAGCTTCGGTGTGCCGGAAGACGCCATTCCGGCTATGGCCGAGGAAGCGAGCAAGATCGATCGACTGATGCGCAACAATCCGCGGCGCCTGACTGCTGGCGACATCGAACAGATCTACCGCGCTGCCTACTGATTATCGCAACGAAGATGAAAGGCCCCAGTGTGCTGGGGCCGGCTGAAATACAACTCTAATAAAGCTGGGTGACTCAAATGTCCGAACTGCATCAACAAGACCTTGGTGTGGAAGCCCCCTACTGGCCGGTGGGGCCATTCAAGGTGCGTCTGCCTTTCATTCATTACCGCTTCGAGATCTCCGACTACATGCAGGGCCTGCTCATGTGCGCGGTGGATCTGGCGGCGATTCCGCTGATGACCGAGTTCCTCGGCATGCCCTTCGAGGTGGCGCTGGCAGTTGTCATGCTCAATGGCCTGCTGTACCTGACTCACCATTTGCTGGGCGACCCGGTCGTTCCGGGCTGGATCACCCCGGCGATCCCACTGCTGATGGCCTATTGCAGCCAGTTCCCGGAGGGCCCGGAGCGGGTGCATGCGCTGATTGCCTTCCAGTTGATGCTTGGGGTGTTCTCGATAGGCCTGGGCATGACGGGTATGGCGCGCAAGGTGGTGTCATTGGTGCCCTCTGCGCTCAAGGCCGGCATCATCATGGGCGCCGGCCTTAGCGCGGTGGTGACGGTATTCAAGGAAGGCGGTCGTTTCGATAGCTTCCCCTGGACCATTTCCATCGCCATCGGCATCGCCTTTTACCTGGTGTTTTCCATCCATTTCCAGGAGCTGAAGAAGCGCAATCGCTTCTGGTGGAACTTCGCCAAGCTGGGCATCTTCCCGATCATCCTGCTGGCGGTGATCGTCGCGCCGATTTTCGGCGAGGCACCTTGGCCCAGCATCGAGTGGGGTATCAGCCAGCCGGACTTCGTCACCCTGTGGAACGAATACACCGTGTTCGGCCTCGGCATGCCGCCACTCATGATGTTCGTCACCGCCATTCCCACCGTGTTCGCCGCCTATCTGGTGGTGTTCGGTGACGTGCTTGGCGCCAAGGCAATCCTCGGTGAAGCCGACCATGTACGGCGTGACGAGAAGGTCGACTTCAACCCCAACCGCTCGCACCTGATCTTTGGTGGGCGCAATGCCTTCATGAGCATCTTCGGGCCGGACGTGGCCATGTGTGGTCCGCAGTGGTCCGCCATGCAGGTGGTGATCACCGAACGCTTCAAGGGTGGCGCCAAGGCGATGAAATCGATCTACGGCGGGGTCGGCTCATTCCGTTGGGGCACCAATACCGGTCTGCTGTTGTTGCCGGTGGTGACGCTGGTGCAGCCGATTCTCGGTGTGGCGCTGGCGCTGACCCTGCTGATCCAGGGCTACGTGAGCGTGCGCCTGGGCATCATGGAGGCACGCAGCCAGCGTGACCTGGGCATCGCCGGGGTGATCGGCGCAGTACTGGCGATCAAGGGCGCCGGCTGGGCCTTCGCCATCGGCGTTGGTCTGTGTGCGCTGATCTACGGAGCACGGATGTTCCGCGGCGAGAACGACCAGACCTTCACCAAGGATCTGCCGCCAGCCGAGTGAGGCCTTCAATCCCTAATTCAGCCGAGGGGGATCTCTTCCCTCGGCAGCAGGAGAAAAATCATGCAACTGAACGATCCCGATCTGCTGCGCCACCAGGCCTATATCGACGGCCAGTGGTGCGACGCCAGCAATGGCGATGTGACTGAAATCTTCAACCCTGCCAACGGCGAGTCGCTGGGCGTCGTACCGAACATCGGTGGCGCGCAGACCCGTCAGGCTATCGAGGCGGCGCAGGCTGCCCAGCCAGCCTGGCGTGCGTTGACGGCCAAGGAGCGCGCGGCGCGGCTGCGCAAATGGTACGAGTTGATGCTGGCCAATCAGGAAGATCTGGCGCGGATCATGACGGCCGAGCAGGGCAAGCCGCTGACCGAGGCGCGCGGTGAGGTGCTTTACGCGGCATCCTTCATCGAGTGGTTCGCCGAAGAAGCCAAGCGCGTCTACGGCGATACCATTCCCGGTCATCAACCGGACAAGCGCCTGATCGTGACCAAGGAACCCATTGGCGTGACCGCGGCGATAACGCCCTGGAACTTCCCGGCGGCGATGATCACCCGCAAGGCCGGTCCGGCATTGGCCGCTGGCTGCGCCATGGTGCTCAAGCCGGCGCCGCAGACACCGTTCAGTGCCCTGGCGCTGGCGGTGCTGGCCGAGCGCGCGGGCATTCCGGCCGGGCTGTTCAGCGTACTGCCGGCCGATGCCGAGCGTTCTCGCGAAGTCGGCGCCGAGCTGTGCGCCAACCCCATCGTGCGCAAGTTGTCGTTCACCGGCTCCACCGGCGTTGGCATCAAATTGATGGAGCAATGCGCTCCGACCCTGAAGAAACTTTCGCTGGAGCTGGGCGGCAATGCGCCGTTCATTGTCTTCGAGGATGCCGATCTCGACGCAGCGGTCGAAGGCGCGCTGGTGGCCAAGTACCGCAATGCTGGGCAGACCTGCGTCTGCGCCAACCGCCTGTATGTACACGATGCGGTCTACGACGCCTTTGCTGAAAAACTGGCTGCGGCTGTGGCCAAACTGCGGGTTGGCCCGGGTGATGAAGCAGGCGTTGTAATTGGCCCGCTGATCGACGGCAATGCCGTGGCCAAGGTGCAGGCTCATCTGGCCGATGCGCTGGAGAAGGGCGCCAAGGTGCTTCAGGGCGGCAAGGCGCACGAGTTGGGCGGGCATTTCTTCGAGCCCACGGTCATCACTGGCGTCACCGTGGATATGCGCGTGGCCCGTGAAGAGACCTTCGGCCCGCTGGCGCCGCTGTTCCGCTTCAGTGATGAAGCCGAGGTAGTGCGCCAAGCCAACGACACCGAGTTCGGCCTGGCCGGCTACTTCTATACCCGCGATCTGGGTCGCACCTTCCGTGTAGCCGAAGCGCTGGAGTATGGGATGGTCGGTATCAATACCGGGCTGATCTCCAACGAAGTGGCGCCATTTGGCGGTATGAAGGCTTCAGGGCTCGGCCGCGAAGGCTCCAAGTACGGCCTGGATGAGTACCTGGAGATCAAGTACCTCTGCCTCGGCGGTATCTGAATCAGGTCGCTATTGTGGGAGGGGCTTTAGCCGCGACCGGCTTGGCACAAAGCCAGACGCTCGCCGCTAAAGCGCCTCCCACGATCCCCGTCCTGTCTCCTGCGCTTGTCGATCAAGGGCGCCACAGCCGCTACAATGCGCGCCACCGTGACCCAAGCCCTTAGAGGTGCGCCATGCAACCCTTCGCCATCGCCCCGTCGATCCTTTCCGCCGACTTCGCCCGTCTGGGTGAGGAAGTGGACAACGTGCTCGCCGCCGGGGCGGACATCGTGCATTTCGATGTCATGGACAACCACTACGTGCCCAACCTGACCATCGGTCCGATGGTCTGCTCGGCGCTGCGCAAGTACGGCATCACTGCGCCCATCGACGCACACCTGATGGTCAAACCGGTGGATCGCATCATCGGCGACTTCATCGAGGCCGGCGCTTCCTACATCACCTTCCACCCGGAAGCCTCCGAGCACATCGACCGTTCGCTGCAACTGATCAAGGCCGGTGGCGCCAAGGCGGGCCTGGTGTTTAATCCGGCCACCCCGCTGGACGTGCTCAAGTACGTGATGGACAAGGTCGACATGATCCTGCTGATGAGCGTCAACCCCGGCTTCGGCGGGCAGAAGTTCATCCCCGGCACCCTCGACAAGCTGCGTGAAGCCCGCGCGCTGATCGACGCCAGCGGTCGCGAGATCCGCCTGGAGATCGACGGCGGCGTCAACGTGCAGAACATTCGCGAGATCGCCGAGGCGGGCGCCGACACCTTCGTCGCCGGTTCGGCGATCTTCAATCAGCCGGATTACAAGGCGGTGATCGATGCCATGCGCGCCGAGCTGGCCCAGGTGCGTGGATGAAACCGCTGCGCGCGCTGTGCGCCGGTGAGCTGCCGCGCCTGGTGATGTTCGACCTGGATGGCACGCTCATCGACTCGGTGCCTGATTTGGCTGAAGCCGTCGACCGCATGCTGGTCGAATTGGGGCGTGCGCCTGCTGGCGTTGAAAAGGTCCGTGACTGGGTCGGCAATGGCGCACGGGTGTTGGTGCGCCGCGCCCTGGCCGGTGGTCTGGATCATGCCGCCGTGGGTGACGCCGAGACGGAAGAGGCGCTGGCGCGCTTTCTCGATATCTACGCCGACTGCCACAACCTGACCGCACTCTATCCTGGTGTGCACGAGCTGCTCGAGGCGCTCAGCACTGCAGCTGTGGAGCTGGCGGTGGTGACCAACAAGCCGGAGCGTTTCGTCGCGCCGTTGCTGGAGCAGGTGGGTCTCGGCGGTTATTTCCGCTGGATCATCGGCGGCGATACCCTGCCGCAGCAGAAGCCGGACCCTGCGGCGCTGCTGCAGGTGATGCATCTGGCTGGGGTCGAGGCGGCGCAGTCGCTGTTCATCGGTGACTCGCGCAACGACGTGCTGGCTGCACGCGCTGCGGGCGTACCGTGCATCGCAGTGAGCTACGGCTATAACCATGGCCGGCCGATTGCCGAAGAAAAACCGGGGCTGGTAGTCGATAGTCTCGCCGAACTGCTGTGATAGTTGCTTAGCCCGAGCGGCTGCGCTACCGTGGCCGCTCCCCTTATTCCCCCGCCTGTTGAGATCGCACCGTGGTGGTTAGCTGCAAACTCTGGATGAAAGTGATCAAGGCTCTGGCCCGTTGGCGCTGGCGCGCCTGATCTCGTCCTGCCGCCGCTGCGCGGCCGTTTGCACCCGACCGTTTACCCCGAGCCATGAGGCTGATCATGACCCATGAAGAATTCCTGCGTTTAGCCGCTGAAGGCTACAACCGCATTCCGCTTGCCTGCGAAACCATCGCCGACTTCGACACGCCGCTGTCGATCTACCTGAAACTGGCCGATGCGCCCAACTCCTACCTGCTGGAGTCCGTGCAGGGCGGCGAAAAATGGGGCCGTTACTCGATCATCGGCCTGCCGGCGCGCACCGTGCTGCGTGTGCACGGTCATGACGTGGTGATCACCACTGACGGCGTCGAAGTCGAGCGCCACGAATGTGCCGACCCGCTGGCCTTCGTCGAGCAGTTCAAGGCGCGTTACAAGGTGCCGACCATCGCCGGTCTGCCGCGTTTCAACGGTGGCCTGGTCGGTTACTTCGCTTACGACAGCGTGCGTTACGTCGAGCCCAAGCTGGCCGCCGGGGTGAATCCTGATGCGCTGGGCACGCCGGACATCCTGCTCAACGTCTCCGATGCCGTGGTGGTGTTCGATAACCTGGCCGGCAAGATGCACGCCATCGTGCTGGCCGATCCGGCTGAGAGCGACGGCTTCGAGCGTGGTCAGCAGCAATTGCAGGACATCCTGCACAAGCTGCGTCAGCCGTTCACCCCGCGCCTGGGTGTGGATCTGAACAAGCCGGCAGGCGCCGAACCGGCGTTTCGCTCCAGCTTCAGCCGCGAGGACTACGAACGCTCGGTCAGCGCCATCAAGGATTACATCCTCGCTGGCGACTGCATGCAGGTGGTGATTTCCCAGCGTATGTCGATTCCGTTCAAGGCCGCGCCCATCGACCTGTACCGTGCGCTGCGCTGCATCAACCCGACGCCGTACATGTACTTCTTCAACTTCGGCGACTTCCACGTCGTCGGCTCGTCGCCGGAAGTGCTGGTGCGCGTCGAAGACAACCTGGTCACCGTGCGGCCCATCGCCGGCACTCGCCCGCGCGGCGCCACCGAGGAGCAGGACCTGGCGCTGGAAGAAGATCTGCTGGCCGATGCCAAGGAAGTCGCCGAGCACCTGATGCTCATCGACCTGGGCCGCAACGACACTGGCCGCGTCTCGGAAATCGGCTCGGTGAAACTGACCGAGAAGATGGTCATCGAGCGCTACTCCAACGTCATGCACATCGTTTCCAACGTCACCGGCGAGCTGAAAAAAGGCCTGACTTCGATGGACGCCCTGCGCGCCATCCTGCCGGCCGGCACCCTGTCCGGGGCGCCGAAGATCCGCGCGATGGAAATCATCGACGAGCTGGAGCCGGTCAAGCGCGGCGTCTATGGCGGCGCGGTCGGTTACTACGCCTGGAACGGCAACATGGACACCGCCATCGCCATCCGCACCGCGGTGATCAAGGACGGCGAACTGCACGTGCAGGCCGGCGCCGGCATCGTCGCCGACTCGGTGCCCGCGCTGGAGTGGGAAGAAACCCTGAACAAGCGCCGCGCCATGTTCCGCGCCGTTGCGCTCGCCGAACAGACTGCCGTCCAGGCCCAGGAATAAGAGGAGCCGTGCCATGCTTTTGATGATCGACAACTACGACTCCTTCACCTACAACGTCGTGCAGTACCTGGGTGAGCTGGGTGCCGACGTTCATGTGATCCGCAACGACGAGCTGAGCATCGCCGAAATCGAAGCGCTCAAGCCCGAACGCATTGTCGTCTCGCCTGGCCCGTGCACGCCGACCGAGGCGGGCGTGTCCATCGAGGCCATCCTGCATTTCGCCGGCAAGCTGCCGATCCTCGGTGTCTGCCTCGGCCACCAGAGTATCGGTCAGGCCTACGGCGGCGACGTGGTGCGCGCGCGTCAGGTGATGCATGGCAAGACCAGCCCGGTGTTCCACGAAGACAAGGGCGTATTCGCGGGCCTGAACAACCCGCTCACCGTGACCCGCTATCATTCCTTGGTGGTCAAGCGCGAAACCTTGCCGGATTGCCTGGAAATCACTGCCTGGACCCAGCATGAAGACGGCTCGGTCGACGAGATCATGGGCCTGCGCCACAAGACCCTGAACATCGAGGGCGTGCAGTTTCACCCTGAGTCCATCCTCACCGAGCAGGGCCACGAACTGTTCGCCAACTTCCTCAAGCAGACCGGAGGCGTGCGCGCATGAATATCAAGGAAGCCCTCAACCGCATCGTCGCCCAGCTCGACCTGACCACCGAGGAAATGCAGGCGGTCATGCGCGAGATCATGACCGGCCAGTGCACCGAGGCGCAGATCGGCGCCTTTCTCATGGGCATGCGCATGAAGAGCGAAACCATCGACGAGATCGTCGGTGCCGCCAGCGTCATGCGTGAGCTGGCCTCGCCAGTGGAAATCGACGCCGAGCGCCTGGTCGACACCTGCGGCACCGGTGGCGACGGCATGAACATCTTCAACGTCTCCACCGCGGCGGCCTTCGTCGTCGCGGCGGCGGGCGGCAAGGTGGCCAAGCACGGCAACCGTGCGGTGTCCGGCAAGAGCGGCAGCGCCGATCTGCTCGAGGCCGCCGGTGTCTACCTGGGGCTCAAGCCCGAGCAGGTGGCGCGCTGCGTTGAAAGTGTCGGGGTTGGCTTCATGTTCGCCCCGTCGCATCACGGCGCGATGAAGCATGCCATTGGCCCGCGTCGCGAGCTGGGCCTGCGCACCATCTTCAACATGCTCGGCCCGATGACCAATCCGGCTGGCGCCAAGCATCAGGTCATCGGTGTGTTCAGCCAGGCGCTGTGCCGGCCGATGGCCGAAGTGCTGCAGCGTCTGGGCAGCGAGCACGTGCTGGTGGTGCATGCGCAGGATGGCCTGGACGAGGTCAGCCTGGCCGCGCCGACCTTCGTCGCCGAGCTGAAGAATGGCGTGGTCAGCGAGTACCGTATCCAGCCCGAGGATTTCGGCATCAAGAGCCAGAGTCTGATCGGTCTGACCGTCGACAATGCCGAACAGTCGCTGGAACTGATTCGCGACGCCCTAGGCCGGCGCAAGACCGATAATGGCCAGAAAGCTGCCGATATGATCGTGCTCAACGCTGGCGCGGCTCTCTACGCTGCGGATCATGCCAGCAGCATGCGTGAAGGCATGCAACTGGCGCACGACGCCCTGCACACCGGCCTGGCGCGCGAGAAACTGGAGGAGCTGGTGTCCTTTACCGCGGTATTCAAACAGGAGAACGAAGGGTGAGCGTACCAACCGTACTGGAGAAGATCGTCGCCCGTAAGTTCGAGGAAGTGGCCGCGCGCCGTGCCCAGGTCAGCCTGGCCGAGGTCGAGGCTGCTGCACGCGGTGCCGACGCTCCGCGAGGCTTCGCCCGCGCGCTGCTGGAGCAGGCGGCGCGCAAGCAGCCGGCGGTGATCGCCGAGATCAAGAAGGCTTCGCCGAGCAAGGGTGTGCTGCGCGCCGACTTCGTCCCGGCAGATATCGCCCGCAGCTACGAGGCAGGTGGCGCCACCTGCCTGTCGGTGCTGACCGATATCGATTTCTTTCAGGGCGCCGACCAGTACCTGCAACAGGCCCGCGCGGCCTGTGCGCTGCCGGTGATCCGCAAGGATTTCATGGTCGATCCGTACCAGATCGTCGAAGCTCGCGCACTGGGCGCCGACTGCGTGCTGCTGATCGTGTCCTGCCTGGATGACGTGCGCATGGCCGAGCTGGCCTCTGTTGCCAAGGATGTCGGCCTCGACGTGCTGGTCGAGGTGCATGACGGCGCCGAACTGGAGCGGGCGCTGAATACGTTGGACACACCATTGGTGGGGATCAACAACCGCAACCTGCATACCTTCGATGTCAGCCTGGAAACCACCCTCGACCTGCTGCCGCGCATTCCGCGTGATCGCCTGGTGGTGACCGAGAGCGGCATTCTCAACCGCGCTGATGTCGAGCTGATGGAGATCAACGAGGTCTACGCCTTCCTCGTCGGCGAAGCCTTCATGCGCGCGGAAAGTCCCGGCAGCGAATTGCAGCGCCTGTTCTTTCCCGAGCGCGGACGGCCAGCCGTGATCGGCACTGACCCCGAATAGCACGCATGAAAAAGCCGGCGATCAAGCCGGCTTTTTATTGGGCTGGTTTCAGCGGGTGCCGAAGACCACCATGGTCTTGCCTTTGACGTGCACCAGGCCCTGTTCCTCCAGCGACTTGAGTACACGGCCGACCATCTCGCGCGAGCAGCCGACGATGCGGCCGATTTCCTGACGGGTGATCTTGATCTGCATGCCATCCGGATGGGTCATGGCATCTGGCTGCTTACACAGGTCGAGCAGAGTGCGCGCGACGCGGCCTGTGACATCGAGAAAGGCCAGGTCGCCGACCTTGCGCGTGGTATTGCGCAGGCGCTCAGCCATCTGGCTACCGAGGGCGAACAGGATTTCAGGGTCTTGCTGAGTCAGTTCGCGGAACTTGGCGTAGCTGATTTCCGCTACTTCGCATTCGGTCTTGGCGCGCACCCAGGCGCTGCGTTCTTTCTCTGAACCATCCTTCTCGAACAGCCCCATCTCGCCGAAAAAATCGCCAGAGTTCAGATAGGCGATGATCATTTCACGCCCGTCGTCGTCCTCGATGAGGATGGTGACCGAGCCCTTGACGATGAAGAACAGGGTTTCGCAGCGATCACCTGCATAGATGATGGTGCTTTTGGCGGTGTAACGACGGCGATGACAATGTGCAAGAAGCTTGTCGAGGTTCTTGATTTTAGGTGTAAGGGTAATAGCAACCATGCCCGAGTCCCGAATATGAAAAATGAAGGCCTTTGTCCAACGGCAATTTCTTATTTGTTATCCAGCAAGTGTGCCAGCAATCCGACGTCAGCTTAACAGACACGCTATGAGTGGGGTCTTTTTTGCGACCTGGGTAACATAACCCGGCGGAACTTTAGCGTAATTGACGCACATCGGACTGCCGCCCGGCTGTGCTAATCTGCCGGACTTTTCCACTCTGGGAGCCAAGAACGATGAAAGCGCGTGTGCAATGGGCCGGTGAAGCTCTGTTCCTCGGCGAGTCCGGTAGTGGCCATGCCGTGGTGATGGACGGCCCGCCCGATGCCGGTGGGCGTAACCTTGGTGTCCGGCCAATGGAGATGCTGTTGATTGGCCTCGGTGGCTGCAGCAACTTCGATGTGGTCAGCATTCTGCGCAAGGGCCGCCAGCCGGTAGAAAGCTGCGAAGTGTTCCTCGATGCCGAGCGTGCAGGCGAGGAGCCCAAGGTGTTCACCAAGATTCACCTGCACTTCGTGGTCAAGGGCCGCGGGCTGAAAGAGGCTCAGGTGAAGCGGGCGGTGGAATTGTCGGCGGAGAAGTACTGCTCGGCCTCGATCATGCTGGGCCGTGCCGGTGTGGACATCAGTCACGACTACCAGATCGTCGAGCTGGGCTGAGGCCCGCTGGAAATGACGAGGGCGCCGATTGGCGCCCTCGTTCGTTTCAGATGCGGTAGGTGCTCTTGGTCATGACCTTCGACAGCAAGGTCATGCCGAACTTGACCGGGGCCGGGAAGCGTACGCCGCCGGCTGCCATGGCACTGTTGGCATGTTGCTGTTCGTCGACGCGCATCTGCTCGAGGATGGCGCGCGACTTGGTGTCGTGCTCGGGTAGTTGTTCCAGATGCTCATCCAGGTGTTTGCACACCTGGTCTTCAGTGGCGGCGACGAAGCCCAGGCTGACGCGATCACTGACCAGGCCGGCGACGGCGCCAACACCAAAGGACAGGCCATAGAACAGCGGGTTTAGCACGCTCGGGTGGCTACCCAGTTCGCGGATGCGCTGCTCGCACCAGGCCAGGTGGTCGATTTCCTCGTCGGCCGCATGCTCCATGGCACTGCGTACTTCCGGCAGTTTGGCGGTCAGCGCCTGACCCTGATAGAGCGCCTGGGCGCAGACCTCGCCGGTGTGGTTGATGCGCATCAGGCCGGCGACGTGGCGCGACTCCTCGCTGCTCAGCTCGCTGTCGTTCTGCACGATGGCGGGCGAGGGGCGGCCCGAGGCACCGCTGAATGGCAGCAGCGTGCGCAGCGCGGCATCGGCTTGCAGCAGCAGGCGGTCGACGGGGGAATACTGGCGTTCGCTGGCCATAAGGCACCTCCAGAAGAAACAACTTGGCTAGTTTACTGCAAAGTCGCCAGATCGTCCGCGCTCAGGGCAGCTCGCGCAGCACGCGAAACCCCAGCGCATAGTCGCGGTGATGCGGTTGCTTGAGGTCGCGCATGCTGCTGCGCAGATAGACCGGGCCGCTGTTCCAGGCGCCGCCGCGCACTACGCGCGGGCTGTTGTCGAGCAAGCTGGCACTCTGCGTTTCGCTACCATCGAAGCGCTGGGTGAAGTTCGAGGCCGTCCATTCCCAGACATTGCCCGCGGTGTCATGCAAGCCGAAGCCGTTGGCCGGGAACTGGCCGACAGCTGCCGTCTTGTTGCGTAACAGGCGCGAGCTGGCGCAGCCGCGGCAGTGAGCGCGTGGCGCCTGCTCGCTACTGTCGAGCTGGTCGCCCCACCAGTAGTAGCTCTGGCTGCCGCCACGTGCCGCATACTCCCACTCGGCTTCGGTCGGCAGGCGATAGCGCGCGCCTGTCTCGCGTGACAACCACTGGGTGTAGGCGTGAGCGTCGCGCCAGGACACATGAATCACCGGGCGCTGCGCCGAAAGGCCCCAGCCCTCGTTGTCAGGCATGGGCAATTCGTTGGCGTCGGCGTACTTCTGCCAGTCGGCGAAGGTGACCTCGTAGCGGCCGATGGCGAACGGTTGATCGAACGCAATCGCTCGTGGCGGGCGCTCGTTGTCATTGCCGCGACCGCTGGCATCGCCCATACGAAACTCTCCAGCCGGAATCACCACCATCTCGGGGCCTCGGGCACCGCCGGGCAACGGGTCGCTGATGGTTTCGATGGCGACGGCCGGCAGGTTTACCAGCAGGCCGGCTGCGATGGTCATGGATACTGTGATGTGACGCGCGTTCAGCACTTGCACGGCGTGATGCCTCCGGCGACGATCTGCGTGTTCAGGCGGCCCATGCTGTAAGTTCTCAAATCTGTGAAAACGCGGATGGTAACCCTGCGTGCCTGGCTGGCCAAATCTCACAAGGAGTCGGTGTTGAAGAACGATATTCATGATCTTGGGCTGGTGCTGGACTCCAAGGTCAAGCTGGTGGTGATCGAGTCCTGGGACGAGCTGCGCGTGCTGGAAACCCTGACTGGTCTGGCGATCAAGCGCGGTCTCGGCCTGCATACCTGGTCAGTGACCGAGGGCCTGCAGCGGCTGGGCTTCGGTGGCGCGTCGGTGGACGAGTCACCGACCCTTGAGCCGGAAGCGGCGCTGCGCATGATCAAGGCCGATCTGCAGCCGAACCTCTACGTGATGTGCGACCTGCATCCCTTCCTTGATGACAACCCCAGGCTGGTGCGCTTGCTCAAGGAAATCGCCATGAGCGAGGCCGCGCACAAGCCGACGCTGGTGCTGGTGTCGCATGCGCTCAAACTGCCTGCTGAAGTACAGCGTTTCGCGGCACGTTTCAGTCTCGCGCTGCCGTCGGAAGACGAACTGCTGGGCATCGTGCGTGACGAGGCGACGCGTTGGAGCGAAGGCAATCGCGGCGCTCGCGTGCGCACCGATAACCGCACACTGCAGCAGGTGGTGAAGAATCTGCGCGGACTGAGCCATGCCGAGGCACGCGCGCTGGCGCGCAACGTGATCTGCGACGACGGCGCGATCACTCAGGAAGACATCCCCGAACTGAACAAGACCAAGTTCCAGTTGCTGGATCTGGAGGGCGTGCTCAGCTTCGAATACGACACTGCACGCTTCGCCGAAGTCGGCGGGTTGATCAATCTCAAACGCTGGCTGGCTGAACGTCAGGCTGGCTTTCTCGAGGGCAAGCTCCTCGATGCGCCGAAAGGCGTGATGCTGGTCGGGGTACAGGGCGGCGGCAAGAGCCTGGCGGCCAAGGCAGTGGCCGGACTCTGGGGCTTGCCGCTATTGCGTCTGGATTTCGCCTGCCTGTACAACAAGTTCTTCGGCGAGACCGAGCGCAACCTGCGCGAGGCATTGCGTCTGGCCGAGCAGATGGCACCCTGCGTGCTGTGGATGGACGAGGTAGAGAAAGGGCTTGCCAGTGGCGACCACGATGGCGGTGTGAGCCAGCGGGTACTCGGCACCCTGCTGACCTGGATGGCCGAGCGTAAGGCGCCAGTGTTCGTGGTGGCTACGGCCAATGCCATCGACCGTCTGCCGCCGGAACTGGTCCGCAAGGGGCGCTTCGACGAGCTGTTCTTCGTCGACTTGCCCAGTGCCGAGGTGCGGGCCGACATCTTCCGTATCCACCTGCAGCGTCGTGAACTGGAGCCAGGCACCTTCGATCTCGCGCAACTGGCTGCTGCCAGCGAGGGCTACTCTGGCGCCGAGATCGAGCAGGCGGTGGTCAGCGCGCTCTACGCGGGTCAGGCGCAGCAGCAGGCGGTCGATCAGGGGTTGCTGCTACGCGCACTACAAAGCACGGCGCCGCTGTCGGTGGTAATGGCCGAGCGATTGATGGCGCTGCGGGAGTGGGCAGATGGGCGGACGGTCAATGCCGGCTGAACAGCCGATCAGGCGCCGGTGAAGGGACGGGTCAGGCGACCACTGAGCTTGCGCACCAGCCAGCGCGGTCCGAGACGTGGACTCAGGGCCAGCAGGCGGTTGCGCCAGCCAGGGATGATGATGGCGCGGTTCTTTTCCAGTGCGCGAACCGTGATCAGCGCGACCTCCTCGGCGCTCATCATCAGCTTGCTGCCGGCGATCCGCGCGACGTCCATCTGCGCGGCGCGGAAGAAGGCGCTGTGGGTCGGGCCAGGACAGAGTACTGACACGCGCACGCCGCGGCCTCTCAGCTCCTCGCGCAAACCCTCGGAAAAATTCAGTACATAGGCCTTGCTGGCGTAGTAGCTGCTCATCCAGGGGCCGGGCTGAAAGGCCGCGACCGAGGCGACGTTGAGAATCTGCCCGCTGCCGTGCTCGGCCATGCGCTGACCGAGTGCGTGACACAGGCGGGTCAATGCCAGCACGTTGACTTCCAGTTGCTCCAGCTCGCGACTCCAGTCCTGTTCCAGGAACGGACCTGCGCAGCCAAGGCCGGCGTTGTTCACCAGCAGGTCGACGTGCCATTGGCCTTCCTCCAGCTCCAGCAGCAGGCCGGACAGTTGCAGCGGCTCGCTCAGGTCGCAGAGTCGAAACAGCACCTCGACGCCGAAGCGCTGGGCCAACTCGCAGGCGATGCTTTCCAGCGCATCACGCCGGCGCGCCACCAGGATCAGGTTGCGCCCCCGGCGTGCCAGGGCTTCGGCCAAGGCCAGGCCAATGCCGCTGGACGCGCCGGTGATCAATGCATAGCTGCGCATGGTCGGGAATTACTGCTCCTGATACTCGGCGGCGCGCTCGACATAGCCCTGATACTGGGGAATGGCGATGGCAGCGACGATGCCGCTGATGGGGATGAGCAGGAACAACCAGGCCAGTACCTTGACTGCGGTGCTGTTGGGGGGCGGTGGCGGGCCGTAGCGGTTGACGCCTTGAGTGCCCGGGATGATCAGCATCAGCAGGGCGAACACGCTGCCGACTACCGGGATCAGGTGCACCAGCAGCAACCAGCCGGACCAACCGATATCATGCAGACGCTGCACGCCGATGAAGATACCGATCACCACCGCGGCAATACTGACGATGCCCAGCGCCAGCATGGCCAGGGTCGAGGACATCGCTGCAATGCCGGTACCGATCAACATGATCGGGATGAAGCACAGTGTCATCGCCATTAGCCAGCCGAGGTAACGCACGCGGCCGATCCGGCCGCTGACGCCGAGGACCTTGAGCTCGGAGTACTGCGGCAATTGTTCGGCGACATTCGCCTGTGGCGGCGCATAGGGCGATGCAGTCGCTGCGGCAGGCGCTGTGGCTGGAGCAGCTTCGGCCAGTTGAGCCTGACGGGCGAGGTATTTCTCGATGATGATGCCGCAGGCGGAGCACTCGCTCGCCTTGGCTTGCTGATGACCACACTTGGGGCAGGTCATGTGCGGTGCAGCAGCGTCCACAGCCTGCTCGGTTTCAGCCTCGGTCGGTACCAGGCTCAGGCTGGCGGCCTGATCCAGCTCCATGCGCACGTTGGCACCCGCCTTCTGCAGGGCGCTGAGGTACTGCCCTGCCTCGCTTTCGCTCAGATCACGCTTGAGCGCCACCGGCGTTCCGCTGAACAGGCTGTCGATACGAGCAAGGTCGCTCTTGAACAGGCGTGCCAGGTTTGTCTTGACCATTTCCAATGACGCCTCGGGCATCAGTTGGCCGTCGAACACGATCTTGTAACGCGGTGGGTTCATGCGAGCTTCCTTGTCGGCGGGAAGGGTGGGGGAGCAAAGTGCCCGGTCAATGCGGGCGAGGCATAAGCCTAGAGTGCCGCGAGGCCAATATACAAGCGGCCTGAAGCGCCATGGGCTGGCATTTTTCAGGCGTTGCCTATTGTGCTCCAGCGGCCGACCAGTTGGCCGCGGCGTAGTAGACGTATTTCGCTGAAATCACCCAGCACACCCTCGCTGATCGCGGGGCGCAGAAATACCCAGTCGTTGCTCGTCAGTTGTGTCCCGTTACCACCGATCAGGCGCTCTTGATTGGCGCTACGGCCATACAGGTCGTCGTAGTCGAGCCCCGCAGGTGAAACAGGCTGCGCCGGCCAGCGACCGCCGTAGAGGTAGTAGGCATGCTCGCGGTTGGGGTTCCAGGCACTGATCAAAGGTTGCAGCGGTTGCAGATAGGGCAGGGCGCCGTCGACTGCCTTGAGCACGGGGCTGGCGATCCACAGGGCTGGCTGATGCTCCTTGAGCAGTGGCGTGTCGAACTCCGCGGGCTTGAGTAGGGCTGAACCGACAGCGACTTCATTGAGCGAAGTCTCCTGCTTGCAGTGCAGCGAGTAGGTCAGGCTGCCAGCGCCGTTGAGCAGCGGTTTTGCCGGCCAAAGATCGCTGAATTGCTGGGCGCTGCTGATGAATAGTCGATAGCGCTCATCGGTCTCACTGAATGCTCGCGATTGGTTCTGCCAGGGCGGGCTGTGCGCGACATGCGCGTCATAACCCATCAGCCCCTGCAGTCGCAGTGCCGGCTGCTGGCGAAGCAGCTGCAGCGCCTGAGCCAACGCCTGCGGCGTGGCGAAACCGCCGCGCTCCAAGCCAACGTCGATTTCCAGCGCGATGCGCAGCGGTCGCCCTAGCGCCTTGGCCAGCTCACTGTACTGCACCAGACGTTGCTGGCTGTCGATCAGCCAAGTCACCTGGTGGTCGGGATCGAAATCCAGATGATGCGCAAGCTGGCGATAGAAGTTCAGGGCTGCAGCTACCGGCAAAGGTTTGCCAAGCAGCAGATCGGCCTGTGGAAAGCTCCTGGCCAGGCGATTGAGCTGTGGCTGATGAAAGACCATGAAACGCTGGGTCTGCAGGCGCTTGGCCAGGTATTCCAGCAGGCCGGTGCTGGACAGCGACTTGGCGACCAGGCGCAGCTGGAGGCGGCCGCCCAGTCTTGCGGCCAGCAGGTCGGCGTTGGCGTCTAGGCGATCAAGGTCGAGCAGCAGGGTAGGGATGCCCTCGCTATCACGTTGCAACTGCCGGTTGAGCTCGGCGAAGTAGGCGTCATACTCACGACCGCGATCAGTTGGGCGCAGCGCCCAACCGCCGAGTAGGCCGAGCGCGCTCAGACCGAGCAGGTGGCGGCGTTTCATCGCGGCCAGTATTGCCCCAACTGCTGACTGCGCGTCAGTGCGGCGCGATATTCGCGGTCGAGGCGCGCTATCAGCTCCTCCACCGATGGCAGGTCGTCAATGCCGCCGACCCCCTGGCCGGCCGACCACACGGTCTTCCAGGCCTTGGCTTCTTCATCCATCGGCTTGAGCTTCTCGCCGTAGTTGATATCGGCCTTGTTCTGCAGCTGCTTCAAGTCGTAGCCGGCCTGTTCCAGGCTCTGGCGCATGAAGCTTGCCGGTACACCGGACACAGCCGGCGTATGGATGATATCGGCGGCCCGGGCGCCGAGAATCATGTGCTTGTAGTCTTCGGAGGCATTGTTTTGCTGGGTGGCGATAAAGCGGGTGCCCATATAGGCCAGGTCGGCGCCGAGCAGTTGTGCAGCGAGGATCTCGTGGCCGTGGTTGAGGCAGCCTGACAGCAGCACAGTCTTGTCGAAGAATTGACGAATCTCGGCCAGCAGGGCGAACGGGCTCCAGGTGCCGGCGTGGCCGCCCGCGCCAGCTGCCACGGCGATCAGACCGTCCACGCCAGCCTCTGCAGCTTTTTCGGCATGGCGGCGGGTGGTCACGTCATGGAACACCAGGCCGCCGTAGCTGTGCACCGCATCGACCACTTCCTTCACCGCGCCCAGGCTGGTGATGACGATCGGCACGCGGCGTTCGACGCAGATGGCCAGATCCGCCTGTAGGCGTGGGTTGCTTTCATGCACGATCAAGTTGACGGCGTAGGGTGCAGCATTGCTCGCCAGGCTGGCTTCGATCTCGTCGAGCCAGGCGGCGAAACCGGCGCTCTCGCGCTGGTTCAGCGCCGGAAAGCTGCCGACAATACCGCTGTTGCAGCAGGCGCTGACCAGCGCCGGGTTGGACACCAGAAACATCGGTGCAGCTACCAAAGGCAGGCGCAGGCGTTCTTCGAGCAGGGCAGGCAGAGACATGGCGAGTTCCTTAGAAGGGGCGGACAACGACCAGGATGACGATGCCCAGCAGTGCCAGTACCGGGGCTTCATTGAACCAACGATAGAACACGTGACTGCGGCTGTTCTCGCCGCGAGCAAAGCGCTTGAGCTGAGCTCCGCACAGGTGGTGATAGATCACCAGGGCCACCACCAGCGTAAGCTTGGCGTGCATCCAGCCTTGCGTGAAGTAGTACGCCGAGTTGAGGCTGAGTAACCAGATGCCCAGTCCCAGCGTGGCGATCATCGAGGGAATCATGATGCCGCGATACAGCTTGCGCTCCATGATGCAGAATCGTTCGTGGCTGGCGGCGTCGCTGCTCATGGCGTGATAGACGAACAGACGCGGTAGATAGAACAGGCCGGCGAACCAGCAGACCATGGCGATGATGTGCAGAGCCTTGAGCCAGTGATAGAGCATTTTCGCTTCCCGCGCTGAAAAATGGCCTCGATAGTAGAGGCAGCTGACGCCCTGCGTCACCTCCGTGGTTGGAGCTTGGCCGATGCGGCTTTATCATCGGCAGCTTTCCAATGGCTTTTGCAAAGGGGCATGTGATGATCAAGGTCGGTATCGTCGGCGGCACGGGCTACACCGGTGTCGAACTGCTGCGTCTGCTGGCGCAACACCCGCAGGCAGAGGTGACCGTGATCACTTCCCGTTCCGAGGCCGGCCTGCGCGTTGATGAGATGTACCCCAACCTGCGCGGTCACTACCCGAATCTGGCTTTCAGCGTGCCGGACGTTGCCACGTTGGGCGCCTGTGACGTGGTGTTCTTCGCCACCCCGCACGGCGTGGCTCACGCGCTGGCGGGTGAACTGCTGGCCGCAGGCACGCGAGTGATCGATCTGTCCGCCGACTTTCGTTTGCAGGACGCCGAGGAGTGGGCCAAGTGGTATGGCCAGCCTCATGGCGCGCCCGAGCTGCTGAGTGAGGCGGTATACGGTCTGCCCGAGGTCAACCGCGAGGCGATCAAGACCGCGCGCCTGATCGCCGTACCCGGCTGCTACCCGACTGCTACTCAGCTCGGCCTGATTCCGCTGCTGGAAGCCGGCTTGGCCGATGTCGGCAGCCTGATCGCCGACTGCAAGAGCGGCGTCAGCGGTGCGGGCCGCGGAGCCAGCGTTGGTTCGTTGTTCTGTGAGGCTGGCGAAAGCATGAAGGCCTACTCGGTGAAGGGCCATCGTCACCTCCCGGAAATTCGTCAGGGACTGCGCCAGGCAGCAGGCAGCGACGTTGGTCTGACCTTCGTTCCACACCTGACGCCGATGATTCGCGGCATTCACTCGACCCTTTATGCACGCGTGGCCGATACCTCGGTCGATCTTCAGGCGCTGTTCGAGAAGCGTTACGCCGGCGAGCCGTTCGTCGATGTCATGCCGGCGGGCAGCCACCCGGAAACCCGTAGCGTGCGCGGAGGCAATGTTTGCCGCATCGCCGTGCACCGTCCGCAAGGCGGCGATCTGGTGGTGGTGCTCTCGGTGATCGACAACCTGGTCAAGGGCGCATCCGGTCAGGCGGTGCAGAACATGAACATTCTTTTCGGTCTCGACGAGCGCCTCGGCCTGTCGCACGCGGCCCTGCTGCCGTGATACCTGGCTGGGAGGTCCGCCTCAGCGATCCGCGCCGTGAGCGCAGGCGTCGCTGGCTGCAACTGCTGCTGGTGCTCGCTGTGCCGGCGGCCTTTGCCCTGGGTTGGTACTGGCCGCAAGGGCAGCCTCCTCAGGCGGCCGAGGAGCCACACGCGCTGTTGACTCGTGTTGCCGAGCAGGAGCAGGAGCTGGAACTGTTGCGCCAGCGTCTGGCTGTGGTCGGTAGTAGCGACAAAGTCACTCAGCAAGCCATGGAGCAGAATCGTCGCACCATCAAGTTGCTGGAGGAGCAGATCTTCAAGCAACAGCAGGACCTGGCCTTCTACAAAGGTGTGCTGGCACCTGCCAGCCGTCGTGAAGGCATTCGCATTCGTGCCTTTGAGTTGCAAGCCACGGACGTGCCGCTACGATTCCGCTACAAATTGCTGATGAGCCGAGTCGGCGCCAGTGATGACGCATTGCAGGGGCGTTTGCGCATTACCATCGAAGGGCAGCAGAACGGTAAGCCGGCTGCGCTGGAGCTGTCGGCGCTGTCCGATGAGGTCAGCGAGAGCAGCATTGCGTTCTCCTTCAAGCACTTCCAGTCCTTCCCCGAGGCGGGTCGTTTTGGCGAACTACAACTACCTGAGGGCTTCGAGCCGCGTCAGGTCAAGGTTCAGGCGGAGGTCGAGGGCGACAAGCCGCTGAGCCGTACATTCGAATGGATAAAATCAGGAGCGATAGCCACTCATGTGGAGTAAAGACAAGACCAAACCCGACTTGCAGCGTTTCAGCGGTAAGACCAGCCTGATTGCCGCTGGCGCTGAGCTGGTAGGCGACATGCGCTTTCAGGGCGCAGTGCAAGTGGATGGTCGGGTCACCGGTAATCTGCTGGCTACCGAAGGTCTGGTGCGCGTGAGCGCGGGCGGCCTGGTTGAAGGTGAGATACGTGCGCCCCATATAGTGATCGATGGCGAGGTGAATGGTGATGTGTTCGCCAGCGGCCATCTGGAACTAGGCTCGCGCTCCCGGGTTCGCGGTAACCTGCATTACGGCCTGATGGAGATGGCCATGGGGGCGCAGATCGAAGGGCGCCTCTGTCACCTCAAGGATGGTGAGCGGCCACTCGAGCTTCCGGCGACGCTGGAAATCGAGCAATAGTTGACCAATTTCGTCGGGCAAGCGGATAATGCACGCCCAAAGCAGTATGGCGCATAGCGCCGGGAGTCCAGAATGAGCGTCGAAACCTTCACCCCTGCCCCCTTGCACTTCACCCAGGGCGCGGCCGGCAAGGTGAAGAACCTGGTCGATGAAGAGGGCAATCCGCGCCTGAAGCTGCGCGTGTTCGTCACGGGCGGCGGCTGCTCGGGCTTTCAGTACGGTTTCACCTTCGATGAGGAAGTAGCCGAGGATGACACCATCGTCGAGCGTGAAGGTGTAAGCCTGGTGGTCGATGCCATGAGCTTCCAGTATCTGGCGGGCTCCGAGGTGGACTATCAGGAGGGGCTGGAGGGTTCGCGCTTCGTGATCAAGAACCCCAACGCCACCACCACCTGTGGTTGCGGGTCGTCCTTCTCGATCTGAATGCTTCGCCTGATGACAGACGCCGCGCTCTATGCGCGGCGTTTTCGTTTTCAGGCCGGGTAGATGGCGCCGAGCACGCGCAAGCCTCTGGCTCCGGTCACGCTCGGGCGATTGCCAGCAATACCCTCAAGGGCGCAATGTGCCAGCCAGGCGAAAGCCATGGCTTCGACCCAGTCCGGGTCAACACCTGCAGCTGCGGTGCTGCTGACTTCGGTTTCAGGCAGCATCTCGCTCAGGCGCTTCATCAGACAAGCGTTGTGAGCGCCGCCACCACACACCAGCAGGACATCGGTGTGAGCTTGCGCGTTGCGCAAAGCGCTGACGATGCTATGTGCAGTGAGTTCCACCAGGGTCGCCTGTACATCTTCGTTGGCCAGGCGCGGTGATCCATGCAAATGGGCCAGCAGCCAGTCGAGGTTGAATAGCTCGCGGCCGGTACTCTTCGGCCCCTGGGTGGCGAAGAAGGGATCGCTCAGTAGGCGCGACAGTAGCTCTGCGTCTACCTTGCCGCTGGATGCCCAGGCGCCATCACGGTCATAGGTCAGGCCCTGGCAATACTGAATCCAGGCATCGAGCAGAACGTTACCAGGGCCGCTGTCGAATCCCAGAACCTCCTGGCCGGGTGAAAGCAGGCTGAGGTTGCTGAAGCCGCCGACATTGAGCACGGCGACATGACGTTGACTGTTGCCGAACAGGTCGTGGTGAAAAGCAGGGACCAAGGGAGCCCCTTGTCCGCCTGCTGCCACATCGCGGCGACGAAAATCGCCGACCACGCAAATCCCGGTGAGCTCGGCCAGCAGTGCCGGGTTGCCGATCTGTATGGTGAAGCCGCGGGCAGGCTCATGGCGCACGGTCTGGCCATGGCTGCCGATGGCGCGAATCTGTTGCGCGGTCAGGTTCTGTTGCTGCAGGAGTTCGTTGATGGCGGCAGCGGCCAATTCGACCCAGCGCTGTTCTGCGATAGCTGCGCGCGCCAGCTCATCATCGCCCGAGGTGCACAGCGCCAGCAGGTCGCTACGCAGTTGTTCTGGCATGGGGCGGTAGAGCGTTGCGAGGAGTTTGGGGCGCTGATCCTGATCGATCAGCGCGATGTCCAGCCCGTCCAGGCTGGTGCCAGACATCACACCAATATAGAGGGGCACGGCTTACTGCTGGTTAGCGGCTAGCATGGTGGTCTTTTCCTGGTCCATGCGCGCCATCAGCGGCTTGCTCAGTTGCATGAAGCGCTGCTTCTCGCTCGCTGCAATCGGGTCGGCCATCGGCAGCTTCTGGCTGAGTGGATCTACGTGTACGCCGTTGACCTGGAATTCATAGTGCAGGTGAGGGCCGGTGGAGAGCCCGGTGGTGCCGATGTAACCGATGATCTGGCCTTGCTTGACGTTCGAACCATTGCGAACACCTTTGGCAAAACCCTGCATGTGTGCGTAAAGAGTGCGGTAGCGCTGGCCGTGCTGGATGATCACGGTATTACCGTAGCCGCCGTTGCGACCTGCCAGTGTTACGCGACCGTCACCGGCAGCCTTGATCGGCGTGCCACGTGGCGCGGCATAGTCGACACCCTTGTGGGCGCGAATCTTGTTCAGGATCGGGTGCTTGCGCCCAGTGGAGAAGCGCGAGCTGATGCGAGCGAAGTCCACCGGCGTACGGATGAATGCCTTGCGCATACTCTCGCCATCGGCGTTGTAGTAGCTGGTGATGCCCTGCTTGCTGGTATAGCGCACGGCGGTGTAAGTCTTGCCGCGGTTGGTGAAGCGCGCCGAGAGAATATTGCCGGTGCCGACACGTTTGCCGTTGACCACCTTCTCTTCGTAGATCACTTCGAACTCGTCCCCTTCGCGAATATCCATGGCGAAGTCGATGTCGTAACCAAATACGTTGGCCAGGTCCATGGTCAGGCTATGCGACAGGCCTGCACGTTTGGCGGAGAGGAACAGCGAGCTGTTGATCACGCCACGGCTGTAAGCGGTGACCACCTCAGGCTTGACCTGATCGCGCTGGAAATCGAAGCCTTTATCGGTGCGGCTCAGGCGAATGGTTTCCAGGTCGCTGAGCTTGCTCTGCAGGCTTTTCAGCTTGCCGTCTTCGTCCAGTTCGAAGTCCAGCACCTGGCCCACTTTAAGGCGGCTGAATTGTTTGGCCTCTTTATTACTGTTCAGGGCCTCATGCAGATCGTTGGCGCTCAGACCGACCTTGGCGAACACGGTAGAAAGCGTATCGCCATTACTGACCGTGATGTTGTGGTGGTTGGGATCGGAGGGAGGAGAGGAGTCAGCTGTTTCTAGGAGGTCTTCGTCAGCGTCTTGTGCGCTGTTTTCGGCGGTGTCGGTGCCTTGCTCTATCTCGGCGAATGGCGAGGCGGCGCCTGGCACTGGTAGTCCCGCTCGGAGGTCATCCTTTTCCTGCAGCACCATCTCGGCATCGTTGCCCAGATCCAGGTCTATGAAGGTTTTCTGTGCCTCGACCTCACGCGAAGGAAAAACCAGGAGGGCAAGGCTGAGCAGCGCGGCCACGCCGCTCGCTGCAAGAATATGGGTCTTTGGATAGAGTGGCGGCGCTTTAGATGTAGAGGTCATAGGGCTGCTTTTGAAGTGAAAAGATGAAGATTAAAAGAAGAGCATGATGAATATGCACTAACTGTATAAAATATAACCAAAACCGCCGGGAGGCAACCCTGCAGATGATGATCGGCGCATGCTCTGCCTTACGCTGAGCAAAACTTGTGATTTGTCGGCGTTCTTGTATGGTTGGTTCCCTTTTGAACAAGGTCATTGTGAGTCATTTTATGAAGTCGGTTGAAGAGCAGCTGGCGCTGATCAAGCGCGGTGCGGAAGAGGTTCTGGTTGAGGCTGAGCTGGTCGAAAAGCTCAAGCGTGGTCAGCCGCTGCGGATCAAGGCGGGTTTCGACCCTACTGCTCCAGATCTGCATCTCGGCCATACCGTCCTTATTAATAAGCTGCGTCAGTTCCAGGAGCTCGGCCACCAGGTGATCTTCCTGATTGGGGATTTCACCGGAATGATCGGTGACCCCAGTGGCAAGAGCGCTACTCGTCCGCCGTTGACCCGTGAGCAGGTTCTGGATAATGCCGAGACCTATAAACAGCAGGTCTTCAAGATTCTCGACCCGGCCAAGACCGAGGTGGCCTTCAACTCCACCTGGATGGACCAGATGGGGCCTGCCGATTTCATTCGTCTGACGTCGCAATACACAGTGGCGCGCATGCTGGAGCGTGATGACTTCGACAAGCGCTACAGCAGCAACCAGCCGATCGCCATTCACGAGTTTCTCTATCCGCTGGTGCAGGGCTATGACTCCGTAGCGCTGAAGGCTGATGTCGAACTGGGCGGCACCGATCAGAAGTTCAATCTGCTGATGGGGCGCGAGTTGCAGAGAGCCTATGGGCAAGCGTCGCAGTGCATCGTCACCATGCCGTTGCTGGAAGGTCTCGATGGCGTGAAGAAGATGTCCAAGTCTCTGGGCAACTACGTGGGCATCCAGGAGGCGCCGGGTGTGATGTACAACAAACTCGTGTCCATGCCTGATGCGCTGATGTGGCGATACTTCGAGCTGCTCAGCTTCCGCTCCATGGAGGAGATCGAGCAGTTCAAGCGCGATGTCGAGCAGGGCGCGAACCCGCGTGATATCAAGATCAAGCTGGCCGAAGAGCTTGTGGCGCGCTTTCATGGTGAAGAGGCTGCGGCCAATGCTCACCGTTCCGCTGGCAACCGTATGAAGGATGGCGAGCTGCCGGAAGATCTGCCCGAGGTCGAACTGGTATCGGCTGAAGATATGCCGATCTCGTCCGTCCTTAATAAGGCAGGCTTGGTGAAAAATGCTGCGGTCGCCCGCGACCTGTTGGGGTCGGGGGGCGTGCGCGTCGATGGTGAAGTGGTTGATCGCACCTTCCTGTTCAAGCTGGGTTCTGCTCATGTCTGT
The DNA here is from genome assembly GCF_032621725.1 of Pseudomonas sp. zfem001. NCBI lineage: Bacteria > Pseudomonadati > Pseudomonadota > Gammaproteobacteria > Pseudomonadales > Pseudomonadaceae > Pseudomonas > Pseudomonas sp. zfem001. Next base: position 119,787 of record NZ_JAVYJI010000003.1, on the reverse strand, counting down.
CAGGCCGGCAAGAAGGCCTTTGCGCGTATCACCCTCAAGGCTGAGTAATAAAACTGCAATTAAAGCTTGACGCGCATTCTGCTGGATGTAGAATGCGCGCCACTTCAGCGATGAAGCGCTTCAAAAACTTCTTATTAATCAATAAGTTAAGTTGAATGAAGGGCTTGCAAAGCTGGATCTGGCGTGTAGAATGTGCGCCGGTCGACAGGGCGGTGGTTTAGTCCTGTTGGTGGTTCGGTCGAATGGATCGAAAGCGGTAGAAAAGAGGTGTTGACAGCGGTTTTGAACGCTGTAGAATGCGCCTCCCGCTGGAGAGAAGAGGTTCAGATCGAAGGCGCAAGTGGTTGAGTAGAAAGAAGTTTCTCCGGAAACAAATTCGAAAAACAGCTTGACAGGTAGAGGGGCTGCTGTAGAATGCGCGCCTCGGTTGAGRCGAAAGGCTTAACCAACTGTTCTTTAACAACTGAATCAAGCAATTCGTGTGGGTGCTTGTGAGGTAAGACTGATAGTCAACTGATTATCAGCATCACAAAGCAACACTCGTTAATTCGAGAGTTACCTTTCATTAATTTGAAAGTTTTGCGATTGCTGAGCCAAGTTTAGGGTTTTCTCAAAACCCAAGCAGTATTGAACTGAAGAGTTTGATCATGGCTCAGATTGAACGCTGGCGGCAGGCCTAACACATGCAAGTCGAGCGGATGAGAGGAGCTTGCTCCTTGATTTAGCGGCGGACGGGTGAGTAATGCCTAGGAATCTGCCTGGTAGTGGGGGATAACGTCCGGAAACGGGCGCTAATACCGCATACGTCCTACGGGAGAAAGCAGGGGACCTTCGGGCCTTGCGCTATCAGATGAGCCTAGGTCGGATTAGCTAGTTGGTGAGGTAATGGCTCACCAAGGCGACGATCCGTAACTGGTCTGAGAGGATGATCAGTCACACTGGAACTGAGACACGGTCCAGACTCCTACGGGAGGCAGCAGTGGGGAATATTGGACAATGGGCGAAAGCCTGATCCAGCCATGCCGCGTGTGTGAAGAAGGTCTTCGGATTGTAAAGCACTTTAAGTTGGGAGGAAGGGCAGTAAGTTAATACCTTGCTGTTTTGACGTTACCGACAGAATAAGCACCGGCTAACTTCGTGCCAGCAGCCGCGGTAATACGAAGGGTGCAAGCGTTAATCGGAATTACTGGGCGTAAAGCGCGCGTAGGTGGTTCGTTAAGTTGGATGTGAAAGCCCCGGGCTCAACCTGGGAACTGCATCCAAAACTGGCGAGCTAGAGTACGGTAGAGGGTGGTGGAATTTCCTGTGTAGCGGTGAAATGCGTAGATATAGGAAGGAACACCAGTGGCGAAGGCGACCACCTGGACTGATACTGACACTGAGGTGCGAAAGCGTGGGGAGCAAACAGGATTAGATACCCTGGTAGTCCACGCCGTAAACGATGTCAACTAGCCGTTGGGTTCCTTGAGAACTTAGTGGCGCAGCTAACGCATTAAGTTGACCGCCTGGGGAGTACGGCCGCAAGGTTAAAACTCAAATGAATTGACGGGGGCCCGCACAAGCGGTGGAGCATGTGGTTTAATTCGAAGCAACGCGAAGAACCTTACCTGGCCTTGACATGCTGAGAACTTTCCAGAGATGGATTGGTGCCTTCGGGAACTCAGACACAGGTGCTGCATGGCTGTCGTCAGCTCGTGTCGTGAGATGTTGGGTTAAGTCCCGTAACGAGCGCAACCCTTGTCCTTAGTTACCAGCACGTTATGGTGGGCACTCTAAGGAGACTGCCGGTGACAAACCGGAGGAAGGTGGGGATGACGTCAAGTCATCATGGCCCTTACGGCCAGGGCTACACACGTGCTACAATGGTCGGTACAAAGGGTTGCCAAGCCGCGAGGTGGAGCTAATCCCATAAAACCGATCGTAGTCCGGATCGCAGTCTGCAACTCGACTGCGTGAAGTCGGAATCGCTAGTAATCGTGAATCAGAATGTCACGGTGAATACGTTCCCGGGCCTTGTACACACCGCCCGTCACACCATGGGAGTGGGTTGCTCCAGAAGTAGCTAGTCTAACCTTCGGGGGGACGGTTACCACGGAGTGATTCATGACTGGGGTGAAGTCGTAACAAGGTAGCCGTAGGGGAACCTGCGGCTGGATCACCTCCTTAATCGAAGACATCAGCTTCTTCATAAGTTCCCACACGAATTGCTTGATTCATAGTCGAAGACGATGCTGTAACGCGACCCTGTTATAGGTCTGTAGCTCAGTTGGTTAGAGCGCACCCCTGATAAGGGTGAGGTCGGCAGTTCAAATCTGCCCAGACCTACCAATTGCTTGGTGCAGAAGAATACGGGGCCATAGCTCAGCTGGGAGAGCGCCTGCCTTGCACGCAGGAGGTCAGCGGTTCGATCCCGCTTGGCTCCACCACTCTCTACGCGGTTACGGTGAGAAGAGAAAGAGTTCAGAAATGAGCGCTTCAGGTTTGACCTGTTGAGTGCTGATTTCTGGTCTTTTGACCGGTACGAATATCGTTCTTTAAAAATTTGGATATGTGATAGAAGTGACTGATTAATTGCTTTCACTGGCAATTGATCTGGTCAAGGTAAAATTTGTAGTTCTCAAGACGCAAATTTTCGGCGAATGTCGTCTTCACGATTGAGACAGTAACCAGATTGCTTGGGGTTATATGGTCAAGTGAAGAAGCGCATACGGTGGATGCCTTGGCAGTCAGAGGCGATGAAAGACGTGGTAGCCTGCGAAAAGCTTTGGGGAGTCGGCAAACAGACTGTGATCCAGAGATCTCTGAATGGGGGAACCCACCCGGCATAAGCCGGGTATCTTGTACTGAATCCATAGGTGCAAGAGGCGAACCAGGGGAACTGAAACATCTAAGTACCCTGAGGAAAAGAAATCAACCGAGATTCCCTAAGTAGTGGCGAGCGAACGGGGACTAGCCCTTAAGTTGATTTGAGTGTAGTGGAAGGCTCTGGAAAGTGCCGCCGTAGTGGGTGATAGCCCCGTACACGAAACGCTCTTATCAATGAAATCGAGTAGGACGGGGCACGAGAAACCTTGTCTGAACATGGGGGGACCATCCTCCAAGGCTAAATACTACTGACTGACCGATAGTGAACCAGTACCGTGAGGGAAAGGCGAAAAGAACCCCGGAGAGGGGAGTGAAATAGAACCTGAAACCGTATGCGTACAAGCAGTGGGAGCCTACTTTGTTGGGTGACTGCGTACCTTTTGTATAATGGGTCAGCGACTTATATTCAGTGGCGAGCTTAACCGAATAGGGGAGGCGTAGCGAAAGCGAGTCTTAATAGGGCGCTTTAGTCGCTGGGTATAGACCCGAAACCGGGCGATCTATCCATGGGCAGGTTGAAGGTTAGGTAACACTGACTGGAGGACCGAACCGACTACCGTTGAAAAGTTAGCGGATGACCTGTGGATCGGAGTGAAAGGCTAATCAAGCTCGGAGATAGCTGGTTCTCCTCGAAAGCTATTTAGGTAGCGCCTCGTGTATCACTGCTGGGGGTAGAGCACTGTTTCGGCTAGGGGGTCATCCCGACTTACCAAACCGATGCAAACTCCGAATACCAGCAAGTGTCAGCACGGGAGACACACGGCGGGTGCTAACGTCCGTCGTGAAAAGGGAAACAACCCAGACCGTCAGCTAAGGTCCCAAAGTTATGGTTAAGTGGGAAACGATGTGGGAAGGCTTAGACAGCTAGGAGGTTGGCTTAGAAGCAGCCATCCTTTAAAGAAAGCGTAATAGCTCACTAGTCGAGTCGGCCTGCGCGGAAGATGTAACGGGGCTCAAACCATACACCGAAGCTACGGGTTCATCCTTTGGATGAGCGGTAGAGGAGCGTTCTGTAAGCCTGTGAAGGTGAGTTGAGAAGCTTGCTGGAGGTATCAGAAGTGCGAATGCTGACATGAGTAACGACAATGCGAGTGAAAAACTCGCACGCCGAAAGACCAAGGTTTCCTGCGCAACGTTAATCGACGCAGGGTTAGTCGGCCCCTAAGGCGAGGCAGAAATGCGTAGTCGATGGGAAACGGGTTAATATTCCCGTACTTCTAGTTACTGCGATGGAGGGACGGAGAAGGCTAGGCCAGCACGGCGTTGGTTGTCCGTGTTTAAGGTGGTAGGCTGATTTCTTAGGTAAATCCGGGAGATCAAGGCCGAGAGCTGATGACGAGCGTTCTTTTAGAATGCGAAGTGGTTGATGCCATGCTTCCAGGAAAAGCTTCTAAGCTTCAGGTAACTAGGAACCGTACCCCAAACCGACACAGGTGGTTAGGTAGAGAATACCAAGGCGCTTGAGAGAACTCGGGTGAAGGAACTAGGCAAAATGGCACCGTAACTTCGGGAGAAGGTGCGCCGGTGAGGGTGAAGTATTTACTACGTAAGCCCATGCCGGTCGAAGATACCAGGCCGCTGCGACTGTTTATTAAAAACACAGCACTCTGCAAACACGAAAGTGGACGTATAGGGTGTGACGCCTGCCCGGTGCCGGAAGGTTAATTGATGGGGTTAGCGCAAGCGAAGCTCTTGATCGAAGCCCCGGTAAACGGCGGCCGTAACTATAACGGTCCTAAGGTAGCGAAATTCCTTGTCGGGTAAGTTCCGACCTGCACGAATGGCGTAACGATGGCGGCGCTGTCTCCACCCGAGACTCAGTGAAATTGAAATCGCTGTGAAGATGCAGTGTATCCGCGGCTAGACGGAAAGACCCCGTGAACCTTTACTATAGCTTTGCACTGGACTTTGAGCTTGCTTGTGTAGGATAGGTGGGAGGCTTTGAAGTGGGGACGCCAGTTCTCATGGAGCCATCCTTGAAATACCACCCTGGCAACCTTGAGGTTCTAACTCTGGTCCGTTATCCGGATCGAGGACAGTGTATGGTGGGTAGTTTGACTGGGGCGGTCTCCTCCCAAAGAGTAACGGAGGAGTACGAAGGTGCGCTCAGACCGGTCGGAAATCGGTCGTAGAGTATAAAGGCAAAAGCGCGCTTGACTGCGAGACAGACACGTCGAGCAGGTACGAAAGTAGGTCTTAGTGATCCGGTGGTTCTGTATGGAAGGGCCATCGCTCAACGGATAAAAGGTACTCCGGGGATAACAGGCTGATACCGCCCAAGAGTTCATATCGACGGCGGTGTTTGGCACCTCGATGTCGGCTCATCACATCCTGGGGCTGAAGCCGGTCCCAAGGGTATGGCTGTTCGCCATTTAAAGTGGTACGCGAGCTGGGTTTAGAACGTCGTGAGACAGTTCGGTCCCTATCTGCCGTGGACGTTTGAGATTTGAGAGGGGCTGACCTTAGTACGAGAGGACCGGGTTGGACGAACCTCTGGTGTTCCGGTTGTCACGCCAGTGGCATTGCCGGGTAGCTATGTTCGGAAAAGATAACCGCTGAAAGCATCTAAGCGGGAAACTTGCCTCAAGATGAGATCTCACTGGAGCCTTGAGCTCCCTAAAGGGCCGTCGAAGACTACGACGTTGATAGGTTGGGTGTGTAAGCGCTGTGAGGCGTTGAGCTAACCAATACTAATTGCCCGTGAGGCTTGACCATATAACACCCAAACAATCTGCCCTCAAAGCAGAGGGTGTCGATGGTGAAGTCGACAGAAAGCCGAAAATTTGCAAGAACTACAAATCATCTATCACGTATCCAAGGGGTAGCGCCTAACCGCGAGATCCCAACCGAATTGCTTGACGACCATAGAGCGTTGGAACCACCTGATCCCATCCCGAACTCAGTAGTGAAACGACGCATCGCCGATGGTAGTGTGGTGCTTCACCATGTGAGAGTAGGTCATCGTCAAGCTCCTATACGAAACCCCAGATCGCGAAAGCGGTCTGGGGTTTCTTCTTTGTGGCGTGGAAAACAGAGCGAAAAGTCGTTCCTGCAAGCGCGTAGGGTGCGCTGTGCGTACCGACCAAGACGCGGTGATCGCGGTGGGCACGGCGCACCCTACGGTTGATCCGCTGACGCTTCGCGAGCAGAGCTCGCTCCTACGGGGCATCAGCGCTCGCCTCAGATTTAAGTATCTGCTCGCTATGGTCGTCTTGTTCTGATGAATCACAGGCCATCAATGCGCGACTTCCTTCTGAATGATCTCGATTGATAACTCCTGATCCTTGCGATCCAACCAGACGTGGCGAGCACTAAGGCATTCTCCTATGCGTCAATCGAGTCGTATCACCTTCCGCTCCACCTTCCGCATCAAGATCAGCGATCGCGAAAGCGATACGCTGATCGGCTACGCAGGTGATGTTTCCGAGTGCGGGATGAAACTGCTGAGTGATACACCGGTGGAGCCCGGGAGTGAACTGAAGCTGCGCGTGCGCATGCGTGATCGCCAGGGGGAGATGCGCCAGGTGGATGTGGATATGGTCTGTCAGTGGTCGCAGGAGAATACCCGCACGGGCTTCTTCGAAGCCGGGCTGGCCTTGCAGGACGAGACAGCCGAGTACGTCCGGCTGATCGAAGGCATGCGTAAAGTGCGCAAGGAAAAGGCTTAGGCAGGAGGGGTGGCAGGGCGATGAAGAAATCGTCCTGGCGCGCAATTTTCTTATGAGGTCGGGATGATGGATGCGAAGCACGCATCCATCAGGGTGTTGAAACCTTTGCCAGTCAGCCCAGCGTACCGAGGATACTAACGCCCACTCGATCCGGGATTTCGTTCTGCGACAGCACATGCAGGCCGGGGCTGAACACCCGCGCATATCGTGCCAGCAGCGGACGTAGCTGCGGCATCACGGTAAGGATCGGTGGATGGCCGTCCTTGCGCAGCTTCTCTTTCACCACCGGCATGGTGTTCTGCAACTGGTTGAGCAGGCTGGGTTCCACCGGAATGTTGTCGAGGCTTACCGGGCCAGCCTGCTGGGCGATGGCCAGGGCATTGAGCAGGGTGTTTTCCAGCGCATTCTCGAGGATGAACACCGACAGCTCCTGACGCTCGCCGGCGATCATGCCGACAATGCTGCGGCGCAGCGCGTAGCGCACGTCCGAGGCCAGCAGTACCGGGTCCTTGGTCGACTCGCTTGCTTCCAGCAGCGTGGTAGCGATGGTGACGATGTCCTTGAGTGGCACCTGCTCTTGCAACAGCTGGCGGTAGACGCGGTGCTGCTGGGTATAGCTGAGCTGGTTCTTCAGGCTCTCGGCCAGTTTCGGCGCCTGCACCTGCAGGCGTTGCATCAGATGATCGACGTCGTCGTGCTTGAACACATCCGGTAGATGCTCACGGATCACCTTGTTCAGGTGCGTGGCGATGACGCTGGCACAATCGATCACCTGGTAGCCGAGATTCAGCGCACGCGCCTTGTCCTCCGGCTGAATCCATACCACCTGCATGCGGTAGGCCGGGTCGACGCCGAGAATGCCGTCGATCTCGCCATAGAGCTCTGGTGACGGGATAGCCATCATGCGATCGGCATGCAGCTCGGCGCTGTCGATCTTCTCGCCATTGATCTGGATACTGTACTGCGAGGCTTTCAGGCGCAGGCTGTCGCGGATATGCACTTCCGGCAGCAGGAAGCCGAGGCTTTCCGACAGGGTCTGACGGACGCCGCGCACGCGCTGAGTCAGGGGCGCGCCGGCGGCTTCGTTGACCAGACCGACCAATTTGTAGCCCAGCGACACGGACAGACGCTCGACCAGCGGGATGTCCTCCCACACCATGTTTTGCGCACGTTCCTGTTCCATCGCCTTGCCCAATGCCTCGACCTGTTCGAGGCTGGCGGCTTCCTTGGGCGGGCCATTGCGCGAAATCATCCAGGCAATGAACGCCACCAGCGCGGCGAAGCTGATAAACGCCAGGTGCGGCATGCCGGGCACCAGCGCCAGGGTGAACAGAATACCGGCCACGGTATAGAGCAGCGCCGGCTGGGCCAGCAACTGGCGGTGTACCTGGTCGGTAATCTCCGAGGATTCGTTGATCCGTGTGACGATTATCGCCGCCGCCGTGGACAGCAGCAGCGCCGGTATCTGCGCCACCAGGCCATCACCGATGGTCAGCAGGGCGTACTGCTGGAAGGCCTGGCCTGCGCCCAGGTCGTAGACGAACAGGCCGATGGCGAAGCCGCCGAACAGGTTGATCAACAGGATCAGAATGCCGGCGATGGCATCACCACGGACGAACTTCGAGGCGCCGTCCATGGCCCCGTAGAAGTCGGCTTCCTTGGCCACTTCGGCACGGCGGCGCTTGGCTTCGTGCTGCTCGATCAGGCCGGCATTGAGGTCGGCGTCGATGGCCATCTGCTTGCCCGGCAATGCGTCGAGGGTGAAGCGTGCGGTGACCTCGGAGATTCGCTCGCCGCCCTTGGTGACGACGATGAAGTTGATGATCATCAGGATCACGAACACCACCAGGCCAACGATGAAGTTGCCGCCGATCACTACCTCGCCAAACGACTCGATCACCTTGCCCGCCGCACCGGTGCCGGTATGGCCCTCGAGCAGTACCACGCGGGTCGAGGCGACGTTCAGGCACAGGCGCAGCAATGTAGTGATGAGGATCACCGTGGGGAACAGGGAAAAATCCAGCGGGCTCTTCGACGACACGCTGACCAACAGCACCAGGATGGCCATGGCGATGTTGAAGGTGAACAGGGCATCGAGCAGCACGGGTGGCAGCGGCAGGATGACCATGGCCAGGATCGACAGGATCAGCACCGGAATACCGATACGGCCGCTGCGGAAGGTGGGCGCGAGTTGCTGCAGTAGGTTCATGAATCAGCCCCTGTTGGCCAAGCTGTCGGGAATCGGGAGGTTGCTCGCCAGTTCTGGCTTGCTTCTGCGCCCCTGGCGCCAGGCCTTGAGCTGCAGGATGTAGGTCAGCACATGGGCCACGGCGGTATACAGCGGGGCAGGGATCTGCTGGTTGATCTGGGTGGTGAAGTAGATGGCGCGTGCCAGCGGTGGGATTTCCACCACCTCGAGCTCATGCTTCTTGGCCATCTGGCGCATGTACAGGGCGGTTTCATCGACGCCCTTGGCCAACACGAACGGCGCCGCGGCCTTCTTGGTGTCGTACTTGAGTGCCACGGCGTAGTGCGTCGGGTTGACGATGACCACGTCGGCGTTCTTGATCACCTTGCTGATCTGCCGTTGCAGCATCTGCCGTTGCAGCTGCTTGATGCGCGCCTTGACCTCGGGACGACCCTCCTGGTTCTTGTGCTCTTCCTTGCGCTCCTGCTTGGTCATGCGCATCTTCTTGAGGAAGAAGTAGCGCTGCAGCGGGATGTCGATGAAGGAAAACACCACGAAGATCAGCATCAGGCACAGGGTCAGGTTGAAGGTCAGATTCAGGGCTGCCGAGATCGCCTCGAACACGCTGCTGCGCTGCAGGGCGATCAGGTCCGGCAGGGCCGCGCGTACCAGGACATAGCCGACACCGAGCAGCACCAGCACCTTGAGGATCGACTTGAGCAATTCACTCCAGTTCTGCGCCGAGAAGATTCTTCCCAGACCAGTGATGGGATTGAGCTTGCTGAATTTCGGCGCAAAATTTTTCGCGGAAAACACCCAGCCGCCCGGTATCAACGACAGCGTCACCACCAGCACGGAGGTGAGTAGCAGGGGAGACAGCAGCTTGATGAACACCAGCATGTTGTAGCCAAGCAGGGTGTCCAGATCATCCAGGCCGATCTCGCTGTGGCCGAACTGGATGTATGACAGGCGGAAGCTGTCATTGAGCCCTTCGAGGAACAGCCCGGCGCTGAACTTGAGAATGAACAGCGTGGCGATCAGCGAGATGGTGGTCGACAGGTCCTTGGAGCGCGCAACCTGGCCGTCATCCTTGCTCTTTTTCAGTTTGTGCGCGGAGGCTTCTTCCGTTTTTTCCTGGCCGCTGTTCTGCTCAGACATCGCCGCCCTCGCGCAGAATCACGCCGATGCCGTTGAGCAGCTCGCGGGTCAGGTGCAGGTAGCTGTCGGGCAGGTTGGGCAAGGTCAGATAGATGCACAGCAGGCCCATCAGAATGCTGATGGGAAAGCCCAGGGAGAACAGGTTCATGGCCGGCGAAATGCGGTTGAGCAGGCCGAAGCAGAACTGCACCAGAGTCAGGCAGAACACCAGGGGCAAGGTGACCAGCACGGCTGCTGCCAGCACCCAGGCGAAGGCCTGCACGAAGCTCTGCGCGCCCAGGTAATGCAGGCCGTTGCCGACCGGCCAGAACAGGAAGCTCTGATACAGCACGCTGACGGTGACCAGGTGCCCGTCGATGGCGAAGAACAGCAGCACCAGCAGGATGAAGTACAGCTGGTAGATGATCGAAGACGACGACACGCCATTCACCGGGTCGTTGTAGCGCGCCATGCTCATGCCCATCTGCGTCGACACCACTTCACCGACCAGCATGAAGATGGTGAACACCAGTTGCAGGGTCAGCCCCAGCAGCACGCCGAAAGCGATCTGCTCCAGTGCTGTCATCAGCCCCTTCAGTGACAGCGGGTCGATTTCGGGCATGTCCGGCAGCGCTGCGCCAAGGGCGATGGTCAAGGCCAGAGCGAGGAGAATACGCACGCGTATCGACACCGCCTTGTGATTGAACAGCGGCGCCATGCTGAGCAGGGCAACGATGCGGCAGAACGGCCACCAGTAAGCCTGCAGGCTGGTCAGATACTGGCTGGCATGCAGCACGGGTTCGGACATGCTTCAGCCCACCAGATGACCGGCCTGCTTGAAGGTTTCGATGAACAGATCCCCCAATGTGCGCAGGATCCAGTGGCCGGCGAACAGCAGCATGGCCAGGGTGATCAGCAGGCGCGGGAGGAAGCTGAGCATCTGCTCGTTGATCTGCGTCGCTGCCTGGAAAATGCTCACCAGCAGGCCGCCGAGCAGGCTCGGTACCACCAGTACGCAGACGATGATGCCGGTGATGTAGACCGCATGAGCCACCAGCTCGGCGGCGTGTTCGGGCGTGAGCATCGCGAAGCCTCGCTAATAGGGCTGAATGCTGGTGGTGAGGGTGCCGACCAGCAGCGTCCAGCCATCGACCAGGACGAAGATCATCAATTTGAACGGCAGCGAGATCATCATCGGCGAGAGCATCATCATGCCCATCGCCATCAGTACGCTGGCCACCACCAGGTCGATCACCAGAAAGGGTACGAAGATCATGAAGCCGAGTTGAAAGGCGGTTTTCAGCTCGCTGAGCACGAAGGCTGGCAGCAGCAGGGAGAAGTCCAGCTGGGCCAGATCCTCGGGCAGCTCTTCGCCGGCCAGGGCGACCAGGGTTTCCAGTGAGTTCTTGCTGGTCTGCGCCAGCATGAACTGGCTGATGATGCGTTTGCCTTCGCCCAGGCCCTGTTCGAGGCTGATCTGGTCGGCCTCGAAAGGCACGTAGGCCTCGGTGTACATCTCTTGCCACACCGGGCGCATCACCAGCAGGGTCAGGCACAGGGCGATGCCGATCAGCACCGGGTTGGGCGGGCTTTGCTGCAGGCCGATGGCCTGGCGCAGGATGGCCAGGACGATGATGAAGCGGGTGAAGCAGGTCATCATCATCAACATCGCCGGCAGGAAGCCCAGCAGCGTCATGATCAGCAGGATCTGCAGCTTGACGCTCAGGGTCTGGCCGTCTTCGCTGTCGTTGAAGTTGAACAGGGTGATGTCGCCGCCGGCCGCCTGGGCCAGCAACGGGCAGCACAGGGCTGCCAGCAGCAGGCCGGATTGCAGCAGACGGCGCAGCATCACACGCCCAGCCCGCTGAGGCCGCTGCCCGACAACTCGACGATGCGCAGGCCGTAGTTGCCGTTCATCACCACCACCTCGGCCTTGGCGAACAGCGCGCCGTTGACCTTCACGTCCAGCGGCTCGCCGGCCAGCTTGTCGAGGGCGATCACGCTGCCGGCATCGACGTCCATCAGCTCCTTGAGGGTGATCTCGGTGGAGGCCACTTCCAGGGTGACGTTGACCGGGATTTTGCCGAAGAAGCTCAGGTCCTGCTGCGGCAGGCTGGCCGGGGTTGGCTCCGGAGCAGAGTCGCTGACGGTCTCATCGAGATTGAGGCCGGCGTCGTTGATCAGGCTGTCGAAATCGTTATCGGAAATGGGGCTGCTCATGGGGTCTTCACGCTCTCAAGAGAAGTCAGGAACAAGGAGCCGTCGTCTTCGAAGATGGCGCCGCGAAACAGCTTCTGCTGGTTGATCTGTACATCGCAGCGCTCCAGCAGGCGCATCGGCAGGGTGTCGCCGGGACGCAGGGCAAGCACTTGCGACAGAGGCATTTGCAGGCTGGCTACCACGCAGTCCAGGCGCACTGGTAACTGGCGAATCTGGTTGAGCGAGTTGCCGCCCTGAGTCATCGGTGCCGGGGACGTAAGGCGACTGGTCAGCTCATCCGCCAGTTGCGTATCCAGGTAGATGAAGATCGATGCCTGGCTGCCGGTGATGTGGCTGGTGAAGTGGAACTCCGCCACGTACTCCCAAGCTGCCTCTTCATAAGTGTTGTCGTAAGGCTCGAGCTTGCCGAAGGTCTGGCCGGCGAGAATCGAGCGGGCGAACAACTGGGTCACGTCCAGACCCAGACGCGTGCGCATACGTTGCTCAGAGGTGCTCACCGGCGGCGCTTCATGGTTGGGCAGGCAGGTGCCGCCGTAGTAACACTCCAGCGCTTCGGTCAGCAGGGCGCGGTCCATGGCGAAACCGACCTTGCCCAGCGTCGAGCGATAGAGGCACTCGGCATCTTTATTCACCTGTTCGTGAACATCGACTCGCAGCAGTTCAAGGTTGATCCGATAGTTACGTAGAAAGTAGTCACTGATAATTCGCGGGTACTTACTGGAGAGCTCGCGAATATAGTGGGGAATCTTGTGGTAATGCCGGCCAAGTTTCTGCGGTTTCAACCGGGTCAGACTGTCGGCGGGCACGCCATGAAGGACTTTTTTAATCCCGGTCATGTTGTGGGCTGTATTCCTGGTTGTAACTGCGCGTGCACCATCAAGTGCATTCGATGGGCGTGCAGAGGACGTTTTGATATGCCGGCGGGCTTAGGCAGCAGTGCCTTGGCCATGGCGTCGAATTCATCCGGGAAAAGCGCGCAGGCCCGTGATGACTAGGACAAGTCTAGGCCGAGGGAGGGCGAGAAATTAAATCAATAGATATCAAATGCTGTTTTTGATAGCGGCTTGCCGGTGTTGATAGGAAATAACAACAAGTAATTCGGCGAATTTCTGTGCGCTTGTTAACGTTCGCGCTGTGATCCGTTGCGCGTATATAGGGAGTGCAGACAAGTACTGCCTAAGTTGACCAGTACAAGCGACGGAAAGTTTCGAAAGATTAAGGGGCCAGGTGAAAAAAATCTGCCATCTACTTGGCAGTTTTAGACGCAGGGTCGAATGCCGCCGCCGGGCTCATGAAAGACATCGGGTGATTTACCTTGAAGCATTCAACTCAAACGGTAAGTTACGCCTGCGACGAGTTGTTCAATGAACAACTGGGGCAGCAACATATAGTCGTGATCGGTCAGGCCGATGCGGCCAGCGAGCGCCTGTTGACCGGTGGTTTGCTGCGCCAGGGTTTTCAGGTATGCCGCTTCGCCAGCTGTCTCGAACTGGACCCGCGGGCACTGGAAAGCGCCAGCCTGGTGCTGGTGTTCGTCAGCAGTCTGGCGGGCAACACCCTTTATGCACAGGTAGGCGCCATCCTGCGTCAGGTTGGCCGCGTCGGTGTAGTGCCAGTCGTGGAATATGCTGACCAGGAGAAGGCTGCCGCGTTGCTTGAACTCGGCTGTGTCGACTATCTCCTGGCACCGTTCAGCGAAGCCCAGCTCAGTGCGCTGCTGCGCCGTCAGGAATCGGCCAGCGCTGGCGAAGAAGGATTCGTTTCCTGCTCGCAGGCTGGGCGCCGTTTGCTGGCCATGGCCCAACGGGTGGCCATGACTCGCGCGCCCATTCTGATCACCGGCGAGACCGGCACCGGCAAGGAGCTGATGGCGCGCTACATTCACCGCTTTTCCGCGCAGGATGATGCGCCCTTCATTGCCGTGAACTGCGCGGCGATCCCCGAGCAGATGCTCGAATCCATTCTCTTCGGCCATGAAAAGGGTGCCTTCACCGGCGCAGTTAGCGCTCAGCCAGGCAAGTTCGAACTAGCCAATGGCGGCACGCTGTTGCTCGACGAGATCGGTGAACTGCCGCTGGGCCTGCAGGCCAAGCTGTTGCGCGTGTTGCAGGAGCAACGCGTCGAGCGTCTGGGCGGGCGCCGTGAAATCGCCCTGGACGTGCGCATCATCGCCGCGACCAACCGTGATCTGCAGCAGGAAGTGGCCGAGGGCCGTTTCCGCGCCGACCTGATGTTCCGTCTCGATGTCCTGCCGCTGCACATCAGCCCGCTGCGTGAGCGCAAGGAGGACGTGCTGGCCTTGGCGCGTCGCTTCATTCGCCAGTACGCGCCGCAGGACGCGCGCCACGAACTGCTCACTGAAGATGCCTGCCGCGTGCTGCTGGCGCATGACTGGCCGGGCAATGTACGCGAGCTGGAGAACTGCCTGCAGCGTGCGCTGATTCTGCGCAATGGTCTGTACATCCAGGCTCAGGACCTGGGCCTCAGCGTCCCCGTGAGCAGCGCGGCAGAACAGGCGCCGCGTCTGCAGCCGCAGGTGCTCGAGGGCGGCAAGGCAGCCTTGCGCGCGAGCGGCAAGTGGGCTGAGTACCAACATGTGATCGACACCATCCGCCGTTTCGGCGGGCACAAGACCAAGGCCGCCGAAAGCCTTGGCATGACCCCGCGCGCACTGCGCTATCGCCTCAACGCCATGCGCGAGCAGGGCGTTCAGATTCCCGTCTAGGAGAAGCAAAGGATGAATTCGATTAGCCAGGTGCAGCAAGACTTGCTGGGCCGTATGGAGCAGCTGAAGAACCTCAGCGAAGCGATGCCGATCAAGCCGGCGCAAGCCTTTGCCGCGCAGCCTGGCGAGCCTGGGTTTGCTGCTGCTTTCGACAATGCGGTACGCGCAGTGGACGCGCAGCAGCATCGTTCAGGCGAGTTGATGGCCGCCGTGGACAGCGGGCAGAGCGATGACCTGGTTGGGGCCATGATCGAGAGCCAGAAAGCCAGTGTGTCGTTCAGCGCGTTGATGCAGGTGCGCAACAAGCTATCCAGCGCGTTCGACGACATCATGAAGATGCCGCTGTAAGCGGATCGGGGGCTGACGCGTGCTGCAGACCATAAGAAGCAAGCTGCCTGAACAGGGGCTGAAACTCGATCCACGCATGACTCTGATCGGCCTCGCGCTGATCGCCGCCTTGCTGGCGGTTGGTGTGGTTTTCTACCTCTGGCGTGACCAGGGTTCGTTCCGCCCATTGTATGGCAGCGGCGAAGCCTATCCGGCCGCCGAGGTGATGCAGGTGCTCGACGGTGATGCGATCAGCTACCGCCTGCATCCGCAGAGCGGTCAGGTGCTGGTGCGCGAGGACCAGCTTGGCCGCGCGCGCATGTTGCTGGCGGCCAAGGGCGTGCAGGTCAAGGTACCGGCCGGCTATGAGCTGTTCGACAAGGATGAGCCGCTGGGCACCAGTCAGTTCGTCCAGGATGTGCGCCTCAAGCGCAGCCTGGAGGGCGAGCTGGCGCGTACGGTGATGGCGCTCAAAGGCGTGGAGGGAGCGCGGGTACACCTGGCGCTGCAGGAGAGCAGCTCTTTCGTGGTCGGCAAGCGTGAGCCGGGCAAGGCTTCGGTGATGCTGCAGCTGGCGCCTGGCTACAAGCTGGCGCCGGAACAGGTCAGCGCCATCGTCAATCTGGTGGCTGGTAGCGTGCCGCAGCTCGATGCCGGCAATGTCCAGGTAGTCGACCAGTACGGTGCACTGCTGTCGCGCGGCATCGACACGCTGGGTGGCCCGGTGCAGAACTGGCAGGTGGTCGACGACTACCAGAGCAAGGCCGTGGCCAACGCCGAGGCGGTGCTGGCGCCGGTGCTCGGCGGCGGTAACTACCGTATCAGCGTGTCCGCCGATATCGACTTCAGTCAGAAGGAAGAGACTTTCCAGTCCTACGGCGAGACGCCGCGCCTGCGCAATGAAGTGCTGCGCGACGAGAGCGTGCTCGACCAGTTGGCTCTCGGCGTCCCTGGCTCGCTGGCTAACCGGCCGCCGCAGCCTGCGCCGGAGCCGCCTGCCGATCAGGCGCAGGCGGGGGCTCAGACCGAAAATGGCAACCAGGCAGCGACCTCGCTGCGCAAGGAGTCCAATCGCCAGCTGGATTACGACCAGAGC
Source organism: Pseudomonas sp. zfem001 (assembly GCF_032621725.1). Taxonomy (NCBI): domain Bacteria; kingdom Pseudomonadati; phylum Pseudomonadota; class Gammaproteobacteria; order Pseudomonadales; family Pseudomonadaceae; genus Pseudomonas; species Pseudomonas sp. zfem001. The sequence goes on along the minus strand of NZ_JAVYJI010000003.1, from coordinate 103,561 downwards.
GTCACTCACGTCAAACACGCGCCCTTCAGCCTGCGTCAGCAGAGCATCGCCGTGGTGCTCAATGCCGCCGTGGCGCCAGAGGGTGGCTGGACACCCGAGGCGCGCGAGGAGCTTGCGGCCATGGTCAAGAGTGCCGTGGGCTTCAATCAGGCGCGCGGTGATCTGCTGACGCTGAGCGTCTTCCCCTTCACCGATGCCGGTATCGGCGGTGTCGGCGGCGAACTGCTGCCCTGGTGGGAAAACGCCAAGGTGCACGATCTGGCCAAGCTCGGCGTGTTCGCCCTGATCAGCCTGCTGCTGTTGCTGATGGTGGTGCGCCCGGCGGTGCGCAGCCTGAGCCAGCGCAGCCAGCCTGGTGCGCCTGTCGCGCTCGACGGCGACGACCAGCTGGCGCTGCACGCCGAGCGCGCAGCCGAACGCCTGCTGGCGCGTGTTGGCGACGATGCACCGGGCGCTACCGTGCTCGGCGAACTCAACCCTTTGTCGGAGATTCGCCTGCCGGCGCCCGGCTCAGGCCTGGAGCTACAGATCGAACACCTGCAGATGCTGGCCAAGAACGATCCCGAGCGTGTCTCGGAAGTCATCAAACAGTGGATAGGGCGTAATGAACGAGACCTCAACCCAGCCTGACGGCCGCGGCGGCTCCACCGCCAAGGAAATGCGCCTGCGCGTGCAGAAGCGCTCGCTGAGTACCTCCGAGCAGGCCGCCATTCTCATGCTGAGCATGGGTGACGAGATTTCTGCCGGCGTGCTCAGGCACTTCTCACGCGAGGAGATCGTCAGCATCAGCCAGGCGATGGCACGCCTGTCCAACGTCAAGCAACCGATGGTTTCCGACGTCATCGGCCGCTTCTTCGAGGACTACAAGGAGCAGAGCAGCATCAAGGGCGCCTCGCGTGGCTACCTCGACGGCATGCTCAGCAAGGCGCTGGGCAGCGAAATCACCCGCTCGCTGCTCGACAGCATCTATGGCGAGGAAATCCGCGCCAAGATGGCCAAGATGGAGTGGCTCGACCCCAAGCAGTTCGCCGCGCTGATCGCCAAGGAGCACGCGCAGATGCAGGCGGTGTTCCTCGCCTTTCTACCGCCCGGCATGGCCAGCGAGGTGCTCGAATGCATGCCCAAGGAGCGTCAGGACGAGCTGCTCTATCGCATCGCCAACCTCAACGAGGTCAACAGCGACGTCATCGCCGAGCTGGAGCAGTTGATCGAGCGCAGCCTGGCCGTGCTCAGCACCCAGGGTTCGCAGGTACGCGGGGTCAAGCAGGCGGCGGACATCATGAACCGCTTCAAGGGTGATCGCGGGCAGATGTTCGAGCTGCTGCGCGCCCATGACGATCAACTGGTCGAGCGTATCGAGGATGAAATGTACGACTTCTTCATCCTCTCGCGGCAGAACCAGGACGTGCTGCAGGCGCTGCTCGAAGCCGTGCCGCTGGAAGAGTGGGTGGTCGCCCTCAAGGGTGCCGAGCCCGAACTGGTGCGTGCCATCACCGGTGCCATGCCCAAGCGCCAGGCGCAGCAGATGGAGTCGATCAACCGCCGCCAGGGCCCGGTGCCGTTGAGCCGCGTCGAGCAGGTGCGCAAGGACATCATGGCCGTGGTCCGCGAAATGTCGGCCAGTGGCGAGCTGCAGGTGCAGCTGTTCCGCGAACAGACGGTGGAATGAGATGACGGTCAAGGTGATCAGCGGCGACGCCCGCCCGTGGCGCGCCTATCGTTTTCCCCCGCGCAGCAGCCAACCCGCAATGGATTGGAGCGGCGATGCCGCTGGCCTGCAGCGGGCCATGGCCGACGGCTTTCAGCAGGGCATCGAGAAGGGCTATCAGGACGGCTTGCAGCAGGGCGAGGAGGCCGGGCGTCAGGCTGGCTTCGAGCAGGGCCGCGACGAAGGGCTGAAGCTCGGGCGAGACGAGGGTCGCAATGAGGGACGCCGTGAGTTCGAGCTGGCCGCGCAGCCGCTGCAGCAGATCAGCGAGAAGGTCGAGCAGTACCTTGGCGAGCTGGAGCACAAGCGTCGTCAGGAATTGCTGGAGCTGGTGAAGAAGGTTTCGCAACAGGTGATCCGCTGCGAACTCACGCTGCACCCGACCCAGTTGCTGGCACTGGTCGAGGAGGCGCTGACCAGCATGCCGGGCGAGCCCGAAGACGTGCAGGTATTGCTCAGCCCTGAAGAATACGCGCGGATCAAGGCGCTGGCGCCGGAGCGTGCGGCGAACTGGAAGTTGGTGGCCGACGAGCGTCTGGCGCTGGGCGAGTGCCGTGTGGTCACGCCGCAGGCCGAGGCCGACGTGGGGTGCCAGCAGCGCCTGGACGCCTGCATCGACACCCTGGCCGAACATCTGCACCTGACAGAAGCCTGAGCGGGAGCAGAACCTGATGCTCGACTACAAACTCGACGAAGCGCTGCGCTCGCTCGATGGCGTGCAACTAGCCAAGGTCGCCGGGCGTCTGGTGCGGGTCTCGGGCATGCTGCTGGAGAGCCTCGGCTGCCAGCGCAGTACCGGTCAGCGCTGTCGCGTCGAGCAGGCCGACGGCAGCCTGCTGGATGCGCAGGTGGTCGGCTTCAACCGTGATATCACCTACCTGATGCCGTTCAAGAAGCCGGTCGGCCTGGCCGCCGGCTCGCGGGTGTTCCCGGCCAAGGACGAAGCGCTGTTGCAGATCGACGAGTCCTGGTTAGGGCGCGTGGTCAACGGACTCGGCGAGCCGCTGGACGAGCGCGGCAAGCTCAGCGGGCGCGACCCATTGCCGATCGAACTGCCCAGGGTCAACCCGCTCCGACGGCGTCCGGTTGAGGCCGCGCTGGATGTCGGTGTGCGCGCCATCAATGGCCTGCTGACCCTCGGCAAAGGCCAGCGCGTCGGCCTGTTCGCCGGCTCCGGGGTGGGCAAGAGCGTACTGCTGGGGATGATCACCCGGCAGACCAAGGCCGACGTGGTGGTGGTCGGGTTGATCGGCGAGCGTGGGCGTGAGGTGCAGGAGTTCATCCTGCATTCCCTCGGCGAAGAAGGACTGCGCAAGGCCGTGGTGGTGGTGGCGCCAGCCAACGAATCACCGCTGATGCGTCTGAAGGCCACCGAGCTGTGCCACAGCATCGCCGCCTATTTTCGCGATCAGGGCCAGGACGTGCTGCTGCTGGTCGACTCGCTGACTCGCTATGCCATGGCTCAGCGCGAGATCGCCCTGGCCCTCGGTGAGCCGCCAGCCACCAAGGGCTATCCGCCCTCGGTATTCGGCATGCTGCCGGAGTTGGTGGAAAGCGCTGGCAATGGCGAGAGCGGCAGCGGCAGCCTCAGTGCCATCTATACCGTGCTGGCCGAAGGCGACGACCATCAGGACCCGATCGTCGATTGCGCGCGGGCGATTCTCGACGGCCATATCGTGCTCTCAAGGCGCCTTGCCGATGTTGGCCATTATCCGGCTATCGACATTTCCGCTTCGGTCAGCCGTTGCATGAGCCAGGTCGGTGAAGCGGCACATTTGGCGGCTGGGCGACAGTTCAAGGAGTTCTACAGCACCTTCGAGAAGATCAAGGAGCTGATCCCGCTCGGCGGCTACACGCCGGGCATGGATGCCAAGACTGACCGCGCCGTGCAACTTGCGCCCAGTCTCGAGCGCTTTCTGCGTCAGGAGGTCGGCAGCGGCGCCGAGCTCGGCGCCAGCATCGCCACCTTGCAGAGCATCATCAAATGAAAGAACAGCTGGAAGTGCTTGGTCGTCTGGCCAGCCTGCGTGGCAACCGCGTGCAGCAGATGCTCGGGCGGGTCAGCTATCAGCAGAACCTGTGTCAGCGTTATCGCAACAACATCACCGGGCTCAGTCGCTTGTGCGGTTTCAGCGTACCCATGACCACGCCGCTGCAGCGCGACAACCAGCAGCGCTACAAGGCGACGCTGTACAAGATGGTCGAACTGCAGCGCCGCGAGCTGGCGCTGGCCGAGGAGAACCTGACGCGTATTCAGGGCGAGCTGCTGGCGGCGATGCGCAGCGAGAAGGTCATCACCCAGTTTCTCGAGGGCAAGATGGGCGAGTGGCAGGATATGCTTGCCCGTCAGGAGCAGAAGATCCAGGATGGCCTGGCCGCGCAGGCCTGGTGGCGAGCCCAGGTCGGTTAATTTTGCACGACGCGTTTAAGTTCTTGTCGCGCCCGGTCGCTCTTAGGCCATAACACCACGCGAGTTGGATTCGAATCATGGAAATCAGCAGGCATCTCAAGCCCAGCCTTAACCCGGCCAGCGACGCTCCGGCACAGGTACAGAGCGCCCGTGCGCAGTCGAGCGGCAATGCCCGTGCGAGTGTCAGCCAGGAGCCGAGTCTGGAGCAGCTGCAAGACGCCTTGCGCAGCCTCCCCGAAGTCGACCTGGACAAGGTTGCCCAGCTCAAGGCGGCGCTGGCCCGTGGCGAACTGAGCAGCGATCCGGCCGCGCTGGCCGGCAGCATGCTGACCTATCACAGCGGTAGCGATGCGTGACCACCGCGCGTGAGCAACAGCTGCTGCTGGTCGTCGAGCAGGACCTGGAACAGGACTGCGCCGACTACCTGGTTCTGCGCGGGTTGATGCAGGAGCTGTATCAGCAGTTGCTCAAGCGCGACAGCCAGCAGATCGATCTGCTCAACGAGCAGATCCTGCCGCTGGTCGACCAGGCCAAGGCCCGCGCCGCACGCCGCAGCAAGGTACTGACTGCCTTTGCGCTGGGTAGCGGTCATAGCGCCATGCAGAAGTTGCTGGCGCGTTATCCCCAGAGCCAGCGCAATCACCTTGCTCACACCTGGGAGCAGCTCGGCCAACTGGCCGGCCAGTGCAAGCGCCTCAACGAGCGCAACGGCAAGCTGCTAGCCATGCACCACGAGATTCTCGAACAGCTGCTCGGCGAGCCGGGCTCGGCGCAGTTGTACGCGCCGCAGCCGTATTGAGTTGCGGCTAACGCCCCTCCCACATGGGCGATTGCCAGCATCTGAGTCGAGGGCTGCACTGTGGGAGGCCGCTTCAGCGGCGACTGCCTTCGTGTGCAAAAAGCGACTATCGCGCCGTGCTAGACTCGCGCGCTTCCGATCTGTAGTGACTTCTTGCCGTGCCTCACGCCGCTCTCGCCCATCCGCCGCGCTGGCTCACCAATGCCCAGTTGCATCCGCAGCCTTGTGCCGGTGTGCGCGACTGGCTGTTCAACGAGGATTCGCTGACCCGGCGCCTGACCGCGCTATCCGACGACGGCTTCTCGGTGACGCCGCTGCAGGAAGGCTGGCAGCGCCTGCGCAGCGATGAGTGCGCGCTGCTCGGCGTAGCCGACGGCAGCCAGGGCTGGGTGCGCGAGGTCTACCTGCGTGGCCACGGGCAAGCCTGGGTATTCGCCCGCAGCGTTGCCGCGCGCAGTGCGCTGGAAGGTTCCGGCTTGAATCTGGCCGAGCTGGGTAGTCGTTCGCTGGGCGAGCTGCTGTTCAGTGACCGGGCCTTCGATCGCGGGGAGTTGCAGGCTTGCCGCTATCCGGCGGCCTGGCTGCCGCAGGAGGTGCGCGAAGAGCGCCTGTGGGCACGGCGCTCGTGCTTCAGCCGGGGGCCGTTGGGGGTGCTGGTAGCAGAGGTGTTCCTGCCGGACTTCTGGCGGGCGGCGGGCATCGAGGCCTAGCGTTCGCATTAGCATTGTCTACTCAGGCTAATCCCTGTTGTTTGTCAGGCACATGGCGTACTGCTTCGCGAGTACGCCCTACACGCTGCATGGATGCAGGAGGTAGAGCGACGCAGGAAGCCAAAGCCGCGTAGGCTCTACGCGTTGAACCGCTTGTGGCGGTAAAGCGCCTCCCACACACGCTTCCTCGTATAATCTGCGCAACCTGCACGGAGAAGCTTCGATGTACACCCGCCTGCTGCAATCGACCACCCGCCTGCACCCGCGCGCCTGGGATTTCATTCAGTTGATGCGCCTGGACAAGCCCATCGGCATTTATCTGCTGCTGTGGCCGACCTTGTGGGCGCTGTGGGTGGCGGCCGAAGGCGTGCCGAGCGCGAAGAACCTGTTCATTTTCGTCGTCGGCGTGATCCTCATGCGGGCCGCCGGTTGCGTGATAAACGACTACGCCGACCGCAACTTCGACGGCCACGTCAGCCGTACCAAAGCGCGCCCTCTGGCCAGCGGCAAGGTCAAGCCGCGCGAGGCGCTGGTGCTGTTCGCCGTGCTGGTGGCGATGAGCTTCGTGCTGGTGTTGTTCACCAATGCCACCACCATCTGGCTGTCATTCGGCGGCCTGGCCCTGGCGGCCTGCTACCCCTTCATGAAGCGCTACACCTTCTACCCGCAGGTGGTGCTCGGCGCGGCCTTCTCCTGGGGCATGCCGATGGCCTTCACCGCTGAGACCGGCAGCCTGCCGCCGGAGGCCTGGCTGCTGTACATCGCCAACCTGCTGTGGACCGTGGCCTACGACACATACTACGCCATGGCCGACCGTGAGGACGACCTGAAGATCGGGGTGAAATCCACGGCCATCCTGTTCGGTGATGCAGACCGCCTGATCATCGCCATCCTGCAGGGGCTGGCGTTGCTCTGCCTGCTGCTGGCTGGCGCGCGCTTCGAGCTGGGCCTGTACTTCCACCTCGGTTTGCTGGTGGCCGCCGCCTGCTTCGCCTGGGAGTTCCACGTGACCCGCCGTCGCGAGCCATTGGTGTGCTTCAACGCCTTCCTGCACAACCACTGGGCGGGGCTGGCGATCTTCGTCGGGATCGTGCTGGATTACGCGTTGCGTTAAGTGCTGCCGCGCATCTGTCATATCGCTGCAATAATTCCGTTATCTAATGCGCGCAGACAGTTGAACGAACCGAGGCAGGACCATGGTTGGCAAGAATATCCTGATCGTCGATGACGAAGCACCGATCCGCGAGATGATTGCGGTGGCCCTGGAGATGGCCGGTTACGAGTGCCTGGAGGCGGAAAATACCCAGCAGGCCCACGCCGTGATCGTCGACCGCAAACCCGATCTGATCCTGCTCGACTGGATGCTACCCGGCACCAGTGGCATCGAGTTGGCGCGCCGGCTCAAGCGCGACGAGCTGACCAGCGATATCCCGATCATCATGCTCACCGCCAAGGGCGAAGAGGACAACAAGATCCAGGGTCTGGAAGTCGGCGCCGACGACTACATCACCAAGCCCTTCTCGCCGCGTGAACTGGTGGCCCGCCTCAAGGCCGTGCTGCGCCGTGCCGGCCCAAGTGATGGCGAGGCGCCGATCGAGGTTGGTGGCCTGCTGCTCGACCCGATCAGCCACCGCGTGACCATCGACGGCAAACCTGCCGAGATGGGCCCGACCGAATACCGTCTGCTGCAGTTCTTCATGACCCATCAGGAGCGCGCCTACACCCGTGGTCAACTGCTCGATCAGGTCTGGGGCGGCAACGTCTACGTCGAGGAGCGCACCGTCGACGTGCATATTCGTCGCCTGCGCAAGGCGCTCGGTGATGCCTACGAAAACCTGGTACAAACCGTGCGCGGGACTGGGTATCGTTTCTCCACCAAAGGTTGATCGCTGACGCGGTGCTTCTGCGCACTCGCTTTTCTGACAAGGATGCGCTCCATCGTGAATCAAAACTGGCGTGGCGCCGTGGTGCGTCGGCTGTTGCTGTTGATCTGTGCCTGCCTGCTGCTGGGCTTCATCACCGGCCAGTACGCCTGGGTGTTGGCTGGCGGCCTGGCCATTCATCTCGGCTGGACCCTCAGCCAGTTGCTGCGCCTGCACAAATGGCTGCGCGAGCACAAACCCGACGAACCGCCGCCGGATGGCTACGGCCTGTGGGGTGAGGTGTTCGACAGCATCTACCACCTGCAACGACGCAACCAGAAGGCGCGCGGTCGCCTGCAGGCGGTGATCGACCGGGTGCAGGAGTCCACTGCTGCCCTCAAGGACGCTGTGCTGATGCTCGACAGCCATGGCAACCTGGAATGGTGGAACCGTGCAGCGGAAACGCTGCTGGGCCTGAAAACCCCGCAGGACAGTGGCCAGCAATTGGCCAACCTGGTGCGCGACCCGCGTTTCAAGGAGTACTTCGAGCGTGGCAATTATGCCGATGCGTTGGAGATTCCTTCTCCGATCAACGATCGCCGCCGCTTGCAGTTCCATATCACCCGCTACGGTAATCGCGAGCATCTGCTGCTGGTGCGTGATGTCACCCGCCTGTATCAGCTGGAACAGATGCGCAAGGACTTCGTCGCCAACGTCTCCCACGAGCTGCGCACGCCGCTGACGGTGATCGCCGGTTATCTGGAGACGCTTCTGGACAACGTCGAAGCGATCAATCCGCGCTGGTTACGCGCATTGCAGCAGATGCAGCAACAGGGCGCGCGCATGCAGACCCTGCTCAACGATCTGCTCCTGCTAGCCAAGCTGGAGGCCACCGACTACCCGTCGGACAATCAGCCCGTGGCGGCTGACCTGATGCTGCTCTCGATCAAGAACGATGCCCAGGCATTATCGGGTGAGCACCAGCATCGCATCACCCTGGAGGCTGATCCGCACCTGAAGCTCAAAGGTAGTGAGGCAGAGCTGCGTAGCGCCTTCTCCAATCTGGTGTTCAATGCAGTGAAGTACACCCCGGCCGGTGGCGACATCCGCATTCGCTGGTGGGGCGACGAGCAGGGTGCACACCTGTCGGTCAGTGATACCGGCATGGGCATCGAGGCCAAGCACGTGCCGCGGTTGACCGAACGCTTCTATCGCGTCGATTCGAGCCGCGCCAGCAACACGGGGGGCACTGGTCTCGGCCTGGCCATCGTCAAGCATGTGCTGCTGCGTCACCGTGGCAACCTGGAGATCAGCAGTGTCCCTGGCAAGGGCAGCACCTTCACCTGCCATTTCGCCCCAGCGCAGGTGGTGCAGCGCACGCGCTGAGTGCTTGCATTCGACGCGGCGAAGCTCCAACCTCTAGCGATCTTTGGCCAATCCGAACCTTCATGGACCCCTCCACGAGTCTCCCCGCTTCTGCCTACTTCGCCGATTTCGGCCTCATGCTGTTCGCCCTGTTTCTGGTTCTGCTCAACGGCTTTTTCGTCGCCGCGGAGTTCGCCATCGTGCGTCTGCGCGCTACCAAGGTCGATGCCCTGGCCGAGGCCCACGGCTGGCGCGGGCATATTCTGCGCACCGTACACAACCAGATGGACGCCTACCTCTCGGCCTGTCAGTTGGGGATCACCTTGGCGTCGCTGGGCCTTGGCTGGGTCGGTGAGCCGGCCTTCGCCGAGCTGCTGACGCCGCTGCTGGTAGCCGTTGGCGTGGAGTCACCCAAGCTGATTCACGGCATCGCCTTCTTCACTGCGTTCTCGATCATTTCCTACCTGCACATCGTCATCGGCGAGCTGGCGCCCAAGTCCTGGGCGATTCGCAAACCGGAACTGCTGTCGTTGTGGACGGCCGCGCCGCTGTACGCCTTCTATTGGCTGATGTACCCAGCGATCTTCGTGCTCAACGCCAGCGCCAACGCCATTCTGCGTATCGCCGGGCAGGGTGAGCCGGGGCCGCACCATGAGCATCACTACAGCCGTGAAGAGCTCAAGCTGATCCTGCACTCCAGCCGTGCCACCAGCGACAACGACCAGGATTTGCGCGTGCTGGCTTCGGCGGTCGAGCTGGGCGAGCTGGAGGTGGTGGACTGGGCCAACTCGCGTGAAGACCTGATCTTCCTCGAGCTCAATGCCAGCCTGGATCAGGTGTTCACCACCTTCCGCCGCCACAAGTACAGCCGCTACCCGATCTTCGACGAGAGCAAGGGCGAGTTCGTCGGTGTGCTGCACATCAAGGACCTGCTGTTGCACCTGTCACTGCTGGAGATGTTGCCGTCGGCGCTCAAGCTGGCGGATCTGATGCACCCGCTCGAGCGCGTCAGCCGGCACATGCCGCTGTCGCAATTGCTCGAGCAGTTCCGCCAGGGCGGTGCGCACTTCGCCCTGGTCGAAGAGGCCGACGGCAAGGTGATCGGCTACCTGACCATGGAAGATGTGCTCGAAGCGCTGGTTGGCGATATTCAGGACGAACACCGCAAGGCCGAGCGCGGCATTCTTGCCTACCAGCCGGGCAAGCTGCTGGTGCGCGGCGACACGCCGCTGGCCAAGGTCGAGCGCCTGCTCGGCGTCGACCTCGACCATATCGAGGCCGAGACCCTCGCCGGGTTGATCTACGAGACGCTCAAGCGCATGCCTGATGAAGAGGAAGTGCTGGAAACCGATGGCCTGCGCATCATCGTCAAGAAGATGAAGGGCCCCAAGGTGGTCCTTGCCAAGGTGGTCAAGCTGGACTGAGTCCGCAAGGCGCCAACTGAAGGCGCCTCTCTCGGCGAAGAGGGTCAAAACGGACTGTCTATCCGGTCAACATTTCTCCCTCCGATCCAGGCCTGTTCAGGGCTTGTTCAGTTTCGAGACCGCTCGTCAGGTTTGCCGAATGACTCCCTGCATCGCAAGTCTAGGTACTTGCGTCCCACCTCCCGGTGAGCGGCGTTATCCACTCATTGCCAAGGAAATCGTCATGCAGCTGTCCAGCATAACCCCCAAAGCAACACTCGCCCTGTGCCTGGCGGGCGCCTCGCAGGCCTATGCAGACTCGGTCACCGACCCAATCTCGACCTTCGGTGTCATCGCTTCGCACAACCAGTACAAGCTCACCGTGGACGATGAAAGCGACAAGGAGCGCCTCAACCAGGGCGGCCTGTTCTACCACTTCGGTAACAAGCTGACCGGGCAGGAGGGCTTCATCTACCAGGCGGGGATCGAAGGCCAATACCGTGACAAGGACGATGTGGAATACAAGTCCGCACGCGCCGACATCGACCTCGGTCTGCGTGCCGCGCTGAGCACCAACAACTACGTCGACGTGATCGTCGGTGGCGGCTACGACTGGGGCCGTATCGAGCAGGACAACGTCGGCCCGCTCGACAGCAACGTCAAGCTGACCAGCAAGTCGCCCTTCGCCAAGGCTGGCCTCGGCTACAACTACCTGACGCCGGACTACACCCTGCGCCTGGAAGTGGGTGCGCGCTATTCCATCAACTCCGAAGCGCGCCTGAAGGTCGATGGCGACAGCGACTCCGTGGACCTCAAGGACAAGGTCAATCCCTACGGCGAGCTGACCGTGCTGTGGAACAAGGGCATCAATAGCCTGCCGATCAGCACCAGCCTGTACTACACCCAGACCCGCTATGAGCTCGACAGCAACAGTGCTGTTGCAGAGCGCAGCAAGCTCAAGCAGGAGCAAGTCGGCCTGCGTGTAGGCCTGGCGTTCTAAGCGCCTCCTGGACCGCCTGCTCTGCCAGGCGGTCCACCCTGATTGCCGCATTGCATCTTTCCCCTAACCTGCGAATGGCTGACTTAACCTCATCTGGCCAGCGCGTACCTGATCCAGTAGGGTGTCATCCCGCTATCTGGAGCGGCGGCCGGTGGGTCGTCGCGTCGTTTTCATCGTGAGGAAAGAGCGCATGAGTGCACCCGTCGTCATCATCGGCACCGGCCTGGCCGGCTACAACCTGGCCAAGGAGTGGCGCAAGCTAGACACCCAAACGCCTCTGCTGCTGATCACCGCTGACGATGGCCGTTCCTACTCCAAACCGATGCTGTCCACCGGTTTCGGCAAGAACAAGGATGCCGACGGCCTGGCCATGGCCGAGGCGGGCGCCATGGCTGAGCAGCTCAACGCGGAAATTCGCACCCATACCCGTATCACCGGAATCGACCCCGGCCACAAACGCTTGTGGATCGGTGAGGAAGCCGTGCCTTACCGCGACCTGGTACTGGCCTGGGGCGCCGAGCCTATTCGCGTCCCGGTAGAGGGTGATGCCCAGGATGCACTGTTCCCGATCAATGACCTGGAAGACTACGCGCGCTTTCGCAGCGCCGTGGCCGGCAAGCGTCGGGTATTGATCCTCGGCGCCGGGCTGATTGGTTGCGAGTTTGCCAACGACCTCAGTGCCGGCGGCTATGAGGTAGAGCTGCTGGCACCCTGCGAGCAGGTGATGCCCGGTCTGTTGCATTCGGCGGTGGCCTCTGCCGTACAAGCCGGTCTGGAGGGGCTGGGCGTACGTTTCCATCTCGGCCCGGTGCTGGCGAGTCTCGACCGCCAGGGGGATGCGTTGCAAGCCTCGCTGTCCGACGGCAGCCTGATCCAGTGCGATGCAGTGGTCTCGGCCGTCGGTCTGCGCCCGCGCACCGCGCTCGCTGCGGCAGCCGGTCTCGACATCAATCGTGGGGTGATGGTTGACCGCCAGCTGCGCACCTCGCACGCCAACATCTATGCCCTGGGTGACTGCGCCGAGGTCGATGGTCTCAACCTGCTCTACGTCATGCCGCTGATGGCGTGTGCCCGGGCCCTGGCCAAGACCCTGGCTGGTGAGCCCACGGCGGTCAGCTACGGACCGATGCCGGTGACGGTAAAGACCCCGGCATGCCCGTTGGTGGTCTCGCCACCGCCGCGTGGCAGCCAGGGCGAATGGACGGTCGAAGGCACCGGCAGCGACATCAAGGCGCTCTGCCGCGAGGCCTCTGGGGCGCTGCTTGGCTATGCGCTGACCGGCGCCGCGGTGCAGGAGAAACTGGCACTGAACAAGGAATTACCAGCGCTACTGGCATGATTGCCTGTCGTTCTGTCGGATACGCCACGAAATTGCCTGGTTAAAGTGGCGGGCGACACTGGCGCAGTGCGATGCGGCATGCCATTCTCCCAAGGGTCTGCCGCAGCGCAGAGCTGTTGCGGCGCCTTGGGCGCTGTTCTGGAAGGACAGCACGGACACAACAACAAAAAACCGTCAAAGAGGCAATTATGCGTAAACCGGAACTCGCCGCCGCCATCGCCGAAAAGGCTGATCTGACCAAGGATCAGGCCAATCGTGTACTCAACGCCGTACTGGAAGAAATCACCGGCGCACTGAACCGCAAGGACAGTGTGACCCTGGTTGGCTTCGGTACTTTCGTCCAACGCCACCGTGGCGCCCGTACTGGTAAGAACCCGCAGACCGGTCAACCGGTGAAGATCAAGGCCAGCAACACCGTCGCCTTCAAACCGGGCAAGTCCCTGAAAGACGCGGTCAACTGAGCCCGTTACCCGGAGCCGCTCGGCTCCGGGTTCCCTTGCGCAGCCACGCTGCGAAATTGGCAGATACAGCCATGCTTTAGATGGGCTGTAGTCCTGCAAGAAAACCACTACAATGCGCGGCCATCATCTTCGATCACGAGAGCCTGTGCATGAAATTCCGTTTTCTTCTGTGGATGCTGGGCCGCCTGATGGCCAAGGCCAGTCGTGAAAATCCGGCGTTCCGCCAGCAGCTCGAAGGTCGCGATATGGTCTTCCAACTGCACACCCTGGACGGCAAGGTCGCACGCCACTTTATCGTGGCTGGGCAACGTGTCACCAGCAAGCGCGGTACCGGCAAGGACCCCGCGTTCGCCATCGGTTTCAAGGATGGCGCCTACGGCTTCGCAACCATGACCGCGAAGAACAAGCAGCTGGCCTTCATGCAGGGCATCCAGAACAAGGACATCCAGATCCAGGGCAACCCGGCGCTGGTCATGTGGTTCCAGGGCCTGACCAAGTACTTGGTGCCGAAGAAGAAGACCGAGGCGCCGAAAAAGGCCGCCTGATCAGCACTGATGCGCGTCGCAGCTGGCCGCGACGCCACGCTTTGGTTAGGCTTCCAGGCACGTTCCTGTGGAAAGCCTGACCATGCGTCTTTTCCTGTTACCTCTGCTGTTGCTGGCCGCCACCACCGCACGGGCCGAGTCGGCGTCTGCCAAAACCCTGTTACCGCTGTTCGAACTCGCCGGTATCCATCTGCTCTGCGAGCAGAGCGCGCCGTTGGTGCAGCGTGGCCAGGATGAAGCCGAACAGAAGCGCATCGCTCAGTTGTTCGATGGTGAGGTTTTTTGTCTGGACCTGGCCAAACGCGTCGGGGCCCGCTTCGATGCCGTGCAGGGTGAGCAGGCTCGCGAGCGCCTCGATAGCCCGCTGGCGCAGCGCTTCACCGCTGCCGAGCGTGCCGTCGGTGACCAGCCCGAAGGCCTGGCTGAATACCGTCAGCGCCTGCAGGAACAGCCGCCACGAGGTGCGCGTCTTGACCTGGTCAAGCGTCTCGATGCGGCTGCGCGTACAACCGAACTGGCCAGCCTGCTGCGTTATGAGGTCGGCAAGACCCAGGCATTGTTGGCACTAAAGGCGCGGGGCGAGAATCTCAGCGAGGCCGAACTGCAGGCGCAGACGCAAAAGCAGGCGGATGCCATCCGCCAGTCCAGCGAGCAGGCGGTGGAAACCTTCATGTTCTATGCCTACCGGCAGATGCCCAGCGATCAACTCGCCGAGTATGCGGCGCTCTACGAGCATTCCAGTGTCAGCCAACTGCTCGCCATCAGCCTGGAAGTGGTGCCGCAGCTGTTCGCCGAGCGTCGGGAGAAGCTGCGCAAGACGGCGGGCAAGTTGTAAGGCTGCGTTGGCCGCTCGGCGCGAGCGAGCAGCCCATCCTCGAGGGTTAGAGAATTAGCAGCCGCTCATTGCGGCTGCTGATACTGCGCTGCCAGCTCACGCAAGGCGACCTCGGCGCTGAGCACCTTGCTCACTGCGTCCTCGGCTTTTTCCCGGCTCAGCCCCAGGGCCTCGAACAGCTCATCAGGAATCTCGCTCTGCGGCCCGGCACCGATACCCCGGTTGCGCAGCAGGCTGACGGCCAGGCACACCAGGTTGGGGAAGGCCGCGCTGTCGCCGGCATAAGATGGGTCGTGCTGAAAGCGCAGGGCGCTGGATAGCTCTTCCGGCATATCCCAATGGCGCATCAGCCAGGCACCGATCTGCTCGCGAGTGATGCCCAGCAGGTGCTGCTCGATGTACCCGGCAGACAGGTGCGGGTTGACCTCCAGGTGGCGGCAGATCAGCGAGAAGTGCGGTGGGAAGACGTGCGCGAGCACCAGATAACCGAAGTTGTGCAGCAAGCCGGCCAGGTAGGTCAGGCCGGCTTCAGGGCGCTGCGCGCGCGGCATGGCGCGGGTCAGGCCTTCGATCACTGCAGCGGTATAGATCGCTTGCTGCCAGTAGGGTGTGGCGTGCTGCGGCTGATCCTTGGGCAGGCTCAGGGTTTTGCCCAATGCCAGGCCGAGAGCCAGGTTGATCACCAGGTCGAAGCCCAGCACGCGGACGATGGCGTCTTCCACCGAGCGAATCTTGCCGGGCGCGGCGTAGTAGGGCGAGGCCGCCCAGCTGACTACCTGGGCTGCCAGCGCGGGATCGGTCTCGACCACGCCGGTGATGTCATCCACGGTGGCGTTGGGGTCGACGCGCAGCTTGATGATCTTCTGTGCGGTTTCCGGCAGCGGCGGAATCTCGATGGTTTCTTCCAGGCGCTGTTGGATGCGGCGTGCGGTAAAGGCCTGCACGGCTTGGGTGATTTCCGCGCGGTCATCATGCGGGCGATCGAGGTTCGGTCTGATCGCACTGACCGGCTCACCGAAACGCGCGGCGCTGGCCTTGCTCAGCAGCGCCTTGAAGGCTTCGGTGGGGATTTCCAGCAATACGCCAGGCTGGCCGGACTCGATCAGCAGGCTGGGCACCTGCAGCAGGCGTTCTTCGTACAGGCAGGGCGAGCTGGTCAGCGGCGGCAAGCCGGGCAGGGCGGCCAGATTGTGCTTGCCGAGCATGCGCTCCAGGCGCTCCGGTTTGACCGCGGTGAGCTGGCGCCCAGTCAGTTCGGCCAGGCGCGACAGATCGAGCATGTGGCTGCGCGGGTAGAGCACCAGCAGGGCACCGATGGCATCGTCCACCAGCACGGCCTGCAGGCGTGCCTCGCTTGGCTGACCCGGTCGCTCCGCGCATACCTGGTAGGGTACGGCGAGTTTCTCCAGCAGTTGCACAATCACGGCGGGTGCTTGTGCAGTGGCGTTGGCGGCGAGGGCGGCTTCAGTCATATCGATATCCAGCGTTGGCGCATGTGCCCCGGAGTATAACCAGCGAGGATTTGCGCAAAGGTTCGTGGCGACGGTTGTCCTGTGAACAGGTTCACACTTGACCGTATTGCTGGCCGTGACGCAACCAGCGCTCCAACAATGGAGCCACATGTTGTGGCCAATGTTCCAAAAGTGCCTGCGCGGCATCGCGTACGGCGGGTAGCAGGTCGGCATCGCGCATCAGGTCGGCGACCTTGAACTGCAGCAGACCGGTCTGCCGGGTGCCGAGCATTTCACCAGGGCCGCGCAGCTCGAGGTCCTTCTCGGCGATGATGAAACCGTCGGTGGTCTCGCGCATTATCGCCAGGCGCTCGCGGCCAAGCTGCGACAACGGCGCATGGTAGAGCAACACGCAATGACTGGCGGCGCTACCCCGACCGACTCGGCCGCGTAGCTGGTGCAACTGGGCCAGGCCGAGGCGTTCGGGGTTCTCGATGATCATCAGGCTGGCGTTGGGCACATCGACGCCGACCTCGATCACTGTGGTGGCCACCAGCAACTGCAGCTTGCCCTGCTTGAACTCATCCATCACCGCGGCCTTCTCGGCCGGTTTCATGCGCCCGTGGATCAGCCCGACGCGCAGCTCGCCCAGTGCCGCGGAAAGCTCCTCGAAGCTGGTTTCGGCGGCCTGGCAGGTAAGTTCTTCGGATTCTTCGATCAGGGTGCATACCCAGTACGCCTGGCGCCCCTGCTGGCAGGCATTGCGTACGCGCTCGACCACCTCGATGCGACGGCTGTCGGCGATCACCAGAGTGTTGACCGGTGTACGCCCTGGCGGCAGTTCGTCGAGGATCGAAGTGTCGAGGTCGGCATAGGCGCTCATCGCCAGGGTGCGAGGGATGGGCGTGGCAGTCATGATCAACTGGTGCGGGCTGAGGCGTCCGTCGATGCCTTTCTGGCGTAGGGCCAGGCGTTGCTGCACACCGAAGCGGTGCTGCTCGTCGATGATCACCAGGGCCAGGCGCTTGAACTTCACTTCGTCCTGGAACAGGGCATGGGTGCCGACCACCATCGGACAGCCGCCGGCAATCTGCTCCAGAGCGGCGGCGCGGGCTTTACCCTTGAGCTTGCCGGCCAGCCAGGCGACTTCCAGGCCAAGCGGTGCCAGCCATTTGCTGAAGTTGAGAAAGTGCTGCTCGGCGAGGATTTCGGTCGGCGCCATCAGAGCCACCTGATAGCCGGCCTCCAGTGCCTGCAGCGCAGCCAGTGCCGCGACCACCGTCTTGCCGGCGCCGACATCACCCTGCACCAGGCGCAGCATCGGTTCGCTCTGCGCGAGGTCGTAGGCGATCTCGGCGCCAACGCGCTGCTGCGCGCCGGTGGGGGCGAAGCCGAGGTTGGCGAGGTACTGTTGCGGCAGCTTCGTTGCCGGCGGCAACGCCGGTGCCTGTTGCGCGCGTACCTGTTCACGCAGGCGCTGCAGGGACAACTGGTGAGTCAGCAACTCTTCGAAGGCAAGGCGGTGTTGCGCCCAGTGACGGCCCTCGGCGAGCTCTTCGACATCGGCGTCCGGCGGCGGCCGGTGCAGGTAGCGGATGGCCTCGTCCAGCGGCGCCAGGCGATAGTCGCGGGCCAATTCCTCGGGCAGCCAGTCTGGCAGGCTGCGCGGGCCGAGACGCGCGAGTGCCTGCTGGCTGAGCTGGCGCAGGCGCTGTTGGGTCAAACCTTCGGTGGTCGGGTAGATGGGCGTCAGGCTCTGCTCCACCGGGGCCGGTTCGTCGCCGCTCTGTGCGCGGTACTCCGGGTGGTAGATTTCCAGGCCGGTGGCGCCGGGGCGCACTTCACCGTAGCAGCGCAGGGCGGTGCCGCGCTTGAGGCCGTCCTTCTGCGCCTGGCTGAAGTGAAAGAAGCGCAGGCTCAGCGTGCCGCTGCCGTCCTGCAGGCGTACCAGCAGGCTGCGCCGCCGGCCCATGACCACATCGGCGCCGGCAACGATGCCCTCGACCACCGCATCCTGCCCCGGGCGCAGTGCGCCGATGGGGGTGATGCGGGTGCGATCCTGGTAGCGCAGCGGCAGGTGGAACAGCACATCCTGCAGGTTTTCCAGGCCGACCTTGGCCAGTTTCTCGGCCAGGGCGGCGCCTACGCCTTTGAGCGCGGTGACGGAAACCGCTGCCAGCTCGCCCACTGTTGGCCTCAGACTGCCTTGGTCTGCGGACTGCGGGCGACCGAGCAGAGGCGGATGGAGTCGGCCAGCACTTCAATGGCGTTGGGTCGCGGGAAGCTGGCGCGCCAGGCGATGGCCACGGTACGGAACGGCACCGGCGCGCTGAGAGGACGGACTTCGATCACGCCGGGTGCATAGTGGTGGCTGTCGACTGCCGAGAACGGCAGGATCGATACGCCAAGGCCGGAGGCGACCATGTGGCGGATGGTCTCCAGCGAGCTGGACTCCACGGTGGTGTGCTTGCCGTGGTCATCACCGCCTTTGCGCAGGGTCGGGCAGGCCTCCAGTACCTGGTCGCGGAAGCAGTGGCCTTCGCCGAGCAGCAGCAGACTCTTGTCGTTGAGCAGCTTGGTGTCGATGGTCTCCATCGCCGCCCATGGGTGGCCGGTCGGCAGCAGGGCGTAGAACGGCTCGTCGTACAAAGGCTTGGTCAATACATCGGCCTCGTGGAACGGCAGGGCGATGATGATGGCGTCGAGTTCACCGGTGCGCAGCTTGTCGCGCAGGATATGGGTGAAGTTTTCCTCGATGTACAGCGGCATGTCCGGGGCGACCCGGTGCAGCTGCGGAATCAGATGCGGGAACAGATAAGGGCCGACGGTGTAGATGGCGCCGATTTTCAGCGGTGCGGTCAGCTGGTTCTTGCCGGCCTGGGCCAGCTCGCGAATACCCTGCGCCTGCTCCAGCACCTTCTGTGCCTGGGTGACGATGCCTTCACCGACCGGGGTCAGCCGCACGGCGCTCTTGCTGCGCTCGAAGATCAGCACGCCAAGCTCGTCCTCCAGCTTTTTCACGCCCACCGACAGGGTCGGTTGGCTGACATGGCAGCGCTCGGCGGCGCGGCCGAAATGCTGTTCCTGGGCGAGGGTGACGATGTACCGCAGTTCGGTGAGGGTCATAGTGTTTATCCATTAAATTGCCGACAAGCATAGCCTTTGCAAACAGATGAACCAACCGGGCTAATAGACTGTTGCAAAACTATCTCGCCTTTGGCGTCTGCATCCTCCTATCACCAGCCCCATGCGCTGCGCTGACGGCTGCAAACGGCCTGTTACACTGCGCCGTCGCCTAGATGTCATGGAGAAAAGCATGTCGGGAAGCAACAGCCTGCTGATTGCCGGGTGCGGGGATGTCGGTACCCGCCTTGGTCTGCGTATGGCCGAACAAGGCTGGTGCGTGCTGGGCATGCGCCGCAACGTTGCCGCGCTGCCAGCAGCCATCGAGCCGCTGGTGGGCGACCTGCATGCCGATGTCTGTCCACCGGATTGGCCGCAGGGGCCGTTGGATTACCTGGTGTATTGCGCGGCGGCCATCCAGCACGACGAAGCGGGCTATCGCGCCGCTTATGTCGATGGCCTGCGCCGTGTGCTGGGCTGGCTGGCGCAGCATGGCCAGCGACCACGGCGCATCCTGTTCGCCTCCAGCAGCGGGGTGTATGGGCAGCAGGAGGGCGAATGGATCGACGAAGATTCTCCGGCCGAGGCCCAGAGTTTCTCTGCGGTGATCATGCGTGAGGCCGAGCGCGTTGCGCTGGACAGTGGCCTGCCGGCGACCACGGTACGCTTGACCGGTCTTTATGGTCCCGGCCGTGAGTGGTTGCTGAGCCAGGTGCGCGGTGGCTATCGCGTTAGCGAGACGCCGCCGCTGTACGGCAACCGCATTCATGTCGATGATGCAGCGGGGCTGCTCGCAACGCTGCTACAGGCCGACGCCGCTGGCGTGCCCTTGGCCGATTGCTACCTGGGCGTCGATGACGAGCCGGCGCCACTACACGAAGTAGTCGCTTGGCTGCGTGAGCAACTGGGCGTGAGCCATTGGAGTGACGAGCAGCGCGTGCGCCGCGCCGGCAGCAAGCGTTGCAGCAATGCCCGCGCTCGCGCGCTGGGTTGGACGCCGCAGTATCCCAGTTACCGTGAGGGCTATGCGGCGATTCTGCGGGACCAATGAAAAGTCAGGCCTGCACTGATCAGCGGCGCTTGAGCAACCAGCGCTGCGGGCCGGGCTGGTACTCGGGCATTTCGTCGAACTGGGCACGGTTCTGTGCTTCGAAGATGCGCAGCTGATTGCCTTCATGCACGAATAGCCAGGGGCTACCCTGGTCGCCAGCCTGCAGCCAGAGGCTGTCATGTTCGCCGCTCATGGCCGCGCAGTCGCCCGCCAGACACAGGGCGAAGCGTTCGGCGCCGGGCAGGCCCTGCACCTGGCCGTCGCTGTTGAAGCGCACCAGGCCGCCCTGACCCAAACCTTCTTCGATCAGCCACTCGCCGCCCAGGTAGTCGCGGTACAACGCCTGTTCAAAGCTGCTGCCCAGGGCCTTGGATTCGCTGGGGTTGTCGACGCGGGTAAAGTGCTGCTCGGGCCAGTAACCGCTGGCGATCTGTACCAGCTCGCCATTCTGTACCGCCAGTTGTTCCTTGTAGTCGCCGTAGAAGGTGACTTGCCAACGGCCCTCGCCGGCGCTCTGCAATTTGCCCTCGGCCAGCTCGAAGCCATTGCTGTAGCTGGCTTGCTGACGGTCGGGGGCGATGTGCCATTCGAGGTTGGGACCATAGGCGAGCAGGGCTTCGCGCAGGCGACCGCTTTCGCGGGCGGCATCGATGGCTGCCTGGTTGATCCAGGTTCCGCTCGGGTCGTTGTTGGGCTTACCGGCACAGCCGGCCAGCAGGGCCGCGCAGAGCAGCAGGGGAAGCAGACGCATGGCGATCTCCATGCTGGGAGAGGAGGGAAGAGCGGGGCCTCAGGCCCCGCTGCGGCGCTTATTCCAGAACCAGAATAGCGTCCATTTCCACCAGCGAACCACGCGGCAGAGCGGCAACGCCGATGGCGGCACGAGCCGGGTAGGGTTGTTCGAAATAGCGGCCCATGATCTCGTTGACCTTGGCGAAGTGCGAGAGGTCGGTGAGGAAGATGTTCAGCTTGACGATGTCCTTGAACGAACCACCGGCGGCTTCGGCAACGGCCTTGAGGTTCTCGAACACCTGCACGGTCTGTGCTTCGAAGCCTTCGACCAGCTCCATGCTCACCGGGTCCAATGGGATCTGGCCGGACATGTAAACGGTGTTGCCGGCCTTGATGGCCTGGGAGTAAGTGCCGATGGCGGCTGGGGCCTTGTCGCTGGTGATGACGGTCTTGCTCATGAATCGCTCCTTGTGAGAACTGGCTGGGTCGAGCGCCCAGCCTACAGACTGGAAACAGGGGAATTGTGTCAGGCGCGTACTCGGGTGATACGCATCACGCCCTTGAGCGCGCGCAGTTTCTTGATCACACGGGCCAGGTGCACGCGGTCATGTACGCTGACCACTAGTTGCACGACGCTGATCCGGCCATCGCGTTCGTCCATGCTGATCTTCTCGATGTTGCCATCGGCCGCGTTGACGCTGCCGGCCAGCAACGCGATCAGGCCGCGCTGGTGCTCCAGCTCGACGCGCAGCTCGACGTTGAATTCGCCGGTGACATCCTTGGCCCAGTTGAGCTGGATGCATTTTTCCGGATTGTGGCGGATGTCGACGATGTTCCGGCAGCTCTCCATGTGCACCACCATGCCCTTGCCGGCAGAAAGGTAGCCGACGATGGGGTCTCCGGGAATCGGCGTGCAGCACTTGGCGTAGCTCATCACCAGGCCTTCGGTGCCGCGAATCGCCAGCGGGCCTTCGCTGCTCGGCAGGGTCTCGTCGCCGCTCTCGGCCAGCAGACGGCGGGCGACGACATAGGCCATGCGGTTGCCCAGGCCGATGTCTTCGAGCAGGTCCTCGATGACCTCCTGGCGGTATTCGCCCAGCACTGTCTGAATGCGCTCGGGGGAAATCTTCTCCAGGTGCGTGTCGAAGCTGGCCAGCACCTTGTTCAGCAGGCGTTCGCCGAGGTTGATGGATTCGGAGCGGCGCTGCTGCTTGAGGGCGTGACGGATGTGCGTGCGCGCCTTGCCGGTGACCACGAAGTTGAGCCAGGCCGGATTCGGGCGAGCGCCCGGTGCAGTGACGATTTCCACCGTCGAGCCGCTTTCCAGCGCTTGCGATAGCGGCGCCAGGCGACGATTGATGCGACAGGCGATGCAGGTGTTGCCGACGTCGGTGTGCACTGCATAGGCGAAGTCGACCGCGGTGGAACCTTTGGGCAGCTCCATGATGCGGCCCTTGGGCGAGAACACGTAGACCTCGTCCGGAAACAGGTCGATCTTCACGCTCTCGATAAATTCCAGGGAATTACCCGCTCTCTGCTGGAGTTCGAGTACACCCTTGACCCATTGCCGCGCGCGGGCGTGGTTGCCCTTTGGTACTTCGTCCTCGTTGGACTTGTACAGCCAGTGCGCGGCGATGCCGTTGTTGGCCATCTCCTCCATCTCGCGGGTGCGGATCTGGATCTCGATGGGCACGCCGTGCATGCCGAATAGCGTGGTGTGCAGCGACTGGTAGCCGTTGGCCTTGGGAATCGCGATGTAATCCTTGAAGCGTCCGGGCAAGGGTTTATACAAGTTGTGCACGGCGCCGAGCACGCGGTAGCAGGTGTCGACCTTGTCGACGATGATGCGGAAGGCGTAGACGTCCATGATCTCGTTGAACGCCTTACGTTTGCCGCGCATCTTCTGGTAGATGCTGTAGAGGTGCTTCTCGCGGCCGATCACTTCGCCCTCCATGCCTTCGCGTTGCAGGCACATCTGGATCGATTCCTCGATCTTGGCGACGATTTCCTTGCGGTTGCCCCGAGCGCGGCGCACAGCGGCGCGAATACGCTCGGAGCGCATCGGGTGCATGGCCTTGAAGCCCAGGTCCTCGAACTCCACGCGCATGTTGTGCATGCCCAGGCGGTTGGCGATGGGGGCGTAGATCTCCAGGGTTTCCTTGGCGATGCGCCGGCTCTTCTCGTGCGGCATGGCATCGAGGGTGCGCATGTTGTGCAGGCGGTCGGCGAGCTTGACCAGAATCACGCGGATGTCGCGGGCCATGGCCATGGCCATCTTCTGGAAGTTCTCGGCCTGCGCCTCGGCCTTGGTCTCGAAGTTCATCTGGGTCAGTTTGCTGACCCCGTCGACCAGTTCGGCCACGGTTTCGCCGAACTGCGCGTTGAGCGCTTCCTTGGCGATGCCGGTGTCTTCGATGACGTCGTGCAGCATGGCGGCCATCAGGCTCTGATGATCCATGTGCATTTCGGCGAGGATGCTGGCCACGGCCAGCGGATGGGTCACGTAGGCTTCGCCACTGCGGCGGCGTTGGCCATCGTGCGCCTGTTCGGCGTAGAAGTAGGCTCGGCGAACCAAGTTGACCTGGTCATGGCCGAGGTAGGCCGAAAGTCGGTCGGCGAGAGCGTCTATGCCAGCCATGGGAGACTCTCCCGTTGGCAGCTGTGGCTCTGCGCCGCGCGACTTCGACCCGGCATCATCGACTTACAGAGGCTCGTTGGCCTCTTCCTCGAAGGCAGCGAACAGCGGTTCTTCTTCGACGATGTCTTCCTGGGCGACGACTTCATAGTCCACCAGGCCGGCAGCGATTTCGCGCAGGGCAACTACGGTTGGCTTGTCGTTTTCCCAAGCCACTTTCGGCTCTTTGCCGCCGGTGGCCAGCTGGCGCGAACGCTTGGTCGCGAGCATGACCAGTTCGAAGCGGTTATCAACGTTGTCCAGGCAATCTTCGACGGTAACGCGAGCCATGGTGTTCCTCGTAACGTGTGCGGATAAGCTTGGCCCGAGCGGGCGAGCGGACTGGATAGTCTAAAAAATCACCAGCGACAATGGAAGCGCTGTTTTACGCCAGCAGTTCGCTGAGCAGGCCGGCATGGCGCTGCTGTTGCTGAGTTTGCGACAACTGGTTGCTGCGGAAGATGGCTTTCAGGTCGCTCAGGGCGTGGTTGAAGTCGTCGTTGATCACCAGATAGTCGTACTCGACGTAGTGGCTCATTTCGCTGACTGCTTCGCGCATGCGCCGCTCGATGATCTCGCCGCTGTCCTGGCCGCGGTTGGTCAGGCGGTGGCGCAGCGCTTCCTGGGTCGGCGGCAGGATGAAGATGGACTTGGCCTGCGGCATCAGCTTGCGTACCTGCTGCGCCCCTTGCCAGTCGATCTCCAGGATCAGATCGAAGCCTTCGGCCAGGGTCTGCTCGACCCAGGTCTGCGAGGTGCCGTAGAAGTTGTCGAACACCTGTGCGTGCTCGAGGAACTCGCTGCGTTCGATCATGGAATTGAACTGCGCGTGGTCAACGAAGTGGTAGTTGACCCCGTCCTGCTCGCCGGGACGCATGGCACGGGTGGTGTGCGAGACCGAGACGCGAATCTGCGCCCCGCTGTCGATCAGGGCCTTGACCAGGCTGGTCTTGCCGGCGCCGGAGGGTGCGGAAACGATGTAGAGGGTGCCGGTGGTGGTGGCCATGAATACGATCCTGGGAAAACGATGAACGAAAGATAGCAGCCGTCTGGCTGGCGTTACTCGATATTCTGAACCTGCTCGCGCATCTGCTCGATCAGGACTTTCAAATTGACCGCAGCCTGCGTGCTGCGCGGATCGAACGCCTTGGAACCGAGGGTGTTGGCCTCGCGGTTGAGCTCCTGCATCAGGAAGTCCAGGCGCCGCCCGGCAGCGCCGCCCGCCTTGAGCACGCGGCGCACTTCGCTGACGTGAGTGCTGAGGCGATCCAGCTCTTCGGCCACGTCACTTTTCTGCGCCAGTAGTACCAGCTCCTGCTCCAGACGTTGCGGATCGAGTTCGGCCTGCATTTCAGCGAAGCGGGTTTCGATCTTCTGGCGCTGGCCGGCTAGCATCTGCGGCACCAGTTCGCGCAGAGCGGCGACCTCGTCGAGGATGCTGTCGAGGCGCTCGTTGAGCAGCTTGGCCAGCTCGGCACCTTCGCGGGCGCGGCCGGCCTTGAGTTCGCCCAGCGCCTGGTTGAACAGCTGCAGAGCTGCGGCGTTGAGGGCTTGCGGGTCTGCCGAGTCGGCCACCAGCACGCCGGGCCAGGCCAGCACTTCCAGCGGGTTGAGCGGAGCCGGTTGCTGGATCAGCGCAGCGACCTGCTCAGCGGCAGTGATCAGCTGGCGAGCGCGTACGCTGTCGACCTGCAGTTGCTTGCCGGCACTTTCTTCCGCGAAGCGCAGGGTGCATTCCACCTTGCCGCGCGACAGACCCTGGCGCAGCGCTTCGCGCACCGCGCCTTCGAGGTCGCGGAAGGCTTCCGGCAAGCGCAGGTGCGGCTCGAGATAGCGATGATTGACCGAGCGCAACTCCCAGCTCAGGGTGCCGTGGGCGGTTGCCTGCTCGTTGCGGGCAAAGGCCGTCATGCTATGAACCATGGGATACCTCGTGGAAGTCGGCTCGAAAAACGCAAGATTGTAGCGCAGTGAATCGACCCTACCCAATTCGGCATGTCGCCGCAGTCGCCCGACCTCTATAATGCGCACTGTTTTCACTTAATGAAGTAGGTATCGCTCGATGAAACGTCCCAGTGGCCGCGCCGCCGATCAGTTGCGCTCGATTCGCATCACCCGCAACTACACCAAGCACGCCGAGGGCTCTGTGCTCGTGGAGTTCGGCGATACCAAGGTGATCTGCACCGTCAGTGTCGAATCCGGCGTGCCGCGTTTCCTCAAGGGCCAGGGCCAGGGCTGGCTGACCGCCGAGTACGGCATGCTGCCGCGTGCCACTGGTGAGCGTAACCAGCGTGAGGCCAGCCGCGGCAAGCAGGGCGGACGTACCCTGGAAATCCAGCGCCTGATCGGCCGTTCGC
Organism: Pseudomonas sp. zfem001; assembly: GCF_032621725.1. NCBI lineage: Bacteria > Pseudomonadati > Pseudomonadota > Gammaproteobacteria > Pseudomonadales > Pseudomonadaceae > Pseudomonas > Pseudomonas sp. zfem001. The sequence goes on along the minus strand of NZ_JAVYJI010000003.1, from coordinate 77,736 downwards.
TGCGCGCAGCACTGGACATGACCAAGCTGGGCGAGAACACCCTGTATGTCGACTGCGACGTGATCCAGGCTGACGGTGGCACTCGTACTGCCTCCATCACCGGCTCCATGGTGGCGCTGCTCGATGCCCTGAAAGTGCTGAAGAAGCGTGGCGCGCTGAAGGGCGAGCCGCTCAAGCAGATGATCGCAGCAGTGTCGGTTGGCATCTATCAGGGCGAGCCGGTGCTGGATCTGGACTACCTGGAGGACTCAGCCGCCGAAACCGATCTCAACGTGGTAATGACCAATGCCGGCGGCTTCATCGAAGTGCAGGGCACTGCCGAAGGCGCGCCGTTCCAGCCTGACGAATTCAATGCCATGCTGGCACTGGCACAGAAGGGCATGAACGAGATCTTTGAACTGCAGAAGGCCGCTCTGGTCGACTGAAACCCGTAACGAGCAAGGAGCACCAGGATGAATGACGATATGCAAAACCCGCTGCCGACGCCCAGTCAGGAAGCGCGTCAGTGGGCCATGTTCTGTCACTTCGCCGCGTTTCTCGGCCTGGTGTTCCCTTTCGGTAATCTGCTCGGCCCGCTGATCGTCTGGCAGATCAAGAAGGATTTCGACCCCTTCGTCGATGCGCAGGGCAAGGAAGCGCTGAACTTCCAGATCAGCGTGGCGCTGGCCGCTGTGGTCTGCTTCATCCTGATGGTGGTGGTGATCGGCTTCCCGCTGCTGATGCTGCTGGGTCTGGCCGCGTTGGTGCTGACCATCATCGCCGGTATCAAGGCCAATGAAGGGCAGAACTATCGCTACCCGTTCAGCTGGCGGCTGATCAAGTAATTCAATGGAGTTGGACGGCCGGGGGTGACCTCCGCCATGTCAGGGAAGGATAGTTTGATGAACGTGCGAATGTTGATGCCGGCTCTGTTTCTGACAGTGCTAGTCGGCTGCGGTGATGCTGCTCGGACGCTGGCCGAGCAGACGAAACTGCAGGCTTTGAGGATCGAAGCTGCGCAATTGCACGACGCGGGGCAGTCGCGGCAGGCGATTGCCAAGTTCGAAAAGGTAGTCGATAGCCCGATCGCAACGGATGCGGAGAAGGCTCATGCGCTTCGCTTCATCTCGCTGGGCTATTACGAGCTGAATGAATTTCCGCGTTCAGGCGAGTACGCGGCCAAGGCTGCTGCCTACTACCCGCAGGGTTCCTACGATTACCTGGTGAACATGGCCGACGCCGACCTCATGCAGGGGCGCGTACCTGAAGCCGCTGCCAAACTGGAGCAGGCGCAGGCCATGGAACCACGTGGTCTGGCGGCCAATAACGTACTGGGTCTGCTTTATCTGGGCGACAACGGTGAGCAGTATGCCGATTATCCCAGGGCGCTTGCCTATAATCGTGCGGCTTTCGAGATCGAGCCGGGGCGTATTACCGAGATCGCCTTGGTGCGTAACTACCTGGCTCTGCATGAATATGAGCAGGCGCATGTTCATCTGCTCGATCTGAGCCGACGCTATGCCGATGACATGCTTATACGCGACCTGCTGGAGCAGGCTGAGAATGGTCTGAAGCAGGATCGCGAGTGACAAGAAAAAGCCGGCGATAAGCCGGCTTTTTCGTATCCGTCGTTCAGATGCTGAGAATCCAGTCGTAATCGACGATCAGCGGCGCATGCTGAGAGAAGCGCGGCTGGCGCGGCAAGCGGGCGCTACGCACGCTGCGGCGCATGCCCGGCGTGAGCAGCTGGTAGTCGAAGCGATAGCCCAGGTTGAGCATCTCGGCCTGCTCGTTATCCGGCCACCAGCTGAACTGGTCGCCTTCACGGCTGACTTCGCGCAGGGCATCGACATAACCCATGTTGCCAACCACCTCATCCATCCAGGCGCGTTCGGGCGCCAGGAAGCCTGGTGATTGCTGGCAGTCGCGCCAGTTCTTCACATCCATCTTCTGGTGCGCTACATGCAGCGAGCCGCAGTATATGTACTCGCGACGCTTGCGCCGTTGCTTGTCCAGATAATGGGTGAAGTCATCCATGAACTTGAATTTCTGATTCAAGCTCTCGTCACCGTCCCGCCCGCTTGGCAGCAGCAGGGTGGCGATACTTACCTTGTCGAAATCGGCCTGCAGGTAGCGCCCGTAGCGATCGGCCATCTCGAAGCCGAGGCCGCTGATCACCGCCTTGGGTTGCAATCGCGAGTAGAGCGCCACGCCACCTTGGCTGGGCACTTCACCGTCGCATGCATAGAGGAAATAACCATCCAACTGGAAGGCTTGGTCGTCCATTTCAAAGGCGGAGGCACGGGTGTCTTGCAGGCAGATCACGTCGGCATTCTGGGCTTGCAGCCAGCTGAGCAGACCTCGCTCGGCCGCAGCCTGAATACCATTCACGTTCACACTGATGATCCGCATAAATGGCCCCCAAAAACACGTGCGTGTATGATACCCGAGCTCACCAGCATTAGCTAAATTCCTAGCCAAATCCGTGCCGTCCGGGACTTTTCATGCAAGCGTACCAGCGCGATTTCATTCGTTTTGCCATCGAGCGCGGGGTTCTGCGTTTTGGCCAGTTCACCCTCAAGTCCGGGCGCACCAGCCCCTATTTCTTCAACGCCGGCCTGTTCGACAGCGGTCTGGCGTTGGCGCAGCTGGGACGTTTCTACGCGGCAGCCATCGTCGACAGCGGTATCGACTTCGATGTGTTGTTCGGCCCGGCCTACAAGGGCATTCCGTTGGCAGCGACCACTGCCGTGGCACTGGCCGAACATCATCAGCGCGATCTGCCCTGGTGCTTCAATCGCAAGGAAGCCAAGGATCATGGCGAAGGCGGTACCCTGGTCGGTGCGCCACTCAAGGGCCGTGTGCTGATCGTCGATGACGTGATCACCGCCGGTACCGCGATCCGCGAAGTGATGCAGATCATCCAGGGCCAAGGCGCACAGGCTGCCGGCACCTTGATCGCGCTGAACCGCCAGGAGCGGGGTCAGGGCGAGCTGTCCGCCATCCAGGAAGTCGAACGCGATTTCGGCATGCCCGTAGTGAGCATCGTGTCACTCGAACAGGTACTGGAATATCTGGCAGGGGATGCTGAACTGAAGCAATATCTGCCGGCTGTCGAAACCTATCGCGCCGAGTACGGAATCTAGCCCTAGCACAAGGTAGTCCTGATGCCTGCACCGTTCCTGACCCGCTGTACGCTGCTCTGTAGCTTGCTACTGCCGCTGTCTGGAGTGGCTGCCGAGCTGTATCGCTACGTTGATGACAAGGGCGTGACGGTGCTCAGTCGCCAGGGTGTGCCGCCCGAGTTCATCGGCAAGGGTTATGAGGTACTTAATGACCAGGGCCGTGTCGTGCGAGTGATCGCGCCGGCCCCAACGCCTGAAGAGTTCGCCCGTATGCAGGCGGACAAGGCTCGCGCCAGCAGTGATGCCCAGCTGCTGCGGCTGTACGCCAATCTCGATGATGTCGACCGTGCTCGCGAACGCAAGCTGGCCGAGCTCGACAGCGTCACCAGCGTCGCTCGCGGCAACCTGCAGTCTGTGCGTACCCAGCAAGCCAACCTGCAGAGCCAGGCCGCCGACCACGAGCGTGCCGGGCGCCAGGTCCCGGAGCACTTGCTAGCGCAGATCAATAACCTCAAGGAAGAGCAGCAGCGTCTGCAGCGCGATATCGCCCGCTACAAGGAAATCCGCACTCAAGCCGAGGCTGGTTTCAGCGCTGATCGCGCGCGCTTGGCCGAGTTGTTTGGCGAACCGCAGAAAAAACCTTAGGGCTTTTGGAGGCTCTGGGGTAGTCGTATGACCCTCTCCCGGAGGGAGAGGGTCATCAGAAGGCCGCGTAACGGCCGTTTTTTAAGGGCGCTTGCGGTTGCTGATCATGGTGCCGTTGCCGATATCGGTGAAGATTTCCAGCAGAACGGCATTCGGCACGCGGCCATCGATGATGTGCGAGCTGGTCACGCCACCTTGCACAGCTTCCAGAGCGCATTTGATCTTGGGCAGCATGCCGCCATATATGGTGCCGTCGGCGATAAGCTCGTTGACCTGCTCGGTGGTCAGGCCGGTGAGTACCTGGCCCTGTTTGTCCATCAGGCCGGCGATATTGGTCAGCAGCATCAGCTTCTCGGCTTTCAGCGCTTCGGCCACCTTGCCGGCTACCAGGTCGGCGTTGATGTTGTAGGACTCACCGCTCGGGCCGACGCCGATGGGGGCGATGACCGGGATGAAATCGCCCTTGACCAACATGTTCAGCAGGTCGGTGTTAACCCCGGTGACCTCGCCGACATGACCGATATCGATGATTTCCGGTTGGGTCATTTCAGGCGTCTGCCGGCTGACCGTGAGCTTCTTGGCGCGGATCAGGCCGGCATCTTTACCGGTCAGGCCGATGGCGCTGCCGCCATGCTGGTTGATCAGGTTGACGATGCTCTTGTTGACCTGCCCGCCCAGCACCATTTCCACCACATCCATGGTGGCGGTGTCGGTCACGCGCATGCCGTCGATGAAGTGACTCTCGATGGACAGGCGTTTGAGCAGATCACCGATCTGCGGCCCACCACCATGCACCACCACCGGGTTGATGCCGACAGCCTTCATCAGCACGATGTCGCGGGCGAAGCCCTGCTTGAGCTCCTCGCTTTCCATGGCGTTGCCGCCGTACTTGATCACCAGGGTCTTGCCGACGAAGCGGCGGATATAGGGCAGGGCTTCGGACAGTACCTTGGCAACTTGGGCAGCGGCGTCACGCTCGAGGGTCATGCAGGGGCTCCTGAAACAAATCGGTCAAAAGGGCAGTTGCAGGTCGGGGGCGACCTTGAGCAGTTGCGCGCGGAACACGTCCTGGATGCGCTCCAGCTCTTCCTGGGTGTCGGCCTCGAAGCGCAGCACCAGCACTGGTGTGGTGTTGGAGGCGCGGATCAGGCCCCAGCCCTTGGGATAGTCGACACGGACACCGTCGATGCTGGTGATGTTCGCTTCGCCCCATTGGCCTTCACGCTGCAGGCGCTCGATCATGCCGAACTTGGTCTGCTCGGTTACCTTGATGTTGATTTCCGGCGTGGAAATATCGCTGGGGAAGGCACTGAACACCTGCTCGGCGTTGCGTTTTTCCAGGCTGAGAATTTCCAGCAGACGGGCAGCGCTGTAGATGCCATCGTCGAAACCGTACCAGCGCTCCTTGAAGAAGATGTGACCGCTCATCTCGCCGGCCAGCAGGGCGCCGGTTTCCTTCATTTTCTTCTTGATCAGCGAGTGGCCGGTCTTCCACATCACCGGGCGACCACCGTAGCCGCTGATCAGCGGGGTCAGGCGACGGGTGCATTTGACGTCGAAGATGATGTCGGCGCCAGGGTTACGCGAGACCACGTCCTTGGCGAACAGCATCAGCAGGCGGTCGGGGTAGACAATATTGCCGGTGTTGGTCACCACGCCGACACGGTCGCCGTCGCCGTCGAAGGCCAGGCCCAGGTCGGCGTTTTCGGATTTGACGCGGGCGATCAGGTCGACCAGGTTCTCCGGCTTGCCCGGGTCCGGGTGGTGGTTGGGGAAGGTGCCGTCTACTTCGCAGAACAGCGGAATCATGCTGCAGCCCAGGGCTTCGATCAGTTGCGGGGCGATCACGCCAGCGGCGCCGTTGCCGCAGTCCACCACCACCTTGAGCGGCTTGGCCAGGGCGATGTCGTCACGGATGGTCTTGAAGTAGCGCGGCAGCACGTCGACCTGCTGCACGCTGCCGACGCCTGTGGCCAGGTCGTTGTTGTCCAGGCGGGTCTTCAGAGCGAGGATCTGCTCGTTGGCCAGGGTGTCGCCAGCGATGATGATCTTGAAACCGTTGTAGTCCGGTGGGTTGTGGCTGCCGGTGAGCATCACGGCCGAACGGCCTTCCAGAACGTTGGCGGCGAAGTACACCACCGGGGTCGGCACCATGCCGATATCGGTGACTTCGCAGCCGCAGTCGAGCAGACCTTGTACCAGTTGCTGCAGCAGTTCGGGGCCGGAGAGGCGGCCGTCACGGCCGACGATGACCTTGGGCTCGCCCTGAGCCAGGCTCTGCGAGCCGATGGCGCGGCCGATCCAGTAGGCGTATTCGGCTGTCAGGGTGTCGCCCACCACGCCACGGATGTCGTAGGCGCGGAAAATGTCGGCGGGAAGTTTCGGGGCGCTTTGGCTCGTGCTCATTGCGGGGCTCTGCTCCAGTCCCAGGAGATCCTGGTCTTCATCGAGAATGTCGATATCGAGGATATCGGTGTCCTGAAACAGCGGGTCGACCAACTCGGCTGGCTTGGCTGCCGGCTGAGCGGCGGGGGCCGCGGCTGTTCCTTTAGTGGGGGTGCTGCTGCCTTCAGGGCTACTGCGGCGCGGCAATCGCGCCAGGCTTTGAGCCAGCGCATCGAGCGCCGGAATTCTGAGGCTGAAGGCTTTGACGTTCTTACCCGCAGAGAGTTCTTTGATCATTTGCCCAAGCTGCTGGGCGTCGAGATTGACGCGCCGCTGCAGCGCGCCCTGAACCAGGATCATGCCGATCAGGGCTCCGCCCACTGCAAGCAGGAACGCGAGGCCGAGCATTGCCGGAGCAATACTGCCTTGAGTCAGGCTGGGGCCGGGGGTGAAGCTGATCTTCCAGTAAGGGTTACCGGTAGAGAAGGTCTGCGCAGCGGCAGCGTCGCCTGCCTGGCCGCGCTGTAGGAGCACCTGTGCCGGCGTGTTGGCGAACTGCTGCACCAGTTGCACCTGGCCATACTCGGCAGGTAGCGCCGGCACAGCTGCGAGTACGCGCTGCAGGTCGAAGGCCAGCAGCAGCGTACCCTGGGCCGGCTGGCTCTCACTCAGGCGTAGCGCCACGGCGCTATAGGCCAGCCAGCGCTCACCCACACGATAGGCTTCGATGGCGGCTTGCTGTCCGCTTTCAGTGCGGCGCAGCATATCCAGACCGGCGAAGTTCATCGGCGCGGCACGGGAGGTGTTCTGTACCGCTTCGCCGCGGCGATTAAGGTGGGCATCGATCACGTCGTCCCAGTAGCCCAGGCGCCGTTCGGCTTCGCTGACCCGCAGGTTGTCGCCGCTCTGCAGTGCTTGCAACAGCTCAGGGTTGCGAGCCGCGGCGAGGCTGTCGGCATGCAATTGCTTGAGCGCCTGCTGCACGGCAGCGGCCTGGCTGGTGCCGATGGCCTGCACCAGCTCTGTCTGGCGTGCCTGGCTGCTGCTGTTGTCGGCAAACCACAACAACGCGGCGCCTGCGGCCCCGCCGATCAGGGCAGCCAGCAGGCCGGGTAGCAGTACGCCCAGCGAGGGGTTCGCCGTTTTGCCCTTGGGCTTGCTCGGCACCAGGCTGGCAGCCGTGTCGGCTTCCTTGGCAGTACGCTTGAAGAGTTTCACGTGGGTGCTCCTCGGCGGGTCGTCCTGTGGGGTGTGAATCAGTGGCTACCGGAGTGGCCGAAGCCGCCAGCACCACGTTGGGTCTCGTCGAACTGCTCGACCAGCTCGAAATGCGCCTGCACCACCGGTACCAGCACCAACTGCGCGATGCGCTCGCCGATGGCGATGGTGAACGGCGTCTGGCCGCGGTTCCAGCACGACACCATCAGCTCGCCCTGATAGTCCGAGTCGATCAGGCCGACCAGGTTGCCGAGCACGATGCCGTGTTTGTGGCCCAGGCCCGAACGCGGCAGGATCATCGCCGCCAGGCCTGGATCGCCGATGTAGATCGACAGGCCGGTGGGAATCAGCACGGTCTGGCCTGGCTCGAGGACGATCTCTTCCTTGAGCATGGCGCGCAGGTCGAGGCCGGCGGAGCCTGGCGTGGCGTATTGCGGCAGCGGGAATTCCTGGCCGAGGCGAGGATCGAGGATCTTGGCTTGCAGAGCGTGCATGGTCAGTTCTTGTTCAGTCGTTCGGCGATAAGGGTGATCAACTGGCGGGCGATCTTGCCCTTGCTGGTCTGGGCGAAGCTGGTTGGCTGCAGCCCACGGTCGATCACGGTGATGGCGTTCTCTTCACTATTGAAGCCGATGCTGGGGTTGGCCACATCATTGGCGACGATCAGATCGAGATTCTTGTCGCGCAGCTTGCGCGAGGCGTATTCCAGCAGGTTCTCGGTCTCGGCGGCGAAACCCACGCTGAACGGGCGATCCTCGCGGCCTGCGATGGTGGCGAGAATATCCGGGTTGCGCACCATTTGCAGGAGCATCCCTTCGCCGCTGGTGGGGTCTTTCTTCAATTTGTGCTGCGCGACCACTTCCGGGCGGTAGTCGGCCACCGCGGCGGCGGCGATCAGCACGTCGCAGGGCATGGCGGCTTCGCAGGCCGCGAGCATGTCGCGGGCGCTGACCACGTCGATGCGGCTGACCCGATCCGGCGTTGGCAGGTGCACCGGGCCGCTGACCAGGGTCACGCGGGCACCGGCTTCGGCGGCGGCCTCGGCCAGGGCGAAGCCCATCTTGCCGGAGCTGTGGTTGGTGATGTAGCGCACCGGGTCGATGTTTTCCTGGGTCGGGCCGGCGGTGATCAATATGTGCAGGCCGTCCAGTGCCTGGCGCTGGAAGCAGTCGGCGGCCAATTGGGCGAGATCGGTGGGTTCGAGCATACGGCCGAGGCCAACATCACCGCAGGCCTGGCTGCCGGAGGCCGGGCCGAACAGGCGCATGCCGCGATTTTGCAGCAGTTCGAGGTTGGCCTGGGTGGCTGCGTCGCGCCACATGGCCTGGTTCATCGCCGGAGCCAGGGCAATCGGCGCATCGGTAGCCAGCACCAGCGTGGTCAGCAGGTCGTTGGCCACGCCCTGGGCCAGGCGCGCGATGAGGTCGGCGGTGGCTGGCGCGATGAGGATCAGATCGGCCCAGCGCGCCAGCTCGATATGGCCCATCGCGGCTTCGGCGGCGGGGTCGAGCAGGTCGAGGTGCACAGGGTGGCCGGACAGGGCCTGCAGGGTCAGCGGGGTGATGAACTCGCGCCCGCCCTGGGTCATCACCACACGGACTTCGGCACCTTGATCCTTGAGTCGGCGAACCAGTTCGGCGCTCTTGTAGGCAGCAATACCGCCCCCGACGCCGACGATGATGCGTTTGCGATACAGCCGCTGCATAGGCTTGCCTTTTATAAACCGGTGGATGTGCGCCACGTGACCAACGCCTCCCCAGGCCGGCCCCGTGTAAAAAGATGGGCTACGATAGCACAGCGCCCGCAGCGGAACAGCGGGCGCCTGGCTAGATGAGGCACCTCTGAAAAACGTAGGCGAGGCAGCCAGCACAAGGCAAAAACAAGCGAAAAAGCGGAGTTTACGTGCTGTAAATGAGCATTTTGAGCTTGTTTTTAACGCAGTGATGGCAACGCAGGTAGTTTTTAGAGGTGCCGTACAGGGAGGTGTACATGAGCATTCGTGACTGGCCCGCGGCAGAGCGCCCGCGGGAGAAATTGCTGGAGCAGGGCGCGGCGTCGCTGACCGACGCCGAACTGTTGGCGATCTTTCTGCGTACCGGAGTGACCGGCAAGAGTGCGGTGGACTTGGCGCGCTACCTGCTGAGCGAGTTCGGCAGCCTGAGAGCGCTACTCGAAGCCGATCTGGCTGGTTTCAGCCAACACCTTGGTCTGGGGCCGGCCAAGTACGCACAGCTACAGGCAGTGCTAGAGATGTCGCGGCGCCATCTGGCCGAACGCCTGCGTCGTGATTCAGCGCTGGAAAGCCCGCAAGCCGTGCGCGATTACCTCAAGGCGCAGCTGCGTCACGAACCGCACGAAGTATTCGGCTGCTTGTTCCTCGATGCCAAGCATCGGGTGTTGGCGTTCGAGGTGCTGTTTCGCGGCAGTATCGACAGTGCCAGCGTTTATCCCAGGCAGGTGGTCAAGCGGGCGCTGGCCAACAATGCCGCCGCCGTCATCCTCACCCATAACCACCCATCGGGCGTGTCGGAACCCAGTCAGGCCGACCGCGTGCTGACTCAGCGGCTCAAGGATGCTCTGGCGCTGGTCGAAGTGCGCGTGCTCGACCACTTCATCGTTGGCGATGGCGATCCGCTGTCGATGGCCGAGCTGGGCTGGATGTAGCTGGTTCGGCTGTAGGGTGGGCTTCAGCCCACCACGATGGCGCCTTATGGTGTGATCTGCACCGAGGCGAAATCCTGTCGGCCGAACGGGCTGACCTTGTAACCCTGCACCTTCTCGCTGAGCAGCGCGAAGGCGGTGGGGTGGGCCAGCGGCAGCCACAGCGCCTGCTCCTGAATGATCTGCTGCGCCTGGTGATAGAGGCGGCTGCGCTCGCTCTGGTCGCTGCTGGTTTTGCCATCAGCGATCAGCTTGTCCAGCGCCTCATCGCAAAAACGGGCGAAGTTCAGACCTGACTCGACCGAAGCGCAGGAAAACTGCGGAGTGAGGAAGTTGTCCGGGTCGCCGTTGTCGCCTGCCCAGCCCATGAATAGCAGGTCGTGTTCGCCGGCCTTGGCGCGGCGGATCAGTTCGCCCCACTCGATCACGCGTATTTCAGCGTCGATGCCGACCTTGGCCAGGTCTGCCTGCAGCAGTTGCGCGCCGAGGCTCGGGTTGGGGTTGAGCAGGCTGCCGCTGGGGCGCGTCCAGATGGTGGTCTTGAAGCCGTCAGCCAGGCCTGCTTCGGCCAGTAAGGCGCGTGCTTTTGCAGGCTCGTGCGCGTAGCCGGGCAGTTCGCTGGCGTAACTCCAGGTGTTCGGTGGGTAGGGGCCGTTGGCGGGCTCGGCGCTGCCTTCGAACACGGCCTTGACGTAGCTGGCCTTATCGAACGCCAGGTTGATCGCCTGGCGCACCTGCGGCTTGTCCAGCGGCGCATGCTGACTGTTGATGCCGACGAAGGCGGTCATGAAGGCGGCGGTCTGTGCGCTTTTCAGCTTGGTGTCGCCAGCGATGGCCTGCACGTCCTGCGGTTTCGGTGACAGGGCGATCTGGCATTCGCCGCGGCGCAGCTTCTGCAGGCGCACGTTGCTATCCGGGGTGATGGCGAAGATCACTCGGTCCACGCCCGGCTTGCCAGCGAAGTAGTCCGGGTTGGCGCGGTAGCGCACCACGGCATCCTTCTGGAAACGCTCGAAGACGAACGGACCGCTGCCCACCGGCGCGCTATTGAGCTTCTGCGGGGTGCCGGCGGCCATCAGCTTGTCGGCGTATTCGGCGGAATAGATCGAGGCGAAGCCCATGCTCAGGGTGGCGAGGAAGGTGGCGTCGCGGCGATTCAGGGTAATGCGCACGCTGTGGGCATCCGGCGCCTCGACCTTGGCGATCAGGCTGGGCCACTGCATCGACTGGGCGTGTGGGTAACCGCTGGCGGCCACCGCATGCCAGGGGTGCTGCTCGTCGAGCATGCGCTGGAAGCTGAACAGCACGTCCTGAGAATCGAGGTGGCGGCTGGGCGTGAAGTCGGCGCTGTGGTGAAATTGCACGTCGTCGCGCAGCGTGAAGTCGTAGACCAGGCCGTCGGCGGAGATCGACCAGCTGCGCGCCAGGCTCGGCAGTAGCTTGCCTTGCTCGGCGTCGAATTCGACCAGGCGGTTCATCAGCATGTCTGCCGAGGCATTGGTAGTGGTCAGCGAGTTGTACTGCACCACGTCGAAACCCTCAGGGCTGGCTTCGGTGCATATGCTGAGGGTGGCAGCCTGGGTCAGGATCGGGGTGCACAGTAGAGCAGCGAGCAACAGGCGCATGGTGAGGTCCTCATTCCTGGCGTTGACGGCAAGCTTGCAACCCTAGTCGATTTGCCGGGCGCTGAATACCTGATCGAGGCGACGAGCGGTCAAATCTTGAGCAGGCCCCAACGGGCCGGCCCCCGGCGGGTCTGCTGACCCGGGATTGTGTTTTATCCTGCGGTTTTCCTTGTTGCTCCCAGGGCTTTCTGGTATAAAGCAGCGCTCTTTTCTAGGGGCCCGGTTCTTGCGCTATCCAGTGCGCCCGGTAAGACCCTCGAGAAACGCGGCGCCGAGCGCCAATGACATTGAGTTTAAGCGGCCAACCCATGCCGGGTTGGGCATGTGGTTTTAGAGGGCTGAGGCATGTCGAGAGTCTGTCAAGTTACCGGTAAGGGTCCGGTAACCGGGAACAACATTTCCCACGCAAACAACAAAACCCGTCGTCGTTTCCTGCCGAACCTGCAGCACCATCGCTTCTGGGTCGAGTCCGAGAAGCGCTTCGTGCGTCTGCGCGTATCTGCCAAAGGCATGCGTGTTATCGACAAGCGTGGCATCGATGTAGTGCTGTCCGAGCTGCGCGCTCGCGGCGAAAAGGTTTAAGGAGAGAGTCATGCGTGAACTGATCCGTTTGGTGTCCAGCGCCGGTACCGGCCACTTCTACACCACCGACAAGAACAAGCGCACCACCCCTGACAAGATCGAAATCAAGAAATTCGATCCGGTCGTACGCAAGCACGTGATGTACAAGGAAGCCAAGATCAAGTAATTGATCGGCTGCCTGACGAAGAAGCCCGCCTTTTGGCGGGCTTTTTTATGCCTGAGATTTTTGTCGTTGCGCAATTTCCAGGGCAGTCTGCCAATGCCGGCTGACTTCCCGTAAAGCCGCGGTTTAGACTGCGCCGTTACAATGGAGCTGACCTCTTTCTCAGGTTTGCACGGAATGCCGGCGCAAGCGCTCCCCCTTCGCTATCGTCCAGAGGCTCGCATGACCGCTTCAGCTCACCGTGTGGAAGTTCTGATCGCCGAGGCTGACCCCTGGACGTCCAACCTGTTGCAGCAGTTGGTGCTCGACGTGCGCAGTGATGCTCACGTGCTGCAGTTCAGCGATGGCCAGGCAGCACTGGCGCGCTGCAAACGTCGCCTGCCTGATCTGGTGATCGCTGATGGCGAGCTGCCGGGGCTCGATGGTCTGGAGTTGCTGCGACAACTGCGTCGGCATCCACGTACACCAGCGCTGCCGTTCGTACTGATCAGCGGCCGTCTGGATGCCAGCAGCGTGCGGGCCGCAAGGCCACTGGCGCCCAGTGCTTACCTGGGCAAACCCTTCAATGCTGAAAGCCTGCGTCAGCGTCTGCTGGCACTACTGCCCTCACCAGTGGCTACGGTAGTGGTGCGTCAGCCGCTGCTGGTCAGTGACCTGCGCGACTTTCTCGATACGGTGCGCGAAGAGGGGCAGGGTGCGCCGTTGCTCAGCGACGTGCGCAATGCCGTGAGCCAGGGGTTGCAGACCGGCGAGCAGGACCTCGGCGAGCTGGAGGCCGTGTTCGGCAGTGACCCGCAGATCACCGCGTTGCTGATCGCCGCCGCCAGTACCGCCGCGCAGCATCAGGGCGTGCCTTGTCATACCCTGGCCCAGGCACTGCATCGTTTGGGTGTGGCGCGCACGCTGAACCTGGTACTCGGCCTGGCGGTGCAGCGCAACGCCCAGTTGCGTGACCCGCGCCTGGCCGAACTGGCCAGCCACACCTGGCAACAGGCGCGGCGCAGTGCCGAGCTGGCGCGCTGGCTGGCGTTGGAACTGAAGCTGGATGCCGAGTTGTGTTACACCGCTGGCCTGCTGCACAACCTGGGGGAGCTGGCGCTGCTGCGCAGCCTGCAGGACTGGCAGGAATCTGGCGGTGAGTTGAGCGATGAGCAGATCGCCGATGCGATGCCGCGCCGCTCGGCGAGCTTCGGCTCGGCCTTGCGTATCCGCTGGCGTCTGCCCTTCGGTCTGCGCGAGTTGATCGCGGCGTTCTACGGCCTGGGCAGTGGCGTGTTCTCGCGTGAGGCACTGGTGCTCAACCTCAGCGGCTTGCTGCTGGCGCTACCGGCCAACGAAGCACCTGAAAGCCTGGTCGAGGCGCGTTGCGTGCGCATGTTGCGATTGGACCCGGCGCTGCTCGAGCGCTTGCCGGCGGCGCTCTATCAGGCCTCCTGAGTGCCGTGGCGACGCGCATCGTCGGCCAGTTGCCGCAAGGGCTGCGGGCGACCAACGAAGTAGCCCTGAGCGTAGTCGATACCCAGGCGGCGCAGGCAGTCCAGGCTGGCCTGGGTTTCGACGAACTCGGCGACGGTGAGCAGCCCTAGTTGTCCGGCGATCTGGCGCATGGAGCCGACCATGGCCTGGTTGATCGGGTCGTTCTCGATGCCACTGATGAAGCTGCCGTCGATCTTGAGAATATCCAGCGGCAGGTGACGCAGATAAGCGTAGGAAGCGAAGCCGCTGCCAAAGTCATCCAGGGCGACTTTCAGCCCCTTGCTGCGTAGCTCCTCGATCCACTGGGCGGAGACGCCCAGCTCACCCAGGGCGACCATTTCCGTCACCTCGATACACAGTTTGCCGGGCGGCAAGCCGTGGTACTGCAGTTCGTCCTGCAGCAGGCGATGGAAGGTGCAGTCGAGCAACGAGCTGGCGCTGAGGTTGACGTTGACCTGGGCCAGTTGCGCCAGGTGCCGTGGGTTGGCTGCCAGCCAGGCACACAAGTGCTGGACGACCCAGCGGTCGATGGCGCCGAGAAAATCGTAGCGCGCCGCCGCGTCGAGAAACTGCGCCGGGCTGATCCACTCGCCGCTCTGTGGGTCGCGGTAACGCAGCAGCACTTCATAGTGCAGGCCGCTGGCCGCGTTCTGCAGCGCCTGCACCGGTTGGAAGAACAGCTCGAAATGACCGCGCTCGGTGGCCTCGCGCAGGCGGGTGATCCACTGCAGTTGGCGTTGATGTTCGAGCAGGGCGCCGTCGGCCGGGTTGAACTGCTGCACACGGTTGCGGCCCTGATGCTTGGCCAACTGGCTGGCGCTGCTGGCCCAGTTCAGCGCGGTTTCCCAGTCGCGTACGCCGGAGCTGAGCGCGAGCATGCCGATACTGGCGTGCAGGCGGAAGGGCCGTCCTTGCCAGGTGAAAACGAACTGCTCGACGGCTCGGCGCAACTGCTCGGCCTGGCTCAGCGCGGCGTCGTCATCGACTTCACGCAGGAGAATAGCGAACTCGTCGCCGCCAACGCGGGCCAGCTCGGCATGGCGCGGTAGCTGATGCAGCAACTGGCCGGCCAGCTGTTTCAGCAACTGGTCGCCGGCCGAATGGCCGAACAGGTCGTTGACCTGCTTGAAGCGATCCAGCCCCAGCAGCAGCAGGTGGCTGAAGCGCCGTTTGGCTGCGCCGCTGAGGGTTTCCGAAAGCAGTCTTTCCAGCTCGCGACGATTCAGCAGGCCGGTCAGGGCATCGTGGGCGGCCAGCTGTTGCAGGCGTTCTTCCAGTGCTCGGCGCTCGCTGAGGTCGACCACGATGCCTTCGATGGACTCCTGATGCGGGCGCAGGTGCAGCGACAGGTAGACCCAGCGGGGGCGCTGCTCGAGGTCGTACAGCTGGCACTCGCAACTGACCGCGCCGGCCTGCACGTCAAGTTGCAGCAGCAGCCAGCGCCACTGGGTTTCCCCCACCAGGCTCTGCAGGGACAGCTGGCTGAGATCGTCCGGCAGGGTCTCGCTGCCAAGCAGGCGCGCCAGGCTCGGGTTGGCTTCCAGCAACTGGCCGTCGCGCTGGCAGCGGAAGATGCCTTCGCCGCTGTGGCGGAACAGCGCCTGGTACTGCTCCAGATTGTCGATGGCCTGCTCCTGGCTGCTCAGCAGCACGCGGCGTACGCGTTCCAGCTGCTTGTCGAGCAGGGCGCCGAACAGCAGCATGCTCAGCGCCGGCAGGTAGGCATACAGCGCATAGAAGCCGGCAGGCAGCGGAATCAGCCCGGCGCGGCTCAGCGGCACCAGCAGCATCAGCACCAGCGCCGCGCTCCAGCACACCAGATAGCCGGGCGCGTAGGGACGGCGCTGATGGACGCCAAGCACCATCAGCAGCAGTTGGTAAAGCCCGGTGGCCAGGGTCAGCAGGTTGAGGGTCTGATAGGCGTGGGGGTGGTCGACGAAGACGCCGCCGAGGCTGACCAGCAAGGTGGCCGCGAACAAGGCGTCGCGCAGCCAGCGCATACGGCCCAGGTGCAGGCCCAGGGCACTGGCGATGAACAGCGAGCTGAAGATCATCATCCCGGCAGTGGGCAGGTTGACCAGCAACTTGGGCAGCAGCGACCACTGCGGCCAGAGCAGGCCGGCCAGGTTGTACAGGCTGGCGTTGTACAGCGCCACGCACAACGAGGTGAGGCTGAAGTAGGCCAGTTGCGCTTCGCGCAGGGTGCTGTACTTGACCAGATAGAACAGCGCCAGGGCGAGCAGTGCACCGATCAGCAGGCCGCTCTGCAGCCAGCTGTAGGCGATCAGTTGTTGGCCCTGCGCGGCGCCGACTACCTGCAGCGGCAGGTTGATCGCCGAATGACTCTCTACGCGCAGCAGCAGGCTGTGAGGGCCTTCGCCCAGACGTGGCAGGTTGAGCAGGAACTGGGGGTAGGGCTCGCCACGCTGGGCGAACGGACGTTTTGCACCGCTGTACAGCGGGCCGAGCGGCGTGTCGCCGTCGAACAGCCAGATCTCCAGGTCATCGAGGAAGGTCTGGCCAATGATCAGTTGCAAGCGTTCTGCCGGCGGTGTCTGCAACTGCACGGCAAGCCACCAGGCGCTGCGGGTGTAGCCGATGCGCGCAGTGCCGTGCACCTCTTGGCCTTCCTCGCCTATGCGCTGCAATACTTCGCTGGCGGTCAAATGGCCGCTGGGGTCTTCCAGCAGCACACTGCGCTCGATGCTCACTGGCGATACCAGATCGGCGGCACTGAGCTTGAGCAACGGCAGCGCGCTATCCGCCCAGGCCGGTATGACGCAGGCCAGGCAGAGCAGCAACAGCAGTGAGCGAAACGGGCGGAGCATCCAGGGCGCCTCATGGCTACTACGAGGGCGCCGAAGTCCGATGGACACTGTTCTGTCTGAGGAGCGGTCGGGCGCATGTGGATTCTAGCCGACTACTGGCGTGATGATTGCGCTGCGAGTCTCATCCGTCTGGATCGCGCGACGAATGACGGCTTACAGCACGTCACAAGTTTCTTGCGGTCAACGGTTGCGGTTACGCGGGTGTAACGACACTCTCTTTGCCCGAGTGTGACTTTGCTGTGTCGTGGCAGGCGTCAGAGCCCGCAGAATGGTCTGCCCTGCTGCACGAGCATGAATTGGACTATCGAGCTTTCAAACGCTGTGCCGGCCAAGTGCCGAGCCAGTACCGCGACGGATGCAATTAACGCATGACCCAGTACGACCTGATTCTGGCCGGGGCCGGCCATGCCCACCTTGGTGTGTTGCGCCGCTGGGCGTTGGTGGAGCGCCCGCCAGGCCGTATCGCCTTGCTCAGCCCGGGCCCGGAAGCCTGGTACGCCGGCATGCTGCCGGGGCTGATCAGCGGCCGTTTCAGCCCGGCAGATTGCCGCGTGGAGCTGCAGCCACTGTGCCGCGCGGCCAAGGTAGACCTGATCGAGGGCGAGATCGCTGCGCTCGATGCCGATGCGCGCATCCTGCAACTCGGCGATGGTCGTAGCCTGCAGAGCGAGTGGTTGTCGCTCAACGTCGGTGCCGGTATGGCCATTCCTCCGCAGCAGGGCGATGGCATGCAGGTGCTGGCTGCCAGACCCATCGAGCGGCTGCTCGAAGGCTGGCAGCAGTGGCAGGCCGAGCCACGCCGCATGGCGATTCTCGGTGGTGGCGCTGGTGGGGTGGAACTGGCTCTGGCCCTGGCCGACAAGGTGCCGGCGCTGGCACTGTTCTGTGGCGGATCGTTGCTCGACGGGCTGGCCCCCGGGCTGCGCCTGCGCGCGCTGGGGCATCTGCGTCAGCGTGGCGTGCAGGTGCGCGAGCACTGCCCGATCGGCCGAATAGAGGATGACTGGCTGCTCAGCGGCGATGAACCGGTATGGCGCGGACGGCGCCTGCTGCTGGCCAGCGGTGCGCGTCCCTGGCCGTGGCTGACGGCGAGCCAGCTGGCCAGCGACGCCGCTGGATTCATCGCCATTCGCCCAACCCTGCAATGCGAATCCCACGCGCAGATATTCGCCGTCGGCGACAGCGCCAGCCTCGATGGTATGCGCCGCAGCGGCCGTTTCGCGGTGCGCCAGGCACCGGTACTGAGCTTCAACCTGCAGGCCGCGCTGCAGGGGCGCCCGCTGCGCCCGTATCGCGCGCAGTGGCAGAGCCTGGCTCTGCTCGCCACTGGCGACGGCGGGGCGCTGCTCGGCTGGCACGACTGGAGTGCCGGCGGGCAGTTGTACGGTCATTGCAAGGACTGGCTGGACCGGCGTTTCGTGAAACGCCATCGCATGGTGGGGTAGCTGGCCATGGAAGCCGAGGCGTAGTGGTCTTGCGGCCGTCCGCTAATGTCACCGGGTTAAGCGTCGATACAGTAGATGTGTTCCTGGCAAGGGTTGCTCTGGAGGCCTTTTCGATCAGCCTACCACGGGCCTGACCGTCTAAATTCATGGCAGTGTGCTACCAAAGTTTTATGGTGCTGGTGCTTCCAAGCTGCTCGAATCCCGGTCATGGTGCCCGACCTGCACACGCTTATTTTTCGTCGGGCCTGTCTTACGCGTAGCCTGCTGCCCAGGTTGCGTGGGATATTCAAGGAGAGAACCCGCCGTGACCCCGTCCGCCTACAGCGCCTCGCCGCGCACCAGAACAAGAACTCTGAGGTCGGTCATGCAAGCTGCCTTTGTCCGTTCACCTGTTGCCTGTCTTCTCCACGCCCTGGGGCTGGCTGCGTTGATGCTGGTCTACCAGCAGGTGCAGCTACCGCCCTATGTCAGCGTGTTGTCTTTCCTGCTGCTGGCGCTGTGGCCCTGGCTGGGACCATGGCAGCGCCGCGACGACGGTTTGCCCGCCACGCAGCAGGTCGCCAGCGCTGACTTCGTCGAGCTCAGCCGCGGGCTGTCGCGTCACACCTGTCACAACGCGCTGTCCGCAGCCAAGGTGGCCCATGCGGTCAAGCACCTGGCCAGTCGCCTGCAATCGCAACTGACGGCGGTGCAGCAGGTCAGCCAGGCTGCCGAGGCCATCACCCACACCGAGCAGGACAGCGCCGCCCGCGCCGAGCACACCTTGAGCGCGGCCCGACATGTGCGTGATGCCAGCGCTAACGGTCAGGCCGAACTCAATCAGGCCATCGAGCGCATGCAGCAACTCAGCGCGCAGACCCTGGCCAGCCGTGAGCTGATCGACGGTCTCGGCAGCCGTACCGAACAGATCGAACAGGTCACCCAGGTGATCCAGTCCATCGCCAGCCAGACCAACCTGCTGGCACTCAATGCGGCCATCGAGGCCGCGCGCGCCGGTGAGATGGGCCGGGGCTTTGCCGTGGTCGCCGACGAGGTGCGCAACCTCGCTGCGCGCACCGCCAGTGCCACCGAGGAAGTCAGCCAGATGATCGCCGACATTCGCCAGCAGAGTACGGCGGTGGTCGCGCATATCCAGCGTCAGAGCGTCGAGCTGGAGCAGGCGGCGCAGCAGATAGAAACGGCCGGCAGCCGTCTGCACGGTATTGCCGACCAGGCCGAGGAAGTCGAGCAGCAGGTGGCGCAGATCAGCGCCGGCACGGCGGACAACCACCAGCGTCTGGCCAGCCTGTCGGCTGCTGCGTTGCAATTGCAGGACGACGTGCAGGGCAGCGAAGGGCAGACGCGGCAACTGGCCGATGCTGCCGAACAGTTGGTTGGCCAGGCCGAGACGGTCAGCGAGCAGCTCGCCGAAGTGGGCCTGGATGATTACCACCAGCGCGCCTTTGACCTGGCCCGCGAAGGCGCAGCAGCGATCGCGGCGCAGTTCGAGCAGGACCTGCAGGTCGGTCGCATCAGCCACGATGATCTGTTCGACCGTCGCTACCAACCAATCGCCGGCACCCAGCCACAGAAGTACCGCACCCGCTTCGATCAGTACGCCGACCAGGTGCTGCCGGCGTTGCAGGAGCCCTTGCTCAAGCGCCATGAAGGGCTGGTCTTCGCCATCTCCACCACCCCGGAAGGCTACGTGGCGACCCATAACGCCGCGTTCAACCACCCGCCCAGCGGCGACCCGGCGGTGGATGCGACCCGCAGCCGCGGCAAGCGCCTGTTCAACGACCGCACCGGCATCCGCTGCGGCAGCCACAAGCAGGCGCTGCTGCTGCAGACCTACATGCGCGATACCGGCGAGCTGATGCACGACCTGTCGGTGCCGATCATGGTGCAGGGCAAGCATTGGGGCGGTTTGCGTCTGGGCTATCGACCGGAGCCTTAAGGTGCGCACGGCGCACCCTGCGGGGCGGTGTTGGTTCGTCAGTGGATTGTTTAGTCAGCGCACAACCAAGCGTATGAAAAACCCGATTTAACGCACCTCAAGCCCTGTGCGACGCTGCCAAACCATGATCTCCCTGGCCTGCCAAGTCCATGTTCCGCTGTACCGCGCTCCCGCGCGGCGGCGCTTGTTGGAGCGGTTAAACCCGCTGCTGACGATCATTCTCGCCTTCTGGGCGCTGTGGCATTGCCGCCACGCCCGCCCGCCGGACGCCGTCCCCGCCCGCTGAATACCGATGGCTGCGCCATGCCCGCAGCCGCTGCTATCACCTTGTCTGCCTGTGCAACCTGTTCACGAATCGAACGGGCCGTGCGGACACCGAGCGCCGAACTGGCGCAAGCGAGCGCAACATGACGACTTTCGCCCCTGTTCAGGAAGCTCAAGATTTCCTGGCCAACAATCCCGATATCGAGCTGATCGAGCTGTTCATTCTCGACGCAAATGGCGTTCCGCGCGGCAAGCTGCTGCACCGCGAGGAATTGCTGGCGCTGTACCAGAGCGGCCGGCCGCTGCCGAGCACCATGCTCGGCCTGTCCATCCAGGGCGAGGATGTCGAAGATTCCGGCCTGGTCTGGGAGGTGGGCGATATCGATTGCCGCGCCTATCCGCTGCCCGGCAGCCTGGTTCGCCTGCCCTGGCGGCAGATGCCCACCGCCGCCGTGCAGGTGTCGATGCACCCGACCGAAGGCCTGCCGGCCACGCCGGCCGATCCGCGTCAGTTGCTGATCCGCGTGATCGAGCAGCTCGAAGCCGAGGGGTATTACCCGGTGATGGCCTGCGAGCTGGAGTTCTATCTGCTCGACCAGAAGCGTGATGCCGAGGGGCGCCCACAGCCGGCGCTGGACGCCGACGGCGGTCGTCCACGGCAGACCCAGGTCTACGGCCTGCGCGAACTGGAACAGATCGAGCCCTTCCTGCGCGACCTCTATGCCGCCTGCAAGGCGCAGGGCATTCCCGCGCGCACGGCGATTTCCGAATACGCCCCCGGCCAGGTGGAGATCACCCTGGAGCATGGCCCGGTGCTGGCGGCGATGGATCAGGCGGTACGCTACAAGCGCCTGGTCAAGGGCGTGGCGCACCGCCACGGCATGCAGGCCTGCTTCATGGCCAAGCCGTTCGACCATCTGGCCGGCACCGGCATGCATATGCATGTGAGCCTGGCCGATGCGCAGGACAACAACCTGTTCGCCAGCGAAGATCCTGCCGGCACGCCGCTGCTGCGCCAGGCGGTTGGCGGCATGCTCGCCAGCCTGCTCGACTCGCTGCTGCTGTTCTGCCCCAACGCCAACTCCTACCGACGTTTCCAGGCCAACAGCTATGCGCCGCTGGCGCCAACCTGGGGTGTGGATAACCGTACCGTCAGCCTGCGCGTGCCGGGCGGGCCGGCCAATACCCGGCATGTCGAGCATCGTATCTGTGGCGCCGATGCCAACCCCTATCTCGCCGCGGCGGCGATTCTTGCCGGGATTCACCGTGGTATTCGTGATCGTCTCGACCCAGGCGCGCCGGTGGAAGGCAACGGTTATGCCCAGGCCAAGACTCTGCTGCCGACCGAGTGGCTGGCGTCGATCCAGGCACTGGAGCGCTCCAACTGGGCGCGTGATGCCTTTGGTGCCGAATTCCTCAAGGTCTTTCTCGCCGTCAAGCGTGCCGAGTATCGCCAGTTCATGGGGGAAGTCGGTGAGCAGGATTGGCGCTGGTATCTGAGCAACGCCTGATGGCCCTTATTTGAAATAGTCGCGGCTAAAGCCCCTCCCACAAAGTGCGGAGATTGTGGGCGCCCCCTGTGGGAGGGGCTTTAGCCGCGAAGACTGATTCATCGGTGCGCACAGCGCACCCTACGGCGGCATAGCCGCCCCAAGGACATGCAATGAACGCGATCAAGCAAACCGTCAAACCCGCCGCCGAGCGCGCGCCGTCTTACTACTCGGCGTCGCTCAACTTCGAGACCGACTACCCGACACTGCAGGGCAGCGTGACCGTCGACGTGGCCATCATCGGCGGCGGTTTCACCGGCATCACCACGGCGGTAGAACTGGCCGAGCGCGGCCTCAAGGTCGCCGTGGTGGAAACCAACAAGGTCGGCTGGGGTGCCAGCGGGCGCAACGGTGGTCAGGTCACCGGCAGCCTCTCCGGCGACGAGGCCATGCGCAAGCAGATGCGCAACACCCTCGGCGAGGAGGTGGATGACTTCATCTGGCACCTGCGCTGGCGCGGCCACGAGATCATCAAGAACCGCGTGGCCAAGTACGGCATCGACTGCGACCTCAAGCACGGCCATCTGCATACGGCGATGAAAGCCAGCCATATGGACGAGCTCAAGGCCACCTACGACGAAGCGCTGCGTCGCGGTATGGGCGGCGATGTCACCCTGCTCGATGCGGCTGGCGTGCGCGCTCAGCTGGGCAGCGAGCTGTACTGCGGCGCGCTGAAGAACACCCGCAACATGCACCTGCACCCGCTAAACCTGTGCCTCGGCGAAGCCAAGGCCGCCGAGAGCCTGGGCGCGCTGATCTTCGAGCATTCCGAGGTGCTGGATATCGTCCACGGCCCGCGTCCGGCGGTGGTCACCACGGGCGGGCGTATCGAGGCCAAGCAGGTGCTGCTGGCTGGTGACGTCTACCACAAGCTGGAGCGGCGCAAGCTCAAGGGCATGATCTTCCCGGCCATGGGTGGCATCGTCACCACCGCGCCGTTGGGCGAGTTGGCTCGCGAGATCAACCCGCAGGATCTGGCGGTATACGACTGTCGCTTCGTGCTCGACTACTACCGCCTGACCGGTGACGGTCGCCTGCTGTTCGGCGGCGGCGCCAACTACTCCGGGCGCGATTCGCGCGATATCGCCGGCGAGCTGCGCCCGTGCATCGAGAGCACCTTCCCGCAGCTCAAGGGCGTGCAGATCGACTTCCAGTGGAGCTGTGCCATGGGCATCGTGATGAACCGCATCCCGCAACTGGGCAAGCTCTCGAGCAATGTCTGGTATTGCCAGGGCTACTCCGGCCACGGCGTGGCCACCACTCACATCATGGGCGAGATCATGGCCAAGGCGATCACTGGTGATCTGGAGCAGTACGACACCTTCGCCGCCTGCAAGCACATCAAGGTGCCGCTGGGCGACCAGCTCGGCAACCCGATGCTGGCAGCCGGCATGTGGTACTACCAGATGCTGGAAAAGCTGCGCTGAAGCGCAGGGGATGACCCGGGCGGTAGCAATTGGCGGCAGTCGTGCTCCGCTCGGGTCATCGACTTAGAGATGATGGGAGTCATTTCTAGAGCGGCCTGGCGCTTACATCAGCTCTCTGCAGGCCGCGGGCGTTTGTAAGCCATACCAACAGAGCGCGGCGCTGTGTGAACGAAGCCAAATTGCGCGTACAGGTCTTGTGCTGGCCCATCCGCAATAAGGCTCACGTAGCCACTTTCCGGCACATGAGTTTCGATGAACTGCAGAATCTCGCCCATGATGCGCTTGCCGAGCCCTTTGCCCTGATGTTCCCTGAGAACGGCGATGTCCACGACTTGAAAGAAACAGCCTCCGTCACCGATCAAGCGGCCCATTCCAACGGGTTGGCCGTCATGCAGGATTTGCACGGCAAACAGGCTGTTAGGTAAGCCACGTGCGGCGGCCTCATCGGTCTTTGCGCTAAGGCCAGAGCCGACTCGAAGCGCTTGATAGACCTGAGCGGATGGCGTTTCCAACAGGCAGGAGTAAATGCTCAATGGGATCTCCGAACTAGAAAAAATCTTGTGGCGCCAGTTTGAACCTAATTAGAGAGTGGAGAAGGTTCATGGGGCAAATCGGATAACTCCAGTAACGCCTGTTTTTTTCTCGCGGTGACTATCGCCAATTCGCCGGTAGTCTCGGGTACTTGCCCTGATGCTATTTGGCGTAGGCGCTCGGCTCACGGGTGGCTTGTGCCGCCGTCTCGCGGTACTGCACTGCGATCAGGATGCCCGGACAGTGGTGCTGTCGCCGGACCTGATTCACGCTCGGCGATGAACGCTGCAGGCTTTGACCCGTCCGCGTTGAGCTGCAGGATGCGCTTGGGCCGGCCCTGCTCGTCGAAGAACACCTGGCCAAGGCCGGCGCTGTTCCACAGGCGTTCACCCGAGCGGCTGCGATCGGGGATCAGCGGAGTGACGCGCATGCGGCGGCGCTTGGTCAGCCAGTTGAGGGGCGACCAGGGCGCGTAGAGCCAGCGATTGAGGCGGTCGAACCAGTCCAGCAGGTCGGCCGGGAATTCGTTCTTGATGCCGCTGCTGGTGATCTGCCAGATGGTCGGGCTGGCGCGCCGGTGGCGGATGTTCACGCGGTAGACGAAGGAGTAGTGCACGTCGCCGGAGAGGATGACGAAATCTCTTGGCGTACGTGAATGGCGGAAGATGTTCATCATCACGCTGGCCGCGCCGCGGTGGGCCATCCAGTTTTCTGCGTCGACCATCAGCGGGTGGCCGGCGAGTGTGAAGAGTTTCTGGATGCCCTCGATCAGTTTCACGCCGAACATGGGCGCCGCTGAAACGATGATGCAGCTGGGGTGATCGAGCAGCGCCTGCTGGAAGTCGCACAGCGCCTCCCAGTCCATCAGCCCCGAGGGTTTCGACAGGTGCCCTTCGCTGCGCCAACGCCGTGTGCGGGTATCCAGTACCAGCAGCGCCGGCGTGCTCGGCAGCACGTAGTGCCACTGTTCGAAGCCCTGCAACTGGTCGATCAGTGCGTCCTGCGCCTTGGCCTGCAGATGGTCGTCCTGGCGCTGCTCAAGCAGTTCGCGAAAGGCCTGCAGCGGCTCCTCGAACACGTCCGGGTTATTGCCCCAGCCCTGGCACAGCAGGTAGGCGAGCAGGGCGTTGCCGATGATGCGTTTGGAGAACGGATGGCCATAAGCGGTCTGCTCCCAGCGGGCCGAGAGGTTCCAGTCATCGGTGACGTCGTGGTCGTCGAAGATCATCAACGTCGGCAGGTGGGCGAATACCCGCGCGACCTGGCCAAGATTCTGGCGGAACGCATCGATACGCTCGCGTTCGTTGGCGTAACGCTGCTGTTGTTCTTCATCCAGCGGCGGCTGCTTTTCGCTGATCAGTGTCCAGGGCACCGGCGACCAGACCAGCAGGTACATGGCGATCATCTCGGCGAAGGTCACCAGGTGGTTGTCGGCACTGTTGCTGGTAAAGACCGGCTTTTCCACACCGCCGAAGAACTTGTCGCGCAGGGTCTGGTTGCTCTTCACCGCGGGCAGCAGTTCGGCGCGCTGGTAGTAGCCGACCGGGTTGGCGTAGAGCGCCTGGCTGTCCTCGACCACCGCGCCTTCAAGAAACTCATCGAACAGGCCGAGGCGGGCGATCAGTTGGTGGATGGCGCACAGCAATGGGCCAGCGACATCGTCGACGTAGACCTGGTCGCCGCTCATCAGCAGCAGGGCCGGGCGCTGCTTGGCTTCGGGCTGACTTGCCAGCAGGCGGTCGGCGCAGAGCAGGCCGTCATCGGCAGCATGGTGTGGCTTGCGGCAGGAGCCATGGAGCAGGTGATCGACACGCGAGCGCAGGACGAAATCGGCATGCTCGGCGCCGTCATGCATCAGGTGCGGTGCCCAGTCGCGCATGCCTTGCGGATCATCGTCAGCGACGATCTGCAGGTCATAGGCGATGCGTACGTCTTGCGGCAGGGCCTGCGTAAGGGGCAGGTCGATCAGATGCAGCACGGCATGTCGGCCGAGCGGCAGTTGCTGGCAGTGTTCGTTCAGTGCATGTGTCTGCTGCGTCTGGCCTTCGGGCTGCAGCCACAGTTGCAGGCTCAGCTCGCGACTCGCCACCAGCCACAGTACCAGGCGGCCGGGCTCCAGGCGGCGCAGCAGCGGGCCGGCGAGCACATCGGGCAGCGGAGCGGAGGCATTGTCTGGCATCGGCACGGTACTTCCTGCGGATAAATGAACAGGGCTTGGACAGTGGCAGGACGCCAGCGGTTCAGGAGGCCAGCTGGCGCAGGTGCTCGATGTCGAGAATTTCGATTTCGCCGTAGGTCAGCTGCACCACGCCTTGTGCCTGCAGCTCCTTGAGGATCTGGTTGGTGGTCTGACGTGACAGCGAGAGCATCAGCGCCAGCTGTTCCTGGGCCAGGTGCAGCACCCGGCGGGGTTCGCTGTCACCGTAGTTTTCGGCGATCAGCAGCAGGCGTCGGGCCAGGCGCGGCGCGGCGGGCAGCAGGCTCATGTCTTCCAGGGCGAGGAAGGCCAGGCGCAGCTTGTGGCTCATCAGCAGGGCAAAGTCGCGCCAGTGTTGCGGCTGGTGTTCGAGCAGGGCGAGCAGCTCGGCCTGTGGCAACAGCAGCAGGGTGCTGGCGCTTTCGGTGAAGGCATCGTGGGTGCGCGGCAAACCATCGAACAGGGAAATCTCGCCGAACCAGTAAGGCGGCTCGACCAGTGTCAGCAGCGCCTCCTTGCCGTTCTCGCTGACCGCGCCGACGCGCACGGCGCCTTCGACCACCGCATACAGCCCGCTGGGTTTGTCGCCACGGCGAAACAGCCGCTGGCCGGCGTCCAGGCGCTGCACCTGGGCCATGTCCAGCAGACTCTGGCTCAGCGCTGCTGGCAAGGCGGCGAACCAGTGCCCCTGGTTCAGTTGGCTGAGGTAATGGCGGGGATCGGGCATTGCGGCTCCTGTGAGGTTGCGCGGCGATGTGGCCTTCCCTGCCATTGTCGGCTAGCCGACAGTGCGACGAGCCACGGCGAGGTGATCATGCTCGGGCCCGTTTCACACATGAGGACGATAACAATGAAAACCCTCGTCGATCACCTGGCGCAGTATGCCGCCTACCACCGCGACCGACGCAACATTGCCAGTCATTTCATCGGCATCCCGATGATCGTGCTGGCCGTCGCCGTGCTGCTGTCGCGGCCAGGTTTCGAAATCGCTGGCCTGTGGCTGGCGCCTGCCACGCTGACGGCGCTGGCTGCCGCCTTGTTCTATCTGCGTCTGGATACCCGCTTCGGCCTGCTCATGGCCTTACTGCTGGGGCTGTGCCTGTGGGCCGGTGCCAACCTGGCGGTCGCCTCCACGGCCTTGTGGCTGACGGCAGGCATTGGTCTGTTCGTGGTTGGCTGGGTGATCCAGTTCGTTGGCCATTACTACGAAGGGCGCAAGCCGGCGTTCGTCGATGACGTCATGGGGCTGATCGTTGGTCCGCTGTTCGTGGCCGCTGAACTGGCTTTCCTGCTCGGCCTGCGCAAGGAAGTCGAACATGCCGTGGTGGAGATCGCCGGCCCGACCTGCATCCGCGAGAAGAAGGCGCTGGCCTGAGCCCGCACTGCTGTTCGTAGCGGCTAAAGCCCCTCCCACAATTCCTAGAGGCCGTGGGAGGGGCTTTAGCCGCGAGCCTTTCTAGAACATCTCCATCCACTGCGCTGTCATCGAGCGAGCGTGGCGGTCCACGGTGATGGGGGCGAAGGGACGGCCGGAAACGCTCTGCAGGGCGTTGCTCTGGCTGTTCATGTCGGCCAGCGCGGCGCGCAGGTAACTCCAGCGTGTCTGCAGCTTGCTCACCTGTGGGTCGGATTGGTCCTTGAGTGCCTGCAGTTCACTGTCGATGGCCGGCAGCAGCAGGCGTTCGTCCTGGCCGAGGTAGGTGCCGGGTTGTTCCCGAGCGATCTCGAAGGTGCCCAGGTAGGAACGGCTGAGGTATTGCACGCTGAGGTACTCGACCTTGGCCGCCAGTTCGCTCTGGCCTTCGGCGCTCGGCAGGGCCCGGGCTGCGCTGAGAAAATCGCGCAGGGCACGGCTTAGGTCTTCGGGGAAGCGCCAGGGCACGTTCTCGTCACCGGGGCCATAGGAAACACCGTTGCGCAATTGGGTAACGAGTGCCTGATGGGCGCTGGTGAGTTCGGCGCTGCCCTGCGGCAGGCTCTGCATGGCACCGGCCAGAGCGGCCAGGTCGGCTTCCAGGCGCTGCTGATGGGTCTTCTGGAAGCCTTCGCCACGTAACAGCATCAGGCTGCTGGTGGCGCGGCTGGCGTGTACCTGAATCTGTTCCTGCGGGCTGACGGCCTCGGCGAAGGCCATTGGCGAGAGCCCGACGAAAAGTCCGAGCGACCAGAAAAAAGCATGACGCAACAGTGCTTTACAGCGCATCCGGGGTGCTCCTTGTTATTGTTTTGAGCAGGTATGCATTGGCAGCGTCAACGACGCAGCGCCAAGACTACTGCGCCAAGCGTAGCGGAGCATGACCCGAAAGAGTGATTTCGTCGGAAATCGCTACCGTTCAGGGGCTTTTATTCAGATTGCGCAGGTACTCGGCAGTGAAGGCGTCGGCGGGGAAGAAGGTCTCCAGTGCCAGCTCAGCCAGGGTCACGTCATTCGGCGTGCCGAACACCGTGATGGTGCTGATCAGGCTGAGTACGCCTTGCTCGCTGTGCAGTTGCAGCGGCACCAGCACGGCCTCGCTCGGTGGCGCAGGGACTTCCGCCGGCGCTGGATAGCCGCGTAGCTCATCGAGCAGTCTGAACAGGGCTTCATCGCCGCTGATTTCCGCGTCGCGCTGCAGGCGCATCAGCAGGTGGGCGCGCCACAGCGCCAGGTTGGCGATGCGCGGTGCCAGGCCTTCGGGATGCAGTGACAGGCGCATCACGTTGAGCGGCGGGCCGAGCAGGAAATCCGGCATGCCGGCGAGAAAGGGGCTGACCGAGGCGTTGGCTGCCAGCAGATTCCACTGTCGGTCGATGGCCAGTGCCGGATAGGGCTCATGGGCCTTGAGCAACTGCTCAATGGCCTGGCGGGCTGGAGCCAGTGCCGGATCGCTCAGCTCGTGCTGGCTGTACAGCGGGGCGAAGCCGGCGGCACTGAGCAGGCGATTGCGCTCGCGCAGGGGGATATCCAACTGCTCGGCCAGGTGCAGCAGCATCTCGCGGCTGGGTTGGGCGCGTCCGGTTTCGACGAAGCTCAGGTGGCGGGTGGATATCTCCGCCTCGCAGGCGAGGTCGAGCTGGCTCAGGCGGCGCCGCTGGCGCCATTGGCGCAACAGGGCGCCGGCGGTCTGGGTAGTGTTCATGGTCAGCACGATAGTTCAGTCAGGTCATGTCGGCCATTACCTGGCAGGTAATCGACGCCCCGCGTGTTTCGGCGAAATCTGTAGGCCAGGCACCAGTCCGGTGCCCCTATGGAGGATTCGCCATGAACGCACTACAACCCACCCCGATGCTGCGCAACGCTCTCTTGCTCGATGGTCTGCTCAGCGGCGTCACTGGCCTGCTGCTGGTCCTGGCGGCCGGCTGGCTGGGCGCCTTCCTCGAACTGCCGCGCCTGCTGTTGCTGGTCGCCGGTAGCGCGCTGTTGCCCTTCGCCGCACTGCTGGTGTGGTTGTCCAACCGCGCCGAGATCAGCCGCCAGGCCATTTGGGCGGTGATCGCGGTCAACGCGCTGTGGGTGATCGACAGCTTGCTGCTACTGGTGATTGGCTGGGTGTCGCCGAACCTGTTCGGCTACGCCTTCGTCATTGCTCAGGCTTTGGCGGTCGGGCTGCTGGCCGAACTGCAATGGTTCGGCCTCAAGCACTCGCAGGCTGCCGTGGCCTGATGAGGCCGGCTCAGAGGCCGCGCAACGCCAGCTCGGCGCCGAGCAGCAACAGGCCGATGAAGAACCAGCGTTTGAAGCGCTCTGCGCTGATGCGCTTGCGCAACCACTGGCCGGCGGCCATGCCCAGCAGCGCGGGCAGCAGTGCGAGGGCCGATACACCCAGCACCGCCGGTTGCAGCAGTTCACCGCTGTGACCGAGCGCTGCCGCCAGGGCCAGGGTGGACACGCTGAAGGACAGCCCCAGGGCCTGAACCAGGTCGTCCTTCTCCAGGCCGATGGCCTGCAGGTAAGGCACGGCGGGAATCACGAACACGCCGGTAACTGCGGTAATCGCACCAGTTATGGCGCCGATCACCGGGCTTAGCCAGCCCTCCTTGGCCCGCTCCACGCGAAAGTGCACCTTGGCCAGGCCAAGCACTGCGTAGAGCACCAGGGCGGCGCCCAGCCAGCGTGTGGCGCCGGGCAGGTCGAGACTCTGCAGCAAGCCGGCGACCAGCAGCGTGCCGAAAAGAATCCCCAGCAGCATCGGCCACAGCCGGCGCAGCATCGGTAGCGGGCTGCGGCCGTCGCATAGCTGCCAGATGTTGGTCACCATCGATGGGATGATCAGCAGCGCGGCGGCCTGCAGTGGGGCCATCACCAGGCCGAGCAAACCCACGGCGATGGTCGGCAGGCCGAGGCCGACCACGCCCTTGACCATGCCGGCGAGCAGGAAGGTGACGAGGATAAGCGGCAAATGCTCGGTCATCGTCCCGCCCCCTGTTCGTGGATCGCCCGGCTGTCGGCAGGCGCCTCGTTGCGTTCCTGCATGCCGTAGTCGCGTAGTACCTGGGCCACGCGCAGACGATAGTGGCTGAAGACCTCCTCGCGTCCTGCCGTCTGTGCGCGTCGGTGTTCATCGCGCTGGCGCCAGGCCTGGACCGAGGCTTCGTCCTGCCAGAACGAAAGGGACAGAATCTTCCCCGGCTGGGTGAGGCTCTGGAAGCGCTCGATGGAAATGAAACCCGGCTGCTCGGCGAGCAGCGGGCGCAACTCGCCGGCGAGGTCGAGATAGTCCTGCTGCAGGCCTGGCTTGGCCTCAACTTCGAAGATCACGGCGAGCATCGGTTTCTCCCTGGCTGGCTCTGACGGACATTGCCTGCCAGTATCCACATTTACTGCACGCCATGTTTCGTCATAAGGTGAACGATGGAGTACGCACCGGGTTTCAGTTCGATCGCCGCCCTGCTCGCCGATGCCGGGCGTGCTGCCATGGTCTGGGCACTGATGGATGGCAGTGCGCGGCCGGCCGGTGAGCTGGCCTTGCTGGCGGGGCTGTCGCCGTCGTCGACCAGTGCGCACCTGGCGAAGCTGGTGGAAGGTGGCCTGTTGGCGCAGCAGCGCCATGGACGCAATCGCTACTACCGCCTGGCCGGGCCGGAGGTTGGGCAACTGGTCGAGGCGCTGGCCAGTGCTGCACTGGCTGCACAGCCTCGGCAAACTCGCGCTATACCAAGCTCGCGCGGCACGCCGCAGCCCATGCGTGAGGCGCGCACCTGCTACGACCATCTGGCCGGCGAACTGGCGGTCGGTGTGTTCGCGCGCATGCGTGCAGCTGACTGGCTGAGCGAGGAGGGCGGGGCACTGAAGCTGACGGTAACCGGTGAGCAGGGCCTGCAGGCGTTGGGTGTCGATCTGCAACAGGTCAACCGTCAGCGCCGCCAGCGTCTGTGCGCCTGCCCGGACTGGAGTGAGCGCAAGCCGCATCTCGGTGGTGCGCTGGGCGCGGCGTTGCTGAATCTGTGCGAAGGCGAGGGCTGGCTGCGGCGCAGCCAGGGTTCGCGTGCGCTACAGGTTTCACCGCAGGGACGCAGGGCGATCATGGCGATCGCGGCTTCGTAGCTTTGTAGGGTGGGGCGGGCGGCGATCCGCTTTAGCCCACCAATAAAGGTTGAGCTCTGTTTCGGTGGGCTGAAACCCACCCTACGCCCACCCTACGCTCGTCCTACTTACTAAGGCATGCCAATGCTTCACCGCGTAGGAGTTGCGCCCCGGGGCGCAACTCCTACAGGTGTGGCTTTAGGCTGAGGTGCTGACCGGCTTGCCGCCCTTGGGCTTGAAGTACAGGGTGGTGCCACGGGCGAGGTTGTCCAGGCTGACGTGATCCTTGGCCACCTCGGCCTCGATCAATTCGTCCTGGCCCTCGACCTTGAGGGTGATGCGGGTGATCGCGCCGAGCAGGCGGATGTCGCGCACTTCGCCGGCCTTGTGCTCCGGGCTCGGTTCGCTGGACAGGTCGACCTCGTGCGGGCGGAACAGCACGTGGTGGTCATTGCCGACGTAGAGGCGGTTGGCATCACCGAGGAAGTGGTAGACGAAATCGCTGGCCGGGTGCTCGTAGACCTCGGCCGGGGTGCCGATCTGCTCGATCACGCCCTTGTTCATCACCACGATGCGGTCGGCCACTTCCATGGCTTCTTCCTGGTCGTGGGTGACGAACACGCTGGTCAGGTGCACTTCTTCGTGCAGGCGTGCCAGCCAGCGGCGCAGCTCCTTGCGCACCTTGGCATCCAGTGCGCCGAAGGGTTCGTCGAGCAGCAGCACTTTCGGTTCTACCGCCAGGGCGCGGGCCAGGGCGATACGCTGGCGCTGGCCGCCGGACAGCTGTTCCGGGTAGCGGTCGCCGAGCCAGTCGAGCTGCACCAGGTTGAGCAGCTCGTGCACTTTTTGCTGGATCACCTCTTCGCTCGGGCGCTCGCGCTTGGGCTTCATGCGCAGGCCGAAGGCGACGTTGTCGAACACCGTCATGTGGCGGAACAGCGCGTAGTGCTGGAACACGAAGCCGACATTGCGATCACGCACGTCATGCTCGGACACGTCCTCGCCGTGGAAGCCGATGGTGCCGCTGTCCGGGGTTTCCAGGCCGGCAATGATGCGCAGCAGGGTGGTCTTGCCGCAGCCGGACGGGCCGAGCAGGGCGACCAGCTCGCCGCTCTGGATGCTCAGGTTGATCTCGTTCAGCGCCTTGAACTGGCCGAACTGCTTGTTGACGCCTTTGACTTCGATACTCATGGCTTACCCCTGGTGGTTCCGTGGGCCGGGCCGCTTTCAGGCGGCGCTACGGCTGTCAGTCTTCTCGGTTGGCTTGTAGCTGGCGGCTAAGACGCGCTTCGCTCCATTGGCGAAGCAGCAGCACCACCAGGGCCATGACGAGCAGCAGGATCGCCACGCTGAAGGCAGCGACGATGTTGTACTCGTTGTAGAGAATCTCGATGTGCAGCGGCAGGGTGTTGGTGTACCCGCGGATATGCCCGGAAACCACCGAAACTGCGCCGAATTCGCCCATCGCCCGCGCGGTGCACAGCACCACGCCGTAAATCAGCGCCCATTTTACGTTAGGCAGCGTGACATGCCAGAACATCTGCCAACCATTGGCACCGAGCAGTCGCGCGGCCTCTTCCTCGGTGGTGCCCTGTTCCTCCATCAGCGGGATCAGCTCGCGGGCGACGAAGGGGAAGGTGACGAAGATGGTCGCCAGGACGATGCCCGGTACGGCGTAGACGATCTGCAGGTTCTGCGAGTCGAGATACGGCGCGAGAAAACTCTGCGAGCCGAATAGCAGCACGTAGATCAAGCCGGCGACTACCGGTGACACCGAGAATGGCATGTCGATCAGGGTGATCAGGATGCTCTTGCCGCGGAACTCGAACTTGGTCACCGCCCAAGCGGCGGCAACGCCGAACACCAGGTTCAGTGGTACCGAGATGGCGGTGGCGAGCAAGGTCAGCTTGAGTGCGGAAATGGCATCCGGCTCGCTGATCGCTTGCCAGAAGAACTCCAGGCCACGGCTGAGGCCCTGGCTGAGCACCATGTACAGCGGTAGCAGCAGGATCACCGCGAACACCGCCCAGGCGATGACGATCAGGGCGATGGCGCCGGGGGAGCGACTGGCCGGACGCGCAGCCGCGTTCTTGCCGAGGGTTGCAAGGCTCATGACGGGCTCCTCAGAGTTGCGGCTGAATGCGGTGCTGCAGGATGTTGATCAGCAGCAGCAGGATGAACGAGACCACCAGCATGATCACGCCGATGGCGGTGGCGCCCGGGTAATCGTACTGATCCAGCTTGGAGACGATCAGCAGCGGCAGGATCTCGGTCTTCAGCGGGATGTTGCCGGCGATGAACACCACCGAGCCGTACTCACCGACACCGCGGGCGAAGGCCAGGGCGAAACCGGTCAACCAGGCCGGCAGCAGGCTTGGCAGCAGTACATGGCGGAACACCTGCAACGGCTTGGCACCCAGGCAGGCGGCGGCTTCTTCGACTTCCTTGGGGATGTCGGCCAGCACCGGCTGCAGCGTGCGCACCACGAAAGGCAGGGTGACGAACACCAGCGCCAGGGTGATGCCCAGCGGGGTATAGGCAATCTTGAACGGGAACAGCGAGCCGATCAGACCGTTGGGTGCGTACAGCGCGGTGAGCGCGATACCGGCCACGGCGGTGGGCAGGGCGAATGGCATGTCGACCATGGCATCGATGATGCGCCGGCCAGGAAAGGTGTAGCGCACCAGCACCCAGGCGATGATGGTGCCGAGAATACCGTTGAGTACGGCCGCGGCCAGGGCGGTGCCGAACGACAGTTTCAGCGAGAACTGCAACTGGCGGTTGTTGAGCAGGGCCCACCATTGCTCGCTGGTCAGCTGGAAGGAGAAGAGGAACATCGCACCCAGCGGAATCAGCACGATCAACGCCAGGTAGGTGAGGGTGTAGCCCAGAGTCAGCCCGAAGCCGGGTATGACCGAGGAAGTTCGACGAGACATGGGGTGTCCTTTGGCTCAGGTCCGCGACAAGAGCTGGTTAAAAGTCTGCTGCGTCTTGGCCATGCTGCGATGGAACTGGCTCTGGTTCGCGAGACTTTTAGCCGGCGCTAAACAAGGCTCTCCACCCCGGAGGGTGGAGAGCCTGAGCGATCAAACCGGGATTACTGGTTGATCTTGGTGAAGATCTGATCGAACACCGCGCCGTCACCGAAGTACTTCGGCTGGGCTTCTTTCCAGCCGCCGAAATCCTTGTCGATGGTGACCAGCTTGAGGTCCTGGAACTGGTCCTTGAACTCGGCGGCGACCTTCTCGTTGCGTGGGCGATAGAAGTTCTTCGCGGCGATGCGCTGGCCTTCTTCGCTGTACAGGTGCTCGAGGTAGGCTTCGGCCACGGCGCGGGTGCCTTTGCGGTCGACGTTGGCATCGACCACCGCAACCGGCGGTTCGGCGAGGATCGACAGCGACGGGGTGACGATCTCCAGTTGATCGCCGCCTTCTTCGGCCAGCGACAGGTAGGCCTCGTTTTCCCAGGCCAGCAGCACGTCACCCAGGCCACGCTGGACGAAGCTGATGGTCGAGCCGCGTGCGCCGGTATCCAGCACCGGGGCGTGACGGTACAGCTCGGTCACGAACTCCAGGGCCTTGTCTTCGCTGCCGAATTTCTCGCGGGCATAGGCCCAGGCGGCGAGGAAGTTCCAGCGTGCGCCGCCGGAGGTTTTCGGGTTCGGGGTGATGACTTCCACGCCGTCTTTGACCAGGTCATCCCAGTCCTTGATACCTTTCGGGTTGCCCTTGCGCACCAGGAACACGATGGTCGAGGTGTAGGGGGTACTGTTGTCCGGCAGGCGCGCCTGCCAGTTCGGGTCGATCAGTTGCTGGTTGAGGTTGATCGCGTCGATATCGCCGGACAGGGCCAGGGTCACCACGTCAGCACGCAGACCATCAATCACCGCACGGGCCTGCTTGCCCGAGCCACCGTGGGACTGCTGGATGGCGACGGCGGGGTTGCCCTTGGCTTGCCAGAATTTGTTGAAGGCGGCGTTGTACTCGACGTACAGCTC
Source organism: Pseudomonas sp. zfem001 (assembly GCF_032621725.1). NCBI lineage: Bacteria > Pseudomonadati > Pseudomonadota > Gammaproteobacteria > Pseudomonadales > Pseudomonadaceae > Pseudomonas > Pseudomonas sp. zfem001. The sequence goes on along the minus strand of NZ_JAVYJI010000003.1, from coordinate 42,199 downwards.
GCGGGTCGGGTCGTAGGACACGTTGAGCAGCGGCTGGGCGATGGCCGGGCCGGCGATCAGGGTGCTGGCCAGCGCGGCCAGGGCGAAACGACGAATGGACATGGTGCAGCTCCTAACTGTTGAATTCTTGTGTTGGCGTATTGGGTGTCAGGCGAGGCGAACTGTTTCTAGCCCTCTGGTGGTCCAGTCGGGCTGCATCATGAGGTCGGTGTTCTGTCAGCTGTTCTTGGTGTTCGGTTGTTGCAGGCGAATCTTTTCCTTGCGCTCGATCTGCACCACTTGGCCGTTGTGGACGGTGATTTCCACCGAGCCGAATTTCAGGCCATGCAGGGCGGTCTGGATCTCGCGCAGGATGCTGGCTTCATCCTGGCCTTCGAGGTTTCTCAGCGTCGCAGTCATTTCCAGGCTCCTTATGAATAGGTCGCCACGGCGGCGGGATGGAGTACCGACGCTGGCGTGGAGCGGATAGTAGAGAGGCTGAAATATTCTTAAAAATATTGTTTAAGAACATTTATATGCTTTTTAGAAATATAAGACGTCAGGTGTCTGCTTTGCCTTTATGGAATAAGTAAATAAATTCTTATTCTTTTTGTAATAGGTTTGCGCTGCCTAGACTGACGCCATTCGATTCAAGGAGCGCCGTCATGGCCAGCGAAGCAATCCGTTATCTGATCCTGCCGGGCTGGCAGGGCTCACCCGAGGAACACTGGCAAAGCCACTGGCAGCGCAGCCTGCCCAACAGTGCGCGGGTCGAACAGCAGGACTGGCTCAACCCGCAACGGAGCGATTGGGTCGCTGCCTTGAACCAGGCGATTGCCGCTGATCCGCGTCCGGTCATCCTCATCGCTCATAGTCTGGGTTGCGTGACGGTGGCGCACTGGGTGGCGCAGGCGCCGGTCGAGTTGCTGCGCCGCGTGCGCGGCGCGCTGCTGGTGGCGCCGGCCGATGTCGAGCGGCCAGGCTGCCCCGTACCGTTGCAGAACTTCGCGCCGATACCGCGTGATCTGCTGCCCTTTCCCAGCCTGCTGGTGGGCTCCGACAACGACGCGGCGGCCAGTGCCCTGCGTGCCATGGAACTGGCGCGGGCCTGGGGCAGCGAGGCAGCGATCCTGACCGGTGCCGGGCATATCAACGTGAAGTCCGGGCACCGTTACTGGGAGCAGGGCTTCGGTTATCTGTATCGCCTGCAGAACCGCATCGAACAGCAGTCGCGCTTGCGCGCCTGAGCCGGTCACCACGTCACACCATTTTCAGAGCGGGGTCGGGCCAGGCAGCCGCCCGCTCTTTTTTATCGTCTGCCAGCCATGGCGGCCACCCTTCGGGCCGTTGCGGAGCAGTTGCTCCAGGCAGTTTTTTTCGCATACAGGCTGCGCCGGTGAGGTGTGGCTCAGGAGCTGCACGTCATGAGTTTTCCACCAGGCTTTCCACCGCCATTGACCTTCGCCGATTCGGACAAGAGCCCACTGAGCATTCGGGCTAAGGCGCTGGTATTCGTTGACGCCCGTTCGCGTCAATTGCGCGAGCGCGCCGAGGCGCTGGCGGGTAACGGCCAGCCGTTGCTGATCCTTGGCGAGACCGGTACCGGTAAGGAGTTGCTGGCGCGCTATATCCATCGCCACAGTGAGCGTGCTGGCCTTTTCGTGGCAGTGAGCTGCGCGGCGATCAGCCCGCAATGGGGTGAGGCCGAGCTGTTCGGGCATGTTGGCGGCGCTCATGTCGGCGCCGCCAGCAGTCGCGCCGGCTGGTTTGGCTCGGCCAATGGCGGCACGCTCTACCTGGATGAAATCGCCGACCTTTCGCGCCCGTTGCAGAGCAAGCTGCTGTCCGCACTGGAAACCCGCGAGGTGTATCGCGTTGGCGCCAGCCAGGCGTTGCCGGTGGATGTACGCCTGGTGGCGGCGAGCAGCATTGAGCTATCCCGCGCGGTGGCCGCCGGCACTTTCGATGAGCGCTTGTACGCCTACCTGTGCGATGGCCAGCTGCCGTTCCCAGCCCTGCGTCAGCGCGTCGGCGATATCCTGCCGTTGGCTGAATACTTCCTCGGCATCCATGCCCTGCGCCTGGGTCTGGCCATTCCGTCGATCAGCCCGGCGGCGCAGGCGGTGCTGGAGGCGCACCGCTGGCCCGGCAATACCCGTGAGCTGGAGAACGTCATCCACTTCGCCCTGCTGTTAGCCGGCCACGCCGAAATCGGGCCGGAGCATCTGGAGCTGCCGGGTATTGCGTAATGAATGGATGAGGCCGATCTTCCTCGCGCTGCGCGTAGGAGCTATCAACCTACGCGTGGTCGGTGCGCGCGGCGCACCGTACGGGGTGTGACGGCTTCAGCGTAGGGTGCGCAATGCGCACCAGGGGCTCCGCGGTCGCACAGCCAGGAATTACGGCGCCAGCAGCGACACCGACTTGATCTGCGCCCACAGCGCCTGGCCGGCGTGAATGCCCAACTGATCGAAGGAGTAGCGGGTGATTCGCGCCAGCAGGCGCTGATCGCCGATGCGCAGGGTCAACAGCATCTGCGCGTCCAGCGCCTGCCAGCCATCGACCCGCACCGGCAGCAGGTTGAGCAGGCTGCTGCCTTCGGCACGTTGCAGGCTGAGACTGACGTCGCGCGCCTTGATCTTCACCCGTACCCGATGCCCGCTGGGCAGCGCTGCATGGGGTAGGCGCAGGCGGGCTTCGCTGCCGGGAACGTTCAGTTGCAGCAGATCGTAGGCGGCATCGTGGCCACAGACCTGGCCGTCGATCACCGCTTCGGCCTCGTCATCGCTGGCGAACGGCAGATCGGCGCGCAACAGGGTCTCCTTGAGCGGGCCGCTGGCGCGCACCTGGCCTTCGTCGAGCAGCACCAGATGGTCTGCCAGGCGCGCCACTTCGTCCGGGGCGTGGCTGACGTAGAGCACAGGGATGTCCAGCTCCTCGTGCAGGCGCTGCAGATACGGTAGGACTTCGTGCTTGCGCTTGAGGTCGAGCGAAGCCAGCGGCTCGTCCATCAGCAGCAGGCGCGGGCTGGTGACCAGCGCGCGGGCGATACCGACGCGCTGGCGTTCGCCACCGGACAGCGCCGAGGGCATGCGCTCGAGCAGGTGGCCGATGCCCAGCAACTGCAGCGCCTGCTCCAGCGCCACTTTGCGTTGCGAGGCAGGGATGCGCCGCTGACCGTATTCCAGATTCTTGCGCACGCTCAGGTGCGGGAACAGGTTGGCGTCCTGGAACACGTAGCCGATGGCGCGCTTGTGCGCGGGCAGGAAGAAACCGCGCTCGCTGTCCTGCCAGAGCTCACCGGCTACCTGCAGGTAGCCCTGCTGCGGGCGATCCAGCCCGGCGAAGCAGCGCAGGCAACTGGTCTTGCCCGAACCGGAGTGGCCGAACAGCGCACTGACGCCGCGCCCGGGCAGGTCGAGGTCGACATCCAGAGTGAAGCCCGGATGCTTGACCACGAAGCGCGCGCGAATGCGCCCGTCGTCGTGAACGGCAGGTGGTGGGGCTTTGCCGAAACCGAACATCACAGTGCCCTCATCCGGTTACTGCGCCCGCTGTACAGCGTGAGCAGAACGATGAAGGAGAACGCCACCATACCGCCAGCCAGCCAGTGCGCCTGGGCGTAGTTCATGGTTTCCACGTGGTTGTAGATCTGCACCGACACCACCTGCGTCTTGCCCGGGATATTGCCGCCGATCATCAGCACCACGCCGAACTCACCGACGGTATGGGCAAAGCTGAGAATGGCGGCGGTGATGAAGCCCGGGCGGGCCAGTGGCAGCACCACGCTGAAGAAGCTGTCCCAGGGGTTGGCGCGCAAGGTCGCGGCAGCCTCCAGCGGGCCGCGACCGATGGCCTCGAAGGCGTTCTGCAGCGGCTGCACGACGAAGGGCAACGAATAGAAGATCGAACCGATCACCAGGCCGGTGAACGTGAAGGTGAAGGTACCGAGACCGAGGCTCTGCGTCAGCTGACCGAAGAAACCATTGGGCCCCATGCTCACCAACAGGTAGAAACCGATCACCGTCGGCGGCAGCACCAGCGGCAGCGCCACCACCGCGCCGACCGGGCGCTTGAGCCAGGAGTCGGTGCGCGCCAGCCACAGGGCAATCGGCGTGCCGATGATCAGCAGCAGCACGGTGGTCAGTGAGGCCAGCTCCAGGGTCAGGAGGATGGCATCGAGGTCATTCTTGGACAGCGGCATGGGTGGGTTCCGGTGGCAGACGTAGAGCGGATGCAATCCGGGGCATGCTCAGACAGATGGCCCCGGATTTCATCCGGGCTACGGCAGTTTATAGCCGAACGATTCGATCACCTTGGCCGCTTCCGGGCCTTTCAGGTATTCGACCAGTGCCGCCGCTGCCGGATTGTTTGCGCCCTGCTTGAGAATCACCGCGTCCTGCTTGATCGGGTCATACATATCATCGGGCACGATCCAGGCCGAGCCGCTGGTGACTTTGCCGTCCTTGTACACCTGCGACAGGGCGACGAAGCCCAGCTCGGCGTTGCCGGTGGAGACGAACTGATGCGCCTGAGTGATGTTCTGGCCTTCGACCAGTTTACTTTTCACGGTCGCGGTCAGGCCCAGCTTGTCCAGCACCTGAGTTGCGGCCAGTCCGTAGGGGGCGGCCTTCGGATTGGCGATGGACAGGTGCTTGAATTGCCCGGCTTTCAGCGCCGCGTCAGTACCATCGAGGTAGCTGGCATCGGCCGACCACAGCACCAGGCTGCCGATGGCGTAGGTGAAACGCGAGCCAGGTACGGTGTCACCTTCGCTTTCCAGCTTGGCCGGGGTGCTGTCGTCGGCGCTGAGGAATACATCGAAGGGCGCGCCATTCTTGATCTGCGCATAGAACTGCCCGGTGGCGCCGAAGGACGCCACCAGCTTGTGCCCGGTGGCCTGCTCGAACGCTGGCGCGAGTGCCTGGATCGGCGCGGTGAAGTTGGCGGCGACAGCGACCTTGACCTCGTCGGCGATGGCGCCGCTGGTGAAGATCAGGCCGAGGGCGAGCAGGCTGTGCTTGAGCGGCTTGAGCATGGGGATTCCTTATCGTTATCGGGTTGTGATCGGGTGTTGGCTCGACCCTGGCGGCAGGTCTGAATGCGGCAATCCTACATCGTTATGTTTTTTTGTATATAGCGCTATTGAGGTCTGTTTCCGTGGACGATCTTCGTGCGCACCGCTGCGAAGTCGAGCGCCTGCTGCTCGATGGCGTGGCCGACGCCTCGATCATGCCGACGCTGATCAGCGGCAACACCAACGCGCCGTACATCATGTCGGCGAGAAGGCCGCCGACCTGATCCGCCAGGGCTGACCCTGGATCAGCCCGTCTTGCGCTTGCTCGCCGACAGGCGCGAGACGCCCAATAGCACCAGCGCCAGGCCGGCGATCTGGTACAGGCTGATGGCCTCGCCGAGCAGCGCCCAGGCGGCAAACATCGTCAGCACCGGGCCCAGGTTGCCGAACACCGCGGTATGGCTGGCGCCCATACGCTGGATGGCCAGCGCCATCCAGTAGATCGGCAGCACCGTCGACAGCAGCGCCATTAGCGCGCTGTAAAGCCATACCTGGTTCGGCAGGCTCGCCAGTTGCGTCGGCTCACCGCTGATGGCGTAGTGGATCAGCACCATGATCGCCGAGGAGCCGCCGGCCAGCCCGGCCAGGCGCATAGAGCCGACCCGTCGAATCACCACGCCGGTGCCCAGGTAATACAAGGCGTAGGTCACCGCGCTGGCGAACACCCAGGCGGCCCCCAGCAGAATCTGCTCGCTGTCGCCTTCCACGCGGATGTCATGCACCAGGGCGATGCCCAAGCCCAGGTAGCACAGGCCCATGGCCAGGAAGGTGCGCGGGCCCGGTCGCTCGCCCAGCGCCAGCATCTGCAACAGCAGCACCAGCGTCGGATAGGTGAACAGGATCAGCCGCTCCAGCCCGGCGCTGATGTACTGCAGGCCGTAGAAGTCGAACAGGCTCGACAGGTAGTAACCGAGCATCCCCAGCAGCAGAACGTGCGCCCAGTCCTTCGCTGACAGCCGCGCTTGCCCGGTGCCACGGCTCAGCCACAGCAGCCAGGCGAATAGCGGTAGGGCCAGACCCATGCGCAGACTCAATACGGTGATGGCGTCCACCGGCGCGGCGGCGTAGGCGAGTTTGACGAACACGGCTTTCAGGCTGAAGCCGGTGGCCGAGAGCACGGCGAATAGCACGCCGCTGTCCAGGCTGCGTCGGTACGAGGCGGTCAGAGCATTCATGAGCAGGGCTACGGCAGGGGAGTGAGCTGTTATTCTGAGTGGAATGCTACGCAGCCAGAATCGCAATTTCACGAAGATGGCTTTCTGTTTTGGAGAAGGCTTCATGCATTTCGACCTGCCCGACCTGCGCTTGATCGCGGCGATTGCTGCAACCGGCAGCCTGAGCAAGGCGGCGGCGACCTTCCCCGTCGCCGTGTCGGCGGCCAGCACCCGCCTGCGCCTGTTCGAAGAGCGCTGCGGGCTGACGCTGTTCGTGCGCAGCAGCGATGGCATGAGCCTGACCCCCGCCGGACGCCTGGTGCTGGAAGCCTGCCAGGGCGTGCTGAAGGAGGCCCGCCAGTTCAGCGAAACCCTGCAGGAACTCAACGGCGAGCGGCGCATCACCCTGCGCCTGGCAGCCTCCACGGTGGCCAACAGCACCTTCCTGCCGGCGGCGCTCGGGCCGTTCCTGGCCGACTACCCCGAGGTGGATCTGCAACTGGCCGAGTACAACAGCAAGGATGTGCTGCAGGCCGCGCGGGAAGGCAGCATCGACATCGGCGTGTACGACGGCAACCTGGCCACCGATGACCTGCTGTCGCTGCCATTTCGCAACGACCGCCTGGTGCTGCTGGTACCGCATGGCCATGCGTTGATCGAGCAGCGCCCGGCCTCGCTGCGCAATGCACTCAACTACCCTTTCGTCTGCCTGCCCGCCGAGCGCGCGATGCAGCGCTTCATCGAATACATGGCGGTGCGCAACGCCTTGCCGCTGAAGGTGCGCGTGCGCGCGCCGAGCTTCGACGCTATCGCCCAACTGGTGGCGCAGGGCGTTGGCGTGTCCATGCTGCCCGAGGTGGCCGCGACCCGCTTCGCCCAGGAACTGCCGGTGGCGGTGGTGATGCTGGAGGATGTCTGGGCTACCCGCGAGTTGCGTTTGTGCGTGCGCAGTTGGGAGGCACTGTCATCCCATGCGCGGCAACTGGTCAGCTACCTCTCGCCTGAGCGGCCATCCGGCGACAGTCTGGACGTATGACGTAGGAGCGGCTTCAGCCGCGATAGAACCGCTCGCCGCTAAAGCGCCTCCTACGGTGTGTGGCTTGAGCGGCTGTGCTCCGGTGTTGATACATGCAGTGTGGGAGGGGCTTCAGCCGCGACAATCGCCGCTCCAGAACCGCCCACCGCACATCACTTGAAGAACTGGCTGGGCGTGGTGCCGAACTGCTTCTTGAACATGGTGGTGAAGGCGCTGGGGCTGTCCTAGCCCTGCTCTCTGGCGATGGCGTAGGTCCGATGGACTACGGCGCGAGTGCGGTTCAGATTTTCCTAATCACCACCCTCGGCAAATGCTGGTTTCTCTGGTTTGTCAGCAGTGTGAAGCTTGGCTGAACACGTCATAGCAGAGTCGCCAGGCATGCCCACCCATACCCGTATCCGCATGTTCAACACCAAGCAGACCTACCCCAACCAGTCGCTCGACAACGACCTGTGCCAGGCCGTGCGTGCCGGCAACACCGTCTATGTGCGCGGTCAGGTCGGTACCGACTTCGAAGGCAATCTCGTTGGCCTTGGAGATCCGCAGGCGCAGGCCGAACAGGCGATGAAGAACGTCAAGCAATTGCTCGAGGAAGCGGGCTCGGACCTCTCCCATGTCGTCAAGACGACCACCTACATCATCGACCCGCGTTACCGCGAGGCCGTCTACAAGGAAGTCGGCAAATGGCTCAAGGGCGTCTTTCCGATCTCCACCGGGCTGGTCGTGTCAGCGCTCGCCCAGCCGCAGTGGCTGATGGAAATCGACGTAATTGCCGTTATCCCGGATGACTGGCCCGCAGCCTGACTCGTTAGCCCATTCGTAAATCGGAGCGCCCATGGCGACTGCACAGATCAAGACTCTCTATCCAACACCTGATACCGAGGCGGCAACAGCTCCTCGTAGCAATGTCGCGGTTCAGCTCGATGGTGTGTTGAAGCGCTTCGGCAATTCGATTGCCCTGCAGAAAGTGTCCCTGAAAATCCAGGAGGGCGAGTTCATCACCCTCCTGGGGCCATCCGGCTGTGGCAAGACCACGCTGTTGAACCTGATGGCGGGTTTTGCCGAGGCGGACAATGGCGAGATATTCATCGACGGCCAACTGGTTACCGAGACGCCGCCTTATCAGCGCGAGATCGGCATCGTGTTCCAGAACTACGCCCTGTTTCCGCATATGAACGTGGCTAAGAACGTTGGCTATGGTCTGCGCATGCGTGGCGTGGCAAAGGCCGAAATTGCCGAGCGTGTGGAGCAGGCCCTGGCGCTTGTGAAGTTGAGCGGTTATGGCGAGCGCAAGCCGCGTGAGCTGTCTGGTGGTCAGCAGCAGCGTGTCGCGCTGGCCCGTGCGTTGGTCATTCGACCCAAGGTGTTGTTGCTCGATGAGCCTTTCTCCGCGCTGGACAAGAACCTCAGGCTGTCGATGCAGATCGAGCTCAAGGACATCCAGCGCAAGCTGGGGGTAACCACGGTATTCGTGACCCATGATCAGGGTGAAGCCTTGAGCATGAGCGACCGAGTGGTGGTCATGTCGGCTGGGCATATCCGCCAGATCGGCACGCCAGATGCGATCTATCGCAACCCTGAAGATCCGTTCGTAGCCAGCTTCGTCGGCGATGCCAACATTTTGCCTGGTCGTTATCTGAGCCGTGACGACAGCGCCAGTGTAGGGCTGGGCGACGCTACCCTGCGCCTGCCTGTCACGCATGTCCATGGCCCGGTCGGCTCGCGTCTGGACGTCTACGCGCGGCCGGAGAACATCCGCCTGGTGCCGCTGGGCGCTGATGCCCTGCTCAGTGGCACGGTGGTCAATCATGTGTTCCAGGGCGATCACGTCGATATCCATCTGGATGTCCCGTCGCTGGGTAATACGCGCCTGTTCGTGCGCCAGTCCGGCCTGGAATCCCTCACCCGTTGGCCGGTTGGTGCGGTCAGTGGTTTGGCGTTCGACAACGAAGGCGTCTGCGCCTTCGCGGCTGAACCCCAGCCTACCCATTGAAATGGACAGTCTTGTGATTGCTGAAACGATGAACGCCGTGATTGCCCGCGAGCCGGGTGGTCCTGAAGTGCTCGATGGCGTGCTGCGCCAGTTACCTGCGGCGGGCGCCGGCGAGCTGCTGATCAAGGTTGCGGCTGCGGGGGTCAATCGCCCGGATCTGATGCAGCGCAGCGGAGCACCGTTGCCACCTGGCGCGCCCGATATTCTCGGGCTCGAAGCTGCAGGCACAGTGGTCGCGGTAGGCGAGGGCGTGAGCGGCTTTACTCCGGGTGACCGAGTCATGGCCCTGCTCAACGGTGGCGGCTATGCGCAATATTGCCTGGCTACGGCTGCGCATTGCTTGCCGGTGCCGGCCGAAATGGACCTGGAAGAGGCGGGCGGCGTGCCGGAGGCGGCCTTCACGGTATGGCACAACCTGTTCGAGCTAGGCCGCCTGCAAGCTGGCGAGGTGGTGCTGATTCATGGCGCAGCCAGTGGCGTCGGCACCTTTGCCATTCAGTGTGCCCATGCGGCAGGTGCCAAGGTGATTGGTACCGCAGGTGGGGCGCAGAAGGTGGAGGCACTGAAAGCGCTTGGCGTGTGGCGGGCCGTTGACCGCTACGAGGAGGATTTCGTCGAAGTGGTCGATCAGTGCACCGAGGGCCGTGGCGTCGACGTGGTGCTGGATAACGTCGGCGGCGACTACGTGGCGCGCAACCTGGCTGCGATGGCGGCGGGCGGGCGTCATATCAGTCTGTCGTTCATGCAGGGGGCGAAGATCGAGCTGGATCTGCTGCTGCTGATGCGCAAGAGCCTCAGCCTGACCTCATCGACCTTGCGGCCCAAGAGCAGCGCCGAGAAAGCGCGCCTGGCTACTGCCATCACCGAGCAGATGCTGCCCTGGCTGGCAGCAGGCAAGGTGCGTCCGCTGATTCATGCTCGCTTGTCCTTGCAGCAGGCGGCCGAAGCTCATCGCGTGCTGGAAGCGAACGAGAACATCGGCAAGGTGCTGCTGATCCCGGATTCGCTGTAACAGGATCGGCCGGCAACGTCGGCTTACGACAGGAACCCCCATGTACAAACTGTATTACGCCTCCACCTCCCCCTATGTGCGTAAGGTCATGGTCGTCGCCCACGTCCTGGGCCTGATTGAGCAAATCGAGAAGCTCGACTCGGCGGCTCATCCGATCCAGCGTGACGAGCGCATCGCGCGTTTCAACCCGCTGGCCAAGGTCCCGGCCCTGCAGACCCCCGACGGTGTGTCGCTGTACGACAGCCGGGTGATCTGCGAATACCTGAACGCCTCGGTCGACGGTGCCTTATTTCCCGCCAAAGGATCTGAGCGCTGGACCAGTCTGGTTCGTCAGGCACTGGGTGATGGTCTGCTCGATGCGGCGCTGCTGGCCCGTTACGAGGCCACCGCCCGACCTCCGGAAAAACACTGGTCCGCATGGGTCGAGGCCCAGTTGGGCAAGATCAACGCCGTCCTGGGTGAGATCGAAACTCAAGCTGCGCATTGGCGCAGCAAGCCGGATGACATCGGCTTGATCACCATTGGTTGCGCCCTGGGTTATCTGGACTTTCGTTTCGCCGAGTTCGACTGGCGCAGCGAGCACCCGGCCACTGCCAAGTGGTTCGCCGAATTTGAACAACACCCGGCCATGCTTGCCACCCGGCCGGTGGCCTGACCCAGGAGTGTCCATGTCGTACCGCGTATTTTTCCTCAATGGCCCGAACGCCAACCTCTATGGGCTGGACAAGAACGGCACCTATGGCAGCGAGAGCTTCGCCAGCATCGAGCAACGTTGCCAGGCCCATGCTGCGGAGCTGGGGCTGCAACTGGAGTTTCGCCAGAGCAACCATGAAGGTGTGCTGGTGGACTGGATTCAGGAGGCACGCCTGAGTGCCGACGCCATCATCATCAACGCTGCTGGACTGACTTACAGCTCGGTGCCGATTCTCGATGCACTGCTTGCTTTCGAGGGACCGATCATCGAGGTGCACATGAGCAATATCTGGAAGCGCGAGAGCTTTCGTCATCACTCCTATGTGTCCAAGGCTGCTACAGGTGTCATCGCTGGTCTGGGCGTGCGGGGCTATCGCCTGGCGTTGTCCAGCGTGGCTGAACTGCTGGAGGAACAGGCATGAGCCCGACATTGGTGTTCTACAGTCAGTTCGACAGTTTCGAGCAATGGCAGGCGTTGCTCGCACCCTTGCTTCCGGGGATACGCATCTGCCAGGAGCAGGATGTAGAGGATCCGGACAGCGTGCTCTATGCCCTTGCCTGGAAGCCACCGCAGGGCTTCTTCGCCCGTTACCGCAACCTGCAACTGCTGATAAACCTGGGCGCAGGTGTCGACTCGCTGGTCGGTCGAGACGATCTCCCAGCCATTCCGATTACCCGCCTGTCCGACCCGAACATGGGACGCATGATGGCCAGCTACGTGCTGTTCGCAGTCCTGCGCTATGCCCGTGATATCCCGGCTTTCGAACAGGCCCAGCGTGAGCGGCGCTGGCATTATCTGCACCCACGCCTGCCGCAAAGCGTGCGGGTCGGTGTACTCGGTCTAGGTGAACTGGGTGCCTATGCCGCCGCTGAGTTAGTGCGCCAGGGGTTCACTGTCAGTGGTTGGTCGCGCTCGGTCAAGCAGCTCGAAGGCGTGCGTTGCTACAGCGGCCTGGATTGCCTGGACAGCTTCATTGCGGGAAGTGAAATACTCGTTGTGATGCTGCCGCTGACCTCGGAGACTCGTGGCTTGCTGGATGCTCGCCGGCTCGCGCTGCTACCGCCTGGCAGTTGCTTCATCAATGTCTCGCGCGGGGCCGTGGTCGATCAGCAGGCGCTGACAGAGGCGCTGGGCAGTGGACGGATCGCCGAGGCGACCCTGGATGTCTTCGACCGCGAGCCATTGCCGCCCGAGGATCCGCTCTGGGGGATGACGAATGTGCTGATCACCCCGCATCTGGCCTCGGTGGCCATACCCGAGTCGGCGGCCAGGCAGATTGCCGACAACATCCTGCGTCTTCAGCGTGGCGAGGCAGTGCTGCATCAGGTCGACCCTGCGCGCGGCTACTAGGGTCTGCCAAGGCCTTGATCAGCTCACATCCTTGAGCATGCGCACCGAGTGCGGGTCGAAAAAACTCGGTGCCGCCATGCCTGGGATGTATTGATCGGAAATGAACATCCGGCAGCGTTCGGCGAAGGCGCTGACCACACGTGACAGTTGCGTGTTCCGGGTCACTGCGTAGCCCAGGCGCATGGGCCGGTGCTCACCGGCCAGGCGGACGCGGATCAAGCGCTTGCCATCCTGTGACAGGTTGGCCTTGGGGCGCACATTGGCGATGCTGTAGCCCACGCCATTGGCGACCATCGCCCGTACCACCTCGAGGTTGCTCGAGCGCATCACGATATTTGGCGTGACACCTGCCGGCATGAACAGGCCGAGGAAATACTCCCTGCTTACGGGGATGTCCAGTAGCACCATCGGGTAGGTTTCCAGATCGTCCAGCGTCACTGCCGGCAGGTTTGCCAGCGGATGATGCTCGCCGACCATCACATAGGGCGGCAACTGCGCCAGAGCCTGGAACTCAATGTCGTCACTGGCGGCCAGGTCATAGGTCAGAGCGATATCGATATCGGCATTGCGCAGTCTGCTCAGCAGCTCTTCATGGTTGCCTTCGTACTGGCTGATACGAACGCCGGGGAATGCGCGGCCAAAGCCGAATACCAGATCTGGCGTGATCATCGGTGCCAGCGACTCCAGGCAGCCGACCCGCAACGGACCGCGAATGCTGTTCAGCGACTCCGAGGCGATGGTGTACAGGTTGTTCACCTGATCGAGGATCTGCTTGGCCTCTTTCATCACCTGACGGCCGACCGCGGTCAGCGAAACCCCTTGGGCATGATGGCGGACGAACAGCTGCACACCCAGCTCTGACTCGATGTGACTGACTGCCGCAGAGATCGACGGTGACGATACATGGAGGCGTTCCGATGCCCCGAGCAGACTGCCGGCCTCGCCTGACGCGACGAAGTACTCCAGTTGTCGTTGGGTGATTCGACTAAGCATAAGAACTCTCTGAGCAATGGTTTGGCAGGTCCAGGCAGCGCCTTGGTCTGCGCTCACTAACGCAAGGTCCGTGCCGGTGGCCTGGGCAGTGGCAAGGCCGATTTCGCTGCCGAGCCACTGGCGGATGTGTCTGTGACAGGCCTGGAAGCTTGTCAGATCGCAGCTTGTGGCTGCATAGGAAATTCCTACGCAAGAGCACGGGTAAAGGTTGTTTTACCCGAATGAGCCCCCCCGCCATTATGAATTCACCACGTTATGCCTACCTGTGCCCCATTTCGGGGCGGCGCTGGCGCTAACCGATCCGCACGAAGATCAGACCGCGTCGCGATGTCCTTACAAGCCAGAACGCACGACCCATAACCGGAGCAGAAAAATGATGCGTAAAGCCCTTGCCTTGACCGTGCTGAGTGCCAGCTTGCTGGCGACCGCGAGCGCCAGTGCTGCAGAGAAGTTGGTTGTCAGCACTTGGGGCGGAAGTTTCCGTGACCTGATCGATCAGGCCATCGGCCGCGAATTCACCAAGCAGACCGGCGTCGAAGTCGAATACGTCACCGGCGGTACCATCGACCGCCTGAACAAGGCCAAGCTGGCCGGCACCGCCGAGAGCGACCTGACTTTCACCACCTCGCATGTCGGTTGGTTGTACGCCAATGACGGGTTGTTCGAAGACCTGGACATGAGCAAGATCCCCAACGCCAAGAACCTGGTGCATCAGGCGCAACTGAGCCCGAACCACATCGGCGTGTGGGGCTACGTCTATACCATCGGCTACCGTCCGGATCTGGTGCCGGAAGGCGAAACCTTCGAGACCTGGGCAGACCTGTGGCGGCCCGAGCTGAAGGCCACCCTGGCGCTGCCTGACTTCGATCCCAGCCATATCATCGCGGTGTCCGCCAAGCTGTCCGGGGCTGATGCCAGCACTTGGGAAAAAGGCCAGGACAAGCTCAAGGCGCTGGTGCCCAGCATCAAGTCGTTCTACACCAACGACGCCAACAGTCAGCAGCTCATCGCCACTGGTGAGACCCCGGTACAGGTGCTGCTGTCGATGAACGCTTATCACATGATCGAGGAAGGCGTGGACATCAAGCTGGCCATGCCCAAGGAAGGCGCGGTGCTGGGTGTTGATGCCATGGGCATCAACAAAGGCAGCAAGCACGCCGACCTTGCTTACACCTTCATGAACATCGCCCTGTCGCCGGAGGTACAGGCGAAGATTGCCGAGATCAACCGCGGCAGCCCGGTGGTCACCAATGCCACCGTCGACCCGGAAATCGCCAAGCTGCCGGGCATGCTGACCACGGCCGAGCAGTGGGATGCGACGCTGAATATCGACCCGAAACTGCGCGCGGAAAAAACCGCTGAATGGCGCAAGTGGTTCTCTGAGAACGTCATGGCGCATTGATCGCCAATCCAGGCGCGGGCGATGCCCGCGCCTTCTTTCTCTGAGTCCATTTGCGCGGCCACTGCATGTGGCCGCTTTCAACGGAAACGCCCATGACTCGTAATCCTGCGTTTGTCCGGTGGTTCGTGCTGCCATCGGCGCTGACCGCTCTTGGTCTGACGATCGCCATGCTGACCGTGCTGCAGTACAGCGTACGCGCATACATTCCAGGCTCGCTGGAGGTCGGTGGTTTTACCCTGGCCAACTTCCAGGGCATGCTCAAGAGCCTGTATGCCGATGCCTTTATCAACACGGTCGTCCTGAGCTTCAAGACCGCGCTGTTCGGTCTGTTGCTGAGTTACCCGCTGGCCTATGCGCTGGTGCGTACTCAGACCGCATGGCTGAAGTCCTGCATCCTGATCATCGCCATTACCCCGCTATTTCTCGGCGAGGTGGTCCGCACCTATTCCTGGATCATCGTCCTGGGCAACAGCGGCTTCCTCAACAGCCTGCTGATGGCGATGGGGCTGATCGACAAACCGCTGCAACTGATGTTCACCAACACCGGCGTGGTGCTGGCGCTGGTGCATGTGACCATGCCGATCATGGTGCTGATGCTCGCCACCGGCCTGTCCCACATCGACACCGCGTATGAGAAGGCGGCCACCAGTCTGGGGGCTGGCCCGATCAACACGTTCCTGACCATCACCCTGCCGCTTTCCCTGCCGGGTATCGTCGCCAGCGTCACCACTGCTTTTGCCTGGACCTTCAGTGCCTTCGCCACACCGCAGCTGATCGGTGGCGGCAAGGTCAGCACGGTAGCCACGCTGGTCTACCAACTGGGTTTCTCCTCGCTGAACTTCCCGTTCGCCGCGGCCTTGAGCGTCGCCGGTCTAATCATGACCCTGTTGCTGCTGGTTGCCCTGAAACGCATGAGCCGCTCGCTGCAGCGCGTTGGAGAACACTGAGATGACGCGTTCCAATCACGATAAATGGCTGGGATACGCGGGCCGACTGCTGGTCGCGCTGATCCTGATGTTCGTGCTGCTGCCGACGGTGGTGGTGTTCATCTCCTCGTTCAGCAGCACCTCGGTGTTGTTCTTCCCGCCCAAGGGCTGGTCGCTGCGCTGGTTCGAGCGGGCGCTGAATTACAGCGACTTCAAGAACGGCTTCTATGCCGGGCTGATCGTCACAGCCTGGGCCTCGACTCTGGCGGTGGTGATCGGTACGACCCTTGCCATCGCCATCAATCGCTACGAGTTTCGCTTCAAGAGCCTGCTCGAAGGCGTGCTGATGTCGCCGCTGTTCATTCCGCATTTCACCATCGGTCTCGGCCTGCTGATGCTGGTGGCGCAGCTCGACCTGAGCCGTGGTTATGCCCTGGTGATCTTCTGTCACGTGGTGCTGGTGCTGCCCTTCGTGCTGCGCAGCCTCTACGTGTCGTTGCACAACCTGGAGCAGCGGATCGAACTGGCGGCAGCGAGCCTGGGTGCCTCACCGCTACGTGTCGTCTGGACCATCACCGTGCCGCTGATGTTGCCTGGCTTGTTCGGTGGCTGGCTATTCGCCGCGATCCTGTCGTTCAACGAGTTCACCGCCTCGTTGTTCGTCACCACGCAGGCAACGCAGACGCTGCCCGTGGCCATGTACAACTACGTGCGTGAATTTGCCGATCCGACCCTGGCGGCGCTGTCGGTGATCTACATCGCCACGACGGCCACGCTGCTGACCCTGGCTAACCGTTTTCTCGGCCTGGGACGCGTGCTCAATGTCGAGTCGCCACGCTGACCGTCGCTCGGGTGGGCTTGTACAGCCCGCCTCGGATCACGGTGCAATCAATCACCAACAGGACCCACGCAGACCATGACCTTCTCCATCACTGGCCGTTGCGCCAAGACCGGGCAACTGGGTATCGCCATCAGTTCGTCGAGTATCGCGGTGGGTGCCCGCTGCCCCTGGTTGCGTCCAGGCGTGGGTGCGGTTTCCACGCAGAACGTCACTCTGCCGGCTCTGGGTGATCGGGCACTGGAGCAACTCGCGCTTGGCTGCTCGCCGGAACAGGCGCGTGACTTGGCATTGGCCAGTGACGAGTACCGCCAGTACCGCCAGTTGGCGCTGATCGACCATCAGGGGCGTACCGCACATTTCAGTGGTAGCGAGACCCTGGGTTGCCACCATGCCATCTCCGGAGAGCAATGTGTCGGTGCCGGTAACCTGCTGGCCAATCAGGCGGTCATCGAGGCCCTGGTGCGTGGTTTCGAAACCAGTGAAGGCTTCCTGGCCGAGCGCCTGCTCAGTGCGATGCAGGCCGCCATGGCCGCAGGCGGTGAGGCAGGGCCGGTGCATTCGGCCGCGCTGATCGTGGTTGGGGAACAGGCATGGCCCATCGTCGACCTGCGCGTCGACTGGGCCGACGAGGACCCGATTGGCGCGCTGGAGCAGTTGTGGCATGCCTATCAGCCGCAGATGCAGGACTACATCACGCGCGCGCTCGATCCGACCAAAGCGCCTAGCTATGGGGTTCCCGGAGACGAGTGAATGAACAGCAAAGAGCTACTGGCCACCCTGGTTTCGTTCGACACCACGAGCCGTGAATCCAATCTGCAACTGATCGCCTTCGTGCATGACTACCTGGCGCAGTTGAACGTCTCCAGCGAGCTGATCTTCAACGAAGAGCGAAGCAAGGCCAATCTCTTCGCCACCATCGGACCGGCCGACGTGCCCGGTATCGTCTTGTCCGGGCATACCGATGTCGTACCGGTAGATGGTCAGGCCTGGTCGGTGCCACCGTTCCAGTTGAGCGAGCGTGACGGCAAGCTCTATGGCCGTGGTACCGCGGATATGAAGGGCTATATCGCCAGCGTCTTGGCGGCCGTGCCGGGCTTTCTCGCGCAGCCACTGCGCCTGCCCATTCATATTGCGCTGTCCTACGACGAAGAGGTCGGTTGCCTGGGCGTTCGCGACCTGATCGCGCGCCTGGCCGAACGGCCCTGCAAGCCGCGCTTGTGCATCATTGGCGAGCCGACCCAGTTGCAACCGGTGCTCGGTCACAAGGGCAAGTTGGCGATGCGTTGCGACGTGCACGGTGCGGCCTGCCATTCCGCCTATGCCCCGCAAGGGGTCAATGCCATCGAATATGCCGCCGAACTGATCGGCGAGCTTGGTCGTATCGGTCAGCAGCTGCGGGCGCCAGAGTTGTGCGATGCGCGCTTCGACCCGCCCTTCAGCACCGTGCAGACAGGCGTGATCAACGGTGGCAAGGCGTTGAACATCGTGCCGGCGGAGTGTCGCTTCGACTTCGAGGTGCGTGCACTGCCGGACACCGATCCACAGGCTGTCGCGCATCAGTTGCAGCGCTACGCGCAACAGGAAGTACTGCCAAGAATGCGCGCGGTGGCGGCGGACAGCGACATTCGCTTTGCCGAGCTCTCTACCTATCCAGGGCTCACCACGGATGCGCAGAGTGACGCGGCGCAGCTGATCGCGGATATCTGTGGTTCGGACGCCTTCACCACGGTTGCCTTCGGTACAGAAGGTGGCCTGTTCGACAGCATTGGCATCGCCACCGTGGTTTGTGGGCCGGGCAGTATGGATCAGGGGCATAAGCCCGATGAGTTCATCCATGTCACACAACTTGAGGCATGCGACGCCATGCTCGAACGGCTGACCCACATGTTTCGCGAGTGATTTAACCGCGTTGAAGTTGAACTTAGCGGTGACCCGTTCGGCTGCCTGAAATAAATAAGGTCGCGCAATAAAGACGGGTGATTTTAGCGGCGCGATTCATTTTTTCTGAAGCGCTGCATTTAAAAAGCGTGATTCTCAAAATTTTCAGATTTACGCAGACTTATTACGGTCGTTGAATGCTTTGTATGGGCGCCTGTACTTCTTCGACCTACTGTTGGCGGCGAACGCCAACAACACTTAACAGGCTCGACGCCATTTAGGAAATACGCAAATGTCAGTTGAAAAAATCAACACGTTGGTGATCGGCGCCGGCCAGGCCGGTATTGCCATGAGTGAACATCTCTCACTGATGGATGTGCCCCATATCGTGCTGGAGCGCAGCCGCATTGCCGAGCGCTGGCGCTCGGAGCGCTGGGACTCTCTGGTGGCCAATGGTCCGGCCTGGCATGACCGTTTTCCTAGCATGCAGTTCGACAATATCTCGCCCGAAGCCTTCCCGCCGAAAGAGCGCATGGCGAAGTACTTCGAGGATTATGCCGCGATGCTCAAGGCCCCGATTCGTACAGGGGTGGAAGTGCTGCAGGTGGAGCGCCTGGTGGCACGTCCTGGCTTCAAGGTCACCACCTCGGAAGGCATGATCGAGGCGGCCAATGTGGTGGCGGCAACCGGCCCGTTCCAGAAGCCCACTTTCCCGCAGATCGTGCCGCAAAGTGCCAAGGTTCAGCAGTTGCACTCATCGCTGTACAAGAACCCCGGGCAGTTGGCTGATGGCGCTGTGCTGGTCGTCGGTGCCGGCGCCTCGGGCTCGCAGATCGCCGAAGAACTGCAGCGCGCCGGCAAGCGTGTCTATCTCTCGGTCGGTGAGCATTACCGGCCGCCGCGTTCCTACCGCAGCCGTGACTATTGCTGGTGGCTGGGTGCGCTGGGCCTGTGGGATGAGGTCAAGATCCGCCCGAAGAAAGAGCATGTCGCCTTCGCCGTCAGTGGCTACGAAGGTGGCAAGACTGTGGATTTCCGCCGCCTTGCTCATTCCGGCATCACCCTGGTAGGTCTGACCAAGGCCTGGAATGACGGTGTTGTGGAGTTCCAAGAAGGCCTGGCGAAGAACATCGCAGATGGTGATCAGGCTTATTTCGATGTACTGCGCGAAGCCGATGCCTACATCGAGCAGAACGGTCTGCCATTCCCGCCCGAGCCAGAGGCCTGGAACCTGCTCGAGGACCCCGAGTGCATCAAGAATCCGATTCTTCAACTGGATCTGGAGCAGGCCGGCATCACCACCATCATCTGGGCGACGGGCTTCAAGTTCGATTTCAGTTGGCTGAAAGTCAACGCCTTCGACGACAAGGGCATGCCATTCCATAAACGCGGTATTTCGGCAGAAAGTGGTATTTACTTTGTCGGCTTACCGAACTTGGTCAATCGCGCCTCGTCCTTCATTTATGGTGTTTGGCATGATGCCAAGTACATTGCCGACCATATTGTCTTGCAAAACGCCTATATGGCTTACGACAAGGCCTGACAAGTGTTTACGCACTGCCGAAGTTATTGATTTCGGCAGTTTCAATTGTGCACGGTATACATATACAGGCATGGCATGGCTGAAATTACTTGCGTAGAAGATATGCGCCGCCTGGCGAGAAAACGGGTGCCGCGCATGTTTTACGATTATGTCGATGGCGGCTCGTGGAGCGAATATACCTACCGGGCCAACGAGGCGGATTTTCAGCGTATCGAGTTCCGCCAGCGGGTGGCCTGCGATATCACCCATCGCGACACTGCCAGCAGCATGGTCGGCGTACCTGTCAGCATGCCGGTGGCCATCGCCCCAACAGGCTTGACCGGCATGCAGCATGCCGATGGCGAGATTCTCGCCGCGCGAGCGGCCAAGCAGTTCGGTATTCCCTTCACCCTGTCCACCATGAGCATTTGCTCACTCGAAGCGGTTGCTGAGGCGACCGGGCGTCACCCGTTCTGGTTTCAGCTCTACGTCATGCGCGACCGTTCATTCGTCGAGAGCCTTATCGCCCGAGCCGAGGCGGCCAACTGTTCGGCACTGGTGGTGACGATGGATTTGCAGGTCTTCGGCCAGCGCCACAAGGACAAGAAAAACGGCCTGTCGATGCCGCCCAAACCGACCCTGCGCAATATCGTCAACATGCTCAGCAAACCGCGCTGGTGCCTGGCCATGCTGGGTACGCCACATCGTCAGTTCGGCAACATCGTCGGTCATGCCAAGGGGGTTGGCAGCATCCAGTCGCTGGTGGAGTGGACGCGCGAGCAATTCGACCCAACGCTGTCCTGGCAGGACATCGAATGGATACGCAAACGCTGGCAGGGCAAGCTCATCATCAAAGGCATTCAGCACCCCGATGACGCGCGCCTGGCGGTGGGCTGCGGCGCCGATGCCGTGGTGGTGTCCAACCACGGCGGGCGTCAGTTGGATGGTGCCTCTTCATCGATCACGACGTTGGCGGAGATCGTCGATGCCGTCGGCGGACAGACGGAAGTGCACTTCGATAGCGGTATCCGTAGCGGTCAGGATGTGCTCAAGGCCATCGCATTGGGGGCCAAAGGCACCTATATCGGGCGAGCCATGCTTTATGGGCTGGGCGCTCTTGGAGAGCAGGGCGTCAGCAAGACCTTGCACATCATCCGGGAAGAGCTCGACCTATCCATGGCGTTCTGTGGACAGACGAATGTACAGGGCATAACCCCCGACATCCTGCGCATGAAGTCTTGAGTGCTTTTGCCCGGCTTACTTGAAGAACTGGCTGGGCGTGGTGCCGAACTGCTTCTTGAACATGGTGGTGAAGGCGCTGGGGCTGTCGTAGCCCAGCTCCCCGGCGATGTCGATGATCTTCTCGCCCAGGGCGATGCGCTCCAGGGCCAGCAGCAGGCGCGCCTGCTGGCGCCACTGGCCGAAGGTCATGCCGGTACCTTTCTGAAACAGGCGCTGAATGGTCTTCTCGTCCAGACCCAGGCGGATGCTCCAGTCGGCCAGCGTTGAGGCATCGCCGGGGTCGGCCTGCAGTGTCGTGCAGATTGACTGAATGCGCGGATCGGCTGGTTGCGGCAGGTGCAGTGGCAGGGTCGGCAGGATACGCAGCTCATCGAGGATCAGACGCATCACCCGTGCCTCGCGCGAGTCGTCGGCGTAGGGCTGGGTGATGTCCACGGCGGCGCGGATCAGCTCGCCCAGCAGCGGCGAGATGGCCACGGCGCGGCACTCGGTGGGCATGTCCGGCAGGCTGTCGGGGCGCACGAAGACGCTGCGCATCCGCACGCTACCGATGCAGCGGATCGCGTGCACCTGGCCGCAGGGCATCCAGATGCCGCGGCTCGGCGGCACCGTCCACTGATTCATCGCCGAGGTCACTACCATCACTCCGGAGATGGCGTAGATCAACTGGTGCTTGTTGCGGTGCGAGTGCGGCTCGATGACGGCGTTGACCGGGTAATCGGTGGCGCTGCTGCTGACCAGCCAGGGTGATGCGTCGATCTCGGCCAGTAATTTATCGGCTAAGCGCATAAGGCTGCCTTTTTTGCGAGGGTTGTTTCCCGATCTTCGTGAGACAGGCGGTTGAGCGCAGCCTAGCATAGCGCCGTTCCTCATCTCGTTCGGAAGCTTCAAGCATGTCCAGCAGCCCTGCCGCTACCTCCCTGGCCGGCGCGTCGCCCGTCAGCCAGGCCAGCCCTCTGGTGATGCGCGTGATCGGCGCCTGCGCCCTGGCGCACCTGATCAACGATCTGATCCAGGCGGTGTTACCCGCCATCTACCCAATGCTCAAGCTCAACTACGGCCTGAGCTTCGCGCAGATCGGCCTGATCACCCTGACCTTCCAGCTCACTGCCTCGCTGCTGCAGCCCTGGGTGGGCTACCACACCGACCGCCATCCCAAGCCCTGGCTGCTGCCGGCCGGCTCGCTGTGCACCCTGGTCGGCATCCTCATGCTGGCCTTCGTCGGCAGCTTCCCGGCGATCCTCCTGGCCTCGGCGCTGGTGGGCATCGGCTCCTCGACCTTCCACCCCGAGGCGTCGCGTATCGCCCGTCTGGCTTCGGGCGGGCGCTATGGGCTGGCACAGTCCACCTTCCAGGTCGGTGGCAATGCCGGCACCGCCTTCGGCCCGCTGCTGGCGGCGGCCATCATCATTCCCTACGGCCAGGGCAACGTCGCCTGGTTCGGCCTGTTCGCCGCCTTCGCCATCGTCGTGTTGTACGGCTTGAGCCGCTGGTATCGCCACCACCTGACGCTGTTCAAGCTCAAGCAGGGCGGCGTGGCCACCCACGGTCTGTCAACAGGGCGTGTGAAGTTCGCCTTGCTGATCCTGGCGCTGCTGGTGTTCTCCAAGTACTTCTACATGGCCAGCTTCACCAGCTACTTCACCTTCTTCCTGATCGAGAAGTTCGACCTGTCGGTGGCCAGCTCGCAGCTCTACCTGTTCCTGTTCCTCGGCGCGGTGGCTGCCGGTACCTTCTTCGGCGGGCCGATCGGCGACCGCATCGGGCGCAAGCAGGTGATCTGGTTCTCCATCCTTGGCGTGGCGCCGTTCTCCCTGCTGCTACCGCACGTCGACCTGTTCTGGACGGGCGTGCTGAGCATGGTGATCGGTTTCATCCTGGCCTCGGCGTTCTCCGCCATCGTGGTCTTCGCCCAGGAGCTGATGCCGGGCAACGTCGGTATGATCGCCGGGCTGTTCTTCGGCCTGATGTTCGGCTTCGGCGGCATCGGCGGGGCGCTGCTCGGTTACCTGGCGGACATCCACGGCATCGAGGAGGTGTTCCTGATCTGCTCGTTCCTGCCGTTGCTGGGCATCCTCACGGCATTGCTGCCGTCGCTCAAAAAGCACTGACTGCCCGAAGAGGAACGAGTGCAGGGACAGCGGATGTCGCAATGCCGGGCCGGTTCTTTCAGGTGCGATACAGCTTGAGGCTCTCGACCCGCGCCCGGTAGGCGCCGAGGCGCTCCTTGAGCTGATCCTTGTGGTCGCTGGCCACGCAGTGCAGCAGCACGTTCAGAGCGCTGGTCAGGCCGCCGGTGGATTCTAGGATCAAGCCGGTCTTGGTCTTCATGGTGACGATGTATGGCGTGTCGATATGTTTGGCGATGCCGTATTCGTCGGTGAACACCACCAGGTCGGCGTTCTGCTTCAGGCAGTTGTTGGCGAAGGCGATGCCGGCGTCGGCGTAGGGCGCGATGTCGATGAGGATCACGCAGCAGCGCTGGTTGTGGCTGTCCAGCCACTGGCCGAGCACACCACTGTAGAGATCGAGAAATTCCACGCCCGAGCGCACCAGGGCCAGGCGGTTGGCGAAGTCCTCGGCCAGTCCGCGAATGGTCTGGAAGCCGCAGACGAACACGCGTTCGGCGTCCCCCACGCGCGCCACGATGTCGCGCCAGTGCTGGCTGCCGAGCAGTTCGGCGAAGGCACGCAGGGCTTCGATTTCCTCGTTGAGGTGGGCCACCAGGTCTTCCGGTTGCTCGACCCGCTCG
Organism: Pseudomonas sp. zfem001; assembly: GCF_032621725.1. Classification (NCBI taxonomy): domain Bacteria; kingdom Pseudomonadati; phylum Pseudomonadota; class Gammaproteobacteria; order Pseudomonadales; family Pseudomonadaceae; genus Pseudomonas; species Pseudomonas sp. zfem001. Next base: position 18,348 of record NZ_JAVYJI010000003.1, on the reverse strand, counting down.
ATCAGCGCCGGGTTGAGCAGCGATTGCACGCGCACTTCGTCGCGCAGCTCGTCCTTGAGGCTTTTCAGTCCCTTGTAGCCCAGCCGGCGCAGGAAGCGGCTGACGGTGTTGGGGCTGACCCCGCTCTTGGCCGCCAGGCTTGCGCCGTTCTCGAAAGCGAGGGTTTCCAGGTTGGCCTGGATGTAGACCCACAGGGTGCGCTCGGCCGGCGTCAGCTTGCCTTCCAGGTGTTGCATCTTGCCATCGAGCATGTCCGATTCCCCTGCCATGCCAAAACGTTCTGACATTTAAATGTCAGAGTATTGATCTTTGGAATAAATATATTCTACTCTGCAGCCGTAACGCAAAGAGCTGTCGATTGGCCGCTGTTTGGGTGAGAGAGCCAGCAGAAGTCTTTCCACCTCGCAGTCGACGCTCGCGCTTCCTGCCGCAACAAGCAAATGTCGCGCCCTGCGCGGCCACAACAGTGGAGAACAGGAACATGCCCATACTGCGTCATCTCGCCCTGTGCGTCGCGCTTGGCAGCGGCCTCGTCACCGGCGCCGCCCAGGCCGCCGAAGAATTGCGCCTATACAACTGGGGCGACTACATCAACCCCGAGGTGCTGACCCGCTTCACCGCCGAGACCGGCATCAAGGTGTCGCTCGACACCTACGGCAGCAACGAAGAGATGCTGGCCAAGCTGCAGGCCGGTGCCAAGGGCTACGACATCGTATTCCCCTCGGTACACATGCACGACACCATGGCCGCCCTCGGCCTGCTGGAGAAGACTGACGTCAACCAGGATGCCGCCTTCGCCAATATCGACCCGGCCTTCCTGCGCTCGAAATCCGACCCCAAGGGTGAGTACTGCATGCCCTACGCCTGGGGCACGGTGGGCATCTTCTACAACAAGAACAAGGTCTCCAAACCGATCGAGAGCTGGGATGACTTCTTCGCCGAGGCCAAGGCCGGCAAGAAGGTGATCATGCTCGACGACATGCGCGAGACCCTCGGCGTCGGCCTGATCAAGGACGGCAAGTCGGTCAACAGCACCGAACCAGCCGAGCTCAAGCAGGCCGCCGACTGGCTGATCGAGCGCAAGCCGCTGATCGCCGCCTTCACCTACGACAGTGTGCCGATGGTGCAATCCGGCGACGCCGCCGCCTCGCACTATTTCGTCGGCGCCATGATGTACGTGAAGCAGGACCCGCAGAACCTCGCCTACGTCATCCCCAAGGAAGGCGCGACGATGTACCAGGAGGACATGTGCGTGCTCAAGAGCGCGCCGAACAAGGCCAACGCCAAGCGCTTCATGAGCTTCTTCCTGCAGCCGGAGATCGCCGCGCTGAACACCGCGCAGCAGATGAACGGCACGCCGAACAAGGAAGCGCTGAAGTTGCTGCCCGCCGAGCTGCGTGACAACCCGCAGGTCAACCCGCCGGCCGAGGTGATGGCCAAGCTGCAGATCTTCGAAGATATCGGCAAGGGTCTGAAGCAGTACGACCGGGTGTGGACGCGCGTGCGTACCGCCAACTGAGTCAGCTTGTGCAGTTAGGTCGCGGCTGAAGCCCCTCCCACGGATTGCAGGTTCCCTGTGGGAGGGGCTTCAGCCGCGATCACTCCGATATCGATGGAGTCCTCCATGACCGCTTTCACCAAAACTGCGCCGGTGGTCGAGATCCGTGGCGCGGTGAAGCACTACCGTGCGCCGGAAGGGCACTTGGTGCGTGCACTCGACGGCCTCGACCTGGCTGTCGGCAGCAATGAGTTCGTCACCCTGCTGGGGCCGTCCGGCTGCGGCAAGACCACCTTGCTGCGTACCATCAGCGGCTTTGAGCAACTCGATGGCGGCGAGCTGCTGATCCAGGGCCAGTCGATGAACCTCGTACCGCCACACCGCCGCCCGGTGCACACGGTATTCCAGAGCTACGCGCTGTTTCCGCACATGAGCATCGGCGACAACGTCGGCTATGCGCTGGATGTGCGCGGCGTCGGCAAGACCGAGAAACGCCAGCGCGTCGGCGAGGCGCTGGAGATGGTCGGCCTGGCCGGCATGGAGCGGCGCAAGCCCGGCCAGCTGTCCGGCGGTCAGCAGCAACGTGTGGCGCTGGCCCGCGCCATCGTCGATCGCCCGGCCCTGCTGCTGCTCGACGAGCCGCTGTCGGCGCTCGACCGCCAACTGCGCCAGGCCATGCAGCGCGAGTTGAAGAACCTCCAGCATACGCTGGGCATCGCCTTCGTCTTCGTCACTCACGATCAGGAAGAAGCGCTGACCATGAGCGACCGCATCGTCGTGCTCAATGGCGGTCATATCCAGCAGATCGGCGCTCCCGCGGAGATCTACCACCGCCCGGCCAACGCCTTCGTCGCCGGTTTCATCGGCGAGAGCAACCTGTTCGACGTGCACGTCGGCTCGGTCAATGACGGCATCGCCTACTTGCTCGACAGCCAGGGCGACCTGTTGCAGGCACGCCACCCCGACCTGCGTCTCGGCCAGAGCGCCCAGCTCATGCTGCGCCCCGAACAATTCCATCTGCAGTGCCCCGGCGAAGGTTTCGTCGCGCTGGAAGGGCGCCTGGAACAACTGCTGTTCATCGGCAAGGACTTCGAGTTGCTGCTGCGTACCGCGCACGGTCGCCTGGTCAAGGCGGTGCTGCGTGACGCCGCGCCGCAACGCCTGCGCGCGGGCGACAACGTGCAGCTCTGGTACGGGCTTACGGCCGCGCACCTGATCCCCGGAGGTGCCTGATGCCATTGCGCGAGCGCTTGCGCCTGGTCGGCCTGCTGACCCCGGTGACGCTGATCATCGGTGTGTTCTTCCTTGCCCCGCTGACCATCATGGCCGTCTACAGCCTGCTCGAACCGGGGCTCTACGGCGGCGTCGAGTGGAGCTTCTACCCGGACAACTTCGGTCGCGTGCTGGGCTGGGCCGATGGCGTCAACGAGGAATTCGATCCGGTCTACCTGGAAATCATCCTGCGCTCGTTCAAGCTGGCCGCGCTGACCGTGCTGGCGACCCTGGCGCTGTGCTACCCGGCAGCCTTCTGGGTGGCGCGCCAGCCGGAGCGGATGCGCAACTTCTGCCTGTTCCTGATCACCCTGCCGTTCTTCACCAGCCTGATCGTGCGCCTCTACGCCTGGCTGCTGATCCTGCGTCCCAGCGGCGTGATCAACACCGCGCTGGCGGCGCTGGGCTTCTACAACCCGGTGGAGCTGATCTACACCGAGACGGCAGTGCTGATCGGCATGACCTACATCTTCATCCCGTTCATGTTCATGCCCGTCTACGCCAGCGTCGAGAAGCTCGACAAGCGCCTTCTGGAAGCCTCGGCCGACCTCGGTGCGAGCCGCTGGCAGAGTTTCTGGAAAGTGATTTTCCCGCTGACCCTGCCGGGCATCGCCGCCGGCTCGATCATCGTCTTCATCCCCAGCCTGGGTAACTTCATCGTGCCGTCGCTGCTCGGCGGCGCGCGCGTGCTGATGATCGGCAGCCTGGTCGAGCAGCAGTTCCTCGCAGCGCGCAACTGGCCGTTCGGCGCCGCCCTGGCGATGCTGCTGATGGCTGCAGTGCTGGTGTGCCTGGTGCTCTACGTGCTGGTGCAAGGGCGCAACAGCGCACAGGAGGCCAGCCGATGACCACCCTGCTCGCCAACCTCGGGCGCCGTCTGTTGGGCGGCTACAGCCTGGCCTTCTTCGTCTTCCTGTACCTGCCGATCGGCCTGATCGTCGCCTACTCGTTCAACAGCAACCCGATCAACATGATGATCTGGGACGGCTTCAGTCTCGACTGGTATCGCTCGCTGTTCGGCCTGTCCACCAACCTCAGCGAGAACGCGCTGTACGTCGAATCCACCGACCAGTTGCTGGCTGCGTTGCGCACCAGCCTGGTGGTGGCGCTGACCACCACGGCGATCTCTACCGTGATCGGCACACTCACCGCGCTGGCGATTGCGCGCTATCGCTTCCGTCTGCAGAAGTTCTACCGGGTGCTGCTGTTCATGCCGATGCTGATGCCCGACATCGTGCTCGGCATCGCCCTGCTGATCTTCTTCGTCGGTGTCGGCATGCCGCTGGGTAAGGGCTCGATCATCATCGGCCATTGCACCTTCCTGATCAGTTATGTGTTCCTGATCGTCAGCGCACGTCTGGCCGGCATGGACACGCGCCTGGAAGAGGCCTCGGCCGATCTTGGCGCGTCACCGTGGACGACCTTCCGGCGGGTGACCCTGCCGCAGATCCTGCCCGGCGTGGTCGGTGGCGCGCTGCTGGCGTTCATCATCTCGATGGACGATCTGGTGATCACCTACTTCATCGCCGGGGTGGACTCCACCACGCTGCCGGTCTTCATCTACGGCATGATCCGCCGCGGCATCAAGCCAGAGATCAACGCCATCGCCACCCTGCTGCTGATTGCCTCGCTGCTGATCGCCGCCCTCGGCCTGTACCTGCGCAATCGCAAGCCCGCCACTTCCCAGGATGACTCCCATGGCTAAACCTCGCGCCCGCGAACTCGGCCTGCCGCTGCCCGGCACCCCCGGCCCGTACAACGCCATCACCGACGTGCCCGGCGTGCTGGTCGGCTACCGCACCCTCGATGGCGTGGCCGACAACGGCCGGCGCATCCAGACCGGCGTCACCGCCATCCTGCCGCGTGGCCGCGATAGCGAGCCGCAGCCAGTGTGGGCGGGCTTCCATGCGCTCAACGGCAATGGCGAGATGACCGGCACGCACTGGATCGAACACGGCGGCTACTTCGTCGGCCCGCTGTGCATCACCAACTCGCACAGCGTCGGTATCGTTCACCATGCCGCCGCGCGCTGGACGATCCGCCAGTACGCCGATTCCTGGCAGCGCGAGCACCTGTGGGCGATGCCGGTGGTGGCCGAGACCTACGACGGGGTGATCAACGACATCAACGGCCAGCACGTCAGCGAGGCCGATGCCCTGGCCGCGTTGGACGCTGCAAAAGGCGGGGCCATCGCCGAGGGCAACGTCGGCGGCGGCAACGGCATGATCTGCTACGGCTACAAGGGCGGCACCGGCAGTGCCTCGCGCCTTGTCGAGATCGACGGCCAGACCTACACCCTCGGCGCCCTGGTGCAGGCCAACCATGGCCAGCGCGCCTGGCTCAAGGTCTGTGGCGTGCCGGTCGGCGAGCGCCTGGAAGATGAACTGCCAGTCGGGCTGGAGCGCGAGCGCGGCTCGATCATCGTCATCCTCGCCACCGACGCGCCGCTGCTGCCGCACCAGCTCAAGCGTCTGGCCCAGCGCGCCGGCCTCGGCATCGCCCTGGCCGGCACGCCGGGTGGCAACAACTCCGGCGACATCTTCCTGGCATTCAGCGTGGCCAACCCACGGCCTTTGCCGCAGGTGTCGCCGACGCGCCTGAACCTCGACTACCTCAACGACGAGTGCTTCGACGCGCTGTACCTGGCCGCCGTGCAGGCCACCGACGAGGCGGTGCTCAATGCCATGCTGGCTGCCGAGGATTCGCCGATGCAGAAGCCCGAAGGGATGTGCCGGGCCATCGATGGCGAGCGTTTGCGCCAGCTGGTCACCGGGTAGGGTGCGCCGTGCGCACCGCCGGTTGCTGGCGTGATTCGGGAAAAGAATGGCGTGTGGATTTTTCGCCGTGTTTATATCCCGGCTTCATCGAATCCACCCGCAATGAAGGACGCCCATGATCAGCTGCTACCTGCGCTATATCGTCGATCCCTACAAACTCAAGGAATTCGAGCACTATGCGAAGCTGTGGATTCCGTTGGTAGAGCGCTTCGGCGGCACGCACCACGGTTATTTCCTGCCGTCCGAGGGCGCCAACGACGTGGCCCTGGCGCTGTTCAGCTTCCCCGGCCTGGCCGAGTACGAGCGCTATCGTCAGGACTCTTTCGCCGACGCGGAGTGCCAGGCGGCCTTCCGCTACGCTGAAGAGACGCGCTGCATCCTCAGCTACGAGCGCAGCTTTTTCCGGCCAGTATTCGACTAGAGCGACGCATGCCTGTGGTGGTGAGCTAAGCGACTCGTCGCCACACGCTGGCCAGCCAGGGCTGCTGGTCGCGTGGCAGGCCGGCGGGGCGGTAGTAGTGTTCCAGCTCGACGAAACCGGCCGCCGTGAGCCGCGCGCGCCAGCGTTCCAGGTCGTGGTAGCTGCCGTAGCGCGGGCCGTTCCAGCCTTCCTGATTCTCGCCGCGCGGGTTGGAGCTGAACAGCACGCCGCCTGGTTTCAGCGCTGCCTGCAACTGGCTGAGCACGCGCGGCAGCTCCTGATCGGGCACATGGAACAGGCTGGCGTTGGCGAAGATGCCATCGAAGTGGCCGGCCGGCAGATCCAGCTCCAGAAAACTTTGCTGCCAGACCTCGCAGCCGCTGTCGGCGCGCGCCATGGTGACGAACTCTGCGCAGCCATCGAGGCCGATGGCGGTATGGCCGAGGCCGCTGAAGGTGCGCAGATCACGCCCCGGACCACAGCCAAAATCGAGGATGCGCCAGGGCTTTTCGCCCTCGATATGACGCAGCAGCGCGGCGATGTTCTGGCTCACGTCATGGTCGCGCGTGCCCTCGCGAAAGTCCTCGGCGCTGCTTTGGTAGTGGGCCAGGGTGAGGGCGCTGATCTGCGTGAGTTCGTCGGGGCTCAGGGGCATCGCGATGTTCCGGCAAAAGTAGGCATTAGACCCGCTCGGGGGACCGGTGGCTAGCGAGACGGCTTATGCCTCCTGGCCGTTAATGAACCACCGCTGCGCTTTAATAGTCACATTTCCTGAGGGGTGTAAATCGGCTGGCTGCAGCCGGGCGCCCACAATCAAGGAGATAACGCGATGGTTACGCACTACAAAGTCTCTGGCCACCTTGCCTGTGGTTCTCATGGTGAAAAACTGCCTTCCACCACCGAGCTGGGCAAGGTCAAATGCCGCAATTGCCGCAAGACCGAAGTCTTCACCGAAGCTCGTCGTAATGCCCGTAACGCTGCGCGCCGGGCCGCCCGCCGTGAGAAGGCCGCGCGTGCCGTCAATGACTGGCGCACCTCCTGGGAAGCGCGCCTGACAGCCTTGCCGGGCCGCCAGCGCCTGCCGCGCGGTTTCGGCGACCAGGCATTCGTCTAGCCTGGATACTGGCGGGCAGGATGACCTCCCGCATCCGCCCGCGCTACCAATGACTGTAGGCGCCGCGCCCCACGGCGAATGGATCATGCGACTCGATAATGCGCTATGAGCGCTCGTCTCGCGCCGGGGCAGCGCTCCTACAGTCATCACCCACGGTTCACTTCTACGAACGCTCCACGTTTCCTTGGGTTCGATCCGTGCAACAGGCTGTTCACGCGTTTGCCCCGCAGTAGCGCCTTGACGTAGATTGGCCGGCTCACCTCGACCGGCACTAGCCGGTCATGCCTCGAGGTTTCTGCCGTGTCCGCTGCCCCCGTTTCCGTCTACCGGCTTCCCGGTTTCCTGCCGTTTCTCATTGCCCGCATCGTGGTGGTGTTCGCCGTACAGATTCAGGCCATCGTCGTGGCCTGGCAGGTTTACGACCTGACGCGCGACCCGCTGTCGCTGGCCTATGTCGGCCTGGTTCAGTTCATTCCCATGCTGGTGCTGTTGATGCCGGCCGGCGATCTGATCGACCGTTACGATCGTAAGCTGATCCTGATGCTCAGCTGGCTAGTCGAGGGCGTGTGCGCCGGGGCGCTGTTATGGTTGTCGCTGAGTGGGGCGCCGGTCGCCTGGTACTACGCCGTGCTGGTGCTGTACGGCTGTGGCCGCGCCTTTACCGGGCCGGCGTTGTCGAGCCTGCTGCCGCAGATCGTGCCGCGCGAGCGCCTGGCTGCGGCCATCGCCGCTAATAGCATGATCATGCGCGGCGCTACCATTTCCGGCCCGGTGATCGGTGGTGGTCTGTACGCCATCGGTGGCGGTGGGCTGACCTACTCGGTGTGTCTGGCCTGCTTCCTCGCCGGCACCGCCCTTATGTTGCGGGTGCCCGTGCGCTATGCGGAAAAGATGCAGGCACTGGAAGCTACCGCTTGGGCGCGTTTTACCGCGGGCATCCACTTCATCCGCACGCGGCCGATCATCCTCGGCACCATCTCGCTGGACCTTTTCGCCGTGCTGCTCGGCGGCGTGATCGCGCTGCTGCCTATCTACGCCCAGGAGGTGTTGGAAGTTGGGCCGACAGGCCTCGGTCTGCTGCGCAGTGCCATGGCCATCGGTGAGGTGTCGGTCGGGTTGTACCTGAGCATGAAGCCGTTCAACCGCCATGTTGGGCTGGTGATGTTCGGCGCGGTGGCCCTGTTCGGTGTGGCCAACCTGGTGTTCGCCCTGTCCAGCCTGTTCTGGTTGTCGTTCGCCGCGCTGGTGGTGGCCGGCGGCGCGGACATGGTGAGCATGTACATCCGTTCCTCGCTGGTGCAGTTCTCCACACCGGACACCATGCGTGGTCGTGTAAATGCGGTGAACATGCTGTTCATCGGCTCTTCCAACGAGCTCGGCGAATTCCGCGCCGGCACCAGCGCTGCCTGGTTCGGCGTGGTGCCGGCAGCGCTGATCGGTTGCGCCTGCACCCTGACCGTGACTGGCGGCTGGATGCTTGGCTTCAAGAGCCTGCGCAAGGTCGACCGCTTCGAGGATGCCTCGCCGAGCAAGACGGCCTGACGTAGGGCGTCCCGGTACGCCCTACGCGCTGCCCTAGACGCGGCCGCGTAATGAGGCGAACCCCGACTACCCCAACCGCAGCAACGGCCTGAGCTTCAAGCCAAGCAGGGTGCCAACCAGGCAGAACAGGCCGAACACCCAGCCCGACGCCGCGCCGGCCATCACCCCGGACAGCAGCGTGCCCACCGTGCAGCCCAACGCCAGCAGGCTGCCCCAGCCCAGTAGTACGCCGCCGATCAGGCCGCGTAGCCAATCACGTGGTGCACCGCCGCTGGGGCGGAAATCGCCTGCGGCCAGGGCGCTGGCCCAGGCCGCGCTGACCAGGCCGATGACGAACAGGCCGTTGTTCGACAGCAGGGTTTCCTTGATCACCGTGGCGCAGCCGGAAAAGCCATCGAGTCCCTCCAGGCGTTCGGGTAGCCAGCCCAGGCTATCGGCGCTGGTGCGCGCCAGGCTGCCCAGCTCGGCCGTCACCCCCAGCGGTGCGACGCGAAAGTAGGCCAGCACCGCCAGCCCACCGATCAACACGCCGCCGACCCAGGTCGGCCAGCGTGCGCCGAACAGCAGCGACCATAGCCCCTTTGCCCCGGAAGCTGTGCCCGCCTGGCGATAACGCAGCAGCCAGGCGGCAAGCGCGCCAAGCAGGATCAGTTGCAAGAGCAGCGAACCGCCGTAACCGAGCTTGCCCGGCAACCACAGCACCGGCGCCTCCTGCAGGGCGGCCAGGTACAGCGGATTCCAGCTGAGAAAACCCAGGGCGAAGCCAAGCAGGGCGCCGGCGAGTGCAGCCAGTGAGGCGAAGTTGCCTTCACCGAGGCGGTACAGGTGCGCACTGATGCACGAGCCGGAAATCGCCATGCCGATGCCGAACACCGTGGCGGCCAGGGCCAGCACCCAGCTCAGCGGGCCGATATGGGCATCCGGTGGTAGCCGCCCGCCGCTGGGGTCGGGCAGGAAGGCGCCGAACACCGCGTGATAACCAATGCTGCCTACCGCCAGAGCGGCGAGCAGGCCGAGCAGGCCGTCCGGCACACGGCGTTCGACGAAGTCGCGCGTCACGCAGAAGAAGCAGAAGCGTGAACGCTGTAGAAACAGACCGAACAGCGCGCCACTGGCCAGCGAATAGCCGAAGGCGCGGCCCTGGTTACTGCCATCGGACAGTTGCCAGATGAAGGCGAGCAGGGCGAGAGCGAGCAGGCCCGCCAGGGTGATGGGCAGCACTGCGCGAGTGGAGACGATACTGGCGGTCATAGGTTGTCCTTTCCGACCGTGATGACGAAAGCTGCCCCGGCGTTTCGGCCGGAGCCGCGTTTTGCGTGACTGACATTTTTTTTGTAGGAGCGGCTTCAGCCGCGAAATTCGCGGATGAATCCGCTCATGCAGGAAGCATCAGCCTTGGGGGATGACCTCGCGTTGGTGGTGAATCGCTGACGCGTGATTCACCACCGCGCCGAGTGTTCGCTTATTTGCCGCCCCAGACGGTGCCGGCCACGTTCACCACCGGTACGCCCACGGCATTGCCGTATTCGGTCCAGGAACCGTCGTAGTTGCGCACGTCGTAGCCGAGGATTTTCTTCAGGGCGAACCAGGTATGGCTGGAGCGCTCGCCGATGCGGCAGTAAGTGATGATCGGCTTGCTGCCGTCGATGCCCACCGCGCCGTAGACCTTCTTCAGCTCATCAGCCGATTTGAAGGTGCCATCAGCAGCGACCGCCTGGCCCCAGGGCACGTTCACTGCGCCCGGTACATGGCCGGCGCGCACGGCCAGCTCCTGCACGCCTTGCGGAGCGAAGACCTTGCCGTTGTATTCGTCAGCCGAGCGGATATCCACCAGTTGCGTGTCGCTGCGCTTCTCGGCGGCTGCGAGCACGTCCGGGAGGAACGCGCGCAGATCCTTGTTGGCTGCCTTCACGGTCACGTTACCGGCACTCGGTGTGCTGGCGCGGCTGTCCAGCTGACGGCCTTCGGCTTCCCACTTGGCGCGGCCACCGTCGAGCAGTTTGACGTTGTCGACGCCATACACGTCGAACACCCAGGCGCCCCAGGCAGCGAACCAGTTGTTGTTGTCACCGTAGATGATCGTGGTGCTGTCGTTATTCACCCCGGCCTTGCGCAGCAGTTGCTGGAAGGCTTCCTGGCTGGCGATATCGCGGCGTACCGGGTCGACCAGGTCACTGTGCCAGGCGAAGTTCGCCGCGCCGGGAATATGCCCGCGTTCGTAGACACCGGGCACCACACTGACTTCGATGATGCGTACCTTGGGATCTTTCAGGTTCTTTTCCAGCCAGTCGGTGCTGATCAGGTATTCGCTTGCGGCATGCGCCGTCACCGATTGCAGCAGAGCGGCGGCAAGCAATGCGCCGGCGCCGAATAGGGTCTTGATCTTCATTGTGTTGACCTCGTTGTCGTTGGCAGTTTTGCGGCTGATTAGCCTTTGTCGATGCGAGATATGGGTTTTCCATGCATGTTGGTTGTGGCTCTAACCTCCTTGTCAGCTGTACAGCGACGCTTGTGGGCCCTGACCGCTGAGCAGCCAGTGGCCGAGGTCGCGCACCTTGTAGTCGATGGGGTCGTGCAGGCTGTGCACGCGCACGTTGCGCCAGAAGCGGTCGAAGCCGTAGCGCGAGCTGGTAGCGCGGGCGCCCATGGCTTCGAAGATCTGGCTGGTAATCTCCAGCGCGGCGCGCACCGCCACCACCTTGGCCTCGCTGATGGCCAGCGCCACTTCGGCACGTTCGGCGGCGGTCAGCGCCGGTTTTTCCCAGGCGGTTTGCAGGCGCTGGGCGGCGTGCTCGGCGAGGGGCAGGGCGCTGCGGTAGCGCAGCCATAGCTCACCGTAGCGCTGCTGGATAAATGGATCGTCGCTGGCATTGGCCACGCCCGATGCTGGCCAGGCGCGGCTCTGCTCGCGGGTGTAACGCAGCGCTGCGTCCAGCGCGCCCTGGGCGTTGCCCAGGTAGAGCTGGGTGAGGATCAGTTGCGACAGGCAGGCGCGCAGCGTGGTGCGTGGGCTGGGGCCGACCGGGCCGAGCAGCTCGCTGGCGTCGACGAATACCTGCTCGAACTGCACCGTGCCGCTGTCGGTCTGGCGTTGGCCGAAGCCGTCCCAGTCGCTGTTCACCGCCAGCCCCTCGCGTTGGCTGGGCAGCACGATGAACACGCGATCCTCCGGGTTCTTGCCGCGCGGTGCGCTGACCACCAGCGCGTCGGCGCCGAGGGCACCGGAGCAGAACGACTTGCTGCCATTGAGCTCGTAATGCTCTTCGCGTGTGCTGAGTTTGAGGCCGGTGTCGCGACCGTTGGTGGCGTTGCCCCAGAACCAGCGCTCCTGCACCGTGCGCGTCAGCCAGTGGCGCTGCTGATCTGGGTTGCCGAACAGCTGGATGGTCGCCACCTGCAGGTGCTGGAAGGCGAACAGGTGGGCCAGCGAGCTGTCCACCGCCGCCAGGTAGCGCACGATGCGGTAGATCTCCGGCCAGACCACGCCCTGGCCGCCGTGCTGCTGCGGCACGGCCAGGGTCAGCAGACCGCTGTCGCGCAACAGTTCGCGTTCGGCCTGGGCGCTGCCACCAGCACGATCACGCTCCACCGCGCTGGCTGCCAGGCGCCGGGCCAGGCGTTCGACCTTGGCCGTGCGGCTGCCGAAATCGACGGGGAACAGGTGCGCGGCGAACAGCGGCTCGTCACGGAGGCTGGGGTGCAGACGGGCTTCGGCACTCATTGCGGGCTCCAGATACTGACTTCGCGGGCATCCACCGAGGTCGGTAGCAGGCTGGCGCTGTAGAAGGCATCGGCGATCTTCTGCTGCTCGGCGAGGCTGTCCGGCTGCACCAGGCGCACCTGATAGCTGCGTTTGGCGTTCGCCTTCTCGACGATGGCTGGGTCGAGGTTGCCCCACAGCGGACCAAGGATTTCGGCCGCCTGGCGTGGGTTGGCGCGCAGCCAGTCGCCAGTCTTCACCAGCTCGGCAAACACGGTCTGCAGCACCTGCGGGTGGCTCTTGGCAAATTTGGCGCTGGTCAGGTAGTAGCGTTGGTAATCGGCCAGGCCCTTGCCGTCGGCGAGGATGCGCGTCGGCAACTGCTGCTGCGCGCCGCTGAGGAAGGGCTCCCAGGTGACCCAGGCGTCCACCTTGCGGTTCTCGAAGGCAGCGCGGCCGTCGGCAGGGGTCAGGTAGGCGGGTTCGATGTCGCTGAATTTCAGGCCAGCCTTGTTCAGCGCGGCGATCAGCAGGTAGTGCACGCCGGCTGCCTTGGTCACGGCGACCTTCTTGCCTTTGAGGTCGGTCAGGGTTTTGATCGGCGAATCCTCGCGCACGATGATCGCCTGCGCGCTGGGGGAGGGCGCTTCCTGGGCGAAATAGGCGAGGTCGGCGCCGGCGGCCTGGGCGAACACCGGCACGGTGTCGGCGACATCGGCGGACAGGTCGATATTGCCAACGTTGAGCGCCTCCAGCAGCGGTTGGCCGTTGGGGAATTCGTGCCAGCTGACGCTGATGTCCTGATCGGCCAGGGCTTTTTCCAGAGTGCCCTGGCTCTTCAGCAGACTGATCAGCGTGGAGGATTTCTGGTAGCCGATGCGCAGCTGCTCGGCGGCTTCGGTGAGCGGAGCGACGAGCAGACCGATGGCCAGCGAGGCGGCGATCAGTGTGCTGCGTTTGGAATGGGTCTTGGACATGGCGGCTCTCGATACGAACACGTGCCGGCCATGGGGTGCGGCGGATCACGCGTACTTCAGTGTTTAGAAAAAGAAGTCCGGTGATCCGGTGAAGAGAAGCTAGTCGATATAAAAAGCAGTTGTTAAATAATTTTTAGGAATTAGCTAAGGCCAGTTTGTCAGGCGCGGCGGGGGCCTGTGCGGGCGGGCGAAGCAAGCCGTCAGAAGTGGCTCGCAGGATTCGCGGATGAATCGGCTCCTACGGACCGAGTTGCATCGGGATCAGGCGTATATTCCTTTTAGTTACTACAAGGTGGAAAATAATTCTTTTTAGGGATTAACGCGTATTTCGTAGATTAGCCACCAGCCGACAGCGGACCACCGCATCGGGCCCGAATCAGGGGCTCTTATGCCAATCCGCCGAGACCAGCGCCATGTCCGCTGTCCTGCCGAGCCCCTGTGCAGTGCCAAACCTAAAACAGCACATACAGCACCTGGAGCATCGAGCATGAACAAGTCCAATCTGGCGCTGGCCGTCGCCCTGGCCGCTCTGGCCACCGAAGCGACTGCCGCTGGTTTCATCGAAGACAGCAAGGCCAGCATCGGCCTGCGCAATTTCTATTACGACCTGAACAACAAGAACACCGCCAACAACAACGGCGAGGCGCAAGAGTGGGGGCAGGGTTTCATCTTCAATTACAGTTCCGGTTTCACCCAGGGCACCGTCGGCTTCGGCCTCGATGCCATCGGCCTGCTTGGCGTGAAGCTGGACTCCGGCGGCACCGCAAGCAAGGCCGGCCGTGATCGCACCCCAGGCCAGCTGTTCCCGCTGGAGCGCGACGGCAGCGCCGTGGACGACTACAGCAAGGCCGGCGTGACCGCCAAGGTGCGCCTGTCCAAGACCGAGGCGCGTATCGGCACCCTGCTGCCGAAGCTGCCGGTGGTGACCTTCAACGACGGCCGCCTGCTGCCGCAGACTTTCGAAGGCGGGCAGATCACCTCCAACGAGATCGACGGCCTGACCCTGACCGCGGGCCAGCTGGAAAGCACCAAGACCCGTAGCTCCACCGACGACATCTCTCTGCGTATCGCCGGCGCCACCGGTGACGCCGACACCAACAAGTTCTACTTCGCCGGTGGTGACTACAAGCTGACCAAGGACCTGACGCTGCAGTACTACTACGGCAACCTGGAAGACTTCTACAAACAGCACTTCCTCGGCCTAGTGCACAACTGGGCGATTGGCCCGGGTTCGCTGAAGACCGACCTGCGTTACTTCGACAGCAACTCCGACGGCAAGAACGGCAGCGCCTCCGGACGTGCCGATGGCTACCGCAGCGCCGGCTACTGGCGTGCTGGCGACAGTAGCACCGGCGAGGTCGACAACCAGACCTGGAGCGCGCTGTTCACCTACACTCTGGGCAGCCACTTCGCCAGCCTGGGCTACCAGCAGGTCGAAGGCGACAGCGCCTTCCCGTTCCTCAACCAGGGCGGCGGCAGCTCGTCCTACCTGATCACCGACCGCCAGATCGGCAAGTTCCAGAACGCCGGCGAGCGCACCTGGCTGGCCGAATACGGCTATGACTTCACCAAACTCGGCGTGCCGGGTCTGAAGGCCAGCGTCGCCTACCTCAAGGGCGACAACGTCGACTCCGCCAACGGTGACCTGAAAGAGTGGGAGCGCGACTTCCGCCTCGACTACACCCTGCAGGACGGCCCGCTGAAAGGCCTCGGCGTGTCCTGGCGCAATGCGACCCAGCGCGGCAACGTCGCCACCGATGCCGACGAAAACCGCCTGATCCTGAGTTACACCCTGACCCTGCTGTAACCCCAGTTGTGACATCTCCTGACCGGCCCGCCAACGGGCCGGAAGGCCATCCATCCATGAGGAGATGACCATGAAAAAGAATGCCTTGCGCGTTGGCCTGGCGGCGCTGTTCGCCGCCTGGTTGCCAGCCGCCGTACATGCCGCACCACCGAAAGAAGTCCGCCTGGACTACGCCTACTACGCCCCCACCAGCCTGGTGCTCAAGCAACAGGGCCTGCTGGAAAAAGCCCTCGCGCCGCAGGGCATCGCCGTCAAATGGACATTCAGCCAGGGCAGCAACCGCTCGCTGGAATACCTCAACGGCGGTAGCACAGATTTCGCCTCCACTGCCGGCCTGGCCGCCGTGCTCAGCCGCGCCAACGGCGCGCCGATCAACACCGTCTACGTTGCCAGTCGTCCGGAGTGGACAGCGCTGGTGGTGCCCAAGGACTCGCCCGTCCAGTCGCTGGCCGACCTCAAGGGTAAAAAGGTCGCCGCCACCAAGGGCACCGACCCTTTCCTGTTCCTCCTGCAAAGCCTGCAGAAGGCCGGGCTGGACAAGAACGACGTGGAGATCGTCCACCTGCAACACCCAGACGGTCGCGTCGCTCTGGAGCGCGGCGACGTGCAGGCCTGGGCCGGGCTCGACCCGCTGATGGCCGCCAGCGAGCTGCAGGCCGGTTCGCGCCTGCTGTACCGCAACCGCGACTTCAACAGCTACAGCGTGCTCAGCGTCACCGAAAAGTTCGCCAAGGAGCAGCCGGAGCTGATCAAACAGGTGATCGCCGCCTACGAACAGGCGCGCCAGTGGGCCATCGCCAACCCCGATGCCCTGGCCCAGTTGCTCGCCGACGAAGCCAAACTGCCGCTGGAAGTGGCCAAGCTGCAACTGTCGCGCACCGACTTCAGCAATCCGCAGCCGGGCGCCGAACACATCAAGGCGCTGAAAGCCTCTGCCCCCATCCTGCTCGACGAGCAACTGGTGCGTCCGGGTACCGACGTAGCTCAGGTGGTCGACCAACTGATCCAGCCGCAACTGGCCGCTCAGGTGATCGGCAGCAACGTGGCCAAGGCGGGGAACTGACCGATGGGCGCGCTCAATCTCGTCATCGGTCGCTGGGCTGAACGGCTTCCAGGCTGGCGGCCGGCACTGACCGACCTGCGTGGTTGGGTGGTGCCCCTGCTGATTCTGGCTCTGCTGGAAACCCTGGTGCGCAGCGGCGCATTGCCCGCGCACCAGATGCCTGCGCCGAGCCAGGTGGCGCAAACGCTGTACCTGCTGGCGCAGAGCGGCGAACTGTGGCGGCATCTGAACGCCAGCCTGCTGCGCGTCGGCGCCGGCTTTGCCATCGGCGCCGCGCTGGCCATCGTCATCGGCACCTGGGTGGGCCTCAGCCGCCGCGCCGAAGCCTATCTGGAACCGACCTTCCAGGCTCTGCGGGCGATTCCCAGTCTGGCCTGGGTACCGTTGCTGCTGCTCTGGCTGGGCATCGACGAAACGCCGAAGATCGTGCTGATCGCCCTCGGCGCCTTCTTCCCGGTGTACCTGGCGCTGCTCGCCGGCATCCGCAACATCGACCGCAAACTGGTGGAAGTGGGCCGGCTCTACGGCCTGTCGCCGCTGGCGCTGGTGCGCCGCATTCTGCTGCCCGCTGCGCTGCCGAGCCTGTTCACCGGCCTGCGCGGCGCGCTCAGCCTGAGCTGGATGTTCCTCGTCGCCGCCGAACTGATCGCCGCCACCCGTGGCCTCGGCTACCTGCTCAGCGACGGCCGGGAAACCTCGCGGCCGGATCTGGTGATCGCCGCGATCCTGCTGCTGGCGCTGCTCGGCAAACTCAGCGACAGCCTGCTCAAGGCTTGGGAAACCCGCGCCCTGCGCTGGCGCGACAGCTATCAGGGCGGGGAGGACGGAGCATGAGTGCGCTGCTGAAACTGCAGAATATCCACAAGGCCTTCGCTGACGTGCGCGTGCTCGAAGACGTCAGCCTGAGCCTGGCCGCTGGCGAAGTGGTCAGCCTGCTCGGCCCCTCCGGCTGCGGCAAGAGCACCCTGCTGCGCATCGCCGCCGGGCTGGATCAGGATTATCAGGGCGGGTTGGAACTCAACCCGCTGCTCAACTTCGGGCGTGGCAGCGGCATCGGCGTGGTGTTCCAGGAGCCCCGGCTGATGCCCTGGCTGAGCGTGGCGCAGAACGTTGGCTTCGCCGATGGTTGGGTGGCGGATAATAAATGGGTTGAACAATTGCTCCGTGACGTCGGCCTGCACGGGCGAGGCGAGTCGCTGCCCAAACAGCTTTCCGGTGGCCAGGCCCAGCGCGTGGCCATTGCCCGTGCGCTGTACGGCAAACCGCAGGTGCTGCTACTGGATGAGCCCTTCAGCGCGGTGGACGCCTTCACCCGCATGAAACTGCAGGATCTGGTGGTGGAGCTGGCCGCCCGCTACGAGATCGCCGTGCTGCTGGTCACCCATGACCTCGACGAAGCCTTCTACCTCAGCGACCGCGTGCTGATCCTCGGCGGTACACCAAGCCGCCTGCAACGCGAACTGGCCGTCCCCCTGTCCCGCCCCCGCGACCGCCGCTCGGCGGAGTTGGCCTACTTGCGCGGTGAAGCGCTGACGGAGCTGTACCAGTCGCACGTGCTGTAAACGAACTCTTCAAGGTGGAGTACTTTTTCGGGCCGTCAGGCCCGATTTTTTTGCCTGCGCCGCACGCGCAGGCTTTTGTAGCCCGGATGAAATCCGGGGGCTTCGTCAGGACGAGGCGTCAAAGGTTATGGCGGGCATGAAACCGAACGTTTCATTCGGCTGAAGGCGCTCCAACCAGGCTATTTGCTGACGTAGGGCGGCCTCGCTCGCGAAGCGAGCAGCCCGCCAGGCCGTGCCGAGACCTGCGTCCAACACATCATCGGCGTACTGCTTCCGAGCGGCCGGCGTCCCGGTACACCCTACGCGCTGACGTGTTGATTTCGCCCTGCCGGGCGAGCAACCGTGTTCAGCGTCAAGCCACTTGAGGCCTGAAATGAGCCTGATCACGGAGCATCGCATTGAGGATGGTAAGCAATTTCCGCATGCAGGCGACGACCGCTACTTTGCCTGGTTTCCCCTGTTCCTTAAGTCGCCGGTAGAAGCTGTACACGACCTCGTTGTGGCTGCGAATGGCCGACAGCGTAGCCATGTAGAGCACCTTCCTGACTTCGGATCGTCCACCCCAGACTCGCCGGGTACCTCGGTAGTAGCCGCTGTCCCGATTGAATGGCGCCA